>JBMONI010000033.1:0-36668 GCA_049324575.1 Candidatus Omnitrophota bacterium | reverse complement strand
AGCGCCGTAATATCATCCCAGTTCACCCCCGCTTTCGTCATCGCCTCGAGATCTTCCCAGTTCATCCCCGCTTTCGTCATCGCCTCGAGATCTTCCCAGTTCACTCCCTCCTTCGTCAGCCGCTCCAAATCCGCCCAATTTACCCCCTCCTTCGTCAACACCTCAAAATCCTCCCAATTCACCCCCTCCTTCGTCAGACGCTCCAGGTCCGCCCAGTTCACTCCCTCGTTCGTCAAACGATCCAGGTCGGACCAGTTGACCCCGATCGTCGACAGCACCTCAAGATCAGACCAATTGATCCCCTCCTTCGTCAGACGTTCTAAATCTTCCCAGTTTACCCCCTCATTGGTCAAAACCTCAAAATTTTGCCAATTGACCCCAACCTTCGTAAGCGCTTCTAAGTCATCCCAATTCAACCCTTCCTGAGTCAACGCTCCCAGATCGGCCCAATTGATCCCTTCTTTGGTCAGTGCTTCGAGATCTTCCCAGTTGATCCCTTCCTCCGTAATCAACTCTATTTCCATCCAGTTTACGCCTGCCCCCGCCAAGACAGCGAGATCTTCCCAATTCACCCCTTCCTTGGTCATCCGCTCCATATCCGCCCAGTTGATCCCCTCTTGCGTCAACACTCTGAGGTCAGCCCAGTTGATCCCCTCCCCAGTAAGGGCTTCGAGGTCATCCCAGTTGATTCCTTCTTCCGTGATTAGCTCCAATTCCGCCCAGTTAATGCCCTCCTTGGTCATTCGTTCGAGATCAGCCCAGTTGATCCCCTTCCGTGTCATTTCTGCCCAATCCGCCCAGTTCACTCCTTCCTCCGTCATACGCTCCAAATCCGCCCAGTTCACTCCCTCCTTCGTCATCGCCTCAAGATCTTCCCAGTTCACGCCCTCCCGGCTGAGCGCTTCAACATCTTCCCAATTCACTCCAATCGTCGTCATACGTTCCAGGTCCTGCCAGTTCACACCGATCTTTGTTAGAGCTTCCAGATCATCCCAGTTCAAGCCCTCCGTGGTCAGCCGCCCCAGGTCCGCCCAATTCACCCGGACTCTCGTCATGGCCTCCAGGTCCTCCCAATTTACGCCTTCTTTGCTCAATCGCTCGATCTCGGCCCAGTTCACCCCTTTTTCCGTTAAGAGTTCGACATCGGCCCAGTTCACCCCTTGGGTACTGAGCACCTCAAGATCGTCCCAATTAATTCCCTGCTCGGTCAGCCTCTCAAGATCCGCCCAGTTGATCCCTTCTATCGTCATCACTTCCAGGCCAGCCCAGTCGATTCCTTCTTTCGTCAATCGCTCGAGATCGGCCCAGTTGATCCCTTCCTTGGTTATCGTCTCCAGATCTGACCACAGGATCCCCTCGTTGGTCATCACTTCAAGATCCGCCCAGTTCACCCCTTGCAAGGACAGGGCCCCTACGTCTTCCCAGTTGATCCCGGCCATGGTCAGCTCGTAAAGATCGGTCCAATTGAGCTTTTGTGTGCTCATCGCCGCGACATCGGCCCAATTGATCCCAATCGTCGAAAATTCTTTCAGATCGGCCCAATTGACCCCTTCTCGGGAAAGCGATTCGATCTCCGCCCAATTGATCTCTTCGAGGCTCATCTCGGCCAGATCATCCCAATTGATCCCAACATCCGACAAAATTTTCATATCATCCCAATTTACTTTGGACTCCGACAAAACCACCAGTCCGTCCCAATTCATCCCGGCCCGGCTCATCTCCCGGAGATTATTCCAATTCACACCGGTCCGGGTGAGCTCTGCCAGCTTGCTCCAGTTCACATCGTCCATCCAATTCGTCCCCGCTCCGGTCATGACCGCTAAGTCGAGCCAATTCACACGCGAATCCGCCATCAGTTTGATGTCTTCCCAATTCACTCCGATCTCGGTCATCATCTTGAGATCGCTCCAATTGATCCGCGTATCCGACATCCGTCCGATATCTTCCCAGTTCACCCCCGCCTCGGTCAGACTGCGGAAATCCTCAAAATTGATCTTCGCGTCCGAAAGAGCTTTGATCGCTTGCCAGTTCACGCCTTCTTGCGCTAGGACCTGGATCTCAAGCCAATTGATCTTTTGATCAGCAAGCCGCCCGATATCCTCCCAGTTGATCCCCTGGCTCGAAAATCGTCCGATGTCCTCCCAATTCACATGATTGTTCGTCATCTCGACCATATCATCCCAATTGATCCCCGCCACCGTAAACTCCGCCAGCTCCGTCCAGTCGATATGCGCCTCCGAAAGCGCCGCCACATCCTGCCAGTTCACGTTCGCCAGCTGGTCGGTCCAGATCGTCTTCTTCATGTCCGCGAGTTTCCCGAAAAGGGTCGCCGCCGTATGATCGTCCGCTGAAGTCCCCACACGCGTCAGGATCTCCCCGGCCCGGCTGAGGACATTGTCGGAAGCATTCGCGCCCACAGCGGTCTTGATCGCGTCGATATCCTGCCAATTGATATCCGCCACCTTGGTCTGGATCGCAGTCACCTGCTGCCAGTTGATCGCCGCCGTATCGGTAAGAATATTGTCGATGCTGGAAGTCTCTGCGGTATTGAGCATCACATAAGCCGAATACCAAACATTGCTGCCCGCAGGATATTCGATCCGGATATTCGCCCCGTAGACATCTCCCGGCGAATCCGGCGCCCACACCCGTCTAAAAACACCGTTCGACGGCGCGCCATCAGCGTTGCCATCGGTCAAAACCGCGGTGTTGTCCTGATCATAAATGGTGATCTTGACGTCTGAGGAGAGCCACCCGGAATCGGTGAGGATCTGGCCTCCACGCTCTGCCCACGCACGGATCTCAGTCGTGTTATCGCTTTCGTCGTAAACAAGCGCGCCTTTAACATAAATCGTTTCGCTGCTTTCGGTGACATTAAAAGCGCTGGAATAGGCGGTCTCGAGTCCCGTGGCCGTTGCCTTCAAGCTGTAAAGCGAACAAGCTTTGTTCAGGTAAAAATCGATCGAAGAAAAATCGGCAATACCGCTGACAGCCGCCTTGAGAGCTCCGCCGGCTATGCTCGAAAGCGTCGCGGTACAGGGATTATTATAGAGAGCGATGGTGACATTGTTCGTTGCGCTGGTCACAACCTGGTCATTGCGGTCGCGGATCTCGACCACCGGTTGGGGATCGAAGATCCGGCCCACATCCGTCGTCCCCGGCGAAACCGTAAAGACAAGCTTATAAGCCGTTCGTTGCGGAGTGCCTTCCTCCATGTCGGAAAAATCTTCGTTGTAACCGTAAAAGTAAGCCGCGTAGGCCTGATTCCCGATCGGACCCCAGCATAAATGGAGCGCGACCATGGCCCCCGCCAATATTTTTTGCGATAACTTGTATTTGGATTCTTGATTCATTTAGGCGTTAGAATTCATGTTCAAATTCATATTCGGGAGAAGTCCGCACTAGACGCCCCCCCGCGCTATCGTCACGCGTTGTCTGTCCCAAAGCCGCGTTTGTACGATCTGAAACCCTCAATGGCTCTGCATCCGCATCATCCCAAGCCCCACCACGAAGCCCCGCGCCGGCTGCGTTGTAAACGTAATTGTAAGAGGTAGAATATCCAGGCCAGTCCTTATTGTCCCCATGTGAGCCTTGGTACAAAACCCCATCCCCATGCGTTCCCCGGAAGGCATGTCCAGCGCTGTCTCCCAATGACACCACTTGTTCCGCCACATTCCCGGAAAGATCCAGAGCGCCATAATAAGACGAACCGGTGGGAATTCTGGTAGCCGCCATTCCAGCAGCGCCTCCCGAACGAAAGGGCCCCTCCACCGCCGCATTGTCATAAACGCCGGGTCCGTTGTTCCCAGAAACGCTAGTATTGGAATATTCCGTTGCTTGACCGCTATTGGTGATATTTGTCTTTTGAGTAACGCTGGCAGTCCCCCACGCAAACTCATCAAGCACCGCGGCCTCGCTTCCACGGGCGGCCTTTTCAAACTCCAGTTCTGTCATAGGGCGTAAACCCGCCCAATCCGCGAACGCCGCAAGATCCATCCAAGTCATGAGATTCATTGCCACCCATTCGCCGTCACTTGCTCCGTCCATATTGGAGCAACATAGGGAATAAGAGTTGTCGCCGCATGTCGTACAAGACATATCATCCGTCAGATCATTCCCGAATCGGGCAATCGACGGATCGTCACTATAGCCGTAGTAATCTCCGCAACCATACATCTCTTTAATAAAAATCGAATTGCGGGACACCGGAGACATGTCGGCTAAAGATGAATACATCGCCGTGTAATAGTTATTACTACTCATTGCATCGGCAGCAAAAGCCTGGCCATCATCAATACGGGTAAAAATGCTGGACCAAGTAGTTAACGTATTCAAAAAATCCACATACTGGGCCTGGGATATCTCACTTTTCATCATGTAGAACGCCTTGTACCCGGTCGGATAGTCTTTGTTGTCGATCACCCCATCGTTGTTATCATCCAAGCCTCCATCACCATCAACCCCAATGGGGGCCGTATCGATCTCGTCGTTCGAGTTAGAATCAACCGTGATACCGGTCGTGAGATCTTTCGTAATCTGCACAGCGATGTCATCGGATACATGAAAAGCATAGCTCGATTCGTCAGCTGCGTTTCCATCTCCAACCTCAAAGTCTCCCTCGGGGACATAGACCATCTCGATAGCGTAAGCGCGAACCTTGGTCGTGCTTGAATCGATGATCTGCAAATCCGTAACGCCGTTCGCGCCATAATCCCAAACGACTTTCAAATTATCATAGCTATGGCTAATGTACTGCTGGCCCGACATTTTCTTTGTGGCGATGAATACCCCGACCTTATCTTCCGGCACCCGCATATCGATATACTGGGTCCCGGTTCCTGTGCTAAATCCGGATGGATTGACCCCGCTCGCATTCAAAAGCACATGCCGCCAACTCCATCCCGAGTCCACAGAATATTTGAAGAACATCCAAACGGCATCATGATTGACCCCATCGATCCACGCAGCCGCCCAATCGAGATCAAATTCAATCTCGACGGTGTCTTCGGTCGTATCGGCATCCACTAATTCCACATTGGAAACGTTGGCATTGATAGCCCAAGCACAAGGGACGGGGTTTGCCATGAAAAAGAGGGAGAGAAAAAAACTTCCCAAGAGAAATAGCTTTTCCCAAGAAAAGGGGCCACGTTCCACACCATGGCGTTGAAAAGAACCTGATCTCAGGAGCGGTATCATAAGGTCACGATTTTTTATTTTGCACACATGCACGGAACATCCTCCAAATAGGAACGGATATCCTTAAGATCCGCCTTGGCGCGGATCATTTTTCTTTTGCGGGAATTCTTTTGACTGCAACCGAATTTTATTTGCAAATCGTAGGGTCTTTAGGTTGGATAATATTAGTATACCATAGGTTTTATGGATTTTCTCTCAATTTCCTAAAAAAAGACTCACCTTTTATCAATGATGGACTTTTTAATAACTGTATTATACCTAACTTCTTACGAGATTTAAACTTAGAAATTACTTAGACCTAAAATCGCATGAGGGCTCGGCAGATAACATATCCCATGGTATTACCATGAGATAGGAAAACGAATGCAAAGGTATGAAATCGGTTTCTTGTGGGTTTTAAAAAAAGGACAACTACATCTTGCGGCGTAATACAAAAGCAATCAAGCGTCGCTACGGTGGAGGCGATTAAAATCCTCTAGAAGAGGTTCGTCCGGCAAAAGCTTTTTGGTCAATTTCATATCCAGCACCCGCTCCTTGATCTTCTTGGCCTGCTCGTCCAAAGGTTCAAGGCCCATATATTTTTCGTAGTGATAGATCGCTTTGGCAACATCATTATAATAATAATCGTAGAGGATCCCCAGATTGTGATGTGCGCCGGCATGGGCCGGGTTTTCATCCAGCACTCTCTGGTAATATTCTTCGGCCGCCGCATAGTTGCGGTTTTCGAAAAAAACATTCCCGAGCTCGAAGGTCGCCCCAACGATATTGTCCCGCAGCTTCATTTTGTCTTTCTCATTCTCACTGAAAAGACGCTTCAACGCTTCGACCTGTTCCCTCGCCTGGGCGATCATCGCCTCATATTCCTTTTTCTCATCTTCCAAGATCGCCGTTTTGAGCATGGACTCCATTTGGGTGATCTTTGCGGAGGATTCGGCAAGCAACGCGGAGGTCTCTTGATTCTTCGCTTCGGATTCTTCCAAAAGTTTGGCGGTCTCGCGGATCTTGGCCTTAGCTTCCCGGGTTTCTACCGCTGAACGATCGAGGTCTGATTGTTTAGTTTCAACATTTTTCTCCAGATTCCGTAATCGACTTTTCAATGTATTGTTCTCAAGCGCCAGTTTTTCAAGCCCCTCCTGAGCGGTCTTGAGCGTTTCGCGGATCTCGAGATTTTCTTTTAACGTCCCATTCAGCGTTTCAAGAATCTGTTCGAGATCGTTGTTTTGGACCTGGGTCATATCCGCCGCCGCTTCCTGTGCCAACCCGATACCCTCCCAGTAAAACCCTCCGAGAAAAATCAGAAAAAGTATTTTATGCCACCTCATCAACTGCCCCCGCCTCAATCGGAACCGCCGAGTTTTCCGCCTCGACGGGTTCGTTCTTTCCAAAAGGATTCCTGACAGGCAAACTTTCCGCAGCCCCGCGATCCCTCGGTTCCAAAACCCCTTTTTTGATCGGGAGCGGGTCGTCGGTCATCATCGTGTCTCCTCCCGTGATCTTTGGCGTGATAAAGAGCACGATCTCGGTCCGCGTCACACTTTCATTTCGGTTCTTGAACAAATTCCCCAGCAATGGGATATCCTGCACAAAAGGCATTCCCCGCGAGGTCTCGCTGACATCGTCGCGCTTAAGCCCGCCGAGGATGACGCTCATCCCGTCCTTGACCATCACCGTTGATTCGACGAAGGTCGTGTTCACCACCGGGATCTGGTTATTGGTCGGTGTCACAAGGGTATTAGTCCGACTCGAGATCTCCGGACGGATCGACATGGTAATAAACCCTTCATCATTAATCCGGGGGGTCACTACCAAGCTCAATCCCACATCAATGAATTTGATCTCCTCACTGACCGAAGTGTTGTTCCCGGTCCCGGTCGTGGTCGTGATGACATAGGGGATCCGATCCCCGATATTGATCCGTGCTTCTTCGTTATGGACCACCATCAAACGGGGATTCGCAAGCACCTTGGTATTCTGGACCTGTTTGAGCGCTTTGATCTGAAGGCTGAAATCATCGGCCGCAATCTCTCCTACTGCGATCTTCCCGACATTGGCACCCAAATTCGTATCGATCGGAAAGTTGCCGGCGATATCAAGACTCCGAAGCATTTCGGGCCGCTCTAAGCGCCGGAAAGTCTTCTCCCAATCGATCCCGCTGTCATACTGGGGATTCAAGGTCAATTGCAGGATCCGCACATCCAAGAGGATCGCTTTGGTCTTGCGGTCCAAGTCGCGGATCACACCCAGGACTTCCTCCATACGGCCCGGATAGGCGCTGACCACAAGTTGATTCGATCTTTCATCTGCAAAGACCGTCCCGACGGCTTTCACATCCAATTTATTCTTCAACTGGATCTCAAGTTCCTTGGCATTGGCATATTGGAGAGGCACCACCGCAGTGTCCAGTTTACGCTCCATATCCCCGATCAACGCGCTCATTTCTTCGAGTTTCTCGGGGATATCCATCGCGATCACGGTCCCCGTATCTTCGTCAATAACCACCTTCCCGAGCGTGCTTTGGATCGCTTCGAGAACCGAAGCCACATAAGCCGGCTTCGTGTATTTAAGCGCCCGGCTCATGATGCGGCGCTTGTCGTTGTAACTTCGCCCGTATTTCTGAAGATATTCGTCCTCGGTCATGATGTAAAGGATATCGTGCATCCGCTCGTAAGCCAGCTGATTGGAGATCACAATGATATCGATCGCATCCCGGATCTTCACGTTCCGAAGCACTAGGGTCGACCGCCCCTGGACATTCTTGCTGGTCACGATGTTCAGATCCCCCTGAACCGCAAGAAATTTGAGGATATCGACCACATTGATGTCCCGCAGATCGAGAAAGATCTTTTTTTCCATTCCCTGATCGAACGCCGACTCGGCGACACCAGCGATCTGCGCATAGCTTTTGGCGAACCACACGCCGCAAAGCAAAAGGCCCATCGCCATCAGCATACTCAAAAGACGTTTGAAGTTAGCGGATCTCAATTTCTTCATTCTCATATTTAAGGACCACGCTGTCAGTCTTGATCTGCTGAACCCAAAGCCCCGCGATCCGGTCCCCTTGTTTCAGGAATAAAGTCGTGTCTTTAGAAAGATCTTCGATCATACAAAAGGTCTGCTCGGGATTCTGAGGATTGTTCGAGATCCCTGTCAATTTCAACTGCTGGGTCAGTTCGAGCATTTTCATCGAGACTTCGTTTTGAGGTTTTTCGGCTTCCTGCGCCTTATCCACCGGCATAAAAATACTGCGAGCAATAAACTCCTCCACCGCAGGCATTTCGTCCCCCGCCCCCAAAAGCGCCGCTGGCTCCGGCACCGTCACAAAGGAGCTCTGCAATTGCTTCCTGATATCAAGGGTCATATGCGCAAACTCCATCAGTAAATTCACCGCGATCACTCCGGCTAAGATCAACGCCAGAATGAACATTCCCTTGTTGATCCGCTTGAGCGGAAGCTCACCGCCGCCTCCTTTAAAAAAATTGCCGAGCGAGACGGATGCGAACGCCAAACGGCCGCGGATCGCCGACGGCGAGAGAAGCGCGCTCCAGTTGACATCCAAGTTGAACTTGAGCTTCGGCAAAACCGGCTTAGAAGGATGGACTGGGGCCGCGGAGGATGAAGCCACAGAGGCCGCTGCCCCGTTCTTCTCGGCTTTTTCCTGCTCTTCGATCAGCTTGAGCAAGCGCTGTTCTGGGGTTAATGCGCCGTCTGGATCAGCCATCCCGCCTGCATGTCCTCATGGATAATCTCACGCATCAAGGCCTCATCCACCACCCATTTCTTCTTGAGTACGAGGTTCTTGAGCGCCCGGTGACAGAAAAGAGTGATCTTTCTCGGATAACCACGAGACACTTTGTGGATCATCTGGATCGCCTCGTCCAGAAACAAGATCGAATTGGCATGATAGCCCGCTGTGCGGATCCTGAATTCGATCATTTCCTTTGTTTCCTTGAAACCGAGCGGGTTCAAGACGAATTTGAAGCTGATCCGGTCCAAAAAATTCGGAATGCTCATGATCCGGGAATGGAATTCAAGCTGTCCCAGCAATACCAGCTGCAGCAGCTTGTTCTCGTTCGTCTCGTAATTCAGCAGGATACGCAGCATTTCAATGTTGAGATCACTTAATTTCTGGGCTTCGTCGATGATCAGCACAACGGTCTTGTTCTCGATAATGCACTTCTGGTAAAGGAATTTTTCCAACGCTTCTTTGAGATCGAGTACACTCGCCCGACTCGGCGGTTCCCCTGGCGCTATATACGGCTCCATGTTGACACCGTAATTGCGGACAAGAGACGTCAAGAAAAGATGCTCGTTCTCGAAACACGGGTCGAGGACCATGTGGGTAATAAAATCCCCGCGCTCTTTAAGACAGCGTATCAATTTTCGGGATAGTGTGGTTTTGCCTGTCCCCACGTCGCCCAGGACCACTGAAAGCCCCCTGCGCAGCCTAAGATCGATCAGGACATTGGTCAGGGCAGACTCGTGCTCCCGGGTAAGATAAAAGAAATCCGGATCCGGGCTCGTGGAAAAAGGTTCCCGTTCAAATCCAAGCAGCTTGTAATAACTCATAGTTCCCCTTTCAAGGGCCGCTTTGGATAGCACCAAAGGCACTTGGGATGCCCATCGACACCCCGCCGAAAGCTTATTTAGTTTTCGGCCTCTCGGGGAATTATCTTAAGCCCCAATGCCGGCTTATCTTAGAAGCTATTCTGAAGGGAAACCCGAGGAAATCGGGGTGGCAGGAATTGAACCTGCGACATCTTGCTCCCAAAGCAAGCGCTCTAGCCAGGCTGAGCTACACCCCGGTGTTTAGCCAAGTGGTTTAAAGATTACCTTGGCCGAGACGAACCTGCAACTCTTTCCTAAAAAATGGTCCGCTGGCGATGAATACTATGGATCAGCCCCAAGGCAAATGCGGTGGCCAAGAACGAGGACCCCCCATAACTAACAAGAGGCAAAGGGATCCCGGTAATCGGCATCAGGCCGATGCTCATCCCGATATTCACAAAAACCTGGGCGAAAAGGATCGAGATGACACCCGCCCCTAGAAGTTTGGCCCTTGTATCGGTCGTACTTTCCATCGCTTGGAAAATGGCACGGAAAAGGACCCCGTAAAGCACAAGCAGAAGGATCACCCCCAAAAAACCGAATTCTTCTCCCACAACACAGAAAATAAAATCCGTATGATGTTCCGGAACAAAATCAAGCTGTCCCTGGGTCCCTTTCAAGAACCCTTTGCCCCAAAGCCCTCCCGAACCGACTGCGATCTTCGCTTGCAACGCAGTATAGCCCGCACCCAAAGGATCCAGTTTTGGATTCAGAAAGACCAGGATCCTTTTCCGTTGATAATCATGAAGGAAGGCCCAGAAAACCGGAGCTAAGACCAGCCCTGTCAGTGCGGCCACGATCAAATAGCGGTAGCGGATCCCCCAAAGAAAAAAAAGCCCGATTGCCATCGGAAGAAAAACGATCGCGGAACCAAGATCCGGTTGTTTCGCGATCAACGCCATTGGGACCAGTACAAGGATAAGGCTGATGATCAGGGCGCGATTTTTATCATCCCAAGGCTGGATCGAGCCTAGGAAATGCGCCAACGTCATTAGGGTTGCCAATTTGGCAAACTCAGAAGGCTGAACCGCCAGAGGGCCCACTTGAAACCAGCGTTGAGCGCCCTGCCGAACCTCCCCGAAAACGAGGACCCCCACAAGCAGAATAAGAGCGCAGGCATAAAAAAGATAAGAAATCCCCAACAGGCTTCGGTAGTTGAAATATCCCATCAATAGGAAAAGTACCAGACCTAGCCCGCACCAATTCAGCTGGCGCCAAGCGAACAGACCGCCTCGAGAGGCCGTCGCGCTGTAAACAGAAAGGATCCCAAACCCTGCGAGTAGAAAAACCGAGAAAACAAGGGCAAGAGGAACCTTACGCAACCAAGGGGGTCTCATAGATCTCCCGATAGATCTTGACCATTTCCTTGACGATCTTCCCGGCCGTTACTCCGCCGGATCCCCCGTGCTCGACAAATGCGACAAAGGCGATCTCGGGATCATGGTACGGAAAGAACCCCGTCATCCAACTGTGCGCGGTTTTGGGAGGGACTTGCGCTGTCCCGGTTTTCGCCGCCATCTTATCAAAATCCACGCGAGCCAATTGCCCGGTTCCGTAATCCGACTCGACCACGCGGAGCATGGCTTTGCGGATCGTTTCCAAGGTCTTCTCGCTGACCGCGACCTTCTTCGCCTGCCTCGTTGAGGAAGCGCTGGATCCAACGAGTGTCGGTTGGACAAAAAGACCGTTCTTCGCAATGATCGCCGCCAAGCGAAGGATCTGAAGCGGGCTTGTCAAAAGATAGCTTTGCCCGATCACATAACTGACCGTATCTCCGGGAAACCATTCCTGCCCGAATTTTTTCTTCTTCCACGCCCGGTCGGGAACAAGCCCCGGCGTCACATGAGAAAGCTCCAAGTCCATCGGGGCTCCGAAGCCCAGTATCCGGGCATACCGGGCAATGTCATCGGCGCTCAAAAGTTTCGACAAATTGTAAAAATAGACGTTCGACGACCGTTCGATCGCTTGATACAGATCGATCGTCCCATGACCGGTCTTGAGCCAATCATGAAAGACATGCGTTCCAGGCCTCAACTGGAAGGTCGGCCCGCATTTGAACTGAGTATGCGGTGTAATCTTTCCCAGCTCCAAAGCAGTGATCGCCGTCACCAGTTTAAAAACCGATCCCGGCGGATAAGCACAAGCCGTTCCGCGATCAAGCATAGGATGGTTAGTATCATTCAGGACCTTCATACGGTCCGCACTCGCCCCAGGGGCAACAAAAATATTCGGGTCATAGGAAGGCTGACTCGCCAGGGCAAGAAAACCTTCCTTCTCGAGGTCCAGAACAGCGACCGAGGCGTTTTTGCCCTGGAGCAGGTCCGAGATCCTTTTCTGGAACTCAAGATCGATCGTCAGATGGATATCTTCACCCGGCTCAGGCTCCTCCTCCGACAGAACTCGAATCAAACGTCCGCGGGCATCGACTTCGATCTGCCTTCCTCCGCGCCATCCCCGAAGACGGTCATCCATCGATTTTTCGATCCCCGACCGTCCGATCCAGGAATTCATTCCAAACCTTTTGCGATCCGCAGTCTCATATTCCGGACGGCTGATCTTCCCGATATAGCCGATCAAATGTGACGCGATCTCCCGGTAAGGATAATACCGAAGCCCCGTGACTTTGATGAAGACCCCGGGCAGCTCCGGTTTCATTTCCTCGATCCGGAACGCCATAGCCCGTCCGACATCAGCCTGGACAAGCGCAGGAGCGAACGGAAATTCGCGGTGGCGGTGGATACGGTTCCTTAGTTCGTCTTCCGGCATCGCAAGGACCTGGGACAAACGAAAATACACTTCCGGTTCCATGTCTTCCGGGATAGCCATAATGTCATAGGAAGCACGGTTCCCGGCCAACACACGCCCGGCCCGGTCCAGAACCCGGCCGCGAGGCGCTTCTAAGGGAATCAGGCGCACTCGGTTCTTTTCGCCAAGTTCCCGGTAATAAGAACCTTGCATTACCTGTTCCCGAAAAAGCGCGGCACCAAGGACTCCGAGCCCGACCCATATGATCGTTTGAAGGATCTTGATTCTCATGTGCGTCTAAAGAACTCGTATTGTTTCAAATGCATTCGCCCTTCGAACCATCGGTCCGAAAGCTTAAAAAAAGGAAAGGCTGCAAGCGTCGTGTAAAGAGCCGACCCCAGCAGGGTCCCCAGAAGCATTTCGATCTGAAAAGAAAAGCGGCCGAAGATCATCCAAATGCTCCCCTGGATCAAAAGCACGGTCAGCACAAAAAGAAAAGTAATGCCAGCCTTCAACATCCAGAGCTCACGTCTCAGTTTCTGAACCGCCACCATCAACGGCCAAGAGGCCAACACCAACGAAAGTGTTTCCAGCCCCAAAAATCCCGTGCTTGCCGTATCGCGCAGGATCCCGACCATAACCGCGGTCGGCAATGCCTTCGCCCCTCCCCAATGAAAGGCTGCATAAATAACAGGCAGGTAGCTGAGGAAAAGACACGCATTCCCTACCCGCGCTCTCGCCCCGAGCGTCATGTCCAGCGTAACCAGGACGATCAAATAGAATCCGAGCCGCCAGGAGAATATTCTAAGCATAAGACATCTTCGATTTTGGTAAAGGGAACATAGGGCTCGATCATGGCCTTCAGATGGAGGCCGTCTTCATCCCGTTCAACACTGCGGATCACTCCGACCAAAAGTCCTTTGGGAAAGTGCCCCCCGACCCCGGAAGAAAGGGCTTTCTCTCCCACGGTCACCGGATTTTCCATCTCGATATAGCGCATCACCATGAACGGAGAACCATCCCCCATGGCGATCCCATGGACCCGCGAGTCGCTTGAGATGACGCTAACGCGAGCATCTGGATCGATCAAAAGCAGGACCCGTGCCGAAGCCGGGTTGGTCTCGATCACTCTCCCCACGAGGCCCTCCGGAACGATCACCGCCATCCCTTTCTGGATCCCTTCGGTTTCTCCCTTATTCAGCAGAAGGGTCTTGCGCCAGGCAGAAAGGTCCCATCCGATGATCCGAGCCGCAAGGGCCTTTTCCGGCACCGTTTCCTTGAAGCCCAAAAGTCGTGACAATCTTTGGTTCTCTTTGAGCAGATCGTCGTAGCGGACCATTTTGTTTTCAAGAAGACGGATTCGCGCTTCCATTTTTTTCTGATTCTGAAAGCCAGACCAGGCGGTCTTGATATTGTCGGCAGCGGATACGAAGAAATCACTGGCGCTTTGACCAAACCCCAGAAAAGGTTTCCAGAATTGAAGAGCGACCCAGTGAATCGGAGAACGAACGGAAGGTTTATTAAGAAGGATAAGTGCCGGAATGGCAAGAACGATGATGATCCATGCTGCCGGTCTTAGCTTGACCATGAGAAATGACGAAAAAACAATCCATTGTTTTATGAGAATCTTCGGATGACAGAACGGAAACTCAGGCGCTAGTAACTACGCCCGCTATTGCTATTAACCGCCAACCTCTTGAGAAGCTGGAAATCACTCAAGTAACGCCCGGTCCCCAAAGCCACCGCCGTGAGGGGATCATCGGCAACATGCACCGGCAATCCAGTCTCTTCCGCAATAAGCTTCTCGAGCCCCCGGAGCAGCGCGCCTCCCCCCGCAAGGATCAATCCCCGGTCGATCAGGTCAGCCGAAAGTTCCGGAGGAGTACGTTCCAAGGTGATCCGGACCGCTTCCAAAATAGCCGACAAAGGTTCCGAAAGCGCTTCCCGGATTTCTTCGCTTGTGATCGTGATCGTTTTGGGGAGACCCGCAAGGATATCACGGCCTTTGACATCCATCGTGCTCTCTTCCTCCAAGGGATAGGCCGAACCAATGCGGATCTTGATCTCCTCCGCAGTCCGCTCTCCGATCATCAAGTTATAGGATTTTTTGAGGTGAGAGGTCAGCGCTTCATCGAACTCGTCGCCACCAATACGGATGCTTTTCGAAAAAACGATCCCCGAAAGCGAAATGACCGCGATCTCGGTCGTGCCGCCCCCGATATCGATGATCATATTTCCAGCGGGTTCATGGATGGGAAGTCCGACCCCGATTGCCGCCGCAATAGGTTCCTCAACCAAATACACGGGGCTTCGCGCCCCCGCCCTTTCCGCCGAATCTTTCACTGCTCTTTTTTCAACTTCGGTGATCCCGCTGGGAACCGCGATCACGACACGAGGACTGACCAAACGGCCTTTGCGATGGACCTTACGGATGAAATAGCGGAGCATCGCCTCTGTCACATCGAAATCGGCAATAACGCCGTCTTTCATAGGACGGATCGCCGTAATGTTGCCGGGGGTACGCCCCAGCATGCGCTTGGCTTCCTCGCCAACCGCGACGACCTGATGGGTATCGCGATCGATCGCAACCACAGAAGGCTCGCACAACACGACACCCTGCCCCTTGACAAAAACAAGGGTATTGGCCGTACCTAGATCGATACCGATGTCGCTTGAGAAAACATCAAAAATTTTTTCGAAAACCATTTTTTTCTTATTCGGTTCCTTGAGAGAAGGTTGCGCCGGTAAGAAAGCGGGACAAGTATAACGAAATCACAAAAAGGTGTCAAACGAAATTGAAAAGAAATCCAGTTTTAACCTCATCCGCAGCAATGAGTTAGAACAGGCCCTCAGGCCCTGCCTTCAGGCTCTTAGGCGTGCCAAGTCTGAAAAAAAAGAAGGAAATGAAGTCGCAATGCATCCCGTCCCAGAGATTCTCACCGGAGTTTCCGAATGAAGGGCCGCCACCGCAAAACTCATCGCCGTTCGGTGATCGCCAAAACTGTCAACGGCTCCACCTTGAAACCGCGGAACCCCTCGAAGGATACAGCCATCGGGGAGCTCATCGGCATCGCCTCCGACCGCCCGGATATTCTGCACCATTGAACGGATCCGGTCCGTTTCCTTGACCCGCAGCTCCTCAGCTCCCGAGATCAGGCTTTCTCCTTCCGCAAGCGCCATCGCAATCACTAATATCGGTAGTTCATCGATCAGGCGTGGGATCTCGGCCCGAACGATCCTCGTTCCTCGCAGTCGACTCCCTTGCACCCGAATCGTCCCGACCGGTTCGGGCATTTCCCGCTCAACATGCAAAGTGATGGAGGCTCCCATGCGTTGCAGTACATCCAGGATCCCGGTGCGAAGCGGATTCATGCCGACATTCTCGATTCGGAGATCAGAGCCAGGTGTCATGGCCGCGGCTGTCAGAAAAAAAGCCGCGGAAGAAATATCCCCTGGGATCCCCAATGAGAGCGGCTTGAGACGATTGGTCTTTCGAACGACGACTTGATCCCCTGTGCGTCTAAAATCCGCCCCAGCCGCGGTAAAGAAACGTTCCGTATGATCCCGTGACGCGAACGGCTCCGTGATACAGGTTTGTCCTTCCGCATAAAGGCCCGCCAGCATGAGCGCCGATTTCACTTGAGCGCTTGCCAGTTTATTTTCAAACGTAATACCTTTGAGACGGCCTCCTCGTACCCGCAAGGGCGCAAAATTCTCTTGCTCCGGCCCCTTGATCTGTGCCCCCATTTGTTTTAGAGGAACCGTAACACGCCGCATCGGTCTTTTCGACAAGGACACATCCCCGGTCAAGGTCATTTCGAAGGGCTGTCCGGCCAGCACACCGAGAAGGAGCCTCATCGAAGTCCCGGAATTCCCGAGATAGATCTCCCGGATCCCTTCCTGCGGCTTAAGGGCGTGCAATCCTCCCCCTGAAATCTCGATCTCGCCACGGCCCAAGTCAACTGTAATTGGAACTCCAAGCGCTTTGAAAAAATCAACGGTGCGGAGACAATCCTCGGCCGCGAGGAAGCCGGAAAAACGGCTCACTCCTTCGGCGAGCGCCCCTAAGATCACAGCGCGATGCGAGATGGACTTGTCCCCAGGAGGCCGATAGGTCCCCTGAAGGATCCCCCCGGGCTGAACGATGGCAGGTTCGGGGATCCCGTTTTCGCAGGAAGGAGAAGATGCGTTATGCCGTTCCGGCATCGGGCTAGAGTTTATTAACGCGGTCGCCTTTTTCGATGGACGCGCCGCCTTTTTCGGACAAAATGGTCGCGGCCGAAAAACGATCATACAGTTTTTCGATCTGGATCTCCGCGATGCGTTCCTCATTGCGAAGAACTTCGAGACGGTCCCCCATTTTAAGCTCGTGATCCATGCCGATATTGATAACAACAAAGTTAAAATTCCGGTTCACCGTCATGATCTGCGGCTCGCGAATCACGGTTCCCGATTCCGGACCTTCTCCGGCTCCCGCAACCTCGGCAGAAACCGTCTCAGGCGCAGAAGGCGCCACAACAGCTTCAGACGTCACCGGTTCCTCAACAGCTTCCGCTACGGGCTCGCTCCCTTCTGGGGAAGTTCCCGCCGCTTCAGGAGCCCCGGCCTCCAAGCTAGCTTCAGGGGTTTCGACCGGCTCTTCTTCCGGGAAAAAAGCCGAGGGCGCGATCGGCTCCACGACAGGATCGACGACTGGCGCCGCGGAAAAGGGCAAAGCCACTTCGGTCCCTGACCCCGCTGCAGATTCTGTTGCGGTCTCACCGTCAGGGCTCATTTCCTCGGGAAATTTACCTACCGTGGATACCGTTGATCCAAGAGGACCGGCCACGGAGGATGATTTCTTGAATGTCTCTAAAGCCACTTCAGCCGTTTCGAGCTTGTCTCTCAACGAAGCCATATCAATATAGGATTGATCCAGTTCTTTTTTGATCTTGGTGCTTTCAATTGCATAAGTATCGATCTGCGAACGCAATTTCTCGGTTTCCGTATCAGCCCGAATACGGTCTTCTTTAAGAGATGTGATCTCTTCCTGCAATGCGGCATTTTCCGCTTTAAGCGCCGCGTTTTGTTCGGCCTCGAATTGCTTGTTTTGCCCTGCAGAAAGCGCTGCCACCAAGGCCCCAATAGAAAGTAAAAAAGCCACTAAGACCATTAATTTAAAGCCGAGATGTGAGGATGATTTTTGAGAAACCATGGAGGAATCTGCTCCGTTTTTGTTTTTATCGTCTGGCTGATCCATAATCGCACCCAGGACCGCTTACCAAAAGCCCTGTATCATGGGGCGGTATCATATCATCAGCGGAACGGATTTGCAACCGGTTCGCCTTGACAGCAGGCAAAGTTTTTGTTGAAAAGAAAGGAGGCCGGCGTTAGGCGGCTTGGATCTGAAAAACGACTTCACGAGTCCTGGGCCGATTGTCAAAATCAATCAGCACCACCTGCTGCCATGTCCCAAGCGCCAAAGCCCCCGCCACGATCGGCACGGTAAGGGAAGGTTTCAAAAGCGCGGCACGCAAATGAGAGAAACCGTTCCCATCCCCCCATGTCTTGTCATGATGATAACCCCGGGCCTCGGGAAGAATTCTCTCGAAGAACTCTTTTACGTCCCGAATAAGTCCGGGTTCGAATTCAAGGGTGGTCAGGCCCGCCGTAGAACCACAAACAAAAAATGTCGCGATCCCTTCCCGCACTTCTGTTCCCTCCAAGAGGGCGCGAGCCTGCGGAGTAAGGTCCACAATGTCGCAATGCCCCTGTGCCGAGACCCGGATCTTAAAATGCATGCTCAGAAACTGCGATCGGCTCACCAGCACCTCTTGATATCGTTAGGCATTTCGGAATTCTCCCCGCTAGAAAAAAGCGTAATGTTTTCGGACACGCTCATGGATCGTCCAAACACATTGAAGCCCCTTCGGAAAAACTACAAAATCCCCTTGCCCGAAGGAGACTTCCCCTTCCACAGTCTTAACGGTGACTTTTCCTTCCAATAAATAACACTGTTCATTGGCTTCATAGAACCAATTAAAAACCGAAGGTTCTTTCTGCCATATCGGCCAAGTAAAGACCCCGCGTTGTTTGAGTTGATTCTGATCTGGATGTTCGATCTTAATCTTCATCGCCCCTCCTCCTCTTTCCCGGCATTCCGTTTCATTCTCGCTGAAGCGGTTTTTTCTTCCTGGCTTCCTGTTCGATCAGCGCGCGGAATTTTGCATCACCGTGGAGCCCTCGCAGGTCCTGATCCATCAGCATATACCCAAAATCATCATAGCCCAGCCGGCAAGCGCATTGAAGCGCGCGGATGGCTTTCTCCTTTTCCTGAATCAATGCATAACTGCAGGCTAAATTATAATGCGCCAGGGGATCGTCGCCGCATAAACGAACGAGACGCAGATCCAACTCCAAACCTTTCCGATACTCCCCGACTTTTGAGTACGTTTCAGCGAGTCTTTTCAGCGCATCCACATGAAGCGGCTTTTCTTTGAGAATCCCTTCAAAAAAAGCCATCTCAAACTCAAGTTCTTTTTTGCTCTTCATCCCTTACTCGCTTTCTTCGGTCGTCCGCGCAGCACTCGGCGCCGGCCCCTCGAACCCTCCGAGATCTTCCGGACCATGATCTTGCGAGCCTTCTCCCCTACGATCTTGAGAGAAACCTCGTAACGGGGCAATGGTAAAAACCGCCGCACACGATCGGCCCACTCAATGCAAGTCACTCCCTGAGGATCGCGGGAAAATTCATCGAACCCGAGATCTCCTAGTTCTTTTCCCGAGCGAAGGCGATAGCAATCTAGATGATACACCCTTAAACGCGCCGGATAAACATGCAACAGGACAAAAGTCGGGCTCTTCACCTGATCGGGATCCCCGAATCCAAGCCCTTCCGCGATCCCTTTTACGAACTGCGTTTTCCCGGCACCAAGATTTCCCTCCAACGCAATGCAGTCCCCTTGCTGAAGGGACCCCGCGAATTCCGCGGCAAAGCGCAAAGTTTCGTCCGGCGAGCTCGAATAGAAATGTCGGCACGGTTTCATGAAAAATGGTCAAAACCTTTAACCCGGAAGCGGAGCTGAACCGGTTTTCCATTGCATTTCCAACGGGCACGAAACCGGCCGCCCCGAACGACCCGTCCGATCCAATGGATCGGCGTCTGTGGACAACGCGAAGCCCAATGCCGGTCAAGCCAGGCCTTTTTTCGGGGCGATACCGTAAACAGAAGTTCAAAATCTTCTCCGTCGGTTAAGGCTTTTTGCAGAGCTTGCTGCCGGCATCCTTGCGCAAGCTTTCGAGCCGAGGGACTGATCGGAACCCTTGTCAATTCGATCTCCGCACTCACCCGTGATTGCTCCAAAATATGCTCGAGATCCTGCCATAATCCGTCTGAAAGATCGATCATGGCGGTCGGTCGGGCATATTGGACCAGCAGGTCCGCTTCCTCCAAGCGCGGGATAAAACTCAAATGCCGTCCCGCGATCGACCCACCCAACGCCCCGGTCACCCCGATCCAATCTCCAGGACGCGCCCCACTTCGTGCGATCGGCGATCCGTCGGCGTATCCCAATACAGCCACTGCGATCGTGATCTGCTCGGCACGGGAGAGATCGCCTCCCGCGCACTTCACCTTGAAACGGTGAGCCATTCGCATCAGCCCCTTATAAAAGGCCGAAACCCAACGCGCCGATACTTTTCTCGGAAGCCCAAGGCTGATGACAAAAGCCAAAGGCCGCCCCCCCATGGCCGCAATATCACTTAAGTTCACCCCAAGGGCTTTTGCTCCAATTCGTTCGGGACCGCTCATGTCCAGACGAAAATCAATCCCTTCGACAAGAAGATCGGTCGTCCACAAAAGCTTTTTTCCGCAAGGCGGAGGAAACCACGCCGCATCATCTTCAAGCCCACATGCGAGCTGAAGTTTGCGCGGGATCGCATGCCGAATCCTCTTGAGTAATTCGAATTCACCCATCATCACACCGTTTCATGGCTCGAATCGTCGGTGAATAAGGCGGCCGGACCAACCCTCGTTCCGTAATGAATGCGGTGATCAACTCCGCCGGAGTCACATCGAAAGACGGGTTCCAGGTTTTGATCCCACTGGCCGCTACGGCCTTCCCTCGCCAGTGGGTCAATTCTTTTGAAGGTCGGATCTCGATGGGAATATCTTTCCCACTCCCGATCTTGAAATCAAAGGTTTGAAGCGGTGCGGCCACATAAAAAGGGATATGGTGATACCGCGCCAAAACAGCGAGGGCATAAGTCCCGATCTTGTTAGCGGTATCGCCGTTCAATGCAATGCGATCGGCACCAACCACGACCCCGTCGACCCTTCCCGCCGTCATGAGACTTGCAGCCATATTATCGCAGATTAAGGTCACCGGAATTCCGCTTTTTCTCAACTCCAAAGCGGTCAGCCGCGCACCCTGAAGATAAGGGCGTGTTTCACACGCAAAAACATGGACTTGTTTCCCGGATTGTTTGCAAGCGTAGATCACACCCAACGCGGTCCCATAACCCGAAGTCGCATAACCGCCGGCATTGCAATAGGTCAGGAGCCTCGCGCCCGTCCTAAAAAGCCGTGCTCCGATCCGGCCCATCCTTTTGCAATCGGCTCGATCCCTCTCTTCTCCAACTCGAGCATAGGCCAAAAGTTTTTTCTGAAGTTGAGCCACACTATTCCCCCGCTGGATTTTCAAGTATCGGACGCCAGCATCGACCGCATGTTGAAGGTTGACTCCCGTAGGCCGGGCTCTTTTGAGTTCTTCCGCGACTTTTTCCAACCGGATGAAAAAATCTTCCCGGCCTCCCCGAAATCCACGCACCCCGAGATAAAGGCCGTAGGCCGCCGCTAAACCAATCGCCGGCGCACCACGAACCGCCATGGATCGGATCGCATGATGAACGTCGCTCGCCTGGCGGCACGAGATCCAATGCTCTTTGCCGGGAAGTTCCGTTTGATCCAAAACGCGCAGAACGTTTTTTTTGAAATAAAAAGGCCTGAGATCTGCCACTGTCGTCTCCTTGCCTGCTTTTAGAGATTCCCGTAATCCGAGATCATCGTCTTGGCAATGAAAAAATAAGCCATGAAGAACACATTATGAGCGACATGAAGAGTCATCGGTGCCCAAAGGTTTTTCCTCGCTTCATAGAGAAAAGCCAAAGCAAGTCCCAAGATAAAGATCGGAATAAAAGAAAATTGGTTCTGATGAATCCAGGCAAAGGCAAAAGCCGTCCCGATAGCCGCAGCGATACGGCCCCATTTGGCCTTGACGATGTTATAGCAAAACCCGCGAAAAAAGACCTCCTCGACTACTGGCCCCAACACGCTGGCCAGGATGACCGAATAAAAAACAAGGAAAGGGGAACGTTTTCCTTCTTCCAGAAAGATTTCAACCAGCGGATGCGGCGGCGGCTCCTGGGCCAGGAGTTTCGAGATCGCAAGCATGATAAGAATGACAAGCAGAAAAACCGGTAATATCGCAAGATAGGCCATGAGCCCTGCCCCGATCTCACGCAGGATTTGTTTAGATGGGATCGAAAAACCAAGATCCTTCCAGCGGTTCCCTGTTTCACGCAAAACATGATAGATCAAAACGAGAGCGGTTACTTGCATCGCTGTCGTATGGAAAAGCGCCGCAGCATTCGAGGAGATCCTTACCTTTGCGTAATGCAGGGCATAAAAAAGGAGGGTGAGGAAAGCCCCGACCAGGATCCAAAGCACCGCCACTTTTGCGATCATGGCAAAAGACCAAACCGGATTCTCGGATGGAGGCGGGCGGACCCATGAACGCCGCCATCTCGGACTTGCAATAAAAAGACCGTCGAAAATGAGGCCGAACCCGAAAACACCGATCAGGGTCGCCGAAAACAGCGCATAGAGCACCCGGAGGAAAGGTTTTTCGGCAAGATACTCCTGCAGGGCCTTCTCGGATCTCATGGTTTCATTCCAGTCCGCTTCGGCCTGCTTGAACGAAGAAATCTCTTGCGAGCTTTCCCGGGAGGCGATTTTCTCGGGATAGAAAAAATGAAAGAGGGCAATCAAAAGCAACAGCACAACGAAAAGAATACCGTAGGCCTTTGCATAACGGACATGTCCCGGCATGATAAGTTCAGGCACGGGGGACCTCGTCGTCTAGCTTGGGAAAAAGGGGCTCGCCCCGCAGAACCTTTTGGCCTGAGCGGATCCATGGTTCTCCGTACGTTACTGCCGTCGCGACCTGGCCGGCGCCGAGCAATCCCATGCGTTCGCAGATCCTGGATGCCGTTTGAGGCATGAAAAAATCGAGGAGGACGGCGACATGGGCAATCGCTTCCGCGAGATTCGAGAGAACTTTTGCAAGTTCCTCCCGGCGCTTCGGATCTTTTGCCAACACCCATGGTTTGGTCTCTTCGACATACTGGTTTCCCGCCGTAATGGCCTTCCATAGCAGATCCAGCGCACCCCGGGGATCATGCACGCGCAAACAGCGGTCCACTTCCGCAGAAAGCTTCCGGACCTGTTGAAGGAGGGGGACCGTCCAGTCTGCCTGGGCTTGGATCTCCGAATCGAAATACTTTTCCAGCATAGAGGCGAAGCGATGCCAAAGATTGCCAAGATCGTTCGCGAGGTCCTTGGTATAACGCTCGCGCAGAAGATCTTCGGAATAAGCTCCGTCCATGCCGAGCGTAACCTCATGCAAAAGGAAATAACGGAACGCATCGACCCCATACTTATCTGAGAGTAAAGCAGGATCAACAATATTGCCTTTCGATTTTGACATTTTAGCGCCCGCCATCGTCCACCAGCCGTGAGCCAAAACAGTGGTCGGCAGCTCGATCCCGCAGGCCTGGAGCATAATCGGCCAAAAGACCGCATGATGACGGATAATATCCTTCCCGATCACATGCAGATCCGCCGGCCAATGGGCTCTGAAAAAATCCGGATCCAGAGCATATTTCACCGCGCTGATGTAATTGAGGAGCGCATCGAACCAAACATAGGTCACATGATCCGGAGAGCTGGGGAAATCGATCCCCCATCGCAATCGCGAACGGGGTCGTGTAATACACAGGTCCTCAAGAGGCTCTTTCAAAAAACCGAGGATCTCATTCCTGCGCATTTCCGGTTGAATAAATTCGGGATGGCGCTGGATATGCTCGATCAACCACGACTGATAGCGGGAGAGTTTAAAAAAATAGTTCTCCTCCTCAATCTCGATCAAGTTCCCGCCGACCCCCTCGGCAAAACCCTCACGCACTTGGGTCGCGGTATAAAAAGTCTCGTCCTGGATCGAATACCATCCCTTGTAGCGAGCCTTATAGATTTCTCCTTTCGCTTCGAGATCCGAAAGAACCCGGCATACTACCGCTTTATGGTCGGCATCCGTTGTGCGGATGAAATAGTCATAGCGGACCTCGAGTTTTTTCCACAAAGCCTTGAATTGCGGCACCATGGAATCGACATAAGCCTTGGGCTCCATCCCCTGGTTTTTCGCGGCTTGTTCGATCTTGGTCCCGTGCTCGTCCGTTCCCGTAAGAAAGAAAGTCTTTTCACCCCAAAAGCGGCGGTGCCGCGCAAAACAATCGCAGAGCACGTTGGTATAAGCGTGTCCGATATGTGGTTTTGCGTTCACATAGTACAAAGGGGTCGTAATATAAAAGTTCTTTTGACTCATGCGGTCCATGCTCCCTCTTTTTCAATCCGTCTCAAATGCATGGCCAGTCGTGTAAGGCAAAGTTTGATATTTACATTCGCCGCGACAGCCTCCATCGTCTCGTAAATCACATCCATGGATTTCAACCAAGGCCCGTAATCGGCCTCAGGCCCGCCGGCTGAAGTGATCGTGGTGATCTTGCGTCGGAATCCGTTCAAAAGACCTGTCAGAACATCATTCAATGTTTCTCGATCCTCTCCTTGATAATGATCCAAATAATCCTCCCATGATTCCGCTCCCCTATCGGCCAAGAAAGGTTGAGGTTCCTCGGCCCCTAGCATACGCAGCCTGACCTCAAAAACCCGGGACTGGATCGTCTCGATCAAATGCGAACGATTTTCGCATAAAAGGCAAAAAACCGTATTGCGCGGCGGCTCTTCCAAGACCTTCAAAAGTGCGTTCGCGGCTTCCAGGGTCATCCTTTCCGCGCTCCGCATGATCACCGCTTTGTACTCGGATTCGTAGGGTTTGAGGGATGCCCATTCGATCGTTTTTTTTATTTCCTCGATCTTGACGCTCCGCTCATCATGATCCGCCGTCCACAGGACATCAGGGTGATTCCTTTCACGGATCTTTCGCAAACATTCGTTTTCTTTGTCCGCTCGCTCTCTTCCATGCGCAGTAACGATAGCCGCCGCAAAGACAGCCGCGACCTTTTCCCGCAATTCGGTGTCGGCTCCCGTAATCAAATAAGCGTTCGAAAACCGTCGGGACACCGCATGAGCCTGGAACAATTTCGAGGCCAACGGTTGTCCATGAAGCTCATCCCAGATCATAAAGAACTGCCTCCAGAACCTTTCTGGCAAGAAGCTCCTCAGGCACCCTCGCCGCAAGAGTCATGATCCGTTTTGGGAACATCCGCGCAAGTTTGCGATAACCCCGGCGGACCTTATGGTGAAAAACCATCGATTGTTTTTCCATGCGGTCGCGGCGCCCGATTCGACGAAAACCTTCGCGGGGATCTAAATCAAGAAAAAATGTCCGGTCCGGCACTAGGTCTCCCCGAGCAAAAAGACTCATGCTTCGGATCAGTCCGAGCGAGAAACCGCGGCCGAAGCCCTGATATGCCCAGGTAGAATCTTCAAAGCGATCACAAATGACGATTTGTCTGCGTTTGAGCGCAGGCCGGATCTTTTCATCCACGATCTGCGCTCGGGCCGCAAGATACAAAAGCAATTCAACTTCAGGCGTCAATTTTTGATTCTTGAAATCCAGAAGAATTCGCCGGATCGCCTCGCTGATCCGTGTTCCGCCCGGTTCCCGAAAAATCTGGACTTCGAAATGACGTTGCCTCAACGCGTTTGCAAGTCGGCGAATCTGGGTGCTCTTGCCACTGCCCTCGGGCCCTTCAAAAGTCACGAAATAGCCATGTTTCTTTCGCTGCCTTTTCATAGACTTTCCGTCCCTGCGGCACGGCTGACCGTCACTAGAACTTCGGCCGCGATTGCAAGTCCTTTGCCGATCTCGCCCAGCCCTTCTCCGGTTTTTGCTTTGACCGAAATTTGTTCAACAGGCAGTTCGAGACACCGGCCAAGCGCTTTTCGAATGGCCTGTTTATAAGATCGCAGCTTTGGCCGTTCCAACGAAACCACGGAATCGATCGCGTCAACTTTCCAGCCAAAGCTTTTGATTTTTTGAAGCGTTTTTTTCAGGAGCACACGGCTATCCGCATTCTTCCAGCGCAAGCCACTGTCCGGAAAATGTTCTCCGATATCCCCCTCTCCGATGGCCCCCAGCAACGCATCGATCAGGGCATGGATCAGCACATCTCCATCCGAATGTCCTAAGGATCCCACCGGCGCTGGGACCCGGACCCCACCAATCCAAAGAGGCCTTCCCCCAACCAAACGGTGGAGATCCTTCCCGAAACCATTCCGAAATTCTCGCCGCAATTGGCCCTCCTGACAGGCCCGGATCAAGGCAAGATCCTGAGAGGTCGTAACTTTGGGATTCCAATCTTTATTTTCGACAAGAAGCACGGAAGTTCCGTTTTCTTCCATGAGCATTGCTTCGTCGGTAGCCAAAGATCGTTCTTTTCGGTTTCGAAATGCCTTTCGAAGAAGATCGATTCGGAACAGTTGGGGGGTTTCCGCTTCCCACAAACAGGAGCGGTCCACGGTTCGAACCACGGCTTTGCCTCTCGGATCCGCTTCTTTCAAGGTCGGAACGACTTTCTTCGCCAAAATAGCTCCGGCCTTCGCGTTGGGCCGTGCATAGCGCAGGAGTTTTCGGATCGCCCTTTTTGAAATAAGCGGCCGAGCGCCGTCGTGCACCATCACCCAGCTAATTCGGGAGCTCATTGCCTGGAGACCCGCCAGGACCGATTCCGACCGGTTCTTACCCCCGGTCACAACGCGTATTTTCGTTCCCCGCAAATGCTGGAACAGGGACCGAACACGCTTCAGAAGCCTCCGCGGAACTGCAACTGCGATTTCCTCGATCTCGCCGACCTCGAGAAAAGAGCGCACAGTCTCAACGATAAGCGGCTGTCCACGGAAAGGGGCGAGGAGTTTGTCGACAGCGCCCGCAATACGGTGACCCATTTCCAGCCCTAGAAGACTTTTTTTGAATCGGGAGCTTCTACCGCCCGCCGCTATGACGACGCCGATCGACATTCATGCTACCTCGGCTCTTCGCGGTGATTGTGTCCGTTGCGTTTAGTATCATTTCGAGGGTAACGATCTCCACCACGGTCTCGACCGCCCGTATCGCCGCGCTCCTGATCGGTTGCAAGCCTCGCAAAGATCATACGCCCCGCCTGAGTCTGCAACACGCTGGTGATCACGACTTCTAAGGTCTGACCGATACGACGTCTTCCGTTATCGACCACCACCATCGTCCCGTCATCCAAGTAAGCGACCCCTTGGTCGTGCTCTTTGCCTTCCTTGAGAATCTTCACCTGCATCATTTCCCCCGGCATGACGATCGGTTTTAAAGCATTCGCAAGGTCGTTGATGTTAAGCACCTTCACACCCTGGAGCTCCGCGACTTTGTTCAGATTGTAGTCGTTCGTAAAGAGCTTTGAACCCAAGGTCTGGGACAGCTTGACTAATTTCGAATCGACGGTCGTCAATTCCGGGAAATCCAGTTCGTTGATCTTGACCTGGACATTGGGATTCGATTTCATACGGTTCAACACATCCAGTCCCCGCCGGCCCCGATTTCGCTTCAAGGGATCTGAAGAATCTGAGATTAATTGGAGCTCCTTTAGAACGAAGCGGGGCAGAATCAACTTCCCGGGCAGAAAATGCGTCTCGCAGATATCGGCGATCCGACCGTCAATGACCACGCTCGTATCCAGCACGATCATCTCTTCCCCGATATTCTTGGCCTCCATTTTGACAAAGGGAATCATGATGGAAAATTCATCCTGACCGCGAAGCACCGTGACAACACCCAGGTAGCTGAAGATGATCCCCGAGGCGATTCCGATTTGTTTTAAAACATCGGGAGAAATATCCCCATAGGCCAGAACCGACATGTAAAGCCGGTGAACGACTAATCCCAACAAAAGCCCAAATAGCGTTGCAATGATATTGCGGACGGTAAAGCGCTTAAAGTAGATGTCAAGCGAGATCACCAAGAGAGCGATCAAAAGCCCGAAGATCATCGCCACAAAATGCATGCCGGGATTGGCCGCCCCTTGGAAGAGATGCAGTTGAGAGAAGAAATAGCCGAACAGTGCACAAGCAAACACAAAGAGAATACGGATGATCAAAATCATACTTCCCACTCCTTTTTCGATATAAAAATTCTCCCATCAGGAGAACCTTTCTTTTTAATATAATGCCCTCCGAAATGGAAGGCTTGCGTCCGCTTTCATCCCGGACGCAAAAACAGCTTATTATAATCGACTTTTTCTCGAAAAACCACCCGCCTCTTAAAAACGGATCTTAGGCCCTACTGCAACGTAGTTTTCTTCGCTTTCATCCTCGTCACCCCCAGGGCCCTTTTGCATATCCGCCGGTACACTCCCTCCGGAAACCGAAAGGGTCGGAAGCCCCGGCACATCGATTTCCAGGTCCTTGTCGGCACGGCTCGTATTGGCTTCGATCCCTTTCCAGAGAATGAATTTTTCGGGGGTGCGGATCCGGAACCCATGGAACATATTCTGTCGTGAAAAATCGATCGAACCTTCAACGGGGAATTCACTTCTCCCGTGCCGAACATAGGAATCATAGAGTTTGAGATAAGGCGGGATCCCTCTAAACTGGATCCTGCCCAGATCATAGTTGAGCTTGCCTAAGGTCCCGGATTTGATGGTAAAATTCCCCACACAATCGGGGCTTTTAAGAGGCCCTGTGACCTTCAATTTTCCCTCGAGAAGCCCGTCCAACTTTTTGGGCAAGGGCTTGTTCGCGAAGGTCTTTACCTGATCCAAATCGAACCCATCGACTCGCAGTTCAGCCAATATTTTTGGAGAAGCCCCGAGAAAAGAGACTTCGGCCTTCAAATTAAACACCCGCCCCCAGGAGGCGAGCAAATGATGGATCCCCATCGGCGTCAATTCAAAGGTCCCCCGCAAATCCTCGATGGGAATGTATTCGAGGATCAAATAGTCCGTATCCATGACCCCTTTGAATTTCCAATAATCATCCTCCGAGGAGCGGCTTTGAGGGATGATCTGGATATGGAACAAGCTCACCAAGTCAAGCCCCGCCACGCGAAAATGATTGAGCAGAACATCGAAGCGGCAGTCGAGCCCACGCAAATTGGAGCTCATGCGAAATTGTCTTTGTCGATTTCCCACTTGGATCTCGTAATTCCCCGTATCGAAATCGAGATCCAAATGCCCGCGTCCGATCTTACCCGCCCGGAAAGGCGCTAGGCGGTAGCGCAGCCCATCCCGGAAAAGTTTGCCGCGGATCGGAATATGCCAACCATTCTTGGAAGCAACTTCTCCGTTTAAGATCTCTCGAGCGAGATCGGCAAGGAGAATTCCTCTCAATTGGGGTCTTTTTTCCGCAAAGGCCCAGGTTAAACGCAGGACCGGGTTTCCCAAAAATTCGAGCAAAGCTCCGGTGAATTTTATTTTCCGTCCATAAACCGAAGCTTCAAGCTTTTCAAAATAGAGGTTGTCGTTCTTCCAAACCAAATTTCCTTTGAGGTTTTTGAGCGGAACCGGCAATTCTTTCGAGAACCGGACTGAATGAAGCTCTAGCGAAAGATCGTGCATTTTCTTTTTAGGGTTCACGGTCCCCCACAGGCGCGCTTCACCCTCGAGGATCCCGCTCATCATGAACCGGCATTGCATTTTGTAGGCATGGTCCAGTGCAGGTTCAAAACGTCCCGTGATATTTCGCAGTTCAAGATAGCTTGTGGCGAACGGGATATCATAGTGGACGTAACCGTCCCGGATATCAAGCTTCGCCATCTTCTCTCCCCCCGCTTTAAAATCCATTCCCTCAAAAATGCGGTAGGGAAATATCTCGCCGGGCAGGGAGATCTCGGGAGATTCGAGCACAAGCGCAGTGGGATTCTGAAGTCGATTTTTGAAAAGCCCGATCAGATCATAACGGAAAATCACTTGCCCGATCTTCGCGGCGTACGGATCTTCTTTACCCGAACGAGGGCGAATATCCAGATCGCTCAGTAGCACCTCATGCAACCATCTGACCTGGACTTTGCCGATGCGGACTTCGGCCTTCAAGAATTTGCTGACCTTCGCTTCGGCTTCGCGGATAAAGGCGGGATCACGGACCTTAAAAAAAACAAACAGATAGACGGCAACCACGGAAACCGAAAGCAAACACAGGAAGGCTAGGATCCAAAGCCGAATACGCATACGGCTCCGATGACGGCCTAAGAAGCGGCTTTCTCGAATTGAATAACGTCGCCCCGAAGCTCCGCGACGATCTTATCCCCTTCGCGGAATTTCCCCGAAAGAATTTCTTCCGCTAATATATTTTCGATGTGTTTTTGGATCGTGCGCTTCAAGGGGCGGGCTCCAAACACAGGATCATACCCTTGATCGATCAGGAATTTAAGAGCTTCCGGCGACAGAACAAGGTCCATATTCTTCTCTTTCAGCCGTTTCGTGACTTCACGAAGCTCGATATCGATCACCTGCTCCAGTTCTTGGCGGCCCAAGGGGTGGAATACGATAATATCATCCACGCGATTTAAGAACTCGGGCCGAAAGACCTTTTTGACTTCCCCCAACAGCTTGTCCTTCAGGCGGCCATAATCGATCTCATTCTCCTGGGCGCCAAACCCCATGCTGGTTTGCCGTTTCACGAGATCAGCGCCGACATTGGAAGTCATGATCACGATCGTATTGCGAAAATCCACCTTGCGCCCGTAAGAATCCGTCAACCGCCCATCTTCCATGACCTGAAGCAAGATATTAAAAATATCCGGATGGGCTTTTTCGATCTCGTCAAAAAGCACAACCGAATAGGGCCGGCGACGGACTTTTTCGGTCAACTGCCCGCCTTCTTCATAGCCCACATAGCCCGGAGGAGCTCCTACCAGCCGGGAGACATTGAATTTCTCTCCGTACTCTGAACAATCCACGACCGTGATCGCATCCTCATCCCCGAACATGAATTCTGCCAGGGCCCGCGCAAGGAGGGTTTTCCCAACCCCGGTAGGCCCAAGAAAAATAAAGTCCCCGATCGGGCGACGGGGATTGTGAAGACCGGAACGAGCGCGGCGAACCGCATGCGAAATGATCCGAATCGCTTCGTCCTGTCCGATCACCCGCTTATGCAGCTCTTCTTCCATTCGCAGTAAACGCGAAGTCTCTTTTTCCGAAACGCGCGCAAGCGGAACCCCGGTCCAGCGGGACACAATCGCCGCGATATCTTCGGCATTCACCTGGATCTCGATCTCCGACTTGGATTCTTTCCAGCCCTTTTTAAGCTTTACAAGCTCTTCCTTGGCTTTTCGCTCATCGTCCCGGAGCCGGGCCGCTTTTTCAAAATCCTGCGCCTTGATCGAAGCTTCCTTTTCGCGTTTCAGCGCCTCGATCTCGCTTTCAAGTTTTTTGAGTTCCTTCGGAAGCGTCGTCACGGAAAGCCGGGCTTTGGAAGCCGCTTCATCGATGATGTCGATCGCTTTATCCGGTAAAAATCTCCCGCTGATATAGCGGTCGGATAATTTAGCGGACGCCTCCAGCGCCTCATCCATGATCTTCACCCGATGATGCGCTTCGTATTTATCCCGAAGCCCTTTCAAAATCTGGATCGTCTCATCGACGGATGGCGGATCCACGATAATGGTTTGAAATCGGCGGGCCAAGGCCGCGTCTTTTTCAATGTATTTACGATACTCATCGAGCGTTGTTGCGCCAATGCACTGGATCTCGCCTCGCGCCAAAGCGGGCTTCAGGATGTTCGAAGCATCGATCGCGCCTTCCGCCCCTCCGGCGCCCACGAGCGTATGAATCTCGTCGATGAAAACCATGACGTTTTCCGAGCGGCGGATCTCGTCCATGACCGCCTTGATACGTTCCTCGAATTGACCTCGGTATTTGGTCCCTGCCACCATGAGAGCAAGATCAAGAACGACGATGCGTTTATCCGCAAGGATCTCCGGAATATCGCCGGCAACGATACGCTGTGCAAGGCCTTCGACGATCGCGGTTTTCCCGACCCCGGCTTCTCCTAAAAGAACCGGGTTATTTTTGGTCCGCCGGGCAAGGATCTGGACAACCCGTTCAATCTCATTCTCACGGCCGACAACGGGGTCGAGTTTTCCATCCCGCGCAAGTTGTGACAAATCCCGTCCGAACGAATCGAGTGCAGGCGTTTTGGTTTTGCTTTTAGCGGCAGCCCCCGTCGACGGAGTCGGTCCTCCGCCGGAGGAACCGGGACCCGCAGCCGACCCAAGAAGCTTGATCACCTCCGCGCGCACTTTATTCAGATCAAGCCCAACATTCATGAGCACATGACTGGCCACCCCCTCGCCTTCCTTGATCAGCCCCAGCAGAAGATGCTCGGTCCCGATATAGTTATGACCAAGGCGACGGGCTTCATCCATCGCAAGCTCGATCACTTTTTTGGCCTTGGGTGTAAAGGGGATATCACCCGAGACGACGGTGCTCGGTCCGAATTGGACCAGCTTCTCGACCTCGAGACGGATCGTATCCAGCGAAAGACCGAGATTTTGCAATACTGCCGCCGCAACGCTTTCCCCCTCTTTGATCAATCCAAGCAAAATATGCTCGGTCCCGATGTAATCGTGATTAAAACGTTTCGCTTCTTCCTTGGCCAGGATGATGACTTTACGCGCTCTTTCGGTAAAACGGTCGAACATAGGTCCCTCCGTATCGGATGATTATACCTTAGACTTCTACTTTTTTTAATCGTTCTCGGATCAACTCGGCCCGTTTCAAATCTCTCTCCGCCGCATTCAGGACTTTTTGGTTCATGCGCTGAAGGTGGGCAGGTTGAACCAGCAAAAGCAAACTGTTCACTTCCGTCGCCGTGATCTTAGAGGCAAGAACCCCCATATGAATACCTAATAAGACCAATGAAATCAATTGTGTCGCCTCCTCAGAAGCGATCGATCGGGCGGATTTCAGCGCCCCCAGGGCCCGCCACACCTGATCCTCGAATTTGATCTTCTTTTTCTCCGCAAGATACTGCCGCGCATCTTTCTCATGTTCAACGACTTTCCGGATCACACACTCAAGATTCTCGATGATCTCATCCTCATGTTGTCCAAGGGTGATCTGGTTTGAGAATTGAAAAAGATTTCCAGTCGCCTGAGTCCCTTCTCCATAAAGCCCACGGACCGCCAAGTTCAGTTTGGAAAGTGCTTGAAGGATCTTCGGGGCTTGCTTGGTCAGAACCAGTCCCGGTAAATGGAGCATGCAGGAAGCCCGGAGCCCTGTCCCTACGTTCGTCGGGCAGGCCGTTAGATATCCCAAATTCGGACTGAACGCATAGGAAACCCCTTTCTCGATATCATCGTCGATCTTGTCAACAATGCGCCAGGCTTCAATCAGATTAAAGCCCGATTGGAAAGCCTGCAACCGCAGGTGATCCTCTTCGAGGACCATCAAGCTCACGATCTCATTCAAACTGATCGCCACTGCATTTTCTCCGTCTTCCATTGCATGTTCCCGGCTAATCAAGTGACGTTCCAGGAGAAACTGCCGGTCCACCTCGTCTAGGTCCGCAGAGCGAAGAAAGATGGCGTTCTTGAGCATCGAACTGTCCTGGACGGCCGTCTCGACTAAACGGATGATCTCCCGATGTTGCTTAGCCGCAAGCCGGGAGCTGAAAGCAAATCCGCCGATGTTCCGGGCCAGCCGCACCCTCGAGCTCATCACAATATCGCTCAAAGGCCCGGTCGACTTAAGCCACTCGGCTGGTTGATTTAAAAATCTTTTAATCGTTTCCATCGCTTTTCGCTTTCTTTCGGGAGGGGCCTTCGTCTTGTATCTTTTTGATATCATCACGCAGTTGCGCCGCTTTTTCAAATTGCTCGAGTTCGACGCATTTGCGCAGTTCCTGTTGTAATCTTCTCAGATCGTTGACCGTCCGAACTTTTTTAGGCACCCTCGAAGGCCTCTTTCCCACATGACTGAGTCCTTGCTGGACCCGTTTGATGAGCGGCAAAAGCATCACGGCCAAGCCTTCATAGCAGGCGGGGCAGCCCAAACGCCCATGCTTAGAGAATTGCTCATAGGTCATTCCGCAAGCCTTGCATACCGTATTTTTTTCTTTTTCCTCGGAAGCGCTGGCCGACTCGAAACCCGGCATGCCGGACAAAAGATGAAAGAGATTGAAATGGGTTTTGAAATCAGCGCCTTTTTCATTCGCGCAAGATTCGCAGAGATGGAATTCGACCATCTTTCCATTGACGATCTCGGTCAGATGGATCGTTGCTTCTTGTGTATTGCAAAGATTACATATCATAGGGATATCTCCCATTTTAGCGCGAGCCGGGCCGGAAGGATAAGGCTAGGCAAGTCGATATTTGACGCCATCTTTTCGCGTCAACTGGTGGAAAGATTTCAACAATGCAGAGGTGATCTTGCCCGGCTTTCCACTGCCGATCGAACGCCCATCCAAATTCACCACGGGGATGACCTCTGCAGCTGTTCCGGTGAGGAATAATTCATCCGCGTTAAAGAGATCATGCCGCGTCAGGACCCTTTCTTCAAAAGCGAGTCTCCGCTCCCGCGCCAAGTCAATGATCGCTGAACGCGTGATGCCTTTCAGGGCTCCGAGATAGACCGGAGGCGTCAAAAGGACCGCACGGTCCGGCTCCCCTTCGAGGTATTTCACCATGAAGATATTATCGCCTGTGCATTCGGCCACATAGCCCTGATGGTTCAGCATCAACGCTTCGATACAACCCGCATTCTTGGCCTCGATCTTCGCAAGGATATTGTTTAAATAGTTCAAGCTCTTGATCGACGGATTCACCGCTTCAGGCAAATTCCGAACGGTCGGCACGGTCACCAATTTCAACCCGTCCCGGTAATAAGAGTCAGGATAGAGCACGATTTTGTCAGTAATGATAAAAATGGTAGGCTGTTTGCAAAGCCCGGGATCGAGGCCGAGATCACCCACGCCGCGGGTCACTACTACGCGAATATAGGCATCCCGAAGACGGTTTCGGATGAGGGTTTCAAGAATGGCTTTTTCCATTTCCTTTTGGGAAAGAGGGAGCTTCAACATGAGCGTATGGGCGGACTCCCACAAACGGCCCAGGTGTTCTTTCAAACGGAAGACCAGGCAATCATAAGCCCGGATCCCTTCAAAAACGCCATCGCCATAAAGCAATCCGTGGTCAAAAACCGAGATCTTTGCCTGCTCTTTTGGATACCACTCCCCATTCAAATAGACAACATTGGCCATAATCAGGACCCCTTCCTTGATTGTCTCATAAGATTTTCTCTACCGGGACATGCGTATGATGATCGGAGGCCAGTACGCCTTCGGTCAAACGAAAAACCCGGTTGAATCGATAGGCCCAGGATTCATCATGCGTCACAATGAGGAACGCTTGGCCATCGGATTTATTGAGTTCGGTCAAAAGCTCTTGGACTGACGCACTGCTCTCCTCGTCAAGGTTTCCGGTCGGTTCATCGCAGAGAACGATTTCTGGTTTTTGTACGAGCGCTCTTGCGATCGCCACACGTTGTTTCTCTCCCCCCGAAAGTTCAGACGGATAATGGTCTTTGCGGCTCCATATTTTAATCCTTTTCATTATCTCGCGCGCCCATTTCGAGTCTTCGATCCCCGCGATCATCATGGGCAACAGAACGTTCTCATAGACCGTCAACTCCGGAAGAAGGTGGTAGAACTGAAACACAAATCCCAAATGGGCATTGCGGAATCGGGCTAGCTCGTCTTCCGGCATCTGGGTGATTTCTTCATCTCGAAAAAACAATTCGCCGGAAGTCGCCGTGTCCAGACCTCCCAAAAGATGGAGCAACGTCGATTTGCCAGAACCGGACTTTCCCACGACAAAAGCCATTTCTCCGCGAGTGATCGAAAGATCGACCCCTTTCAGAATCTCCAATGGTCCGGCTGGGGTTTCGTAGGTCTTACGAACCCGCACCGCCTTCAAAAGGGTCTCTCCCCCCTTATTCATAGCGCAAAGCATCCACAAGCTGCAATTTTGAAGCCCGATTCGCAGGAAACACTCCCGCCATGACCGCAGCAATCAGCGCGAAGGAAACGACCAAAACCACATCGGGGGGATACACAATCACCGGGATTTTATCAAAATAATAAATATCGCTCGGAAAAACCTCAAAGCCGGTGGTCATTTTAATAAAATCTGAAATCGGGTTGAGATTAAATGCAACGACAAGCCCAAGCGTAGTCCCCACGATCACTCCCAAGGACCCGATACTGAGCCCTTCCAAAAGAAAAATCCTTCGAATACTGCTCTTCGTGGCGCCGAGCGCACGGAGGATCCCGATATCTTTTGTTTTTTCCATCACGACCATAATCAACGTTGAAATGATATTAAATGCCGCCACCAGGATAATAAGTGCTAGCAGGATCGTCATCACGGATTTCTCGACTTTGAGCGCTTGGAAAAAATTCTCATTCATGTCATACCAGGACCGGACAATATAATCGTGGCCGAAAAGTCCTCCGATCAGATTTTTCCACTTTTGCGCCTCATCGACATTCATGAACCGCACGCTAAGCCCTGTCACTTTATTCCCGAGATGATAGATCTTCTGTGCCCGCGGCAAGCTGATAACCGCGAGGGCAGAATCAAAGTCGCTCATCCCGAGACGGAAGACCCCGCGCACCACAAAAGGCTGCGCCTCCGCTTGGGTCGGCATGATGGATTTTGTGACGGCTTGCGAGCGGAAAGGAGAGATCAACGTGATCACATCTCCCACCCCCACCTGCAACCGGGCCGCCAGATTCTCGCCGATCAGGATACTCCCCCGGTCGATCTCCTTGTTTTTCTTGAAGAAAAGAAGGAAACGTTTTTTGATGACCTGTTTGCTGTCCCCGA
>JBMONI010000032.1:0-37331 GCA_049324575.1 Candidatus Omnitrophota bacterium | reverse complement strand
TCCTCGGTTATGTCGCAGTGGGTTTGGGCTACGCGGGACTTTTGAACGCACAGGCATTTTGCTTGTTCTTTATCGCGGTTTTGCTGGTCGGCTGGCGGCAATTCCTCGGGGCGATCCGTTGGCTGGGAGGGACCTCAAAATATCTTTTCGGGAAGACCGCGGATTGCGAATTACAATTATTGCAGGGAGTCTTCCTCGCGCTGGTGGCCGGAACTTTCGTGTTGTGCTTATTCCCGGAGATCTCCAACGATGCGCTGGCGCATCATCTGAATTTACCCAAGCGCTATCTCCAGGAGGGGAAGATCGCTCCCTTGCCCTTTGACATCAAAAGCTATCAATCCTTGCTGATGAACAGTCTCTACACGGTAGGCCTTCTCCTGCAAGGGGCGGCGGTGGCCAAAGGGTTCCATTGGGGCAGCGGGATATTACTGGTGCTTGGGCTCATTCTCTGGATCGAACAACGGACCGCGAACCGGAAACTCGCGTATTTCATGGGGCTCATGCTTTTCCTGACCCCGACGCTCATGAATCAGCTCACGACGACCTATGTCGATATCGGCGCGGCGCTTTTCCTTTTTCTCGGCGTTTTTTTCTGGATAACAGCGAGAGAATCTCAAGGTTCTTTTGCAAAAATAATTATGGCCGGGATATTGATGGGATTTTCAATCCTTAGTAAATTGTCAACGCTCTTGGCAATTCCCGGCGTTGCGATAATCGCTTGCTTTGACATGTTTCGAAGGCCGTCCAAGTATAGAACGATAGCGCTTTATTTGGCTTTTCTGACTGGAATGGCGATTACATCGGGATTTTTTTTCATTCGGAATCAACTTTCAACGGGGGACCCTCTGTTCCCTGTCTTTAGTCAGTTAGCAATAGAAGATTTTGGGAAAACCATGTATGATTTAGGTCCTCCCAAAACCCTTCTCTCTTATTTATTGCTGCCGTTTTACATTACGTTTCGCCCTGCGGATTATGATTACCATCATTGGATTGGACCCTTTTATATCCTAGCTCTTCCTTTTTTCATTGGTAGCGGTTTCTCGAGGGGGCGTCCTGCGGCGCTTATGGTCTTTTGCTTTCTTTATGCGAGCGGCTGGTATTTGGGTGGGCAGAATGTGAGATATCTTCTTCCAATTTTGCCTTTATATTGGGTTGTTGCGGCATCAGGATTCCACGAATTTTTTGATGTTAAAGTGATTCCAAAATGGATGAAACATGGGGGGAAGACCCTCGGCGGAGGTGTGTTGATTCTCTTGGTTGCCCTGACTCTTTTTCATTTTCGATGGCAAGGACTTTCTGTTTTGAAACAATGGGATGCGGAGAAATACCTTCGGTTAACAGACCGTACTTATGGGATTGCGGAATGGGCTAATCATCGATTACCTCAGGACGCGCATATCTTGTCCTTGGCCGAAGTCCGGCTTTTCTATTTCGACCCGAAGATAACCCGTGCGAGCATGTATGCCCAGTTTATTCCTGCGGTTACCGGACTGAGTCGTCGCGAGTTGGCGAATAAACTGCTCGAAGACGGGATTACCCATATCCTCATATCCTATCCTGTGGGGAGGCCGTTCGGATTCCAAGGTCTTATGATCAGCATGCCAGATCTCTTGGCGGTGTGCGAGCGGCTGGTGCGGTTATCATCAGAGAATGTCCGCGAGGCTCGATATGTTTATGAGCTTTACGACCTCCGTGGCAACGGAACGGCAAGGGATTTGGGGAGCGAGTTCGAACAGTCCGCGGATGGGAAAGTTATAACATGAAATCCCGTATCCTATAGTAAAATACAGCTATCCTTTTTGCTTTGCGATTACGACTATCAAAACAAGATTTTCGGGGAATTGCAGACGATGCCGGTAGACTTTTTTATCCAGGGAAGTTGCGCAGGTTACATTTCAGAATTAAACTAAAGGTCTAGACCCTAAAACACCGTGACGATGGCTCAGCATCACAACAAAAGTCCCTTGCGAGTTTATCTCTGCGACTTGACGCATGTTTCTCAAATCGTGGCGAGTGAGATTTTTCCCCTCAATGTCGGCTATGTCGGCATGTATAGTAAAAAAGTATTCGGTGAGCAAATCGATTTGAAATTGTTCAAATATCCCCAGGATATTGTCGCGGCTCTCGAAAGCCAGATGCCTGATGTGATCGGATTTTCGAATTATCTCTGGAACATCGATTTGAGTTATAGTTTTGCCGAGCGGATCAAACGGGCCCACCCGGATTGTGCGATCGTATTTGGGGGACCGAATTATCCGTCGGTCGCTGAAGAGCAGGAGGTGTGGCTTCGGGAAAAACCGGCCATTGACCTATTTGTTTATAAGGAAGGAGAGATCCCTTTTGCGGCTGTGATTGAGCAAAAGTTGAGGGGCGTATCGCTTCCGGATATTCAACGAATGCGTTTTCCTGGGATTCATGCTTTTACCGAAGGGAGATTTTTCGCTGGCGTTCCTGCCGATCGCATTAAGGATCTCGACCTCATTCCCTCCCCGTATCTAGAAGGCTATTTCGATCCCTTTTTTGATGGGAAGCTCATGTGTATGCTCCAGACGACAAGAGGTTGCCCCTTTTCTTGCGCTTTTTGTGTTGAGGGTTTGCCTTACTATAATAAAATCTATCGATTTAGCGAAGATCGGATTATCCGAGAACTTGAGTATATGGCAATCCATCGAAAGGGGAATGGCAATCTTTTCATTGCAGACTCAAACTTTGGGATGTATCGCGAAGACATAACGACAGCGCGAGCCATCGCGAAGACACATGAAGCGTATGGTTTTCCCGAATACATTTATGCTACAACGGGGAAAAATGAGACGACTCGGATTTTAGAATGCGCCGAAGTCCTCAAGGATCTTTTAAGGGTTTCCGCGACTGTGCAGTCGTTGGATGCCGGCGTCTTGAAGGCCGTCAAAAGAAACAATATTTCTCCGACTAAGTTAGTGCAGATCGCGGATGCTGCCAAGCATTCGAATTCGAATACCTATGCGGATGTGATCCTGGCATTACCAGAAGATTCCGTGGCAGCGCATTTTGGGACGATTAAGGGACTTGTGGAAGCCGGGGTGGATTATCTGACTTTATTCACGACTATTCTGCTCGATAGCACAGAGATCGCGACTCTGGAAAGCCGTTGCCGCTATAAGATGGTTACACGGTTCCGAGTTCTGCCGCGTTGTTTTGGCAGTTATCAATACGAGGGTGAGGAGTTTATTAGCGCAGAAACCGAAGAAGTATGTGTCGGCAATGCCACGCTTTCCTTTGAAGATTATTTAGAATGTCGTGTTTTTGATTTGACCGTGGGGGTTTTTTACAATGATCGAATCTTCTGTGAAGTAAATGCATTGCTTCAACATTTGGGGATATCGGTATTCGATTGGTTGCTTGCGATCCATGAGCAAAGACACAGGTTCCCAGGGCCTTTAAAGGCGGTTTATGCTCAATTTTTGAAGGAGACACAAGGGGAATTATGGGAAGCGAGGGATATCCTCTTGGCCGCCATCAAGAGTTCACAGGAGACTTTAAAAGAATATATTTGTGGGCAACGTGGGAATAATGTGTTTTACTCGGCCCGCGCTGCCGTCTTGGTCGATTGTGTGCGGGAGCTTCATGATGTCGCTTATGCGGCCCTCGGAACAGCGATGCAAAAAAACGGCCATGCGGTAAGCGGTGCCCTCGAGGGCTATTTGACCGAGTTGCGTCGCTATAGTGAACTCAGAAAAATCAACCCTCTGTCGTTGACCGAAAAGAAGTGGCGGAGCTCTTTTCATTATGATTTCCTGGAGCTTGAAAAAAACGGTTTCCAGGTATTTCCTGCGCGACGCTTGGATGAACCGATGGAAATCGAATTTGTTCAAACGGAGGATCAAAAAAAGTTATTGGCGGCCCAGTTGAACGCTTATGGGACAACTCGGATTGGTCTTGCGCGCCTGATTGGAAAGAACCCGGTTAAGAAATTCTATCGGACACCTCGCCTGGCAAAAACGTCGCTTGATCATTTGTGTTAAGAGAGAAAGTGGTCCGAGTTATGAGGAGGAAACTTTATTATTTTAAATGAAGATATTTTAATGGCTGGGGTGGAATGACAAACTTTATTACAAAGACAAGATGTGCTCCGCGGAGGGTCCTGATCGTTGCGCCGCCGTACCGGCTGTCGCCGACGATCTTTCCGCTTGGCCTCATGTACATTGCGGCCGTCCTGCAAAAAGCCGGGCACCAGGTCGATCTGATCGACATGGATGTGATCAATCTTTCCGAAGCAGAGTTCACAAAACAGCTGCGGGAGCGGGACTATGATTATTTGTGCACGGGGGGGATGATCACGACCTGGAATTTTCTCCGGTTCGCCTGCGATTACGCCAAAACGGTCAAGCCCCAGGCGACCGTGATCGTCGGGGGCGGGATCATTACGTCGACCCCGCAATCTTTTCTGAGCGTCAGCAAAGCGGATATCGGGGTCATCGGAGAAGGGGAGGAGACCGTCCTGGACATTCTGGATGCGATCGAGAACCGAAAGTTCCTCGGAACGGTTCCCGGGATCGTTTACCGGGAGGGAGGCCGGATCGTTGAAACGCCGAAACGGGCGGCGATCCAGGATCTTGACTCGATCCCTTTTCCGGCATGGGATCTTTTCAACGTAAGGGATGTCTATTCGCGTTTTCCCTCCCATCATTCTCTTTTTCATGCGAAAAGGATCGGCACGATCTACACGACCCGGGGCTGTCCTTTCCAATGCACCTTTTGTTACACCGAGAAAAAGGTTCGCCAGCGAAGCGTCGGCAATGTGATTGAGGAGATCAAGGAGATGAAGTCCAGGTATGGGATCCGTCATATCAAGATCGCTGATGATCTCTTCGTGGTCCGCAAAGAGAGGACGATCGAATTTTGTGAGGCGGTTATTCGTGAGAAATTGAATATCAGCTGGTCAGCGACAGGGCGCTGCAATATCGTGGAGCCGAAGTTCCTTGCGATCATGAAAAAGGCCGGATGCACCTTCCTGGGGCTCGGGATCGAGTCGGGGAGCGGGCCTGTGCTGAAGGCGATGAAGAAGAATCAAACGCCCCAACAGATCGTCGAGGCGGTGAAAATGGTCCAAGCCGCCGGGATCACGCCGGGAGGGACTTTTATCCTGGGGATGCCCGGGGAAACGCATGAGACGGTGCGTGAGACGGTGGCGCTTTACAAGGAGATCAATAAATACCGGACGCATGTGAACCGGTTCTTTTTTGCTACGCCTTATCCCGGGACCCCGTTGTACGAGCATTTGAGAAGTCAGAACAAGATCCAAAACGAGATTGAATTTTTTAAGCTCCTTTCGGAAAAGGGGGACGCGGTGGATTTTGTGATCAACTGCACCGAGGAACTCCGGGATGATGAGATCGAACGGATCAAAAAAGAGATCGAAAAAGAGATATTCCAGGATTTTCTGAAAAAACATTTTTGGATTGGCGTGCGCCAACATCTGATGGAGAAGACTCCCCTCGGAAAGATCCATAATATGCTTTTGACATTTAAAATGCGGGGACTCGGGTGGGGGATGCGGTTTCTCTGGATCAAGCTTTTGGTCAAACTCAAACGCGTCCCGGATCCCTATGCCCGCCGTTGGGCTTTTAACCGATGCTCGACACAGACGGAAAATCTCATTCAGGATAAAACCGCTACTTTTTAATTCTGTTCCTGTTCAGGTCGGTTTCCCCAGAGGGCTGTCGATGGGCTTATGGAGCGTAGGTGTAGAGCTCCTTTATCGCTTTATCGCTTCTCCAGTCCAAGGCGAAGACTATTATTGACTATTAAAGACTATTGTTGACTATTATTGAATATATGATAATATGCCTGTCGTCGAGGAGATGTCTGTATGGAAATCCATGAACATGAGGTCTATACCCCTAAAGAAACCCAAGCCTTGCTTAAGGTAAGCTCCAGTACGATGACCCGTATGATCAAAAGCGGGCTTATCCGTGCCGCGAAAGTGGGCAAGCAATACCGGATCCTTGGCAAGGAGATCCTGCGGGTGATCTCGCCGAAACTCGAAGATAGGGTCGGGAAAGCCTACAACAAAGCCCGCCATTGGGTCCACGAGGGGATCGATGAGCCTGCGCGTCGGGGCGCTCCTAAAGGAGCGGTCAAGAAATGACTCCCTCTCTCATTCCCTATGGTCGCCAGTGGCTCAATGCGGCTGATACCCGCGCGGTCCAGCGGGTCCTTCGCTCCGATTTTTTGACACAAGGCCCGGTGGTGGGAGAATTCGAAAAAGCTTTGGCAAAAAAAGTAGGCGCCCGCTATACGGTGGCCGTGGCGAATGGGACGGCCGCGTTGCATCTTGCCGCGATCGTCCTTGGCCTGAAAAAGGGGGACGAAGTGATCACGACCCCGATCAGTTTTTTGGCCACTGCGAACGCCGCCCTCTATGTCGGGGCGAAACCCGTTTTTGTCGATATTGATCCGGAGACGCAGTGCATCGATCCCGCCAAGATCGAAGCAAAGATCACGCGCCGGACCCAAGCGATCTTTTTTACCGATTTTGCAGGGCATCCCGCCGAATTAAAAAAGATCCGCGCGATCGCCGACCGCCACGGTTTGGCGGTCGTCGAAGATTCCGCCCATGCGTTGGGGTCGCTTTTCCAGGGGAGCCGGGTAGGGTCCTGCCGATACGCCGATATGTCCATCTTCAGTTTCCACCCGGTCAAACATATTACGACCGGCGAAGGAGGAGCGATCACGACCCAGAGCCGGGTTCACTACGAACGGCTTTGCATGCTTCGAAGCCATGGCGTGACGCGCCATCCTCAAAAGCTCCTGGACCGGCATCAGGGAAGATGGTATTACGAGATGCAGGATCTCGGATTCAATTATCGTCTCACCGATATCCAGGCCGCTTTGGGCCTCGAACAGTTGAAACGGCTGCCGGATTTTGTCAGGCGACGCCGCGAGATCGCCGGAATGTATCGCCGGGCTTTTCAGGGGCTCCAGGCGTTCGAGATCCCCGTGGAAAAACCGAAATGCCTTCATGCCTATCATTTGTTCGTGATCCGCCTCCGCGGAGCCTATGCTGCCCAACGCAAGGAGATCTTTCAGGCGCTTCAGGAGCGGGGGATCGGTGTTCAGGTCCATTATATTCCTATTCCGGCACAGCCTTATTACCGGCGATTGGGTTATGCGCCCGGCGATTGTCCCGCAGCCCAGGCTTTTTACCGGTCGGCCATTTCATTGCCGATCTATCCTAAAATGACCGATGCGCAAGTGCGGCGAGTGATCCGAACGGTCCAAGCCGTATGCCGTCTCTTTTAAACCGAATAGAGCAGGAGCATAGCGATGAAGAAAAAATCCAATTGTCTTGATGGCGCCAATGTGCTTGTCACCGGAGGAACAGGGTCCTTCGGCACAAAATTCGTGGAGACGGTTCTTGCGAACTTCCGCGTCAAAAAACTGATCATTTTCAGCCGCGACGAGCTGAAACAATTCGAAATGCAGCAGCGGATCCGTGATCCCCGCCTCCGTTTTTTCATCGGGGATGTGCGGGACCCCGAGCGTCTTCATCGGGCCTTTCATGACGTCCAAGTGGTGGTGCATGCCGCGGCGTTGAAGCAGGTTCCCTCCTGTGAATATAACCCGATCGAGGCCGTGAAAACGAATATCGGAGGGGCCCAGAATATCATCAACGCGGCCATCGATAACGACGTGCCCAAGGTGATCGCGCTCAGTACGGATAAAGCCGCCAACCCGATCAACCTTTACGGGGCGACCAAACTTTGTTCCGATAAACTGTTCATCGCGGGTAATGCGTATTCCGGCCGCGCCCACACGCGTTTCAGCGTAGTCCGCTATGGCAATGTGATCGGTTCTCGGGGGAGCGTGATCCCGCTTTTTAAAGCGCAGGCCAAGACCGGCACGTTTACCGTCACGGACAAACGCATGACCCGTTTTTGGATCACGTTGGAACAGGGCGTGAAATTCGTCCTCGAATGCTTGGAGATCATGCAGGGGGGCGAACTGTTCATTCCGAAGATCCCGAGCATGAATATCATGGATCTGGCCAAAGCCGTTGATCCCCAATGCAAATGCAAAGTGACGGGGATCCGTCCCGGGGAAAAATTGCACGAAGTACTGCTCCCCAAAGGCGAATCCTTGCGGGCGCTTGAGTTCAGTGACAAATATATCGTGGAGCCCGATAGCCAGTCCTTCGAGGCGATGCGGCATCGAGGCGGCCGGCGGATCAGCTCGGATTTCGAATACGCCAGCAATACGAACAAAAAGTGGCTTACCGTTGCTCAGCTGAGGGAAATGATCACTTCGTGAAGACCGCCGCGCTCGTACAAGCGAGAATGGGATCGACCCGCCTCCCTGGGAAAGTCCTGATGGACATCGAAGGGAATACCGTGCTTTGGCATGTGGTGGATCGGCTACGCCGGGCGAAAAAGCTCGATCAGATCATCATTGTAACGACCGATCGTCTTCCGGACGATGCGATCGAGCGGTTTTGCCGTCGTGAAAACCTGGCCTGCTTCCGAGGGAGCGAGGAGGATGTTCTGGATCGTTATTACCGGGCGGCCGGCGCATTTCAGATCGATCCTATCGTGCGCATTACGTCGGATTGTCCTCTGATCGACCCCGAGATCGTGGACCATGTCATCGAACAACATCAGATCGGCCAGGGGGATTATGCGAGCAATACGCTCGTGCGAAGTTTTCCCCGCGGGCTGGATACCGAGGTCTTTACTTATCAAGCTTTGCAAAGAGCACATGCCGAGGCATCGCACCCTGCTGAAAGGGAGCATGTGACCCCGTACTTCTACCGTCATCCGGAATGGTTCAAGTTGATCTCGGTAGTCGCGGAGCCTGCATGGAAACGTCCGGATATCCGGATCTGTGTCGATGCTTCCGAGGACCTCGAGTTGGTACGCCGGATTTATCGCGAATTAAAGAGCGGCCCTAAACTTCTAAAAGATATCGTTGATCTCTGTAATAAAAAACCTGACTTGCTCAAGATCAATAAAGGGATCGAGCAAAAGGCGGTCTAGGATGAAAGCCGTGATCTTAACAGAAGCGGGATCGAAGATCGGATTTGGGCACCTCACACGTTGTGACGCGCTTCGCACTGCACTCCAGGAGCGAGGGATCCTCGTCAACCTTGTGGTCGGGGGAAACGATTCGGTGGCCCGTCAGTTCCGAGGTTCGATCGATCATCTTTACGATTGGCGGCGGCTTGGGACTAAGGTCACCCGATGGTTCCGAAAAGCAGAAGCCGTGATCATTGATTCATACCTTGCGCCGCGACGGTTTTACGAAAAAGCGGCCTCTCTCCTCCCGGTGGCCGTTTATCTCGATGACAATGCGAGAATAAAGTATCCCGAGGGGATCGTGGTCAATGGAGGACTCCATGCGAAAACATTCGGTTATCCGGTCGAGACCGGCATCCGTTATCTGTTAGGGACGAAATACGCTTTGCTTCGGAAAGCTTTCTGGAAAGTCCCGAAGCAGCGGATCCGTAAAAATCTTCGGAATGTGATGGTGACCTTGGGAGGGACCGGACAGATCGAGAGGGTCGCTCGGATCTTGGACCGATTGTTGAAATCCTTCTCTTCCGTCCGCTTTCATGTCGTGACCTCGGCCGCGGGCAAAAAGGAAGGACAGAGGATTTACCGAAAGGACCATCACCGTATTCGATTTCATGCCGGGCTTACCGCCTTGGCCATGCGAGATCTGATGCTTCGGTGTGACGCGGCGATCTCGGGAGGAGGACAGACCTTGAATGAATTGTCCCGTTGCGGGATCCCGACCCTCGGCATTTGCATGGCGGAGAATCAACGTCTGCATTTGCAAGCTTGGGCGAAACGCCACGCCGTTCTGAATGCAGGCGATCTGGGGTTCCCGAGGATCGCGGAGCGTATTGCAGGGCAGTTGCGTTCTCTGACCTATGCCCAACGTGTCCGGATGCGGCGCGCAATGGCAGGTTGGGTCGATGGACAAGGGCCTCATCGGATCGCGAGAGCGATCCAAAAAGCAATAGAGGAGTCTGCTTATGAAAAATAAATTCCGGATCGGAACGGATCCCCAATTTGGTTTCAAATATTTAAAGCCGATCCCATCCCAAAAACAACTGGATGAATTTTACAGAAGGAAATACTACCGACTTTCCGTGGCTCCGCAGATCAAGCGTTTCATGAAAGGGGGGGCGGTCGCGCGCAAGGAGAAAGCCTGGTATGCGAAAACCTTATGGACGGATGTCCGGGATAGTTTAAGGCGCTGGAAACCGAAGGGGCAGGGCCGTTTGTTGGATATTGGGGCCGGGACGGGGGATTTTGCGCGGTTTATGGCTCAAAACGGTTGGAAAGTGACAGCGATCGAACCGTCGTTGGCGGCTACCCAAAAAGCCCTTCGCTCAGGGGTTTCGATGTTCCCTTCGATCGAAGCCTATGAGGAGGAGGCGGGGACGGGCCGCTTTGATGTGATCACTTTTCTCAACGTTCTCGAACATGTGCCGCATCCCGTGGCCGTGCTGAAGCACTATGCCTCGCGCTTGAAAAAGGGGGGGGTCTTAGTGGCCCAAGTACCCAACGATTTTTCCCCCTTGCAGTTGCTAGCCCAAAAAAAACTCAGGAAGAAACCGTGGTGGATCTTCATCCCAGACCACTGCAATTATTTCAATGCCGCCTCCATGAGAAAGATCTTCCGGCATCTTCATTTCAAAGAATTGGATTGCCTGAGTGATTTTCCCATGGAGCTTTTCTTGCTTTTTGGAGATAACTATATCGAGGATCCTCAGACAGGCGCCCGCTGCCATCAAAAAAGGGTGCGATTTGATACGGGGCTTCCTGCGTCCATGCGGCGTTCGATCTATCAATCTCTCTCCAAAGTTCAGGTTGGGAGGAACCTTCTCTTCTTTGCGCGGAAAGGAAAGGCATGAACCTGGGGCTTCTTGCGGATATCCATGGGAATCATTGTGCGCTTCGTGCGGTTCTGGATTTTTTGAACTGCCGGGTTGAAAAGATCTTGTGCGCCGGAGATTGGGTCGGATATTATCCTTTTGCCCGGGAATGCTTGGCGTTGTGGGATCCTGCCAAGATGATCAGCGTTCAAGGGAACCATGATCATGCGTTGCTCCAGGCACGTTCCGGAGATGCCATCGCGGGCAGTTATGAAAAACGTTACGGCAGCGGCCTTCGGCGAAGCTTTTCGACTCTGTCTTCAGCGCAATTGGATCTCCTGGCCTCGTGGGATCCGACGGCCCATCTTTGCCTTGAGGGCGTGTCGATCCTGATGGTGCACGGCGCTCCGTGGGATCTTTTCGAAGGACGTGTCTATCCGGATTTTTCGGATTGGGATCGTTTCGAAACGGTTTCGGAAGACATTATCGTGATGGGGCATACGCACTATCCCTTATCGATCCAGCATGGGGGGAAGATGATCCTTAACCCGGGGTCGGTAGGGCAGCCAAGGAATGAACCCGGTCCCTGGGCTTTTTGTGCCGAGCTGGACCTGAAGCGAAGGCAGGTCACCCAGCACCGCATCGCTTATGACCCGTCAGAGATTATTGTGGATGCTAGAAACCATCATGATTCCGGCACGGATCTTTCAAAATATTTCCAGGAAAGGGTTCGCCAATGAGGATCTTGATCACTGCTCTCGGGGGAGACCTTGGGCAATCTTTGGCCAAGACAGCGCGTTTGTCACGGACTTCTTGGAAGGTCTTCGGTTCCGATTGCCGCCGGTCCGGCATCGGCCGCTGTTTTGTTGATGCGTTTTTTTGTTTGCCCCCCGCGTCTGACAGGAAGGCTTACGAGAAAGCCTTGGTCCGATTATGTCAAAAAGAAAAGATCGCGGCTGTGATTCCCGCCAGTGAAATAGAGATCCGGACTTTAGCGGAAAGTTTTGAAGACCGCATCTTGCCGGGAGGCGCCAAGGTGATCGTGCAGCCTTTCGTCTGGCTCTCGGTTTATGGAGATAAGTTACGTTGTATGCAATCCTTGTTAGGAAAGGTGGCTCTGGCTGCTTATGCGGATGGGGGCGATCTCAAAGCCGTTAAGCACCTTGCGGAGCATGTCGGATTCCCGCTCGTTGTGAAACCCCGGCTTCTGAGCGGGTCCCGCTCCGTACAGATCGCAAGAACTCCCGCGGAGTTAGAACTGTATCTGGCCAAGACCGATCGTCCTTTGGTCCAGGAATACTTGGAGGGTGTTGATGGGGAATTTTCAGTCGGTGTTTATCGGGCCTGCACCTTTACAACTTTGATCGCATTCCGGAGGGATCTGGGGCCGGTCGGGTGTTCTTGGTTCGCTGAAACGGATCCGGATCCGGAGGTCCTCGATTATTCCGAGAAATTGGTGTCTGCGACCGGCTTGAAAGGAGCGGCGAACTTTCAGATCCGGAAAACGTCAAAAGGAGCGCGCCTCCTGGAGATCAATCCGCGATTTTCGAGTCTGGTGATGGCGCGTGCCTTGTGTGGTTTCAAAGATCTCGAATGGGCGCTTGCGGAAGCTTTCGGGAAAGCCGTTCGCCTGCCACGCGCGCCCTACAAAAAACTCCGATTTCAGCGATTTTTCCACGAAATGGTCGATGACGGCCAAGGGTATCGTTCTCCATTCGGTTTTTCTAAAAGAGGAGCATTGAGACTTTTATGAACCAGCCCATGATGCGGATCCGCCGACGGACCATTTCGCCAGGGAAACCAGCCTATATCATTGCGGAGCTTTCCGCCAATCATGGACAGCGTTTTGACCGGGCGGTCAAACTGATCGAGGCTGCCAAAGCCGCCGGGGCTGACGCCGTCAAATTGCAGACCTATACGGCCGATACCATCACGCTCAATTCGCATGCGAAATGCTTCCGGGTCAAACAAGGATTGCTTTGGTCCGGGAAGAACCTCTACGACCTTTATCGCGAAGCTTCCACGCCTTGGAGCTGGCAGCCGAAATTGAAAAAGATCGCCGACCGGCTGAAGATCGATCTTTTCTCTTCGCCTTTTGACGCTTCGGCGGTGGATTTTCTCGAAAAGATGCAGGTGCCGGCTTATAAAATCGCCTCCTTTGAATTGGTCGATGTTCCGCTGATCGAAAAGATCGCCCGCTTGGGAAAACCGATGATCCTCTCGACGGGGATGGCGACCTTTCAGGAGATTCAGGAAGCGGTTGCCGCGATCCACCGATGCGGTAATCGTCAGATCGCATTGCTCAAATGCACAAGCGCTTATCCAGCCCATCCCTCGGAATCCCATCTCCGCACGATCCCGGACCTTTATCGCCGTTTTTCGGTCCCGATAGGATTGTCGGACCACACGATGGGCTGGACCGTGCCGGTCGCTGCGGTGGCCCTCGGGGCATGTATCGTAGAAAAACATCTGACCTTGTCGCGAACGATGAAAGGCCCTGACAGCGCTTTTTCGATGGAACCGGAGGAGTTCAAAAAAATGGTACAAGCCGTGTGGCATACGCAAATGGCGATGGGAACGATCCACTATGGCCCTACGGCCAGTGAGCGCAAGACGATCCGGTATCGCCGTTCCTTGTTTGCGGTCCGGGATATCGTCGAGGGTGAAAAATTGACCCCAGCCCATGTTCGATCGATCCGTCCCGCCGCCGGCCTTCCGCCCAAGTATTATAAAAACATCCTAGGGCGTAAAGCCCGATGCCATATCCGGGCCGGCACTCCCCTCAATTTCAAAATGATCCGCTGAGCGTCCGAATGCCCTCTGAGCCTTCTACCGCCTTTCTTTTGGCCGAATGGGATGGATCGATCGATCTGCGCGACGCAGGAACGATCCTGTCGCTGGATCCGGCGGTTTCCCATCAACTCGAAAGTCGTGGATCCCATTTCCAAACATTAGAGCATTTCTATGACGAAAGGGATCTGAGAACAAAAGAAGGGGACTATTATCACGCGCAACTGCGGTGGTTCGGCCAATTCGATCGCTTCTTGCAGGACCATTTTTCATTATGCCGTCAGTACCACATACCGATCGCTACCGCAAATTATCTGCGTTTGAAATATTGCTTTGATACGATCGCTGTGAACGCTTTTATCATCCGTCATCTCTTCGAGCATTTCAAAAGTAGTGGGATCCGCGAAGTACGGTATGTTTATCGAGGAGGGGCTGAAAAGACCCAGCGCTCGATCTTCCATTTTGAACCCCAGGTGGCCTGGGTCTTTGGAGAGATCCTGAAGTGCTTATGCGGGTCCTTCGGGCTTCATTTTCGGCCTCAAAGGCTTGGGCCTCAGGAGCCGCCTAGAATATTTTCACCCGCGCCAATGACGCCATGGAAAAGGATGGCAAAGAATATTCGAAACGCGTTCAAATTTCGAAAGATCCTTCGGGGCAAGAGCATGCGGCAGGAAATATTCTTCTTTATGCATGCGGGCGGCCTGGATGTCGATATTCCGATTCGGGAGGTGATCCGCCGTGGAGCTGGCGTGCTGGTCAAAGAACATGGCCGGATCTGGCAAGAACACCGTCTTGCGCGGCCTTCGATGTTGCCGCCGACACTCGAACCGGGTGTTCTTGACACCCTGAGCCGGGAAGCGAGCGTCGCGGAGAAGTCTTTGACGGCGGATGCCGAGGTGATGCGCCAGGCCGCTGTTTTAACAGGAGTGGATCCGTCTTCAACCCTCCTTCCGTTCCTTAAGGAGTTTATTGGGAAGGATATCCCGGTGATCCTTGCCGAGGCGCTCCAGATGCGCGTTCTTTTCCTTCAGGAGAAAGTTCATTATGTTCTGGGACGTGCCAATACGGATCCGGGATCAACGGCGGCTTTCATCGCCGCAAAATATATGGAGACCGCCCGGAGTTGTTGTTTGGAACACGCGAGTTTTGGATTGGAAAATGAGCTCTTTCAAACTTCGGATACGGCCACCTATGATATTACCTTGCCCCGGGATCCGTTGACGACAGCCTTTCTAAAAAAGTATCTTGCCGCACATCCGGAAATTCCCTGCAGAGTGCAACCGTCGATGCACTATTTGAAATGGGTGGAACGTACCGCGGGGTCTCGTATACGTCTGCGCAAACCAGGAATGATCATTTATGTGCCCAAGAAGCTATTGCGCCTTTTGCGGCCATTCAACAATATGCCGTATCCCTGTACTTGGTATTATGAATTTCAAAAAGCGATCCTGGACCTGTTCGCGGACAGGCCCTCGAATCGGTTTATTTACAAACATGCTGAGGCGAAGACCCAGCGCTGGGCCGAAGATTCGATCCTGCGATATCTGCAGAGAAAAAAGGCAAGCCATATTGAGGTCTATCGCAAGGAGCTTCTCCGGGTCCTGCCGATGGCGGATCGCGTGATCACGGACTATCCTTCGGGGGCTTTTTTTGAAGCCGTGGCGGCGGGAAAGGCCGTTTTGTGTCTCGCTGCGGATTATCTTCGGGTCATGCCGGAAGCGAGAAAAGTTTTTGGTAAGAGCCTTCGTTTTTTCAGAACCTTCGATGAGGCGAAAAAGATCGTCGCGGAGTTTTTAGACGCTGATCCGGACGAATACCGCGTCCGTTTTCCGCTGGAAGAGGGGGATTTTGTGACGGCGCTCGGAAAGGCCTCAGCTTCATGAACATCAAGCGTGCGATCTCGCGGGATTTTTTCTCCTATGCGGCCAGTTTTCTCATGGTGCAGGGGATCAATGTCCTGATCGCCGTGTTTTTGCGCCGCGTTCTCGGCCCGGCGCAAATGGGGGTCTGGGTCGTTCTTCAGATCATCCTCAGCTATAGCAAGTTCACCAGCTTCGGGATCGGCCGCGTCATCACCCGCGATATCCCGGTGTATAAAGGGAAAGGGGACCTTCTCTATGCGGCTAAATTGCGCAATGTCTCTTTTTCTTTTACCGTCTTCTCCTCGTCGGCCGTTGCTGTCGTCATCCTCATCACGGCATTTTTTTTGAAAGGAAGTGTTTCGTCGACGGTCTTTTACAGCTCGCTGACGCTGGCCCTCTTAAGCGTGCTCCAGCGGGTGATCAATTTTTCGATCGGGGTTTTGCGGGCCGAAAAGGAATTCGAGTTCACGGCGGCCTATAATTTGGCCTCGACTTTGGTCAATGCCCTTCTGACCGTTCTTTTGGTCTGGTATTTCAGGCTGGGCGGCTATTATGTCGCTTTGATCCTCAGTTTTATTTTCAATGCCTTCTTCATTTTTGCGAGAGCCCGGGTCCGATTCCGTTTTCAATGGGACCGGGCAGAATTAGGGCGCATTTTGCGGGATGGACTGATCTTCGTTTTGATCAATTTTCTGGCGTCCAACCTGATGGAGATCGACCGGATCTCGGTGAGCCTTTTCCTCGGGGTGACGCCGTTGGGGATCTACAGCATCGTCAACATGGTCAATAATATTATTTATGCGGTTCCGAGTATTTTTAATATCGTCGTATGGCCGTATCTGAATGAAGCTTACGGCGCGGATAATTCGTCCGAGAATATCCGGAAATACCTGACCTTGCCGCCCCGCGTGCTGGCACTCTACGTGCCGATCCTGATCGGGTTCTTGTGGATGCTGGCGCCCTATTTGATCCGTACTTTTTTGCCTCAGTATGTGGCGGGGATCTTGCCGATGAAGATCGGTATGTTCACGATCCTGTTGGAACTGCTGCTGGGCCTTGCGGGACAGGCGATCATTACCTATCAGAAGCATTGGGCTCTGATCCCGATCCTTTTGGGCACGCAACTCTCGATCCTCGGGTTGAATTTTCTTGCCGTGCAGGCCGGGGGCGGGCTCGTGAGCATCAGTCTCCTGACGCTGGCCGGGACTTTTATCGGGTATGCTTTTTACAGCGATCTTTCCTTGCGCAATGTGATCCCGTCACCGTGGGGGAGGCGGAAGGAACTTCTTAAAATATCCGCACTCCTCGGTTATTATATGGGCAGTATGCTTTTGATCGACAGGGTGACGGCGCGGATGGATATGTCCCTCGATCTTTTTTTGAAGCCGGCCCTGTTCTGCATTGTTGCGTATCCTTTGTTCCATTATGGGGAAAGCCGTTTTCATCTCCTGAAGCTGGTGAAACTTTATCTTCAAAACAAAGCGGGGAAAAAATGAGAACACGGGTTTTGATCACCGCCGCCGGAATGGGAAAGCGCTTCGGCGCTTTGACCCGGAGGACCAATAAATGCCTTCTGACCGTGGCCGGACAGCCGCTTCTGAGAGGCATTTTGGCGAATTTTCATTCGGCCCACTGCGGTCCGATCTATCTCGTGACAGGCTATCAGGCCCGGCAGGTCGAATCCTCGGTCAAGGCTCTTGTCAAACCGATCTATAACCCGTTCTTCGCGGTCTCGGGGATCTTGGGATCTTTCTGGGCCGCCCGGAACGCGCTGGCCGGACACCCCTTTATTTTTACCACGTCCGACCATTTTTTTTCGAAACCGCTGATCCGCGCCTGTTTGCGCAAAACCCATGGCATGCGGATCATCGTACAGAAAAAGAAAATCTATACAAAAGAAGACGCAAAAGTTATAATTCGCGGCTCGCGGGTCGTTCAAATGGGGAAACACCTTCCTCCGCATCATGCCGATGGTGAATTCGGGGGGATGACCTATTTTAGCGGGAAAGCCTCGGCTTTATTCTTTAAAGAATTGCGCTTGCATTTCGAGAATGAGGGGCTCGAGGGGTACATGATGGATCTCCTGATGAAGATCCATCATAAATACAAACTGCCCGTGCTTTATTCCCTTTGTGCAGAAGATAGCCGGATCGAGATCGATTCGGTCCATGATCTAATCGCGGCGCGGCGCATGGCGGCGCGCCTTAAATAAGGAGAATTCGAATGGCTTATCAGTTTGATACGGTCGAAGAGGCGCTCAAGGATATCCGGGCCGGGAAGCTGGTCATCGTCCTGGACGGGAAGAACCGGGAATACGAAGGGGATTTCATCGGGGCCGCTTCGATGGTCACTCCCGAAACGATCAATTTCCTGGTCTCTTATGCGAAGGGAGCTTTCGTGGCTGTCTTCATGCCGGCAGGCCGTTGTGATCAGCTGGATATTCCGCCGATGGGCGCCGGGAAGAACACGTCCTTCAATCAGACGAAATTCCGTCTTGCCGTCGATGCAAAAAAAGGCGGCTCTGGAAGTTCAGCGATCGATCGGGCGATGACCGTCAAATTGCTGGGACTTGCGGACACGAAAGCCGAGGATTTTGTTCGCCCCGGACATGTCGTGCCGATCGAAGCGAGCGGAGGCGGGGTGGTCGCCCGTCCCGGCCATACCGAGGCCGGGGTCGAACTGATGAGGCTGGCTGGGATCGAGCCCCCCGTTGCCGTCGATCTCGAGATCCTTGACGATGACGGTTCGATGGCCCATGAGGAAAAACTTTTTGAATTGGCCAAGAAATTCAAGATCCGTATCATTACGATCGAATCGCTGATCGCTTTTGTCAAATCGAAACCAGCCTGTACAGTATCCCGGTGAGGTTCTCGTGCCCGTGACGCGGCCGACGTTAGCGGAGCTGAAACAGAAGTGTTTTAAACAATCGATCGATCCTTCCCTCAAAGAGCGCTATACCCGCTCCTGGGCGGTCTACTATGCGCTTTATGTAACCCATTTCTTTTCGATCCGGATCGTGCGCTGGCTTTTCCCCACGCCGGTGCGGCCGAACCATGTGACCTATCTTTCTTTTTTGGCCGGGATCGCGGCGGCTTTTTGTTTTTCGCTTTCCAGCAAGTGGGGGCTTTTGGCGGGCGCGTTCTGCTTCGAATTTTTTTATATTTTGGACGCCGTCGACGGGCAATTGGCCCGGGCGAAGGGGATGAAGTCGGTCGGCGGGGCTTTTCTTGATGATTGGGGCACGTTCATTGTCCCGCCGCTCGTCGTTTTCAGTTTGGGGATGAGCCCTTTTGCGCGTCCTCAAAATCCATGGATGGCCTTCCTCGCGGCGATGACCGTTTTGGCGATCCCGGTGATTGAATTGATCAAACTCAAATTTTCCCATGCCCACGCAGTCGCATCTGCCGGCCCTCAGGCGCCAGCCTCTTCCCGAAGCCTCAAAAAACTTTTCAAAGGGATCTATTCGCTGCTTTACCGCAGCTGTACGATGCCGGTCGTTATGAACCTCGTCTCGGTCGCGACGATCCTGACCCTTTTGGACCTCGGGTTCTCTGGGGGGTCCTGCTACGGGATACTGGTTTTTTACTATGGGACCGTGGGGACCGGGATCTGGTTTTTAAAAGGGGTCTATTCGGCTGAGACGGCACGGTGAGCGAACGCTTTAAGCTTGGCCGAAAAGAACTTCCGGAATAAAAAAGCCCGCCATTCGATATACGCCAAGCGCATGTTTTTCAAGCCGGGTTTTACCTCTAAGCTCTTCCAATCCAAAGGGTCTTCGGTCCGGACCGGATAGCCGAGGTCCCGCAATAAAGGGGCCGCGATCAGCCCGACCCGGTCGATCTGCTTGGGGGAAAGGCTTTCGCGCCAGCCTTCCGCGCGCCCCTTGCGGAGGTGATTCGGATAATCTACGCGCATGGATTTAAAACTAAGCTCCTCCCGGATCTTTTTGATCTGCGTTTCGGACAGAGGCATGTCCAGAAAGCGGGTCAGGAGGTCCATCTCCTGGTCGAAATTATGCAGCAGCCGTTCATAGAAGATGAAATAGATGTTGAGCCGGCGGCGATGCCGCAAATAGCCAGTGACATGATAGGCCCAGGAAGCGATGATGAAATGGAGATGACGGGCCAGCAGAGTCGCAGGATCTTTTTCATGATGCTCGAAATGCTTGAGACGATAAGGGGTGAAAGCATAGTGGCTGAGCGAGATCGCCATGTCGCGCGGATCCCGGAAAAGGTAGATGATCTTGTCGAAATAGCGCAGGACCGAGAAGGAGCGGCGGCACCAATGCGTATGGAGCCAGACGTGGGTCGTGTTTTTAAGATAGGCCGGGACGTCGCGGATCTCTTCGGCGCTGTGAACGCCGGTGCGGTAGATCACACGGGAGGGGAGGATGCTGACGTGATCGATCTCTCGCTGCTTCGGGAAAGCCAGATCTTCTTTGCCCATCAATTCATAAGCGGGTTGGGTCCGGATGAAACTTTTGAAGGGGAGCCCACGGGCGGCATAGATCTTTTCCATGATGTTGTAGAACCACAGATTGCCGCTTTTGGACATTCCGATCTGAATACTAGTCATCGGGCTTCAAGGCTCTCCATGGTTTTAGGCTGTTTTCCCGGGAAGGGGTTTTCGGCCGATCGCGAGGGTGTCGAAGGAGGTGGAGGTCGGCCAGCCGAGACATTTTTTGATCCAAAGCTTGAACGGACCGCACGGGTTGCCCATGCCCGGGTAGAAATTTTTGTAGCCCGAGCGATGCCGATTCGCCGGCGTCAGGTCCTCGATCTTGAGACCAAGGCTCGAAGGCGGCAAGGTCGGGGCCGGATCGCCGACGGACGGATGAGGACGGGAAAGCCGTGCTTCCGGGATCAGCTCCAGACTTTCGCAGGTGCAGAATAACATATCCAGGCCGCTTTCCTGATAAAGCGTGCGCAAGGCTTCAGGGAAAACGCGCCAGCAATCGACCGGGTATTCATGGAACGGCCATGTCGCTGGCGTGATCGTGATCACCAACCCTCCGCTTTTACAAACGCGCGTAAGTTCCTTGATCCAAAGCCAGGTTTTTCGGACATGCTCCAGGACATTGCAAGCCACGACCAGATCATAAAGACCGTCCGGGAGCGGGATCTGGTACTCGTTTTTCATGAGATGGGTCGGGCGGCATTCGCTCGAGACGTCCGCGGTTTCCCAATCCGGAGAAAAGGACCGGGCCATTTGCTGGAGCGACGAGGGCGGTTTTTCGGGACCGATCTCAAGGACTTTCATGTGAGGGCGGAAATAGGGGAGCGCGTAATGCTTGAAGAGAAGCAGGGTATTCAGATGCATTTTAAGCGGCTCCTTGAAGGAGAGAGCGGATCGAATCGTTGATCGTCCGCAGGATGGTTCGGTCCTTCATTTTTTTCGCGGGCAAAATTCGCTTCGCTGCATCGATACGGCTTCGCTTCGCAAAAGCCTCGGTAAAAGCGCTCCAGAGATGGAATTTCCCGGTGAGGGTATAAAAAGCGAGCCGGCATAAGAGGCCCCCATAGAAATTCAATAAGAGGAGCGGGGACGATATGTTCTTCAACATAAAAAAAAGGGAATTCCGGAAAACGAGTTTTTCGTTCTCTTTTTCGCTATAGAATTTATTAAAACTGGTCCCGCCCTCATGGTGGACCTTGCTCTGGGGGACATAATACCCTTTCCAGCCTTGCTGCCAACCCCGAAAACAGAGGTCGAGATCTTCATAGCGCCCCGGCAGGAACAGGGGGTCATAACCGCCCAGCGCCAAAAAGCGCTTTCGATGGAAGGCGCCCATGCCGGTATTGACCGTGTAACTGGGTTTGTCCAAAATGGATGCGCAGCCCCGGAAATGAATATCCGCGGCGAGGATCCCCCAATGCAATTTCGCCATGGCCCGGTCGCTGTAAGCCGAAGCGAAGAGGGCGTCCTCATGGTCTTCGAAGATCTTGACGAGCGGGTCCACAAAGCCGGGCTCCACTTTCAGGTCGTTGTTCAAAAGAATAACGATATCGTCATCGATTTGGCTTGCCAGTTCATTGAAGGAACAAAGGACCCGGTTTTCCGAAGGACGATAGGTGAGGACGGTCGGAAAATTCTTTCGAACGAATTCGAGGCTGCCGTCGGTGCTGCAATTATCGAGGACCGTTACGCGGCACGGATGAGAGCTCGCCTGGACCGCTTCCACGATGCTGGGAAGATATTTTGCGAGGAGATCACGGCCCTCGTAATTAAGGACGATAATATGGGCTTTGTATTTTGGCATCGGACTCATTGGCGTGGAAAAAATATTCCGTTGATTATATAGAATTTGCTTCGCTTCGCATAGCCCCATGATACTCGGCCTCGGTCCGGGCGGATCCGCTATAATGCGTATTGATTTAGGGGGCCTCGTCGGTTAAGATAGCCGGAATTTTCGAGGAGCCTGCGGATGAGTCCGAAAGTCGTGGTCGTGGTCTTGAACTGGAACATGCCGGCCGATACGATCGAATGCATCGAGTCCTGCCGCCAGCTACATTATGATGCGTATGAGATCGTGCTTGTCGACAACCACTCGGAAGACGATTCCGTCAAGCAATTCAGGGCCCGGTTCCCGGATCTGACGATCATCGAAAACCCTGAGAATCTGGGTTATGCCGGGGGGAACAATGTCGGATTGCGATATGGGCTGGAGCGCGGCGCCGAATATGTGTTCTTACTCAATAACGATATTACGCTGGAGCGTGAATGCCTGAGCCGGCTGGTGGCCGCGGCGGGAAAATACCCCGACGCAGGCATCTTGGCCCCCAAGGTCCTTTATTACGATGATCGGACGACCATTAATTCCCTGGGGACGTCCATGGACTGGCTGCGGTTACGGCCTTATCTGGGGGAGTGCAATACGCGTGACGACGGGCGTTTCAGTTCGGTCCTTGAAAAAGATATCCTGGTCGGCTGCGCGCTTTTGCTTTGGCGGTCGATGCTCGAGAAGGTAGGCTTGATCGACGAGCGGTTTTTTATTTTTCATGAAGAGGCGGATTGGTGTTTGCGCAGTTTAAAGAACGGCTTCCGGAACCTGGTGGTCCCCGAGGCCGTGATCTATCATAAGGCTTCTAAAACGATGCGAAAATTCTCCACCGTGACGAATTACTATAGTATCCGGAATTTCCTTTATTTCACCCGGAAGAACGCGACGCCGATGAATTGGATAAAAACGCGGATCGGCTTGGCCTATCTCGTTTTCAAGAATCTCTTTTTATTCGTCGTGGGCGTGGCCGAACAGCGCCGGATGCAGAAAGCCTTTTTCCTCGGCCTCTGGGATTATGCCTGCGGGCGCATGGGGAAATGCCGGAGGACCTTCGCATGAAGAAAGTCCATGTGCTGGTCACGGGTGCGGCTGGATTCATCGGCTCCTTTGTTACGGATGAGTTGATCCGATCGGGATTCCGGGTCGTCGCGTTGGATGACCTGAGCGGTGGGTATATCCAAAACGTCAATTCGAAAGCCCTTTTTGTCCGGGGGAGCTGCAATAACGAGAAGCTCATTGGCCGTCTTTTTTCCAAGTATCGTTTTACCTACGTTTTTCATCTCGCGGCTTATGCGGCGGAAGGGCTGAGCCATTTCATTAAAAAGTTCAATTACGAGAACAACCTGATCGCCAGCACGAATTTGATCAACGCGGCGGTCAATTACGGCACGCGGTGTTTTGTTTTTACGTCCTCTATTGCCGTCTATGGCGTGAATCAATTGCCGATGCGGGAGGACCTTGTGCCGGAGCCGGAAGACCCGTACGGGATCGCGAAACTGGCGGTCGAATACGAACTGCGTTCGACGCAGCGGATGTTCGGGCTCAATTACGTCATTTTCCGTCCCCACAACGTTTACGGCGAGCGGCAGAATATCGCGGACCGTTACCGCAACGTGATCGGGATCTTCATGAACCAGATCCTGCAAGGGAAGCCCCTGTCGATCTTTGGCGACGGCCGGCAGACCCGCGCCTTCACCTATGTCATGGATGTCGCTCCGCTGATCGCGCGTTCGGTCCTGTGTTCCCGCGCCTATAATCAGGTGTTCAATATCGGAGCGGACAAGAAATACACCGTCAACAGCCTGGCCCGGGAAGTCCTGCGGGCCATGAACATTCCTTCCCATCCGATCAAGCATTTCCCTCCGCGCAATGAGGTGAAGCATGCTTTTTCCGACCATTCCAAGATCGAGAAATTCTTTCGCTACACCCCCCGATACTCATTGCAAGAAGGCTTGCGGCGTATGGCCGAGTGGGTCCAAAAGCATGGGGCTAAAAAGAGCAAAGCTTTCAAGAATATCGAGATCGAGAAAAACCTTCCGATGGCGTGGCGCTGAAGAGGCGTCGGAGCGTTCTTCCGTTCGGTGCGCGACGGTTTCCTTCCAGGGAGATTGAAGATGCCTAAGATCTCAGCGGTGCTCATCACCAAGAACGAAGAAAAAAGGCTGCCGGCTTGCTTGGAGTCCCTTCGCTGGGTCGATGAGATCGTTATCGTGGATTCCGGGAGCACGGACGGGACGCTGGCATGCGCCCGAAGATTTACGGATAAGATCTACACCGCTCCGTTCGTCAATTACAGTGCTCAGAAGAACCAGGCCATGGCTTATGCCCAAGGGGACTGGATCCTTGTTATCGATGCGGATGAGCGCGTGAGTGACGATCTGGCATCGCGGATTCGGGGGATCCTTCGAGACGGGGGCCCGGAGAAGGCTTATGCGATCAAGCGGGTTACCTTCCATTTCGGCCGGCGCTTCCGCTTTTCCGGGACCCAGGACGATTATCCGGTCCGGCTTTTTCCCCGCGGGAAAGGCCGCTATGTTCAACCGGTCCATGAAAAACTGGAAACGGCCTTGCCAGTGGCGAGGATCGAAGCGCCTTTATGGCATGACAGCAGCGCGGATCTTACGCAGTATTTTGAGAAATTCCACCACTACCTCCGCCTGGAAAAGGAATGGCTCGTGGAGCGGAAACGGAGGGTCCACTTTTGGGACCTGATACTTCGGCCGCTTTGGAGGTTCTTTTATTTGTATTTTCTCAAAGGCGGATTTCTCGACCTTTATCCCGGTTTTCTCTACAGTGTCCTTTCCGCCTATTATGATTATTGCAAATTCAGGAACTCCTATCATGCCCCGCGATGAAAACATCCTGCAAGAGTGCGGCGGGGGCGTAGAGGTTTGAAAATGCATCAGATCGGATTCGATCTTCAACCGGCGATCGGGAGAAAAACGGGCCTCGGGGTCTATACCGAGAATTTATATCAGGCCTTGGGCCGGCCGGATGTCCGTCAACGGGCGGATTTTCATTTTGAATTGGTTCCTTTTCAGAAGCGAGCAGCGGGATCCTGGAATACCTTCCAGCGTCTTTTCTGGGAGAATGTCGAACGCCCGTTCCGCGCGGCAAGGAAAAAACTCGATCTTCTCCACATCCCGGCTTTTGCTCCCGCAAGATTCGGCTCCCGGCGTCTTCTGGTGACCGTTCATGACCTGATCGGAATGCTGTTCCCGAATCAAAAGGGGGGAGCCAGCCGCTATTATTGGGGCCGATGGCTTCCGTCCGCAATCCGCCGGGCGAGCGCCTGGATCGCGGATTCGGAAGCGACTAAAAAGGACATGATCCGGCATTTAGGGCTTTGTCCCGACAAGATCTTTGTCGTCTATCCGTCCGGCCACGAAGGATTTCATCCGTGGCCGAATTGCGATGCTCCGTGTGAAACGGTGCGTGCTTGTGGCGTTCGTGAGAAATATTTCATTTTTGTGGGTACGATCGAACCCCGGAAAAATCTCAGTCGCGTCATCGAAGCTTTCATCCGATTCAAAAATAAAAACCCGCGAGGCAGGGAGTATCAGCTTGTTGTGGTCGGCGCGCAGGATTTTGCGCATGGCCGGACTTTTGAAACGATCCTTCGCGACAAGGAACTGGGCCGCCAGGAGGTCCTTTTTACGGGGTATCTTCCCCGGGAAGATCTGAACGGGTTTTATGCGGGAGCCGAAGCGCTTGTTTTTCCTTCTCTCTATGAAGGGTTCGGCATTCCGATCCTCGAGGCGATGGCTTCCGGGACGCCGGTGATCACTTCGAGGGCCAGTTCGTTGCCGGAAGTGGCCGGAGAAGCGGCTTACTACGTCGATCCTCTATCGGTCGAGGAGATCGCGACCGCGATGACCGAGATCGCGGGGGATCCCGGCCTGAGGCAAGGGTTGATCCAAAAAGGAAGTCAGCAGATCCGGAAATTTTCGTGGGAAAAAACGGCGTTAGGAACGATCGCGATCTATCAAAAACTCATTCAAGGGGAGGCTTAGAGCGCCGGTCTTTTTCCGGGAAGCAGGGTCCCCAGGCGGCGGGTGATCCCGGTTAAATGCAAGAGCCATAACACGCAAACGACCCAGGTCAGATAACGGAAGAGGATGAAAGTTTCGGGCATGAGATTGGGGGTCGTTCCCATCAAGTCGATCTTTCGGAACCAAAAATGATGGCAGTAATAGAAGGTCCCGACCTGGATCCCGCCGATTAGGCTGTAGGCGTAAAAATAGCGGTTCGGCCGCAAGGCGGCGAACGGGATGATCCAGACCGTGTATTGAGGCGATATTTGCGTGGTGAAGCTGTAGAAGATCAGGAACATGATCAGGATGGAATCCAGCAGGTCGTATTTTTTTACGATCCAGTAAGAAGCGATCAGCATCGCCAGATATAGAAGGGAGTTAAAATAGTTGAGAAGAGGGAACCACGGCTGCTGGAGAAGATCGAATCCCGTAAAGAAAAGCACGCTTCGGCAAATGACGCCGGACCATCCCCAATAGCCGGCGTGCAGGTTGTAGAGGAAGACGTTCTTGAAGACCCAATGGGGTTCGGCAAGATAATACGGAAAAAGGATGGCCGCAAAGATCGAAGGGACAATGAGCATGAAAAAAAGGGTTCGCGAGATCTTTTTTTGAGCAAAGGCGAATAGCGGGACCAGCATGGCCGTGAAATGCTTAAAACAAAGCGAACAAGCGAAGGCGAGCGCGCTTTTGAGCCAGCGCGGTTCATGGGCGAATACGGCCAGCGCCCAGGCGAGAAGCGCGAAAAGCACGGCAGTATTGTCGAATTGGCCGGAATAACCGCTCAGCTGGATGGAAACGGGATTTAAAAAGAATGCGGCGAGGATCCCCAGGGACCGGAGTCGCGGATATTGATAGTGCTTACATATTTGATCAAGCAATACTAAAATAAGGACGTCGATCAGGATCACGAATGCGCGAATGCCGAAGACGAAGCTGACCCCGGCGTGATCCCGGAGCCAGGCAACGGCCGAAATGACCCAGAACCAGACCGGCGAATATTTGTACCGGCAGACGTGATCGTAGGGGGAAAATTTCCCTTGGCCCATGTAATGGGAATAATGGGTCCAGGCGTCGATATCATAGGCGGGCGGGACGGTCGCGGCCAGGGCTAAACGAAGTCCCAGGCCTAAAAGTACCAGGAAAGAAAATTTCCAAACATAAGCGGAGTTTTCAGATGCAACGCCCATAGCGGAAAAACTTATAGGGGAATCAACTTTCAAAGTCAACTGCATTTTTCCGCTTCGCGCGCAAAAGGGCCGGGGGATTTTTATGGCCGCAAGGATCGGGCGGACGAAAGTCTTACGGGATGTCAGAGGATGTTGCTGATATGAAGAAAAAAATCATCATCGTCTTTGTGGGGATCTTGCTGGCGTTGTTCGCGGCCCAATGCGTTTATTTTGCATGGCAAACAGGGCAGACGACGGATGAGACCTTTTATAATGGGAGCGGTTATCCGATCCTGCGCTACGCGGATTACCGGCATTTGGGGGAACATCCTCCCTTGGTGATGCAATGGGGTGCCGTGCCGCTGCTTTTTCTTCAGCCGCGTTTTCCTATCGACGATCCGATCATCGTCGAAGGTTCCCAGACCGAAATGGACCTGTCCAAGAACGGCGCCGCGTTCCTGTATAAAATGGGGAATGATCCCTGGCTGATTCTGTTTTTAGAGCGCTTCCAGGTCATCGGGCTCGCGATCCTTCTGGCTTTCTTCGTTTTTCAGTGGAGTAAGGAACTTTTCGGGCTCGGCGGAGGGCTGTTCTCGCTTTTCCTGTTTGCCCTTTCCCCGAACATGGTGGCTTATGGAAGTCTGTATACGACGGATATCGGGGTCGCTGTTTTTTTCTTTCTCAGCGCCTGGTGCGTCCACCGATTTTTCCGAGAGCCTTCTTTCAAACGCGCGGTCTGGATCGGCCTGTGTGCGGGGCTTGCGCTGGTATCGAAGATCAGCGGGGTCATTGTGCTCCCGGCCATCGTGCTCTTGCTTGTTTTTTATCTGGGCCAGCGGCGGACCGAAGCAGCGCTCGTGGCGTGGGATGAAACACGGATGAAAAAAATTATCGGCCTATTCTCGGTTTTCTACCTGATCATGGTTCTCGGGAACAAGGTCATGATGGTGGCGCTTGGGCCGCTGTGTATTCTCGGGATCCTGCTGACGGCGCCGGAGCGTTTCCTGGATCGCGTCAAATACGGACGTTGGATCTTCCGCATTTTACTCACGGTCCTTTGGATCCTTGCCCTGGTCTATTGCATCCGGTTATTCAGGAAATACGAATCATGGCTGCCCTATGCGCTCCTAGGGTGGGTCTTGCTTTCTTTCGCGGCCTTTGCGGGCTTGTTTTTTTTCCGATCGTCCGCAAGGCTTCGACAGGGGATCGGGATCCTTCTGACCGTGGTTTATTTTTCCGCGCTGATCGTCATCGTCGTTCATACGGATTTCATTGTCAAAACCCTCCGCTTCGGGCCTTTTAACCACTATCTCAGGACCTTTGCGATCGCATTTTCCCATACGGTTTCGACCCATCAGCATTGCGTCGAAGGTTCCTTTGTGACGTGTGATTGGAAATACTACCTGGCGCTTTTTCTGATCAAAGTCCCGCTCCTGACCCTGCTCAGTGCGACTTTGGGTGTTGCTCTTTTTCTTGGATCGCGCCGGCCCGTTTCTCAAAAGCTGAGCCTTCTGGTGCCGCCGCTGCTTTTTCTGGCGGTGGCGAGTTTTCTGAGCAGTATCCGGATCGGGATCCGGCACATCCTCCCGATCTTTCCATTTTTTTATTTATGGGCGGGAGCCGTTGTTGAAAGCGCCCAGAAGATCAAGGCCCCGGCGCTTCGGCGGATAGGTTTTTTGATCTTGGGGATACTGATGACTGGCATGCTGCTTCGGCATGGAAAGATCTATCCGCACTATCTTTCTTATTTTAACGAAACGATCGGGAATGTCGCTCAGGGAGTCCATTTTACTTCTGCAGCGAATACGATCTGGGGACAGGATAACCGGGCTTTGGCCGAGGCGATGAAGGCCAGGGGCATTTCTCACTTCTATAAGAACGTCACGGATTTTAACAACGATATCATGGGCTTTTATGGGATCAAGACCACGCCCCTTGAAGGCCTTGCGATGGACGATCCGCCTTCCGGGTATCATGCGTTGAGCGTGGATATCTATGAAAAAGAAAAAAATAATCCGGGGTCATGGTATCATCAGCATCCGCCGGAATTCCAAATAGGGGAAACGATCTATGTGTTTAAGAAAGACGCTGAGCCAGGTCTTTAGCTTTCCCAATGACCGCCGAGCGATGACCCGATCGCTCGGGATCCTTTTTTTGCTTTCCCTGGCATGGGGGATTTTCCTGGTCCAGGGTTTTCCGGTGGGGGATCTCGATGACTGGGATAAGGTGATCCTGTCGAAAGAGCTGCCCTGGAGCACTTTTGCGTCTAGCTGGGTTACCCCGTGGTCCAAGAGCGAGAACTGGACCGGCCAGGCGGGGCGCATGGATGAGGTCCAATACAAACGCATCTTGAATCCCGTCATGCTGAAGGGGATCCAGCAGGTATCCGGATTCCATCCCTTTGCTTTTTATTTCATCTGCAAGTGTCTCTTTTTTGCGCTGACCGTGGCTTTGGTGTTTTGGGTGTTGGCCCAGGGGCTTCCGATCGGAGTCGCTTGGATCGGGGCCTTAGCCTATTTGTTCATCCCGGTCCATTACAGCCATGTCCTCTGGCTGTCGGTGAGCGAGACCTACACTTACTTTTTGGTGCTCGCGGGCTTTTATGTCTTCAACTCGATCGTGAGGAACTTGAATGAACGTGGGTCGTTCCGAGAATACATGGGACTTCTCGCGGGGCTTTTTGTGATCGGATGGATCAGCATCAAGGCCAAAGAGCTCTCATTGATCCTTCCGGTCGGGATCGTTTTTTATTCTTTTTTTAAATGGAAGGCGTGGAAGGGACTTTGGCCGCGTGTCGCGGTCTTGTTCGCCTTCATGGCCTTGATCGCTTTTCAAGTCGTTCCGGTCACGAATTTGGACCGGCCGGCGGAACCGCGCCGGGGATTCGGTTTCGAAACCCTGGGGCGCCTTTTATTCCGGAACTATCAATGCGGATACGACGACGAACGGCTTCCGGCGTTTTTCTCATGGGACCATGTGTTCCCTGTATCGCTGGCGCGCAACATCGGTTTTTTCCTTTTATGGGCGATCCTTTTTGCTTTGCTTTTTCTTGGGATCCGGCGATGGGTCCTGAAGAAGCGATCGGCGCTTCCATTTTTTCAGGACACGCTGGTGCAAATATCTTTGACATGGTTTTTGGTCTACCTCCCGTTCCTGGGGATGTTCCAGCCCGATCCCCGCTATTTGAGCGGCCTGATGCCGCCTTTGATCCTTTTGCTGGCCCGATTGCTTTACAGCGCGGGTTTGAACATGAACCGGAAAGGCCTTTGGGTCTATGGCTTCTGCGTGATGATCGGGGTCGGTTTTTTCTTTTATGAAAATGTCCAACATGTGATCTCGCTGCGGCTTCAGATCGGACAAAAATTCAGCCGGTTCATGGGCGCGTCGAGGGCGATCTTTGAAGATGTCTTTCCCGGCCGCTCGCCGACGGACTTCGAGGTCGGGGGATTTTATTGCAGGATCTGTTCGCTCGAGCGGGTTCAACCTACGATCGACGACTATCTTTATTATTTTGATTATGATTATGCGCCGTGGAACCGTGTCGCGTATGGCATGGATAATGTCCCATCCTTCAAGGAATTTGCCCGTCAGGGATACCGTTATTATGTCACTCATACCGAGCGCGATCATGCCCACGATCCCGAGATCTCCCTCGTGGCGAGGCTCGAGGGCATTAATTCCGGGAGTCTTTTTGAAAAAATCATCTATTCTCTGAAGGACAAGAAGCCGGCTCCCTTGTATGTTTATAAATATATCGGACTTCCGATCCCGGATGGAAAACCGTCATGACATCTCCTAAGGTCCGAACCCAACCTTGGCAAGCCGCGGCGATGGTGGGAGTCTCGGTGCTGATGGCGCTGTTATGTGTCGAAGGGTTTTTTCGGATCATTTATCATCCGGCGGAATCGAAACAAGGCCATTATGAGGTTTTACTGCACCGGTCGAGCGACAATCTCAAGCTTTTGTATCAGTTGATCCCGAATGCGGAGAAACGGGCTTACAATGTTGATAACAAGATCAATTCGCATGGATTCCGGGATGACGAGTACAGCCTTTCAAAGCCGGAGGGCGTTTTAAGGATCGCGTTCCTCGGGGATTCCGTGGTCTATGGTTATGGCCTTGCCGGCCATGAGACGATCCCCAATCAGCTTGAACGTGTTTATGCCGACCGGGGCGTCCCGGCGGAAGTGCTGAACATGGGGGTTTCGGGGTATGACACGGAGCAGGCGGTTGAATTTTTCAAGGTCGTGGGGCAGGCGTTCCGCCCCGATGTGGTGATCCTGGGTTATTGTCTGAATGACAGTATTTATGCATCGATGGAACTTGATTTTTTTAATGACAAAGCGCACTGGAAGCTTGAGAGCAATGATTTTCCATGGGACAAGAAGTTGTTACGCCTTCTTTACAAATTTTCCCGCTTTTTCCAATATTTGGACCGGGAGAAAAAACTTTTTGATTGGAAGCCGAAGCTTCAGATGTACATGAGGGGGGAAAAGACCATTTGGCATTATATCCGGGACCGGAATGTCAGGAACCAGGACCCGCTCGATTCCGATTATCAACGATTGAAGATTCCGATCACGGACCTGGCGCAGCGAACGGGCGCGCCCGCGCAAACCTTGGTCAAGTCCCTGGGGTTTTTGGGGATCGGCAATCAAGAGATCTATACTTCGCATTGGAATATTTCGAAAAAAGCAGTCCAGGAGCTCAAAGACCTCGGGGACCGGGAAGGGTTCCGCGTTGTGCTCGCGATCTTTCCCTATCTTTTTGATCTCGACGCCTATGTGCTGGCCCCGGCCCATGATTTTATTGTCCGCGAAATGCGGGCGATGGGGGTGGAAGCGGTGGACCTTTGGCCGCCTATCCAACAGGCCTTCCAGTTGCACGGACGGGCCGTGGCTTTGGATCCGATCCATTTCTCTCCCTTGGGGACGTCGGTGATCGCGGAGCAGTTGTTCGTCTCTCTACAAACTTCCGAAGCGGATCGTCCGGGTACGGCATGAGCAACGACGTCAAGCAAGACGCCGGAGAGCAGGCGGTCTTTCAGTCCGATTTCAAAGTTCTCAAAGAGTCCCACATTTGCGAAGCCCTTCATTTTTTTTCTCAGTCGCTGGAGTGGAAAAAGTATTTCAAGCGGTTTCTTTACCCTTATCTGGGCGACGAGGTCCTCGAAGTGGGTGCCGGATTGGGTTCCACGACCCATGTGCTGTGTTCGGGGAAAGAAAAACGCTGGGTCTGCCTCGAACCTGATATCGCTTTTGTGAAACTGTTGGAAGAGAAGATCGGGCAAGGCTATATTCCGCGCTCCTGTGAAGTGGTGCATGGGCATCTTCCGCTCGAAAAACCCATCGGGCAATTCGATTCCGCGCTCTACATTGATGTGCTTGAGCACATTTACGAAGATGAAAAGGAGATCGAAAGGGCGGCCGAGATGCTGAGGCCGGGAGGGAAATTGATCATTCTGGTGCCGGCTTACTCTTGGTTGTACACGCCTTTCGATCATAGCGTGGGGCATTATCGGCGGTATCGGCGAAGGACCCTGCGCCGATTGGTGGAAACGCGCTTCCGGAAGATATTTTGTCATTATCTGGATTTCCTGGGAATGATGGCCTCGGCGGCCAACAAATACCTTTTGAGAAAAAAACTTCCGACACAAAAAGACGTGCTTTTCTGGGATCGTTTCATGATCCCGATTTCCCGCTGTATCGACCCGTTGTTGTTGTATTCGACCGGGCGTTCGATCGTTGGGGTGTGGGAAAAACGGTAGACGAAAAACGGCTGGGAACTATTCTAAATGGAGGGGAGAACTTGGAACCTGTGAAGACGCTTAAAATTCTTGATATCGGATGCGGACGGAACAAGATCTCCGGCGCGGTGGGGATCGATATCGATCGCCATAGTCTTGCGGATATTTTTCATGACCTTAATCGATATCCCTATCCTCTGAAAGAGGCGAGCTTCGATCAGATTTACGCCAAGCACATCATCGAACACCTCGATGATCCGCGGGCGTTTTTGCGCGAGATCGCAAGGATCCTAAAGCCAGGGGGGGCCGCGTTCGTCGAAACCCCGCATTTTTCCTCACGCGTGGCTTACTCGGAGCCCGAGCATAAGCTTTTTTATTCCTACTTCATGTTCGACAGCCTGTTGTCCGGGATCCCGGAACTCTGTTTTGTCGAACGAAAGATTACCTTCTATAAGACTTTCCGGGCGATCGGGATCCAATGCCTGGCCAATCGATACCCGGATGCCTACGAGCGGTTCTGGACTTATTGGTTCCCCGCCGAAAATATCAAGGTCCTGCTTCAAAAAAAAGGAACCGAGGATGGCCGCGATGGATTTCAAGGGGTTGGCCGGCCTTCGCGTGCCGGTTGACAAAAGCCGAATTGTATATACAATAATTGGCCATCGTATATACAAGGAGCTCCCATGAAGAAATCAAAGAGCCATGCCGAACCGAACGATTCCCGATTGATCTCGATCCGGATGCCGGAACGCTTGTTGGGACAGTTGCGAGAAGTCGCCGAACAGAAGGGGAATTGCGGATATCAGAAGCTGATTAAGAACTATATTCAAAAAGGGCTCGGCCAAGAAGAAGCGGCAGAGACCCCGCCTTCGAAAGCCAAGAAAAAGATCGCGCGTCATGACATCGAAAGCCTGACCCACTCGAGGATCATTTCAGAGGATATTGAGCAACTGGCGGAATCCTTGCGGGACTACCATCGTTTTTTTGCGGGCCGCACATTCCTTATTACGGGCGCGTTCGGTTTCTTGGGACGCTATATCGTCCATCTCCTCAAATATTTGAACGATTCCATCCTGGAAGAGCCTGCCCAGGCGTTGCTGCTCGATAATTTTGTGACCGGCTATGAGCAGCGGGTGCTTTCCGACCACAATCTCGAATTTGTCCGTCACAATGTAATCGAAAAGTTCGAAACGGAGCGGGAGATCGATTATGTGCTGCATATGGCCGGAATCGCTTCACCGGTGTACTATACGAAATATCCGATTGAGACTATGGATGTCGGAACGATCGGCACCCGGCATATGCTCGAGCTTGCCATGAAGAAGAACGTAAAAAGCTTTCTCTTCACGAGCTCAAGTGAAGTCTATGGCGACCCAGATCCGAAACATGTCCCTACGAAAGAGGATTATTACGGGAATGTGTCCATCCTGGGGCCGCGCGCGTGTTATGACGAATCCAAGCGGTTCGGTGAGACCATGTGCATGGCTTTCTGGAAAACCTACAACGTGCCGGTGAAGATGGTACGGCCTTTCAATGTCTATGGCCCCGGGATTCGGCCGGATGATTTTCGGGTCCTCCCGAACTTCATCGAGCATGCGCTGCGCAGGGAGCCCTTGCCAATCCATGGAGACGGGCGTAATACGCGTTCTTTCTGTTATATCAGCGATGGAGTTGAATCCCTTTTGAGGGTTCTTTTTTCCAGTCAAAACGGGGAGGCCTACAATATCGGGAACCCGGAGCCGGAGATCTCGGTGAAAGATCTCGCGCATATGATCAAAAAACTTATGCCTTATGAGGTCAAAGTGGTCAATATTGATGCGCCCCATGCGGTGTATGCCAGTTCCGACCCCAAGCGGCGATGCCCGGACATTTCAAAGCTGATGAAAAACACCGGTTTCAAGCCCCGCTATGATTTGGATACGGGATTGAAACGGACCATTGATTGGTTTAGTGAATTTTAACTGAGGGATCAGGCATCAGCTTACAGGCCTCCAGCGTTAGGCAATAGGAATGGATGCCGGAAGTCTGATGTCGGATACCTGATACCCGACACGCAAAACAGAAGGAGTCCTTATGGAAACCATCCGTCATATTGATCCTGCTTTTGTGGATGCTCGAGGCGAGATCCATAATTTGTTCGAAGGAAAACTGGGGCATGTCGCTCTGATCACCTCCAAAAAAGGCACGGTAAGGGCTAACCATTACCACAAAGAAGATGTTCAATATATTTATTTGGTGAGCGGCGCCTATGAAAGCCATTGTGTTGATACGCGCGATACGAAAAAAAGGCAAGTTCTTAAGGTCAAGGCAGGGGATATCGTGATGTCGCCGCCTTATGTGGCCCATGCGCAAAAGTTCACCGAAGATTCGGTCTTTTTGGCTTTCTCTACGCGGGAAAGAGAAGAGGGGAAATACGAGCAGGATACGATCGCATATCAAGTCGTCGAAGGTTATTTGAATAAAAAGCTAAAGCAAAAATAGTTATAAATTGTAGGAAAATCTTTTTTCTTATCACTTAAAACTTATTATTTGCTACAGATCCCATGAATCAAAAGATCATCATTACCGGGGCTAGCCGCGGACTGGGGCTGGCCCTTGCCCAAAGTTTTCTCAAGGCGGGGGATTCTGTGATCGGGATCACGCGGTCCCGGAGTCATTGGGCGGCGGCCAAACGGACCCTGAGCTATCTCGGAGAGATCGAATTCTATCAGATGGATGTTTCTGACGAATCGAGTGTCCGGACTTTCTTTTCAAAAAATCGAAAAAAAATTTCCGGGCTCGACATCCTGATCAATAATGCCGGTTATGGAGGAATCTTGGCGCCGGTTGAGAAATTGAGATTGCCGGAACTTGAAAAGCACATCCGGATGAATCTGATCGGCGCTTTTCTGATGTCGCAATACGCCATTCCGATCATGAAGAAAAAAGCTTCGGGTTGCATCGTGAACATTTCGTCGATGGCCGGGAAACGCGCGGTGCCGAGGCTTTTTGCCTATTCCGCCGCTAAATCCGGGATCCTGGCCCTGACCCAGTGCCTTGTCAAAGAGAACGAGAATAGCGGGATCCGCTGCTTGACGGTTTGCCCCGGCGGCATGAATACGACCATGCGCTCGTCTTTGTTCGGAGAAGAAGATGCTTCAAAACAGCAAAGCGCAGAGTTTGTGGCGGGGATCCTCATGGACGTCCTTCGGGATAAGATCCAGGTCCCGAACGGAGGCGATATCGTTATCCGGCATGGCAAGATTACGGCGATCAATCCTTTGCCGGAAGCGTAAAAAAAAGCGATAAGGTATGACTGAGCTGTCTGAAAAGTTCAAAAAACGCACTTGTCGATATGACGGTATGCCTCTGGGGAAACCTTTCCTCGAACTCGGCGATCTGCCTCTTGCCAATAATTTAGTCAGTCCTGCGGATCAAGATAAAAAAGAGTTCCGTTGCCCGCTCAGTCTGGTGAGATCCCCGCAGAGCGGGCTTGTGCAGTTGACCCATGTGGTCCCGCCTGACCTGATGTTCAAGCATTACCTCTATGTCAGTTCCACCACGCAGACTTTTAAGGATCATTTTGCGGAGTATGCAAAGACCGTGGGCGCGAAGCTGGGCGGTAAACCGAAGGCGCTTGCGGTGGATATCGGAAGCAATGACGGGTTGCTTTTGGCGTGCTATGAACAGGCAGGGATGCGGGCGGTGGGGGTCGATCCCGCGGAGAATCTGGCGGCCGAAGCGAACCGAAAAGGTTTGAAGACGCTGAATCGTTATTTTGATGCGGAGTGTGTTGAAACGATCCTCTCCGAATACGGCCCCGCGGATGCGGTGAGTGCCAATAATGTTTTTGCTCATATCGATGATGTCGATTCTGTCTGCCGGAATGTGTTCCGTTTGCTGGGGCCCGAAGGTATTTTCGTTATTGAATTTCCGTACCTGGTGACCATGGTCGAACAAAAACTTTTCGATATGATCTATCATGAGCATCTGTCTTATATCGCGGTCCATTCTCTCAAATATTTCATGGAGAAACATGGCTTTGAGATCTTTGATATCCAGGAAGTTTCGTCGCATGGCGGATCACTCCGGGTTTTCAATAAAAAAAGGGGGGCGAAACATCCTGTCGGGGTTACGGTCGGCCGGCTTCTTGCGAAGGAAAAACAGGAAGGCTATCTGGAGGAGGGGATCTACCAGCGTTTCGCGGCGGATGTCTATCAGATCAAGAATGATTTCTGTTCCCTGCTCCGCGATCTCAAGAAAAAAGGGGGAAGGATCGCCGGCTACGGGGCCCCCGCAAAAGCAAGCACAATCCTCAATTTCTACGGCCTTGGGACGGAAAGCATTGAGTACCTGGTCGATGATAATCCTCTCAAACAGGGCCTTCGGATGTCTGGGGTCGGGATCCCGATCGTTTCGAGCGAACAGTTAAGATCGAAGATGCCGGACCATATCATTATTTTCGCTTGGAATTTTGCAATGGAGATCATGAAGAAGATCGGCCGCTTGCGGGATCAAGGGGTCCGTTTTTTCACCCCCATGCCTTATCCTGGAGCGCCCGATCCTTCGCGTCCGTACGAATTGCTGTTCTGAGCACTAAGGATAAGGGTTGC
>JBMONI010000031.1:0-37897 GCA_049324575.1 Candidatus Omnitrophota bacterium | reverse complement strand
GAGCGGATCGATCAGGTAACCGACCGGCAGATGATAAGCTCCTAGGGGGAGCCAGGAGAACGAATGGCGGAGGATTTCTCCGCGGGCCGAGGCCATCAGCGCGGGGGTTGCGAGGACCGTTGCACAAAGGCTGGTCGCGATCGATACCCATGCGGCCTTCCGCCCGAGTTTTCTGCCAAAAAAGATATTGAGCCCGAAGGCGATGAGCGGCAGCAGCGGGATTCCGTAGGGAGTTGCCATTACCATTTTAGCCACCGTATCTCATCGGTAAAAATGGTTTTCCGGCTTCGAAACAGAGCCAGTACGATCGCCAGGCCCACCGCGATCGCTGCCGCGGCCAGGGCCATGGTGAAAACCACAAACAGTTGCCCGGTCTCGGGCGAAAGCGAGGTGGTTCTCGAGAAGACGATAAAATTGATATTGGCGGCATTCAGGATCAGTTCGATCGAGAGCAAAATGCCAATGATATTGCGCCACGCAAGGACCCCATAGATCCCCGTGCAAAAGAGCACGGCGGCGAAGACGAGATAGTGCTCAAGCGGAATGATCATCGGAAGTATCCTTTTTAGCGATCACGATCGCGCCGATCAGAACCGCAGTAAGCAGAACCGCCAGGACTTCGAAAGGAAAAACATAAAATCCCAAAAGGGATTCGCCGATCCTCGCGCTGGAGAGGTCTGCTTCACCGGGGCCCCAGGCTTGAAGGGGCCAGGGTGTTCTGAGGATCAAGGCAATCAAGAGAACGCAAAAAGCGAGTGCCGCGGCAAAAACCACAGGGCTTTGACGGTTCCGCTGACGGACCGAAGGGTCGGTCAACCGTTGGGTCAGCATGATTACGAAAATGATCAAGGTGACCACGGAGCCCACGTAAATGAGTACTTGGACTGCCGCGATGAATTCCGCGCGCAGAGTGATATAGATCCCGGCAATCCCAAGAAGCGCGCCTGCCAAAGCCAGGGCGGAGCGAAAAAGGCTCTTCAGGGTGACCGCGGCGATCGCCCACAAAAGGGATACGGCCATTAAGGCATAAACACCGATCTGCGCGAGCCCATTCAACTCGTGTATTTCAGTTCCCATAGCGGTAAGTCCTTTTTTCAAAACTCAGGCGGCGATTTAGACGGCTCAGGATGACGTAGGAAAGCGCCGCAAGGATCCAGCAGAAAAAGACGGCTTCCCAGGATTTTGCGTAGAACCAGTAACCGGTGATGAAAATATTGATGAGCGTCATCGGGAGCAGGAATTTCCAGGCGAATCCCATCAACTGGTCGACGCGAAAGCGAGGGAGGGTCCCTCGGAACCATGTCATGATAAAGATCAGGAGGAGGGTCTTCGCGAAAAACCAGACATAGGAGGGTAACCAGGGGCCTTGCCATCCTCCCAGGAACAGCGTGACGGCCAGTGCGCAGATCGTAAAAACATTCATGAATTCGGCCATGTAGAAAAGCGCGAACTTCATCCCGCTGTATTCTGTGTGAAAACCGGCGACGATCTCGGATTCCGCTTCGGGCAGGTCGAACGGAGAACGGTTAGTTTCCGCGACCGAGCACAAGAAGAAAATAATGAAGGAGAAAAACCCCCACGGGGTCCAGAGGAACCATCGCAGTCCGTGCCATCCGTTCTGTGCGTCGACGATGGCCTGGGTCGAAAGGGATTGAGTGGCCATGATGACCGGGATCACGGCCAAGACCATCGGGACTTCATAGGAAACCATTTGGGCGGCTGAGCGCATGCCGCCCAGTAGCGAGTATTTGTTCCGCGAAGCCCAACTTGCGGTGAAGATCGCAAGGATCGAGGTCGAAGAGACTGCCAGGAAAAAAAGAATGCCGATGTTCAGGTCGACGGCCAGCATATTTCGTCCAAACGGGATGACCGCAAAGAGGAGCAAGGCCGGGACGATGATCATGATCGGCGCCAGGAGATGGAGCAGACGGTCCGCACGGCGCGGGACGATGTCCTCTTTGGTCAACATTTTAATCCCGTCGGCCACCGGCTGGAGCAGCCCCAGCCAGCCGACACGGTTCGGCCCGATCCGGTTCTGCATACGGCCGACCATTTTTCTTTCGAAGAGAGTCAGGTACATCATGATCAGAGGCCCGAGAGCGCAAAAAATGGCAATGATCAAAAAACTCTGCACAAGGACCACGGCCCAAGCGGGCAGGAAATCCAGCCATCCGATCAGGGTCTTGAATAGATTGACGAAGATCTGGTCCATCAATCTCCTTGAAGCGGAACGGCCTTCGGCGCCGCTGCTTTTTCCCGTTTTTGATCGATCGTTTTGGCGGCATGAGGTTTGATTTTGCGGAAATAATCATTCGAGCGAGAAAGCTCATCGATCCCTTTCAGAAGGCCTTCCTGACGCTCCGGCGAGGTAATCTCGTACTCATGGTCCATCATGATCGCATCGAAGGGGCACACCTCTTCGCAGATCCCACAGCTCATGCAAAGTGAAAAATCGATCTCAAAGATCTTCGGGCGTTTCAAAGGTTTTCCTTCTGCGTCCGTATCTCTCACAATATAAATACATTTCGGAGGGCATTCCTTCGCGCAGATATCGCAAGCGACGCAGCGAAGGTTGGCCGGCATGCCGTCATAAACAAGGAAGGGAAAATTCCGGTAATTTTCCCGCGGGGGAATGCGCTGCTCAGGGTACTGGACCGTAAAGAGGCCGCCTTGTTCGGGCGGACGGATGAAAGAGGCAATGAAGTTTTTCAGAGTGACCGCCAAACCGGTCAGGAGTCCTTTGCCGAAGAAGGTCATCGATCCACCTCCCCGAGGACGATGTCAATGCTGCCCAGAATAATGATCGCATCGGCGATCTTTTGGCCGACGCAGAGATCTTCTAGGACCGTCAGATTGATCAAAGAAGGAGCGCGAACGTGAAAACGCCAGGGTTGCGGGGTCCCGTCACTCAGGAGATAAAAACCGAGTTCTCCTTTCGGAGATTCAATGCGTCCGTAAGATTCGCCGATGGGAGGCTTGAAATTGCGGGGAGCCTTCAGGAAGGGCATTGCTTTTTTATCGAGGATCGGCCCGGAAGGGAGGCCCGCAAGTGCTTGGTTCAGGATCTTTAAGCTTTCGCGCATTTCAAGGATCCGAACATAATAACGATCGTAGACATCGCCTTTGATACCCAGGGGGATCTTAAAGTCAAAACGGTCATAAAGCGAATAGGAATCGACTTTACGAATGTCGTAATTGACTCCTGAGGCCCGGAGCATAGGACCGGTAATGCTGGCATTGACAGCCGCTTCCGGCGAAAGAACGCCGACGTTTTGGCAACGCATGCAAAGGATCTCATTTCGGGTGAGCAGGGTTTCGAATTCGTCCAGAAAACGGGGAAAAAGATCAACGACGTGGCGGATTTCCGCAAGGTCTTCTGTTGTGAGGTCGCATTTGACACCACCAAAACGGAAATAATTGCACATCATGCGAGATCCGGCGATGCTCTCAAAAACGTCTAAGATCCTTTCGCGCTCGCGGAAAGCATAAAGGATCGGCGTGAAAAAAGCTCCGAGGTCGTTCAGAAGAAAGCCGATCACGGCTATATGGTTCACAAGCCGCATCAATTCCGCCATGATGATCCGGATATATTCGGCGCGTTCGGGAACGGAAAAACCCGCGAGTTTTTCTACCGCGAGGGCATAGCCGAAATTATTGGTCATGGAACAAAGATAATCGAGGCGGTCCGTGTAAGGCATGATCGCGGCATAAGTCAGGTTTTCGGCGATCTGCTCGTGATTGCGATGAAGATAGCCGATCACCGGTTTGAGATCGCGCACAATTTCCCCATCCAAGATTGCTTTCATGCGGAAGACGCCGTGGGTGGACGGATGCTGAGGACCGATGTTCACTTCAAGGACGTCGGTCCCTTCTTCTTTTGCAAGCGACCAGGGAGATTTTTTATCGGGCATCATAGGGCCCCGGGTTTCGGTCGTTCGGCCTTGGCGTTCCCGCCGGTTTTCTCAAGATCCTCGGCTTTTTTTCTCAGATCATCAGGGATCCGGACTCCGTGACGCTCGAGCCAGCGGATATCCGTCATCTCGAGGATCTCCGAATCCTCCTGCACGAAGTCCTTGCGCAAGGGGAAACTGGCGAAGCCTTCCCACATCAGAAGTCGCTCAAGGCAAGGGTGGCCGTCGAAATGAATCCCTAGCATATCCCAGACCTCACGCTCTTGGAGTTTCGCGCCGCGGAAAAGAGGCACCAAGCTTGGAACCCGGGCAGAATCTTTTTTGACGCGCACACGGAGCACGACCGGGCCTGTTTTCTTTTCCATGGAGTAAAAATGGTAAAGCACTTCGAGAAAATCGATGAAATCGGTTCCGGTGACCGAGGCCAGGTAATCAAAACGCAATTGAGGATTGTATTTCAGGCAAGCGGCCACCTGGGCCAGATCCGAGGGGCGTTCGAGGAGGAGGCTCTCTCCGAGCGATCTGGCGACTGAACCGGGGCATTCCTGTTCAAGCAAGTTTTTGAGCTCAGGAAATTTCATGAAGACGTTCCCGGCGTAGGGGGGATCGCGAAACCAAGATCGGTCGGAGGGGCTTTTGTTTTTTTCCCGAGCAGGATCGGCATGCCGTAGCGTTCTTTCCGGTGGTCAGAGGAACGCGGCCGCCATATTTCCGGATTAAATTTCGGAATCAGGCCGTTCGGTCCGAGTTCGGGCACGGGGAATTCCCGTTTTAACCCGCGTTGATACCACTCGGCGCTCTCGATCGTTTGGGCATCGATCTTTTTTTGAAGTTGCATCAGACCATAAAGGAGGGCCTCCGGTTTTGGCGGACAGCCGGGGAGGTGGACATCGACCGGGATATAACGATCGATCCCCCGAAGCACATTGTAACCGTCGACGAACGGGCCTCCGGCGATGGCACAGACTCCCATCGTTAAGACGTATTTAGGTTCGGCCATCTGATTGTAGAGCCGCACGACCGAGGGCGCCATTTTCTTCGTCACGGTACCGGAGATGATCATCAGGTCGGCTTGCCGGGGCGAGGCGCGGAAGAGCTCGGCTCCGAAGCGGGCAATGTCGAACCGTGCACAGGCGGCTGCGATCATCTCGATTGCACAGCAAGCAAGGCCGAATTGCAAAGGCCATACGGAGGATCGCCGTCCCCAATTGTAGAGATGCGTGAGGGGGGTGATCAGGATCCCTTTTGAGCGGAGTTCGTCCTTCAGGCGCGGATCGATTTCTGAGAGGTTCGGACGGAAATGGGCCATTATTCCCACTCCAAGGCATTTTTGATCCAGGCGTAGGCCCAGCTTTCGGCCAATAAAAGGATAAAGAGCGCCATAAAAAGAAATCCAGGAAAGCCGAATTCCGGAAATGCCAGCGCACAGGGGATGAGGAAGACCGCTTCAATATCAAAAATAACGAATAAGAGGGCAAAAATATAAAATTGGATGCGGAACTGGATCCAGGAATCTTTTTCCGAGGCCATGCCGCATTCATAGGTCGATTCTTTGATCTTAGAAGGTTTTTGGGGCGCAAGCCAGCGGGCAAGCATAATGGGGACAAGGGGAAAAAGGATGGCGACGAGCAAAAAGAGCGCCATGAAAAGATAGTTATATGAATAGGAATTTATCGGCATAGATCGAAGCGACAGTATGTTCCCGAGCATTATAGGGGGATTGTCTGAATTGTCAAACGGCGCATGATGGGCCTTGATTCGCTCCCAGAGCGCCTTTAGAATGAGATTCTACAACGGGCAAAAGGGGCGCGGATGAAAACGATCCAAAAGGTCGGTTGTGCGGTGATTCCAGATAAAAAACGTGTTCTGATCACCCAAAGAAAGCCGGGAGATTCTTGCGCGGGGTTTTGGGAATTTCCCGGCGGCACGCTCCAAGAAGGGGAAAGCCTAGAAGCCTGCCTTGTGCGCGAAGTGATGGAAGAGCTCCGAATGCGGATCCGGCCGTTGCATGGGTTCCAGACACGAATCCTCGAACTGCCTCAAAAGATCCTTGAGCTCAACTATGTGCTCTGTCAATGGCTGGGCGGGAACCCGGTGGCGATCGATTGTTTCCAGTTCCGATGGATCCCCGTTAAAGACCTTATCCGCGCCCCCATGTTGGCCGAGGATATTCAGGTCGCCCGTTGGCTCGTTCCAAGGCCTTCCGTCTGGGAGATCCGGGCGCCCGGAAGGATCTTTCTATGAAAGTGAAAAGAAAAAAACCCTTTCGTCTTTCTCTGCGGTATAAAGTCACGATTCCTGTCCTTGTCTTCGTGGCCCTTATGCTTTTTTTTATTCTGCATACGACCTTTGAACTGGTTCGGGGGCTCATGATCCGGGGGGTGGAGGAACGGTTGCTCGCTGTGACCGATGTTTTTTGTGAGACCTTGAAAGCCCCGATGCTTCTTAACGATCCCAAAGACTTAGAGCAGATCCTGGACTGGATGGGTGCGCAGCCGAATGTGCGGGATGTGCGGCTCGAAGATTGGAAGAGCAATATGACTGGGAGTGTCAATCCCGAAGTAGCTTTTCCTCCTGCCGTGCTCAAAAAAGATTTTTCCGGGGTCATTCGGACAACGGAGGATTCGTTTGTTGTCTCAAAGCCAATCCAGGTTGAGGATGAGATTCTAGGGCGCGTGCAGATTCTTTTCTCGGGGTTACACCTGGAAGAGGAGCTTCAGGTGATTTTCCGCGAGCGTATTTTGATGGGGGCGGTCTTTGTCGGCATTCTTTCTCTCGTGATCCTGGCGGTGACTTGGTTGAGTATCTTTCCGATCCATAAGCTTGAGAATGTGGCGCACCAGATCCTGGCGGGGCATATGGACGCGCGCGTGAAGATCCATACCTTGGATGAACTTCAGGATCTGGGGGAAGCGTTTAATCAGATGCTCGAGCGTCTGGCGACGAGTTTAGAGCGACTTCGTTTAAGGACGGAGGCATTGGAAGAATCGGAAGGAAAATACCGTGCGATTGTTGACAATGTCAATGAGGTGATTTTTACCTTGTCTCCGGGCGGACAAGTTGTTTTCTTGAACGAGGGCTTCTGCGGTTGTAAAAAAACGGAATTCCTTCAGGTCGGGGTCGGTCTCATTCTTTCCTTGTTGGCGCCGGAAAGCCGGGATAAATTCCAGGAAACGCTCCGGCAAGTTGTTCGCGAAAAACTCAGCGTGCCGAATATCACTTTGGTTGCTTATGAACGGCCCTCCTCCATGGAGCTGTATTTTTTGACGAATTTCACTCCGATCCTGGGTCCTTCCGGGCAGGTGAGTCTGATCCAGTGCGTGATGCGTGACATTACGGAACTTCGAAGGTTTGAGGGGATGAAGGAGTCTTTAATCCGTGACGTTGCGCATGAGCTGAAAACGCCGACCGCAAAATTTGAAATGGCAGTCTCTTGGTTTGAGCGGGAACTTCAAAAAAGTCCTGAGATCTTTAAATACCGTGAACTGCTGGAGATCCTGAAGAACAACGTGGATCGTCTGATGCGCACGATCACGAGCATCATGGATCTTTCGAAGCTAGAATCGGGAGTGGACAAGATCGAAAAGGAGGATGTCGATCTCAAGCCGCTCCTGGATCAGATTTGCAAGGATATGGCGCCTCTTGCGCATAAAAAGGGCCTGAAGTTGGACTATGTACCGTCCGAAGTCGAACTTCCGATGTGGGGGGATTCGAATATGCTCTACCGTCTTTATGTCAATTTAATCCAAAATGCGATCAAGTTCACTCCGGGAGGGTTAATCCAGGTGAAAAGCCATTTGGTAGGCGAGAAAGTCCGAGTGGAGGTCAGGGATACGGGGATCGGGATCGCTGCAGAAGATCTCGAGCGGATCTTTGAACGTTTTGTTCAGAAAACGGCGGCTTCAAGCGGGATCGGGGTTGGATTGACGCTCTCGCGCGACATTGCAAAGCTGCATCAAGGAACGATCTGGGCCGAAAGCCAGGGGGTCGGGCGGGGTTCTGTTTTTATCACGGAATTTCCGCTGAAAACGAATTAAAAAGGATGGTATGATATTCGAGCTGACTGAGCGCCGAAGGCTGCTTGAACACAAAGCGAGGAATTCGTGAAAGATCTAACGGTCTTGATTGTGGAAGATGATATTGAACTTCATACCTTATACGGCCTCTATTTGCGCGGAGAGTCGTTCAAAATCCTTCCCGCTTACAATGGGCATGACGCGCTCCGGACGCTTGCGGAATGCATCCCGGATGTCATTATCCTCGATATGATCATGCCGGATATGGACGGGGCGGCGTTCCTCAAGGAGATGCATGGCAATCCGGCCTGGAAAAACATCCCGGTGATTATTGCAAGCGTGAACGAAAAGGTGCCGGACCATGTCATGCAGCTTCAGAATATCTACACCGTGCTCCGGAAACCGTTTTCCATGGATCTTCTGATCAGCAATATCCGCGAAGCGGCGACCAAGACGCGTTGAAAAAGTTTCGGCGGAGCGTTCCTCCTCCCCAGAAAATCCCGATGGGTTCTTTTGAATATTTCGAACATACGGCTGATGTGGGGATCCGGGTCTTTGCCGAGGATGCGAAAGATCTTTTTTATCAAGGAGCCCTAGCGGTCGTTGGCGTGATGGTTGAGAGAAGACCGGGCACAAAGAGCGCGGGCGGTGTCATGCGGGAATTCCGCCTTCCCCAAGCGGCTCTTGAAGAGCAGTTCCTAAGGTGGCTGCGGGAACTTCTCTATTACTTTCAGGTGGAAAAGTTCGTTTTTACCGGGATCCGAAAATTCGCTCAATCGTCTGGATCTTTGATCATTCTTGCGCAAGGGGAGCGGTTCGATCCGAGGTTCTATCAACCCGGACATGAGATCAAAGCCGTGACCTACCATCGATATCAACTCATCTCCAAAGGTCAAGGATATGAAAGTGCTTTCATCCTCGACTTGTGAAAACAGCTATGAACGCAGAAATTCCACTTGAACGAATCGACGCTTATCGCTGGAGGATCCCTCAGAACTATCAGCCTGGGATGCGGGTTCCGGGGATGGTCTATGCTTCCGAGGCGATGATCGGTCATATCCGCAAGGATGCGTGCTTGGAACAAGTAGCTCATGTGGCGCACTTGCCTGGGATCGTGCGTTATTCGCTTGCCATGCCGGATATTCATTGGGGCTACGGGTTCCCGATCGGCGGAGTGGCAGCGACGGACCCAAAAGAAGGGGGCGTCGTTTCGCCGGGCGGGGTGGGTTACGATATCAATTGTGGAGTGCGGTTGATCCGCACCGAACTCCGGGCCGCAGAGATCCGTTCCAGGATCAAGGCGCTGGTCGTTGAACTTTTCAAAAAGATCCCCTGCGGAGTCGGCGAAAGCGGTGAAGTTCACCTGTCAAAGAAAGATCTGCGGAAAGTGGCGGTCGAGGGGAGCCACTGGGCCATCGCCCAGGGGTTCGGTCGCGCGCAAGATCTCGAGTGCACAGAAGCAAGAGGAGCTTTGGAAGATGCCGATCCGGAAGCGGTCTCGGCGCGGGCCTATGAACGGGGCAGGGATCAGCTGGGGACCTTGGGTTCTGGAAATCATTTTCTCGAGATCCAAGAGATCGACGAAATCTACGATGAAGCGGTCGCGGCTCGCATGGGGCTTGGTTTGGGACAAGTTACGGTGATGATCCACTCGGGTTCGCGGGGTTTCGGCTACCAAGTCTGCGAAGATTCCTTGGAAACCGCTCGCCATGCCCTGGACAAATACAAGATCCGCGTTCCGGATATCCAACTTGCTTGTGCGCCTGTCCATTCGCCAGAAGGCCAGCACTATTTGGGGGCTATGAGGGCAGCCGCCAATTATGCTTGGGCCAACCGTCAGTGCCTGATGCATTTAGTCCTTGAGGTCTTCGAGGGTTTTTTTCACCAGAGCGCCGGCGAACTCGGCTTTGAGCTTATTTATGACGTGGCCCATAACATCGCCAAAATGGAGCGTTTTCCCGTGAAGGGCCAGATGCGGACTCTTTGCGTCCATCGCAAAGGAGCGACGCGCGCATTTCCTCCTGGGAATGAAGAGCTTCCCGAGGTCTACCGTGTAATAGGACAGCCGGTGATCGTTCCGGGGGACATGGGGCGGTATTCATTTCTTCTCGTGGGTGCGGCAAGGGCCATGGAAGATACTTTTGGAACCGCATGCCATGGAGCGGGACGGGCTCTTTCGAGACGGGCCGCACTCAAGGCTGCAAGAGGCCGTGATGTGCTCCGCGAACTCGAACAAGATGGTATTATGGTCATGGCGCGCAGCCGAGAAAGCGTTGCCGAAGAGCAACCAGCTGCTTATAAAGATGTCCGTGATGTGGTTAGCGTGATCCATGAAGCAGGGATCGCTCGAAAGGTTCTTCGAATGAGGCCGTTGGGAGTGATCAAGGGATGAGCGGAAAATATTTTCTTTTTTTAGGGTTCATACTCCTGGCAGCTTGTCCGGCACGGGCCGAATCCGTGGCCGAAGAGAAAATACAAGAAGGTGTCCAACTTCGAGACCAGGGAAAATTTGCAGAAGCCGAAGCGTATTTTTTGCGCGCGATCGAAAAAGAGCCGACCTTGGGAGTGTATCATTTTGAATTGGCAAGCGTCTATGCCGCTCAGCAAGGACTTTGGAGACAATATCCCGACCATCCCAGGGCCAAGCGGCTTTTAGCGCAGTCTGAAGATCAGCTTTTGCAGGCGATCACTCTCGATCCGACTTTTTTGCCTGCCCATTACAATCTCGGGATTATTCAAAAGAACCGGGGCCTTTATGAGGAGGCAAGGGCCTCTTTCAAAAAAGTCATCGAGCTGAATCCTCGGTCGATCTGGGCGTGGATGCAGATCGGGGAGATCTATGAAACGCAGGGGTTCTTCGAAGATGCCGAAGATGCTTACCGTAAAGCCAAAGAGCTGGATTATTTCAACCCTGAGATCGATAGGGCGCTCCGCTCCTTGAAGGAGCGGGCCGGGGAACAAAAAACTCAAGTCCCATCCCGTTCCCGCTGGGAGACGATGGCCTTGCCTGGAGGGGGGATCCGCGCGCCTTTTTATCGTTCCCGCACTGAGCCGGGAGCGGGTCTCGACGCCTCGAACCGGTCGGTGAGCCCGGTCGCGGCTTTGCCTTATGTGGCTTCAATGCTGTATCAGCAATTCATGAACTTTCGTGCGGAACGAAAGGTGGAATCCGGATCATGATCGATTGGGACCGTTACGAAGCTGTTTTTTTCGATGCCGGCGGCACGCTCTTTTATCCCTATCCGTCGGTGGGGGAAATCTACGGCTGTGTGGCCGGCCGTTACGGATGCAGGGCCGAGCCGGCGGAGATCGAAGCTCGTTTTCGCGAAGTCTGGCTTCGTCATGACGGCCTCGGAGGGCTTGTGAGCAAGTCGAGTGAAAAAATAGAAAAGGAATGGTGGCATGAACTGGTGACGGAAGTTTTTTCCGGATTTCCTCCGATCCGCGGTTTCGAAAGTTTTTTCGAAGAACTTTACTTGCTTTTCGGAAGTCCTTCGGTCTGGCGGCTTTACCCATCGGTTAAGGAGATCCTCGCCGCGTTCAAACAGCGCGGGAAAGTGCTCGGAATGATCTCGAACTGGGATAGCCGTCTTTTTCAGCTTTGCGAGGGACTTGGGCTGAAGCCTTATTTCGATTTCATCCTCGCTTCCGCGGTCTTTGGCGCGGCTAAACCAAGTCCGAAAATATTCCGTGAAGCACTTTATTTGGCCGGAGTAGAGCCGGATCGGGCGGTCCATATCGGGGATAGTTATGCGGACGATGTTCGCGGGTGCCTTGCTGTGGGGATCCAGCCGGTTTTGATCAATCGCCATCCCGAGCGGAAAGATTTCGGAAACGGCGAGGAGCTTCCCGTGCCGGTCTTTCATGACTTGGCCGAGCTTCCGGATCTCCCTAGCAAGCTTGACATGCCCTAAGAGCATGGGATACCCTTAATACTTTTAGAGAGAGAAAAATGACTGAAAAATCAGAAACAGGGCTTTCTTCAGAAAAGTTTCATTCCGACCTTTTGAAAGGTCGCAGAGGCCTCATTGTCGGTGTTGCAAACGGGCGCAGTATTGCGTGGGGTATCGCCGAGGCGCTTGCCCGGCACGGAGCCCAATTGGCTTTCACTTATCAAAGTGAGCGTTTGAAGGAAAACGTAGCCGAACTGACGTCAAAGCTTTCTCTCCCGTCCCCTTTGTATCCTTGCGATGTGACCCAAGACCTGGAGATCGAAGGGATGGTGCGAGCGTTGAGCGCGGATTTCGACAGCCTTGACTTTCTAGTCCACTCGGTTGCTTTTGCCCGTAAAGAAGAGTTGACCGGGCGGACTGCGGATCTGAGCCGGAGTGGTTTCCATCTTGCCCTGGATGTCAGCACCTATTCTTTAGTGGCTCTGGCCAAAGCAGCTGAGTCGCTGCTGGAAAAGAAAGGCGGCAGCATTCTCACCTTGACTTATTTGGGGGCAGACCGGGTCTTTCCGAACTATAATGTGATGGGCGTGGCCAAGGCGGGATTGGAATCACTGGTGCGTTACCTGGCTTACGATCTTGGCAAAAAAAATATACGGGTAAACGCCCTTTCGGCTGGACCGATCGCGACTTTGGCGGCCAAAGGAATCTCGAAATTTAACGATATGCTCGAAGAACATCGTGAAAAATCCCCGTTGGGAAGGAATGTGACGCTTGAAGAGGTCGGCCATGCCGGGTTATTCTTGCTCAGCCCGCTTTCAAGCGGGATTACGGGGGAAATCATTTATGCCGATTGCGGTTACCGGATCATGGGGATCTGATGATTCCGAAGAATACGATGGTCCTCGACCTCGAAACCCAACGGTCTTTTAAAGATTTTTCGAAATCGAAAAATCAGACCCTCGATAAGCTGAAGATCTCAGTGGTGGGGGTTTACGATTATCAGGACCAGATGTATCGGACCTTTGAGGAGAAGGAAGTGATGAAGCTGGAGCAACGGTTGAAAGAGATCGATCTTTTGATCGGGTTCAATATCCGCCGCTTTGATCTTCCGGTGCTGGCGCCTTATCTTTTTATTCCGACCGAAAAGCTTCCGGTCTTGGATCTTCTCGAGGATGTCGAAACGGCGCGGGGACACCGCGCAAGCCTTGATAGCATTGCGAAGGCAACGCTCCATCAGCAGAAATCCGGGAGCGGCAAGGATGCCTTGGCGCTTTTCCAGGCCGGGCGGATGGAAGAGCTCAAGAAATATTGTCTGGATGATGTCCGCTTGACCAAAGAGATCTTTGAATACGGTGTGCGCGAACAAAAAGTGTTCTTTACCTCGACCTGGGATTATCAGACCTACGAGATCCCCGTTCGATGGCAAGAGGCCGTTCGCGAAGCCCAACAAAGGGCTGAGCAAAATTCCAGGACCTTTCCGTCCAGTTTGTTTTAGTAGGAACCAGAGTGCCCGGCCGAATGCCGGCTTGAGGGGATCGAACATGCTGATCTTACAACGTTACGTTTTTAAAGCGCTCTTACTGCCGTTCGGGCTCGCTTTGCTTGTCCTCAATTTCATTTTCATGGGGGGATACTTCGTTAAAGCGGCGAATTTGATCATTGGCCGCGGAGTTCCCATTACCGACACGTTCTATGTGCTGCTGCTTGCGTTGCCGGAAATGCTGGGTTATACCGTTCCGACCAGCATCCTTCTTGCGGTCCTGATCGTTTTCGGGACCCTTTCACAGAACAATGAGCTCCGGGCGGTCAAAGCCTCGGGGATCAATCTGCTTCGCGTGATCGTTCCAGCCCTGATCTTAGGGGGGCTTCTGAGTCTCGGGATGTTCGTCTTTAATGACCAGGTTGCGAGCAATATGCGCTTTGAATTACGGAAAACCATGAAGCGGATGGTGATCAAATTTCCTAAAGCTCTGATCGAACCAGGCCGCTTTGTCCGATTGAGCGATTCGATCATTTTCAGAACGGCCCAAATGGTGGGGGATGAATTAAGGGATATCGTGGCCTATGAGGTTGAAGCTAACGATAAGCCGGTCCGGACGATCATTGCCGAGAGCGGAGATATTTATTCGCAACCGGGAGAAATGGGGATCCAAATCCGCCTTTATAACGGGAGCATCTCGGAAGCTCAGAACGAAGGGGTGAATACCATTCAGTTCAAGACCTATGAATTCCCGACTTTCGGTCAGCAGGAGATCCGCACGATGGAGAAAAAACAGAAGGATTTCACACTGGCGGAGATGTTGCTTCAGAATGGCCAGGAAAACATGGATTTGAAAGACCGCCGCCGTTTGTGGACCGCTTTCCATGGTCGAATCGCTTTTGCGATGGGGAGTTTTTTGTTCGTGTTGATCGGGATCCCAGTGGCGATCCTAGTCCACCGCGGCGAGATCGTGCTTAGTTTTGGTCTTGCGATGGCGGCGACCAGTACCTACTACATTCTGTTCGCGGGCGCCCAAACCCTTGCGTTGCAAGGGATCTTGCCTATCTTTCTGGCACTTTGGATCCCCAATGCAGTGCTGTTTGCGATCGGCATTATTCTGCTACGACGATCCCTTATTGGCTGAGTTTCGAGAGCGCGAGCGGTACGAGTTCCCGGGGTTTTTGGATAATGAAATCCGGTTGGGCTTTTTCAATTTCTCGAAATGCCGCTGGGCCGGTCGCGGAATAAGCAGGAAAAGCAACCGAGTAGATCCTCAAGGATTCTTTGCTTCGATTTGCGGCGAGGATGTCATCCGGGAGATCTCCTACGTAGAAAAAAACCTTTCCTTCCCCGAGTTTTTTTGCGGTTTTCAAAATCGAATACGGATGAGGTTTGCGCAAAGACTGCTTTGCTTCGCGTTCCGCTTTTTTTACGTCATCCGCATGGGTGATTGCATCAAAAAAGTGCGCGATCCCGAATTTTTGGAGCCCATAACTGGCTTCGAATCTTGAACGTCCGGTCGCGATCCCGAGCGCAAGGCCGTTCTTTTTCAGTTTCTCAAGGATCTTCTTCTTGAAGATCAGGCGCTCCCGTTGGATAAAGCCGAGCTTATTCCAATACTGGGGATGATTTTTCTCAACGATCGGGAACAAGCGGTGTCCGAGGTAGATTTCTTGAAAAATGCGAGCGATCTTCTCGATCTTTACCGCGGTCGAACGGCCGAATTTCCGGATGATGCCGGCAACGCCCAAGGGACGGTTTTTTGTTTCCCGGGCCAGTTGCTTGAAATCCATGAGGCGTTTTAATTCTTCCATGGTTCGTTTATGGACGGGAAGGGCGAGCAGATATTGCAAAATGCCATAGCAGCAATCCCAGTCATCGTTGAATCCGCCGAGCAATTTGAATTGATTGACATCATTCTCGGAAAGAAGCGTTAGAGAACCCTTTGATCTCGTGGGGCGGAACAGAGGGACCGTGCCTTCGGTCAGATAGATGTCCACTGTTTGCCGGATGGCTTCCAGATAAGAGCGTTGGGTATCGATCAAGACGTTATCGATGTCAAAAATGACCGCTTCGCAGCGGAGAACATTTTTAGGTTCGGACCATTTCATGAAAAACCTTTTCCAGGTCTGTTTTGAGAACAAGGCCGGATCGTTGACGCAAAAAGCCCTTTTCCAGTTCATCGACGCGAGGGAAGGTGAACTGAAGGCTAAATCCCAAAAACTTTCGGTGCTTGAAAGCTCTTAGAATGAGGAGGGCAGCTTGAGTGTCTTGCCGAGGCTTTACAATCATGATTTTGATATGCTATTCTTCCCGCGTCATGGCGGGGTAGCTCAGATGGTAGAGCAGAGGACTCATAAGCCTTTGGTCGGGGGTTCGATTCCCTCCTCCGCCACTTTGACCCGTTTTGGGGCATTCAAAAGGAAAGAAAACCATGCTTCAGATCCTTTCCGCAGCCAGTCAGTTATGGATCCTGGATTGGCAAGTTACTTTGCTTAAGATCCTCAGCTATGTAGGGCTTGCCGGCATCGTGATCGTGATCATCATGCTGGGGCTTTGGATGTTCCGAGACTGAATCCTGGCAGAGCCGGATGACCTTCCAGGAGCGTTTCGCATTCAGCCTACATCAGCGTGGGGTCATTAAAAAAAAGGCCCGCATTTTCGTGGGTTGTTCCGGGGGGCCTGATTCCGTTGCCCTTTTCCATCTTTTACGTTCTCTCCAGCCCTCTTGGGGATTTCGTTTAGGCCTCTTGCACTTCCATCATGGTCTTCGAAAAACCGCGGCGGATCGAGATGCCTGTTTTGTCTCGGCTTTGGGCCGGCGTTTTAAGGTCCCGGTCGTGATCGGAAAATCTTCGATCCGGGCCCGGGCGCGTGCGAACCGCGAATCGATCGAAGAAGCCGCTCGTTACGAGCGGTATCGTTTTTTTTTGCAGGCGGCTCGGAAAAAACGTGTCCGGATCATTGCGCTGGGCCACCAACTAGAAGATCAGGCGGAAACCGTTTTGATGCGGATTCTCAAGGGTACGGGTCTGCGCGGGCTGGCCGGGATCCAGTATGCGATGAAAATGCAGCGGGTCCTTTTTGTCCGCCCTCTTCTTGATTTTTCAAGAGAGCATATTCTCGCTTACCTGCGCAAGAACCGGATCCCGTTTCGCACGGATCGGACTAATTTTTCGGACCGTTTCCTCCGGAATCGACTTCGCCAAAAAGTGTTGCCTTATCTCGAAAAAACCGTGAATCCGCGCGTTCAAGAAGCCTTGGCGCGATTGCCTCAGATTGTCGGAGATGAACTCCGTGTGATCGAGGCGCTCGAAGCGCAAGCGATTCGGAAAGTCATTTTGAAAAAAAAGAGAGGGGCCGTGATTCTGGCGAAAGAATTTTTTGAACATTTAGATCCGCCAATCCAATTCCGGGTCTTAAATCATGCGCTCAAAATTCTAGACTCACGAAGCGGATTGGATTATGAAGCATATCGGAGACTCCAGGGCCTCTTTTCGAAAAAGCGGAACCGATGTTCACTCCCGCGCAACCTCGATATCGTTTGGGATTCCCGGCAAATGCGAATTTTTAAAAAGACCCTAGGTGAGGGATTCCTGCCATTCAAATTGCGTAAGTTGCGCGCCCATGCTAGACTACCGGCTCTTTAAAGGGGTTTATCATGCCGAATCATCCCGCAAAAAGGCCGTACCGTTCATCGGGGCAGCGCCGCGGAGGAGAGCCTCCCAAAGGAGGGGATCCTGACCGCAAGCGCTTAATCGCGCTTTTGCTCGTTCCCATCCTTTTTTTCATTGTTCTTCAGCTTTTTGTCTTTCCAGGCATGGAAATGAGCCGTATGTCCTATTCCGAATTTTATCAGCTTCTGCGGAGGAATCCCGAGACTTTGGAGATCGTTTCCGCCGAGCTGGTCGAGAATACGGTGCAAGGCAAGCTCAGTAACGGGAAATACTATCACGTCAATATCCCGCCCAACGATCTCGAAATCGTTCCTTTGATCCGCCAAAATGTTCCGAGGTTCGAGGTCAATCCGCCGCAGATGTTCTGGAAAAATCTTCTGTATTCGGTCATGCCTGTATTGCTTTTGATCGGTTTTTTCTGGTTTTTCGTTTACCGCGGCATGCAGCAAGGAGGCAGCCGGATCTTTTCATTCGGGAAGTCGCGCGCAAAGATGTCCCAAAAGGAAAAAGCCGTGATCACATTCAAAGATGTGGCCGGGGTCCAGGAAGCGAAAGAAGAGCTCGAGGAGATCATTGAATTTCTGAAGGACCCCCAGCGATTTCAGAAGCTCGGCGGGCGGATCCCCAAGGGAGTCCTGTTAATGGGACCTCCGGGGACCGGGAAAACCCTTTTGGCGAAGGCCGTCGCGGGAGAAGCGGATGTCCCGTTCTTTTCGATCAGCGGGTCGGACTTTGTTGAAATGTTTGTCGGAGTTGGGGCGGCGAGGGTCCGGGATCTTTTTGAGCAGGGGAAACGCGCGGCCAAGGTCAGCGGGCGGGGAGCGATCCTCTTCATCGATGAGATCGATGCGGTCGGCCGGCAACGTTTTGCCGGGATCGGAGGGGGCCATGATGAGCGCGAACAGACCTTGAATGCGCTTCTTGTCGAAATGGACGGATTTGATACCCATAGCGGGGTCATTCTGATCGGAGCGACCAACCGCCCGGATGTTCTGGACCAGGCGCTCCTTCGGCCGGGGCGGTTTGACCGGCAGGTCGTTATCGATCGTCCGGATATCAAAGGCCGAGAAGAGATCTTGCGGGTCCATGCCGCCAAGGTCAAGATCGAAGCGGAAGCGGACCTCGGCAAGATCGCCAAACAAACGCCGGGTTTTTCGGGAGCGGATCTGGCGAATCTCATCAATGAAGCGGCGCTTTTGGCGGCGCGTCGTAAAAAACAGGCCGTCACGCAACAGGAGCTTGAAGAATCCATCGAAAAGGTGATGGTCGGTCCTGAGCGGAAAAGCCGCGTGATCTCGAAACATGAAAAAGAGGTCAAAGCGATCCACGAGGCCGGGCATGCGCTCGTGGCTTTGTTCATTCCGCATGCGGATCCGGTCCACAAAATATCGATCATTCCTCGAGGCTATGGCGTGGGAGGGTTTACGCTGCAACTCCCCAATGAGGACAGGAATCTGATCTCAAAACAAGAGATCCTGGACCGTATCGCCATCCTTTTGGGCGGGAGGGTGGCCGAAGAGCTCTATTTCAAACAGATCACCTCGGGAGCTTCGGATGATCTGCAGAAAGCGACCCAATATGCGCATGCCATGGTCTGTGAATTGGGTATGAGCGAGCGCCTTGGCAACATGACCTTCGGAAAGAAAGACGGCCAGGTTTTCCTCGGCCGCGACCTTTTCGCGGAGAAAAATTATTCTGAACAAACAGCGCAACTGATTGATGAAGAGATGCGTGGGATCGTGAACGATTGCTATGGCCGGGCCAAGAAGATCCTGACGGATCGGCGCGATGCGCTTGAAAAATTGAAGGCCGCTCTGCTGGAGAAAGAAGTCCTTCAGGCGGATGAGATCCGCGCTCTCGCAGGACTCGCTCCTGAAAAGCCTTCCGCTGAGGCCGGGGCTTCTTCCGAAGCGCCTGGGCCGGCGTAACCCTCTATGTTCTGGAAGATCCGAAACCGCAATATCGATTTGGGGATGCCTCGCTTGATGGGGATCCTAAACCTCACCCCGGATTCTTTTTCCGATGGCGGACGTTTCCCCTTACCGACGGAAGCCGCGGCCTATGGGCTGCAAATGATCGAGGATGGAGCGGATATCCTTGATCTGGGCGCGGAATCGACCCGGCCTGGGGCGATTCCCGTAAGCGCCGAGGAAGAAGCCCGCCGTTTGATCCCGGTGCTCCGCGCGTTGCGGAAAGCACGGCCCGATATTCCTATTTCGATCGATACCTGTAAATCCGAAGTCGCAAAACTCTGCCTGGAAGAAGGTGCGCATATCATTAACGATGTCAGCGGCCTGCGGGATTCGGGGCCGGCCATGGCTCGGATCGCCAAAGAATATAATGCGGGCCTTGTACTTATGCACCGTCGCGGATCCGCTCAGACGATGCAATCCATGACGGTATATGAGGACCTCTTGGGGGAGATTACCGAGGAGCTTCGCTATTCGACCCAGCTTGCCCTGGATGCCGGGGTGGGAGCGGATCAGATCGTGATCGATCCCGGGATCGGTTTTTCGAAAACCACTGAACAATCGCTCGAAGTTTTAAACGAGATCGGGAGGTTCGAGGCGTTGGGCTTTCCGCTTTTGGTCGGACCGTCCCGCAAATCTTTTTTGGGGGAGATTACCGGATGTCCTGTGCAGGACCGAGAATTCGCAACGGCGGCGGTGGTCGCTTATCTTGCGCTCAAAAAAATTTCTTTGATCCGCGTCCATCATGTGAAAGCGATGCGGGAAGTTTTGAAAACCATCAACGCGCTTGGAGGGAGAGAAAATGTCAGGACATTCTAAATGGGCCAGTATCAAACATAAAAAGGGGGCGGCGGACGCCAAGCGCGGGAAGATCTTCACTAAGATCATGCGCGAGATCACCGTCGCGGCAAAAATGGGCGGGGGCGATCCTGCCTCAAACCCTCGGCTGCGGACCGTTATCCTCAAAGCACGGGAAGCGAACATGCCGTCTGATAATATCGACCGGGCGATCAAAAAAGGGACTGGGGAACTCGAGGGTGTGACCTATGAAGAGGTCCTCTACGAAGGGTATGGCCCCGCAGGGGTGGCGCTGCTCGTTTCCTGCTTGACCGACAATAAGAACCGGACGGCTTCCGAGATCCGGAGCATTTTCGGTAAAGGAAACGGCAATATGGCGGGAGCGGGATCGGTAGCGTGGATCTTCGAGAAAAAGGGTCTGATCCTTGTGGCCAAGGATAAAGCGACCGAGGAGCAGTTAATGGAATTGGCGATCGCTGCGGGCGCGGAGGATCTTTCGGGGGAGGCTGAGAAATTCGAGATTACCTGCAATCCCCAGGACCTCTGGGCGGTCAAAGAAGCGCTGGAAAAAGCAAAGATTCCGGTCGAATCGGCCGATTTGACGATGCTTCCCAAAAATCAGACCAGCGTTTCTGCGGCGGATGCAAGAGCCGTGCTCAAATTGATCGAAACGTTGGAAGATCACGATGATGTCCAAAATGTCTATGCCAACTTTGATATTCCCGACGAGGTGATGAAGGAGATCCGCTGAATGCGCGTTCTCGGGGTGGACCCCGGTACCTGGCGAACCGGGGCGGGACTGATCGAATCTTCGGGCGGAAGATACCGGCGGATCCACTCGGAGGTGATCCAAGCTCCGGCGAATGTTCCGATCGAAAAACGGCTCTCCCGTATCTTTTCGTTTTTGGAAGAGATCATCCGGATCTATCGGCCTACGGTCATGGCGCTCGAGAATGTTTTTTACTGCAAGAACATCCGGTCCATGCTCAAGATTGGCGAGGCTCGTGCATGCGCGATGCTCGCGGCTTCGAATCATGATCTTCCTGTGCTAGAATATATGCCGACCCAGGTCAAACAAGCGGTCACGGGCAACGGCCGTGCGAGCAAAATCCAGGTCCAGAAGATGATCAAAATGCTTTTGGGAATGAAGGAGATGCCGCCTTCGGATGAGGCGGATGCGCTTGCCCTGGCGATCTGTCATTTGCATGTTGCTAAGAGTCATCCTCTGATGAAGATCCAGGGGGCTTAGGATGTACGCCTATCTCCGAGGCAAATTGATCGAGAAAACCGCGACCGGAGCTGTCCTCGAGGTCCATGGCGTCGGTTTTCAATTACAGATCCCTGTTTCCACCTATGAAACGCTTCCCGGTCTTGGCGACGAAGTCCGGTTACTGACCCATTTTGTCGTGCGTGAGGACGCACAGGCCCTTTACGGTTTTTCGACGGAGGACGAGAGAAAACTTTTTTGCCTTCTGATCTCAGTGAGCGGGATCGGGCCGAAGATCGCTATGACGATCATGTCGGGGATCCGGATCACGGATCTGAAACGGGCGATCGTGGAAGGGCGGCTGGAGATCCTTCAGGCGATCCCTGGGGTCGGGAAAAAAACCGCGGAACGCCTCGTGGTGGAGTTGAGGGAGAAGCTGGCGGATGAAGCCGATCGGTTCGCCCCGGACCCCGGGATCAAAACCGACCTTCCGTCCAGCTTGATCAAGGATGCGATGGAAGCGTTGACGGCACTCGGATACCGGCGTACGGAAGCCAAGACGGCGGTCGAAAAAGTTGTCCGTTCGGATCCGAAAGAAGTTTTTACGGTTGAGAAATTGGTCCGTGATTCTCTAAAATATATCCGCTGATCTGTCCGGTCATAGGAGGCCGGGAATGGTGATGAAACTTCGTAAGAAACAGCAGACGAAAAATACGCGCGCATTCAAACGGCTCAATGCTTACTACCTTCTCAAATACGACGCAAGCGGAAATGCCCAGGTCTCGCACCTTACGAATATCAAGAATATCAGTGCCGGGGGTGCCAAGTTTTTTTCCGAGAAGGCCCTCCGAGAACAGGATCTCTTGAAGCTTCATGTGTTGATCCCGCCGCTCGAAAAATCCTTTCATGCCGAAGCCAGGATCCTGCGGGTCCGCAAGATGAAGAAATATCTGCATTACTCAGTGGCGGTCTGTTTCGTGAATATCCGGCCGGAAGATCAGAAGGCCGTGGATGATTATATCGAGAACCTTTCCGGCGAGCCGCAGATCGAAATGTTCATTGACCAGGGGAAGACCGTTTCCCGAGAGCGCTGAGGAAAACCGATGGCCGATCATGATCGATTAATTCAGGGGGAGCCTCAGCAGGAAGACACCTCGCTGGACTTGACGCTGCGCCCGAATACGCTGGCAGAATTCATCGGTCAGGAAAGTCTGAAAAGGAATCTCGCGATCTTTATCGAAGCCGCCCAAAAGCGCAAAGAACCCCTCGATCATGCGCTTTTTTTCGGCCCTCCCGGCCTCGGCAAGACCACCCTGGCGCATATCGTAGCGAAAGAAATGGGGGTCAATATCCGTACGACCTCCGGTCCGGTCTTGGAGCGGGCGGGCGATCTTGCGGGGGTGCTGACCAATCTTGAAGAAGGGGACATCCTTTTTATCGACGAAATCCACCGGACGGCGAAAACCGTTGAAGAATACCTCTATCCGGCCATGGAAGATTTTTGCATCGATATCATGATCGACAAAGGTCCCAATGCGAGATCGGTCAAGATCACCGTTCCCCGGTTCACCATGATCGGTGCGACAACCCGCAGCGGCCTGCTTTCGTCGCCTTTGCGTTCCCGTTTTGGGATCATTGAGCACCTTAATTATTACGAGGATTCTCATCTCGCGGAGATCGTCAGACGGTCAGCCCGAATTCTCAAATTAGAGATCGACCAGGCCGGGGAAGAGGAGATCGCCCGCCGCTCCCGGGGGACGCCGCGAATCGCTAACCGCCTGCTCCGTCGCGTCCGCGATTATGCCGAGGTGAAAGCGCAGGGGAAGATCACCGGGCCGATCGCCGATGAAGCGCTGCAAATGCTGGAAGTCGATCGCGAGGGATTGGATGCGATGGACAAAAGGATCCTGGGTTTTATGATCCGCGATCACAAAGGCGGGCCGGTCGGGATCAAGAATCTGGCAATGGGGGTCGGCGAAGATCCGGAAACGATCGAGGAGATCTACGAACCTTATCTGATCCAGAAGGGATTTCTCAAACGGACGCCGTCCGGCCGTGTTCTGACTGAAAGGGCATACGCGCATTTTCAGATGAAGCATCCTTCCGCCGGGCCTCTCCTTTAAAACCGCGCATTCCCCGGAGCCTTTCGTTGCCCCGTTCGCTTCTCTTGTGCTATCATAGTCCGCGCGTATGAACGATGCGGCAAAGATCCTCATCCTAACGGGATTCGTTCTTATCCTTGCTGGGTCGGTCGTTATGCTCTTAGGGAAGATTCCTGGCATGGGACGTCTGCCGGGTGATTGGGTCTTGAAAAAAGGGGATTTTGCTTTTTATTTCCCTGTGGTGAGCTGTCTTGTGGTCAGTTTGTTGATCACGATCGTGTTGAATCTTTGGAGCCGGAAACCGTAATGGAAAATCTTTTGCATATTTGGCGGCCTCTCTTTGAGATCTGTTTTATTTGGATCCTGCTTTATTATCTTTTGCGTTTTTTTCAAGGCACTCGCGCTATGCAAGTCTTTATGGGGCTCTTCATTCTGGCGGTTATCTTCAATATCGCCAAAATATTCGGCCTGCATACAATCAACTGGGTGCTTTCAAAATTACTTGCGGTCGGAGTTGTCGCTATCCTGATCATTTTTCAGCCGGAGCTTCGCCGCGGACTCGCCCGTCTCGGACAGAATACGTTCAAAGGAGGGTTGCTCCAAAAGGGCGGGACGGTCGATGAATTGATCAAGGCATGCGAAGTCCTTTCCCGGAATCGGATCGGAGCGCTGATCGCCATTGAAAGGGATATTGGGCTGAAGAACTATATTGAGAGCGGGATCCCGATGGATGCCAAGGTCAGCCAGGAACTTTTGATCACTCTTTTTACCCCGAGTACTCCGACTCATGATGGGGGTGTGATTTTGGTCGGGGATCGTATCGCCTCCTGCGGAGCCCTTTTTCCGTTAAGTCAGAACGAGGAACTTTCGCGTTCGCTCGGGATGCGGCATCGCGCGGCGGTGGGACTTTCCGAGGAATCGGATGCTGTTTGTGTGATCGTTTCGGAAGAGACCGGCAAGATCTCGATCGCGGCGGAGGGCAAGCTGACACGGGGGCTTGACGGCGATGGATTGAAAAATGTCCTGATGAATCTATTCCAATCGGTTGAAGAACGCAATGCGCTCCGGGATTTTATCGCGAAGAATTGGCGGTCCTTCAAGGAGCGAGGGGCGGGCGAATGAAGTGGCTGACAAGCAATTGGGGTCTGAAAGTGATCTCGCTTCTCATCGCGGTGGGGCTCTGGTACTACGCGGTGAGTGAGGAAAGCATCGAAGTCCGGCGGTCCATTCCGCTCGAGATCATCGCCCAAAATCCTAAGATGAGCGTTCTGAAAGCCTCTGCCGATCATGTGTGGGTCGTTTTTTCCGGTCCTCGGAATATCACCGCAGACCTTACCTCAAAAGATATCCGGGCTGTTCATTACATCGGCCAAGAAGTTTCCAGCCCCGGGGATTATTCCTTTCGCTTGGAATCGCGGGAGATCCAGCTTCCTTCTCTGGAGATCCAGGTTGTCAAAATCTATCCGGAAACGATCCAAGTGACAATGGACGAATTGATCACCCAAAAACTCAAAGTCAAACCTGATTTTATCGGAGAGCCGGCCTTTGGCTACAAGATTCACGATCAAGGGATCCAGATGGACCCGAACGCCGTGCTTGTGGAAGGGCCGAAGGGCCAAGTGAGCCAAATCGAGGCGGTTCTTACGGAGCCGATTGATCTTGTTGGAAGGATTCGCTCTTTTCGGCGTACCGTGGATCTTGAATTTCCCAGTGGTATTCGGCCCTTGGGCGAGACGGCCGTCGATCTGAGCGTGCCGATTGAAGAAGAATTCTCCGAAAAATCGTTTCAAGACATTCCAGTCAAAGTACTGCAGCCTCCCGATAAAAATTGGACGCTTTTACTTGAGCCCGAAGTGATCTCTTTCGTGCTGAAAGGTTCCGCGACAAAGCTGGAAGAGATCACGCCGGATAAGATCCAGGCCTATGTCGATCTGACAGACCTGCGGAGAGGAAAACACCAGATCGAGGTCCGGATCGCCCTGCCCGAAGGGGTGATCCTTAAAGAGGCCGTGACGGTGATGGTTACGATTGACAAACCGGCTTAAAATAACCGCTGCCGCTTGATCGTTGGAACGGGTCCAAAACACATTTCATGAAAAAACAATTAGGGGTGAATATTGATCATGTGGCGACGGTGCGCCAGGCGCGCTTGGGGACCGAACCCGAACCGCTTTTGGCGGCGCTCGAAGCCCAGCGCGGCGGAGCGGATTCGATCACCGTTCATTTGCGGGAGGATCGCCGTCATATTCAAGACGGGGATGTGCGCAAGATTTTGCGATGCATCCGCGTTCCGTTGAATCTTGAGATGTCATTGGCTCCGGGGATCGTTGATTTTGCGGTGCGATTACAACCCAAAAAAGTCTGTTTGGTCCCGGAGCGCCGACAAGAGTTGACGACGGAGGGGGGATTGGATGTTCTAGCTTCCTATACCCGGTTAGCTAAGGCGATTCCGCGTCTTCGACGTATCGGAGCGGAAGTGAGCCTTTTTGTGCCCCCTCAGGAACGGCAGATCCTTGCGGCGAGCCGATTGGGCGCGCAAGCCGTTGAGATCCATACCGGAGCTTACGCGAATGCGCATGGCCCCAAACAGAAGGCCGAATGGGCAAAGATCCGCAAAGCAGCTCAAGCGGCTTGGACGCTCAAGCTCAAGGTCAATGCGGGCCATGGGCTTAATTATGAGAACGTCGAGGCCGTCGCTATGCTTCCTGAGATCGCCGAGCTCAATATCGGCCATTCCATCATCAGCCGTTCGATTTTTGTCGGGTTGCGTCAGGCGGTCCAGGAGATGAAAAAGATCCTTCAAAAATACGGATGATTCCATGACGCCTCTTCTCCAAGAGATTCGCGCGAAATGGAAGCGAAGGCCTCGGGATTCCCACAAAAGCGATTTCGGCAAGATCTTCATTCTCGCGGGTTCCGAAGGGTTTTCGGGTGCAGCCTATCTCTGCGCGCAGGCTTGTGTCCGAAGCGGAGCGGGGCTTGTGACCTTGGGAGTGCCGCGAGCGATCTATCTGGCGGTTGCGAAACGTATGGCCGAAGTCATGGTCCGGCCTTTCCCATCGACGAAAGCCGGCACCTTGGCTTTCCGGTCTTTCACGGAGATCCGAAAAATTCTATCGACCCAGGATGTTCTAGCGCTGGGCCCGGGATTATCCAGAGCGCCAGAAACCGCTCGTTTAGTGCGCAGGCTTTTTTGTTTTTCCAGATCTCCGGGGGTGCTGGATGCCGATGGCATCAATGCGTTCGAGGGTTGCTCCGGACTTCTAAAAAAGCACCAAGCTTCCTGGATCCTGACCCCCCATGCCGGCGAATTTGTTCGGATCTTTGGCGGCAAGAGCCCCAGCGGCAAAAAAGAGCGGATCGAGCGTGCTTCCCGTGCAGCACGCGACTCGGGACTGATCCTCGTCCTCAAAGGGGCTCATACGGTCGTTGCTTCTCCGCAAGGATCAGTTTATGTCAACCCGACCGGCAATCCGGGAATGGCCTCCGGCGGGACCGGAGATGTGCTGACCGGGATCATTGCGGCCTTACTGGGACAGGGGATTGCGCCTTGGGATGCCGCGCGGTTCGGGGTCTATCTGCATGGGTTAGCCGGGGATCTTGGTGCGGGCAAGCTTGGCGAGGAAAGCCTCATCGCGACGGATCTGATCGATTCGATCCCTGCGGCGATCCAAAAAATCAGGGGTCGCATTCCTTGTGCGAACCGAAGATAATGGCGTGATCTTTTAATCGACCAAGCCTCTTTCGATATCGAAAGGAGCGTAGTATGAAAAAAAATATTTTGACGATCCTGGCGATTTTGGGCGTTCTTACCGTCCTTTCGATCTTCCTATTCGGAGGAATCTATAACAAACTGGTTTCGGCGGAGGAGGCCGTGACGAACGCTTGGGCTCAGGTCGAGAATGTGTATCGGCGTCGGATGGATCTCATCCCGAATCTTATTGAGACCGTTCGAGGCTATGTTGCGCATGAGCGGGAGACCTTGGATCGCTTGAGCCAGGCCCGGACCAAAGCCGCGCAGATCATCTTGAGTCCGGCAATGGCTAACGACCCAGTGCTCTTTTCTCAATTCCAGCAAACCCAGGACCATCTCTCCGTTTCTTTGGGGCGGCTGACCGCACTTTTCGAACGTTACCCCGAATTACGGGCCAGCCAGAATTTTCTCACATTACAAGCCCAGCTTGAGAGCGCGGAGAACCGCATTTCGGTCGAACGCATGCGCTATAACGATGCGGCCAAACAATTCAATGCTCTACGGCAAAGTATTCCGAACGTTTTTGTCGCGCGATGGATGGGGATGAACGAGAAGAGCTATTTCAAGGCCGAAGCCGAAGCTGAAAAAGCTCCGCAGATCGCTTTGTAGCTCCTTGTGCGTATAAAACAATGATTTATTCTTACGGTTTTTCTCCTGGGTTCTTGGCCCCAAGAAGGGATTTTTCGATCGGCTCGGATACGAAGTGGTTTCTGGACATTCGAAAAAAAAGGCAAGTGCCGATCAAAAAGAGGGTTGCCGCTTTTTTGCTTGCGCAGCCAAAAAATTCTAACGCAATTTTTTCGGTAGATTTCGCATAAGCGATTAAAGTTTTGTCGTCGGCCGCTTCTTGTTTAATGTTTTCTTCCTATGTTAAAATGCCTGCTTCATTGAGCTGAAGAAGGGGGATCGGATATGCAAACGACTTCGATTTTGGACAATATTTTTTGGGGGAATACCCTCCTGAGTTATGGGATCTCGGTCTTAGGGGGGATCCTTGGATGCGGGGCCGTATTCGTGATCGACAGGATCGTTTTCGGGAAGCTGAAATCCCTTTCGCAGAAACTCGGGACTCACGTTTCCAATTTCTGCATTCAACTCTTCGAAAAAACCCTTTTGCCGCTCCTTTATTTCGGGGTCTTTTATTTTGCCATGATCCGGCTGCATTTATGCCCTAGTCTGGCTAAAACTATGAATGCGCTAGGGGTCATCGTGCTGACTCTGCAAGCGGTCCGGTTCATCCAAGGACTTTTCGTGCTCGTTTTCGAAGGTTTTTGGCTTGGCCGTGATCCCCATGCGGCGGAGTCGGTCGCTTCTAAAAGCGTTGTAACGGTCGTCAAAGTTGTTTTTTGGGGGCTCGGATTTGTTTTTGTCCTCGATAATCTTGGTTTCAATATTTCTGCAGTCGTAGCGGGACTGGGAATCGGCGGTGTGGCGGTGGCTTTTGCAGCCCAGACGATCCTCGGAGATCTCTTCAACTACTTCGTCATCTTTTTTGACCGTCCGTTCGAGGAAGGGGATTTCATTATCGTCGGCGAGCACCGGGGGACGATCGAAAGGATCGGACTTAAGACGACGAGGATCCGTTCTCTGGATGGTGAGCAGATCATTGTTTCGAATTCCGATCTAACCTCAAGCCGGGTGCGTAACTATAAGCGGATGGAACGGAGACGGGTCCTTTATAATTTTGGCGTCACTTACGGGACTTCAGCCGAGAAATTGAAAAAGATCCCTGCAATAATCAAAGAGATCCTCCGCAGGACGGACAAAACGATCATCGATCGCGTCCATTTCTCGAAGTTCGGGGATTACAGCCTGGAATTCGAGGTCGTCTATTTTGTTCTCAGCAGCGATTACAACATCTACATGGACACGCAGGAGAAGATCAACCTGGAAATGGTGGAGGCCTTCAAGCGCGAGGGGATCGAATTTGCCTTCCCGACGCAAACGGTCATTGTGGAGCGTGGCGAGTGAGCCTTGAAGAGATCTGGGAGAAGGCTCTGCGGAATACCGAGGTGGTCCGCTTTCGGATCAATCCGCTTTTGACGTCCGAGACGACAAACCTTCCTTATGTTTTCTTGGCGGAATCTTCAGTGAATCAAGGTGATACGGTCATTCGGCAGGGAGAGATCCTGGTGGAGAAACCGTCGCTCATCCTTCCGCAGCACTTGCCCCAGTTCCAGGGATTTGAGTTCGAAAAAGAGCTCGGATTAAGCGCGGATTTTCTAAACACTTTTTTCCTTGTTCGCGGTGTGCGTTTTCCCTCATTCTGGTATAATCATACGACCGTTTCGCTGGATCTTGTCGAAGGAGCACTGGCGGAGACGGTCCGGCATCAGGAAGAACGTCTTCGCATGAAAGAAGATGTGAGTACGGGACTCGTGGTCGGGCCGGAGGATTGCTGGCAGTTTTCCGTTATCATCATGATCTGTTATCAGGTTCTTCGCCAGGCGGATGGAGATATTAAAAAGCTGCTTGAGGATTACCGGCGGGGAAAAAAATAAGAGGTCTTTTTCAGAAGGGGGCTAAACGATGTTCGAAGGGATTTACGGTCATTTTGCCGGAGCGCCGTCTGCGCGGCATTGGCAGAAGATCGGGTTAAGAAAACGAAGCGGGGTTGCGGTTCCGCTTTTTTCCATTTATTCCGAACAGAGCGCCGGGATCGGAGAGATCCCGGATCTCAAACTTCTCATCGATTGGTGTGTCCGGACGGGGATTACCATCGTCCAATTACTCCCGCTCAATGACGTGGGTTTCAAGTTTTATCCTTACGATGCCGAATCCATGTTCGCTTTGGATCCGATGTATCTCGCACTCCATGAGATCCCGGGCGGCGGCAAATATTCGCAGGCGATCTCCCGCCTGAGGAAGGAATTTCCGGCGGGAAAGGCTCGGGTCGATTATGGGATCAAGGGCGCCAAATTGGCGGTCCTCTGGAAAATGTTCTCCGAAGCACGGACTAAGCCGGATAAGGAATTTGCCCGCTATCTCGACGCGAATCATTTTTGGCTGGATGACTTTGCTTTGTTCAAAGTGCTCAAAGAGGCTCACCACGAACGGTCATGGTGGGAGTGGGCGCCCGGATTGAGTCGGCGGTCTGAAACGGTATTGGCGGAGATTCGGGAAACACGCGTTGAGCAGATCCTCTTTCAAAAGTGGCTTCAGGGGCAGCTTTTCCTGCAGCTATCCGATGTCAAACGCTATGCCGAGCAGGCCGGGGTCTTCTTAATGGGCGATCTTCCGTTCCTGGTCTCCCGCGATAGTGCGGATGTTTGGGCCCGGCAAAATTATTTCAAACTGGATCTGGCGGCTGGGGCCCCGCCGGATTCTTTCTTTGCGATGGGCCAGCGCTGGGGGATGCCTCCTTATCACTGGGAGATGATCCGTAAGCAAGGGTATGATTATCTTGCAGAGAAACTTCGATATTCAGAAAATTTTTACCATATGTTCAGGATCGATCATACCGTAGGACTTTTCCGGGTCTGGACCATTCCGATCTCCGAGCCTCTTGAAACGGGGGGGCTGAAGGGACGTTTTGATCCGGAGGATAAAACCCAATGGTATGATCACGGAAAAAATTTGATCCTGACGATGCTGGAAAAGACGACCATGCTCCCTTGTGCGGAGGATCTGGGAGTGGTTCCCGATTGTTCCTACCAAGTTCTCGAAGAGCTTTGTATCCCGGGGATGGATGTCCAGCGATGGAAGCGGGACTGGGAGGGATCTCTCGAGTTCCTCGACCCGGAAAAATACCGGAAGAATGGCATGGCGGTAATCTCCACCCACGACATGGCGCCTTTTCGGGGATGGTGGGATTATGAGCTGGGGACGGTGGATGAGATCCTCTTCCGGCGCTCGTGCGATGAGCAGGGAATCTCTTTCGAGGTTTTGGCCGGCAGGCTTTTCGATCTGAGCCGGTCAGAATACGGCCGTCTTCACTGGCGTTCGGAGATCCTTTCCGACCAAGTGTTCCTTGCTTGCCTCGGGATCGGGAAAGACCGGGCTTATGCGCTCTTGAAGATGTACCGCGAAACCTTTGATGAAAAGAGCCGATTCTTGAAATTCCTTTTCGGAGAAAAGATTCCGGCCAGGATCCTTTCAGGGACGCTTTCGGATGAGGATTATGCGCTGTTGATGCGTACTGCAATCCACAAGGCCCATGAAGCCAGTACGGTTTTTTCGATTCATCTTCTTCAGGACTACCTATCCTCGGATCCCAAGCATAAATTGAACGCGTGGGAACATCGGATCAATATGCCGGGGACCCTGGGGACGCATAACTGGAGTTTGACCCTTCCGTGGTCGCTTGAACAGATGCTCAAGCTGAAAATCAACTCAATCTTGCTGGACCTGAACCGGAGCACGGGAAGGATTTAAGGTTCGATTCATGTCCCGACTGTGGTAAACTCCTTCGGCAAAACGAGAGGGCAAGCTTGTGGATCGAAAAATCATAACGCGGTATCTGCTGACCGGGATTTTCTTGGTGGGCTCTCTCGTGCTGACCGTCCAATGGGCGCGGTCTCAACAGGAGAGGACGAGTCCGGTGCTCCGTCAGGATTTTAAGACCAAAGGTCGGATAGAAGCACCGATCACAATCGTCGAGTACAGTGACTTCCAATGTCCCGCTTGCCGCGCGGCCGCTCAGACCGCTCAAAAAATCCTCAGCCAATATCCGAAGGATATCATTTTTGTCTTCAGGCATTTTCCTTTGCGTGGACATCCGATTTCCATGATCGCTCACCAGGCGGCGGAATGCGCCGCGGAGCAGAGGCAATTCTGGCCCTTCCATGACCGGCTTTATCAAGATCAGGCGGTATGGGGGGTTGCATTAAAACCCGCGGAAACTTTTCTTCAGTATGCCAAAGAAATGCAACTAGATCTGGAGGCCTTTGCTGCCTGTCTCGCGTCTCCGGAAGTGACCGCGAAGATCGAAGCAGAAAAGGAAGAAGGGAATGCGCATGCGGTGCGTGCGACCCCGACTTTTTTTATCGGGGAAGAGCGTTTTGTCGGAGCGATCGAACTCGAAAAAAAGGGAATCCCCTTGATCGAGGAATTGCGCAAGAGGGGATCATGAACCGCTTTTTCTGGTTTTTTGTCCGGGCCATGATCGGGGGGATCTTCATTTATTCCGGATTTACAAAATTGATCGAACCGATCGAGAATTTCCGTTATCTTCTCAATGAATATACGGTTTTCCCGAAAGCACTGGTCCCCGCGATCACGATCGTTTTCCCCTGGCTTGAGGTTGTCTTGGGGGTCTTCCTGATCACCGGCTACCTGACGCGATTTTCCGCGCTTGTTCTGACGGGTTTTTCCTTCGGGTTTGTTTTTGTGCTGGTTTTAAGCCGCTGGATCCTCGGGATATGGCCGGACAGCTGCGGCTGTTTCGGTGAATCGGGCCTCAAGATCACGGTACCGCAGATCCTGATGATCGATACGATCAATGTTTTGTTGGGGTTCCAGCTTTTTCGCATGCGGGAGCATTGGCTTACGCTGGATAGGTGGTTGTGTGGTTCCGGCCGGTTGGCACGGAAGCAGGCGCCTTGACACCTGTGCGGCGGGCGGGTAATATTGCGCGTTCTCAAGCTTTCCAGACTCGATTTTTGGAGTTCATTCAAGGGCAGGTAGCTCAGTCGGTAGAGCAGAGGACTGAAAATCCTTGTGTCGGCGGTTCAATTCCGTCCCTGCCCATTTTTTTACGGATCTTTGAAGGAGCAATCCCGGCCGCCTCAGGGCGTCACGGGATTTTTTTATGACCTCAAAATACGCTATCGGTATTGATATCGGGGGCACCAAGATTTCGATCGCGCTCGGGAACGAACGGGGGCAGATCTTGACGCGCGCAGAGATCCCTACCCGGACCCTTTCGAAGACCCGCGCCTGCCTGCAGGCGATGCTCGCTTGCCTTGAAGACCTTCTCCGCAAGTCCTCGGTTCCGCGCCGTCAAATCCAGGGGATCGGGGTGTGCCTTCCCGGACCTGTTGATTCCAGGACGGGGAAGGTCCCGAATTCTCCGCACCTCCGCGGTTGGAAAGGCCTTTCGCTCCGCTCCATTTTATCCCGCGCCATGCGCCTTCCTGTTTTTTTGGCGAACGATGCTAATGCGGCCGCGGTCGGCGAAAAAGTTTTCGGGAGAGCGCGCAAATGCCGTCATTTTGTTTATGTGACCGTGAGCACGGGGATCGGAGGCGGTATCTTTACGGAAGGAAAGCTTCTGGAAGGGAAGAGCTTCGTTGCGGGCGAGATCGGTCATATGACGATCGAAGCGGGCGGGGAGCCTTGGGCGATGGGAGAAAAGGGCTGCCTGGAGGCTTATGCTTCCGGGACGGCCATCGCAAAGTATGTTAAAAAGCAGATCAAAAAAGGCAAGGGATCGAAAGCGCTTAAAAAACTAAAAAAGCGCGGGACATTAAATGCGCGAACGATCGGAGAATTAGCCTTGCGAGGAGATGAGCTCGCGCAACAAGCTTTTCGGCGTGCGGGATATTATCTCGGGATCGGTCTCGGGAATATCCTGAATATCCTTAACCCGGAAATGGTCATTTTAGGCGGAGGGGTCTGGAAGTCGGCGCCCTCGATTTTTGAGCGCGAAATGATGAAAAGCCTGAAAGCCCACTCTTGGCCTGAGGCTTTTCGTTCGGTCAAGGTCGTGAAAACGTCTCTGCGACATCATGTCGGCAATTTAGGGGCAATGGCTCTTGTTTTTATGCGCCCGTAGCTCAATTGGATAGAGTGAGTGGCTTCGAACCACTAGGTTGCAGGTTCGATCCCTGCCGGGCGCGTTTTTTTAGGACGGATCGGAAAACCCATGATCCTTCAACGTTTTTCACCGGTTTGTGTCTGGGGCTCTTTGTTTTTTCTGCTTACGGCATGCGCCTCGGACCGTGGCGCCAGGACCTCATTCGGGGGAGGCGCCGAGGCAGCGCCGAAAGTGAGCGCTTCTGTTGCCGATGAGATTGCCGTTGGTCAAGAGATCCATTCGCAGATCATTACCGGTTTCCAGGTCTATACCAAGCCGGAAGTCGTCCAGTACGTTGAAAAGATCGGCCGCTCCCTCTTGTCGCGGGTTTCGCGTAAGGAACTTCCCTACCAATTCACGATCCTTTACAATGAAAAGATCTACGCGACCTCCGCTCCCGGCGGTTTTATCTATCTCACGACCGGGATGCTGGCGTTTCTTGATAGCGAGGCGGAGCTCGCGGCCGTCCTTGCCCATGAGATTGGACAATTGCAGTATCAGGATCCGAGATTCTCTCATTTTAAAAAGAACGTCGAAGAGCTTACGCGCGCAGGCAGTTCCGTCGCGCCGGCTTTCGGTTCTTTCGGAGCTCTGGCCATGCTCGGGTTGATGATGCTGAACGCTTCGCTGGAGCAGGGGGTCAAGACGCCGGAAGAGCGGTTACGTGCGGCGGATGACGCAGCCTTCGAATATCTGCTTTCCGCGGGGTACGACCCGCAGGCCGTGATGGATGTGATCGGAAAATTTTTACGAGCAGAGAAAAAGATCACACCTTATTTCTACGACTACTATCAGGCTCGGCCTATTACCCAGGAGCGCTATGCGCATCTGGCAGCCGGATTTCAGGGTTTAGATCTGACGGGCAAGACCCTGCGGACCGATCCGGAAAACTATGATGAGATCATGAAGCCGGTCTTTGAGATCGCAGAGTTCTGAGCGAGCCGAGGCGAGAAAAGACCGAGGTCGATCGGAGATGCTTCGGAAGGGTGTTTCGCTTCCTCCCTTGTTATTTTGACGGACATTCAGTAGAATCCCGCATCCTTTGTTCCTGCGCCCTTAGCTCAGTCTGGTAGAGCAACTGACTCTTAATCAGTGGGTCGAAGGTTCGAATCCTTCAGGGCGCATCGGATTTCTTAGCCGGGATTCCGGGCGGGACAGTTTTGTGCGGTCGTGGCGGAATTGGCAGACGCGCAGGACTTAGGATCCTGTACCGCAAGGTGTGGGGGTTCAAGTCCCTCCGACCGCATGGTTCTCTCTGATCCCTTGCCCGCAGCCTTGACCGTTTCCGCGAGCGGAAGAGCGATGTTTTTGTCTTTTTAACTCGTTTCGCCGCAGACAGATAGGCTTCGTTGACAAACCAGGACCCATTCTCTACAATACCCATTTTTATCACCCGAAAAATAATGCGAGTGTAGCATAGTGGTAATGCACTGCCTTGCCAAGGCAGCTACGAGGGTTCGATTCCCTCCACTCGCTCCAAATAGCAGCCAGTGATTAACATGAGCCCGGAGGCGATATTGGAACGTTTTAAAGTCCAGGTCAAGGACGGCAAGGCCTGCGAAAAGATTCTTGCGGTGGAAGTCGGGGAAGAAGAGATTCGAAATGAGTTCGACCATTTCTATCAGACCATCGCTCCTCAAGCCAAGATTCCTGGATTCCGGCCCGGGCGGGCTCCTCGCGATGTCCTTGAGATGCATTATCAGCGGGAGGCTCATGACCATGTCCTCAAACATTTGATCCAGGAATCCTTCCGCGAAGCGCTCCAACAGGCGGCCCTGGATCCCTTGACCCAGCCTGTGATCCAGGATGTGGATTTCAAAGAAAAGAAAAAATTGACGTATAAAGCGGTCATTGAAATCCGTCCTAAGATCAAGCTTTCCCGTGTTAAAGGCCTTTCCGCCAAGAAGGTGAAAGCCGAAGTCAAAGAAGAAGATGTTCAGCGGCAATTAAAAGGCGTTCAGGAATCCTTTGCCAAATACCGGGCCGCGGAAGGACGCGGGGTTCAGCTTGGGGATCATGTGATCGCCGATTATGTGTGCCGGGTCGATCAAAAAGAGATCGATAAACGGGAAAGCGATTGGCTCGAAATGCGGCCTGATCATTTCCTGAAGGGATTCGTCGAAGGAATCCTTGGGATGCAGGCCGGAGAGACTCGCCAGATCCAGGCTTCCTTTCCGTCGGATTTTGCGCGGGAAGATCTGGCCGGCAAAACGGCGGATTTCTCGATCACGGTCAAGGAGATCAAGACCAAGGATCTTCCAGCGTTGGATGATGAATTGGCCAAAGATGCGGGAAATTTCAAAAGTCTGGATGAGCTTATTGACAAAACGCGGAAGGATCTTCAACAAGCCGGTGACCGTGAAACGGAAGCGGTTTTTGAGAACGCGCTCTTAGACGAGCTGTGCAAGCATAACAAGATAGACCTTCCCCGAGGGGTTGTTGCCCAACGGATCGAATTTCTTCTTGAACAAACCCGGAACCAATCCATGCGCCGAGGGATGCCAGAAACGGAATTCGAGAAACAAAAACCGGAACTGATGAAATCCCTTGAAGTAGAAGCCCGGAAGCAGGTCCATCTGGCCTTTCTACTCGATGAGATCGCCCAAACCGAGAATCTGCGCGCTGAAGAATCCGATCTGGCGAAGAAATATCAGGAAATGGCCGACCGGATCCGCCAGCCTGTGGATAAGGTCCGACAATATTATGAGGAGCATGAGCAGGCCAAAGAGTCCCTGAAAGAGCAGATCCGCAGTGAACGCGCTGTTGAATTCATCAAAATGAACGCTAAACTGAAATAGCCGTTCAAAGGAGGATGATATGAGCAATGGATATTTAGTTCCGATGGTTATCGAGCAAAGTGGTAAGGGGGAAAGAGCTTATGATATCTATTCGCGTCTGTTGAAGGACCGGATTGTTTTTGTCGGGACTCCGATCGATGATACGATCGCCAATCTCATCATTGCGCAGATCCTCTTTCTGCAGATGGAAGACTCCGAGAAAGACATCAATGTCTACATCAATTCTCCGGGCGGTTCGGTGACGGCCGGCCTGGCGATTTATGACACAATGCGTTTTGTCAAATGTGATGTCTCGACCTATTGCATCGGGCAAGCGGCCAGCATGGGTGCGCTTCTTCTGAGCGCGGGAACGAAAGGGAAGCGCTTTTCCCTTCCTCATGCGCGGGTCATGATCCATCAGCCCTGGGGAGGAACCCAGGGGACGGCTTCGGATATCCATATCCAGGCGACCGAGATCCTGAAATTGAAGCAGCAACTCAACGAGATCCTTGCGAAACATACCGGACAACCGGTGGAGCGGATCGAAAAAGACACGGACCGTGATTATTTCATGTCAGCCGAAGAAGCTAAAAATTACGGGATCGTGGATGAAGTGATCACCACTCGTCCGGATCTGAAGGAGAAGAAAGCATGACGAGGAATATACTTTTAACGCCTGGTCCTACGCCCGTTCCAGAAGCGGTCCGTGAAGTCCTGGCGCAGCCGATCATCCATCATCGCACGCCGCAGTATCGGAAGATCTTTCAGCGGGTGAGTGAAAAATTGAAAAAGATTTTTCTGACCCAAAATCCCGTTTATACGTTCTCGGGCTCGGGAACTCTGGCCATGGAAGCCGCGGTCGCGAATACGCATTCCGTGGGGGATGAGATCCTGGTCGTGGATGCGGGTAAGTTCGGTGAACGATGGACGGATATCGCGAACGCGTACCGGCTTAAGCCGACCGTTTTAAAAGTTCCTTACGGAGAAGCTGTCAAACCGCAAGATGTCCAGGCGGCGCTTGAAAAGAACCCCCGGTTAAGGTCTATTTGCGTGGAGCTTTGCGAAACCTCGACCGGTGTTCTGCATGATATCCAATCGATCGGGAAGATCGTTGCGAAGACCGAGGCGCTTCTTCTAGTCGATGCGGTCTCCGGGATCGCCGCTGACCGTCTCGAGACCGATGCTTGGTCGGTCGATCTCGTTGCGGCGGGTTCCCAAAAAGCGCTGATGCTTCCGCCAGGGCTTGCGTTTTTGAGCGTGAGTGCCAAAGCGCGCAAAAGAATGGATAGCGCGGATCTGCCGCGGTTCTATTGGAATATCAAGGCCTATGAAAAAGGATTGACCGACTGGGATACGCCGTTCACTCCGGCAGTCGGACTGGTCATTGCGCTTGAAAAATCCCTCGAGATGATCGAAACCGAAGGGCTCGAAAATGTTTTCAAGCGGTGTGCGGAGAACGGGCGTTTTACCCGTGAAACGCTGCAAAAGATGGGGCTTAAGCTCTTTTCCAAAGCGCCTTCTTCCACTTTGACAGCGGCTTGTGTTCCTGAAGGGATCGACGGAGAAAAGCTTATTA
>JBMONI010000030.1:0-38666 GCA_049324575.1 Candidatus Omnitrophota bacterium | reverse complement strand
AAGGATGCAGAACCGCCTCGGCCCGCCTCCTTTTCTCGGCATCGGAAAAAACGACCGCGGCAATCTTTTCCTTGTCGAACGCTCCGGTCTTCACGTCCAGCGCATCCGAAAAAAGACGCGCCAGCGCAGGATGCGCGGGGCTGTCTTTCTCAAGCGCCTCGTGAGCGATCCGGTCCGCGTCCAGGACCTCCTCGCCCGACTCCCGCAAAAAACCGGCAACCGCGCTTTTCCCCGAGCCAAACCCTCCCGTGATCCCGATCAGTTTCGCCGTCATGGTTTGAACCAGGAATCGCCGATGACCGTATCGACCTTGAGCGGGACCTTCATCGAATAGGCTCCTTCCATTTCCCGGCGTACAAGCTCCGCGACTTTTTCGGCGGCAGCGGCCGGCACGTCAAAAACAAGTTCGTCATGCACTTGCATGATCATCCAGGCCTCGGCGAAGTCCCGGCGCAGCGCCTCCTGGATCCGGATCATCGCCAGCTTGATCAGATCGGCGGCCGACCCTTGGATCGGCGCATTGATCGCGGCCCGTTCCGCGAACTGTCTCACCTGGAGATTCGAAGAATTGATCTCGGGAAAATACGAACGCCGTCCCAGGATCGTTTCCAAATAGCCCTGTTTTCGGGCCTTCTCTTTTTGCTGATCGAGATATTTTTTGATGCCTTCGTAGCGTTCGAAATACTGGCGGATGAACTGTTCGGCTTCGGGGATCGGGATCCCGAGATCCTTGGAAAGTCCATACCCGGTCTTTCCGTAAATAATGCTGAAGTTGATGACCTTGGCGGTATCCCGCATTTCCCGCGTCACGTCCTCTTCCCGGACGCCTTCATAAAGCAGGGTCGCCGTGAAACGGTGAATGTCCTTGTCCTCGCGAAACGCGTGCATGAGATTCTTGTCGCCCGAAAGATGCGCGAGCACCCGGAGCTCGATCTGGGAATAGTCAGCCGACACGATCTTGCCCTTGCCTTTCTTTCTAGGGCGAGGAACGAAGGCCTTGCGGATCCGGCGCCCGGCCGCTGTTCTTGACGGGATGTTCTGCAAGTTCGGGTCTGAACTCGAAAGTCTCCCGGTTGCGGTCACCGCCTGGTGATAGGAGGTATGCACACAGCCGGTCCCCGGGCACACCAGGGTCGGAAGCGCGTCAAGGTAGGTGGATTTCAATTTGGCCTGTTCCCGGTATTCCAAGATCTTTTTTGGAAGTTCGTACTCTTCAGCAAGCTTTTCCAGGACATTCACATCGGTAGAAAAACCGGTCTTGGTCTTCCGGACCACCGGCAATTTCAGTTTGACGAATAACACATCGGCCAATTGTTTCGTCGAGTTGATGTTGAATTCTTGCCCGGCCTCTTGATAGATGCCGCGAGTAAGCGCCTCCAGCTCCTTGGCCGCTTCGTCGGAAAGCTCCTTCAAAAGGTCGGTGTCGAGGCTCACCCCGCTCATCTCCATTTCAGCCAAGACAAGGGAAAGAGGCATTTCGACGGTGGTGAATAGTTTTTGAAGGCCCTGCTCCTGCAGTTTCTTCGAAAGGATCGGCACCAGCCGGAAAACGCAGTCCGCGTCTTCGGCCGCATAGCGGGCGACCTCTTCGACCGGCGCTTCATCCATGGTGCTGGCCCCCTTGCCCTTTCCGATCAAGCTCTCAGTCGTGATCTTTCGAAGGGCGAGGTATTCGAGCGAAATATCATCGAGATTGTGGTTCAGCTTCACCGGATTGATCAGGTAGCTGGCGATCATCGTATCGAACACAATGCCGTCCACCATGGCCCCCGCCCGCCGCATGACGATCCAGTCGTATTTGATGTTCTGTCCGTATTTTTTCAGGCTTTTGTCCGCAAGAAGCGGCCCCAGCGTTTTGAGAACTTCCGCGACCGGCAATCCCTCGCCCCGGTGTTCTTTGGAAGCGACCGGCACGTAAACCCCTTGGCGCTCGTTCCAGGAAAAACTCATCCCCACCAGGGCCGCGCGCATCGGATCGCTGGAAGTGGTTTCCGTATCAAAACTGAACGCGCCGGCTTTTTTGAGATCCGCCGCAAGCGCCTTGAGCTCCTTTTCCGTTCTCACGGTCCGGTAATCCCTTGCTTCGACCGGCTCCGCTTTTTCGGGCATTGTTTCCCGAAGGAGATTGCGGAACTCATATTCTTTATAGAAGGTTGTGAGGGTCTCCGCATCCGGCTCGCCAAGATCGAGCGCTCCCCAGTCGATCGTGACCGGGACCTTTGTGTCGATCGTTGCGATCTCGCGCGACATCATCGCGTCTTCGCGGTGCTCCGCGAGAAGAGCCCGCTGTTTCTTGGAGTCGATCGCCTCGAGGCTCGAAAAGAGCTTGTCGAGCGTACCGAACCGCTGGATCAGCTTGAGTGCGGTCACCTCGCCGATCCCCCGGACACCGGGAATATTGTCGGAGGCGTCCCCCATCAGCGCCATCAGGTCGACGACCTGCTCGGGGCCGACGCCGTCGAAACGTTTGCGGACCTCGCTCGCATCATAAATGAAATTGTCTTTGTGAGGATTCAGGATCTTCACCTTCTCATTCACCAGCTGGAACGCGTCTTTGTCCCCGGTTACGATCAGGACCTCAAAGCCTTTCTTCGCGGCCTGGACCGCCAAGGTGCCGATCAGGTCATCGGCCTCGTAGCCGGCCAATTCAAACATCGCGTAGTTCGAGGCGCGGCAGAATGCCTTGATCGGTTCGATCTGCGCGCCGAGATCCTCCGGCATCGGCTTCCGGTGCGCCTTGTACTCTTTGAAGCGCTCATGGCGGAAGGTCGGTTCTCTCCGGTCAAAGCAGATCGCGAACGCCTCGGGCCGGGTCTCCTCGATCAGTTTATGGATCATGGTGACAAAGCCGTAAATGGCATTCGTCGGCTGTCCCTTGGAATTCGACAGATTACGGATCGCGTAATAAGCGCGGTAACAGAAGGACATGCCATCGACCAGGACCAGCCTGGAAGACTTGGAGACCGCCTCCGGTCCCGACTTTGGATTTTTTTTCATAAGAACGGAATGCTTTCGGTCGAAACGCTCAGGATAAGCCCTTTTTCCCCGCGGAAAAAGGAACCGCTAACTCGCCGCTAAAGCCGATTTTTCATGGATTTGGGTCTGTTTGATCTAAAGGCGCGGGGCTCAGATTGGCCTAAAGCGGGACGTAGAATAAACATCCCTTGAGAACCCGTCAAGCCTTTTTTTAAATGTTGTTTCCGTTTTTAAGCCCCCTCAAAACCCGGTCTAGATCCCCCCCAGCACGGCCGCCAGAACAGCCGCAAGAAGGAACAGCGCCGGAAGCCCCTTAAAGGCTGCGGGCAAGGCGCTCAGCCTGAGCCGGTCCGCCAGACCGATGAAAACGAGGCCCGACAAGACCGCTCCAGTCACCAAGCCCAGGAGCCATCCCAGGCTCTCGGGAAGGCCGCGGCCGAGGCCCCAAGCTCCGCCGGTAAATCCGGCGACAAGAAAACCGAGATAAACCGGTCCTCGGCCGAATGCCCGGATCAAAAAAAGGCCTAAAAACACCGTTGGGAGAAGGAGTTCCGGATCCGAAACATAGGCCGGTTTCAATCTCAGGAGCGCAAAGAAAAGGAGAAGCAGGAGTGCAGCTTGCCAGAGGATCTGAAACCCCCGGAGGAAGATGCCGGAAGCCGCGTCCCTGAATTCAAAATGCCCTGTCCCCGTTTTTTGCCAGGAAGAAAGGAACAATCCGGCCGAAAGAAAAAGGATGAGCGCAAAACTCACGACGCCGCCTCCTTTCTCGAGCGCACCGCAAGCGCGGTCAGGCCGAGCGCGAAAAAGATCCCCGCCGCCACGCCTCCAGCCGAGGGGGCTCCCCGAAACAGCCCTTCCGCAACGCTTCCCATCAGAACGCAACCGGTCCAGACCGCAGGGCCTTCGGTCCAGCAAATTTTCCAGGCCGGGGGATTCTGCCGTTCGCGGAAACGCTCCGTCAGAAGCAGTCCGAGCGCAAAAGCCCAGAAGGGGAAAATTCCCGAAAGATAAAAAACGATCTGCGCAAGCGAAGCGATCCAGACCCAAAGCGCAAAAAGAAATAACGGCGCCGGAAAAGCCTTCCAAAAAACGCGGAAAAAAAGAAGGCTGAGCCAAAAAGCCACACAGACCCTCCCTCCGGTCCCATATCCCTCGGAGAGGTCCCTGCATGCGGGCGCCGCCAGGAGCAGCGCGCCGAACACTGGGGAAAGAACGCCTTCCTTTTTCATAATCCCCTCGCCCATCCTGAAGAGGCCCGGAAACCGGCAGGGCTTTCCGTGCGGGCCCAAAAGACAAGCCCGGCCAATCCGATCGTCCACGCGGCTAAAAAAAGCACTTTCCCAAGATGAAGGAAAAAAAGTTTGATCTTCATGTCCGTTGGAGCCGGAAGGGTTGCAGGCCGCGATCGATCCACGGGCTCAAGGCGTTCGCCCCAAGGACTGCAAAAGGAAAAACAAAGCCCCCGCCAGTGCCCCCTCGAAGGAAGACCGCCAGGAAGGCGGCCATCCCGGCAAAGAACCATCGCCCCCGTTTTGACCACGGCGCCGGGGGAAAATCCGTGATCAAAAACATCGCAAAAAAAAGGCTTTCCGCCCAAGAGAAAGCCGCGCCGGGAGCCAAGAAATTATAAAAGGAGCAAAGGAGCAGCGCTATCGCTGGAACGGCCCATTCGACCGTCTTTTTGAAAAGAAGCAGCGCGCTGCCGGCCGCAAGCGCAACGACGGAGACCCCTGCCAAGACATCGGCCTGCGGAGCCAGAAGAAGGGAAAGCCCGTCGAAGTTCCGCCCCCCGCCGCTTAGCGCCTCAAAGCTTTCCGGAAAACAGGCCCGCATCAACGCTTGGCCGAGGCAGGCCGGATGGAAAAGGTATTGTCCGGTCCCTCCGAACATTTCTTTCCCGAAGAAGACCGCGAGAAAGCTTCCCCCAAAGGCCAGCCGGAGATCAAGCGAAGGAGGGCACATACAGGCGAAGGTCATGGCCGTCAGAACCGAAACGCCGTCCGAGAGCCTCCTCGGTTTTCCGAGCGCGGCCGCGGCAAGCACTTCCGCCGCAACGGCTCCGACGCAGGAGACCACCAGCAAGAAAAGCGCGTTCCATCCCCATGCGGCCAGCGCCATCGCGGCCAGCGGCGCAAGCGCAAGCACAAAAGTCCAGTAGATCCCCGCGACCGTTCCCCGAGCATGGATGTGCGGCAACTTGCCGACGAGCGTCGTTTGCATGACCCTCTCGAAGTCGATCCGTTTATTTTTTCTCGAGCGCAGCCTTGATCGCGGCTTCAAAGCTTTCGTACGGAGAAGCCCCCGAGATTTTCTTTCCGTTCACAAAAACAGTCGGCGTCCCGTCCACGCCCGCTTCCTCGCCTTTCGAGATGTCCGCGGAGACCTCCTCGTCGGTCTCCCCGCTCTCCAGGCATTTCTCCAGCGCTTTTCGGTCCAGCCCTTTTTCTTCGGCAAGCTTTAAAAGCTCGTCGCGGGTCTTGAGAGGCTGTTCGGCGCTGAAAAGTCCATCGTGATATTCCCAGAATTTTCCCTGAAGGAAGGCGCATTCGGCAGCCGCATGAACTTCTTTCGCTCCTTCATGGAACGGCAGGGGAAAATGGCGAAAGACATGACGGATTTTGTCGCCGTAATTTTCTTTCACTTTCTTGAGGGTCGGATAGACCCGCTTGGAGAACGGGCAGTGAAAATCGCTGAATTCGACCAACGTGACCAACGCATTCTCAGGACCTTCCGCCGGGCGGTTTTCGAGATCGCCGAATTCCACCGGCCCCTCTTTGACAAGTCCCATTTCGCGCGACGGCTGTTCGCCTCGGATAAGCGCCTCGGTTGTTTTTTTCAAACTTTCGTAGTCATATCCGCCCCGAAGGGAATGGCCGTTAATGAAGAACGACGGAGTCCCGCGCACCCCCTCCGCCGATCCCGCTTCCCGCTCCCCTTTGAGAAAAGCGCGATATTTCCCGTTCTCAAGACAGGTCTCGTATTTTTTCACATCAAGCCCGATCTCGGCCGCCAGCGCGGCCAGCCCGGCTTTATCGGTCGAGATATCGACGCTGCCGAGGACCTTGTCATGAAAAGGCCAGAATTTTCCCTGCTCCGTCGCACAGGCCGCGGCTTCATGGATCAAGAAAGACCCTTCGCCGGGCGTCTGGGAAAGCGGGAAATGGCGGAAAGTCCAGCGGACATCGTTCGGAAATTCGGTGACGATCTTCTGCATAATCTCATTGGCGCGCTTGCAATAAGGGCAGCGGAAATCCGCATAAACCGTGATCTGGACCTTGGCCCGTTCCGGGCCCCGCGAGGGGATCATCCCCGAAACATCCACAGGCGCTTCGGCTTTGACCGCTGCTTTTTTTTCGACCGCCGGCGCGGTGACGGCCTTACCGCCTACCCCCACGGTCGCCGTCGACATCCTTCCCATAAAAAATCCCGCCGTCACAGCGAGAATGATCAAGAGGCCGAAAGCAAAATTATTTTTCATGGACTCTCCTTTTGGATGATCAAGAACGTTGAAGAACCGTTTCTGACGCCGTCTTCGTTTTCGGCGCCCCGGCCACAGAAGGAACAAGAGAGGTGTCCGCAAACTGCCGGGCGCTCCGCATCAGCGAGGCCATCGGCCGAAAAGCCGGACATACATAAGAACAGACCCCGCAGTCCGTGCAGTCCTCCGCCCCCCATTCAACGGCGCTTTCAAAATCACCTTGCTCGACGGCCAAAGTGATCATGGCCGGCGAAAGGCCGGAAGGACAGGCTTCGCCGCATCGGCGACAGCGGATGCAGGAGGATTCAGCCCCCTCCGCGAGCACCTCTTTCGGAAGGGCTAATAGCGCTGACGATGAAGGAAGAAGGCTCGCTTCGAGATCCGCGAAAACCTGCCCCCTCATCGGCCCCCCCATCAGCATTTTGGCCGGCGTCCGCAGAAGTCCTCGCGCGAATTTGAAAACTTCGGAGGCGGGCGTCCCAAGCGGCGCCCAGACATTCTGAGCCTCGGCCACGCATTCGCCGCCGACGGTTACGGCGCGTTCAAAAAAAGGTTTTTGAAGCGCTACGGATTCGTAGGCCGCGAAAACGGTCGCCGGATCATGGACCGCGACCGCTGCAAGTTCCCGTTCGAGATCGTCCCGGCGGGTCCCGAAAAGCCCCTGCATCAGGCAAAAAAGATCGTCCTGGGGATAGAGGGAAGAAAGCGTCCGGACCTCGAAAGGGTCCCATTTCAAGAAATAGATCTTGCTGTTCAAGACCTCCGCCACTTCGCGCTGACGGGGGTCCACGGCCAAGATCACTTTGGCCGCCCCCAGGATGCGGCGAAGCGCTTCGGCCCCTTTGAGAATTTCCAGAGGATGCGCAAGCAAAAGCACGTGGGAGGAGGTGAGATAAGGCTCGGATTGACAGGCGTTCAGGACCAGCGTATGGACCTTTCCGGCCGCCCGATGAAGCGAAAGATGGAGGGGCTCAAGAGTCCTCGTATCGACGAGGCCGGAATGCTGGAAAAGAATAAGTTGTTCTTCGGAAGGGACTTCCTCCCATTTTTTCCGCTCACCCCCTTGAGGCCATGTATTGTCCAAATGAAGATCCGTTTCGATCTCGATCATCTCCGCCGTCCCGATCACCGGGTGTTCTTTGGAAAAGATCCCGCGCACTTTTCCGTTCACGCTCGCATGGACCGAAACCGAGTCAGGCCCCGACGGACGCGCAATGCAATCGCCCATGCGCACACGGTCGCCGGGCTCGACACAGGGAACGGCCGGCGACATCCCCGGAAAACCCAGGGGGATCATCACCTTGGAAGGAGGGCGAGGCCTGCGCGTAGTCCAAGTGACAAGGCTGGCGTCTTTTTTATCTTCGAGAGAAATACCGCGCATGAATGATCGTCACTCCAGAATTTCGTCGATCCATCCTCCGCCTAACACGCGGGAGCCTTCGTAAAAAACAGCGCCCTGCCCCGGAGTGATGGATTCCTGGGGTTCGTCAAACGAAACCCGGACGCTCTCGCGGGTCTTGATCTCCGCGAGGGCCGGGGATTTCGGATGCTGCGATCTAATTTTAGCACAAATTCTGAGGTTTGTCCCAACCGAAGGCTCCACAAGCCAATTGACCGAAACAACGGTGAAAACCCGGTTCAGGAGGTCCTCTTTCTTCCCCACGACCACTTCGCGCGTCGCGGGATCGGTCGAAAGGACGTAGAGCCTCTCGGTAAAGGGAATCCGCAGGCCGCGGCGCTGCCCCCGGGTATAGTGATAATAGCCTTCATGCGTCCCGAGGACCTTCCCGTCCTTCGTCCGGACGACCCCCCGGGCTCCTTCCCCCGCCATGCTGGGATCATAAAAAGCAAGGAACTTCCCGTAATCCTGGTCCGGAATAAAACAGATCTCTTGAGACTCGGCCTTCTCATGGACCGGCAAATGAAGCGCTTTGGCTTTTTCGCGAACCCTTTTTTTGGTCATTTCCCCCAAAGGAAAAAGGACTTTGGATAGCATAGAGGGCGCGATTCTTGCGAGCATATAGGACTGGTCCTTGCGCGGATCCTTCCCCTCGTAAAGGCTCCAGGTCCCGGTTTTCTCATTGCCCGCGACCCTGGCATAATGCCCGGTGGCCATCGCGTCGCAGCCGAGTCCTTGGGCATACTCCCATAAACGGCCGAATTTGATATGCCGGTTGCAGACGATACAGGGGTTGGGTGTTCTTCCGAGACGGTATTCCCGCGCAAAATAATCCATCACCTCTCCGCGGAATTCTTCCTCGAAAGAAACCCCCTGATGCGGGATCCCGAGCAGGCGCGCGACGGCCGCCGCGTCTTCCTGGGCTTTTTGGACTCCCGCCGCAAGCGGTCCCGAGACCCCTCTTTGGGCGGGATCCCAAAGCCGAAGCGTAACGCCCTCTACCTCATGGCCCGCTTCGACAAGAAGCGCCGCAGCCACCGAGCTGTCGACGCCGCCCGACATGGCGATCAGAACTTTCTTTTTCATAGGAAGATCGTACGCTCCCGGTCAAACCGACAGGGCGGGAAGCGAAAGGATTTTTTCGACGCAGACCCTTTCTTCAAAAGTGGCCTTGAGATCTCCGTAACGGCAGGACTCGACGTTCAGCCCTTCGATCTCCGGAAGCGCTCCCAGCACCGGGACCCCCGAGATCTCGTGGATCGTCTTGGGATTCGTCAGCTCCGCGAGCGACAGATTCGCCTGCGGCACGCGGTTGAAAATGATCCCCTTGATATCGAAGCCCCGGACGAGCGCCGCATCGATCGTCAGAAGCGTGTGGTTGATCGCCCCCAGCCCGACATGGGAAACGATGACCATCGGCAGGCGGAATTCTCGGATCAGGTTCGCCACAAAGTATTCTTTGGTCAGCGGGACCAAGAGACCGCCCACGCCTTCCACGATCAAAAAATCATAATGCTTCTGCAGTTCTTCGTAGGCGTGGAAAATATTTTTCACGTTTACTTCGCGCTTCTCGAGACCGGCGGCCACATGCGGCGCGAGCGGATGTTTGTACCGGGCCGGAGAGGTCAGGGCCGGATATTCATTTTCGGCCGCCTCCCATAGATACACGGCATCGTGGGAGATCAGGCGGTCCTCTCTCCCGTAGCAGCCGGTCGCGACGGGTTTCATCACGCCCACCTTCAGCCCCCGGGCCCTGAGCACGAGAGCGAGGCCTGCCGACACCACGGTCTTACCCACGTTCGTATCGGTCCCGGTGATAAAGATCCCCGGTTTAAACACCATAAGGTATGGTCACCTCCCGAATGGATTCCTCGGTCACATCAAGGAGGAGGCGAAGCTCCGCCTCCTGAATACTTAACGGCGGCATCAGCACAATAATTGAGCCTAAAGGCCGCAGAATCACGCCCTTCTTCCGGGCCGCCTGGATCACACGGATCCCGATTTTTTCCGAAGGAGCGAACGGCTGTTTGGTCTTCCGGTCGCGCACGAGTTCGATCCCGGCCATCATGCCCACTTGCCGGATGTCCCCCACCGCGGGGATCTTATAAAAGTCCTGCAATCTTTGCCTCAAAAACCCTATGGGGGATTCCAGGGCTTGAATCAATTGCCTTTTTTCAAAAAGGCCCAAATTGGCCAAGGCGACCCGGCACGCTAAAGGATTCGCCGTATAGGTATGCCCGTGAAAAAAAGCCTTGAACGCTTCATAGCTCCCCAAAAAAGCCCGGTAGATCTCTTCGGTCACAAGGGTCGCCGCCAGGGGAAGATAGCCTCCGGTAAGCCCCTTGGCAACCGCCATGAGATCGGGCGTCACGTGTTCGTGCTCGCAAGCGAACATTTTCCCCGTCCGCCCGAACCCGGTCGCGACTTCGTCGACGATCAAAAGAACCCCGTATTTTTTCGTGAGATCGCGGGCGCGCGCCAAGAATCCCTCCGGATGGTCGATCATCCCGGCCGCTCCCTGCATCAGAGGCTCCATCACAAGCGCCGCGGTCTCCCGATGATGCTCCCGAAGGACCGCTTCCATGGCGGCGAGGGCTTCTTCCTTAACCACCGGCCAGGCTTCCGAAGTCGGCCATCGGTAGCGGTACGGCGCGGGGACCGTCAGGGTCTCGAAGAGAAGGGGGCTGAAAATCTCGTGAAAAAGATCGATCCCCCCGACGCTGACCGCCCCGATCGTGTCGCCGTGATAGGCATGCGTTAATTTGACGAATTTCTTTTTTTCGGGCTTCCCCTGGAGCTTCCAGTACTGGAACGCGATCTTCAGGGCGATCTCCACGGCTTCCGAGCCCGAGTCCGAATAAAAAACGCGCGCAAGCCCCCGCGGGGCGATCGAAATGAGTTTTTCCGCAAGCTCGATGGCCGGCACGTTGGAAAGACCGAGAAAGGTCGAATGCGCGATCTCGCCGAGCTGCTCCCGGACCGCCGCATCGAGCTCCGGCACCCGATGCCCGTGCACATTGCACCAAAGCGAAGAAACGCCGTCGAGGTACCGGTTCCCCTCCAAGTCTTCGAGATAAACGCCGTCCCCCCGGCGGATGATCAAGATCTCTTCTTCCTGCCAATCGCGCATCTGGGTGAAGGGATGCCAAAGATACTTTTTGTCTTTTTCCGCGAGGTTCATCCCATCGATTTCGGACAGAGCGTTTTTCCTTTCCTAGAAATTCCGGATGTTCTTCCGGTCATCGGCCTCGATCGCGCAATGGACTTTTTTCGGGCCTTCGGCGTAGGCGTGGGTCAAGGCTTTGTGCGCGCGCTCAAGGAACGCTTCTTCGCTTTCCCCGTTGCGGTAGGCGGTGATCCCCGAGCTGAAGGTCATCTCCATCCTCTCCTGGGTCTGAATGTAGAGCCGGTAGAGGAACTTTTGCGCCTGCGAAAGGTCCGTATGGCAAAGCAGGATCGCGAACTCATCGCTTGCCAGATGCGAAAGATAATCGGTCGAGCGAACCACCCCGGAGGCCAGTTTGACGAAATTCCCGAAGAGCTTTTTCCCATGCGCCCAGCCGTGCAGATCGGTTATCTCCTTAAATTCGTCGAGCTTCACGATGCAAAGCGTCAGCGCCAGACGGTAACGGCCGGCCCGGCGCGTTTCTTTTCGAAGCACGTCCTGAAAGGATTCCGCATCGTGCAAAGGAAGGAACCCGACCGGATAGATGTCCGTCTCGAGGATCCTCCTCCGGGCACGGAAATAAGCCATCGCGAGCGCGTGGACCGTCAAGAGGGCCACGGTCAGAAAAGCGCCCATAAAAAGCCCTTCTTCGGCCGGCCGCAAGCCGGTGAACCCGCGCATCCTGAGTTTGGTAAAAAGGACCGCCATCAGCACGAGCGCAAGCGCGCTGAAGAAAAGGGATGAAATGTGAACGATATTCTCCAGAACCCGCAAATGTTTTCTCATCACGATCCATTTCGCGGTGTTGATCTTTCGATGGGTCATTGGGGCGCCCTCCCTCTCATAAGGTTTTGAGATCGATCACGAACCGGTAGCGAACATCGCCTTGAAGGGTCCGCTCATAAGCTTCGTTGACTTTCTGGACAGGAATGATCTCGATGTCGGAAACGATCCCCCGCTCCGCGCAATGATCGAGCATCTCCTGCGTCTCGCGGATCCCTCCGATCAGCGATCCGGCAAGCTTCCGGCGCTTCATGATCAGACTGAAGGCATGAACTTCCGCGGGTTTCTCCGGAACGCCGAGAAGAACCATCGTCCCGTCGCGGCGGACCAGATCGAGATAGGCTCCGAGATTGTGCGCCGCCGACGCCGTATTGATGATCAGGTCAAAGTGGCCGGCCAGAGACTCCATCACCCCGGGCTTTTTGATAAGCGCGAAATCGTGCGCGCCAAGCCTCGCCGCGTCCTTTTCTTTGGCCGGGGAAGTGCTCAGCACAGTCACGCTCGCGCCGAAGGACGCCGCCAGCTTGACCGCCATATGCCCAAGGCCGCCGAGCCCGGCGACCGCCACTTTTTTCCCGGGACCGGCCTTGAAATACCGCAGCGGAGAATAGGTCGTAATGCCCGCGCAAAGAAGCGGGGCCGCGCCGGCCGGCGAAAGCTTCGGGGATACTTTCAGCGCGAACATTTCATCGACCGTCATCTGCGACGAATAGCCACCGTAAGTCGGCGTTTTTTTGTCCTGCTCGGTCCCGTTATAGGTCCAGGACTGATGGCCCTCACAGTATTGCTCCAAACCTTCCGTGCAGCTCGGACAAACGCGGCAGGAATCGACAAGACAGCCAACGCCCGCAAGATCGCCCGCTTTGAACCGCGTCACTTTATGCCCGGTGCGAACGACTTTTCCGACGATCTCGTGGCCGGGCACCATCGGATAGGTCGAATTCCCCCACTCGTTGCGGGCCTGATGAATATCGGAATGGCAGATCCCGCAATAGAGAAGCTCGATCAGAACATCGTGCGGCCCCGGCTCCCGGCGGTCGAATTCGAACGCCCCCAGTTTTTCCTTCGGCCCTTTTGTCGCGTATCCTTTGGTCTTGAGCATCGCTTTTAAAGCTCCTTAGTCTTTTCCATCACGTAAACAAAGGGTTCGCGTCCATAGCTAGTGTAATTGTTGACTAAAAAACATTTCCTTTATTCTGCGTCGTCCAGTGGTGGGTTTATAAAATCGCTCTCTTTGTCGCGCTTCGACCAATGTCTCGAATGATTCCGTGTGGATAATCTCATAAGGACGATAGGGGCTTGAAGATTTGACTTTCCCTGCATTATGTTCAGCTAATCGCTTTTCCGCGTCGCCAGCAACACCGGTGTACGTTCGAGTCTTTGCTTCGTTTAGCAACATGTAAAGATAAAGCATGTTTTTACATTATTTCCGTAAAGCGACTCCGCCGCCGGAGGAGAGTCCGCCGGTCAAATAATAATTTTGACTGGCGGAGAGGGGGGGATTTGAACCCCCGGTAGCGCTTTTGGCGCTACAGCGGTTTAGCAAACCGCCGCACTAAACCGGGCTATGCGACCTCTCCGCGTAAAGAAAGAACAGGATTATAAATCGAATACCGGATTTTTCCCGGTTATTTTTTAACCGACGGAGGGAGTAGGATTCGAACCTACGAGACCCTTGCGGGCCTAACGGTTTTCAAGACCGCCGCATTCGACCGCTCTGCCATCCCTCCAAAGTCTCTTTAAGTAACGGTTTTTCCGCCAAAGGCGGACCCGCCCAATCTTTGTGGCGGGCAAGACCGCCGCATTCGACCGCTCTGCCACGCCTCCAAGGCAAAACCCGCTGCCCAAGAGTTCGACTTCCCGAATGAAAAGATCTTGCCGTATCAACTCAGATAAGGGCGAAGTGCCGCCGGAAAATCGACCTTCCCGTCGCGGGTCTGAAAATTCTCGAGCAAGCAGAGCAGGGTCCGCGCCAGCGCCACGCCGGATCCGTTGAGGGTGTGAACGAATTCGACTTTGCCGGACGATTTACTCCGGAACCGGATATTCATCCGACGCGCCTGGAAATCGCCGAACGTGCTGCAGCTTGAAACTTCATACCAGCGTTTGCTGACTGGCGCCCAGACTTCCAGGTCGTAGCACCGCGAGGCGGCAAAGCTCATGTCCCCGCTCCCGAGAAAGACGACCCGGTAGGGAAGCTCCAGCGCCTGGAGCACGGCCTCCGCGTCTTTTACGAGTTTTTCAAGTTCGTCGGCCGAGGTTTCGGGTTTGACGAATTTGACCATTTCGACCTTGTCGAACTGATGCACGCGGGAAAGTCCCTTGGTGTCTTTTCCGTACGACCCCGCTTCGCGGCGAAAGCAAGGCGTATAGGCCGTGTAATAGACCGGAAGCTGTTCCTCGGCCAGGACCTCATCGCGCAGTAAATTCGTCACCGGAACTTCCCCTGTCGGAATGAGAAAGAGATCGTCTTCGGCCAACCGGTACATATCGGCCTCGAGCTTCGGGAGCTGCCCGGTCCCCGTCATCGATGCCCGGTTCACGAGGGCGGGCGGCCAAACTTCCTGGTACCCATGCTCACGCGTATGAAGATCGAGCATAAAATTGACCAGCGCTCTTTCAAGCCTTGCCCCCTGTCCTTTATAGACCGGAAAGGCGGAACCCGCAATTTTGCTCCCTCTTTCCATATCGAGCCAGCCCAGAGCCCCCGCGATCACCTGGTGCTCTTTCCCATCGAAGGGCAGCTTTCGAGGATCCCCCCATGTCCGAACGATCTTATTCCCCTCATTTCCTTTAGCCACAGGAACGCTAAAATCAGGGATATTTGGGACGCTGAGCATTAAAATGGACTCTTTTTCTATTACTTCTCCCACATCAGAATCTAAATTCTTTATTTTTTGGGACAGCGCCTTCATTTCGTCAAGTATCTTGTCGGCGCTCTTTTTCTGGGCTTTGAGGCTGGCTATTTCCTGGTTGGCCTGGTTGCGACGGGCCTTGAGATCTTCGACTTCTTTCAGGATCGAGCGGCGTCTTTCATCAAAGGCAAGCAACTCCTCTAAAAGCTGATGGCCAGGACAGCCCTTGGCCTCCATGCCTTTAACGAAAGCGTCACGGTTCTCGCGAATCCACTTGATATCGAGCACTACTTTTTACCCTTTTCAGGTCCGAAATCCATGGTCGGAGCGTCCGGCCCCTCTTCGTCTTCTTCCTTCGCAACAACGCGGGTCGCCGAAGCAACCTTATGGCCTTCCTTCAATCGGATGACCCGGACCCCCTGCGCATTGCGGCCCGAGGTGCGGATCTGATCGACCGCGCTGCGGACCATCATTCCGCCTGTTGTTACCACGATCACTTCATCCTGCTCATCGACGGAAAGCACATTGACGACCTTTCCATTCTTCGGCGTGACCTTGACATTGATAATCCCTTTTCCGCCGCGGGACTGGATGCGGTATTCCTTGAAAGGCGTCTTCTTCCCCATCCCGAGCTCGGTAATGCTGAGCGCCGTTACGCTGGGATTCACGATCGCCGCGGCGATCACCTTGTCCCCTTTGCCGAGATTGATCCCCCGGACCCCGCCGGCCGTGCGGCCCATTTCGCGCACGTTCTTTTCGGAGAAACGGATCGCTTTTCCGCTTGCCGTCGCGATAAAGATCTCGTTTTTTCCGTCCGTCAAAAGGCACGAGACAAGCTCGTCCTTCTCGCGCAGGCTGATCGCCGCGATCCCGGTCGAACGAGGCCTCGAGTACTCCATCATGTTCGTTTTTTTCACGACGCCCTTCTCGGTCACCATGAAAACGAAATGCTTGTCGTCATATTCTTTGACCTGGAGGAAGCTCGAGATCTTCTCGTCGGCGCCCAGCGAAAGCAGGTTCACGATCGCCTTCCCTTTCGCCTGCCTCGAGGCCTGCGGGATCTCGTAGGTCTTGCGCCAATAAACGCGCCCTTTGTTCGTAAAGAAAAGGATCTGGTCATGCGTGGAGGCCAGGAACATGTGCTCGATGAAATCCTCATCGTCGCGCGTCGCCGCCCCGGTCACGCCCGATCCGCCGCGGCGCTGCCGCCGGTAGGTCGAAACCGGAATCCTTTTGATGTATCCGGCGTGCGAGATCGTGACCAGGACGTCCTCTTCGGCGATCAGGTCTTCGATCTCGATGTCTTCTTCTTCCGCCACGATCTGCGTGCGCCGCTCGTCCCCGTACTTTTTGGTCACCGTCGCGCTTTCTTCCGCAACGATCTCGAGCACTTTTTTGCGGCTCTTGAGCACGGATTTCAAATATTCGATCCGCTTGATCAACTCGAGATATTCTTCGTCGATCTTGTGCCTCTCAAGAGCGGTCAGGCGCTGCAACTGAAGCTCGAGGATGGCCTGCGCCTGAAGCGCGGTCAGCTTGAATTTCTCGATCAGTCCTTCTTTGGCCTCTTCCGGGCTTTTGGATCCGCGGATCAGCTTGATGATCTTGTCGATATTGTCGACCGCGATCTTGAGCCCTTCCAAAATGTGGGCCCGTTTTTCGGCCTTGTCGAGATCGAATTTCGTGCGGCGGACGATCACCTTGGCCCGGAACTCGATGAACTGCTCAAGCATCTGCTTCAGATTCAGCACTTTCGGCTGGCCTTCCGAAAGCGCAAGCATGATGACCCCGAAGGTTTCCTGCATCTGCGTATGTTTGAAAAGCTGGTTCAAAACGACCTGGGGAATCGCCTCTTTTTTGAGCTCGACCACGATCCGCATCCCGTCCCGGTCGGATTCATCGCGCAGGTCCGCAATGCCTTCGACCTTTTTCGTTTCCACCAGATGCGCGATCGATTCGATCAGGTTCGTTTTGTTCACCTGGTAAGGGATTTCGCGGATCACGATGGCGTCCCTTTTATTTCGCGCCGTCTCGATCGCCGCCTTCGCCCGGACCACGATACGTCCGCGGCCAGTTTCATACGCCTGCCGGATGCCCTCGCGGCCAAGGATCAATCCGCCGGTCGGAAAGTCGGGCCCGTGCACGATCTTGATGAGTTCTTTGATGGTGATCGCGGGGTTCTCGATCAAGGCCGCGATGGCAAGCGACACTTCCTTCAGGTTGTGCGGCGGAATATTGGTCGCCATGCCGACCGCGATCCCGCTGGATCCGTTGACAAGCAGGTTCGGGATCCTGGACGGCAGTACCACCGGCTCGACGAGCGACTCGTCGAAATTCGGGACGAAATCGACGGTCTCTTTCTCGATGTCCTCGAGAAGTTCGCCGGCGATCGCGTCCAGCCTGGCTTCCGTGTAACGCATCGCCGCCGCGTTGTCGCCGTCGATCGATCCGAAGTTCCCCTGCCCCTCGACCAGCGGATACCGGAGAGAGAAATCCTGGACCATGCGCACGAGGGAATCGTAAACGGCCGTATCGCCGTGGGGATGGAACTTCCCCAGCACTTCTCCGACGATGCGCGCCGACTTTTTGTAGGGCTTCGAATGCGTGAACCCCATTTCGTTCATCGCAAACAAGATGCGCCGGTGGACCGGCTTCAGCCCGTCCCGCACATCCGGCAGCGCCCGGCCGACGATGACCGACATCGCATAATCGATGTAGGACTTTTTCATCTCGTTCTCGATCGGGACTTGTTCGATCTTTTCTTTCAACGCGTATAAATTCTGTTCGTCAGCCATGTTCGCACTCCCCTTTAAATATCAAGATTGCGCACTGCCCGCGCATTCCGCTCGATGAATTTTCTCCGCGGTTCGACCTGGTCGCCCATCAGCACCGTGAACATCTCGTCCGCTTCGACCGCGTCGTCGACACGGACCTGCGTGATCGTCCTCTTGGACGGGTCCATGGTCGTTTCCCACAATTGTTCGGGGTTCATTTCCCCGAGGCCTTTATAGCGCTGGATCGTCATCCCTTCCTTGCCGTGCTCTTTGACCGCATTCAAGACGTCCCGCAGAGACTTCGCCTCTTCATCCTTAGACCCGAGCCTGACCTCAAACCCCTCTCCTTCGACCCCAAGGAACGAGGCCAGGGAGAACCCGAGTTTTTCGAATTTTTTCTCGAGTTTCTCAAAAATGCGGGCCTCCAGGATCTCGGTCAATTCATAGGGAAGCTCGATCGCTTCTTCCTCGGCCGGCGGCGCTTCCGGGGCTTTTCCTTTCCCTTTCTCTGGGCTTTCTTTGGCCGCTTTCTCTTTTTTGCCTTCTTTTTTCGCCTCTTTCAGGGCCTCCGCTTCCTTGCGAGCCTCCTCGGCCGCCCGCAAAGCCGCCGCTTTTTTCATTTCTTTTTCATTCCGGGCCACAAAGGCCTCAAGCTCGTCTTCCGAATACATGAAGACTTCCGCGCCTTCGGCGAAAACCCGCGCGAGATGGTTCGGAAAACCTTTCTTCTTGTCGCTCAGGGAAAGATAACGGTCCAGGGCGATTCCCTTTTCGTAGAGCGAGTGTTCGAGCTCCTCCATTTCCTGGAGCAAGAGGATCGTTTCTTTTAATTCTTTGCCCTCAATCGCCCCCTTTTTCCCCGTGATCTTCAAACGGACCCCGTCAGTCCCTAGATCAAAGAGCATCTGGTTCATTTGTTCTTCCGACTGAACGTATTCTTCCCTTTTGCCTCTCTTGATCTTGTAAAGAGGCGGCTGGGCGATATAGACGTGCCCTTCCTCGATCAGCTTTTTCATCTGGCGAAAGAAAAAGGTCAAGAGCAGGGTCCGGATATGGCTGCCGTCGACGTCCGCGTCGCACATGATCACGATCTTGTTATAGCGCAGGCGTGAGAGATCGAACTCATTCTCGACCCCGGCGCCGATCGCGGAGATGATGGTGCGGATCTCTTCGTTGGAGAAGACCTTGTCGATGCGCGCTTTTTCAACATTGATGATCTTCCCGCGCAAAGGAAGGATCGCCTGGAATCTCCGGTCGCGGCCCTGCTTCGCGGAGCCTCCGGCCGAATCCCCTTCGACGAGGAACAGTTCGCAATTCTTTGGATCGTCGTCCGAGCAATCGGCAAGCTTCCCCGGAAGCGAGGCCGACTCAAGAGCCCCTTTCCGCCGGGCCAGCTCACGGGCTTTGCGGGCCGCCTCGCGGGCCCTCAAGGCCAGGACGGCTTTTTCGACGATCTTGTTCGCGACGGAGGGCTTTTCCTCGAAAAATTCAGTGACTTTCTCATAGACCACCGAATAAACGATGCCCTCGACCTCGCCGTTCCCGAGCTTCGTTTTCGTCTGTCCTTCGAACTGCGGCTGAGGGACCTTCACGCTGATGATCGCGGTCATCCCTTCCGCGAGATCGTTCCCGCTGAGATTCCCGTCGATGTCCTTGAGAAGGTTTTTGTTCTTCGCGTACTGGTTCGTCGCGCGCGTCAGCGCGGTTTTGAACCCGCTCAGGTGCGTCCCCCCCTCGACCGTGTTGATGTTGTTCGCAAAAGAGAACATCTCTTCGGCGTAGCTGTCGTTGTACTGGAACGCGCATTCGACCTCCACGCCTTCCTTGGTCTTTTCGACGTAGAAGATCTCGCGGTGGAGCGGCGTTTTGCTCCGGTTCAGGAACTGGATGAATTCCGAGATCCCTCCCTTGTAGCAATAAATCGCCTCTTTGGTCCCTTTTTTGACGCGCTCGTCTCTGAGCGTAATACGGATGCCTTTGTTGAGGAACGCCAGCTCGCGAAGCCGTTTGGAAAGCGTGTCGAAGCTGATCTCGGTCACCGAAAAGATCTGCGGGTCGGCCTTGAAGATCACGGTCGTGCCGCGTTTTTTGGTCGCCCCTTTAAGCGCCACCGGGGCCTTCGGTTTCCCCCGTTCGTACATCTGATAATGGATCTTTCCTTCGCGGTGGACATAGACCTCGCACCATTCCGAAAGCGCATTGGTGACCGAGACCCCGACGCCGTGCAGCCCTCCCGAGACCCGGTAGGATTTGTTGTCGAACTTCCCTCCGGCATGCAGCGTCGTCATGACAACTTCCAGCGCGGATTTCTTTTGCGTTTTGTGCATATCGACCGGAATCCCCCGGCCATCGTCGGCGACTTCGACGCTGTCGTCGGGGTGGATCACGACCTCGACATGGGTGGCATGCCCGGCCAGCGCTTCGTCGATCGAATTGTCGACAACCTCATAGACCAGGTGATGGAGCCCTCGCGCCGTGGTGTCCCCGATATACATCGCCGGCCGTTTACGGACCGCTTCGACGCCCTCGAGCACCTGGATGTTCGTCGCGTCGTATTTTCCGCCCGCTGGAGCGGCGGTATTTTTCTTTTGAGTTTCTTTTTCCTTCGCCATGCTTCGTCCCTTTTTCCTTCGCTTGTTTAGTTTCTTATTTCCCCGACATAAACGCGGTAAGCTTTCAGCTTTTTTCCAAGCAGCGCCTCGACCCTCCTGACGATCGTTTCTTTATACCGCTGTTTCAGCTCGAACGCTAACGCCGAGCGGTCGGTCCAGATGATCAAACTGTCGTCTTTCGCGAGAAGCGGCTTGGTCCTTTTCGCCAACGCCTCCCCCACGATCTTTTTCCACCCGTCCACCAGTTTCTGCCGGGCCTCTTTTTCGGGCGTCGAGAGGTCCCGCAGAATCCCCGCCAAGATCTTTTGGATCGCTTCCTCGCCCAAGGCCTTCGCCGTTCAGTTAAGCTGCATAGGCATGATCACGTACCGATAGCCCTCTTTGCCGGTCATAAGCCCCGGCTTATCCGGTTCCGTGATCGACATCTGAACGGTCTCGCAATCCAGGTTTTTCAGGGCGTCCGCCAAATAATGCGGGTTGAACCCGATCGAGACCTCTTTTCCGCTCGTTTCGGCATCCAGTTCCTCCTTGGCTTCTCCGAGATTCGGCGCTCGCGAGGAGAGAAGGACCTTTCCTTTTACAAAATCCAGTTTCACGGCCGGGGCTTCAACCGATGTTAAAAGAGAGGCCCTCCGAACGCTTTGCAGAAAGGCTTCCCGCGACAGGGTGCTTTTGGTCTTTTCTTCCTTCGGAAGGACTTGCTCATAGTTCGGAAAGGTTCCTTCGATCAATCGTGAGATCAGGAAGGTCTCTCCAAAATCAAAAACAACTTGGTTCTGCGACGGAATGATCTTCACGTTCCCTTCCCAATCCGTGATCTTACAGATCTCATTGATCGCCTTGGTGGGAATGATCGCCTCGTACGGTTTTTTCTGTTTCCCTTCGAAAGCCCGCTCTGCGATCGCTAGTCGCCTGCCGTCCGTCGCCACGAACCGGATCTTCCCTTCTTTGATCGAAAGAAGAAGGCCGTTCAGGACATAGCGCGTTTCATCCGAAGAAACGGCAAAAACAGTCAAGGACAGGCCTTCTTTCAGAACGGCCTGTTCCAGCTCATAAGCGTTCTCTTCCTTCCACGCCGGAAGCTTAGGATAATCGTCTTTTTGAAGTCCCATAATTTTAAAGAGGGACTTCCCTGTCTTTATATTAACGGCATGATTCTTTCCGACTGTAACCGCAACTTCCCCTTCGGGAAGCTCTCGGACGATATCGAATATTTTCCTCGCGGGAACGGTAATGCTTCCTTCCTCTTTAACCCCCGCTTTACTTTTCGTGCAAATCCCTACTTCAAGGTCCGTTCCAACCAAGGAAATCTTCTCTTTCCCCTCGGTTTCGATCAGGATATTGCTCAGGATCGGAAGGGTATTTGCTTTTAAACTGGCAACATTACAGACCAACCCAAGCGCTTTCAGAAAAGCGTTCTTTTCTATGGTGAATTCCATTTTTTTCTCCTATTCCTTCTTATTTAATTTAGATAGTCATAGCCTAAGTAATACACGTTGAAATGTTGATAACATATATAAGCATATATAAATAAATAAGTTATAAAAATAAAAACCTGTTGATAATTAAATATCTGTCGACAATTTCCTCTTTAACTCCTCTATCTCATTCTTCGTTTTCCCATTCTCTTGTAACTCCTTTTCTATCTTCTGAAAAGAATGAATAATGGTCGAGTGATCTCTTCCCCCGAGATATTCACCGATCTCTGGCAAAGAGTGATCCGTAAGGAGACGGGTCAGATAAACAGCGATCTGCCGCGGCCTGGCAACAGAACGATTCCTTTTTTTGGAGCGGAGGTCCGAGACCGTAACCCCGTAGAAATCGGAAACGACCCTTTGTATTTTTTCCATCCCAATCTTCTTTTCTTCTTCTTTGAGAGAGGCCTTCAGGACTTCTTGGGCGACCCGAAGGACCAGGGGTTCTCCCGTTAGCGTGCAGTACGCAACAACGCGCGTCAGAGCGCCTTCGAGCTCCCGGATATTCGACTTGATCTTACTGGCGATGAAATAAGCAACATCGTCCGGGACCGAGAAGGTTTCTTTTTCCATTTTTTTTCGGAGGATTGCGACGCGTGTTTCAAAGTCGGGCGGCTGGATGTCCGCTACCAACCCCCAACCAAAACGAGAGACCAGCCGCTCTTCGAGTCCCGGGATCTCCCGCGGCGGACGATCGCTTGAAACGATGATTTGTTTGTGGGCATCGTAGAGGGCATTGAAAGTATGAAAAAATTCTTCCTGGGTCGATTCTTTTTCGGCGATAAAGTGGATATCATCGATCAAAAGCAGGTCAAGGGTCCGGTAACGATTGCGGAACTGCTGGGTTGTCTTGGTCTGGATGGCCGCGATCAGCTGATTCGTGAATTTTTCACTCGTGATATAGAGGATCTTGAACTCGGGGTTCCGGCGCTTGATCTCTTGAGCGACGGCCTGCATCAAATGGGTTTTTCCGAGACCGACAGGGCCATAGATAAAAAGAGGATTGTAATTTTTTGCGGGAGCGTCGCAGACCGCCATGGCGGCGGCGTGGGCGAAACGATTGTTTTGTCCGATAACGAATTGATCAAAGGTGTAAATGCGGTTCAGCCCCAGCTCTTGCACAAAAGACGCAAGCGCTTCGGTCTTTGCCAGCGAAGCGGCCGAGACCGCGGGAGACGGCTCCGGCGGCGAAGAAGGCTCCAGAACCTGGTATTGGATATCGTAGTTTTTTCCTAAAATGTCCGCGGCGGCGCTTTTCAGCATGCTTTCGTAGTGATTTTTAAGCCAGATCCCGAAATAATTATCAGGAACGGAAAGGACCAGAGAAGTTTCGGTGAACGACAAACATTGGACTGGCGCGAGCCAGGTTTTGAAAGTTTGCTCGCTTAACTCCGCGGAGAGGAAAGCGCACATTTTTCTCCAAAGAAGCTCGGGAGAAAGAGAGCCTCCTGCGGAAGACGGGCCTGTTGACGAAGGAGAAGAATTCAATATTTTATCCACAGGTTAGCAACAAAAGTTTTAGACAGGATTATAAGCTAAATAACAGCATTAGAGCAAATATTATCTACAAGTTATCAACAACATGGGCGATAAAACTTTTATTAAAGCTTTTCATGAGAATCTCTAAACAGATCCACCCGTTTCAGCGTGTTTTTCATTGTATCTCAAAATTTGTCCGAGTCCATTAAAAAATTACAGCGTGAAGCGAGTGAAAAACCAGAAAAGCGAACAGTCGCGCCTGACAAGAGAGCCCGAGGATACTTTTTTCGAAAAAAGCAAATATTTGCTATAATGCCGCGCCTTATGGAGCGCTCTCGATAAGCAGAAAGGAAAAAAGAAGTGAAAAGGACCTATCAGCCTTCCAAGAGAAAAAGGCGGAACAAGCACGGATTCAGGGCCCGGATGCAGACCAAAGACGGGCGAAAAGTTCTTGCGCGCCGCCGCAAAAAGGGCCGGAAACGAATCATCCCTATTTACGCCTGAACCGCATGAGTGAGAAATTCGGGCCGGACAAAAGAGTTCGCAAACGAAGCGAATTCCTGAAGATCAAAAAAGAAGGGGCCTGCGCTGCGGGGAAATATCTGCGGGTCTGGAGGCTTTGGGATGATGAAGGCGGCGGGAGCCGGCTGGGCGTAATCGTGGGAAAGAGGGTTGCGCGAGCGGCCTCGGCCAGAAGCCTTTGGAAACGCAGGCTTCGCGAAGTGTTCCGAAGATCCCAGCAAGAGAGCCAGGGGCGAGCGGCGATCCTAGTTCAGCCCAGGATCGCGGCCGAGAGTCCTTCGTATGGAACACTCAAAACAGAATACCGGCAACTGGGCCGGAAATTAGGGTTCATCAAAAGAGAGGAATGAGAGGATGTCCATGAATCGAGACGGACAAGACCCGGGGCCGAATTTTTGGGCCGCCATGCTGCTTTCAATGCTGGTGATCTTCGGCTATCCTTATTTCGTCCGATGGATCACGCCGCCCTCTCCGGCCGTTCAGGAAGCGCCTCCCGTGGCGGACGAGCCTCTTCCGGCACCGACCGAAGAAAAGCCGGCCGAGATCGCGATCGCGCCTCTTCAGCCTCCCCCGACCGAGGCACTGGAAAACGCTTTTTTCATGGCGGAGTTTTCGCCCCTCGGAGGGACCGTGACCCGCCTTTTTTACAAAGGGAATGAACAAAGCTCGGGTGTTTCGACCCTGTTTTTTGAGGCAACGGCAACAAGCCCCGGGAGCTTCGGCACGGAGATGCTGAACGAGGATGACAGGCTCAGCGAAAAGATCTTTCAACGGGAACCCTCAGCGGAGCCGGGAAGCGTGGAATTTGTTTACGAAAAAACGGGAGAATACCGGATTCGGAAAAAATTCCTGCTGGACGACGACGCCCCCACGCTCAGGCTCTCGATCACGATCGAGAATCTGTCGGCCCGCGAAAAACATTTCCCGCTCGCCCTTTCCTATGCCTTTCAGGTCGATTCGGCGGATAAGATGGCGCTCCAGCATCACGAAGCGCTTGGATGGACGGAGAAGATCGTTGCGGCGAACCTCGACAAGCTCCGGAAAAAGGGTTTTGAGATCAAGGAGCGCCTGGCCTGGAGCGGGAGCATCAAGAAGTATTTTGCCCTGCTTGTGAAGCCCGACTGGAACGCTGTGGCGCTCGAGGCCCGGGCGGACCAGGAGACGGTCTTTTCAACCTTGATCCTGGAGCCGCTGTCCGTAGCGCCGGGCGCCCGCACGCAGCGGAAGATCTTTGTTTACGCGGGGCCCCAGCACTACGAGACGCTCAAGCGTTTCGATCTGGGGTTCGAGAATATTCTTTCCAAGGGATTTTTCGGGATCCTGAAGGTCTGGCTTCTCGTGACGCTCAAATTTTTCTATCGCTTCACCCACAATTACGGATGGGCGATCGTTCTTCTGACCCTTTTGATCAAAGGAATCTTTGCTCCGCTGACGCACCTCAGCTACAAATCGATGAAAAAAATGCAGGCGATCCAGCCGAAGCTTAAAGCGCTTCAACAACAGCACAAAGGGAATCCCGAGCGGTTGAACAAAGAGACCATGGAGCTTTTCCGCCGGAACCGGGTCAACCCCATGGCCGGATGCCTTCCCATGCTGATCCAGATCCCGGTTTTTATCGCCATGTTCCGCCTCTTGCCCGAGGCAATCGAGCTCAAGGGGGCTCCTTTCCTGTGGTGGATCCGCGATCTTTCGGAGCAGGACCGTCTCTGGTCTCTTCCCTTCTCGCTACCGCTTCTCGGCTGGGACGCGCTCAACGTGCTTCCGATCCTGATGATCCTTTCCCAGATCGGATACCAGAAGATCATGCCGCAGACAGGAACCTCGCCGGAACAGACGAAGATCATGAATTTGATGCCGGTCTTTTTCGGTTTTATCTGTTATTCGATGCCGTCGGGCCTTGTCCTTTATTGGATCGTTCAGAACGTTCTGACGATCGTTCAGCAGGTCTTTGTCAACCGGATCGTCGTGGTCCTGCATCACGAAGACCGGGACACCTGACCGCGTTCCCCTTTCTCAGCCTCTATGCATTCGACGCAAACATTCGATGCCATCGTTGTCGGCGGCGGCCATGCCGGGATCGAAGCCGCGCTGGCGGTCGCCCGTGCGGGTTTTTCGGTCCTGATGATCACGCTCGACGGGAAGGCGATCGGCCGCATGTCCTGCAATCCCGCGATCGGAGGGCTGGCGAAAGGCCACATGGTCCGCGAGATCGACGCGCTTGGCGGAGAAATGGCCCTCGCGACCGATGCGACCGGTCTCCAGTTCCGGATGCTCAACACCTCGCGCGGACCCGCGGTGTGGGCGCCGCGCGCACAGGCGGATAAAAAAGAATATTCGCTTTACATGCGCCGGGCGATCGAAAGCGAAAGAAACATCTGCTTGATCGAAGGCGAAGCCGTCGAGATCCTTGTCAAAGACGGCGCCTGTTACGGGATCCGCGACAAACAAGAAAGAAAGTTTCTTGGCCGCTGCGTGATCTTGACAACCGGCACGTTCCTCCAGGGGCTGATCCATATCGGAGAGATCAATTATCCCGGGGGCCGGCGCGATGAACCGCCGGCGGTGGGGCTTTCGGAATCCCTTGTCCGGCACGGCCTCGAGCTTGTCCGTTTCAAGACAGGGACCCCGGCGCGCCTTCATGCCGACAGCATCCGCTGGGAGAAGCTGGAAGAACAAAAAGGCGATGATCCGCCGCAGCCGTTCTCCTACCGCACTGAAAAGATCGAGCGCGAACAGCTTTCCTGCTATCTGACCTACACGAACGAAAAAACACATGAATGGATCCGGCAAAACCTCCATCGCTCCCCTCTTTATGCGGGACGGATCGTTGGCATTGGGGCGCGGTACTGTCCTTCGATCGAGGACAAGGTCGTCAAATTCCCGGACAAGCCCCGGCATCAGCTCTATCTCGAGCCCGAAGGGCGCGACACGAAAAGCATTTATGTCAACGGCCTTCCGACCAGTCTTCCCATGGATGTCCAGGAGAAGATGATCCATTCGATCCTCGGGCTTGAGGAGGCCCAGATCCTCAAATGGGGCTATGCCATCGAATATGACTGTTCCCCGCCGACGCAAGTCCGTCATACACTTGAAAGTAAAAAGATCACGAACCTTTATTTGGCCGGACAAATCAATTGCACTTCTGGATATGAAGAAGCCGCGGCGCAAGGATTGATAGCAGGCCTCAATGTGATCCGCAAGCTCCGGGACCAGGGCCCCTTTGTCCTGGACCGCTCCGAAGCGTATACGGCCGTCATGATCGATGATCTTGTCACGATCGGGACAACGGAACCTTACCGCATGTTCACTTCCCGCGCTGAATTCCGCCTGTTGCTGCGCCAGGATAATGCGGATGAAAGACTGATGAAGCACGGGTACGAATTCGGACTGATCCCGGAACGCGACTATCAAAAGTTTCTCGAACGCACCAAAAGGGTCTACGATGATATTGCGGTCATTCGCGAAAAGAGATACGAAAACGGGACGCTTGATCGTTTTCTAAGAAGACCCGAAGTGAGCTATAACATGCTCATAAAAAACAAGTTACACTCGTCTTCTTTAATAGAAAATGAAATTTTAAAAGTCGAATCCGAAATAAAATACGAAGGCTACATAGCACGGCAGAAAGCCGAGGTCCGAAAATTTAAAAAAATCGAGAAAAAAAACATTCCGGAAGATTTCGACTATTCGACTGTCATTGGCATCAGCCGCGAAGCAAGAGAAAAACTAATAAAGATACGTCCTGTATCCATAGGACAAGCTTCGAGGATCCCAGGCCTGTCCTCCTGCGACATTTCTCTTCTGGCTATCCATATAGAAAAAAGAGCTGCCCGCTCTTAATCTCTCATAACGCTATACCGCCCATTTGTTTCACGTGAAACAAAATAATGCTTCCATTCCTTTCCTGGAGGCATATAATAGTTATCGAGAAAACATAGGCTGTTTCACGTGAAACATCGGAGCCTTAATATGAAAAAAATATTTTCTTTCTGTAATCAAAAAGGTGGTGTTGGAAAAACAACATCAGTCATAAATATAGCGGCTGTCTTATCTAAGCTAGGATATAAAGTTCTTGTTGTAGATATGGACTCTCAGGCGAATTCCACGAGCGGACTTGGCGAAGAAAAGCCGACGGATGAATTAACAAGTTATCAACTCGTTGTTGAGAATCATCCGCCCAGAGAGTTGATCCGAAAGACAAACTTTGAAAATTTGTGGTTGATTCCTTCCAATGCGGAACTCTCCGGAGCTGAGCTCGGTCTTGTGAATCAGGAAAAACGGGAATACCGGATGAGACAAAGGATCGAGGAATTAAAAAATGATTTTGATTTTATCCTTATTGACTGTCCTCCGTCGTTGGGGTTGGTAACCGTAAACTGTTTAGTAGCAAGTGATTACATCATTATTCCTCTTCAGTGCGAGTATTATGCGCTCGAAGGATTGGGACAACTCTTAAATACCTACCAAATGATCCAATCCAATCTGCATCCTGAGCTTGAGATTGGCGGCGTGCTTCTGACTATGGCGGATATGCGCACCAATCTTACACAGCAGGTGATCCAGGAAGTTCGCGAATATTTTAAAGAAAAAGTTTTTGGGAATGTTGTCCCCAGGTCGGTCAAACTTTCGGAAGCTCCGAGTTTCGGAAAGCCCGCGGTTTACTACGATCCATCAAGCCGCGGCGTGAAAAGTTATTTTGAGATCGCCGAAGAATTCATCGAGCGTTTTGCACAAGAGGGCAAGAGAGCGAAAGAAGACGGGACAAAAAATTCCAAAATAAAAGAAGAAGAATCGGTAAGCGAAATCGTTGAACAACCCATAACCGCTGAAGGGCCGGCTGGCCCTGAGCCCCAGAACTAAGTAAGGAGAAAGCCTATGAAAAAAGCGCTCGGGAAAGGCTTAAGTGCTTTAATACCAGATAGTTACATCAAACACCGCGAAGAAATAGTAAAGACAACGGTGGCGCCTGGGGTGGAGGTCGGGAAAGCTCACCAAGGCCTTTTGATGATCCCAATCGCAAAGATCCGGCCCAATCATGATCAGCCGCGAAAAGATTTCCGGGCCGAAGAGATCGAAGAGCTGGCGTCATCGATCCGGGAGAAGGGGATCCTCCAGCCGGTCATTGTGAAACAGATCCAAGAGAACGATTATGAGCTTGTGTGCGGGGAGCGGCGCATGAAAGCCGCCTCCTTATGCGGGCTTTCCGAAGTCCCGGCCATTGTCAAAGAACTTGCGGACGATGAGCTTTTGGAATGGGCGCTGATCGAAAATATTCAGCGCCAGGACCTGAATCCCTTGGAAGAAGCGGAGGCCTATCGGCGATTGTCGGACGAGCGCATGATCTCCCACGAACTGATTGCTAAGAAGCTTGGGAAAAGCCGTACGACCATTACTAATACGCTTCGGCTTCTCCGGCTGCCCGAGGAGGTGAAGATCTATCTGGCCGAGGGGCGTCTCAGCGCAGGGCATGCGCGCGCGCTTCTGGGCCTCCTGACGCCGGAACATCAGCGGCAAATGGCTCGGCGCATCGTCGAGGAAAATCTCACCGTCCGCCAGATCGAAGGCATCGTTAATCGGAGCCTTGCGCATAAACGAAAAGCCAAAAGGGCCCGGCTCTTGACCCCGGAAGTGCTGGACCTGGAAAACCGCATGAGCCAACACCTCGGGACCCAGGTGAAGATCTTTCCCCGCAAAAATCAAAAGCAGGGAAGGATCGAATTTTATTATTATTCGCTCGACGACCTCGACCGGATTATCCAGAAAATGAACTTGCCTCAGGGATAAGGGAGGATAAACGACATAACTCCAAGCCAATATTGAAGTTACGAATTGACTTAGAAAAAAAGTATGTTATAATCCGCAGAAATTTTTCATGAGAGAGGGTCTCTTTAGAAAATAAGGCATGCAAAACCGTTTTGTGGCAAAGAAAGATCCGAAGTGAAAAGCTTTCCTAAAATCTTAGCTTGTCTTCTGCCCGTTCTTTGGTTTGCAGCCTGTGGCGGCTCTTCGGAAGAGGCGAACGTGACCCTGGTGAAAGTTGCTTTCTGGGGGGCTCCGGAAGAGATCGATATCATTACGCATTCGATCGAGCAATGGCAAAAAGAACATCCCGGGATCAAGGTCATTTTTGAGCATACGCCGTATTCCGGCTATGACAGCAAGATCCTGACCCGGATCGCCGGCGGGGCCGCGCCGGACATCATCGCGACCGAAGTGGATTATTTCGTGACCTTTGCCAGCAAAGGCGTCCTCGAAAATCTTTCTCCCTATATCGAGCGGGACGGAGCCTCTTTTTCGAAAGAGGTTTTTTTTAAATCCATTCTCGACCGCTTCACGGTGAATGGCGCCCTTTACGCGCTGCCGAGGGACGTGGCGCCGTTCGCGTGTGTTTTCTACAACAAAAAACTTTTTGACGAGGTCGGTCTTGCCTATCCGACCGACGATTGGACCTGGGACGATATGCTGCGGGCCGCCCGCGTGCTCACCAAAAAAGATGCGAAGGGGAGGACCGTGCAATACGGTTTTTACGGGTGGGCCTGGCAGAATTTTATTTACGGAAACGGCGGGGCGTTGGTGGATAACGTGAGCCGCCCGACCCGTACCTTGCTCGATGATCCGAAATCGGTCGAAGGACTCCAATTCTACGCGGATCTGATCAATCTTTATAAGGTCATGCCGCCGCCCATGGCCTTGGCGAACATGGGCATGGGGGTCGATCTGATGTTCGCAAGCGGCCGGCTGGGCATGTTCTTGTCGGGGATCTGGGAAACGCCTTCGCTGCGCAATTATGATTTTGCGTGGGACATTGCGATGTTTCCGCGGAACCGCCAGGGACTTCGGGCCTTCGGGTCGGGAGGGTCCGGCTATGCGGTCCTGAAATCCTCCAAGCATAAACAAGAAGCCTGGGAAGTGGTCAAGGCCTTGACCAGCGGGGAAGGCCAGAGGCAGCTTGCCCGGCGGGGGCTTGCGCAGCCTTCCTTGAAAGAGGTGGCCGCAGGGCCTGATTGGGCGCTCGACCCTTCGCTTCCCGCGAATAAAAAAATGCTGAACGAGGCCGTCAAACACATCGTCTTCAGCCCTTTTCATCCGCGGTGGAGGGAAGTTCAGGAGAAATACCTGACCCCGAAGCTCGAGCTGGTCTTTAACGGCAAGAAAACCGTTGCCGAGATCATGAAAGAAGTCGTGCCTCAGATCAACCAGGTGCTGCAGGCGAACTCTCAAAAATAACAAGCCTGGCCCTTTCCCTTTTCATGAAGAAAAAGAAACAAAAAAAAGCCGTTCGCGTCGCGTTTTCGACGGAGACCCGAAAATTCAAGTCCCGGTACGGCTATTTTACCGCGGACGGATCGGAATACGTGATCACCGATCCCCGGACCCCGCGGCCGTGGATCAATGTGAACTGCAACGAGCATTATGGGTATGTTGTTTCCCAGACCGGAGGAGGGTTCTCCTGGTTCGGCAATGCGCAGCTTTCGCGCCTAACGACCTGGTATCAGGACCTGATCCGCGACGATTACGGCAGGTTCGTTTATGTTCGAGATCAGACCACCGGAAAAATCTGGTCCACGACCTGGAAACCCACTTGTTTTGATCCCCAACATTACGAAGTCCGTTACGGGCTCGGCTACACGGTCTTCAAAACGACTTGCCAGGAGATCGAGACCGAGCAGCGGATGTTCGTTCCGCGCCGGGACTCCTGCGAGATCTGGCAGACCACGGTGAGGAACCGCTCGAAAAAGAAGCGCCAGATCAGCCTGATCCCTTTTCTGGAGTGGTGCCTGGGGAACGGGACCGAAACGCACCGGGAATTCCAGAAGACGTTCATCGAGGTCAAGATCGACCGCAAGCTCGGCGGGGTGATCGGCTACAAAAGACCGGCGCTCGTTCCTTCGTTCATTTCAACCGGCCTCAAGGATTTTCCGTTGAGGGGATTCCTGGCGGCCACGAATGTAAAGCCTTCGGGCTATGACGGGGACAAAGAGACTTTTCTCGGCATGTACGGGTCTTACCGCGAACCCCAAGCCGTCGCTGCGGGCAAGGTGGCAGGCCGAAGGGAACTGGAAAAATGGGGCGATGCGATCGCGGCTTTGCAGGTCGACCTTACGCTCGCGCCTGGCGAAGAGAGAACGGTGATATTTCTGCTCGGCAGGATCGCGGAGGAAAAAGAGGCGGGGATCCTTGCGGCGAAATATGCGACGGTCGCCGCGGTCGAAAAGGCCTTCGCGGAGGTCCAAGAGTTTTGGCAGCGTTTGACGGATGCTTCCTGGATCGAGACGCCTGACGAAGCGATGAATTTTTTGACGAACAAGTGGTATCGCTATCAAGCGCTTTCGGGACGGATGTGGGCCAAGACCGCCTATTATCAGTGTAGCGGAGGCATCGGTTTCCGCGATCAGCTGCAGGATTCCAACTGCATGCTCGAATGCGATCCCTCGATCACGCGGCGGCAGATCCTGGTCCACGCCGAACAAATGTTCCCGGACGGGACCGTGTATCACTGGTGGCATCCGGGGACAGGGATGGGGGCGCATACGGAGATGTCGGACGATCTCCTGTGGCTCACGTTCCTCCTCTTGAACTATATCGACGAGACAGGGGACCATACGATCCTCGACGAAGTGACGCCGTATGTGACGAAACCCGGCGAGCCCAAACTTTCAGGGACGATCTATGACCATGCCTGCCGCTCCTTCGAGAAGGTCCTGTCCCGGTGGTCTCCTCGCGGGCTGCCGCTAATCGGCGAAGGGGATTGGAACGACGGCATGAGCCATGTCGGGCCAAAATGGAAAGGCGAATCCGTGTGGCTCGGACACTTCTTCTACGGGCTGCTTCTCCGCTTCGCAGAAATATGCCGGTTTAAAAAAGAGGGAGAGCGGGCAGACCGCTATCTTGACCGCGCGAAGCGGTTGAAAAAAGCGATCAACGAGCATATGTGGGACGGCGAATGGTATATTCGCGCGACGCGGGACAACGGGATCCCTCTCGGAAGCAAAAGCGAACGTCGGGGGAAGATCTTCCTGAACGCGCAGACGTGGGCCGTGATTTGCGGTACGGCAACCCCCGAACGCGCCCGGATCGCCATGGATTCCGCCTACCGGCATCTTTACCGGGAATACGGCCCGCTGCTTTTCACTCCCGGCTATGACCAACTCGACGAAACGATCGGTTATCTATCTCGTTACGCACCCTCGGTGCGCGAGAACGGCGGCGTTTATACGCATGCGGCTTGCTGGGGCGTGCAGGCCGCGGCGATGATGCGCGACGGCGAAAGGGCTTACGAAGCCTACCGGGCCATGTGTCCGGCTTATCGGGGGCTCGATCCCGATCACTATTGCGCGGAACCTTATGTGACTCCGGGGAATGTGGATGGCCCGGATTCCCCGAATTTCGGGCGCGGCGGATGGACCTGGTATTCCGGCTCGGGGGCGTGGATGCAAAAAGTCGCCTATAACTGGATCTGCGGGGTCCGGGCTTCTGCCAAAGGGCTTGTGATCGATCCGGTGATTCCGGCGGCCTGGAAAGGTTTTCGCGTGAAGAGAACTTTCCGGGGGACCGTCTATATGATCGAGGTTGAAAATCCAAAAGGAGCAAGCGGGGGCGTTCGAGCCCTTTTCGTCGATGGAGAAAAGATCCAAGGTAATGTGGTGCCGTTGCTTTCGCCTTCCAAGGTCCATCATGTCAAAGCCGTTCTCGGCTGAACCTCTTTTTTCGAGCTTGCCCCGAGAGCTTCGGGGGAGCTTGGTCCCCGCTGTTTTTTTCTGGGCTCTTTTGAGCTTCCCGTTTTTCTCCGGCGGGGCCCTCGCTGCGACATTCCATGTCCAGGCTTTCAAAACTTTGCCCAAGGACCGGTCCCTTCTAAGCTCGCCGCAGTTCATCGTGGTCGACGATTTCAGCGCCGGGAACATGATCAATCAGCGCGGAGGGCTTTGGCGGACCAAATCGCCGGGGCAGGGGGCTTTTGAGATCGGGATCGAGCGCGAAGACGGCCGGGGCGTCCGGGGCATGTCCCTCAAGGGGGACGTCCACCTGCGGGGCAAAGAGAAGGCCGCGCTCCAGAGCCGGCTGAACCGTCTCGATGTAAGCCGCGCCGAGTCTCTGGTGTTCCGATGCAAATGGAACGCGCGGCAAAAAGGGCCGCTTCGTCTGGCTCTCGTTCTGCAGGACAATCATCAGCGGAAAGAAAAAGTCGACTTTACGGAACAGGTCCTTTCGGAAGAGGAAGGGTGGAAGGACGTGACGGTTCCGATGGATCGTTTTGAGGACCTGGACCTGAACGAGATCTCCCTGATCGAGATCATGCTCTTGTCCGAAGAGGGGGAAAATCGGGGAGAGATATGGATCGACGAGATCGCTTTTTTCGGCCCCTATGAAGTCGCTTTCGAAAGCAACCGGGACAACCTCGCGGGATTCCCCAAAACGGAAAAGGCCGAACAGCGGCGGAGCGAACTGCTCAAGATCGTCGACAATGAACGCCTGCTTCGCGAGATCGCGCGCGACACCTGGCGTTATTTCCAGCAAGCAAGGGACCGGAAGACGCAGTTGATCGTCGATCATATCAAGACCGGGGACGCTCCTCTGGCCGCCGGCTATACCTCGATTACCAATGTCGGGATCGATCTCTTGGCCACGATCTCAGCCTGGCGCCTCGGACTGATCTCTAAAAAAGAAGCGAAAGCCAGGGTCCGCGCCGTGCTTTCTACGATGAAAGCGATGCCGCAATACGAGGGGTTCTTTTACAATTTTTACGATACCCGGGACCGTTCGATCTCACGAAGTTATGTTTCGACCGTCGACAACGGATGGCTGGCTGTCGCGCTCGTGGTTGTCAGACAGGCTTTTCCTGACCTCGCTGTCGAAGCGAGCAAATTCCTGGAGCCGATGGATTTTTCACGTTTTCTCGACCCCGAAAACAATCATTTTGTGATCGGGTTCGATGTCCCGATGATTACGTTCGGGAATTTCCATTACGGGATGCTCGTGTCCGAGGCAAGGGCGACCAGTTTTCTGGCCATCGGCAAAGGCGATATTCCGAAGTCCCATTGGTGGTTCCTCTACCGCACACCGCCGGAATCCTGGAAATGGCAGAAACAAACGCCGAAGGGGACCTGGATCCGGCGCGGGCAACTCGAATATTTTCAGGGGTATTACGAACTGCACGGGAAAAAATTCGTGCCGACATGGGGAGGTTCGCTTTTTGAATTTTTGATGCCGACGCTTGTTCTCGATGAAAAAAGACTGGCGCCAGCCGGACTTGGCTTGAATAACCGGATCGGGACCGAGATGCACCGGCAGTACGCGCTTGTTGAAAAACAATATCCGGTCTGGGGGATCTCTCCGGCGGCGACCGGAAGCGGCCGGCAATGGAAGTACCAGGAGTTCGGGGTCCGGGCGCTTGGCGTGAAGGGCTATGCCGAAGAAGGAGTGATTGCGCCGCATGTCAGTTTTCTTGCGCTTGAGACCTTGCCGAAAGAGGCGATCCAGAACATCCGGAAACTTCTCGAATTCCCCGGGATCTACGGGGAACACGGTTTTTATGATTCGATCCGCCTTCGCAACCAACGCGTGCAGACACAATACCTTGCGCTGGATCAGGGGATGATCCTCCTGGCGCTTTGCAATTTTCTGGAAGGAGGAGCTCTCCAGCGGTATTTTCACGCGGACAAGATCGCGCGCAATGCCGAACAGCTTCTCAAAGAAGATTTTCTGCTCCAATAGCCATTCGAAGTTTTCAAAAAAGAAGATCTTTTCGTCGCATCCCAGCGATGACCGAGGCAACTTTAATTTCTCCGGGGTTCCTTAAAGACGGCCTGCTCTGGCGAGAGGGGCTGGCAAAAATAAATTTCTTTTCTGGGGCTCAATCGACAAGCGATTTTATTCCTGGATGATTTCCTTTTTAAAACCTCTTTGAAATTTCCTTTGCAAAGGTTTTTTTGAGCGGTATAATTAGCTGGTTTTAGACAGGTTTTTAAAAGCATTACATAACAATGAATAGCAAGTTAAAACAAAATGGAGGATAGCCATGATTAAGCAAATGCTAAAAGACAGGATTCTTTCGGACAAAGAAAGAAAAAATCTGGCCATCCTTGAAGTGGTCCGTAAAAACGGCCCGATCTCGCGAACCGATATTTCCAAAGTCACCGAGTTGAACATCGTAACAGTCTCGAATTACATCAATCACTACATCAAAAAAGGACTGGTCCTCGAGGGAGAGCTGGATGAGTCCTCGGGCGGCCGCAAACCGGTTCTCGTGGAGCTGAATTCCAAGGCAGGGTATATCGTCGGCGTCGGGCTCAATATGATGAGCATGGTCGGCGTCCTTGTGGATCTCGAGATCAATGTGATCTCGGAGATCCGCCGTGAGCGGGCGCCGGAAAATTCCGAAAGCGTGATCCAAAGCATGGTGAACCTGGCTGAAGAGATCATCGCAAAGGCGGAGATCGACAAATCCAAGATCGTCGGCGTCGGGGTCGGCGTGCCGGGGATCATTGATGAGCGGGGCCGTACGATCCGGTGGCCGCAAAGCATCGGCCGCAAGGACCTTTCGGTCTGTCTTTCGATCAAAGATTCGTTCGAGAAACGGCTCAGCATCCCGACCTTTGTCGAGAATGATGCGAACGCCGCGGTGCTCGGGGAAAAATGGCTTGGGCTTGACCGCGATGTGCGCCACATGATCTACATGTTCTCGGGCGTCGGATGCGGCATTCTCGTCAACGGCGATATTTACCGCGGGACGAGTGGCGCGGCAGGGGAGCTCGGAATCGCCAGCGCGAGTGCGGATCTTCAATACGCCAATTCCCTTTCGACCCAGCTCGGCCGCTGGGAAATGGACATCGGTATGACCGCGATCGCCAAAGAACGGATCAAAAAAGGCGAGAAGACCGCGATCAAAGATTACGCGAACGGCGATCTTGAGAAAGTGCATTTCAAGCACATCATCCAGGCGGTGAAAGAAAAGGACGATCTCGCGCTCAAAGTGGTCGAGGAAGCGGGAAAGAATCTTGGGAAAAAGATCGCTTTTCTTGTGAATCTTCTCAACCCGGAGATCGTCGTGATCGGCGGGGGGATCGAAGATTGCGGGGCACCGCTTCTGGACACGATCAAAGCCACCGTCAAGGAGTGGGCGGTCGAAGAAGCGTCGAGCCAGGTCAAGATCATTCCCTCCGCTTTCGGAGAGAACGCAGTGGCCCTGGGCGTCGTGGGGATCGTGGCCCGCGAGGTTTTTGCGCAGGCCTAAGCGGTCGCGGGACCGGAGCCCTCGAAAGGCGGGGGGAGCCTGCCTGAAACGAAGCCCTGGAGGGACTTCCGGAATTGCCTTCCATGTCAAAATAAAGAGGTCGTCTTTTTATGGAAAAAGCCGCCTATCAGCTTGTCAAACCTGTTACGGTGTGGTTCACCGGACTGCCCAGTTCCGGCAAAACCACGCTGGCGCATCGCCTTGAGGCGCAGTGCAAAATCTGGGGCATCCTTCCCGAGATGTTGGACGGGGACGTTGTGCGCACCCATCTGTCGAAGGGTCTTGGTTTTTCCAAAGAGGACCGCAACATCAATATCGAACGGATCGGTTTCGTCTGCCATTTGCTCGTTAAACACGGCGCGATGGTGATCGTTTCGGCCATCTCGCCCTACCGTGAGGCTCGAGAGCATAACCGCCGCATGATCGGGAATTTTGTCGAAATCTATGTCAAGACTTCCGGGGCCGAATGCGAACGGCGCGATGTCAAAGGACTGTATAAGAAAGCCCGGCGTGGAGAGATCCGCGGGATGACCGGGGTGGATGATCCCTATGAAGAGCCTTTGAATGCCGACGTTGTTTGCGAAACCGAAAAAGAGCCTCCCGACAGCCTGGTGGCTAAAGTCGTTGCCAAGCTGGAAGCCCTTGGCTATTTGCGCAGGAGCGCCTGAGGAGGGACGCATGGCCGCTTCCTTCGATATCCGCGAGCGCAATGCCGTTTTTGAGCGGGCCAAGCCCGAAGAGGTCATCGCTTGGGCGCTCGGCGAATTCCGGGGAAGGCTCGCGCTCACCTCCTCCTTCGGTCCCGAAAGCGGTGTGCTTCTCCACATGGCTTCACGCCAGGATCCGCATATCCCCGTTCTTTTTCTGGACACCGGCTTTCATTTCAAAGAGACCCTGGACTACAAAAAACAGATTACCCGGTTTTTGGGGCTGAAAAATGTGATCGACCTGCATGCCGATCCTGTTGCGAGGGAGGCGCTGATGAGAGAGCACGGAGGCACTCCTTATGAAAAAGACCCGGACCGATGCTGCCAACTTCACAAGGTTGAACCCCTTGACCGGGCGATCCAGGCTTACGGGGCCTGGATGAGCGGCATCCGGCGGCATCAGACAGATCTGCGCAAGACGGTCCAGGTGATCGAAGAATACGAAGGAGGGCTTTACAAGATCAGCCCGCTGGTGAATTTTTCTTCGCGCGAAGCATGGTGGTATTTGAAGGAGCACAAGATCCCTCTTCATCCGCTTTATGAAAAGGGGTATTTGAGTATCGGATGCTGGCCCTGCACGCGTCCGGTTCAGGTCGGCGACGACGAGCGTTCCGGGCGTTGGGCCGGCCGGGCGAAGACGGAGTGCGGGATCCATCGTATGCGGCAGAAACCCCCGGCCGAGGAAAAACAACCTCCGACCGATCTTTCATCGAATATTTGATCAAAGGAGATCGCTTATGACATCGAAAAAAGATTTAGGCCGGAAGCCGGCCATGGTCCAAAGCGTTCTGGAGCTTATTTCGAACACGCCACTCGTCAGGCTCCGAAAAATGGTCGACCCCAGGACGATGGCGGATGTCTACGGAAAAATGGAATCGTTCAATCCCGGGGGAAGTGTCAAGGACCGTATTTGTCTGAGCATGATCGAGGATGCGGAGCAAAAAAAGCTGATCGACAAGGAGACCACGATCATCGAACCGACTTCGGGGAATACGGGGATCGGGCTTGCCCTGGTCTGTGCCGTAAAAGGTTACCGGCTCGTTCTCACGATGCCGGAGTCGATGAGCATTGAGCGCAGGAAGCTTTTGAGCCGTTACGGGGCCGAGCTCGTGCTCACGCCCGCCGACCAGGGAATGAAAGGGGCGATCCAGAAGGCGCAGGAGCTTCTGAACGAGCGGCCCAAAAGCTTTATGCCGCAGCAAT
>JBMONI010000029.1:0-5495 GCA_049324575.1 Candidatus Omnitrophota bacterium | reverse complement strand
CCCGGCCCTTCCCAACAAACGTTTCTTTCAAACGGCCGAGGAACACCCGGATCTCGTAGTAAAAACGGTCCAAATGGAACTTGAGGAACTGAAAAAGCCCTTGGCCGGATTGCTCGATCTCGAGCACGTTCCGGACATAGACCTTCGCGCGATCGATCCCCAGGAAAGCATCGGATTCATCCGCATTTCGGGCCGCCGAGTGCAAAAGGGCCAATTTGCGCATATCCAGTTCCTCGGAGGTTGCTTCCTCAACCGAATAACTGTTGAGGATATTCGCAAAGAGATGCCGTTCGATCGGATTCTCCGAAAAAGAGGCTTTGCGGAGTGCGGAAGAAACATCGAGAAGATTTTCAAGGGAATGGTCAACCAGGAATTGCCCGTAAGCGTAATAGACACCGAAAAGGATCGCAATGAAAATCGCGACGGAAAACAGCCACCGCAGCCATTTGGGCATTCTACGAACTCCCTATTCGCTTACGCGAAAACCGGCCCATGACAAAACACTTAAAACCGGATAACAAATGCTATATTTTTTTATGGCAAAATATAAAAAAGCTTTATATCTTTCTATAATCTAATATAATATCGGCATTAGCTCAATAGGAATTTACCGTCATGCCTAAACACAGAACAACCCTAGCTTCCAAATCCAGGACGAGCATTTTTTTCAGGATTTTTGTCCGTCTGACCTTTCCCCTGCTCATTCTCGCAATGCTTGTAAGCCTTTTCCTTCTGACCAATCAGGTGCAATCCCTGAAACTGTTCTATCAATTGGAGAGTAATTTTATCTTCAACGCCGTCTCCCAGACCCTTGGACGCGTTTTCTCGGATCCCGAATCTTCCACAGCGAAGGAATCCGCCCTGCGATCTCTTTTGGAAAAGACGGCGCTCCCCGTCCCTGTCGGAGCCCTTTCGGTCCGTGAAATATTCAGCCGGAAGATGCTCGTCCAAGGCGAACGCCCTTGGGACGCTTTCGATGACCTTGCCGCCGAAAAAAGCCTCGAGGAAAAAAAACGGTCCCATAAACCTTTTACCGCCGAGATCCTCAAAGAAGAGAATCTTCTGGCCGGCTATGTCCCGATCGAGTCCCCCCAAGGCAACACGCTTCTCGTGGCAAGGGTCCTTTACCCGATCCGGTTTTTCGAAGATGCCCTTAAGAAATCGAGTTTTCTGCTGATCGTTCTTATCTCTCTGATCCTTTTGACAGGGGTTCTCATCGGAATAAGCCTCAGCCGGATCGTGGTTAGACCGATCCAAAAACTTCACCGTGCCGTCCGTGAGATCCAAAAGGGCAACTTGAACTGCGAATTGCATTTAAAAACGGGCGACGAGCTCGAGACCTTGGCGGAAGGAATCAATGCCATGACCGAATCGCTCATCGCCATGCAGGCCAAAGCCTATGATGCTAATCCCCTGACCAGTTTGCCGGGGAATGCTTCGATCGTTGAGGAGGTCCGAAAACGCATTTCCTCCCGCCAGCGATTCGTGTTCTTTCACAGCGATCTCGACCGTTTCAAGATCTTCAATGATTGTTATGGGATCGCCAAAGGAGACCAGATGCTTGTGCGGACCGCCCAGTGCCTGCGGGATGCGCTGAACCGGTTCGCCCCGGACGATTTCCTGGGACACCAGGGTGGGGACGATTTCATTCTGATCGTGAAAGCGGCCCATGCGCGCGAAGTCGCCGAAGAAGTGATCCGCCGCTTTGACCCGGAGGTCCTGAAACCGGTCTATCCTACCGAGGATTATGCCAATAAATACACGCTTTTCGTCGACCGCCGGCGCATGCAGGAACGCGGCGAGAGCGAAGCCCCGACGGCCAGGATCCCCCTCGTCTCGATCTCGCTTGCGGGAGTCTCCAATGTCAAAAGGGATTTCGCCGATATGCAGGATATTCTGAGGGTCTCGATCGACGTCAAGAAATCGGTGAAAAAGAAGATCGAAAGCTGCTACGAGATCGCCGAATGATCGTCCGCCGGCGGCTGCACGGCCCCAAGACGGTCCTTGATCATTTTCTCCACTTCAGCCGGGTCCACCGGATGGGCGCCGACCTTTTCCTTCCTCGCCATCCAGTCCATCCAGGTCAGGATCCCGTTTCCCCAATCGGTCTTGTATTGATGGACCGCGTTTTCGTCTAAAAAATAATAGGTTTCGATCTTCGCCGCTTTCATTTTACTGACCATCGCTTCGATCCGTTCCGGAACGAACATGGCATCCTGCGCCCCGTGGATCACCAGGAACGGAGGATACTCGGCTCCTTTGGAAGGCTCCACCCATTCGGCCGCCGGCACGGAAGCGGTCAAGGCAACGCCTTTCCATTTCTTCGGCTCATAGCGGGCCAGCCAGCCCGAAACCCACGTTCCGGCGGATACCCCGAGCAAATAGACCTGGTCGGGATCGACCGGATAATGTTTGATGACCTCGTCCAAAAGCTCGGTGAATTCCTTGAACTCGTCCTTTTTGGAGCCGTACGATTTGACCCGGGTCGGCGCCAGGACCATAAAACGCCTCGCCCGGGCATCCTCTTCGAGGAACTCCATCATTTTATTGCCGTCCCACCCGGCCGCATGATGCGCATAGATCAAAGCGAACTTTTCCTTTTCGGTCTCCTGCGGATACGCCAGCAATTCATATTCGAGTCCCTTTTCGGAAATGCTCCGGATCACTTCGCCTTGCGGAAAAAGCTTCGTGATGTCGAAATACGGTTTCTCCTTGGTCGTACGGATGTCGGTCGCGCATCCGTTCAGGACCATCCCTGCCGCAGTCAGAAAAAGAAAAAAAAGCCTACCTTTTGACATGATCTGTTCTCCTCTCATGATAAAGAAAATCTGCATGCAGAATACCCAGGGTCGCTCCCATAAAAAGATAGACCAGAAGGGACATCGAAACCTGCTGCATGACGAAATTGATCGTCGCATGGCCCAGGGTCATCACCACGGGGATAAAGACCGAAAGCCCCGCAATGAACTGGAAATTGCTTTTCGCACGGATGAATCCGCGGATCACTTCGAAGAGAAAAACGCCTAGCATGGCAAAATAGATCCACGCGCCCGCGCCTTCTTCGGCAAGCACCTGCAGATAATGGCAAAGCACCACAAAACGGGCCAGGGTCAGCCCCGGCTCCGTCCGTATCGTCTCGGAATACTCCATGACACGCGCGCGGTAATTCCCCGTCCCGATGCCCCAGACCCGGTGATCGTGGTACATAGCCAGCGCCGCTTTGCCTCCTTCGAGATTATTGCGGAAACTCGAAGGGCTCTCGACCTCGGATTGCAGGGTCTTCACTTCCTGCCAGGCTTTTTGAAAATTCCCGACGAAAAAAACGCTCAGCGCGAGGAGGGTCGACACGATAAGGACGAAGACCGTCACCCTCCGCTGATGGATCTTCCATAAAAAGATCAACCAATAGAGCAGAAAAGAGACCAGGAAAGAGACGATGCAGCCCCGTGAGAAAAAAAGAAAGATCGTGACCGCGCAAACCACGGCAGCGATGAGGATCAGGGTCGCTTCGAACCAGGGGAAACGTCGCCGGTTCCCCGGGTACTCGATGTTCTTGAGATGCGTCACGATCGCGTACGTCACGAGCCCCAAGGCCGGGAAGAATCCCATGGCCAGGAGATCCCCGATGTAATTAAAATGCGCAAAGGTGCCCAGAAAATATTTGGCGACATCGGGATGAAAATAGAGGAAAGGCGGAAAAAAAACGAATTTCCCCTGGTGGATATATCCATACTGGCCGTTCAGAAGAAAAGGGACCAGCGCGGTCAAAGCAATCCCGGAAACCACCGCGCCGACAAAACGGATAAAACCCTTCGTCCTTTCCCGCGTTCGGAGAAAAACCGATGAACTCCACACAAGAGCAAAAAAGAAAAACCACCGTTGGGTCATCCCGCTGACACTGCCCGTATCCGGAATCTGGGCCCCCGCCCCTAAAAGCGGCATCTCGGCCTGCCCATACTTCAAAAACGAGCGGAGAAGAAGAAAGATCAGAAACAGCCCAAAGACCATCAGGGTCGGCGATCGTCCGAGTCCTTTAAAAAAATGTTTTGGACCGACGCAAAAAGAAAGAAAGAGTATCAATCCGATCAAAGAAAAGCGAACGCCAATAAGCTCCCCACGATCAAAACCCACGCTGACAAATAAAAGAAAAACAGTCAGATAAAAAAGGAAAACAGCAATAGCAACAGCGAACCGGAGCGGAAAAGGGTTGGGGTCAGTCACGCTTTATTGATAGCCGTTGTGATCAAAAAACGCTGATCGCACCTAGACATTCTGGTTTGAAGTCAGTTGATAATTACACTTCGGATAGGCGTCACAACCCCGGATCACATAATTCGACGGGTCGGGGTCATCGACGCCCGAAGAATCACAGGGATCGATATCATCCTCGTTCGTAGAGGAAGAACCCCCGATATTATTAATCAAGACAGGATCACAATCTTGAACAACCCCGCCTGTATCGATGCACCGCCGTTGAACATTCAAGCATTCATAGTAATCCAGGGTTGAATTGGCGCGGAACCCTGAAGGACACCCGCCTCCGCTGATCTTCCTTGAAACTTGGCATTCGTTAGCGCGGGTGACAGCCGGCCCCGAACATCCGACCGGCGGAATCGGTTCGGCACATTCAAAGCATCCCGGCGCTTCCGAAGACTCTTTTTGGCAAATGCAATCGCCGCCGGGGTTGGCGGTGGTCCCGCTCGGGCATCCTTCGTCTTCATCCTCGCAGCACTTACCCAAGACCGGGCCCACCTTACAGGAGTCCGAGCAATCCTCGCAGTGGATCTCCTGATACCCGACAACTTCTCGACCGGCCGGGCACTTCCCGTCCGGGTTGACACATTCGCCGAGCGCTGGGCGGTAGCAAAGTCGATCATCTTTTCCATCTCCGGGACCGCCACCTGTTTTACACGTGCAAACCTTCCCCTCAAGAACCAGGGTCTGTCCCGCCGGACAGCTCATCCCCGAGCACTGGCAGGAGTTGTCAGCCGCCACAATGCCTGAGCATTCGCAGCTGCAATCTTCCCCCGCCGCCTCGAGGCCATATCCGTTGAAACATTCCCGTTCCGCGCAAGTCTTTTCCTCGCAGACACAACTGATCCCGTTGTAAAACTTACTTTCCCCGGCCGCACATTCCACATCGTCACAAGGGCCCTTCGGAACACAGCTGCAAACCCCGCCTGTTTCGTCCTTTTTGAACCCTTCTCCGCATGCGCATTCGCAAAGATTCGTCGCTGTGTTAAGGGTGTATCCATTGACGCATTGCGGAGGGATAATCCCTGAACAACATTCCCCCGTAATGATCTCTTTGGCATTCGGACAACCCGGCATGCCCGGCACTTCTAAATAGGCTGTCACACGATATCCCTGGGGACATGCGGATGTTCCGTTCATACAACTGCCGATCGCCGGAGGAGGCGTAAACACCGGACATTCCACATCGTCATCATCGTCCGCTATGTCGTCGTCATCCGCCACATCATCATCATCGTCCG
>JBMONI010000028.1:0-41240 GCA_049324575.1 Candidatus Omnitrophota bacterium | reverse complement strand
GCCGGATCCGATCTCAGCTTTCCTTCCAGTCCCGCATTTTGAGATTCCCCTTCTGCGCCATCGTCGCGACCTGATCGTCCCGGTCATAAATGAGCACGAACCCCTCATTGTTCTCGATGCGGAAGTCCTCTCCGGTCAGGACCGCCCCGTCGATCGCCATCAGATCGAACTGGATCTCGGAAAAATCCGCTCCGCAGACATAAGCGATCATGCCGAGGATCAAGGCCAGGAGCGGGCGCACCTCGATATCCGAATGCAGATAGGTCTCACCCCCGCTAATGATCGGCCCCCGGATCAAACTACCGAGCCCGTTCACGTAAATATCGATATTTTCTTCCGCCATCAAGGCCGGAAGGACCTCCCCGTTGGGGCCCGCCTCTGCAATGAACACCGTGCTATTGGCGAGACTGGCGTCAATGCTTCCGCCCGCCGCGATGGTTCCAAGCGCGGTCACGGTCCCCTGGATCGTAATATCCCCGTCGGCCACGATATTGCCATCGATCGCCGCGCCTCCCTGGATGGCGACATCGCCGGTCACGTGAACGTTCTGACCGAAATACCCGGGGCCGACCGTCAAGTTCCCGTTATGCGTTGTATCGGTGATCAGAGGAACCAAAGCATCGACTTGCGAACCCGGCAAAACCACCGACATATAAGGTGTTTCGGTCCCCATAGCCCAAAACAGGGTCTCGAGGCTGATGCTTCCGCCCGCGCCGAAATCGGCCGTGGTATAACCACTCATCGGAAGACAGTAATTGTTCCGGAAACCTCCGCAGATCGGATTGATGTCAAAGGCGATATCACCCCCGGCATAGACCGATTTGCCGAGCGGAAGGGCTTGGGACACTTTCTGCTGAACGGTCCGCTTGGTATTGCCGATCGTCGCCGTGGATTCGACCATCGCAGAATACTGGGTTTTGTCGAGATAGCGGATCGCGACCGAAGCGTCCCCGAACGTTTGGGTTTCATCGGTCAGGCCCGAGAAATCCGTCAGCGGAGCGACTCGTTGGGTGATCGCATACTGCAATCCCGCTTCCGCACTGTTAAAAGCGGAAAGCCCCAAGGCCTCTTCGGCCGAAGCCCTCGCCTTCGAAGAGACCGTCTGGCTGACGCCGACTCCCACTGCGCTCATCGCCAAAAGCACAAAGATGACGGACAGAAGGGAAAAACCTCTTTCGCCGCTGAAGGGAGAGGCCTTTTTACGATCAAAATAAAAACCTGTTCCCTCTTTCATAGGGACCACCTCCTCAATAATAGAGATTCCTGGGCCGGACCTGCGTCCGCAGGGTTACGGTCCCATGGACCGCCGTGACCGAGACCTGGACCTGGATACGCGCAATATTCGTCTCGGGAGAAATCGTCGGAGGATCGAGAACGGCGCCGTTGGTCCCCCAATAACTCAAGGTCAGGGCATTCACGGAACGGGCCAATACGATGTTGTTCCTTTTGAGCTCATTGCCCACCAGGGCATACGCGATCGTATTCCCGTTCACATCGACAAAACTGACCTGACTTGAATTCGCCACCAGCACCGAAGCCGGATCGCGGATCTGGTTGATCTCACGGGCCATGCGGGCAATCGCGTATTTGGCTTCGCGCACCGGGCCCTCAAAGTCGTTCTTCATCAGCGTAAAATCCATGATCGGCTTGACGAAATTCACGATCGAAAAACTCATCACCCCGAGCAAGAGAATCACAAGCAAGAGTTCCACCAGGGTGAAACCAGCGAACTTCGATCCCAAGCTTCGCGCTGTCCTCTTCATCCCCTTGCTCCTCCACCCGCGGTCAATAGAGCTGGTCCCGCTTACGCTGACTTCCGATCAGGGTCCGGATCGTATAATCCGTCGCGGGCGATTTACCTACCGTCACCACGACCAGTTTCAAATTCTGCGTCGGATCCGACACAACGGTCGTAAGGCTCGCCGCGGCATTCACATAGCCGACCTGGACCGCTCTGGTATACCCGCTGAAATCTCCGGTCAGTGTTTCACTGAAATTGTGATAATCATCGATATCATCGTACTCGCTTTTCGAAGTTTCGCCGGGATCCGGACCGAGGGTCGGGCTCCACTGCCCTCCGGATTTGGCGACCCGTTCATCAAAACGCTTGCTGCGGATCTCTTCCATCAACTCCTGGCCAAGCAGGGTCTGTTGGTCCCGGAACTGCGCTTCAAAGGTAACAAGGCTGACATCGGTGATCGCCTTGACCAACGCAAGGACCGCAAAACCCAAGACCACGATCGAAATGACAAGTTCGATCAGTGTAAAACCCGCAGGAATTTCCTTCATTCCTTTCATGGTTTCACCTTTATAGTAATTTATATCATTAATATTCTTCTTTTATCTATAATAAGCTTACATATATTCCATATTGTTTTCAAGCCTAAATTTAGTCTTTGAAATTTCATCTCCCATGCGCTATACTTATTTTTTGTAAGGCCCTTTGCATAAAAGGGTTATGAAATATCAAGGTTTAGTATTTTGGCTCTTTCTATTGGCTATGCACTTAAAAAAAACGGGGTATTGCAGATTTTCCCCTGCGCTCCTCCGAAGGATCGAGGGGGTTTTAAATTCCCCGCTCACGATCGCTCCGCGGGAAAAGCCCTGCACGGAGCAAAGAAAGGATAAAAACCATGCGTCGATTTGTTTTCCTATGGGTCCTGATCCTAGGAACCGTTGCCTGGGTTTTGCCGATTCAAGCAGCTGAAGAAAAAGACGAGGGCCTCCCCGAAGAAGCGCAAAAACTGGAGCTGACCCGGCTCGAAAAAATGGAGCTCATCGAACCCGAGCTCATCACGGAGTTCCAAAAAGAGCTCGAGACAGAACGTGTCAAGCTCCGGGAACAGCATACCGCCATGAGCAGTGAGTATTACGACCTTCAGGAGCAGAATGCCCGACTGCGCATCCAGAAAGCAAAGCTTGCGGACCGCCTGCAAAAGGAAGAACTGCCGGAAGAAGAAAAAAAGAAGCTCGAGCAGGAGATCGCGGACCTCGAGAACAGCATGAAGACGAACGAAGAATCGGGGATGGCCAACCGCACGCGGATGGTGAACATGTATCAGGCGGCGGATGAGCAGTTCAGAAATCGGGTCGACGAGCTTTACGAAGAAAGCCAGAACCTCCGCTGAAAATGACAAAGGGTTATGTTTTCTGTCATCCTAAGCGGGTCCCGCCCACGGCGGGACTCACCTCATTCCACGAAACGAGCCGAAGAATCTCGCGGTCCAGAAAAGTAGGGCAGGTTTAAATCTGCCCTACGGTCTTTGTCCGATTCAGTCGCTCGGAATGACAATTCACCAAACAGGGATCGTGCTCTGCAGAGTGGATCGTCCTTGATCTCTATCCGCCAGCAAGGGGCCCTTTAAAACCCTTTTTCCGGTAGGTCGCTTCGACCGTCGTTTTGATCCCGCCCCGCACCAAGAACGCATTTTCGATCTTCATCCACCGCGGACGGACCGCCTTGACAAGATCGTCCAAGATACGGTTGGTCACCGCTTCGTGGAAAGCTCCCTCATTCCGGTAGCTCCAGAGATAAAGTTTCAGGCTTTTGAGTTCGACGCAAAGCTTATCGGGGACATAGGCGATATGGACGACCGCAAAATCGGGCTGGCCGGTCTTGGGGCACAGGCAGGTGAACTCCGGACATTCCATGCGGATCCCATAGTCCCGCCCTGGCTGCGGATTGGGAAAAACTTCAAGTTGTTTGCTGGGCCGGCTCGGCATGGGGCGTATTCTACCATAGGCCTCGAAGGAGCCGCCACCCGCCTGAGGCACCTCTTCTATTAATATCCTTTTCCCTACTTATATTATCCTTCCCGCACGCCCTTCGCTTGCCCGTCCTTCCTTCGCAGACCGAGGCGGGATACACTTCGCGTATCGACCGTGGAAAGGAGTTCCCATGAAAACCCTAAAGCAGATCCCCCCGCGCCGAGAACCTCCCGCCGGGCCGTCGTTCTCCCCGCTTGAATATGTGGTCGACGACTGGCTCGAGACCGGATGCGAGGTCCGGGACACGAAAAGATCCGGCCTGGTCCGTGAATTCCTGGGCGGAGAAAGTTTCCTGGACGCCGTCGCGCTCCGGCCGGCCATCTCGGTCCGGGATCGCCTGATCAGTATCGTCGCGGAAGGCGCCGTGCGGGAATGCTGGATCTATTACTCGGGAAGCGGCAAACTCGAAAAATATTCCCTGAAGGCCTGAGCCAAAGACCGGGGACAGGTCGGAAAAAAAGACGGAACCTGTCCCTGGAGGAAATCCTAAATACGAAATTCGAAATCCTTAACAAACCCGAAATTCGAAAAAAGGAAAGCATGAGAATAAATCCTAATACAAGATCGGTAGTCCGAATCTTGTATTGGCAACTTTTGTGCTTTCGCGCTTCGAATTTCAGGCTTGTTTAGAGTTTCGGATTTAAGATTTGAGTAACACCTCCGGGGTGTTAATGGGATTGTTTGTTGCTAGGTTGGTTACGCGGCTTGAGCAGCCTGAGCCGCTGCGCGCATAGCGGCAACGATCTCGGCAGCGATTTGAGCGATCGCTTCATCCGTGATCCCGTAACCGGCGCCCGCGCGCACGAAGCCTTCACCCAACTGCTCCAGCAGACCGAGAAAGACCTTGTTCGAAAAATCCCCGGCCAAAAGATCCGCGGCAAGATTTTCTTCGGGGCTCAAACTTCCGCGATGCGTCAAGACCGCCATCGGAAGGATCTCGGGATCAAGCGCGCCGCTCGCGCTCACGGCTTCGAGAATATCGGAGGGCATCACCATCGCCGCGAACATCGTCGCATCCGCCGCATCGGAACCGGTCAGACGCTTGAGGGACGCCAGTTCCGCCTGTAATTTTCCGGTCGAACGGCTATCCAGCCGGACAACGCGGATCCCGTAACGCTTTGAACCCGCAAGTTCTTTCGCGCCCGCAAGCGCCCCCATCACGTCAGCGTTCAGCGCCGACTCCGCAACCTCCCGGCTGAAGACCACATGGCGGAACACTTGATTCGGATGCAAGCCCGCCAGGGTGCGGATCCGGGTAATCTCCTCCGCGGAAGGCGCGCGGTCCAGTAATCCAAAAAGCGTAATGGCTTGGCCGTTGTCCGCGAACTGGGATAACGCAGTGAGGGATGTATCCTCCGCCGGGCGAAGAAGAGAGGCCGTCGCATCAAGATCCGCTTCGCCTGCGAGCCGGTTCGCGGAAATTCCCACGATCCCCATCGGAGCAAGAAGCAGGATCCCGCCGCCTGCGATAATACCCGCGATCACGGGCGCGCCCATGCCCGGCCGGGTTTCCGCTTTTTGCAGCAACCCCGCATCGAACCCCAACTTCACATCCCTCAACTCCGCACGGCTTTTCGAAGGAGTCATCGCCGTCGAAGCCTTTGCCACAGGCATGGGAACAGCCCTTTTTTGCGATCCGTCCGCCGCATTTTCGGTCGCGACCTCGGCATAAGGAAGTATCCATTGCACTATCGTTCCTTCTGCTTCTTCCCCCAAAACTTCCGAAATTGGAACACCCCAAGGGTCTTTATCCTGTTGTCTGAAATCGATCCTCTTCATAAAGATTTTTCCTGTTCGGCGTTCTTGGGTCTTGATGATCAATTCACCCTTAAGCGGCGCAACTAATCCTTCGTACCGACCTATACCGACCCCATATCCTCCTGTCAAAATCTCAAGCTCGGGATCGGGCTTTGTCGTATACACATTGGCCGGATTAAGACGGCCCAACACTTCCCGACTCATCCCGGGCCCATTGTCCTGTATTTCCACCACTAAAAAATCTCCCTGCCGATAAAATCTAAAAGCGATCTTCCCTTGAACTGGACTTCCGGTCCGCCTCGCCTCTTCCGCCAAAGCCTCGATCGCATTCAAGACCGCCGGGCCGAAATTAAGCTCTTCCTCTTTCGAAGAAGCATTTTCAAGGCGTATTCCGTGAGAGCCGATGATGAGCTGCGTTCCGGCTATAGGTCGTTTTTCTCCGAAAATCCCGGCCATCCGCTCCTGAAAAACATCAAAAACATTCTCGATATAGGACGCGTTGACTTCAGCGGGTGCTATTGAAAAATCCAGCGCCACGACATGGCGCGCATTCAGATCCACGGGCTGCTCTGCGGCGATCCTCAATTCCGCGCGGGGCAGACCGCGGCCCGGCCCCTCCTCGGCGCTCGCCTGGAACTCTAAAAATCCCGCAGGATTAAACTTGAATTGAAGGAGATTTTCACCGTCGGCAGCTGTCCCTCGCTGTTGGAATGCTCGAACCCCGCTTTCAGGCAAGCGCAGCACAAATCTTCCCGTTTGTGGATTGAAACCGATCCCCTGAACCGTAAAATTCGCATCCCAATAGTCCGAAAAACGCTCCGGCTGAGGCTGCATTGCGGCGATCACTTGATTCATGGGCGGATTCTTATCCGCGAGATCCCCCGTAGAAAGCACGACATCTCCCTTCGGAAGAAACGATACAGCTTGGTCCCTTAAAACAGAAGTTTTCGTTCCGGTATTGTTTTTGAAACGGATCGTCAATTCTCCATTCCGCCCATCAAGAGCGACAGCCCCCCAGTTTCCTTTCTCAAAGATCACTTGCCGCCCGTCCGGGTTCACCGAAAGTCCCGGCACCCTACTTTCTCCCGCATAGTGGCGAAGGCCCTCCATCGCCTGTTCAAAGCCCTCTTCTCCTTTTCCGACATCAAACATGACAATCTGTCTCAACTCCGCACGAGGCCGTCGAGTCGGCGTTCGCGGGCTGCGATAGAGTTGAGAGCTTCTTTCGGCGCTTGCTATCCATTCCTTGTAAATATCCTCCAACGCAGCCGCCACATTCAGCATCATATTCGAATATGGTCCCGGCACATTCCGATCGGCCGGGTCCGCCTGGGTCATCCCGTTAGTCAGATCAAAAATACGGGTGAGCCAGTGATCTTTCTTCGCCGGAAAACTGCTTCGGATCGAAACAAAGAAACGATCCAGCCAAGTTTCACGGTCCTTGGACTTTTCCAGTCGGGCCACCGCAGCGCTCTGATAACGCCTCATGAGACCGGGATCCTCGAAAGCTTTCTGCAATTCTTTGGATTCAAAAGGAGACAAATTCAAAAGGACCTCGATCAGGGTCCGGGCGAACATGAACACATCCGTGCGATAACTGTATTTTTCCATCTGACCCGTCCCTTGGTGAACCTCGTAGTCTTGTTCGGAAGTATAAGATTCCGACCGAGAACGCGGCCGAAGACCTTCCAGCCTATACCCTCTCGCCGAATATCCCGTCACCGAGCCAAAATCGATGATCATCACTTGATATTCCAGTTCTCCGCGCGCATTTGTCCCCAGACGGAAAAGGATATTACCGGGTTTGATATCGCCATGGATCCATCGGAGAAGATCTCCTTCAGTCGTCGATTGCCCATAGGTCTGTTCATGAACGGCCGCAAGGATCAAAGCCGCTTCCTGAAGGATCAGGATCCTTTGCCCAAAATTAAGCTGTTGTCCTTCCGCGCTGTCCAAAGAATGCCCCCCAGGGATCCCGCGGAGTTTCAGATAGAACCGGCCGTCATCCGTCTCTCCGATCTCAAGCAATTCGGCGGTCCCCGAACGGAGTTTTGCCGCCAGCAGATCGTGAAGGGTCCTCTCGTATCTGGGTTGCAGACTCTGCGTCCGGACCGCATTCAGATTCTGCGCCTCGGAGATCAGATCGATGGCCCGTTCGAGGGTCAGCTTGGCCTGTTCTTCAGGGGGCATGGAAAGGTCGGCTTTTCGGACAACCTTGTAAAAAACACCCGGCTCGCTGGAATCCGAATAGATTTCGCCTGAAAGCCCTATCCCCAAAGCATTTTCGGATTTGAATTGAGAAACGGGGATGCGCGCGCCTATTTTGATCCGGCTTTTCATTCTCCCTCGCGCATCTTGGGTAACAATGCCTTCCTGTTCAAGAAGGGCCGAAATTTCCGGTGAAAACACTGTCCTTGCTTCGGCCCGCGATAGAGTACGACTCTCAGCGCGGCGCCGGCTGGCTTGGGGTTTAGGCTCGGCGATCGCAGGAACCGTTTCCTTTAAAGTGCCTGTCGGAAATACATATTCATTTTTTTTCGGAACTTTCGTAGCCTGATTTCTTTCATAAAGCACCTTCGCGCGACCGGAAGTTACGTTCTTGAAGAGGATCTCACGAACACCAAACTGGTGACGCGCTAAACGGCCTCCGAGCTGAAGCAAAGCATCCCCGATCCCCCGGCCTGTAGCCGAAGGTTCGACAAAAACGGCAAAATCGGCGTTGGGAATTGCTTCCTCACCCGCTTTCTCCAGCATATCCGACTCCGCCTTGTCATGACTGTTCTCCGCTTCCGCGACACCGTTCGCTCCAAGCTTGAAATGGAACCAGCCGACGGTCGCGCCGATCTCGTCTTCCGCCCAGACAGAGATCCAAGAACCCTGGGGGCCTGCTTGCCGCCAGCGGAATGTAAAATCCCCTCGGTCTTCGTCTGCGCCGCTTGTTAACGTGAACTGCTGCTCTTCGATGAATTCCTGCGCCCATTCCGGGGCCGTTTCAGCCCCAGGCGTTTTTTCAACGACCGCTGTCCCTTCTTCGGCCATCCGCGCCTCGGCGCGGGAAACAAGATCGGAGCGGATGATGACGCGGCTCGAATTCTGCCCCCTGAAATCGACGAGCGCATTCCCGGCCTCATCAAAATGGATCTTCAGATGCTCCCGCGACACCTGGCGAAAGGCTTCCGGGATATTCCCGATTCCTTGGCCTCGCCCGCGCCCGATCTCAAGCGCCTGGCCGACCGGCAGGACCACTTCTTCGACCGGTCCTTCACCGGCCTGCGGCTTCTCGATCATTTTACGCACGATCAATCCTTTGCGGGCCGGGTCCCAGGCGATCTGAATATAGACCGTCGCGCCTGTATCGGCCTCCGGTAACGCCCAGGTCATATGGGGATAAAGCCCGAGATCCTTCGGAAGGAAGAACCGGTCCCCGCGTTTGAACTCATTCCCGGCTTGATATTGCAGTTTGCTTTTGAGTCCGGTCTTGCTCAAAGACGCCAGGAAATCCGCGGAATTCCTGAGATTCGTTTCGATCCGGGGATCTATGCGCCGCGCAAGGCGCTCGCCCCACCGGAAGAAATCATGCATTTGCTGGAGATTTTCGAGGATCTTGTATCGGTCTCCCATCGCCGCATCCGAAAAATTCTCCACCACAGCCCCCGTTGCAGAGCCCAACATCAGCAGCAGCCAGTAAGCGGCGGTCAGGGAAGCCCTGTCCTTTTCAGTTTCGGCTTTTTCCAAAAGGGCCCGCAAAATGGCGTTAGACGCTTCGGTGACCGACCGGCCTCTCTGACTTTGTTGATCGATATATTGATGGTAGATCGTATGAGCGCTTGTCCTCGACGCATCGTGCTGCCCCAGATCAAGCGAGGCTAGCCGCTCAACTGCTTCTTTCAAGATCCGTTCGTCCACTTTTCGCGCCTCCGCGCGGCCTTCCGGCGGAGCCGTTCTGACGCCGGCCTCTTTCTGCGGCAAAGTGCGGCGAACCCGGCGGAAAAGCAACGCTCCCGCGGCCAGAAGGAACGGGGAGAGAATGACCGCGGTCCCGATCACAACTTTATCGATCGGAATATCCGGAGTAAGCCCCGCAGCGATCTGGAGCCGGTAGAGATTGAGATAGCTCATCCAGTCCTGAAGCCGGTAGGAATTCCTTGGATCCAGCATCCCCAGCATCAAAATCAGCGAGATCATCGCGAGCACCTTGATATGGATGTGGGTCGCATCAATGATCAAAGGCTTTGCGATCTCCGGAAACTGAATCGGGCCGGCCTCTTCCCCTTCCTGCTCCCGCAATTCCGCGCGGATGGAAGAAGCCACTTCCTCGATGGCACTTGCGAGCTCTTCGGTCATCCGGGCCGGATCATAGCCATGGTCTGACAAATTCTCGTCAAAGACCCCGGTTTGAAGGATCTTAAGCCAGGCATTCGCCTTGCCGAGCTGGATCTGGAAATAGCTGAGCCGGGGCGTTCTTTTCGTTCGAATATCCTCCGCGATACGCTTCAGCCGCACCCTAAGATAAGCATAGTAGTGGGTCAACTCGATGCTCTGCTGGTCCCTGGGAAGTTCGAGGATCCTCTTTTTCAACGCTTCCGCATAGCGCGCAGGTTGTTTCGTGAAGGATTTCCGCGCTTGTTCGGCGAGTCTATCCAAGTCAGCCCGGGAAGCCCGCCGTCTTCCACTGACTGCTTCCAAAGCCACCCCTTCCGCGATCGCTTCGGTGACGGGCAGTCGGGCGAGCGGAACCAGTCTCAAAAACCGCTCGGCCAAAGCCCTCCGCAGGGTCCACCGAAGCCCTGCAGCATCCTTCTTCCATGCTTGCTCAAGACGCTCCAAATAGCCATGGTTCTTGCTGGCAACCTCCCGAAGCATCAGGACCGCGACGGAATCAGCATCCCTTTTTCCGAGATCGGCTTCGGCAAGCCAACGGCCGTCGGCCGATGCCCACTGGTATTTGAGATTCACGCCCAAAGCCTTCCGAAGGATTTTTTGCGTCTCAAAGAACAGGGTTTGATCTTCCCGCGAAGGGAACTTTTTTCTGATCGCCTCGAAATTCGCCTCAAAAGAAGCCTCCGCTGTCATGATGTTTTCGTCTGTAATCCCCTGGATCCTGTTCGTTAAAGTCTCTCCGAGCGCATGCCGGACCCAATTCTTGTCGACCGCAACAAGCCGGGACATCGGCGGACGCACCACAAAACACGACACAAAAGCTCCGAACACGAAAACAAGTATTTGTCCGGGGAAACCGGACACGAGGAACATTTCGGCGATCACCGCGAATACGGCGACCACGATCCCTTTCGACATCTGTTTGCTGAGGACATAAAAGAGCAAGGTCGAAAGATATTTTTGATGGAGCCTCAAAAAGAAAGTCCGGAAATGCCCGAGACTCAGCCCGGGGACTCTGACGCTACTTGAAAGATATTGTTCAAAAAGTTTTTCCGCGGTCTTTCGGGTCAGTTCCGCCGCCGTCCGATAATTCCCCTTCGTCAAAGACTTGGTCCCCGACCCATCCAATAAAAATTCTTGTACACGGCTTCGGACCAATTGCCGAAACGCTTCGCTTCTAAAAAATCCCGCGTGGCCCAGGATCTCCACAAGCTTGTCCACATTCCCGTCTTGTCCGATCAGCTCCGTCCGGCGGAGCGCATTCATCCAGACCGACGGTTTCAGCTCCCGGAAACTATCGACGGCCCGGAAGAAATCCTCGAAAAATCCGGCGATGGCCGCGCGGCGCTCTTTCGGCGAAAGGTATTTGCCTCTCCCCGCGAGATCTTCTGTCACAGGATCAAAGATAGGACGGCCTTTTTGCGCCGCCCGCAATTCGGCGCGGGGAACTCGGGTCCGGAGAGAGGGGAATAAGAATTGGACTGCATCCTGGGATACCTGCCGGACCGCTTCCGCATAATCCATTCCGGGATCGGAAACTTTCTGATACGCTCCTTCAGCGGAACCTCTCGTGCCTTTGAAGAGCGCATTCCAAAAATTCAAATGGGCCGCTTTTCGGATCGCTTCCTGTTTGGCAGGGTCTTCCGGAAAGAACTTCCGGGCGAATTTATAACCCAGGAGATCGATAAAGATAAAATACCGTTCGACCAAGGCGGTTTGGCGCTCTCCATCGGTCACCTTGCCGGCATTCCCGAGATCAAGGTCCGTAATCCATCCATCGGAGGCTCCGGAGTCCTTTCCGATCCCCTGGGATTCGTGCAGATCAAAGCGAGAAAGAACAACGGCCTTCGCATTCCGTCCAATATTCGCAGTCACCTTCGGCAGCCATTCCTGAACAAGATTCGCGCGGGTAGCCTCGTCGGTCGCGCCCTGAAAGCGGTAAGAAAGATACTGCCATAGCTCCTCAGGCGACTCTTCGAGCGAAGTGCCGTCGATCGCGCCCAGCCGCAGCACATCCCCGAAACGGACTCTGATCGAAAATCCCAGCCCCCCTTTGCCAAGGGTCCCGGCTTTCCAGACCGCCGTATTGATCAGTGCTCCGTTCCTTCTCATCAATTTTTGATTATTGAAAGCGCTCTTTTCGGACCAAACCCGCACTCCCCCCGGCGGCGCCTGCGCGGAAACGCGTTGATAGCGAAAATCCAGAAAGAGGCCGTCTCGTCCGATCATCTCCCCGACACGGAAGGTGTGTTCGATGCGGAACTTTTCCGGATCTTTCGCTGCAGGATCGAACCTAATCGCGATCTCATGCTCTTCCCCCTCGATTTCGATCTTGTCTTCTGCCCCGGAAGTTTCGATGCGTTCCATCTCTACACGCACCCTCCTGAAGATGTCTGAAAGCGTCTCGAATCCATAGGAACCGAGATTCTTTGCCTCCGATAAATACGCTTCGACCTCAGCGAGCGTCGCGAACGTTCGTTCCTCGTAATATTGATGAAAACCGACGGTCCCAAGCCCTTTAAATTCCACCGCCTTACCCTCTGCCACCCGGTCTTCTGGGATCCCCGCCAGCACACTTTCCGGCATCTGTTGCGGAGTCCCGAAATAAACCGTCTGGATCCCGGATCTCTCATCGTAAACGACGGTCGAAGGGATCGCCAGATAGCTGTTCCTTCCCTGATGCGGCCAAACAAAGAGGCGGACCGGTTGTCCTTTTTCGTCCGTGACGGCTTTGACCCCGAATTCCGCTTCGATCTGTTCTTTTGTCAGTGCTTTGCCGTCCTTAACCACGTCGCCGATCATCACGACCGGTAATCTTTCTCCCCCACGCTGACGGTAGAGGATCGCCTCGACCATGCCCTCATACCGCGTCTGCGTTCGCGCGATCTCGGACACGGCTTCAAAAAGACTCTCGGGTGTCATTTCCTTTCCAAGGAATCTTTCCGAAAGCACCGAACGCTGGGAATTCTCGTAATTTTCCGAGGAAAACAAGCGCGCCTCCGCGCGGGGGCCGAAGAATTCATGCAATGTTTTATAAGCCTTGGCGTGATCTTCATCTGAACGTGGTTTTTGCTTACCTTCCGCCGCGCGGTATTCTGTTTCATAAACCTTCTTGAATCCTTCCCGCGAGACCAGATCGGATAGATTCCGAGGCGCAGCAGGATCTTTTGTTTTGATAGCTTTACCTTTCAGACCGATCGCCCGCCGACTAAGCCAGCTTGCTCCTAATCGAAAGGCTATTTCAGGATCCCCTGCACGAAAAGCAAAAATATGACGAGCCGATTCTGGGTCTCCTCCTATCGGTTGCTCTGCGATCGCAGCAAAAGTCATGGGGTGTATCCCCAATAGACGGGCTAATCCTGCCGCTTCGTTCGTTCTCATGAGAGCGAACCTACCTTCTGGCTGAAGACTTAAATACTTATAACTCTCTTCGATCAAGCCTCCCGCCGTGCGGTCTTCGACCTGCATAACTCCCAGGGCTTTGCCCGTAATTGGAACTAATGCTCTTTTTCCGTTCTTGGTCTTAACGGAAATGTGTTGGATCTCAATGATCCCATAATCGGATTCGAGAAAATAGGCGTACATCAAATGATAAAACCAGGCATGAAGTTCTTGCTCCGGAAGGAAAGGTCCGTAAACCTCCCAGAGGACCGCTCGGGCAATTTCTGAAAATCGCTCGACGCGTTCTTCAAGGGTCATCGCCTTGTTTCTCGCCTCGGCTTCCTTCGCTCGTTGGATCACCCAGTCCCTGTTTTTCCCAAAAGCGATCACCTGCTGCAGTTTCGCAAGATCTGCCTGTAGATCGTGCGGCGCAGAAAACTCAGGAGGCAAGGAAGTCGTAGTCTGAAGCCCCGGCGTCGAAGGGAATAATCCTGTCAAGGGAAGTGTGTCGGGAAGCGGTGAACTCCCCGCCTCAGCGAAATTCGTCGTCGTAACCCCGGCCACGCTAACAACAGCGGAGGCATCTCCGGAAGGCGCTTCAGCCATTCCAACGCTGGGTTGGGTTACATTGGTGGCCGTTGCCGGAACAGGCGCCAGAACGGGCGCCGGAACATTTTCAGCGACGGTTTTGGGCGCTTCCGGCACCGCCGATGGGGGGACAGCGATCTCGACCAAGGCCGGGCGATTAAACAGCGCTGCGATCTGGTCTCGAAGACTTTGCCATCCACCGTTGAAGTACAATGCCGCCGAAGCCTCCATGATGGCCGCAAAACTGATCAGCATGAAAGCGGACAAGAGAGTATTGGCGGTATTTTTGAAGAAACGGGCAAAAGCCCCGTCGCCTGGCTGAATGCGAAGCCGCGGGCTGGCCCGGATCTTCAAAGTAACGGAAAGGATCGATGTCAGAATGCCGATCCCGCAAGTCCACCAGGCGATCGACGGATTCATGGTCAAAAACAGAACGACCGTTCCTATAATGGTCGCCGTCGCAATACCGAACGCGATCATTTTCTTGACCCTCGCGCTTCGCGACGCCCTCAGCGCCGACGGCGCCCGCCATTTTTTAATTCCGGCATTGCTTTCTCTGATCCATTTCCTAAGATCTTGCGTTCGCGATTCGGAGCGCCGTATTTTTGTCAAGCGATCCCCAAGCGCTAAGAGCCCGTTACGGAATCTTGAGAACACTGACGGTTGTTCAACCCGAATGCTCTGGAACTGCAAAAGTCTTTGCCTTAGATTTTCGGCAGGCGGATTCCACTGTTCATTGTCAAGATAGGACTTCAATTGGCCGACGGCACCGTCGATCATCTCGTCGAGTACCTTTTTTTCCCGAGCCGCTCCGGTAAAACGGTCATTGGCCGAAAGATTCCTCATTGCGGCCAGTACTGCTGGGGCCACTTTATTAAGTCGGTAAAACTGATCTTTCCCCTCCGACAGCGCTTGAAAATATTCCCATCGAAGCGTGAAATAGAGATGCCCCTCTTGGGCAGGCATTTTCTGGATTGCCTCCACTTCATGGAATCCATCCCCAAAGACTTGCCCGAAGATCGGAAGATCGGCTGGCAAAAGATCACGATACTCGAGAAGGAAATCCCGTCTCTGGCTCTCCTCCATGCTTCCGATTGATCTGACAAACATGGCCTGGATAGCTCCTTTCGCTCGGCTTGAAAGACGGTAACTGTCATAATTTTTAGATGCAAATTCAAGAAAAAGGAACAGGGCTTCGGGCGATAAATTCGTTATCGAAAAATCGGCGAGGGACTGCGGCTCCGACCTTGCCTGATAATCCCCAAGATCGATCCCTTGCAAGGTTTTTCGCTCGGCCTTCTTTTCATGCGAGGATTGCCGGACCAATCCGTCGAGGTCATGAAGCACAACAAAAACCTTTTCTCGCCCGCCGATGTTGCGCCGCACCAGGCTATAGCCGTCCGGCTTATTCCCATCGACAACAAACCAACCCAAATCCCTGAATGCTTCAGCGTGCCGGGCAAGTCCTTCAAGAAGTTGAATGGCCAACGCTTCATTGCCGCCCGAAAGCGCCTCGTCCAAAGCTTGCGGAAACGTTGTTTCGATCTTTTCCTGTTCGACAAGGAGCGGGGTGATCGAACGGCTACGGGCTACAAAGTTCTCTTCTTCGATGTCGCCGAACCCGTCCCGAGCGGGATTGGGCCTCTCTTGAACGATCGCATTTCTTTCCTCATCCGGAAAGACCCGCCGGAGGACCGGCGTTTCCGGATGATCGGAATCCGGGTTGTAAAAGACCGCATTGATCTGTCCACGGCCCAAGTAATCCAATCGGCGAGGGATTGTCCGTTCGTTCACCGCCAATTCCCCGGCAAGTCTTCGAACCGTTTCGCGCAAAGCATTAACCAAAGCCGGCTCCTCACCGCCCTTAAGCTGAACCTCGATCGTCCCCCATTTTGTTTCAACCTTCATCGAAGTTGCCGTCGACGGCTCTTCCCGCGTTTCCGCGCGGAAAGGGCTCGTTCGATCACTGGAAGGACCCTCCCTGTTGAACTCATAGACGACCACGGCACCGTTCATTACGAGCCCTTGACTTGGCATAAACTCGCCGACCGTGATCGAAGCTCCGGGACCCAGGATCTGTTTCAGACTTTCATATTTAGTCCCGCCTTCTTCCATCATGGGATAGATGCCGGCGCCCCCGCCAAGAACAAGATGCCGGATGCGGCCTTGATGTTTTTCCACCACCATTTCTGGCAAAGAAAGACCCCGTTCCCCTGTCGGATCTGTTAAACCCAGCCCGAACATATTCATGTTGATCATGGCCACATCGACCGTGACTCCTTCCAATAGACCTTCGGACGTTGTGGCGTCCTTTTGGATCAATTCGATGACCCCACTCTCAAGCCCGAGACTTTGTTCGACGTTCCTGAGGCTTTCGGCCGTTTCTTCAGGGGCCATCATCATGTGAGGCCAAAGCTCCGCCGCATTCTGGATCTTCTCCAGCCGCCGCCTATGCTCGCTGCCATCTTCGACGGCATAGACCTTTCTTGCTCCCAAAGCTGCCGCCGCAGCGGCTAAGATCCCGCTGTGCCCTGTCCCGACGTCAAGAAAAACAAGCTGCTTGAATTCATCCCCTAACTTCTCCTTGAGTTCCTGGAGCCACAGGATGATCTTGATCGTCGCCGGCTCATAAGAAAGATCGAAAAGACGGCTTTCAGGATTCTCGGGAATCGGCGCATTCAGTTCGAGCCCGCGCAAAGGAATGATCCGCTCGCCATCGCGCCATCCCCGGGCCTTCAATGCCTCAGCCGTCAGTTGCCTTCCCCCCGCTGGAAGCCTTTCCCCGGCTGCGTGCACAAACCAAAGCCTTCCGATCCTCGCGAAATTTTCTCCGATCTCATAGTCCTTGCTCACCTCCGCGCGGGCGGGCGGGGTTTCGGAACGGGGGCTGGAATCAGCTTCTTCCAGCGCTATTTTTTCAATGCTCATGATCTGCTCGCGGGATAGATAACCGTCTCGATACGCAAACGTAACGCCCCCCAATGTGATCCGGAGATGTAGCACCGGGATCCGGTCCAGGATCTCCCAAGAATCAAGCTTGCCCTCGACGACTTTCCAGTGTTGATTTGCGAGCGGTTGGCGGCCTTCCTCACGATCACGATACCGGATTCGTAACCCATCCCCGGGAGCGCACCCCGCCAGGAATTTCTCGATCGCTCTTCCCTTGATGGGAACACCGTGAGTCCGCCCTTCAAAGAAACTTTGAAGATCCTCGATCGCTTTTTCGATATCACCCCCGCGACCCAAAACTCCCGCTAATTCATCCAACAGCCACACAACCCCCAAAATGAACGGAAAACTTTGAACTCCGTAAAACACGAAGCCGCTCAACAGGGTGATCAACGCAGGGACTCCCGTTGGGATCGACCCCGCAATGCTCACCCAAAAGCTTTGAAGATCGCTCAAATCCGTATCGTAATCTTCGATCATCACCCCGTCTCCATAGACGCTTGCAATGAAACCCGGCTGACCCAAATACCGCACGACCGCCACATGCCCCATTTCATGCAAAAACGTTCTAAAACTATCGGAAATCGCCACTAACCCGACCGCGCTCATCATCGTTAAGATGATCTTAAACAAACCGAGAGCGTTGGAATCTAAAGGGCCCGCTGCTGTCGAAAACGCCAACAGGATTCCGAACGCCAAAGATCCGATCAAAACATCTTTCCAAGCTTGCCGTTTCATGATCTTCCAGAGAAGTTCCATCGGAGAGACAGCCCGATTGGCCGAAAAATCCTTCAACCTTTTTAGGATTTCCGCTTCCCTGGGCATCAAATCCCCGGCAACATACCGCCGGGCGAGGACCCGAATATCGGCCCCGCGAAAATAGGGGGCAAGATCGTTGGCGTTGACGATGCCTCTAATGATCGCTTCCATATCCGCCACTTTCCGTCCTTCAGATTCTTGGGCGTCTCCACGTTCCGCCGTCGAAGGTTCTTCCCGCGTTTCCGCGCGCGCGCCTGCCCACTCTATGGCAGGAGTGGACGGAACGGGGAGAGACTCGGCCCCCGTCAAATCCGGCGAAACATCCATTGCATCAAAATCAATCCCCGCCGGGATGTCCCCAAAATAAACCACTTCCCCGCCGTCGGAATACCCGACATCAACCCCTTCTTCAAGCTGCATAGACTGCAACTTCAGTCCACGATAAAGTTTTTCCACGGTCGGAAAACGCATCCCGTCAGACAGAAGCATTCCGCTTTCACCGTTGTCCGCAAAAAGACGCGCATGATTTAACTGGGCTGGACGAAGAACTCGCCGGATCATCGCGGGCCAATATTTCATCCACAACTGTCTGGGCACTGCCAATAAAAGCAAGGTTTGGAAACGCCACCTTGCGAGAAAAGCCTCGTAGCCGGGGCTGGGCTCATCCAAGCTGTTGTAGAGATTGATATATTTTACGCGACGCAATTTACCGGCTTTGTTTGTGAATTCAAATTCGACCACCACATTGTGGTAATCCTTTTGGCCTGCTTGATCTGCGTTAGAGGGATCCAGGAATTCCGGCCGGCCATTCTCCCCTAACCTGAAATAATGAAGTCCGCGGATGCTCCCTCCCAAATAGTTAATGATGCGCACCAAAGCCAGCCCCCCCAAGCCTTCGACATGCATACCGTCTGAAATATGCGCAATATCAGACGCAGTATCACACCTCGAATATTGAAAACCTTCGCGGTACAAGCCCTCGGACCGAAGAAACGTTAAAAGATCACGAGGCCCCCCAAACGGCCAAGCGCTCTGGACAACCACCTCCTCCGCATCCTCGACAAGCAAGAAAGGCTTATGGGCGTCATATCCTCCAAAAGGATAAAAAACACTTCTCCCTTTGAGCTCTGCCTGCCGTCCAATTTTCTCTAGATCATTTTTATACTGGCGCAAAGATCGGATATAAATAGCACCCGGTATTTGCTGATATTTCTCCCACTTTTCATCTTCCTGTCGCTGCCTTTCTTTGATCGATCCATCATTTTGCAAACGGATTATGGCTTCTCCCAAAGGCGTTTCCGCTCCCGCAAAATTGTATGCATCTTGAGGGATAGAAAACTCTTCCCTCGCCGGCATGCGGGAAACGAAGGCGGGACGGACCTTGGCAGGCTTGCCGGCGCTAAGCTCCGAGAGCTTCACCATCAAACTAACGAGAGGCGCGGCCAAGAGGCTCCGCTTCCACACCGCATGCTCGGCATGCCACTGGCCGGTCGGGTCCCAGCCGATCTTGAACTTGAGATAGTCAATGGCCAGGAACGCGACGACATTCACAAGGACCGGCTGGCCGAAAACAAGGCTTGCCTCGATCAGGAGAAGGAATTTCAAAACAGCGGCAAGTCCGTAGATCTTCCCTTTGCCGCTCAGGAATTGATCGAAAAAGGTCTGCGGCAGGGGCGCCTCGAGCAAGTCCCATGCGATGATGAAACCGAGAACGGTCCAGTTCCAGGAAAGGCTTTGAAGCATGAAAAGCCCGAAAAACCCGGCCGGCGTCGTCGCGGAAGCGAGCGCCAAGGCCAGCATCGGACCGGCAAGAACGCTTATAAAACTGACCGCCGCATAAACCGCATATTCGAACGACAGTTTCGCTTCCCAAGGCGCCCGGATCTTTTTCCCAAGCTCCCCCCACGGCTTCGCGCCGCGATTTTCTGCGCGGCGGGCTTGTCCGCCGGTTCCAAGGCGGGATGGGGCACTCCCGGGAGCCGAAACATCGGCTCCCGGAAGTGGGGATAGTGCCTCCGGGCCTTGACGCCCGGAAGCTGAGGAACTTTTTGCCCCGATAAATTGCCTTGCCGGAACACGGACGACCTCTTCCCCGTTCTCGCCCGGATAGTAAAATTCCAATTCCCCATCGTCGTTCAACGCAAAACGCATTCCGCTGGAAGCAACGATCTTATTGACGTCCTCCAGGGCCGGACGGACATTTTGCGGGGTGGCCACCTGGAGAAGACTGTCGACCAGACTGCGGACCCTGGCTTCGATCTCGGCCCGGGTGATCTGCCGGGGATCCATGCCAAGCAGATTCGCGATCTCCATGTGCGCGAGATCAAAGATCGTGGGCGTTTCCCCCAGCATCACCTCGCGGTATTTGGAATCCGCTTGGGCCTTCGTCAGGCGCGGCATCAGGATGCCGTAGCTGATCCCATGGCCCCGCATATAATCGCGGAAACCGTCCGTGTGGAACCCGCCGGTGATGATCACGGCTTTTTTCAGGGCCGGACCGGCCAGCGCGCTCTGGAGTTTTTCATAGAAGACGCTTTCGCGTTCGGCCGCGACTTCGTAAAAAACGAATGCCCGCTCGAACGCATTCAGAAGGGTCGCTTGGTATGCATTCCGAGGATCCGGGGCCGCAGGGCGCGAAGCCGTGTTTTCGGCTGGCGTTGCCGATCTCCCATTTCGGATCTCGGATCTGTTTAGGATTTCTGATTTCTGATTTCTGATTTCTTCCCTTGCCGCCCCTCCGCCCATCTGCCGGACCCGTTCAAAGATCGCATCCGGTGCCAGCTCTTCTTTGCGCCCGAGCGCTTCCTGCCACTGGTCGCGCGTGAGCTCGAGCCGGTAGAGTTTTCGCAGGAGTTCAAGATCGCGAAAGAGCGCGAGCGCCTCCCGCTGCTGCTCCGAAGAAGCGAGTTCGTCGAGGATCTTCCCGAAAAGGACCTCGATCTCGCGGAAAAGCTCCCGCGCAACGATCTCCCGCTCCAGCGCGGTCACTCCGGCCCAAAGGGCGAAATGAGGATAGTCCGAGAACCGGAATCCCTTGTCTTTGCCTTCCGCCGCGAGGTCTTCGAGCACAAAACGCGGAAGGGCCTCCCCCGTCCGGGCCTTCGCCGCTTTCGGCGTTTCCTCTCCGATCGCTTCGACGGCCCCGATGACCTTCGCACTGAACCCCGACCGTTTGAGCGCTTCGAGCACGGCCGCTTTTTCCGTTTTGGCCTTATCGCGGTCCAGTTCGGCCTCCATGTCCTGCAGGACGAGCAGGCGTGTCAGCTGCGGCCATTCCACCTGCGCGAACAGACTTTTGAGATCGAGCCGGAGGACATCGTCGGCCGCGCGCGCAAGCTCTTTGACATAAGGCAAAAATTCCCGGCGTCCCGCTTCGAACTTCCGCCACTCCCCGATCAGGCGGCGCGTCGCGAGATCGAAGATCTTGGAGGAAGCGCGGTCGAGCTCCTTTTCGAAACCGAAAAGATAGCGCGCGATCTGGGGCTCGGCCTTGAAAACGGATCGGAGGGCATCGTAATCCTTCCGGTAAAGCTCCGGCCGCTCGATGCCGAAGGCGCGGGCCTGCTTGTCGTATTCCATCATGAAAAGTTCGGCGCCCGTGAGCTCGCCTTTCTGCGCCAGGTGGTCGGCCAGTTTCAAATTGCTCTCGGGATCGGGAAAAATCCGGAGCTGGTCGGCCTTGAGTTCCGACGCCGCTCCCTCGACGAAAAGCGTGTCGAACTTGTAGCGCTCGTGCAGGTATTGGAGGATCTCCTTGATCTTCACCTGCGCTTCGTAGTTGGCGTGGGCGTTCTGGATATGAAGGACGAATTTCGGATCGCGCTTCGCGGGGGATTCAAAGACCTCTTCGATGGAAGCCAGTTCCCGGGGGATCTCGAGGCGAAGCGCGGAAGGGATCTCGCCGCGCGGCGCAAGATCGAGGCCGCTGGCGGCGTAAGAAGAAAAACAGTCGGTCAGGGTGAATACAAAGACCATAACCGCCGCGCCCCATCTTAAAAATGTTCTTTTGGACAGGTGTCGGGACATAAAGTTCCCAAATTTATTTATGATCTGTTAGCACTATCCCCTACTATAAAAACTATCTTATTAATATCTAATTGCAATGCTTGGGACTATATTGCTATATATCGCTATATTAATTACCTAGAATTAGATGGACTTAATAGAGAAATAAAGCGTGGCCCTTTGTGCATACCCGGTATGCACAAAGGGCAGTGAGGAGAAGAAAAAAAGAGCAGGTCCGGGAGGACCTGCTCTTCTTACTTGGACTACGCTCAGGAAAAAGCCTGACGACGCTGGATATTATCGGCAAACCCCGGCATTTCTGAACCTATAGATCACCCCGGAGGTGATATGACAGGTCATACAAACCGGTAGGGCGCCTTTAAGTGCACCCTACAAAAAAATCCCTGGAAATAAATCATAACGGTCAGGAAATTTTGTGGGACCCGTCGCAGAAAGCGCCGGCCTTGGACCTCCGGCAACCGCACCACGCCACGCGCTGGTCTTTTTCGAGGACAACGATCACCGGCTTCTTGCCGGTGTTCTTGCGGCCATGACTGCCATCGCAATAAGGCTGATCCATCGACTCGCCGCATGCGCACCACGCGATACATCCCGCTTTTTCTTCCCGGACATACGGTTTCGGTTGAATTCCGCTCATGGTTCTCGTCCCCGAGAAGGGTCGGCCGCCTTACCAGTTCGCCGTATATTTGCCCAGCCGGTCCTGGGAGTTTTTCCAGCGTTCAATATTCTGCAGGGTCTCCTGCGCGGGCAGGTCGCCGGGCCGGATCTTGAGCGTCTGTTTAAGATAATCCTCCGCGACATTGTAACGCCGCTGACGTGCCGCCGAGATCCCGAGATTGTAATAGGCGATCGCCCGGTCATCGCTCGAAAGTCCCAGCTTGATCGCTTTCAGAAGCGCTTCGTCCCCGAGAAGATAACGCCCCTGCACCAGGTTCACGATCCCGTGCAGCATATGCCCGAAACCGTTCTTCTTGTCCTGGCGGATGAAATCGTCGGCCATCACAGCCGCTTCCTGGAAATTGCCGGCCGAAACAAGTTCGCGGGCTTTCTGCATCGCCGCCGGATCAAGGCTCGAGCGGCGGCCGCACATCCCGAAGACGCCGGCCAGGAGAGCGAGCAGAATTAGCCCGGCGGCCGCCCCGGCCAGAAGTCTCGCGCGCGGCGAGGCCTCCGGCCCCGCGGTTTTTTTGAAGATCTCGGCAACTTTATTTTTCATGGATGGATCCATCATCGCATTCCCCCTTACTCCCTGGTTGCGGCCGGCTCGGTCCCTTCGGGGCCGCTCAAGGCCGCTTGTTTGACTTCTCTCATCAATTCCCGTTCGACCGCGGTCCCAAGACTCTCGGCCCGGTTGAGGTCGTCGAGCGCCCCCGCATAATCCTTGCGGTAAAAGCGCACCAGCCCGCGGTCATGGTAAGCATCGCCGTCCTTCGGATCTTTTTCGATCGCCGCTTCCGACGACTCCCAGATCTCGTCGAGATGGGTCATCGACCAGGCGGCTTCGTAGAGATCGCTCTCGACCTCCACCCCCAGCTCGGCCGCTTTTTTCAGGTCGCGTAGCGAGCCCTCGTAATCCCCGAGCGTCTGTTTCAGGATCCCGAGATTGTAATAGGCCAGGCCGAAGGCCGGATCGATCGCGAGCGCCTGCTCGAGTTCCCGCAACGCGGCCTCCCGGTGCCCTTCCTGGAAAAGCGCGCGGCCTTTTCCCAGATGCGCCGGCGCGTAAAGCGGATTAAGTTCGATCGTGCGGTTGAAATCCTCGAGGGCCGGGGCGATCTCGTTACGGCTCAAGCGGATCATGCCTCGGTGGAAAAACGCCGGAAAAGAAACCGGATTCTCTTTCAGGACCTCTTCGAGCGCACGAAGCCCGGCTTCGGGATCGCCGCCCTGGGCGAGCGCGACCGCTTCGTCGATCTTGGCGGTCTCGCCGGCCGGGGTCCCGGCAGCCGGTCCGGCCAAAGCCAGCAGGAGGAAAACGAGGAAAAACAAAAAAGACGGGAAAGCTCTCATAGATTACCGGGATTCCTCATGATCGTAGACGACGAGTTTGATCCAGTAGGGAGAAAATTTTTCGACGAACGTTTTGTGCAGGGGATGCGATTGATAGGCCTCATGCCCCTTGAGGCCCTCGAAAAGGATGGTGAGCGCATGATCGTAGGTGCGGTCGACCGCCGGCCGCGTCGCCGCCGCCGGAGGGCCAATATAGATCCCGCGTACGCTTTCCACGCCCCGAAGGGTCTCGAGCGCTTCGACGAACGCTTTCCGTTCGCCGGCCCCGAGCTTTTTATCCAGCCAGAAATAAACCGAATGAACCCACATGTTTGTTCCCCTCACCTTTCTTTTTTTCATTCCGCGGCAAAAAATCCGGGAACCGCTGACTCAAAATGACACACGTTCCGAACCTATATCAAACACCGGGGGTTTGATAAGGTGCTTCAGCGCTTGCGCTGATAAGTCCCCATCAGAACCGCTTCCTCGAGAACATGCCCTTCCATGGCCTTGAGAAGTTCCTTCTTCGTCGCTCCCGCGGGAAGCTCGAGAAGCCGGTCGAGCGCATAAAGCTTGAAATAATAGCGATGCTTTCCCTGCGGAGGACACGGCCCGCCGTATCCCGGCCGGCGAAAATCCGTCATCCCCGACTGCCCCGGGATCCCGGCCGCTCCTTCCGGGATGCCTTTGAGATCCGCCGGAAGGTCATAGAGGACCCAGTGCACCCAGGTCCCCACCGGCGCATCGGGATCATCGGCGATCAGCGCAAAACTCTGGGCCCCGGCGGGCACGTCCGACCACTTAAGCGCAGGCGAACGATCCACTCCGTCGCAGGTATGGTCCGAAGGGATATCGGCCCCGTGACGGAAGGCCGGACTCTCGATCTTCATGGCCAAAGCGCCTCCGCACCCCAGGAAAATGAAGCTTGCCAGAAAGAAAAGCCCGGCAGACCGGGCCTTTGGGATCCTCATGAAAACACCGTGGGGCCTATTGTGGACAAAAACATCCCCGATTTCAACCCGAAATTTAGACCCCGTATCAAACCCCCGGAGTTTGTTGGGTCAAGGTTAGCCCCGTCCGCCAAGCCTCGCAGGGCAGGTTTAAACCTGCCCTACGAGAATTCTGATTATTGAAACCTGCCCTACGCCAACCCTTTTTATGAAGTTTTTCTAAAGGCTCTTTCTCAGACCACGGGAGTTGGATCAGGGCGCATATTCGGCGAGAAGGCGCTTAGCACGGAGGCAATCCTGAACGGAGTACTTCCTGGCCTTGGAGGTCATCGCTTTCAGAACGCCGAGATCGGCCTCCGTCAGAAGATCTTTCGCATACGTTGTCCGGAACTCGTGCTCGATCGACGAAGCGAGCAAAAGCTCCATGCTCTCGCGCACCGCTTCGACGCGGACCGGCGTCCCCGCGACCCACGCATACTTTTCCAGCGGCGCCTTCAGGTCCATCGCCACATAATCGAAGAGCCCGCGCGCAATCCCCTCGCGCAGGACCTCCGGCGCGCTTCCGTTCGTATCGAGTTTGAAAAGATAGCCCATCGCTTTCACGCGCACCGCGAAGTCGAGCAGGTCGGGCTGCTGCGTCGGCTCGCCGCCCGTGACCACGACGCCGTCGAGGCGCCCGCGCCGCTTCTCTAGGAAATCCCAGATCGCGGATTCCTCATAAAGCGGCATGAAAAGTTCCGGCAGGACGAGCTCCGGATTATGGCAATACGGGCAGCGGAAATTGCAGCCCTGGGTGAACAGGACGGCCGCGATCTTCGACGGATAATCGATCAGCGAGAACGGCTGGAACCCGCCGATCTTCATGAACAGGGGGCGACACGCATGCGCGCGCGCAATCGGAACTCCTCTTTCTTGCCGTCGTTCCACTGCGCGACCGGACGCAGATAGCCGCAAACCCGCGAGTAGATCTCGCAGTCGGCCTGGCATTTCGGACAATGCTCGTGCTCGCCCGCGATATAACCGCAGACCGGGCAGACGCTGAAGGTCGGCGTGATCGAGAAATACGGCAGGCGGTAATGCATGCAGATCCGCCGCACGAGTTCCTTCACCGCTTTCGGATCGCGGATCCGCTCGCCGACATACAGATGGACGACGGTGCCGCCGGTGTATTTGGCCTGCAAGCTGTCCTGCTGATCGAGGAGCTCAAAGATGTCCTGCGTGAAATTGACGGGCGGCTGGGTGGAGTTCGTATAAAAAGGCTCGCCCTTCCCTTCGCCTGCCGTGCCGTTGGCCGTGACGATGTCCGGATATTTCTCGTAGTCGAGCTTCGCGAGACGGTAGGAAGTCCCCTCCGCCGGCGTCGCCTCCAGGTTGTAATTGTCGCCGGTCTCCTCTTGGAACTCGACGAGCACATGGCGCATATAATCGAGCGTGCGCATCGCGAACTCATGCCCGGCCGGCTCGGTGATCGCGCACTTGAGCAGGTTCAGGCAGGCCTCGTTCATGCCCACCAGACCGATCGTCGAGAAATGGTTCTTCCAGTAGCAGCCGAAACGCGCCTTGATATTGCGCAGATAGAACTTCATGTACGGATAGAGATTGTCCTCCGTGAAGCGCTCGAGCACCTTGCGCTTGATCTCAAGGCTCTCGCGGCCCTGGCGCATGCGCAGGGTCAAAAGTCTCAAGAAGTCCTTCTCGTCTTTGGCAAGATAACCGAGCCGCGCCATATTGATCGTCACGACCCCGATCGAACCAGTCAGGGGCGCCGCGCCGAAGAGCCCGCCGCCCTTGCGGTTGAGCTCGCGGTTATCGATCCGAAGCCGGCAGCACATGCTGCGCGCATCTTCGGGCTTCATGTCGGAGTTGACGAAATTCGAGAAGTAAGGGATCCCGTATTTCGCGGTCACATCCCACAGGAGGTCGAGATTGCCGTGCTCCCAGTTGAAATCCTGCGTAATGTTATAGGTCGGAATCGGAAAGGTGAACACCCGGCCGCTCGCGTCACCCTCGCGCATCACCTCGAGGAACGCCTTGTTGAACATGTCCATCTCGGCCTGGAACTCGCCGTAGGTCTTCTCCTGCGGCTTCCCGCCGATGATGACCGGCTGGCTCTTGAAATACGACGGCACATTGAGGTCCATCGTCACGTTCGTGAACGGCGTCTGGAAACCGACGCGCGTCGGCACGTTCACGTTGAAGAGGAATTCCTGCAGCGACTGCTTCACCTCGCGGTAGCTCAGTTTGTCGTAGTAGATGAACGGCGCGAGCAAGGTGTCGAAATTCGAGAACGCCTGCGCGCCGGCCGCCTCGCCCTGCAATGTGTAGAAAAAGTTCACGACCTGGCCGAGCGCGGTGCGGAAATGTTTCGCCGGTTTCGATTCGACCTTCCCGGCCGCGCCGCGGAACCCTTCGACCAGGAGGTCCTGGAGGTCCCAGCCGACGCAGTAGACGCTCAGCGCGCCGAGGTCGTGGATATGGAGGTCGCCGCTCGCGTGCGCCTCTTTCACTTCTGTCGGATAAATGCTCTGCAGCCAGTAGATCTTGCTGATCTCGGAGGAGATGTAATTGTTGAGCCCCTGCAGCGAGTAGCTCATGTTCGAGTTCTCTTTGACCTGCCAGTCCGTTTTTTTCAGGTACTGGTTCACGAGGCCGATGTTGAAGGAGGACGAGATCTCGCGGATGCGCGCGTGCTGTTCGCGGTAAAGGATGAAGGCCTTCGCGGTCTTGCGGTACGGGGAGGAAAGCAGCGTCTCCTCCACAATGTCCTGGATCTCTTCGACGGTGGGGACCTTGTCCTGGAGGATCTCGTGCGCGAGGCTCACGGCGCGGATCGTCAGAAGTCTTGCGGTCTCGACCCCGAATTCGCCGGTCGCCTTCCCGGCTTTCACGATCGCTTCGGTGATCTTTTGCGGATTGAAGTGCTCTTCGTGGCCATCGCGTTTGACGATCTTGGTGAATGTGGAGATCTCGGTCTTCATTCAGGCTTCCCCTTTCGGCGTCCGCGGAGCGCTTCAGGCCTTCTTTCGCCGCCCCCAGGATTTGCTTAATCTTTCAATTTTGACGATGTATTTCGAACTCCAATCGAATTATAGCCGCTATATCTTGTATGTCAACAGGCTATCTAATTCTACATATTGTATGGTCGTCCACCCCTCCGAAAAACTTAAGCTTTTTTAAGGAAAAGCCCGATTTTTCAAGGGTTTCGGCGCCGCCGGCGGAAAGCTTTTTCTGGCGCTTCGCGGGATCGGGCCGTAAAATATTTTTATGACAGCGCCTCTCGACCTCTTCGACCCCGGTAAAAATTCGATCCTCGATGCGCCCGATTACCCGTCGTTCCGCGAACGGCTCCGGAATTCCGCGTGCGACCGATGCGCGCTCGCCCGCGGGCGGACAACTATAGTCGTCGACCGGGGAAATTTCAACTCCAAAGTCGTGTTGATCGGAGAAGCGCCCGGGGAGAACGAGGACCACGAGGGAAAAGCGTTCGTCGGACGCGCGGGAAAATTGCTCGACCGGCTTTTACTCGAGCTCGGGTTCGACACGAACCGTGATGCGCTGATCATGAACGTCGTCAAATGCCGTCCGCCGGAAAATCGCGCGCCGAAACCGGACGAAGCGGCGGCCTGCTCGGATTTTTTCCGGAAACAGCTTTCCCTCCTCGACGCGAGGATCGTGATCTTGATGGGCGCGACGGCGCTTCGGCACACGCTAAAACACAAAAAAGATTTTTCGATGAAGGAAGAGGTGGGGAAATTTTTCGAGGACGACGCCTTCCCCGACGCGAAGGTCATGGTGATCTTTCATCCGGCCTATATCCTGCGCGACCCGCGCAAGGAACCGCTCATGCGCGCGCACCTCGCGCGTCTCGTCACCCTCTGGAAAACCCTATAAAAAGCACCTTGATCAAACCCCCGGTGTTTGATAAAGAGGTGCGGATTTGAGAAAATGGATCGTTAGAGGGTCAGGGGAAAGAAAATAAGCTCGCCGACCTGATTCATCCCTTCGACGACCGCAAAGATCGTGCTGACCCGGGAAAGGTCGATCAACGTTAAAGCCGAGCTCTCGACCACCCAGTATTGGACTTCCGCATCCGTCACATGATTCAGCTTTACGACGGCCTGGTGCCCGTCCGCATCCGTCAGCTCTATTTTCAGGGACATGTCCGGCACGGAACCCCGGACCTTGAAGACAAGCCGCTCGGCATGAGAGAGATCGATGGACTCCACCTCGGAAGTGTCCACGCGATCAAAATTCAGACCGCCGCCGGCCCATCCCGCATTCCCGGTATCATAAACGATCTTCACGCCGCCGCCATCGATGCCCAAAACTTCCGCGTCCGCCTCGAGAGGATGAATAGCGTTGAGCGCTCCCCCCTGAGTAGATTCGAGCGCCGCGATCTCTTCCGATCTCAAAGGCGCAGGGTCCAGCGGGGCCGCATAGGGATGCCCGCCGAGCCGCACCTGAAGCTCTCCGCTCCCGGCCTGCATGGCCGACTCAAGGATCACCGCGATCCCTTTGATATGCGTAAGATCGATCGCATGGTTATTGTCGAGAAAAGCGTTCCGGTCGATCGCATAGAATTTTTCCACACTTCCCGCGCCGGTCAGGATCACTCGCGCCCGCCGGTTCTGATCGTCCTCGATCTGCACGATGACAGGAACCGATCCGCGGCTGTCCTGCGAGCGGATCCCGAGAATCAGTTTATCGAGCGCGCTTAAGTCGGCCGTTTCCACCGTCCCCGATGTCGAAAAATCATCGAAAGCACTGTAACCGAGCACCCAGCCTCCCCCGTTCGGGATCGCATAGTCCATCTGATACACCGACCGGCTCGACTGCGTGATCGAGGCGATCTCCTGATCGGCCGAAGAATCGATCGCAATGAGGTTGGTGATTCCTTCGATCTGGCTTACATCCGCCTCATCCAGGCTCGGATCCTCCGTCACCTGCGCCGTATAAGGCTGATAGCCGAAGCGCACTTCAAGGCTCGAGCTCTTGACCGACACCTTGGCGTTCTCCACGATCAGCGCAAGCCCCTTCACCTGGCTCAGGTCATAAAGCTGGCGGATCATCGCAAGATCGATCTCGTAGAATTTCTCAACCGTAGTCACGCTTTGCAGTGAGACGGCGATCTTCGTCCCGTCCGCAAGCTCGATCTGGAATTTCACCGTGCCGGTCCCTTTCGCGAGCCTCAGACCCACCGTGATCGACGCTAGATCGCTCAGATCGGCCGTCTCGATCGCGGACGTTCCGTAATCATCGAACGAGGAATAGCCGACGCTCCAAAGCCGCGTCCCACCCGACACATTATAGATCAGGCGATATTGCGAAGGGCTCAGCGCGGTCACTAGAGCATTGCTCGATCCGCTGGCGCTGCCGATCCCGTTGAGAACTCGGATCCCGGGGACCTGAGAGACATTGTCCGTCCCCAAGGTCGGGTCCGGTTTCGTGATCCACTGCATCCCGCCGGAGAGCGTTGAAAGCTTTCCCTTGCCCGCCGAATCGATCGTCAATTTGAGCCACCGGCCGCTTCCGTCCGTTACGCGGATCGTCGCCGTGCGGGCCGCCGTAAAAGCGATCCCGCCCACGGTCGGGATCCCACGCCCGGAAGCCCTGGGAATGGCAAGCGAGGTCGTCTTCGCTTGCCCTGTCAAAGTTCCGATCGTTAAGGTGTTCAGGTTATGAGCGATCACGACATACGCTCCATCCGGAGATACCGCAAGGTCCTCATAGCCCATCGCCAGGTAGTTTGCAAACCACGTCCGCTTCGCCGGCTCATAAACGCTGATCGATGTGTTCGAGTTGGACCGAGTTATATAGACTTCCTTGAGTCCTTCAGAGGTAATGGCATACTGAACGCCTCTCCGATAACTGTCATAGTCATATTCAAAATTCTGCGAAGTCGGTCTGTCCGTGATCGCCCCTGTCGCGAGATCCATCACCTCGACACGCCCATCGGCCTGGCGATAAGCGAGTCCTTCGTCATAAGGGGTCCGGGTCCAGCCCGCGGGAACTTCGGGAGCCGCCGAAGCAAATGTCTGCGTATCGATCCATACCACTCGGTACGTCTTGTTATCATTGTAAATACCCGTCGTATTATCGAGCTCCAATTTCACGATTGGGTTCGTCGCATCATATTCTACCGAAAGGAGTTTCCCGTTCACGGGAGTTTCCCCCGTCCCGTCCACTCTTTTCATATAGGTCATATTTCCGTAGATCGATGCGCTTTTGCCGTAGATCACGGCGCTCCCGTCGGAAAGAACGTCATAATAACTGTCGATGTAGCTCGAATAGGCGCCCCCGCTATAGACCGAGGTGATCTGAACGACCTGCCCCGTCCGAAGGTCCATGAGGTTCAAAGCTCCAAAAGAACCGTTGTAGGCCCTCTGTAAGGCGTAATTTTCGTTGCTCGCCGCCAAGGTCCATCCTTCCGGAAGCGGGGGCAATTCGTCGTCCCCAGCCTCCAGGCCCTGGAGGGCCGGCGGATCGATCGGGGTCCCTGAAGGGATATTCTCCTCAGGAGGCGGCGTATACGCATTGACCGCGATCTCGGGCGCCTGCGGAATCTCATCGGGCGGAAGGAGATCAGCCGATGCGAGCCCCGGAAAGACCGTCATCACGGGATTAAAACATAAGAGAACACTGAGCAGGATCGATGCGCTCTTTGCGGCTGTCTGAAAAATTTTTTCGGGTAAGTTTTTTGTTTTCTTTTGGCTCGTTCTGCTTTCGTTTGAGATCTTCATTTTTTTGTCCTCATTTTTTTATTTTTTATACTAAAAACTTTATAAATGATTTTCACGCATAAAGATTAACTTATTTTAATTCTATTGTCAACCTGTTATAAATAAAAGAGATATGAAGATTGTCGAAAGGATTTTTTAGCCCTCCAAGCGAAAAATAATCCTATCTGAAACCTCTATCAAACCCCCGGTGTTTGATCAAGGTGCCTTAAGTAGGACAAAATGACACAAAACCAACCTAATATCACCCCGGGGGTGATATTAGGTTCGGGTTTAAACAAAACACCCCGGAAGCTTGGGAGCTCCCGGGGTGCGTTTTTAGCAGGCCCGATGGAGGAGGTATCGAAACCTGCTGTTTTAAAAGCTTCGTTACGCGGCCTTCCTGACCTCCGCACGCGCCGTGAATTCCTGGACAAGGTCCATCAAGATCTTGCGATCGACCGAGATCCGCCCCGCGCTGATATCGATCAGCCCGGAGAACTTTGAATCCCCTTGAAGCTCGAAAAGCTCGGTCAAAAGTTCGGCTTTCAGTGCTTCTGCGCGCTTCGGGTCCTTGAGTTCCCTGGGGCTCTTCACCCGCCGCGCGATCCCATACGCCAACACGACCTCGAGCGCTATTTCGATCTCGTCGAGGAAGGTCTCCCCGAGGATCCCCGCCTCGTTCTTGATCCTGATCGGGATCAAGAGCTCATTGGCCAGCGCCCGCTCGACATCCCCCTGGATCACGGGATAGACCTTATTATCCGCTTGGCCTTCCCGGATCTTGTTCACATCCGGAACGACGACCACCTTCAGCTTCCGAAGCGTTTCCGGAGGCAGGTCGGCCGCCATGTCGCGCGTCATAATGAATTGCGAAATTTCCCCGAGCCACATTCCGCTGCGCAGGGCATTCAGGATCCCCTGGTTGACCTGGAGATCAAAAGCCACCGCGTAATTCCCGGCGATCTTTCCCTCGCTCTGGGCCATGCGCGTGTAAAGATGCGTTATGAATCGGCTCGCCCGATCAGGTCCGATACGGACCGCCGGCGGGAAGAATTCCATCCCCCGCTCAAGCAGATCCCTCTGGACCAAGGCCAGGAATGCTTCCACTCCGTCCCGGTCCGTGGCCATGACCACTTCGTTCGCCATCGCTCGGGAAGGCGCCCCTTGGCCCCGAAACACTTCGCGGATATGGATCACCACATCCCTCTTCTCTATCGGCACCCAGGCCGCAGCGGCGAGCGCCGCAAAAGGGTCTTCTTCGTCCATGCGCAGTTCAGCGCGGGAATATCCAAGATTGACTGGCCGTCCATGCGAATCCAATCGCCGATTCCGGTTTGTATGCTTTGACTTTTTCCGGGGTTCTCTTCCCAGCAATTCACGCATTTCGAACGCCGCACCGGATCGCTCCGGCTGATACGCCGGCGTATAAAGGGTTTCGTCGGTTTTCTTTGCAACATCCCTGGCTGTCTTCATGGCCATGAACTTCACGATCCGCCGATCCATCGCTTCCGCCTTCGCAGGAAGCGAGTCCGGGCCGGAATCCGGGCCATAAAGCAGCGGGATGAGAATCATGTTATTGACCCGCTCGACAATACCATTCGCTTTCACAACGCTTTTTTCGCCGCCGGAGACAAGCTCGGTCAGAGAGAAGATCATGGCCGGGGATCGAGCCCCGGACGCCCCACGGCGAAGCGCCTCGGCGACGGTCCCTTCCATTTTCCTTTTCGTCAAAGGCCGCCGCAATGCCCGCACCGCCTTCACCTTCTCGGGAAGTCCCGTTTTGACACGCTCCAAGGTCGGTTGATCCATGAGGCTCACAACCTCCTGGAGCCCTTCCAAAAACTTTCCTTCAGCCGTCACACGCAATTCCGCGCGAGGGCTTTGGGGCTTCGACATGTCCGTGATAAGCTGCTCCACCCGTTCATCCTCGGCCAAATTCTCCGCAACCGACTGTAATCCTCCGATCGAAGCAACTCCCGTCGCCGTAAAGCCGTAAGAAGCGATCGAAAGCCACGAGCCTTCTCCGTTGGTCGTCATGTTCGCCGTCAAAAGACCTTCCAACACCCAATCATGAATAAGCGCAAGGAGGGCTCCCGCAGGATAGGAAAACTCCACCCTTCCCAAAAAGCCGCCATGAAGCTTTCCGGCCAACGCCCTCAGCCGGCTATCCGCTTCGGTGCCCAGCGAACGCCAAAGGCTGTCGAAGGCATCCAAGAAGTCCTGGTAGGTGGCGATAGGACCCGCCTGGACATAAACCGCTGTCATCACCCAAGTCCGAAGCCCCTCCGCCAGATCCTGATTGCGCGTTTCGGCCCTTTGAAGATAGGCCTGCCGGACCTCTCTCAAAGCGCGATTGAGCGAGTCGTCGGACGCAAGGTCGGCAGTGCGCACTTCGCCGGCAAAGCCGATATTCACCGTGCCCTGTTCCGGCCCCTTCGTGATCTCAAATCCGTAAACGCCCAGGATCTCCGCGATGGCTTCGACATCATGATCCCAAGGATCTTGAGGCTGCGCTTGCGCGGCCTCGAGTTTTCGCTGCCTTTCCGCGACAATGGAAGCCCACGGCTCTGGCAAGGGGTCCATCGGCCCTAGATGTTTCCACACCGAAAAATCGCCGGCGAGCCCGATATAAACGCTCCGGTTCCGGTCCCTCTGAAGGGTATAGGACAGCTTAAAAGAGAACGCCATTCCGGCGACATAGTTCCGGTCGGCTTGCTCCCACGCCTGGCGGGAGACGAGATCCGGGGTGCGGAACTCCAGTTCCCGCTCCTCGTCCGATCCTTCGGCAAGGATCCGGACCTGGGAATCCCCGATCGCAAGGCCGTAACTGCCGGGACGATACCGGTTCAGAAATTCTCTGCGGACGATGACCGCCAATTGCCCTTCTTTCCATCCGAACGCGACCAACGGGTTAACCCCCTCGGTCCATGTATTTTCACGGTCCACGGTTTTAGTAAGATCCAAACTGCTATACTGTCTTTCGAAAGACGTGCTAAAGACGCCGAATCCAAGCCGCGTCGAAAGCCGGCTGACATCGATCATCCCCTGTGCGCCGATACCGATACGCCACCCGGACTGATCGCCGAGCGTACGGATCGTCAGAGACGGCGACTGGCCGAACGAACCCCGTCCCGCCAGCGCAACGGCAACCCCCTTCTGCCCGGCAAGATAATCTCGCAAAGCATAGATCGCCGTTCTCACCTCGGCCGGCACCTCGCTGTCAAGCTCCTCGCGCAATTCCGCGCGGGAAGAGTGGACCTGTTCGGCAAGCCATTCCCCCCGTCTTATTTCAATGTCGCTTTTCCGCTGCGGTAAGCTAAAAAGGACATTTCTTGTTTTCTCCGGTATACGGCGAAGCTCGAGGGTGATTTCCCCATGATGGGCAGGAACCGTAAAGATCGCGGTCGTATTCCGGCGGTCCAAGTCCCCGTACACCCCGTTGATAGGGAGCATGAACTCGCTCTCACGGAAGTTCATAAGCTTTGAGCCAACATAAACAACCGGCACATTGATTTCCACGATCAGGAACTGGAGGTCCGCCCCTTGGCCTTCGCGTTTCAGGATCGCATAGGTCGTATTTGGGTTGCCGTTTCTCTTGATCGTCACCAAGACTCCGGGATTCGCCTCGAAATCCTTAGGCCCGAATGCGACGACCATGCCGGGCTTGACGATGAACGGCTCGCCGTTCGGATCCAAAATAGCGGACGTCGTGACCTGCATCCGCGTCTCCGCGCGGCCCGAGGACGGACCTTGGCCCAACTTGAATTGTTCTTCGCGAAGCTCCCCGAGTATTCGGGTCATGCGCCGGGCGGAAAACCCGTTCAAGATAGAGCGCAGAATGCCGTGAAATGTCAAAGCGGCCGCACTGACGAAAGAAAGCATCGCCCCCAGAAAGGCTCCCTGCGCGATCCTTCCCGCCGTCGTCGGATACCAAAACCCCTTTGTCGCAAGCATCTCGTCAAGAAGGTCCTTGGCCTGCAGCTTATGCTCATAGAAGTAATATGAAACAACCAGAAGAAAAGCGCCCAACAAGGCCGCGCTGGCCGCTTTTTTGAAAAATGGGACCGCCGAGGATCTCCCGGGAACCCACATTTTCCATTCTTTCTCTTCGATAACGTCCGGCGACACAAACAAACGCTTGTTTTCCTCACGCGTCTCCGCGCGAAGGAGTTCGCTCGTTTCGAGATCGGCGCCGGCACCATTCTTCAAAGGATCCCTGAGGAACATATCGGCCGGGGGCATAAAATCGAACGTGCTGCGGATCACATCCCGTACCTCGGGCAAAAGCCCGCCCTGCTCCGTCAAGAACACGCTCCCGCGGAGGGAACGCAGCGCCGATTTGAACTGAGAATGCCGCAAGGAGTAGGCCCACACGGTCCACCAGGTGAAATCATACATATCCAGAAAATCCGCAAGATCGGTCACCGCTTCGTATTGTGCCCGGTCTTTCTCGGCCGTGGAATTTTTAAGCCGGACGATCTCCCGATAGACTTTTTCCGCGGTCTCAACCGACACACGCGTCCCTTTGCGAAGTTCGACCATTTCTCGGAACGCCTCCGGATACCTCGCTTTGACCTCCTCGATCACGCGGCTGATTTCCCGGTCAAATTCGGCAAGGATCGCGTGCGGCACTTGCTTTTTCTTCAAGGCTTTTCGTAATTCATCGGGCGTTCCTTCGAAAACAACGATCGATTTATATCTTTTAGAATCTTCCACTCGGATCCGAATACGCCCTTCTTCGGCATCCTCAAGGCGGATCTTCCACACGAAATTTCGCACGCTCTTCTGAGCATACGTAAGCCACGGCCGCCTTTCGAATTCGATCTCCGTTTGGAAGGGCTGCATGCCGGCCTCTTTGAGCCTCTCGATCGCCCTCATTGTAAGCCGATCAAAAAGATCCTTGACTAGCGCACCATTCTCCTTCGCGCGCTGATCGAGACTACGCGTTTCCGCGCGGGGAGAAACTTCGTCTCCCGTTATTTCGTTCAGCCATTGCTCCACGGCCCGCTGGTTGAAAAAAACCGGAGAAGAAGATTCTTCTTCCGGACTCGCCGCATCCATGCCCACGACGAACTGGCCGGGAATTCGTCTGAATTCGACCGAGGTTCCGGTGCTTTGGGACGAAAGAAAGAATGAGGCATCAAAACGCCTCTCAAAATTCCCAAAACGGGCTCCGAAACCCTTTCGATCACCGGTGCGGAACGAGGACATCGCCTGCGCTTCCCATATTCCCGCTTCGGCGGAATTCACAAAATGCATGGCCCGCATCGGCGCCCCGAAAAAGTCCACGCCCGGCTTCCTGAACATGGCGTAATGCTGAACGAGCTTGTCACGCTCACGAACCGTCATCAAAACGCCCGCATAGTTATCAAAATCAGCGCGCGCAAATCTCAAGTGTTTTCCGGGTTTGAGCTCGTAGAACGCCCTAGGATCGGAAGGCGACGGCAACTCGATCTCCTGGGATTCGACCATCCGCGTCTCCGCGCGGCCTTTCATGGAACGAAAAGCCCCTGCCACCCGCTTATACAAATTCGAGTTCTCGATCCCCGCCATCGGATATTCTTCGGCCGGGATCGTTTCCTGGATCGCGTTATAAAGCGCTTGAAGCGCTATCCCTTCCTCTTCCCGCTCGACACGGCCTTCATGGATCGCCGTGATCAAACGGTTCGCGGCGCTCTCGACCCCTTGATAATTTCCGGCCACGCGGGCTCTCTCGACATCCGTTAAAAACTTCGCGAGCCCCTTCCGCGCCTCCGCGCGGCCTTTCATGGAACGAAAGGCCCCTGCCACCCGCTTATACAAATTCGAGTTCTCGATCCCCGCCATCGGATATTCTTCGGCCGGGATCGTTTCCTGGATCGCGTTGTAAAGCGCTTGAAGCGCTATCCCTTCATCTTCCCGCTCGACACGGCCTTCATGGATTGCCGTGATCAAACGGTTCGCGGCACTCTCGACCCCTTGATAATTTCTGGCCACACGGGCCCTCTCGACATCCGTTAAAAACTTCGCGAGCCCCTCCCGCGTCTCCGCGCGGGATGCGAGGATCGCTTCGATCGCCGCGAGGAAATAGCCGGCCCGAAGATTGGCATATCCCACATAGCCTCGCGTCAGTCTTGGTGTTGCAATGACGACCGGCACCCCAAGCTCAGGCTGGGCCAGGGTCACTTCATATTCTGATTCCGGCAATGATCCGTCCTCATCTTCTGTTGTCGGCCCTTCTCGCACGAGTCTGGATGAGAACCGAACGCCCGCTATCGCATCGCGCAAGCTTTCGGGAAAAGTCGCGATCTTTTCAGCCATCGCGTCCGCGACACTTTCCCCCCAATCCCCATGGAGATCGTTAGGGACCAGCGTCACGAAATGATCTACAAATTCTCGTAGCGCCTCTTCTTCTTCGTATTCAATGCCCGTAATCCCCCGCGCCCCGAAATGCGCCAATTCTTCCGCGCGCTGATCGAGACTACGCGCTTCGGCCCGTGTCGTTCCGCGACCGGCCAAGGCATCGTCGCCGATGCGCTGCTGGATCGTGTTCAGTTGATCGAGGACCTCCCCGATCCGGGCCAATCCTTTCGGATTTCTCGAAAGAAGCCCCAGGACGGTCGCTCCGGCGATCGCCGAAAGGATAATGCTGAAAAGGAACTGCCATGCGACCCAATGGCTGCTCCGATGGAGATCACGGATCGCCTGATCGATCGCATCGACATTCGGAAAAGGGGCCATTCGGGCAAGCCGGACCCACTCGGCGAGGAGCGGCCACGCCTGCCGGACGGCTTCGTCGGCGAAAAGACGTTGGACCATTTTTCCGCTCTCAAGACGGACTTTGCCGATCGCTCCATTACGCGTTGCTTCCAGGATCGAATCGAGCATTTTCCTGCGGCCGCCCAGATTCTGCTGGATCTTTTCTTTCAACATCTCGCCAACCCCTTCGAAAACCGAAAGGATCCAGGGATCGATCGAAAAGTCTTTCCCCCAACGGGAGAACCGCCGGAGCTGGCTTTCGAAATCCCGAAGGGCCGCTTCGACATTCCCGCGGACGGCGATCTGATAGATGATCGGATTGAGGACTTCTGCGATCACAAGCGCGCGATCGTCTTCGACGCTGCTGCGGACCTCGGCGCGCGGGCCGGGTTTTGTCCTGCTGGACCATACTTCATAAGAGCGCCCGTAAAGATCCTTATAAGCCCACGTGATCAACACCCCGGCGATGTAAAGCACCAGGCCGGCCATGATCCCGCCCATTTCCAACGGCATTTCAACGACAGGATCGGACACAGCCGAGGCAAGGCTCGCTAAGATCGCAAGTCCGACGATGCTGACAACGGAGGCCTTGATCCCAAAGCCCAAGAGAGCGCCCGGACGAAATTTTCTCGTGATCTTCGGATCCAGAAGGTCGCTTTGGTCCGCAAAATCCTTGAAACTTTGCCCTGGAGCGCCGGGCGTTATATTTTTCATCCCGGGAGTTTCTTCCCGCCCTGGACGCGCCGGCGGTAAAATTTCAAAAGGGATATCCTGTTCGATTCCATCGGGACCAGTCAGAACTCCGGTCGTCACAAGCGCCTGATCGCGCAATTCGGCGCGAGCATTGGCGGTGCGAAGCCCTTCGCGGATCGCGCGGATCTGCCTTCTGAATTCTTGGATATCCGAAACGATCGTTTTTGCGGTCGTCTCCCCTCCTTCGAATAAAGCAACTCCGGGCTGTTTCGAAACAAACGCATAGGTGCGGCCCGGCCTTTTCCCGGCCGCATCCATCGGCCCCTCATAACTGTACTGTGCCCCCATGAGGTTCTCAGGGCCCTCAACATCTACGTGCTTCTTAAGCGCGTTATGCAGCCATTCATGGATGAACGCTTCCACAGCCCTCGACGCCCAACGCCATTTCAAATTCTCCTTCATATCAGAACGCTGGTCTTCGTCAAGGAGGTCTTTGACCAATTCGTATTGGTTTTTTCTCGCGGTCACAATCTGGAAAAGGCTGACCAGCATTCCCATATTCTGTTGGCCCGGATCCACAGAAAATTCGAGATCTTCCCTGTTCATGAATTCCCGTAACCCGATTAAAGCATTTCGAATTCGTGCCGCATCGATCCGGAATTCGGCGATATCCCGTGCGACCATATCCGCGACCTTAGGATCCGCGAAAAACATCTCGGAGCCCGACGTTCTTTTCATTCTGAAATGTCGAAGAAGCCGCCCCCCGTTCGCTTCGAGAGGTCCTGGATATTCCCAGTCAATCGCGTCAGGCGCAGACCCCGCTCCCCGCAGCGACTGGACGAGATCAACATAGGGGGACAGCTTGTCGAACAGCCATTGGTGGCCAATGGCACTGATAGCCGAGATTTCTTCGGCCTCAGTTAATCGCGCCTTGATCTTCTCTGCCTCCCTTGGATCCGTTAGAAGCGGCTCGATCACAGCATACACCGTCCTCCTTGTCGCCGCTCTCGACGCGATCTCCACGAGAATCTGAAGATTCTGATCCTCTACCGGCTTTTCAAGGGAATCTCGTTCGTCCTGACTCAAGAATGAAAGATCACTATTGCGCAATTCGGCGCGGATTCTTTTGGCAGCGGCACGCCTCTCGAAAGGAGAGCCATAGAGCAATTCATCCCGGATCGTATGAATTCCCAGAATATCCACCTCTTCCTGGCGCCGGAATTCGAGGACATGTTCCACGATCTTGGAAAGATCCTCCGGAGCGATCTGCCGGTTTTTCCGGGCATTAAAATACCAAACTTTAAACTGGAACAGCTCCCCTGGTTTTGCGGAAGGAGGAGCGTAGCTGCCAGACCAGATCTCAGGGCTTCTGTCTTCCACTGCAGACCTCAGGTCTCCAAGACCGGCATAGCTTTCTAGCTTTTGCAATACGCGATCGGCAATAACCGAATGGACTTCGAGATCGGATCCGCGCCGCTTCAGGCTTGCTTTAAGCGCATTTTGTTCGTCTGGAGTAAAGATCGACGCAACGGCTTCGAATTGTGCTTTCCTGAGTTTGACAAGCTCTAAAAGCAATTGCATAGAACGTAATTGAACCCGGGCATTCGGGATCGCCGCGCCTCCAAGGCCCTCTGCATACCTGACCTCTTGTTCCGACATAAAAGACGTAAGATTGCGCAATTCGCTGCGAAGCGCTTCGACCGCAGCGCGATCCGCGCCGGCTTGTGAGAATTGGGCTCGAGTCACCTGAGCGATCTCCTCTGCCAATGCCGGACTTACAGCAACCGGTTGAGGGCTCACAAGGGACGCCAGAACCGGCTCCGTGCTCAGAACGGTGCTGGTGACAGCGGGAACAACCGTTGCGGTGGCCGAGGCCTGAAGAAGTTTGAAAACATTGTCGGTGTTGAGGGCGTGCTTGGCGTCGAGCGCGCGCAGGCCTTTGGCAAAAATATTGAAACGGCGTAAGGCGGCCGCGAGGCTCTCGCCCGCAGAGGCCTTGGCGTTCCGTTCGTCGAGATAGCGCGTGTATCTTCCGGCTTCGGCGATACGGCCCTGACCGGCAAGGTCACGGATCAGGTTGTCGCGCCAGGCTTTTAACAGTCGGGAGTTGGGAGTCAGGAGTAGGGAGTCCTGTTTTGGACCCCAAATACGGCTCCGAACTCCGGGCTCCGAACTCCGAACTTGAAGCAATTGATCACGAACATACCTCACGAACGCTTTGTAAACCGAGATCCTTCCCTGTTCGACCTCGAAATAATCCTTCCAGGAGACGAGCCCCTGCATCTGGTCGAGATAGGCGGAGTTCTCGGGAACTGTCCCGATCTTCGGCATGACGAGGGCGTAGGAGATCCCCGCCTCTTTCAGGCGCTCGATCACCCCTTCCGAGTGGAAACCGCCGGCGATGAAGAGAACGGTTTGGGGCCGCTTCGCTTTCTTCAAGTCGGGAGTCAGGAGTTCGGCGTTCGGAGTCCTGTCTTGGGTCAGAACATGTCTCCGGTCTCCGAACTCCGGGCTCCGAGCTTCTTTTCCCATCAGCTTGACG
>JBMONI010000027.1:0-41903 GCA_049324575.1 Candidatus Omnitrophota bacterium | reverse complement strand
CGTCCTTACTGGCTTATAAGCCAAGAAACTGCTACGAATTGATCTGTTTAAATATTTCACCTATCCAAGCCGGGGCATAACGAATATCGTTGATAAGCTGTTTCTTATCATCAGCCGACAATCTTCTTTTAAGCGAATTAATGACTCGCTCATCAATATTTCTTTGTTTCATGTAACGTAAAGCTTGAATAACCAAGCCGCTCACGCGCCCGGCAGTCGCCATATTTTTTGGTGATGTCTTCCTAAACATAATGTGCCAGTTACCAACTTGAACCACCCGGGTAGAGCCGTCTGTTAATAAAGCAATTTTTGCCGGTACTTGATCGGACAACCCCAGCAAGTTAGCCGCATATGCTCCTGAAGGCTGAATCTTAAGATTGTCTTTTTCGGCAAGCGCGGCAGTAACACGATTAACGTTTGGCGGCATTTCTCCAAAATCCGGATGCTTCCGTGGATAATCATAAAGCCCGCGCGCTAATCGGCGAATGTCACCAGATCGAACTAACCGGCTCAACGCTTGATCTACAGCGGCACGATTGCCAAGATCAAGAAAATGGCTTGGGGCAAACACCCATCCCTTTTTCTTGCCGATAATTCGACGAAGGATTTTACTCTCAATGGATTCTGTCATATTAATCGCTTTTCATTGTCAGAAATAATATATCGCACTTCTGACACAAAGTAAAGCTGTTTTTAAGCTCCGGCACCATTTTACACCCCAAAATGTCCACTGGGGCTAAATGTCCACTTTTTACGAGACACTTCGATTTAGTGGACATTTATGTGTCCATCCATGTCCATCAAAATGGCCTTTTTTGACCCTCCCGAACTCCGCAGAATACCCCTAAAATCGCCTGTTGTCCGACGCTGGGCGCTTGTTTTAGCCGGGTTGACCACTTATGCCCAAAACCCAAAAGTGATGGACATGGACATCGATTTTTTTGACCACAATCACTGGCTCCCTGCGCCTAGCCCGACCCTCACCGAGGCCCATTTCCAAGGACCCGCGGCCGCCTCCAAGCATAAAAAATCCCTATGACCGAGCCTAACCGGCACAGCCATAGGGTTGGTAATCACTCCAAACGTGTACGTTTGGGAATCTTGCCGCTTTTGAAATGGTTATCGATCCAACCGTTTTTGACCTTATCCCGGCTGTCGAAGTGCTTCACGTAGGGTTTGATGTCCAAGAGCGGCGTGCCGTCCAAAATATCGACTTCCGTGAATGTGATAGTCGCGCCCTTTACGCTTTTAAGCTTCACGATGGAGAACCCGATATGATTCGGCCTGTGCGGGCTCCTTATAGCGAAGATCCCATGATCCACGTCCTCAAGGAAGGGTTTGCCGATGAGGCGTTCCTCTTTAGAACGGTTGAAATGGTAGAGCAAAATAAGGTGCGAAAACCCTTCGATATCTTTAAGCCCCGCCCGATACTTCGGAAACAAACGAATAGTGCCGGTAACCCCTTTTTCGAACTTCCCCTGAATGGGGATCCCCTTGGGCTCTTTATACGGCGTATGAATAACGCCGATAGGTTTTAGCTGTATTATTTTATGCATCGCCTATTTTGCTCCCTCTTCAAATCAATCCGATACCTAATCCCAATCCCAACAGAACCAGCATAATCCCAACGATCACTTGAATAACTTTCAAAGTAACTTTTTTCAATAATTCACGGCCCAAGAAGGCGCCCAAGAATGCCGAGATCGTGGCCGCCGCTATCAGCCATTTCATATCTGAAATGATCGAAAACTGAACCGTAAAAAGACCTATGCCGTAAACCAGAAGTCTTGCGATGTCCACCACCACGGCCGCTACCACACCCGTTCCTATAAACTCCTCTTTATTCAATCCGGCCTTGATCAGGAACATCGAGCGTAATGCCCCCTGATTTCCTGAAAGCCCGCCAAAAAATCCGGATAACGCGCCGCCCCAAGGCATAAACTTTTTATCGATAGCTATGTCCGCAAACTTCGGGATAAGTTCAAGACAAGAAAACACCACAATGATCACACCGATGATCAGCTTTATAACAGTGATCTCATGAACCTTGCCCCATAGTTCATATTTACCGATTACGGGCAGGAACGATGCATAAGACAGCAACCAAGCTCCGATCATGGCGGCAATGACCGCGGGAACGGCAAAACGGATCAACACCGACCGATTGGCCGACCGTCCGACCAAAGCCACTTTGAACAGATTATTCGCGAAATGAACGATCGCTGTTGCCGCGATCGCGATCGGTACCGGGAAGAAAAGAGCCAAAACCGGCATAAGGATAGTTCCCAGCCCAAAACCTGAGAAAAACGTCAGGCCCGAAGCTATCAGCGCAACTATGCAAACAATGAAATATTCCATTAATGCTCCCTTCAGAAGGTAACGACCCTATCGCTCTCTTTAACGATATCGTACATGTCCTTCATGGTATTGATCGGGCACATTTCGGTTCCACCCTGATTGCGCAATTTTATGCACGAACCGCAAGCGTAGATCTTACCGCCTGACTTGACAAAATTCTCTGCCTGTTCAACGGTATTGAATTTATCCGTGCCGATATTCTGATACTCAACGCCCTTGCCCATAAAGAAGATTTTGACCTCGTCCTTCTGCCCAAGCGCGAAATTGGCGTAGCGGATCGCGTTCCAGCAGGTTTCCGCGTCGTTACTTGAAATAATCACCCCGATTTTCATGATTTTCTCCTTTCGTTATAATGCCCCAACTACCGCCTCCGCCAAGCTCCGCATCGCATTACTATAATCCTGCCAACGGACATCCGAAGGTGCGAATAAAAATTTTTTTCTTTTCTTCTTTCATCTTTCAGCCAGCACAAGCATTTCAAAATCCTCCGGGGTCAGCTTGTCGCTTCTCGAGAACGCCCCGAGTTGGGCGCCAACGATATCGATCTTCGCATACCCCAGCGTCTTTAATAGCCAGGTAATCTCGCTCGGAACGTAATAACGCTCGTTACACTTAAGTTCCCTTTTATTGCCGGAATCGTCTTCAAAAACAACGGTGTTATGATCACGGAAAGTCATCAGATCAAAGGAGCACTCCTTACACTGGGACCGGCCTTCTTTCTGCGCCGACTGATAAAATTCAGTGACCGAATGGAAGAGCGGGAACAGTCCGTTTAATGCGGTGAAAATGAGCTTGCCTTTGCTTTGAAGCGCTTGGGTCGCGTTCTTGAGGATCTCAAAGTTCATCTCATCGGTTTCCATCAAAGAGAACCCGCCTTCGCAAATCATGATCACCAGATCAAATTCACTTTCAAACGGAAGGTTCCTGGCATCCTGTTTCTGGAAGTCGACCTTCACCTCCGCTTCTTGGGCCTTCTCCCTCGCCCTCGCAAGCTGGGCTTCGGACAGGTCAACGCCGGTTACTCGGTAACCTCTTTTCGCCAGTTCGATCGCATGGCGGCCCGTCCCACAGCCGATATCAAGGATCCTTATCGACCGGTCACGCGAGATCTCCGCTTCGATGAAATCACATTCCCCTTGGGTTCCCCGGACAAAACATTCCTGATCGTATTTGCGGGCGTAATTTTCAAATAGCGCCTCATACCATGGTTTCATTTTTTGATCTCCTCCACAAGCCCCCTTCGGCCATCGCGGATGCCGCAGCCTTCTAGGGTTCTTTTTTCAGCCTGTTCTTCAGCCGTCCGATACGGTCCGACGCTTCCACGATCCTCGATGCCGGGATCCGCCCCGTTCGGACCGCGTCGAAAATGGCCTCTACGGCCTGGTACGGGGCCCGCTCATCATAAGAATTCCCGTTATTGGACAGGATCAAGAGGTCGCATCCCGCTTGGATCGCCAGAACCAGGGCCTCGCCCAGGCCGTAATGCGCGGTGATCGCCCCCATGTGCATATCGTCCGAAACAACCACTCCGTCAAAACCAAGTTTCCCGCGAAGGATCTCCCCGAGGAAACGGCGCGACAGCGTGACCGGGTGCTCCGGATCGACCTTTCGATCAAGCAAATGAGCCGTCATGACCATATCGACCGCTCCCTCCCGGATCAGACGCTCGAACGGGATCAACTCTTTGTCTTGATAGGTTGCCGTAATATCCACAAGGCCGAGATGACTGTCCTCGCGAGAACTGCCGTGGCCGGGAAAATGCTTGATCGCGGTCAGGATCCCGTAGTCATGTTGTCCTTCAATAAAAGCCCGCGCGTGGCGGACGACGATCTCTTCATCTTCAGAGAACGATCGCCCCAAGGCTCCGATCACGGGATTGGCGCGATTCAGGTTGAGATCGACGACCGGAGCGAAATTGACATTCAAGCCCGCCTCCGAAAGTTCTTGCGCCAGCGTGGAAGAGACCCTTCGGGTTTCCTGCGCATCGTTCTTTGCACCAAGCTCCTGATGCCCGGGGACCGCCGCGAACCCATATTCCGGTTTCAGCCGGTTCACACGTCCGCCTTCGGCATCGACCGCGACGAACAAAGGGGTTCGGGAAGCTTTTTGAAGATCACGGATCAGGTCCTTGATCTGAGCCGGATCGACGATATTCCTCGGAAAACCCTGCGTCGGGACGTCCTTGTCAAAAAGAACAACGCCCCCCAAATTCAGTTCCCGGATCGCCCGAACGATGGAAGCTTCCGGCGGCGCCTCCGTTCCCCGGAAACCGACGACAAGCATCTGCCCGATCCGTTTCTGCAGGTCCGCATCGATGATCTTCTTCGTATGGAGGCAGGAAAACACCACAAAAACCACCATGCATGCGAGAACCACGAGAATAAAGTTCAGGAATTTTGAGTCCATATGTTCCCGTTTTTTTTCAGGCTGCCGCCGCGCAGCATTGGGACGGATCGGCTCAGTCCGCCTTCGCCATCGCCGTGTGGCCGGCCTCTTCTTTGGACGACAAGGGCGAACCCCCCGTCCAGCAATAAAGGCAGAGCTTTTCCTTAGGAAGGCCCACCGCGCCGACCATGTCCTCGATCGTCTGATACCGGAGGGTAGTAACTTCGAGATCCTTGCGGATCCATTCGACCATTTTTTTGTATTTTTCAGAAGCCGGATCGAGGTATTCCGAGATATCGTCGATGTCCTTTCCCTCAAGGGCCTTGATCGCCCGGCGCGCGACGAGTTCGGAACGCGAACGCGTCGAAAGGCAAAAGCGGCACGGAAAAAGAAGCGGCGGGCAGGCAGGCCGCACGTGGACCTCCTTGGCCCCCGCATCCCACAGCTTGCTGACCGTAAAGTTCTTGAGCTGGGTGCCGCGCACGATCGAATCTTCGCAGACCACGATGCTGTTGCCGGAGATGATCTCCGGGATCGGGATCAGCTTCATCCGCGCAACGAGATCGCGGGTCGCCTGCGAGGGCGGCGTATAACTGCGGCCGTATCCGGGAGTGTATTTTACGAGGGGACGCCGGAACGGCTTTCCCGACTCCATCGCATAGCCTTGCGCATGAGCCGCCCCGGAGTCCGGAACACCGGAGACCACATCGACCCGGATATCCTTGTCGCGGCGGGCAAGGGCACGCCCGCAACGCTCCCGCGTCACTTCAACATTGATGCCTTCATAGCTGGAAGCCGGAAACCCGGTATAGATCCAGAGAAAGGTGCAGATCTGCTTATCGGGATCAGCCTCTCTCTTTGAAACCAGCCCCCCCTCTCGGATCAGAACGATCTCGCCCTGCATCAGTTCCTTTTTCATTTCGTATCCGAGGTTGCTCAGAGCACAGCTTTCGGTCGCAACCGCCCAACCGTTCTCTTTCTGACCGATCACAAGCGGCGTATACCCTAAACGGTCCCGGGCGGCATACACCCCCTCGGCGTTCAGGAGCAAAAGCGAGCAAGACCCTTGGATCGTATCGAACATGCGTTCGATCCCGTCCACAACATTTTTCCCGCGCGCGATCAGTTTGGCCACCAACTCCGTCGCATTGACGCCCGTTTCACCCGATTCCGCAAAGGTCTCGCCTTCGGCGAGAAGTTTTTCCTCGAGCCTTTGCTTATTATCGATCAGCCCCGTCATCACCAGGCAAAAAGGCCCGAAGCGGGAGTGGAGGAAGATCGGCTGAACATCCGCGTCGCTGATCACCCCGATCCCCTTGTTCCCCTTCATCTGGGCATAATCATCGTAGAACTTGGATTTGAACTGGGCTTGGGAAATATGGCGGATATGGCGCGTAAACCTCTCTCCGAGAACCGCAAGACCTCCGAATTCCGTTCCGAGATGCGAATGATAATCCGTTCCGTAAAAAAGATCCTGCCCGCAATCCCCTTTTTTGATCACCGTTCCAAAGATCCCGCTCATGCAATCCTCCTGTGTTGTAATGAAGGCCCTTTATTTGTTCCCTTGCGAACGCCCCGGCTTCATTTTTTTATCAAGATAAGAAGCATTTTGAAACGTTTCCTCGCCTGAAGGCCGTGCGGTTTGAAAGCGGGCATGAGGATCCATTCGCCCCGCCGGACAAGACAGGGCTTTCCCGCGACCGTGATCCTCGCTTCTCCGTCGAGGATATAAACTAGCGCGTCGAACGGGGCAGTATGTTCGCTCAGCCCCTCGCCCCGGTCAAAGGCAAAAACAGTCACGGTCCCGCCCGGCTTACGAAGAATCTCTTTGCTGACGACCGAATTTTTCTGGTAGGAAATCATTTCGCCCATTGAAATTGCTTTCATGGCAATGCTCCTTTCCCGCCGCCGAAGGCCCCGTTCGGGGGCCAAAAAAAACGCCGTGCCCTATTTTAGAGGACACGGCGCTTTGAAGCAACAAAGGTTACCGGGGGATCAATTCAAGCTCCCGACGTCGGGAAAAGGCCTTCGTTCTCCCTGCTCGGTGAAAAGCCGCTCGATACGGACTTGCTCGGTCGGGATCACATAGCGAAGGCAGCGCTTGATCGTCTGGAAGTCGTTCAAGAACTGCATCTCCTCGTCCGATATGGATTCCTGATTTTCGACAAGGTGATCAAGAATCTTCTCGTAAACCAGCCCAACCAGGTACGCATCGTCGAGATGCCCCAGAAGATTCTCTTTTTCCTCGGGAAGGAACTCCGTCGGTTTGTTCAGATAGTTGATGAGGAAAGCCCCGATCTTCTTCACGAAGGAACCCGGACTTGCGCTCTCCCATTTTTCATAGATCTGGGCGATCAAGGCCGGATACTTGAGGATGAAGGATTTGAGGCGATCTTCAATGGGAAGACGCACTTTGGTCCCCATCCGTCTCAGTACGGCATTGTGGAATTTCTTTCGGTCAAAGGCCAGGACTTTGAGATGTTTTTTAATCGCCTCTACCATAACCCCTCCTTTTTAGTTTGATATTATTAATTGTATTAGAGAAATATTATATTTCAAGAATAATTCTTTTATATTAAATAACAATATATTCCCTTATAGAATTCCTATTGAATTGATGATAAGAAAATCGAGTGGAAAAAAATCTATCTCAGGTAGAATTTTACAGGGTAGCTTTAAACCAATTTTACACCCTTAGGGGGATCCCGAGAAAGGTCTTAAAAAGTAGCAGGCGCGTCAGGCATCAGGGGGAACTGCAAATAAATCAAAGCCATCGCGATCAGGATCGTCACCAGAGAAACAAGAAGCCCTGGCTTCAGCCAGCGCATAAAAGCGATATGTCCTCCGGATTCCTTTTCCAACATTCCCATCGCAACGATATTGGCTGTACTTCCGATGACGGTCGCGTTCCCGAACATCGTCCCTCCAAAAAGCATGGCCCACCAAAAAGGATAAACGTAGACCCCGATCTTTTCGATCTCGGAAAGAATGGGGATAAAAGTCGCGACCGCCAGAACATTATCCATAAAAGCCGTTAAAAGACAGATCGCCGCGGTAAAAACGTTCAACAGCAAGGCATGCCCCCCGCCGGTCATCTGGATCATCCCTTCCGCGATCTTTTCGGTCACCCCCACGTGTTTAAGGGTCCCGACGGAGGCGAAAAGGATCAGAAAAAAAGAAAGAGTCCACCAATCGACCCGCCGCATGAAGAATTCCCGGGCCGTCTTGGCTTTGAGAAAGATCGAGATTGCGCCGAAGAAAAGCGCGGTGCCGATGAGCAAGGTATTCTTCTCCAGATGTAAAAGCTCTTCAAAACTGTGATGCATGACAAGACAGAAGATCAGCGAGAGGAAGAGCGCCCAGCTGTTCCGGATATCGGACCGCTTGAACGTTACATGCTTGCTTTCGTTCAGCCCTTCCCGATCGGCTTTCATTTTCGCTCCAAGCTCGACCAGCGCCCGGCGAAAAAAAATAAAACAGATCGGGATCGTTGCCAGAAGCGCGATCAGCGCGACTGGCGTCGCCCATCGGAGGAAATCGAGGAACGTCAATTTCGCCCGAAGGGCGATCATGACCCCGATCGGATTCCCGACCGCCGTGGCGCTGCTCCCGATATTGGTGGCAAAAACGATCATGAGGACAAAGGGGACCGGATCGACCTTGTAGCGCTTCGCGATGTGGAACATCGTCGACATCATGAAGAGGATCGAAGTGACCTCATCCACGAGCGCGGCAAAGAGCGTGGCCAGGATCATCAAAACGCCCATCAACAGGTAAGGACGTTCTCCGACCGCATCCGCGACTTTCGAGACCAGGTATTCAAAAAAATGGTTCTCTTCCAGGACTCCGATCACGGTCATCATACCGACCAAAAAAAGGATGATATCCATTCCCGCGAATTCAATCATGCGATGAACGGTCAAAAGGCCGGCTCCAAGCAGGATGGAAACACCCCCAAAAGCGAACGCAAGCCTGAATTTCCAATAAAAGAGGGTCCCGCAGATGATCAGGAGGAAGATCAGGCTCGCAATGATCTGGGGGGCCGTAAAGCCCCAAGCCCATTCACCGAGCAGGGCCCCGCCCAGGATGGTTCCGATCGCCAAAAAATTTTTAAATTCTTTCATCGGCGTTTTGTTCTTTTGAAATCTTTCGAATGCCGCGTCCCAAGGCCGGAAAAAAACCAAGCCGCCAATCCCTTTTCCCCGGTTTATCCCCTGAGCATTTCCTCTGCTTTTTCCGCCAATTCTTCCATGCGGAACGGTTTTCCCAAGACCGCATTCTTGCCGAAGATCTCCTCGTGGGCCTTGGGATGGGATTTATCGCAAAGGACCGTCAAAAAGATGATCGGGATATTCTGGTAACGGGGATCCTCGCGCATTTGCCGGGCGACTTCCGTCCCGTCCATCTGCGGCATAATAATGTCCAGGATCGCAAGGTCGGGCTTCGCGCTTTCAAGGAGCCCCATCACTTTGGCCCCATCATCCGTAGTCACGACCTCATAGCCGGCCTGGCTGAGTCCGGAGCATATCAATTTCAGGATCGTCGGATCATCGTCGACCGCCAGGATCTTTTTCTTCATGAGATCTTTCCTCTCCCCGCTCTCTTCAGAGCGGCTTGATCAAGCATGGGTCAATGAGCGGACTTTTCGCAACAGATCGTCGAACCCGATCGGCTTTGAAAAAACGATATTGCCGGAAGCCCCTTCTCCTCCCTCGTCCTCGCTCGGCTGTTTCAGAGCCGTCACGAAGATCACGGGGATGTTCTTCGTGGTTTCGTTCTCGTGAAGAAGGCGTGCGGTCTCCGTCCCATCCAACCGGGGCATCATGATATCAAGCAGGATCAGATCGGGCTTTTCGGAACGGGCTTTCTCCAAAGCTTCCTCGCCGTCAAAAGCCGTCAGCGCGTCAAACCCGTTCGCAACAAAACGGTTTTTGATAAGCTTCACGATATTGGGGTCATCATCCACGATCAAGATCTTCTTTTTCATGAGCCTTTCGCCTCCATTTACAGGTTAGGCGCCGGTCCCCGCGATCAGCTTACGAACGCGCTCGAGTAGAAGCGGCATATCCACCGGCTTATTGAGTACCATCGCCGGGTCGAGGTCTTGTTCCAGCACAGACTCTTCCCTCGGCGCCAAACCAGTCAAATAAATGACCGGAATATGATGCGTGCGCACATCTTCCTGCAAAACCCCGCCCACGTCAACCCCGTCCATGCCCGGCATCAACACATCCATAATGATCAGATCGGGCATCGATGCCTTGGCTTTCTCCATAGCCTCAGGACCGTCCTTTGCCGTGATCACCTCATACCCGCCGCCAAGCAAGCCGCCGCTGACAAGCGCTACGGTCACGGGATCATCATCAGCGATCAGGATTTTTTTCTTCATGAATCGGTAGCGGTCCTCAGTTTTTCCGCTTGATCTTCGCCTCGTACTCGGCGCGGACCCGTTGGATCTCGGCCTCGATCTTGGCGATCAGCGTATCGGCGCCTTCCGTTTTCCCGGATTTCCCGAGCATCTCGAGCTCTTTGCAAAGCGCCGCAAGCGGGTTCGCTCCGAGATTCGAACTGCTCCCTTTCATCCCGTGCCCCTCGCGGCCCAAAGCCGTCGCATTGCCAGCCTGAAGATGGTTTCTCATGCTCGCGAGCCGCTCGTCCGTACTTTTGAAAAAAGTCTCAAAGAGGGAGGCCACGAAACCGCCGTCATTGTCATCGGCAAATTCTTTCAGATATTCGAGGCGCTGAAAATCAATCGCCCCTTCCCCTGTCCCCGCAGGAGCCGCCGCTGCTCCCGAAGACGTCGGAATCGATCCGGAGGCCGAACCCCCGCTGGAAGGCGGAACCACCGCTCCCAGGCTTTTTTTCACCCAGCGTCCCAGCATTGCCCTCAAATCCTCCGATTTAACGGGCTTTCCGACATAATCATCCATCCCCGCCGACAGGCATTTCTCCCGGTCCCCGGCCATCACATTGGCGGTCACGGCGATGATCGGCGTATGTTTTCCCTCGCCCTGCATCGCCCGAATAGCCTGGGTCGCTTCATAACCGTCCATCTCCGGCATTTGGCAGTCCATAAAAACAATGTCGTAGGAAAGCTTTTGCATCATCAGCACGGCCTCCCGGCCATTGGCAACCACATCCACATAACAGCCTTGCTTTTCCAGCATGCGTTTCGACACCTGCTGATTCACCATATTGTCTTCCGCAAGCAGGACACGGCAGAGCGATCCTTGAGACGCAGCGGCTTCCGATTTCTCTTCCGGATCCGCCCCCGCACTTTCGATCAGCGTATAGCGGGTGATCATTTCCATTTTCACCCCTTTTTGCTTCGCGCCCCACACAGCCGACAGCACGCTGTAGAGCTGCATCTGTTTAACGGGCTTAACGAGATAAGCCGCAAAGCCGAGTTCGGCGAACTTTTGCGTATCCCCTTTGAGCCCAAGCGAGGTCAACATGACCAGGATCGTGTTCTGGATCACCGGATTCGCTTTGATCGCCCGGGCTAGCATCGCCCCATCCATGACCGGCATTTGATAATCAAGGACCGCGATCTGGTACGGATCACCGTTTTTAACTGCCGGCTCCATCGCTCCCAGGGCCTGAATACCCGACTCAAAGGTATCGACCCTCATTCCCCACCCCGAGAGCTCCTCATGGACGACGCGCCGGTTGATCGCATTATCATCGACCACGATCACCCGGATCCCCTCGAGATCCCCTTGAGGAAGTTTTTGAGGCTGTCTTTCATCGATCGCAAGCGGAAGTTCGAACCAGAACTCGGATCCCTCGCCAACTTTACTATTCACCCCGATCTCTCCATGCATCATATGGACCAGCTCCCGGCAGATCGTGAGCCCCAGCCCCGTCCCCCCGTATTTTCTGGTCGTCGAAGCATCTGCCTGGACAAACTTTTCAAAAATATGGGAAAGGCGGTCTTCGGCAATGCCCACCCCCGTATCCTGGACTGAAAAGCGGATCCGTGCGGTGCCGTCCTTGATCTCCCGGCATTCGACATTCAGATGGACATGCCCTTTATCCGTGAATTTGAGCGCATTGCCCATCAAATTAGTGATCAACTGACGAATGCGGCCCGGATCCCCATGCACGCGACGGGGAGCCGATGGATCCAGGCGGACGATGACCTCCAGCTTCTTTTCCTGGGCGCGGTGAAGGAAAAGATCGATGATCTCATCGATGGCCACTCCGAGATCGAACGAAATGACCTCCACCGAAAGCTTCCCGGCCTCGATCTTTGAGAGATCCAGGATATCGTTGATCAGGGCCAGAAGGTTCTCGGCCGACGTTTTCACCCCCTGCGTATATTCCATCTGCTCCCGGGTCAGGGTGGTCTCCATCAAAAGACCGCTCATTCCGATGATCCCGTTCATCGGCGTCCGGATCTCATGGCTCATGTTAGCCAGGAAATCGCTTTTCGCCCGGCTGGCCGCGATCGCCTCTTCTTTAGCCCGCTTCAGCTCCTCTTCGATCCGGATTCGCTCGGTAATATCCCGGCCGGTAGCGACAAAATGCGAGATCTGGCCGGCCGCATTGCGTACCGGCGTCATGATCTTTTCGATATGATAGAGTTCCCCATCCTTTTTCTTGTTGATCAAAGTCCCTCGGAAGGTCTTGCCCGCAAGCAAGGTCGCCCAAAGATTTTCGTAGAACTTTTGATCATGCTTGCCTGATTTCAGGATCCGGGGAGTTTTCCCAATCACTTCAACCGCCGCGTACCCGGTGATCGCCTCAAAAGCCGGGTTCACATATTCGATATTGCCCTGGACATCGCAGATCAGGACTGAATCCCCTGCATTTTCGATCGCACTCGAAAGCTTCTTTAAAAGGATCTCGGCCTTTTTCCGTTCGGCAATATCCCGGATAATCCCGATCGAGCCCGTCTTGCCCCCGTCCGGCGTCCGAAGGACCGTGACGGAAATGTCCACATCCAGCGTGGTCCCGTCCTTGCAATCCATTTTGGTCTCCAGGTGATGAAGCATCCCCTTCTTGCGGAGCTCCATGGTCTGGATCCGCTGCCACTCTTCCTTTGGGTAGAGATCCTTAACCGGCTTGAGGTAAAGATCGTCGCGATTATACCCAAGCAGTTTTTCCGCGTATTGGTTCCAGGAAACGATTCGCTCTTCCTCGTCCGTCACCGTGATGGCCACGGCCGAATTTTCAAAGATCGAACGGTATTTTTCCTCCGCCAGGACCAGCGCGTGTTCGGCCTGCACCCGGGTATGAATGTCGACCAAGGCGCCCGAAGCGACCTTCTTTTTATTGGAAGAATCCGAAAACACACGACCGCGGATCTCAAACCAGTGGAAATGCCCATTGCGGAGCTTCAAGCGGCATTGCAGGGCGATCTCTTCTTCCTGGCCGCTGGCGTTTTCAAGCGCATTTTTGAACAGCGGAAGGCTTTCTTCGTCGAAAAGTTTTAGAAAATCCGCGAGGGAGACCGTTTTTTCCTTGGGCTCATACCCCAAGCGGTCCCAGAATTTCTCAGAACACCAAACCTGGGCCGCCGGATCGTCCGGTCCGCTCCCCAATGCGAGATCCCAAAATCCGTAGCCTGAGCCACGGACCATTCTTGCGAGCAGAGATATATCCGAGGATAGATCCGTCATGGATAATAGCGATCATTCCTTTTGTCAGCGCAGAGCGACTGGCATTCTGGACGGACGGTTCGGGCCCGCACTCTGCATTACTTCAATTATCGTACATTCGCCCGTTGGCCTTTAACGCTATGGAGTATAGCATCAGGCCTAATAATTTTTAACTATTTATTCTTTATTCCCATCAATCAGACTCGCTTCGTGGGAGGAACGCCCAACGGAGAAAAAAGCCTTAGAGACTAGGACTCCAGGACGTACTGGAAGATGAGCGGGGCAACGATGGTCGCATCGGATTCGATGATAAAACGCGGGGCTTTCGGATCGATCTTCCCCCAAGTGATCTTTTCGTTCGGCACCGCTCCGCTGTAAGAACCGAACGAAGTCGTGCTGTCGCTGATCTGGCAAAAATAGTTCCAGGGGGCGATGCCCTTCTCCTGGAGATCCTGCTGAAGGAGCGGCACCACGCAGATCGAAAAATCCCCCGCAATCCCTCCGCCGATCTGGAAAAAACCCATCGCATGCCCGGACACTTCACGCCGATACCAATCGATCAGGTGAGCCATTTGCTCGGTCCCGCTTCGCACGATCGCATGGGAACGCAAATGCCCCTTGAGGATGTTGGAAGTGAAAATATTCCCCAGGGTAGAGTCTTCCCATCCGGGGGTATAGATCGGGAGATCCTCTTCACAGGCAGCCAGCACCCAAGAGTCTTTGGGATCGATCTCATAATCCTCGCGAAGGTCTCCCTCCCGGATCATTTGATAGAAGAACTCGTAGGGGAAGAAACTGCGCTTGTCTTTTTCGGCCTTTTGCCACCGAAGGAGGATCTTTCTCTCGATCTTTCGCAGCGCCTGCTCTTCCGGAATGCAGGTATCGGTGACGCGGTTGAACCCCTGATCGCGAAGGCGGACTTCGTCCTCAACACTCAACTCCCGATACCCGGAAACCCGCTTATAAGAGCGGTGAGCGACTAAATTGAAGATGTCTTCTTCGAGATTGGCGCCTGTGGTGGTGATCGCATGGATCTTTCCACGGCGGATCATCTCGGCCAAGGAGATCCCGATCTCCCCCGTGCTCATCGCTCCGGCCATCGCCAGCATCATTCGGCCGCCCCCGGCAAGATGCCGCACCCAAGCCTCCGCGGCCTCCTGGACCACGGCGGCATTGAAATGCTTATAATGACGGCGTATGAAATCTTGAGCGAACCCCATAAGTCCTTTCACGAGCGGTGTTTTGAGACCCTTATGATAGCAGATTTTCGACCCCGGCGAAAGCCGGGAAAAGGGGTTGGAACGGTAAATGGCGGGCCCGACGGGACTTGAACCCGCAACACCCGGATCGACAGTCCGGTACTCTAACCAATTGAGCTACGGGCCCCCAGAAGAAGCGACATTTTAGCGGGTGTCCCTCATGCCGACAAGAGGAATTTAGATGGTGGGCGAAGTAGGATTCGAACCCACGACCCCTTCCGTGTAAAGGAAGTGCTCTAAACCAGCTGAGCTATTCGCCCATCCTTATCCGGATACGGCATTGACCGCTTTGATCATCTGGTGGAGGCGGGCAAAATGCCGTCGATTAAAATGAAAGATTAGCCGCGCCAGATCCGCGGTCAGATGATCTTCCTGCTCCTCTTTTAGCGGCTTGCGGAACTGGCGGATCTCCCCTTTGAGGATAATGTCCTCAAATTGCCGATTGAGCGTCAGGATCCGTTCTCTGGAAAGCGGACGCTTCAGGCGAAGAAGCAAGCGCTCCCCCAAATACCGCATGGAATGATAATTCCGGTAATAACCGGCGATAATCTCCACGGCTTCTTTCGGATCATGGGTGAAATCCATCAGCCCGATGTCACAGGGATCGATCAGCCCGCGATCGGCCATTTGTTTTTCAAGGAATTCGCGCCAATGCTTCCAATAGGTGCTGCGAGGAGGGTCCAGACAGACGATCGGACGGGGCGAGGTCTTCCCCGTCTGGACCAAGGTCATCGTTTCGAAGGCCTCGTCATGGGTCCCGAATCCCCCGGGACAAAGCAAGGTGGCATGGGACTGAGCCACAAAAATAAGTTTGCGCGTAAAAAAATATTTGAAATGGATCAGCTTGGGATCGCCGGCTAGGACCGGGTTCGCGCTTTGCTCGAACGGAAGCCGGATATTGACCCCGAAGCTGTTCGCCCGCCCGGCCCCTTCATTGCCCGCATTCATGATACCGGACGCGGCTCCCGTGATGACCATCCAACCTTCGCGAACGATCAAGCGCGCGAATTCGCTCGCCTGCTGGTACTCTTTGGCCGCGCGGGGAATGCGGGCCGAACCGAAGATCGCCACCTTGCGCATGTTCGCATAGGGATAGAAAACCTTGATTCCATACCGCAGTTCTTTCATCGCGGTATTGATCATTTTGACATCGCCGCGCTCAAACTCCTCTTCCCCGATCTTGAGCGCGGTCACGATCATTTCCTTTAAAAAATGGGGATCCGCGATGCCCCCCACATGCCTGACCAATTGATCGATCAGCCTGTTGACCGGCTCTTCCTTCATCTGATAATGGCTGCGCTGAAGTTTTTTCATGACTTTATGCGATCGCGATCTCGAGGATCAGATCCCGTCCTCCCGGTCCCTGCCCCCGTAAGCGGAATTTTTGAGCGGCTCGGGTCCGCGGCGGTATTTTGAGCTGGATCGTCTTCCCTTCCCGCGTTTTGAATCGGACTGTCCCCCCGCGCGAGGCCTTTTCCTTGCCAATGCGCAGTTTCAACCGGGCCTCAGGAACTTTTCTTTCCTCGCCGGACCCACCCCACGTTGCGAACTCCTCGAATCCGGAGGAACCTCGGGATCCTATCCCGAAACCCGAAAACAGGTCCTCGAATATATCGGCAAAATTCGAATAATTCCCCTGAAAAGAAGAACGGCCTCCGCCTTGTCGAAAAACCGTCCCTCCCCCGCCGAACTGCCGCAAAAGCTCTTCAAAATCAAATCCCTGCGCGCGGGCATAATTCCCCGAAAACCCCCGCGCCCCCGTCCCCCCGAACCTGCGCATCGTGTCATAGTCTTTACGCCGCTTGGAATCGCTGAGCACATAATAGGCTTCGGAGATCTCTTTGAATTTCGCCTCCGCCTGCTTGGCGTTACCGGGATTTTTGTCGGGATGGTGCCGAACCGCTAATTTGCGGTAAGCTTTTTTAATCGCGTCCGCATCGGCGGTCTCAGGCACACCCAGAATTTCGTAATAGTTTGTATGGGCCATTCAACTCAGATCAAGATTTAATGTTCGCGGTCTCGGATGGTTATCAATGAAGACTGTGGAGGTGGAGGGAATCGCACCCTCGTCCAAGTGACCTGCCCTGAGAGATTCTCCATGCTCAGGCTTCCATTTCATCTCGTCCGCCGAACTCCGGTAGCCGGGATCTCGGCAAACCAGCCGTTGGATCTTAGTGCCCGGACAAACGGCGCATCCGGACAAGCATCCCGCTATTTGTCGCTGCTAGATCTTAGCGGGCGTGGGACCCGCAGCGTCGCTGTCAATTAAGCAGCGATGGGAAGAGCGGCAAAGCTGGGAACCCCGATGGGGCCGGCAGCTCTGTCACTCCAGCTGAGCTTATCAGCATTTATCATTTGCCAGGTTTTTAAGAGGCGCCTGACAACCTCTGCATGCTCCCCCCAAGACGACATCACCTGTCGATACCTAGTCACCCCCATGTGAAAGAACCGCGAAAAACTGCAAGGATTATAGCATCCCGAGGCAGAGCGAACAAGACGACCGGAAGATCCGTCCTTAGGCAAGACCGAGAGCGCCGGATTCTTTATTGATTAATTCCGCAGCGCGCAGATTATCGGCCGTCGAAAAAACCCCGACGATCTTGAAGCCATCCCCGCTCGTTCCATAGGCATAGTGGATATGGATCCCATGACTGCCCAGAAGCCTCGCAACCGGCGCCAGGGTTCCCACCTTATTCTCGAATTCAACCACGAGGACATCGCGTTCGCAAAGGTTCGGAATGAAGGTCGACAACGCCTTGATCGCCTTTGCATTGTCTTTGGTGATCATCTGGAGGTAGCCTTTCCCCTTGTCGGGGACCGTATAGACGCTCAAATGGACGATTGAGATCTCTTCCACCGCCAGGGTCAAGACGACCCGGCCCAACAGCCCGGTCTCATCCGGCGCTTCGAAAAAAAGCTCCTGGGTTATCACCGCTCTTGCCATAATACGCTCCTTCCTTAAGAGACCCGCCGCCTAAGCGAGGATTTGATCGCCTGGGAGGTTTCCCGGTCATGCATGCGGCGCTTGATCGTTTCCCGCTTGTCGTACTGCTTCTTTCCCTGCGCCACCGCGATCTCAACCTTGGCGAAACCTTTTTTAAAATAAACCGAAAGAGGGACGATCGTATGCCCTTTTTTTCCCGCCTGCGCCGTCAATTTTACGATCTCGGCTTTCCGGAGAAGCAGCTTTCGCGTCCGCGTCGGTTCGACATCCACATGGCCCTGCATGCGGGAGTAACGCGAAATATGACAATTCAAGAGGAAGGCCTCGCCGCCAATGACCCGCACGAAGCTATCCTTGAGGTTGATCCTCCCCTCACGGATCGATTTGACTTCGGTGCCCAAGAGCTGGATCCCCGCCTCATACTTATCGCCGAGGAAATAATCGTATCGGGCTTTGCGATTGACCGCGACCGGCTCCATAAGCTGCCCTCTTTTAAATCGTGCCGAGGAGGGGAGTTGAACCCCTACGAGGTTTCCCCCACTGGATCCTGAATCCAGCGCGCCCGCCTGCCGGCGGGCAAGTCTGCCTTCACATTCCGAATGACCGACTTGCCCAGAGGCAGGTCTGCCTCAGCCATCGCCCTTTTTAATTTTTCTCTCCCAGCGCCCGATTTCCAATATTTCTCACGGATCCTGGCTTCTTCTCTGCCCTCGATCTCCTCGGACACTACAAGCACAAAGGGCCTCCGACTTTTCGTTGACGGCTCCCTCCCCCCGTTGTGCCTCTCCATCCGCGTTGGCAGATCTCTTGTCATGCCTGTGTAGAAACGCCCGTCTTTCAAACTGCGCAAGATATAGACGAAATATTTCATCGCAAAAAATGCCGAGGAGGGGAGTTGAACCCCTACGAGGTTTCCCCCACTGGATCCTGAATCCAGCGCGCCCGCCTGCCGGCGGGCAAGTCTGCCTTCACATTCCGAATGACCGACTTGCCCAGAGGCAGGTCTGCCTCAGCCATCGCCCTTTTTAATTTTTCTCTCCCAGCGCCCGATTTCCAATATTTCTCACGGATCCTGGCTTCTTCTCTGCCCTCGATCTCCTCGGACACTACAAGCACAAAGGGCCTCCGACTTTTCGTTGACGGCTCCCTCCCCCCGTTGTGCCTCTCCATCCGCGTTGGCAGATCTCTTGTCATGCCTGTGTAGAAACGCCCGTCTTTCAAACTGCGCAAGATATAGACGAAATATTTCATCGCAAAAAATGCCGAGGAGGGGAGTTGAACCCCTACGAGGTTTCCCCCACTGGATCCTGAATCCAGCGCGTCTGCCAATTCCGCCACCCCGGCATAGATCCTCGAAAGCTATAACTGGTGGGCAATAGAGGACTTGAACCTCTGACCCCACGCATGTGAAGCGTGTGCTCTAACCAACTGAGCTAATTGCCCCTAAAGATCGCAAGACGTCCGGCCTAAGCCCGTCCGGTATACTCGCCGCTGTCCGTATTGACCTTGATATCGGTCCCGACGTCAATAAAAATAGGGACCTGGATCTTGAGCCCCGTCTCACAAACAGCCGGCTTCATATTGTTTGAAACGGAATCCCCTTTAATCCAAGGTGGCGACTCAGTCACTTTGAGCGTCACCACCTTGGGCAGCTCCGGCAGGGCGGGCTCTCCCTGGAAAAAGTCGATCTTCAATTCCATATTCTCCTTTAAATAGTGGCGGGCATCGCCGACCGCGTCCGCACTCAGGATGATCGTATTATAGGATTCCATGTCCATGAAATGAAAACCCTGATCGTCCTGATAGAGATATTGACAAGGCTTGGGATCCAAGATCGCTCGCTCGACATCCTCGGTCGAAGCAAATTTATTCTGGAGAAGTTTCCCCGTTTTGAGATTCTTCATCGTTGCCTGGACAAAAGCCCGCTTATTTCCTGGAGTATAATGACGGAATTCCGTGACGATAAAGAGCTCATTGCGGAAGAAAACCGTCGTCCCCTTCCTTAATTCAGTCGCCTGCATAATCAAACTCCTTTGTAAAATGAGTGCGGATTATAGCAATTTCCCTTTGAACATACCAGCGGGAGAAATCATGTAGCGGGCCGGATCCTCGCCACGGTGAGGGTCCTTTCCGGGGTCGCTTTTTCCCTCCGGACGGAATAGAAAAGCCCCTTTTCGGAATAGGTGCACAACCCGGCATCGAAGACCGCCCCGGGAGTGATTCCCGCCACGCGGACCTGATCGACCGCAATAGCCATCAGATCAATGTGCTTCTCACGGGGCTTCCCGTAATGATCCGGAAAATAGTTCTTGAATTCCGGCCCGACCGCGTAGAAATCTCCGCGGATCGAAGGCCCGAAAACAACCTGGATATCCTCCGCCCGGCATCCGAACTCTTCCTTCATCAGGCCCACCGTTTTAGGAAGGATCCCCTGGTGAAGTCCGCGCCAACCCGCATGGATCACCCCCAGAACGTTTTGGCAGGGGTCCCAAAACACCGCCGGGATGCAATCCGCCGTTTTAACTCCGAGTGCAATATCAGTCCTTCGTGTCAGGATCCCATCGGCAGGGCTTGTCAGATCCAGAACATCCGTTTCCGCTACTAGGATCCGATTGGTGTGTTCTTGCTTGGGAAGAAGAACCGGAACTGCGCCGAACCCCGCGGCATCAAAGAATTCATTCCAACGCGAGCGAACAAAATCCCTTGTCGATACGGCGATCCTTACACGCGGCTCGAAACAGTCGATCGAACAGATCCCGTCTTCGATACGGAACATAGGGACCTCAGCCCGGATCTGCGACCGCTGCGGCCGTTGCTGCAGGGGGAGGAAAAAGGGTTTCCTCCGTCAGAAGGAATTCGGCTTTTTTCATGCCGGGATCGGCATGAAAACGGCGGCGGATGGCTCCCTCGTTAAGATAATTATTGATAGCGATTAGGATCATCCCCTGATCGAGGGCGAGATATTTGCGCGCTACCTGGCCACTCGCCGGCTCAACGGCATCATAAAAGCCGTATTCTCCGTAGATCTCATAACGCTCAAGCATTTTTCTCAGATTACGGATCACCGCCTGGGGAATGAACTCAAGGGCAAGAAAACTCGCGTGAGGGCTGACGACCCCGTCCGGATAACCTTTCGATCCGAACGGTTTGGCACCGAACTCCCCGTAGCCGCCTCCCGGCATCGCCGAAGGGCTCATCCCCCACACCGGCATCTGAAGCGTTTCGATCGCATAGCGCATCTGCCCTTCCGCATGGCTTTGGTCATTCGCCCCCAACCCTCGCGGGGCCAGTTCTTTTTCCCGGAGCGCCAACGTCGGCATAAAGGCCTCGAACGCCGATCCCCCCCAGCTTGGTACAAATCGGATCCCGTTCCACTCATAATACCCGCCCGGATAGGTCCATCCTCGGACCGTGCGGTCTTCCCGACCGATCGGCTTTTGCGTTTGCCAGACAAAACTTTCCGGAAATGTGCGGACCAGCCCTAGAAACCAATGTTCTTCCGGGACTTCCCCGCGCGCTATCGCCATATAACTTGCGATCCGTGGCTCGGTATAGAAAGTCCCGTAATGATAATCCGAAAAAACTTCGAGCTGTTCGTAGAAACCATGGTAAAACTGCCGCTCCGTCGGGTCATAAAAAAATCCGAGGTCGCCTCGGCGGATGGCGCGGTCAAGTATTTCACCCAGTTCCTCCGGAAAAGCGTTCCGTGCAACATAATAGCCGGCTAACAGCCAGGCGCTGTCCACCAACGAGACGAAATAGCTTGTCCGTTCCGCCGTCGTTGTGTCGTAATAATTGTAAGGGAATCCGCTGGGATGATGCGGGAGCTTCTCTACGCTCTGGACCGTATGCTGGATCCTCGCAACCGCGTCCTCACGGGAAATGAACCCCAAATCGAAGGCCGAGACCACACACATCAAATAGATGCCAACATTGGTCACGTTCGTGTAATCCCCAATCCACGTTTCGTCCCCGAACGCTTTCTCACCGGAAGCGATTTGGATGGTATCGATCGGAAGACCATGCTCCTGGTCCAGGACCTGATCGAAGAATTCCCACGTATCCTTGGCGATCTCACGCAGGAAAGCGTGGTCATCAGCGGGAAACTCCTTCTTCACGAGTGCTTTTTCCGGGAAGCCTTTCAGCCGTTTGATCAGGAACGCGGCGTACGCGGGCCCCTCCATCCACTGCGGGGTTTTCCGGACACTGCGGGGAGGAAGATCGATGGCCGAAGGCCCCGGACGGCCGGTCCTCACGAATCGCATTTGATCGATATAGATCGTGCCGGTCTTTTGCGTAAGCATCCGGTCCTGAAAGACGATCACGAGCTCATCGAGATCCTTGCGTGCGATCGCCGGATTTTTCCAGGTCTCGGATTCCGAAAAATCGAGGATCCCGGTAACCCGGTTCAGTGCAATGCGAACGGTCGCCCACTGATCCGTAACCGGGATGATCGCAACTCCTTTGAGAACGTCATCCGTCAGAGGATCGCCCGTGCAAAGGGCTCCTTTGCATTTTTTGATGAAGATCTTGAATCGGGCGGGAAACCCATCCCGGGCATCTCCGCGCAACACAATTTCAAGGTGATCATAAAGGCTCGCATCAACCCCCTGCAGTTTGGTCCAGAAACCGTTCTGGGCGGGCTTGTCGCTATCGACACTATACGAGAGCTTCAGGACGCGAGCCGGTTTTCCTCCGGGCCCGTTGATCTCAACAATATCCGCATCCGTCCACGAATTGTTGATGTCGGAAGGATCCAGATTCCAGATCCCGCTTTCGCCCCCCAAATAATTGACCAAGGTTCCCTGATCAAAATCATGGATCATCTGCGCGGCTTCCGGGAAACTTCGGCCGGAAGTGCAGGCCGCCATCAGCCAAGGCAGGAAGACAAAGCTCCATCGGACGTTTCGGACGAAAATATTCACACAGGCATCCTTTTAGGGTTCAGGGCGATCAGCCGGTTCAAGGGAAGAGGGCCCAGCCGAGTATTATAGATAACGGCGCAATCGGTCCCAGGTTTTCGGCCCCACGATCCCATCTGCCGAAAGCCCCTTGGCTTTTTGGAATCCTTCGACAGCCTTTAGGGTGGCGGGCCCGAACTGACCATCGACAGGCCCGGGGCTAAACCCGGCGCGGCGAAGTGCGGTCTGGATCTTTTTCACTTCATGGCGTGCCCATAACCGTTGATTGGTCCGGACCTTGCTGTACGAGCTCCCAAACTGGAAATCGAGCAGCTTCCGAAGGTCTTTCCAGAGGCTTTGGCTCCCCAGGATTGAGATCAGGACCTTCCTGGAATTGACGCCGAAATGTCCGAGAAAACAGTGCCGGGCCGCTCGCGTCCAGCCGGTTTTTCCGACGACTTCCCGGCTCTCGCGCCAAAGCATCTTGTTGTGATTCCGAAGAGTGATTTTTCGTCCGCCGAGACTGCGGATCGTCCGGCTCTTTTCCTTGAGTGTTTGAACGATGAAAGGATAATTGCGTTCGGCATATTTCATGATCAAAGCCATGTCATACGCGGTCGAATAATGGTTCGAATCCGGAAGACCGCTCGGACGAACAAAATTGGATTTTTTGCAGCCGATCGCTCGTGCTTTGGCGTTCATCATTTTCGAAAATTGGCTCAAGGAACCGCCCCCCGCCACATACCCGAGGACCTCGGTCGCGTCATTCGCCGAACTGATCAGGGCCGCGCGCACCAGGTCCCGGACCCGGTACCGTTCCCCCGCCCTCAAATGGATCTTGGAAGGACTCACGGTATGGGCAAACTGCGGGATCGTGACGATCCGGTCCATATTCAAATGCTCGAGGACCACGATCGCCGTCATGACCTTGGTCGTGCTGGCCGGGGCGCGTACGCGATACGGGTCTTTCGAATAAACGATACGGTCCGAGTTCAGGTCATAGAGAACGACCGAAGGCGCGGTGACTGAAACGGCAGGAGCGGCAAAAGCTTCCGCCCCGACCCCGGAAAAGAGAACCGAGCAGAAAAAGACCAAGACCCAAACAACCGCTTTTTTATACATCAGGCACCGTTTTTTGAGGAGGTATTTTATCAATAAATACGGCAAAAAATCCACTTTCTTTACCCCGAGACTTCACTCCCGCTGTCTTTTCCGATATAATGCCGCCTCTTGCGTGGTGGGCGTAGCTCAGCTGGTTAGAGCACAAGATTGTGGATCTTGGGGTCGCGGGTTCAAATCCCGTCGCCCACCCCAGTCTGACAGACTATAACGATTTCTTCGATCACCGGCATCACCCATCACAGGAGGGCTCAGCATGCCGAAGCGCAAAGATATTCACAAAGTCCTTATCATCGGATCCGGCCCGATCATCATCGGGCAAGCCTGCGAATTTGATTATTCCGGCACCCAGGCTTGCAAAGCGCTCCGCTCTCTGGGATACAAGATCATTCTCGTCAATTCCAATCCCGCGACGATCATGACCGATCCCGGCATGGCGGATATCACCTACATTGAACCCCTCAATGCCGAAACGCTGGCCGAAATCATCGAAAAAGAACGCCCGGACGCCCTGCTGCCCAATTTGGGGGGGCAAACCGGTTTGAACCTTTCGTCCGAATTAGATAAAAAAGGGATCCTGAAAAAATACGGGGTCCGCGTGATCGGCGTCAATATCGACGCGATCGAGCGCGGAGAAGACCGGACGGCTTTTAAAAAAACCATGGAACGTCTCGGCATCGAGATGCCGAAAAGCGAGGCCGTCCACACCGTCGAAGACGCGGAAAAAGCAGCTGAAACGCTCGGATATCCGGTGGTCATCCGTCCGGCCTACACCATGGGCGGGACCGGCGGCGGTCTTGTCTATAATGTCGAGGAACTTCGCGTAATCGCGGCCCGCGGTCTTTCCGCAAGTCTCGTCAACCAGATCCTCATCGAAGAATCGGTCCTGGGGTGGGAAGAACTCGAGTTGGAGGTCGTCCGGGACGCGAAGAATCAAATGATCACCGTCTGCTTTATCGAGAATGTCGACGCCATGGGTGTCCACACAGGCGATTCGTATTGCACGGCCCCCATGCTGACCATTCATCCGGACCTTCAGAAAAAACTTCAGAAATACTCCTATGCTATTGTCGAAGCAATCGAGGTCATCGGCGGAACGAACATCCAGTTCGCCCATGACCCAAAGACCGGCCGGGTGGTCGTGATCGAGATCAATCCCCGGACCTCACGGTCTTCGGCGCTCGCCTCAAAAGCCACGGGATTCCCGATCGCCTTCGTTTCATCGCTTTTGGCCGGCGGACTGACCCTGGACCAGATCCCCTACTGGCGGGACGGAACGCTCGAAAAATACACACCTTCGGGCGATTATGTTGTCGTGAAATTCGCGCGGTGGGCCTTCGAAAAATTCGAGGGATCGGAGGATAAACTGGGAACCCAAATGCGCGCCGTCGGCGAAGTGATGAGTTTGGGAAAAACCTACAAGGAAGCCTTCCAAAAAGCGATCCGCTCGCTTGAGATCAAACGCTGGGGGCTCGGCTTTGCCAAGAACTTCCACCAGAAAAGTCTGGAAGAATTGATGCAAATGCTTTGGCACGCGACCAGCGAACGCCAATTCATCATGTACGAGGCTCTTCGAAAAGGGGCGGATATTGAGACCCTTTATGAGCGGACCCATATCAAGCCCTGGTTCATCAGGCAAATGAAAGAGATGGTCGAACTCGAAGAAGAGATCCTCCGTACCCGCGGAAAGAAACTCCCGGATCCTCTTCTGATCCGCGCAAAAAAAGACGGCTTTGCCGACAAATACCTGGCCCAGATCCTTTCGGTCCCGGAGGAAGAGATCCGTGAGCAACGCACCCGGCTCGGTCTCGCGGAGGCGTGGGAGCCGGTCCCTGTCTCCGGGGTCAAGGATGCGGCATACTATTACTCGACCTATAATGCGCCGGACAAAGTCGCGACCAGTACGCGCAAGAAGATCATGGTCCTTGGAGGCGGTCCGAACCGGATCGGCCAAGGGATCGAATTCGATTATTGCTGCGTCCATGCCGCCTTCGCGATCCGGGACGCCGGCTATGAATCCATCATGGTCAATTGCAATCCCGAAACGGTCTCGACCGATTACGACACCTCCGACAAACTTTATTTTGAACCGCTCACGGTCGAAGATGTCCTCAGCATTTATCAAAAGGAAAAACCCGAGGGAATCATCGTCCAATTCGGCGGACAAACACCGCTCAACCTCGCGGCTGAATTAGCATCGGCCGGCGTGAAGATCCTGGGAACCTCGCCGGATACGATCGATCTCGCCGAAGACAGGGACCGCTTCCGCAAGGTCATGGCGCGGTTGGGGATCCCCCAGCCGGAATCCGGCATGGCAAGCACGCTGGACGATGCGCTGGCGATCGCCTCCAGGATCGGCTACCCGCTCATGGTCCGTCCGTCCTATGTGCTGGGCGGACGCGCCATGGAGGTGATCCATGATGAAAAAATGCTCCGGCGCTACGTTGCCGCCGCCGTGGATGTGTCGCCTGAACGGCCGCTTTTAATCGATCGTTTCCTACAGAACGCGATCGAAACGGAAGCCGATGCAATCGCAGACGGCACCGATGCTTTTGTCCCCGCCGTCATGGAGCACGTTGAACTGGCCGGGGTTCACTCCGGCGATTCCGCCTGTGTCATCCCGCCAGTCCACATTCCGCAAAAACACATTGAAACGATCTACGACTACACCCGCAAGATTGCCATCGAACTGGGCGTGGTCGGGCTGATGAACATCCAGTATGCAATCGCCGATGACACAGTATATATCCTTGAGGCCAATCCCCGCGCCTCCCGGACCGTTCCGCTGGTCTCGAAGGTCTGCAATGTTTCAATGGCCCGTCTCGCCACGCAGGTCATGTTAGGGAAAAAACTGGCGGACCTCGACCTGAAACCCCAGGTCTTCGCCCATTACGGTGTCAAAGAATCGGTCTTCCCCTTCAACATGTTCCCGGAAGTCGATCCCCTTCTCGGTCCGGAAATGCGCTCCACAGGAGAAGTCCTTGGATTAGCGGAATCGTTCGGCCTCGCTTTTTACAAAGCCCAGGAAGCGACCCAAATGAAATTGCCGCTGGAAGGGACGGTTCTCTATACGATCGCCGACAGCGATAAAGCTATTTCGCTCGAGTCCGCGCGCCTGTTCAAGTCGATGGGATTCCAGATCCTCGCGACGGAGGGAACGCACCTTTTCTTCAAAGAACACGAAGTCGGATCCGAACTCATCGAGAAATTGAACCACGGGCGTCCTAATATCCTAGACGCGATCGCCAACAAACAGATCCGTTTGATCATCAACACGCCGAACAAGCGGTTCAGTCAGGAGGATGATTCGTATATCCGGAAAGCGGCGATCAAGCACAAGATCCCCTATATCACCACGCCGGCCGCCGCGCTGGCAACCGCAAAGGGAATCGAATCGCGGAGAAAGGGACGCTCGGGGGTCAAAAGCCTGCAGGCCTACCATGCCGAGATCAAACCGAAAGAGATCCCGTCCGCACGGCGATAAGAAGATCCGCCGGATCTGACGAACCTATCCTTTCTCGTTGGACGATGGGCCGGTCGTAAAACGAAGACGCCTACCGAAGCCGCGAATTGTCCATCACCGCACCGGTGCTGGCGCTGAGGACATGCTGGGTATAGCGCCCGAGCCACCCTCCAAGGATTTTGGGAGTGAAGGGCTTGAGGGCCTTCAGACGGTCGCGAAGTTCTTTTTCGGGGATTAGAAGTTCCAAGGTGCGTTTTTCCGTATCAATCTTGATGCGGTCGCCGCTTTTGATCACCGCGATCGGCCCTCCCGCCGCCGCTTCCGGGGACACATGGCCGATACAAAGCCCGCGGGTCCCGCCCGAAAAGCGGCCATCCGTGATCAAAGCCGCCCGGATCCCGAGCCCTTTGATCGCCGAGGTCGGCGAAAGCATTTCCTGCATCCCCGGGCCTCCTTTGGGCCCTTCATAGCGGATCACAACGACGTCGCCATCCTTCACCCGTCTCGCCAAGATCGCGTCGAGAGCCTCTTCCTGGCTATTGAAGCATCGGGCCTTCCCCAGAAAATGCATCATCTCAGGTTCGACACCGGCCGTTTTGACGACCGCCCCTTCCGGCGCAATATTCCCGTGAAGGATCGCAAGTCCGCCTTGCTTCGAGAAAACACGCTCACCGACCCGGATGATCTCTCCATCGGGCTCCGGAGCTTTCGAGATCATATCCTCTAGCCTCCCTTCGCAGGTTAAGGCCGAGGTCTTGAGAGGCGCTTGCGTGTATTTCGCCACCGCTCTCAGGATCGCCGCGATTCCCCCGACGCGATGGACATCTTCCATGTGAATATCGGGACGCGACGGTGACACCTTACAGAGGTTTGGCGTCAGACGCGAAAGCTGATCGATCCGCTTTAGGGAATAGCGCAAGCCAGCCTCCGAAGCAAGCGCCAGCGTATGAAGGATCGTATTGGTCGATCCTCCCATCGCCATGTCCAGAATAAAAGCATTATCGACCGCCTCTTCCGTCACGATATCAAGAGGACACACTTTTTCACGGATCAGACGGCCGATAACGTCCGCTGCCCGCTCCATCAGCGCTAAGCGGTCCGGATTGATCTTCCAGGTCTGCTTGTCGCGATCAAGCCAGGCCGCGGCCGGGATACTGCCGTTCCCGGACATCGCAAGTCCGATCACCTCCGCAAGGCAATTCATCGAGTTGGCCGTGAACATTCCCGCACAGCTCCCACAAGTGCGGCATGCCAAGGAAGCGGTCATTTCGAGATCTTGCTCGGAGATCTTCCCAGCCGCTTCTTTTCCGACCCCTTCAAAGACCGTGATCAGATCGCTCTTGTTTTTCCCCGCCAGCATAGGCCCGCCGCTCACATAGAGGGACGGGATATTGAGCCGCACCATCGCATTCAGCATCCCGGGAACGATCTTGTCGCAATTGCCGATCCCGATCCACGCATCGCAGGGATGGGCCCCCACGATCGTTTCGATCTGATCGGTGATCAGCTCACGGGAAGGAAGGGAATATTTCATGCCGAAATGCCCCATGGCGATCCCGTCATCGACGGCGCCTCCGATATTGGCGTACCAGACGTTATAATCCCTCGCTTTGAGCGCCTCAACAAGCTTCTCCCCGAGCACGTTGAGATGGACATGCCCTGGGATCTGCGTCGTATAGGAATTGACCACGGTCACAAAAGGTTTCGAGCGATCGGAGAGCTTGCCGATCACCCCGGCCGCCATCATCAGCGAAGCAGCGGGAAGCATGTGTTTGCCTTCCGCCACGATCCGGCTGCCTTTTTTCTGGACATTCGCGATGCCTTCATTGATCGGTTTTCTCATAGAGTCTCCTTCCGGGATCTCGATTCAGGGGGTGCCCTCATCCCGCTTTAAAGCTCCCCGACTCGACGAACCACTGTGCCGTTTTCGCCAGTCCTTCCTTGAATCGTGTCTGCACCTTGAAACCAAGTTTTTTCTTCGCCTTGCCGATATCGGCCAGGGTCCGTCGCACATCCCCGGGCCGTCGGGGTCCGTAAACAGGCTCCACATGCCGGCCCAAAACTTTCTCCAGCGTGTGATAGATATCCAGAACCGAAAATTCTTCCTGGGTACCGATATTGAAAGCTTCGCCGGAAACGCCCACCGCCCGCATCGCTTTCAGGTTCCCCTCGACCACATTATCCACATAAAGAAAGTCCCGGGATTGCTTGCCATCCCAATGGATCTCGGGCGGAGTCCCTTTCAGCAGGCATTCGATGAAAATGGGGACAACCATCGAATATTTCGACTCGGGATTCTGCCGCGGCCCGTAAACATTGAAGTACCGGAGGACGACGGTCTCAAGCCCGTAAAGCTGATGGAAAAGACGACAATAATATTCTCCCATGATCTTGCTCGCGCCATAAGGCGATTCCGGCTCAAGCGGATCGGATTCGCGCGTGGGAAACCTTTTCGAATTCCCATAAACCGCAGAAGACGATGTGAAGATTACGCGCCTGGCTCCTTTTTCTTTCGCACTCAGGAGCACATTCAGAGTCCCCGTGATGTTGATATCGTTCGTTTCGCTGGGATCATCCACCGAACGGTAGACCGCGCGCACCGCGGCGAGATGGAATACGTAGTCACACCCTTCGACGGCCCGGCGGACCGCATCGCGGTGGCGGACATCATCCCGGTAGATCTCGATCTTTCCGTTCAGATGCGAAAGATTCCGCTCGAGCCCGGTCGAAAAATTATCGAGGACCCGGACCTGATGCCCTGCAGCCACAAGGCCGTCCACTACATGAGAGCCGATGAATCCCGCGCCCCCGGTCACCAAACATTTTGCCATGATCTTCTCCTTTTTAACGGATGCAGATTCCTTTTTCCCGCAGGTAAGATTTTACTTCCGGGATCGGGATCTCTCCAAAATGAAAAAGCGACGCCGCCAGGCACGCATCCGCTTTCCCCGTTGTGAATGCTTCAAAAAAATGCTCCAACGTGCCGGCCCCTCCGGAAGCGATCACCGGGACCGTCACAGCTTCCGAAACACGCTTCAAAAGATCGACGTCGTAGCCTATTTTTGTACCGTCCCGGTCCATGCTGGTCAAAAGGATCTCCCCGGCACCGCGTCGTTCACCCTCCCGCGCCCAGGCAACCGCCTCGAATTCGGCCGGCGTACGCCCCCCATGGGTAAAAACCCGCCAGGACCCGTCTTTTTCCCGCCTCGCATCGATGGCAAGCACAATACATTGGCTTCCGAACTTGGAGCTCGCTTTGTTGATCAGGTCCGGATCTTCCACCGCGCTGGTGTTGATCGAAACCTTATCGCATCCGGCTTTCAAAAGCTCCCGGACATCGTCCGGTGAACGGATCCCCCCGCCCACCGTGAACGGAATATAGACCGATTCGGCCACTTGTTCGACCACGCGGATCATGATATTGCGTTTTTCGTGGGACGCCGTGATGTCGAGGAACACCAGTTCATCGGCGCGCGCCTTGTCATAGGCACGCGCGCATTCGACCGGATCTCCCGCATCCCGCAATCTCACAAAATTCACCCCTTTGACCACACGCCCCTCATGGACATCCAGACAAGGGATGATCCGTTTCGCGAGCATGGACTTATTCTGTCTCCGCTTTCTTGAGGATGACCACCGCAGCAACCCCCATGGCCTGGACATGCGAAAGAAGGGAGATCACATAAAGAACCACGGCGGTCAAAAGCGCCAGGAGATCGAACCCATCCAACGGAAGTAACTGTTTCTGCACCCAGAACAACATGACCAAAGCAAACGATGCGAGGTAGAAAAACCAGCCCGCAACCGAGCGCTTGAGATAAAGGTCCTGGAACTCCCGGAACCAGTTCCGTTTGATCTCCCGCGCCCTGCTCCAGATCGGCCGGAGCAGCCACCCCCGGATGATCTGCGTCAGGACCACATACAGAATCCCGATAAAAGACCAGGACCAGGCCCGTTGTGTCGTAATGAGATCCGAGAACGATTGCACCCATTCATTCATGATCGCGCTCCTTTGTCTTTGACAATTTGGATTGCCTCTTTGAGCTCGAATTTTCTTTCGTAAAGCGCCTTGCCGATAATCGCCCCTTCAAAATGCGGGGCCCGGATCCCGGCGATCTTGCGAATATCCTCCAGGGAGGCGATCCCTCCGGAAAGGACGACCTGCGCCTGGGTTTTCGCTAACACGTTTTCGATCAGACCCAAATTCGGTCCTTGCAGCATGCCGTCCTGACGGATATCGGTCACGATCAGCGTCTTGACCCCTAGTTTATCGAGCGCTTCAAGCATGGAGTCCACGGTGCGCTGCGTATCGGAAAGCCACCCTTGGGTCCGGACGTAGCCGTCCCGGATATCGATCCCCACCGCCAAGCGGCCTCCAAACTCATGCAGCGCGCGGTCCAGGAATTTTCCATCGAGCGCTTTCGTTCCGATGACCACGCGGTCGACACCCGTCCCGGCCAATTGCCGGAGGGTTTCAAAATCGCGCACGCCGCCCCCAAACTCGATACGGCAATGAACAGAAGCACGGATCTGTTTCAATTCATCCAGACAAGTGACACGACCCGATCGGGCGCCTTCAAGATCGACCACATGGATCCAATCGGCGCCTTGTGCTTCCCATTCCCTGGCCACTTGGCCAGGTTCCGCCGAATAAACGCTTTGCCTAGCGTAATCCCCTCGCTCAAGCCTCACGACCCGCCCCTGATAAAGATCGATCGCCGGAATCAGGATCATTTCACACCTTCCAATCGACGAAATTCTTGAGCAAAACCAACCCAGCCTCCTGGCTCTTTTCCGGGTGGAACTGGGTCGCAAGCAGATTCCCTTCCGCGATCACCGCCGCAAAATGGTCTTCCCCGTATTCAGTGACCCCGGCCACAAGCCCTGAGTCGTGAGGGCTCGCATAATAGGAATGCACGAAATAAAAATAGCTTTGGTTCGGGATCCCTTCTAAAAGCGGATGCTCGTCCATCCAGTTGACCTGATTCCAGCCCATGTGCGGGATTTTGACCGAGCGTGAACGGAACTTTCGGATCGTTCCGCGGATGACCCCCAGCCCCTGCACCGTCGGATCTTCTTCGCTGGACTCAAAAAGGAGCTGAAGGCCGAGACAGATCCCGAGAAAGGGCCGATGATTCTCCAGATAGTCGAGGACGGCATCAAAAAGGCCGCGCTCTTGCAGCCCCTTCACCGCATCCCCGAACGCACCCACCCCCGGCAAGACCAATTTCCGGGCACGGTCGATATCGGACGGCAGAGAACTGACCTTCACCCCGGCGCCCAGATGTTCCAGGGCCTTGGATACACTCCGGAGATTTCCCATTCCGTAGTCGACGATGACGATCATAGCAATAGATCCTCGCTCCGACACGGGGCCAAGCCCCGAGCGGGCACTATTCTATTTTATAATGCGCCCTTCGTCGAGGGAATGCTGCGGACCCGGGGATCGATCTGGGTCGCCAGATCAAGCGCCTTGGCCAGGGCCTTAAAGACCCCTTCGATGATATGGTGGGAGTCATGTCCGCTCAGGATCTCGACATGGAGCGTGATCCCGGCATGTTGACAGAATGCGCGGAGAAATTCCGTGGCATCATGGAACGAATAGTTTTCCAAGCGGGAGAACTTGACCCCTTTCGCCCGGCGGATGTGAAGCGCCGGACGGCCTGAAATATCAAGCGCAACGGTCGCAAGCACTTCATCCATCGGCGCCGAAAAAAAACCATACCGGCGGATCCCCTTCTTGTCCCCCAACGCTTTTGCAAAAACCTGGCCGAGAACGATCCCGGTATCCTCGTTCGTGTGATGAATATCGATATCGAGATCCCCCTGCGCTTTGATCTGAAGGTCCATCAGGCTGTGTTTGGACAAAAGCGTAAGCATGTGATCCAGGAACGGGATCCCGGTTGAGATCGAAGACCGCCCCCGCCCTCCGATCCGAAGCGTAATCCGGATCCGGGTTTCCAACGTTTTTCTCATGATCGTTGCGATTCTCTTTTTAACCGCCATCGTATCAGCTCCTTGATGCCGAGGCCTGGGCCGTTCCTGACTCCGGCTCCTGGGCCCGTTTTTCGACAAAACGCGATTCCATGGAAATGCGGTGCAGGACCAAGCCTTCCATCTCCGTCAATTTCTGGACATGCGTCCGTGATCTCTGCAACGCCTCCTTGGTAAAGTGAATGATCTGCGAACTTTTGACAAACGACATAGCGCTCAAAGCCGAAAAATACCGGGCCGTCCCGCCCGTCGGCAAAACATGGCTCGGCCCTGCGATATAATCCCCCACCACGGCCGGTGAATAAGGCCCCAGAAAGACCGCTCCGGCATGTTTCACATACTTCAGCCATTTCTCCGGCGTTTCGACCAAGACCTCGAGATGCTCGGGAGCGATCTCGTTGGAGACCTCGAAGGCTTCCGAGATCGATTTCACCTGGATAATAAACCCGGCATCGACCCGCTTGCGGATGGTCTCGACGAGTTTTTTCGAATTCGTGATCAGATAGGGAATGCCGCCAAAATGTTCGGCCTGGGCCAGAAGATCACAGGTCACATAATCGGCATCCGAGGTCGCATCGGCGATGATAGCGACCTCGCTCGGGCCGGCCACCATATCGATGTCGCAAAACCCATAGACCTGGCGCTTGGCTTCCGTCACATAGGGATTCCCGGGCCCCGCGATCTTGTCGACCTTGGGAACGGTATGAGTCCCGAACGCCAACGCCCCGATCGCCTGGGCTCCGCCAATCCGGTAGATCTCTTCAACACCGAGCAGGCTGGCCACCGCAAGGATATGGGGATCGATATCCCCCGTATCCCGGCTCGGCGGGGTCGCAATCGCGATCTGCTTCACCCCTGCAACCTTCGCCGGAATGACTGTCATATAAACGGTCGATACAAGCGGCGCCGTCCCTCCGGGGACATAAATCCCGACCCGGTCGAGCGGTTGGTATCTTTTCGCAAGCACCACCCCGTCGGCCCCCCTGACCTCATAAGATTCCTTCAGCTCTTTTTCATAATATTCTTTGACGTTGGCAGTGATCTGTTTGAGCAAGGGGACAAATTCGAAATCGATCTTCTCAAAGGCGCGATTGATATCTCCCTGATCGACCCGGATACGTTTCAGAGGAAGGTCGATCCCGTCGAACTCGCGGGTATAACGGCGGATCGCAAGATCCCCCCGTTGACGCACTTCGGAAAGAATGCGGTTGACCTTCTTGAAAACGGTTTTATCGAACGTATTCCGATAATCCCGCTGGATCTTTTTTTGTGTTTGTCGGTCCCAATTCAGAACTTGCATGATCGTCTATCCCTGCTTCTCAAGATAATTTCTGCCGGTGCGGTCGATCTCCTCCCACCGAGCCTCGAACTGCCCTTCCTGACGGCCGCCGCCTTGCACCCAATCTTTCCGGCCGCCGCCGGAAGAACCCAGGATCGGGGATAACGCTTGGGTGAGGTCGCGAACGTCGAGGGATCCTTCCCGGAGATCGTCGGACAAACCAACGACGAATTGTATCTTTTCTCCGCCCCAAGTTCCAAGGAAATAAACAGCCTTTTTCGCCGCTTTACGGATCGCATCCGAGAGGGCCCGGAGCGCAGTCACATCCAGTCCTTCGGCCCGATAGGCGATCCACTGATATCCCCCGGCCGCCACCGCACCCGCCAGGACCGTTTTGAGATCCCCGCCGGCTGGCACGGATTTTATACGTTCTTTCTCCATCTGTTTGACCGACTCTTTTATTCTTCGGATCCGTTCCGCCAATTGCTCGGCCGGCACGCGCAATTCTTGCGCCAATCCCGTCAGGAGGGTCCTTTGCCGGCGCATCGCATGCAAAGCCGCCCGTCCCGCCACCGCCTCGATTCGACGGACCCCGCTTCCGACCGCGCTCTCGCTAACGATCATAAAAACCCCGATTTGGCTTGTCTGTTCGCAGTGGATCCCTCCGCAAAACTCTTTGCTGTAGCCGGGAACAGAAACCACACGCACCCGCTCACCGTATTTTTCTCCGAAAAAAGCGATTGCTCCTTCTTTTTGGGCCTCTAGAATCGGCTTTTCCTCTTTCGACACAGCTTTCCCCGAAAGGATCTCCTGATTCACCCGGTCCTCGATCTTTTCGAGGATTTCGGGCCCCAAGGCTTTGGGATAGGAGTAATCAAAGCGAAGCCGGTCAGCCGCCACCAGCGATCCCATTTGACGTACCGAGTCCCCCAGGATCTCACGCAGCGCCGCATGAAGAAGATGCGTGGCCGTGTGATGCCTCATGATCTCATCCCGCCGTTCGCAGTCGACCTCGCTGCGGACCTTGTCGCCGGCCTGGACCTTCCCTTTCTCAACGTGAAAATAATGCAAAAAGGTCTTGTCCTTTTTCTGGACATCGATCACCCGGAGCAAGACCCCGGGCGCGAGAATCGTCCCATGATCCCCGACTTGACCGCCGCTTTCCGCATAAAAAGGCGTTTGGTCCAACACCAGCACACCTTGCCCCCTTTGCTCCTGGACAAAAAGGACCGTTCCCTCGCCTTCACTCGCGTCATACCCTGTAAAGCGGGTCGCCGGAAGTCCGGCGATCTTCTGCTCGAGATCCGTCGTCACAAAGATCGCCCCCGCAATCTGGCTTGCTTCTTTGGCGCGGACTCTCTGCTTTTCCATCAACGATTCAAAACCCCCCGCATCGATCCCGAATCCCCGTTCCGCCGCAATGCGCTCGGTGAGTTCATCCGGAAAACCATAGGTGTCATAAAGCTCAAAGACCGTTTCCCCGGGAACCATCTTCTGCGCACCTTTTTCGAGCTTTTTCAATTTAGTCTCGAGGATCTTCAGCCCGGTCCCGAGCGTTTCCAGAAACCGCTCTTCTTCGGCCCGCAGCCCCGGCCGGATGCTCGCAAGCGCCGACCGAAGTTCCGGATAGGGTTTGTTCATGACTTCCGCAACCTCCGGGATCACGTTGAACAAGAAGGGCCCCTCGAGGCGCTTGGAAGCGCAAAGATTCCAGGCATGCCACAAGGCCCGGCGAATCAGTTTGCGGATCACATATCCCCGGCCTTCATTGGAAGGAATGGCCCCGTCGGCCATGGCAAAAGCGATGGCACGCGCGTGATCACTGATCGCATTGACGGACGCGGTCCCTGCCGCTTGGGGAGACAAATTCAGGCTTTCAACGACCTTTTTTCGGATCGGCTGAAAAATATCGACGTCAAAATTGTTCGTTTTTCCTTGAAGGACCGCCGCAAGACGCTCCAGCCCCATGCCCGTATCGATATTCTTGTTCGCCAAGGGCTGTAACCGGCCCGTATCCTGCCGATCGTACTGCGTAAAAACGAGGTTCCAGATCTCCGCAAAGCGCTTGGATCCGATCTCTTCGTCCCGGGACGCGGGATCCATGTCATAATAGATCTCCGAGCAGGGTCCGCAGGGGCCATTGGGACCGTCCTGGGGAGCGTTCGCGGGCCAGAAATTACTGTCGTCCCCGAGCGCGTAGATCCAGTCTTCGCGGATCCCGATGTGCGATCGCCATATCTCTTTCGCTTCCGCGTCCGTGGTATGCACGCTGATGCGAAGTCTTTCGACAGGAATCTTGAGAACGCGCGTCAAGTACTCCCAAGCCCATTCGATCGCCTCCCGTTTGAAATAATCCCCAAAAGAAAAATTGCCGAGCATTTCGAAGAAGGAGTGGTGGTAAGCGGTCCGGCCGACGTTTTCGAGATCGCCGGTCCGAAGGCATTTCTGGGAGCTGGTGGCGCGGGTCATGTCTTTTTTAAGGCCGAGGAAATACTCTTTGAACTGGTTCATTCCCGCGCCGGTAAAAAGAAGCGTCGGATCGTTTTGAGGCACCAGCGAATCGCTGGCCACGCGTTTGTGCCCTCGGGATTCGAAATACGCTAAAAAGGATTCACGGATCTGGTCGGTTTTCATCGGGGGCTACTCTATCTCCTGTTCATTCCGAGCGGCCAGCTTTTCCAGCGCGTCTCGGCAAATATCGAAAGCATAACCACGCCGCGCAAGGAAATCATAAATCTTCTTCTTGCGTTTCAGAAGAGGGAGCTTCGCGTGGCGGAGCCATTGCGAAGCCGCAAGCTCTTCCGCCGCGCGGCTCTCGTCTTCAGGAAGCACTTCTGCCAGGACCTCCTGGCAGAGGGACGGGGCAATCGAACGTCTCCTGAGCTCAAATTCAATCTTCCGCCGCCCCGAAGGCTTGACCATACGATAGCGCTGGACAATATCCCGCGCGAAGCGCCGATCGTTTAAGAAACCCTGATCCTCTAGTTTCTCAACAGCTTCACGGATCAGCGCTTCCGAAAAACCCTTCCCCTCCAGCTTTCTCTCCAATTCCTTCCGGCTCTTGGGACTTGCCGCAAGCAGCCTCAACGCGGAGATCCATAGCTGCTTTTTCTTTTCCTCATCAGGCATAGGGACAAAAAAGGGCGGCCGCGTCCTCACGACCGCCCCGGATGATCCTCGATGGGTTACGCGACAGGTTCCGCGCTCAACAGCTTCTCGCGGACTTTTTCCTCGATCTCTTTTAGAGCTTTTGGGTTCTCCTTCAGATACACACGCGCTGCATCGCGGCCTTGGCCGATCTTCTCTCCGTTGTACATGATCCAGCTTCCGGACTTCTCGACCACCTGCTGCTCGATCGCCAGATCAATGATGCTGGAAGACGGCGAGATCCCTTCATCGAACAAAATATCGAACTCCGCCTGCCGGAACGGCGCCGCGACCTTGTTCTTCACGATCTTCACCTTCACCCGGTTCCCGAAAATAACTTCGCCCCGCTTGAGGCTGGCGATCTTCCGGATATCCATCCGCATCGAAGCATAGAATTTGAGGGCTTTGCCTCCGGGCGTCGTTTCGGGATTCCCGAACATGACTCCGATCTTGTCGCGAATCTGGTTGATGAAGATCAGACAGGTCTTGGATCGATTGATCACCGCAGTCAGTTTGCGAAGCGCCTGCGACATCAGGCGGGCCTGGAGGCCCATATGCGAGTCCCCCATGTCACCTTCGATCTCGGCCTTGGGAACTAGGGCCGCGACGGAATCGATAACCACCAAATCCACCGCATTGGACCGAACCAAGGTTTCCGCGATCTGAAGGGCCTGCTCCCCCGAGTCGGGTTGCGAAATCAGAAGGTCCTCGAGCTTGACCCCGATCTTCTTTGCATACGCCGGATCCAGCGCGTGTTCGGCATCGATAAAAGCCGCCACTCCACCAGAAGCCTGGACCTTCGAAATGATGCTGAGAGTCAGCGTCGTTTTGCCGCTCGACTCCGGGCCGTAGATCTCGACCACCCGGCCCCGAGGCACTCCCCCGATCCCCGTCGCAATATCCAGGGACAAGGCCCCCGTCGGGATGGCTACGATATCTTCGTGCCGGGACTCGCCCAGCTTCATGATCGCTCCCTTGCCGAATTGTTTCTCGATCTGAAGGAGCGCCAGATCAAGCGCTTTCTGCTTTTCCTCAACGATCCTCTGCAAATCCGCTTTGTCGGTCTTTCTTTTTTCTGCCATGGCTGGTCCCTCTGAAATGATTAAGCCTCAATCACGAGGTATTCTACTGAGCCGCTTTGGGGGTGTAAAGGCTTTCTTCCGGAACGTCTCCCCGGGTTATCCCGAACTTCTCCCGGACCCGCCAAAGCCGCTCGATCCCTTGCCGGAACTCGGGAAGGAGCCCCAGATCAAAAGACAAACCTTTCTTGGTCGGCCGGAAATCAGGGTCTTCTTTGGTCTGAAACCAGATGCGGCAATCCAAATAGAATTTCTCGCGAAATTTACGGATGGTCAAAAAAACCTTCTCGGAAGGACTCCGAACGAAGGAGTGAATGAGCTGCGACGTCGATTGAGTTTCCATGGTGCTTCCTCCTTGGACCTGAGGAAGCGGATGCTAGGGCAACGAAAGACTATCAGAAATATGCTGAATAATCAATAAATATTTATGATTATATAATCTTTTTTTCTTCGCCCCGCAGGATCCTCCGGATATTCGCCCGATGGGTATAGGCGATGAAAACGATCAAAAGAAAGCTGAGTGGAAAAAGGATCGGAAAAATTTCCGTCTTACGGACCGTCAAAACAATGACCACGGGAAAAATGAGCGCCGCCGAAAGTGATGCGATTGAAATAACGCGGGTCAAAAAAAAGATCACCCCCCAAGCCGCGAACGTGATCAGGGCAGGGACCGGCGCCAAGGCGATAAAGACCCCCAGCGAAGTCGCGACCCCTTTTCCCCCTTTGAACCGGAGCCAGACCGGGAACGTATGACCCAGGATCGCGATCACCCCGAGCAGAAAGAACCACCCTACGTGCAAATGCAGGGATAAGAACGCTTGAGGGATCGAAACGGCCAGATAGCCCTTCAAGGCATCCAGGAAGAGGACTCCAAGCCCCATTTTTTTTCCCACGACCCGGAAGACATTGGTCGCCCCGGGGTTCCGGCTTCCATGCTCACGGACATCGATCCCCCGCGTTAGTTTCGGAAGAAGATAACCAAAAGAGATCGAACCCATCAGGTAGGCAAAAACCACCGCCGCGATCACGGCCATTCCACATCCCCCTGCAGGAGCTTCAGATCACGCACCAAGTACACCAGGCAGGAAAGCACGCTCAGACCGGCCGTGATATAGCAAAAGATCAGCGAGATCTTCCAGTTCGTCAACACCAAAGCAATCGTGACCATCTGGGTCATCACGGTGGCTTTTCCCACGATGTTCGGCAGGACACGGATCTTCCCGAAAAGCATGAAATACATCAAAAAACCGCCCGCGATGAATATTTCCCGGAAAATCACCGCCACCACGACCCACAACGGGGGCGGATAACGGATCGAATCCACGATCGCAAGCGCAAGAAAACCGGAGACGATCAGAAGCTTATCGGCGACTGGATCCAGGAACGTCCCCAGCTCAGATTTTTGCCGAAGCGTCCGCGCCAGCCATCCGTCGACGATATCCGTTGCGGCCGCCGCGGTGAAAAGGCCGAACGCGACCCATCGATACACCTCCCGTCCTTCTTCATAGGACATGAGCGAGGTGAAAAAGAACGGGATCAAAAAGATCCTGAGCAAAGTGAAAAAAGTAGGAATCGTCACGTGAGGACCGAGCTTTCCTGGACGGTCGCAGCTTCCGGTTTTTCCGAAGTGCCGACCGTTTCTTCGACCTCGGTACGCACTTTCACCGAGACGATCTTCGAGACCCCTGCCTCTTCCATCGTAACCCCGTAAAGGCTGTCCCCCATGGCGATCGTCTTGCGGTTATGCGTAATAATGATGAACTGGGTCGTTTCAAGGAACGTGCGAAGCACCGTCAGGAACCGATCGATATTGGCTTCATCCAGCGGCGCATCCACTTCGTCAAGCATACAGAACGGAGATGGTTTAATTCTGAATAGCGCGAACAAAAGCGCAATCGCCGTCATCGCTTTTTCTCCTCCCGACAAGAGCGAAATATGCTGCAACTTCTTTCCGGGAGGACGGACAATAATATCGATCCCCGACTCCAGCGGATTCGTTTCGTCCACGAGAACAAGACGGGCTTCGCCGCCGCGGAACAAGGTCTGAAAATATTCTTTGAAATAGTTCTGGACGTTGCGAAAAGTTTCTTCGAAAAGCGTTTTGGTCGTTCGGTTGATCTTGCGGATCGCCTCAAGCAGCTGCTCACGTGCGTTTTCAAGGTCTTGTTTCTGGGCGGCCAGGAAATCATACCGCTGTTTCAGCTCTTCATATTCCTCGATCGCCAGCAAATTCACGGTTCCCATGGACTGGACCTTCTCTTTCAGCTGGGCGACAAGTTCTTCCATCGCATGCGGGTCCCGGTCCTCCCACGGGTAATTCGCCCGGTCCAGATCTTCCAGCCTCACCTGGTAGGCCTGCAGCATCCTCTCATGGATCGCCCGTTCTTTGTATCCGAGATCGAGCGAACGCATCTCGAACTGATGAAAATCCTCCTGAAGCTTCCGGCCGGTCTCGCTTTGGACATGGATCTCTTTTTCGATCTCCGCAAGCGCCGCCTCGACCCTCTGACTTTCGGCACGGGTCACGCCCAACTCCATATCGGTCTCCCGGATACGTTCCTCAATGACTTTTTGCTCCTCCCCCAGTCCCCGATCCGAAGCTTCGAGATCGGCCAAGCGCTCGGTGATCCGGCGAGTTTCCTCTTCGAGATCCGCCGTTCGGCGCTCGTCCTGGGAGATCGTTCCGTTGAGGATCTTGATCGCGTCTTCAAGCAAAAGCCGTTCGGACTCCAAATGACGGAATTTCGCTTTTCGCTCCGCCGCTTCGGCCAAGTCACGATTGCGGATATCTTCTTTTTCCTGGATTTCCACCATCAAAGCCACTTCCCAATGACGCTGATGGCTCTCTTTTTCCGACAACTCGCGAAGCTGGATTTCCAAAGCGTCTTTCTTCGATTTGGATTCCTGGCGCTGGGTCTCCAATTCGAGGATATCGTCCATAACCAGCTGTGTCTCGCGGTTGGCTGAGGATAAATGCTCTTCGATCCCCTGAAGAAGAGACTCGAACGATTCTTTCTGGATCTTCCAATCCATGATCTCGCCGCTCAAGGTCTCGCTTTGCTCCTGACAGCGACGCACCCTCTCTTCTTCCTCGATCCGCCGGGCCTCTTTTTCGGTCCAAACCGATTCGATTTCGCCGAGTCTTTTTCCGATGGCTTCTAAAAGCCCCTTTCGCACGAAAACACTTTCTGACGTAAGCGCGCTGCCACGGCAGACGATCCTTCCCCCGGGGCTGAAAACAATGCCGCTCTGCGTCACAATCTGGACGTGTTCGGCCAATAGCAGTAGCTGCTCAAGATCGCTGCCGTCGCTTGGACGGGCTACATAAATACCGCGAAAAAAAGAAGATAGAGCGTCTTGATAGGCCGGATC
>JBMONI010000026.1:0-45113 GCA_049324575.1 Candidatus Omnitrophota bacterium | reverse complement strand
GTCCTCGCTCAAGGCGAGGCGGAAAGTCCTCTCGCCCGCATTTTAAATTACGGTGGTATTTTAGGGGGACACGGTGAAGGGGGGGAGGTTCTCCGCCTCATCATGAAGTGCATGATGAGGACGGATCCGTCCTCGCTCAAGGCGAGGCGGAAAGTCCTCTCGCCCGCATTTTTTAACCCTTCGATCACCCCCGGGGTGATAGAAGGTTCTTTGAGGAGTCACGCATGAAAGATCTTCCGGCTTCCATTTTTCGCGAATACGATATCCGCGGCCTCGCCGACACCGAGCTCACCGAGGACGTCAGCTATGCCATCGGCCGTTCGTTCGGCACTTTCCTCGTCCGCGAATCCCGCAAAACCATCGCCGTCGGCTATGACCTGCGCAAGAGCTCCGAAAGGATCTCGAAGGCCCTTCACCGCGGTCTCCTGGACGCGGGCCTCGAGGTCATCGACCTCGGCCTGACCCCGACGCCGCTCACGTACTTCTCGGTCTCGCTCTGGAGGCTCGATGCCGGCATCTCCATCACCGGCTCGCACAATCCTCCTCAGTACAACGGCTTCAAACTCCATCTTTCCGACCGTCCGGTCTTCGGCGCGCAGATCCAGGAGCTCCGAAAAATGATCGAGCAGGAGGACTACGCGTCCGGCCCGGGGGCCCTGAGCGCGCGCAAGATCATCCCCGAATACCTCGAATACGTAAAACGCCTTTTCAATTTCAAACGCCGCCTCAAAGTGGTGATCGACGCCGGCCACGGCATGGCGGGACTCGTCGCGCCCGAGCTCCTCAAAAGCTTTGGCCACGAAGTGATCGAACTCTATACGAACCTCGACTCCGACTTTCCCGACCACCATCCCGACCCCACCGTGCTCGAGAACCTGAAAGACCTTCAGAAAAAAGTGCTCGAGACGAAAGCCGATGTGGGGATCGGCTTCGACGGCGACGCGGACCGCATCGGCGTGGTCGACGAGAAGGCCCAGGTCATTTTCGGCGACAAGGTCCTCATGCTCTACGCCCGCGAGATCCTCTCGCGCAAAAAAGGCGCCACGGTGATCGGCGACGTCAAATGCTCCAAAGTGATCTATGACGATATCGCGAAGCACGGCGGAAAACCCGTCATGTGGAAGACCGGCCACTCGCTCATCAAGGCGAAGCTGAAAGAGACCCAGGCCGAGCTGGCCGGAGAGATGAGCGGCCACATGTTCTTCCGCGACCGCTGGTTTGGTTTCGACGACGCCCTTTACGCCGCCTGCCGCTTCCTCGAGATCCTCGACCTCGACCGCCGTCCTCTCTCGGAACACCTGGCGGACGTTCCCCGCCTTTTCTCGACGCCCGAGATCCGCGTCGATTGTCCCGAAGAGAAGAAATTCGAGGTCGTGCGCCGCGCGGTCGAGTTCTTCAAGAAAAAATACAAGGTCGTCGACACCGACGGCGCCCGCGTGGAGTTCGCCGACGGGTGGGGACTGGTCCGCGCTTCCAACACGCAGCCGGTGCTGGTCATGCGCTTCGAGGCCGAGACGGAAAAACGCCTGGCCGAGATCCAGTCGCTGATCGAGAACAGGATCCAGGGGATCCAGAAAGGCCTTTGATGCTCTGGGCAGTGATCATGGCCGGCGGGTTCGGAACGCGGTTCTGGCCCGAAAGCCGGCGCGAACGTCCCAAACAATTCCTCCGTTTCTTCGGTCCGAAAACCCTCGTCGAAGCGACCGCGGACCGTCTGCGGGGCCTCCTTCCCTCCGCGAGAACGCTCGTCGTGACGCAGGCCGACAAAGTCCCTTTAGTCCGCAAGACGCTCACGAAGATCCCGCGCTCGCAGGTCTGGGGAGAACCGGCCGGCCGCAACACGGCCCCGTGCGCCATTCTCGCGGCCTCCTGGATCGCCCAGCGCGACCCCGACGGTGTGCTGGCGCTCCTTCCGGCGGACCATCACATCAAGCGTGTTCCTGCGTTCCGCCGCGCGCTCCGCTCGGCCGCCCGGGCCGCCGCCGTGACGGGACTGCCGGTGACCTTCGGCATTCGTCCGGCCTGCGCGCATACCGGTTATGGCTATCTCGAAACGGGGAAGCCCGTTCGCCTGCCGGGCGCCGGGACCTTCCGCGCGTTGAAACGCTTCTGCGAAAAACCCGCGCTTGGGCTCGCGAAAAAATACGTTCGCTCGGGCCGCTATCTCTGGAACAGCGGCATGTTCGTCTGGAAGGCGTCCGCGCTCCTCGCGGCCGCGCGAAAATATCTCCCGAAGGCCTACGCGCTCGCGCAAAAGATCACGGCCGGGGACTTCGCGTCCCGCATGAAAAAGGATTTCGCGAACATGCCGTCCATTTCGATCGACTACGGGCTCATGGAAAAGCTCCGGGGCCGCATCCTGGCGCTTCCTTCGGACTTCGGCTGGAGCGATCTCGGCAGTTGGACGAGTTTCGCGGAGCTCTGCCGGAGGGACGGGGCCGGAAACGTGGCGTGCGGCAAGACCCTCTTCGCCGAAAGCGAAGGCAATATCGTCCGCTCGGGCACGGGGCGCCTCGTGGCGCTCCTCGGGGCCAAAGGGATGGTCGTGGTCGACACGCCGGATGTGCTCCTTGTCTGCGCGAAAGAAAGAACGGAATCGATCCGCCAAGTGGTCGCTGCGCTCCGGGGACCGGACCTGGCGCGCTACCGCTGAGGAGTTTTTGTGACCGAAATGTCCTTTTTTGAAGCCGGCGTCCTGGGCGTGATCCAGGGCCTTACCGAATTTCTGCCCATCTCGAGCAGCGGCCACCTAGTCCTCTTTCAGCATCTCTTCGGCATCCGCGAGCCCGTGATCGCCTTCGATGTGCTCCTTCACTGGGCGACCCTGTTGGCGGTCTTCGTCTATTTTTTCTCCGACCTTGCGAAGCTCGTGAAAGATTTTTTCGGTTTTCTGATCGAGTTCCCGAAGGTACGCCGGGCCGAGCCGCTGTATGAAAAATACCCTTATGCCCTCGTTGCGTTCATGGTCCTCGTGGCCAATGTCCCGACGGGGATTATCGGGATCCTTTACGAAGAGCCGCTCGAATATCTTTTCAGCGCGCCCTGGACGCTCGGCGCCTCCTGGCTGCTCATGGGGGCCTTGCTCGTCGCAAGCCGTCGTTTCCAGGACGGCACGCGCTCGCTCGGCCTGATGAATCTCCAGGACGCGTTCCTGATCGGCATCGCCCAGGGTCTCGCGATCACGCCCGGCATTTCCAGGTCGGGGAGCACCATCCTGATGGCGATCCTCTGCGGTTTCGAAAAAAAGGACGCGGCGCGCTTCTCGTTCTTTCTCGGCATTCCCGCGATCCTGGGGGCCGGGCTTCTGAAGATGGAGGACGGCCTCGCCATCCTTCGCACCGACGGCGCGGTCTCGGGCATCGGATTCCTCGCCGCGGCGGTCGTGGGCTATCTTTCCATCGCGCTCCTCATGCGGCTCGTGCAGAAGGGGCGCTTCTACTGGTTCGGCTATTACTGTCTCGCGCTCTCCGCCTTCACGCTCGTTTATTTCGGCCTGCTCGGCGGTCCATGAAGACGATCCGCTGTATCCTGAAGGCGGGCAAGGAAAAACCCCTCGAAGGCCATCACCCCTGGGTCTTTTCGGGGGCCATTGACCGTATCGACGAGGACTACGCGACCGGCGACCTCGTGAAGGTCTATTCCGCGCAGGACCGATTCCTCGGCATCGGTTACCTGAACCCGCGCTCGCAGATCGCGATCCGCATGCTGGTCTTCCAGGACATTCCCGTCGACGAACACTTTTTCGCCAAGCGCGTGCGCCGCGCGATCGACCTTCGTTATCCTTTCCTTCCGCCCGACACCAACGCCTACCGCCTCGTCCACTCCGAAGGCGATTTCCTGCCGGGCTTGATCGTCGACCGCTATGCGGACTACCTGGTCGTGCAGTTCCAGACGGCCGGGATCGAAAAATGGCGGGACGTCATTATCCGCACGCTCGGAGAAGCGCTCGGACCCAAGGGGATCTACGAGAAGAACGACACCGACCACCGCGAGACCGAAGGCCTCGAGAAGCGCTCGGGCGTGCTCGCGGGCGAAGAGCCTCCGAACTATGTCGAGATCAAGGAATACGGCATCAAGTTCGCCGTCGACCTGAAGAGCGGGCAGAAGACCGGTTTTTTCCTCGACCAGCGCGAGAACCGCAAAAAGGTCGGCATGGCGAGCGCCCAGAAACGCGTGCTCAACTGTTTCGCCTACACGGGGGGATTCGGGGTCGTGGCCGCGAAATGGGGCGCCTCCGAGACCGTTTCGGTCGAGGCCTCCGAGGCCGCGCTCAACACGGCGCGGACCAATTACGAGCTCAACGGCCTCACGGGCCCCGCGTTCCAGTTCGTGAAAGCCGACGTCTTCGAATACCTGCGCTCGGTGCGCCAAGAGTTCGACGTCGTCGTGCTCGACCCGCCGGCTTTTTGCAAGCACAAGGCGCAGGTCATGCAGGCCTCGCGCGGCTACAAGGACATCAACCTGAGCGCGCTGCGCCTCCTGGCCAAAGGCGGGCTTCTCTTCACGTATTCCTGTTCGTCGCATATCGACCCCGACCTTTTCCAGAAGATCGTTTTCGGCGCGGCCAAGGACACGCACAAGAAAGTGCGCATCCTCGAGAAAACGTCGCACGGTTTTGACCATCCGATCAACATTTATCATCCCGAAGGAGAATACCTGAAAGGGCTGGTCTGCCAGGTCTTTTGAGCCGGACGCCGTCCTTGGGAACGTGAAACGCCGATGGAAGCCGCTCGACGCGAACAAACCGCCTGCGCCGAATTCACCGCCGGCCTTTTCGAAGGCCGCGTGAACTGGAGCGCCCTGCTTCCGTTTCCTGAAGAACCGTCCGAGGTCGAAGAGGGGACCGGCGCCTTTTTGGCCGAGCTCGAGCGCGTCCTGCGCGCCGAACTCGATCCCGACGAGGTCGACCGAAGCGGACAAATTCCTTCCTCCGCGCGTACGGCGCTCGCGCGTCTCGGCTGTTTCGCTCTCCGGATTCCCAAGGAATACGGGGGGCTCGGATTCTCCCAACGCAGTTATGACCGCATCATCCATTTCATCGCGAGTTATTGCGCGTCGACGGCTGTTTTCCTCTCGGCCCACCAGTCGATCGGCGTCCCGCAGCCGCTTCTGCTTTTCGGGACCGAAGAGCAGAAACGTAAATACCTGCCGCGATTTCGGACCGGGACGGTGTCGGCGTTCGCGTTGACGGAGGCCGGCGCGGGGAGCGATCCCAAAGCCATGCGCACGACGGCCGTTCCTTCGGCCGACGGGAAGACCTTCACGCTGAGCGGCGAGAAACTTTACGTCACCAACGGTCCCGAAGCCGAGATCCTTCTTGTCGTGGCGCGAACGCCTTCGGCCGAAGCGGCCGGCGAGGACCGCCTTTCGGCTTTTCTCGTCGAACGTTCCATGCCCGGTGTCGAGCCGCGCGAGCGCCTGGAATTCATGGGCATGCGCGGCATTCAGAACGGGACGGTGCGGTTCCGGGACGTGAGGGTCCCGCGCGAGAATCTGGTCGGTCCCGAAGGCAAGGGATTGCGCGTGGCGTTCGAAACCCTGAACTACGGGCGTCTCACCATGGCGGCCGCGGCGGCGGGCGGGGCCAAACGCGCGCTTCAGATGTCGCGCCTGTGGGCCGGCGAACGCGCGCAAATGGGTTCGAAGATCGGCCAGTTTGAAACAGTGGCCTGCCGGCTCGGAGACATGGCGGCCGACGCCTTCGCTGCCGACGCGGTGAGCCGATGGGCGAGCCTGGCGGCGGACCGCGCTTCGCCGGAGATCCGCCTGACGGCGGCCCTGGCCAAACTTTTCTGCACCGAGCGGTCGCTGGCGGCGGTGGAGCAAGCGCTCCAGGTCCGGGGCGGCCGCGGCTACGAAACGGCGGCTTCGCTCAGGCGGCGCGGTGAACGGGTCTTTCCGGCCGAACGTATGCTGAGGGATGCGCGCGCAGGTACGCTTCTTGAAGGAACAAGCCAGATCCTCCGGCTTTTTATTGCAAGGGAGGGATTTGCTTCGCATGGCGAGCAACTGCGGGCTGTGCTGGGCAAAGGAAAAAGTTTCGGCGACCGCGTAAGCGCCTTTTTCGGACTGCTCCGTTTTTATGGGGCGGGTTGTCCGCTGGGCCGCCTGGGCCCGAAGCTTCCGGGTGAACTCGCCGGCCACGCGGCATTCATCACGCGCTCGGCTAGGGCGCTGCGCGGAAAAATGGGCGGGCTGATCTTCCGTCATGGTTCCCGGCTCGAGGGACGCCAGCGCGCGCTCGCGGCCGTGGCTGATATTGCGGCGGGGCTTTTCGCGATGGCGGTGGTGTGCGCCCGGGCGGTCTCGGAAGTGGACCGGGAAAGCGCCGTCCATCTGGCTTCTGTTTTCTGCCACAAGACCCGCGGGGAGGTCGCAGATGCCTTCCGCCTTCTCGGGGCGAAAGGAACGCGCGCTCTGGCAGAAACCGGCCGCGAGGTGCTGGCCTCCCGGTACGAATGGCTCGAGCGCGACATCGCCGATTTTTGAGCGGGCTGCCGCTGGATTCCTGTGCTACACTGATGCCATGAACGCTGCCGAACCTTCCATCGAGATCAAGACCGAGTTCACGCCTAATCCGCGTTCGCTTAAATTCAACGTCAATCGCGTGCTCCTGCGGGGGCCGAGCGTTTTCGCCCAATCCCGCGAAGAGGCCGTCCACCGCTCGCCGCTTGCGGCTTCGATCTTTGCGCTGGGCAAGGTCGAAAGCGTGCTTGTGGGGCGCGATTTCGTGACAGTAACGCGTGCTGCGGAGGTCGAGACCTGGGGGGCTTTGATCGGCCCCGTGACCCGCGTCGTGACCGAATATTGTGCTCGGGGAGGGGGGAACGCGGCGGGCGAAGAGGCCGCGCATGCTCCCGCATCGACCGAGGTCGAACAGCGCATTCTCGGCGTCCTCGAACAGTACGTGCGCCCGGCCGTCCAGCGCGACGGGGGCGATGTCGTCTTCCGGGGATTTGCCGAAGGCACGGTCCGTCTCACGCTCCAGGGGGCCTGCTCCACCTGCCCGAGCGCCATTGCCACGCTGAAATCCGGCATCGAAAAAGTCCTCTCGAGCCTCGTCCCCGAAGTTCAGCGCGTCGAACAAGCTTAAAAAAAGCCATTAGCGATTAGCGACATTAAGGTCGGGCATACTAAGGTAGGACACACTTAAGTGTGCCCTACTTCGAGGGGTAGAATTTAAACGGACCGACCCATTTCAGCGAACTGCACCTCCATCCAACCCCCGGGGTTTGATTAAAGGAAGAAGAAAGGTTCCGTGACGAAGAGGAGAGCGAAGCTTATGGCGAAGAAAGCATTTCCCTTATCCGAGGTCTACCGCCTGCTGGAGCCGGGCGCGGTGGTGATGATCTCGACTGCGCTCGGAGGTCGGCCGAACATTATGACGATGTCCTGGCATACCATGATCGATTTCAGCCCGCCTCTTGTGGGGCTTGTGATCGGCGACCAAAGCCATACCTTCCGCGTTCTGAAAAGGACCCGCGAATGCGTGATCAATATCCCGACCGCCCGGCTTCTCGGGCAGGCCGTGGCGTGCGGCAATCACTCGGGGCGGACCGTGGATAAGTTCAGGGCCTTCGGCCTGACGCCCGTCCGTGCTTCGTGCGTGAAGGCGCCCATGATCGCCGAGTGTTACGCGAACCTCGAGTGCAAGGTCGTCCATCAGGCGCTTGCGGCGCGGTACAATTTTTTTATCGGCAAAGTGGTGCGGGCCTGGATCGATCCGAAGCAGAAGGCCACCGACACGTTCCGCCATCTCGGCAAAGGCATGTTCATGACGGGCGGGACCCGGATCCGGACCCGGTCGAAGATGAAATAAGAGGGCCGCCGCACGGGGGGTGCGGAAAATTAAGGGAAGCCGAACGGGGCCTGGTGCGATAGAATGGACGCATGAGCGAGCACGAACGCTTCATGAAGGCCGCGATCGAGGAGGCTCGGCAAGGGCTGGCTGAGGGCGGCATTCCCATCGGTTCAGTCCTTGTCAAAGACGGGAAGATCTTCGGGCGCGGGCACAACCGGCGCGTTCAGAAAAAGTCGGCGATCCTCCATGCAGAAATGGATTGCCTCGAGAATGCAGGGCGTCTCGGCGCTTTGGATTACCGCCAATGCACGCTTTATTCCACGCTTTCTCCCTGCGATATGTGTACGGGCACCATTCTCTTGTACAAGATTCCTGTAGTCGTGATCGGTGAGAACGAAACCTTCCGTGGACCGGAGGAGTATTCGCAGGCTCGTGGCGTTACCCTGATCAATCTTGATTCCGCCGAATGTAAAAAGCTCATGCGCGATTTCATCGCCCAGCACCCCGAGCTTTGGAACGAAGACATCGGGGAAGAGGGTTAGGGCCTAGAGGGATAACAAAAGCACCTTCATCAAACCTCCGGTGTTTGATAAAGCAGGGCACACTTAAGTGTGCCCTACTTAAACTAAGGCCTGTTTGTAAGTGATTAAGCCAGAAGGAAGAAGAGTATAAAGTATGGCGGTATGACAGTAGGATAGTAGAGGGCTAAAAGATAAAGGAGAGCGGTCTTATGGGAAAAAAGAAAGATAAGAAAGAGAAAAAAGAGAAGAAAAAGAAGAAATTTTTCAAGAAGGAAATGGAGCGTCTTCAGGAAGAGATGGTGAAGCTCCAGGAGTGGGTGCGCGTGAAGGGCCTGAAGGTCGTGGTGATCTTCGAGGGGCGCGACGCGGCCGGGAAGGGGGGCACGATCAAGAGGATCTCGGCCCGCACCAATCCTCGTATTGTGCGCGTGGTCGCTCTCGGCACGCCGACCGACAAGGAGAAGACCCAGTGGTATTTCCAGCGCTACGCCGCGCATTTGCCGGCGGCGGGGGAGATCGTGCTTTTCGACCGCAGCTGGTACAACCGCGCCGGCGTCGAGCATGTGATGGGGTTCTGCACCGAGGACGAGTACCGGGAGTTCCTGCATTCGTGTCCGGAGTTCGAGAAAATGCTCATCCGCTCGGGGATCCGGCTCGTCAAATATTGGTTTTCCGTGAGCGACGAAGAGCAGGAGCGGCGTTTCCAGGACCGGATTCGCAATCCCGCCAAGCGCTGGAAGCTGAGCCCGATGGACCTCCAGGCCCGCGCGCGGTGGGTCGATTATTCCCGGGCCAAGGACCGCATGATCGAAGCGACGAGCACCAAGGCCGCGCCGTGGTACGAGGTCGACGCCGATAACAAAGCGCGCGCGCGCCTCAACTGCATGGCGCATCTGCTTTCCCTCTTCCGCTACAAAGATGTGACCTCCAAGAAACTGCGCATTCCGCCGCGCCAGAAAGACCCCGGCTACCGCCGTCCGAAACTGAAGACCCGCAATCTCGTCCCCGCGGTCTATTGAGGAGGGGCGGGGTGACGACGACCTGGGGTTGTCCGCATGAGGACGAAGGCCGCTGCCGGCGGCGCCGCAAGGTCTGCGAACCGCTCGCGCGCGGGTGCGTGCTCGAAGGCCAGGGCGTGAAGATGATCCAGCCTGTTCCCTGCGGGACGGCTCAACCACGCGGCCGCCGACGGTCCCCGGCCGCCCCAGCCGGAGGCCGGCCCACCGCGGCCCGGCGCAAGAAAGAGAGCGAAAAATGAAGCGAGACGGTCTTAAGCTTTTTGCGATCAGCGTGGCGATGCTTTTTCTGGAGATCTGCCTCATTCGATGGATCTCGACGGAGATCAGGATCTTCGCCTATTTCAGCAATCTGGTCCTCCTGGCCTGTTTCCTCGGGATCGGGGTCGGCTGTTATTATTCCGCGAAGCCCGCGAACCTTTTGATCACGGCCGGGATCCTGCTCTTCTTCGTCTTCGCCGTCTATTCGCCCGCCCTGCAGAACGTCACGGCCGCGCTCAGCCATTTCTCGGACTCGGTGATCTGGGACCAGAAAGCGATGGCGGGTTCCTTCACGCCCTCGGTCTACGGCCTGACGCTCACGCTTTTCCTTTTTCTCCTGATCATGACCGCTTTCGTTCCGCTCGGGCAGATCTTCGGCAAACTGATGGACGAGCACACGAACATCATCGCCGCTTATTCGGTCAATATCGCGGGAAGCCTGCTGGGGATCTGGCTCTTCAACGCCTGCTCCTTCTTTTTCACTCCGCCCTGGATCTGGTTCTCCCTGGTCCTTTTCCTGCTCGCGTTCTTCCTTCCCCGCAGGCGCTACGTCGTCGGGGGCGTCCTTTTGACGGTCACCGTGATCGTGATCGCCCTGTCGCTTTCCGAAAAAGCGCCGCTGACGGTCTGGAGCCCCTATCAGAAACTGGAGATCTATCCCAACACGAACCGCCTGCTCGAGAACGGCTATGTGCTGAAGGTCAACAACACGCATTACATGTCCCTGTCGGACCTTTCCGAGGAATTCACGAAGCGCTATCCGGCGTACTATCCCGAGACCATGGTGCGGTTCAACCAGTACATGATCCCGTACCGGCTCGCCGCGTCGAGCGAGAACGTGCTCGTCGTGGGCTCGGGGGGCGGTAACGATGTCGCGGCGGCCCTGCGAAGCGGCGCGGCCGCGATCGACGCGGTCGAGATCGACCCGGGCATCATCAAGCTCGGGCGCGCCCTCCATCCCGAAGAGCCTTACCGGAACGAGCGGGTGCGCATTTTTGTCGACGACGCCCGGGCTTTTTTCAAGAAAAGCCGGGACCGCTATGACGTGATCAGTTTCGGCCTGCTGGATTCGCATACGCTGGGCTCGAATTACAACAATATGCGGCTCGACCATTATGTCTACACGGCGGAAAGTTTCCGGGAAGTGAAAAGGCTTTTGAAAGAGGACGGGGTGCTGACGGTGTCGTTCGCCGCGAACCAGCCCTGGATCGGAGACCGGCTTTACCGGACGCTCGAAGAGACGTTCGGAACGCCGCCCCTTTCTTTTACGGCCCATTACAAGGACCTGGTGGGGACGGTGTGGGGCTCCGTTATGTTCGCGACCGGCAACGATGCGGGCAAGATCCGCGAGCGGCTTGAGGCCGATCCCGAGCTTGCGCGTTTTATCGAGTCGACCCGGATCGAGTACGAGGGCCGCGAGACGGTGGCCACCGACGACTGGCCGTATCTGTATCTGCAGGCGCGCAGGATCCCCATGCTCTATTTGCTGGTGGGGGTCTGCATCCTCTTTCTCATCTTCGTGACCCAGCAGATGCTGATCGACCGGTCCGCGGGCGGGCTCGACCTGCATTTTTTCTTCCTGGGAGCGGCGTTCCTTCTGCTCGAGTTCCAGAACATCAGCAAAGGCGCGCTGTTGTGGGGCTCCACCTGGATCGCCAACGCCTATATCATCTCGGCCATTCTGATCATCATCCTGCTGGCCAACGCCCTGGCGCATTTCCGGCCCGGCTTGAGCGTTCGATGGCTTTACGGACTGCTCTTGGGTTGCGTCGTCGTCCTGTATTTTTTCCCGCTGGACGCCCTGAACCGCTTCGGGATGTTCACGAAATCCGTCCTGAGTGCCGTCCTCCTGAACCTGCCGATCTTTTTTGCCGGGACGATCTTTATCCTTTCGCTGAGGCGCACGCCTCACAAACCGGTCGCGCTCGGCTCGAACCTGATCGGCGCGGCGGTCGGAGGGGTCCTGGAATGCCTGTCGTTCGTGCTGGGGATCAAGGCCCTGCTTTTGGTCGTGTTCCTCTTTTACGCTCTGTCCGGTCTTTTTCTGAGGGCTTCCTTGGCGCCGGGGATCCGCAGAACGGGGGCATGAATTTTTTAATTCTTTCCGCCCGAGGCCGATAATCCTTACGGGAATAACCGCACAAGGAGGGAAGGCATGGCCAAAAAAGTCCTGAGGAAATTGTCCAAAAAGAAAGTGACCGTCTTCAAGATCCGCAACCGCCGCGGGTTTGCCGCCATCTGCATGGCGAATCTGACCGAGGGCCGGACCCCGCTCCAGGCCTTGGCGCGCATGGCGAAGGCCGTGAAGCGAATGGGATATTTGCTCGTCCTTTAAAAAGCAGCCCTTAGCCATTAGGTATTAGCGATTAGCTATTAGCGATCAGGGATGAGCGATCAGGGATGAGCCATTAGCGATTAGGGATACGGCCTGACGCCTAAATGCTTTTCTTTTTTGCGGGCTTCCTGTAAAATGCCGTCAATTCAATAGTTAGGGAGAATTGCACGCTTTTATGGCAGTCCGAGTCTTAAGCGGAACCCGTCCTACCGGTAAACTCCACGTGGGGCATCTTCTGGGGGCCCTCGAGAATTACAAGGCTCTCGAGGGGAATGAGTCTTTCTTCATGATCGCGGATTGGCACGCGCTCACGACGGAGTATGAAGCCAAGACTACGATCGCCCAGAATTCGCTCGAGATCATCATTGATTACCTGGCGAGCGGCCTTGACCCCGCCCACTGTTCGATCTTCATCCAAAGCGAAGTGCATGAGCACGCCGAGATGGCCCTTTTGCTTTCGATGATCACGCCCTTGGGATGGCTGGAACGGAATCCCACCTACAAGGACCAGCTCCGGGAATTGAAAGGCAAAGACCTTCATACGCATGGGTTCCTCGGCTATCCGGTCTTGCAAGCAGCGGACATCATTCTTTATAAAGCGAACAAAGTCCCCGTGGGAGAAGACCAGAAACCGCATATCGAACTGACGCGCGAGATCGTACGGCGTTTCCACTTCCTCTACCAGTGCGAGATCTTTCCTGAACCCGAAGCCGTGCTGACCCAAGTCCCGAAGGTCCCGGGTCTCGACGGACGGAAGATGAGCAAGAGCTATCAGAACTGCATTTACCTGGCCGACAGCGCGGAAGAGGTTGCGAAGAAAACGGCGACGATGTTTACCGACCCGGCTCGTAAAAAGCGGACCGATCGCGGCCATCCCGAGGTTTGTCCGGTCTATACCTATCATCAGATCGTCAACCGCGAAGCCGCGCCGGTCGTGGCCCTGGAATGCCGGACCGCCGCGCGGGGCTGCGTGGAATGCAAAAAAGAAATGACCGCGAAGCTGAACGCGTTCCTGGAACCGGTTCGCGAACGCCGGGCGGTCTGGTGCGCGAAACCGGCCGCGGTGCGCGAAGTGCTTGATACCGGCAAGCGGAAGGCGCAGGCGGTGGCGAAGGCGACGCTTGCGGAAGCGATGCATGCCGTGGGGATGAAGTCATGACCGATCACGAGGAACTCGCGCAAGGCCCCGCACCGGCCGCTCCGGAAGAGCCGAAAACGCCGCCGGCCCCGCCCGCGGCTGAAGGCGTTCCGGCCGAGCCCGCGAAGGTCAATCCCTTGCATGTGAAGATCACTTCTTATGACGGGCCGCTTGACCTTCTCCTGGACCTCATCAAGAACAACGAGATGGATATCTACGATATCCGCATCTCTGAGATTACCGACCAGTACCTTGCCTACCTGGCGAAAATGAAACAGCTGGATCTCGAGATCGCGGGCGAATTTATCGTGATGGCAGCGACGCTCCTTTATATCAAGTCGAAGATGCTCCTGCCGCCTGAGCCGGAAGAGGGCGAGGAGGAGGGCGGCGATCCGCGCTCGGAACTCGTGCGCAAACTGCTCGAGTACCAGGCTTTCAAGGAAGCCGCGCGCGAGCTCGGAATGCTCGAGACGGAGCGGGGCAAGGTCTTTACGAGGCAGATCTCGGACTATTATCTGGCGTCCCTCGATCCTTCGGAGGCCGGGATCGATACCTTCAGCGCCAATCTCTATGATCTTTTGTCGGCATTCCAGGGCGTCTTGACCCGCAGCGGCCGCAAGAACCTGCACGAGGTGTTCGAGGAGATCATCTCGATCGAGGAGAAGATGGCCGAGATCCAGGCGCTTCTGATCGAGAAGGGGAAGCTCGCGTTCTTCTCGCTTTTCAACGAGGATTGGACCCGCAACGAGCTGATCGCGACCTTCTTGGCCCTTTTGGAGATCGTGCGTACGAAATTCGCGCGCGTCCGGCAGGAAAAACAGTTCGGGGAGATCCTCATCGAGAAACTTTGAACGGGGAGCCTATGAAGTCGAAAGAAGAATTCAATCGGGAAAAAGAAAAGGCCGCGAAGCTGAAAGAGCTCCGTAACGAGCTCGAGCAGGAGATCGAGGAAAGGCTCGTTTCCGAGCAGGCCGCGGCGGGGCCGGACATGGGCGGGACGGTTTCACGCGCCGAGCCGGTGGCGACGCCGGAGAATCTGAGGCAGGTTCTGGAAGCGATCCTCTATGCGAGCGGCAAACCGGTGACCGTACAGGAACTGAAGAAGGTGATCCGCGGATTTTCCGCGCGCGATATCGAAGAAGGTTTCCGCGCACTGCAGGCCGACTATGCCGCTGCGAACCGCGCCTATGAGGTGCTCGAGATCGCGGGCGGTTTCGAGCTTGCGACCAAAAAGGAGTACGCGCCGTGGATGATCAAGCTCGAGCTCCAGAAAAAGATTCGCCAGGCGACGCAATCGGCCCTCGAGACGCTCGCGATCCTGGCCTATAAACAGCCGATCACGCGCGCCGAGATCGAGGAACTGCGAGGCGTTGATTCGAGCGGGGTCCTGACGACTTTGATCGAGCGCGGTTTTATCAAGATCGTGGGCAAAAAAGAGGTCCTCGGGCGGCCGTTCTTGTACGGGACCACCGAGAAATTCCTCGAACATTTCGGGCTGAACACCTTGAAGGACCTGCCGAACATCGAGGAGATCAAGACCCTGGTGGAAACGGCGGTCAAGAAGGACGAACTGCTCGGGCGGCCACAAATAGTGGACATTCCGCCCGAAATGCCGCAGAATCAGGCCCCTGAGAACGCCGGCCCGGATCCGGAGCCGGCCCCGGAGGAGAAAAACCTTGGAACTGAAACGTCTACGTGAAAAGATCGACGCGCTGGACGCGAAGATCATCGAACTTTTGAACGAACGGACCCGGCATGTGCTCGAAGTGGGCAAAGCCAAGGCCGAGTCCGGCGAGTCCGTTTACGCGCCCGAGCGCGAAAGCGAGATCTACCAGAAGATCGACGCCCAATTCGGCGACGAGGTGCTTCCTAAGGACGCCCTGAAATCCATTTACCGCGAGATCATGTCGGCCTCGCTGGCGCTCGAAAAACCACTGGCGATCGCCTACCTCGGGCCCGAGGCCACATTCACGCATCTGGCCTCCATCTCGAAATTTGGTGCGTCGGTGAAATACGAGCCGACCTCGACCCTCAACGAGGTGTTTCAGGAGGTCGAGCAGAAACACGCCGATTACGGGGTGATCCCGATCGAGAACTCGATCGAGGGCGCGGTGAGCCATTCGCTCGACATGTTCATCGATTCCGAGTTGAAGATCTGTTCCGAGATCCTTTTCGAGATCTCGCATATGCTGATGTCGCATTCGCCGATCCACGATATCCGGCGCGTGTATTCGAAGGCCGAGGTCTTCGGCCAGTGCCGCCGCTGGCTCGAGCTCCATCTGCCGAAGGCCGAGCTCATGGAGACCGCGAGTACGACCGTGGCCGCGCAGAGGGCGAGCAAAGAACAGGGGACGGCCGCGATCGGATCGAAACTGGCCTCGACCCTTTACAACCTGCCGATCCTCGAAGAGGGGATCCAGGATTTCGCGAAGAATGTGACGCGCTTTCTCGTGATCGGCCGTAAACTACCGAAGGCGACGGGGCACGACAAAACCTCGCTGATCCTCTCCGTGCAGGACCGGGTGGGTGCGCTCTATGACATGCTGTTCCCGTTCAAGAAGTACAAGATCAACATGACCAAGATCGAGTCCCGTCCGTCCAAGAAACGGGCGTGGGATTATTACTTCTACATCGATTTCGAAGGCCATGTCGATCAGCCGAAAGTCCGAAAGATGCTCCGCGAGATCGAGAAGGAGACCAAATTCCTCAAGGTCCTCGGCTCGTTCCCGGCGTCTTCCAGAAAAGAGATCTAACGCTGCCTGAGATGAAGTCCGGTCTGTTCAAAAACCATATTCAGTCGATACACCCCTACGAGCCCGGCAAGCCGATCAAAGAGGTCGAGCGGGAGCTCGGCTTGAAACGGGTGATCAAGCTGGCTTCGAACGAAAATCCGCTCGGGCCGTCCGGGAAAGCCGTCCGCGCCATGAGGCGTGCACTGCGCGAGACAAACCTCTATCCGGAAGGGTCGTGTTTTTATCTCGCGACGAAACTAGCGGCCAAGCTCGATCTTCCGCGGGACCGTATCCTTTTCGGGAATGGGTCCAATGAGATCATCGAACTCTTGGCGCGCGGGTTCGTCTCCGAAGGCGACGAGGTCCTGTCGTCGGAGATCTCGTTTTTGGTCTATCCGATCCTGACCCAAGTCTGCGGGGGAAAATATGTCAGTGTGCCGATGAAGGACCACCGTTACGACCTCGAAGGGATCCTTCGGGCGGTGACGCCGCGAACGCGTCTCATTTTTATCGCGAACCCCAATAACCCGACCGGGACCTATGTGACGGCCGCCGAGCTCGACGGTTTCCTGGCGCGGGTTCCGGACCATGTGATCGTCTGCCTCGACGAAGCGTATGTGGATTTTGTGAACGCCGGGGATTTTCCGGACGCGGTGGAGATGATCAAGCGTGGCCGCGAGAACCTGGTGGTCCTCAGGACTTTTTCCAAATCGTACGGGCTGGCGGGCCTGAGGATCGGCTACGGGCTCGCGCATCCATCGATCATTGGGTATTTGTCCAAGATCCGCCAGCCGTTCAATGTCAATTCGCTGGCTCAAACGGCCGCCGCCGCGGCCCTGGAGGATAATTTTTTCCTTTGGCGTACCCGGACATTGGTGAACTGGGGGCGCCGGTACCTGTACAAGCGCTTCCAGAGGATGGGGATCCGGTTCCTTGACAGCCAGGCTAATTTTGTCCTCATCGATACGGAACGGGACGGCGAGAAGATCTACCAGGCCCTGCTCCGCAAGGGGGTCATCGTGCGCCCGATGTCGGCCTACGGGCTTCCGTCGTGGCTCCGCGTAACAGTAGGACGTCGCGGACAAAACGCTTTTTTTATCCGGCAATTGAAACTGGTGCTCCGGGAGACCGCTTGAGGATCCCGGGCCACACGAAGGAGAACCAAGGCTTATGATTATTATCATGAAATCCAGTGCAACGCCCGACCAGATCAGCCATCTTTGCGAGAAAGTCAAAGAAATGGGGCTGACGACCACCGTCTCGCGCGGGATCGAAAAAACCGTAATCGGGGTGATCGGCGAAGAAAACAAGCTGATGGTAAAGCCCCTGGAGGCTTTTCCGGGCGTTGAATCGGTGATGGCGGTCCTGAAGCCCTTCAAGCTTGCCAGCCGCGATTTCCATCCGGAATCGACGGAATTCGAAATGCCCAACGGTGTAAAGGTCGGAGGGAAAAAGATCGTGGTGATGGCCGGACCCTGTTCGGTCGAAAGCCATGACATGATCGTTCAAACCGCCGAGGTCGTGAAAAAGGCGGGGGCGACGTTCCTGCGCGGCGGGGCGTTCAAGCCGAGGACTTCGCCGTATGATTTCCAGGGACTCGGGGAAGAAGGGCTCAAGTACATGCGCGAAGCCGCCGACCGTTTCGACCTTCTGGTCGTGACCGAGGTGATGGACCCACGCAATGTCGATCTCGTGAGCCGGTACGCGGACATGCTGCAGATCGGCGCGAGGAACATGCAGAACTATGATCTTCTCAAGGAATGCGGGATAGCCAAGAAGCCGGTGCTCCTCAAGCGCGGACTTTCGGCCACGGTGAAGGAACTCCTTCTGTCCGCGGAATACATCCTTGCGAAGGGGAATTTTCGCGTGATCGTCGCCGAACGCGGCATCCGCACGTTCGAGACCGCGACGCGCAATACGATGGACTTGAACGCGATTCCGGTGATCAAAGAGCTGAGTCATTTGCCGGTGCTTTCCGATCCTTCGCATGGAACCGGGAAGAAGAATTGCATCGTGCCGCTTGCCCGCGCTTCTGTCGCGGCGGGCTGCGATGCGCTCATGATCGAAGTGCACCCGAACCCCGAAGAAGCGAAAAGCGACGGACCGCAGGCGCTGATCCCGTCGGAATTCGAGCAGGCGATGAAAGAACTCCGGGCGGTGGCCGAGGCGGTCGGACGGGAGATTTGATGAACTTTCGCCGTATTGCGATCGTCGGACTTGGCATGATGGGGGGCTCGCTGGCGGCGGCCTGCCGGAAGCGGTTCCCTCAGGCGGCGATTCTTGGCGTGAGCCGGGATCCGCAAGCCCTTCGCACGGCGGTCCGCAAACGCTGGATTTCGGCAGGGACCCGTGATCTCCGGGTCGGGATCTCCCATGCTGATCTTGTCGTCCTGTGCACGCCGGTCGACGTTTTGCCCGAATACCTCCGCAAGCTTGACCGTTGGGCCCGGCCGGGGACGCTTGTGACCGATCTGGGCAGTGTCAAGAGCCCGCTTCTCAAACAGATCCGTAAAAAGAAATGGAAACGGATCCGGTTCGTGAGTGCGCATCCGATGGTGGGGTCTCATATCCGGGGGCTGGAAGCGGCTTCGTCTGGGATCTTCGAAAAAGGCTACTGTTTTCTGATCCGGGAGAAGGGATGCGACCCGCGGGCTTTTCGCGCCGTCCGCGGTTTTTGGAAAAAGATTGCCGGCGAGGTCCGTGAAACGTCGGTTTTGCGGCATGACCGGCTTACGGCCGAGATCAGCCATCTTCCTCATCTGACCGCGGTGGCGCTCATGCGTGCGGTCGATCAACGCTCACTGCCTTTTGGCGCGTCGGGCTTCCGCGATACGACGCGCGTTGCGCAAGGGCATCCTTCGATCTGGGCTCCTATCCTGCTCGGGAACCGCCGGGCTCTTCTTGCTTTGCTCAGGGCATTGGGCTCAGAGTTGCGCAGGCTGGGCGGGGTTCTTCGAGCCGGGGACCGGCGCCGATTGGAGCGGATCCTTCGTGAAACAGCCGGCCGGCGAGGGCAAATATAATTTGGTTTTTCAGGAAGATGTGCTATAATTCCCATACCACTTCCCGCGTTTAGGAAGTCCTTGATGCGGGAAAATTTTTTTATCTGCCTAAGGAGGCCTTTGTAATTCCAATGAAGTCCCAATTTGCCGAACTCTATGAGAAAACGCTTCGTTCCTTCAAGGAAGGCGAGGTGGTCCGCGGTCATGTGATCACCGTCCGTTCCGATTCTGTCGTCGTCGATATCGGTTATAAATCCGAAGGGTTCCTTTCCCTCGATGAATTCATCGATCCGTCCTCGGTCACGGTGGGGACCGAGATCGACGTCCTTTTCGAAGGTTTTGACGATGAGCATGGAACGATCCTGATCTCCAAACGCAAGGCCGACCGGCAGAAGATATGGAACGATCTCCTTTCGACGGCCCAGGAAGGGACCATCGTCGAAGGCCGTATTTTCCGCAAAGTGCGCGGAGGGTTCATGGTCGATGTGGGGATGGAGGCCTTTTTGCCGGCGTCCCTGGTCGATATCAAGCCCACCCGCAACTTGGACCAGTTCCTCGGTATGACCAGTAAGTTCGTCATCGCCAAGATCAATCACAAGCGCAAGAACATCGTGGTCTCGCGAAAAGATTATCTCGATCAGCAGAGAGAGAAAGCAAAATCGGGCCGACTGGCCACGCTTGCGGTCGGGCAGATCGTCAAAGGGCGCGTGAAGAACATCACCGACTTTGGGGTGTTCCTCGATCTCGGCGAGCTCGACGGACTTCTCCACATCACCGACATGAGCTGGGGCCGGATCTCGCATCCCTCCGAAATGGCGAAGATCGGCGACGAGCTTGAGGTCGTGGTGATCGCGATCGATATGGAAAAACGGAAGGTTTCGCTCGGGCTCAAACAGAAAATGCAAAGCCCGTGGGAAAAAGCCGCCGACAAATACTTTATCGGCAATCAGGTCAAGGGCCGCGTGGTCAATATCCTTCCTTACGGCGCTTTCGTCGAATTAGAGCCCGGGATCGAAGGACTCGTGCATATCAGCGAACTTTCGTGGACCAAACGCGTCAATCATCCTTCCGAGATCTTGCAGACGGGCGATGAGGTCGAAGTCGTCGTGCTGAGCATCGATCCGGCTTCGAAGAAGATCTCGCTCGGGATGAAGCAAATCCAGGAGAATCCCTGGACGAAGATCAAGGAGCGGTTCAAGGAGGGGGATCAGGTCAAAGGCACCGTCCGCAATATCATGGATTACGGCGCTTTTGTCGAGATCGAGCCGGGGATCGACGGGCTGGTCCATATCTCCGATATTTCCTGGACCCATAAAGTGAACCATCCCAGTGACTTTCTGAAGAAAGGCCAGGAAGTGGAAGTGAAGGTCCTTGCGATCAACGAAAAGGACCGAAAGATCTCGCTCGGGATCAAGCAGCTCAGCCAGGACCCCTGGGACCAGTTGACCCGGGACCTCATCGTCGGGCTTCAGGTTTCCGGCAAGATTAGCCGTATCGCCAATTACGGAGTCTTCGTCGAGCTTGAGAACGGGCTGGAAGGACTCGTCCATATTTCCGAGATGCCTCATTTGAACCCTTCGAAACTTGATACGCAGTTCCGTGTCGGAGACGCGGCGCAGGTCTCGGTGCTTCATGTCGACCATGAAAGCCGGAAGATCGCACTGACGATGAAGGAAGACACGGTTTCCGCCAAAACACGCTGATCAGGGCCCGTGCTTACCATCCTACCGAAAAAAAGACGGGTGGTCGTAACGGGCATCGGCGTTGTTTCCTCGATCGGGATCGGTAAAGAACCTTTCTGGCAGTCCCTCTGCGAAGGCCGCTCCGGCATCGCCACGATCCAATCCTTTGATCCCGCGCCTTTCACGACGCAGTTCGGCGGCGAAGTCCGCGCGTTCAATCCTTCTGATTTTATCGAACACAAAAAGATCAAACGCATGGACCGCACCTCGCAGATGGCGGTCGCCGCGGCCCAAATGGCGGTCGCAGACGCTAAATTCGATCCGGCTATGAACGGCAGGGACCGGACGGGCGTGATCATCGGGACGGCGATGGCCGGCCAGGGATACGTGTTCGATCAGTATAAAACTTTCGTTGAGCGTGGGCCGATGAAGATCAATCCTTTCACGGCGATCGCTTCTTTTCCGGACGCGTGCGCGGGCAATGTGTCGATCGAGCTTGGCGTGACCGGCCCGAGTTTTTCCATGGCGACCGCTTGTTCTTCGGCTTCGGACGCGTGCGGTTATGCGTTCGCCGGGATCAAGAGCGGGGCGCTTGATTTCATTTTGATGGGAGGCGCCGAGGCGTCGATGAATCCGGGGATCCTTGCCGCTTTTTGCGTGACGCGCGCGCTTTCCACCCGTAATGAAGATCCCCAGGGTGCTTCACGGCCTTTCAACCTCGACCGGGACGGATTCGTGCTCGGGGAAGGGGCTGGTATGCTGGTCCTCGAGGAATACGAGCACGCGAAGAAGCGCGGTGCTTATATCTATGCCGAGATCCTCGGGCATGGCATGACCTGCGATGCTTATCACATGACCGCGCCGGACCCGGAAGGGACTCAGGCCGTGCGGGCGATGAACCTTGCTTTGGCGGATGCCGGGGTCCACCCTCGCGATATCCAATACATTAACGCGCACGGAACCTCGACTCCGCTCAATGACAAAACGGAAACCCTTGTGATCAAGAAGGTTTTTGGGGAACGGGCCTATCAGATCCCCATCAGTTCGACCAAGTCGATGATCGGGCATTTGATCGGCGCGGCCGGCAGCGTGGAGCTGATCGCCACGATCCTCGCCATGGACCGCAAGAAGATCCCTCCGACGATCAATTACAAGACACCGGACCCCGAATGTGATCTGGATTATGTGCCGAACAAGGCGCGGGATGCGGAGATCCGCATGGCAATGAAGAACTCCTTCGGGTTTGGCGGCAAGAACTCGATCTTAGTCCTCTCCAAGATCTAACGGCGTTTCGTCCCCGTCCTTTTCGTCACGGGCGCCGGCGCATATTCCCCTCGAGGAATTTTCGATGAAAGCGATCAGGTATTTTACTTCCTCGCTCTTGAAATCCGTCTTCATCTTTGCGAGTGCGTTGGTGAGATTGAGCCCCGAGCGATAAATCATCTTGTAAGCGAGCTTGATCTCCTGGCGGACCGCGGGAGAAAACCCGGCCCGGCGAAGCCCGATCACATTGATCCCGTGGATCGTGCCCGGACGTCCGGCACAGATCATGAAAGGCGGGATGTCCTTGTTGATCGCGGAAAGGCCGCCCAGGATCGCGAGGCGTCCGACCCGCGTGTACTGATGCAAGCCGGTCATGCCGGAAAGGAAAACCCCGTCTTCGATCACGCAATGGCCGGTCAGCGAAGCCAGATTCGCCATGATGACTTTGTTGCCGATCCGGCAATTGTGGGCGACATGGCATTGGGCCATAATGAAATTGTCATCGCCGATCACTGTCGAAGAGCCCGGCTGGGTCCCGCGGTGAATGGTGACGAATTCGCGGATCCGGTTGCGGCTGCCGATCTTGGTGAAAGTCGGCTCGTTCTTGAACGCGATGTCCTGGGGGGCGTGGCCGATCACGCATTGCATGTGGATCTCGTTGGCGTCCCCGATTTCGGTTCCGGAGCAGATGTAAACGCCCGCCATGATCACGTTATCGTTTCCGATCCGCACGCCGTCTTCGAGGATCACGTGAGGGCCGATGGTGGTACCGTGGCCTATCGAAACGTTCTTGCCGAGAAGCGCGGTCGGATGAATTGTTGACATAGGGGCGGATTCTAGCACAGACCTCCTGGATTATCCAAACGGATTTGCGGCGGAAAAAATGTCCTAAGTGGGCGCCGGGACTGGGATTTCTGCGGTTTGACTCCATCCGGTGAACCTGTTAGAATTCCGAGTCTTCCTAATCGCATAACCCGGAAGTGAAGGCATGATTTCCCTCAAAGAACAGCTGGCTCTGTTAAAGGAAGGTCTGATCGATCTCATTTCCGAGGAAGACCTTACCCAGCGTCTTGAGGCTTCGATCAAGGCCCAGAAGCCGCTCCGGATCAAGTACGGGGCCGATCCCTCTGCCCCGGACCTTCACCTCGGCCATACCGTGCCTCTCCGCAAACTCCGGCAATTCCAGGATCTGGGCCACACCGTCGTTTTTATCATCGGGGATTTTACCGCCCAGATCGGGGATCCGACGCAGCGCAATGAAACGCGTAAAATGCTGATGGCCGAAGAGGTCATGCGCAATGCCCGGACCTACCAGGACCAGGTTTTCCGGATCTTGGACAGGAATCGCACCGAGGTCCGTTACAACTCGGAATGGCTTGGCACGATGAAGCCGGCTGATTTTCTCCATCTTACTTCGCAATACACGGTTGCGCGCCTTCTCGAACGCGATGATTTCCAGAAGCGCTACGCGGGGGGGCGGCCGATCGCGGTCGTCGAGTTCCTGTACCCGCTGCTTCAGGGTTATGATTCCGTGCGCGTCGAATCGGATGTCGAGCTCGGCGGGACGGACCAGAAATTCAATCTGCTGGTCGGCCGGGAATTGCAAAAGGTCTGGGGACAGGCACCGCAGGTGGTGATGACGCTTCCTCTGATCGAGGGGACGGACGGCAGTCAGAAAATGAGCAAGTCGCTCGGCAATCACATCGCGCTTCAGGACGCGCCGGCCGATATGTTCGGCAAGGTCATGTCGCTTCCGGACGCACTGCTCGAAAAATACTACCGTTATGCGACGGGATTCTCTCCGGCCGAGATCCAGCCGGCGCTCGAAGCGTACAAGAACGGAAGTCTGCATCCCAGAAAAATGAAGGCGGACCTTGCGGAACGGATCGTTCTGCTTTTCCACGGGGCCTCGGAAGCAAAACGGGCCTGCGAACAGTTCGACAAGGTCTTCAAGGACAAGGAACTGCCCGAGGATATCCCCGAGATCAAGATTGCCGAGACCGCGATGGACCTTGTGTCGCTTCTTAAGCGGGCGGGACTTGTTGAAAGTAAAGCCGAGGCCCGGCGGCTGGTCGAGCAGGGGGGCGTCAAGATCGATCAGCGCAAGGCCGAGGACCCGCTTCAGACGATCGATCTGCACAAGACCGTTCTGGTCCAATGCGGAAAAAGAAAATTCGCCAAGATCCGCCATGATCCCCGCCGCTAAAGTCAGTGCGACCATCGAAAAGCCAGAGGCTCCGACGATGGTCCGCGTCGAACATCTGAGTAAACGGTTCGGGCCTCGGGTCGCTCTCGACCGGGTCAGCTTTCAGCTCATGAAAGGCGAGATCCTCGGGCTTCTCGGGCCGAACGGGGCCGGCAAAACGACTGCGATGCGTATTCTGACCGGCTACTTCCCGCCGAATGGCGGCAAGGTTTTTATCGAAGGCCGAAGCCTCTACGATGATCCCCAGGCCCTGAAAAAACGGATCGGGTATCTGCCCGAGAATCTGAACCTCTATCCGGATATGCGCGTGCTCGAATTCCTGGAATTCGTTTCCCGGGTCAAGGCGCCCAAGCTCCGGAACCGCGATGCGGATCTCGGGGAAAAAATGTACCGGTGCGGGGTCTGGAACGTGCGCAACCGTTTGATCGGGGCCCTTTCAAAAGGGTTCCGTCAGCGATTGGGATTGACGCAGGCCTTGATCGGCGATCCCGATGTCCTTTTGCTCGACGAACCGACGAGCGGTCTTGATCCGAAGCAGATCACCGAGATCCGCATGCTGATGAAAGAGCTCGGCCGCGAGCGGACCTTGGTCCTGTCGACGCATATTCTGCCGGAAGTGAGCATGGTCTGTGACCGCGTGCTCATCCTCAACGAAGGCCGCGTGATCGCCGAGGGAACCTCCGATGAACTGGAGGCCCGGCTGCGGATGGGCCAGGAGATCCATATCGTTGTCGGGGAACGCCATCGCAAAGAAGAGATCCTCGGGCTTTTGCAAGGCCTGCCGTATATCGAGCGGGTGACCCTCTTCGAGGAAAAAGGCGACCGGCTTTTTCTGGATATCGTGCTTGCCCAGGGCGGGGAGACCCGTCCCGAACTTTCACGCTTCCTCGTCGAGCACAAGATCCCGCTTCTGGAGATGAAAATGGACCGCGTGACCCTCGAAGAGATCTATTTGCGGATCGTGGTCAGCGAACCGACCGCCGAGGTGCGCCGATGAACAAGGCGGCCGTGCTTGCCCGTAAGGACCTCGGTTCCTTTTTTCGTTCCTGGTTTGGGATCCTTCTCTTTATTTTCTTTTTTCTGGCGTCCGGAATCCTGTTCTCGATGCTGGTGCTTAATTACGGGAAGCTTTCGGCCGAAGTGCTCGCGGGCCGCACTCCCGCGATCGAAGGTGTCCGCCTGACCCATTTCATTTTCGGATCGTTCTTCCTCAACCTGGGCCTCGTGATGGTGTTTTTGGTCCCGTTGATCACCATGCGTTCTTTCGCAGAGGAGCGGAACCGGCAGACTCTGGAATTGCTCTTTACCTATCCGCTCTCGGACACGGAGATCGTGTGGGGGAAATACCAGGCTTTGCTGGGTTTCTCGGCGCTTTTGATCCTTCCGACGCTGGGCTATGTCGCCCTTCTGCAGACGTTCGGCGCGTCGATCGATCTGGGGCCCGTGCTTTGCTGTTATCTCGGGCTTTTCCTTCTGATCGCGGCGTTTTCGGCGATGGGGCTTTTTATTTCCTCCCTGACGGAGAACCCGGTGATCAGTTCGCTTACGACTTTCTGTTTTCTGCTCCTGCTCTGGGGGCTCGAGTGGATGCAGAGCTTAAGCGACGGGCGGTGGTTCGGGATCCTGAACCAGATCTCTCCGCTCGGCCATTACCGGGAGTTCACGTTCGGGATCGTGGACCTCGGGCATGTCGCTTATTTCCTCTTTTTTGCGCTGTATTTCCTCTTTCTTACGCTGCGTTCCGTCGAGTCGAGGCATTGGAAAAGTCCATGAGGCATTTTTGGAACCGTCTTCAGGTCCTCGTCGTTTCGTTGGCGCTGCTCGGGACGCTGTGCCTGGCGTATCTCCTTGTGCTCCGCTTCAACCACCGCTGGGATGTGACGCCCGAAAGGCTCTACTCCCTCTCTCAGGAAACGCTGAAGCTTTTGGACCAAATGAAGGGCCATCCGATCGAGATTCTGGCGTTCTATTCGATCAAGGATCCCCAGCGGGAGGATTTCGAGATCTTTCTTCGAGAGGCCGCGGAACGGCACGGCAGCCTGACGTATTATTTCTACGAGCCGAACAAACATCCGCAACTCGCCAAGCGCTGGCACGTGACCGAGGTCTATACGGTCATCCTCCAGTATCAGGGGAGAGAAGAGAGGATCTTCCTGCCGGACGAGGAGGATTTTACGAACGCGCTCGCGAGGCTTGTCGGCCCGAAGGACTCGACGGCGTGTTTTGTCCTTGAGCCGGACGATCCCCGGTATGGTTCTGAGGCCGCCGAGGGTTTTGCCGCTTTTCAGGCCACGCTCAGGGATTATCATTTCACGGCCGAGCCGGTCCCGCTGTCGGGAAAGCAGGCGCCGGAGAGTTGCGATCTGATCCTGGTCCCCGGGCCCCAGAGCGATTGGGCGAAGGACGAGATCGGTTTTCTCCGCTCCTTTTTTGAAGCCGGCAAGCCGGTGCTTTTCATGCTCGATCCAATGGAGCGTAAAGAGGGAAGTTCCTTCCTCGATCTTCTGAAGTCGTTCGGTCTCATCGCGGGGACGAATGTGATTGTCGATCGCGTGAGCCGGATGCTGGGCGGCGATTTCCTGCTTCCGGTCGTGGAACAGTACCATGCCGAGCATCCTGCGCTGAAAGGTTTTGAACGGCTTTCGTTCTTTCCGGTGACCCGGAGCATCGAGCCGTCCGCTTCGGTCCCGGACGGTCTTCGGGTCGAGGCCCTGGCCTGGACCGGCGATCAAAGCTGGGCCGAGACCGACATGAAAAAATTGGAGAATGGCGAAGCGAATTTTGAGGAAGGAAGGGATCTGAAAGGGCCTTTGCCGATCGCGGCCTCCGTCGTGGCTTCCGGGCCTTCCGAAAAGCGGATGGTCGTGATCGGCGATAGCGATTTCATCACCAACGCGTATCTCCATCTGGCCGGGAACCGCGACTTTGCGGTCCGTTTGATGCGTTGGCTGGTCGGCCAGGAGAGGATCCCTCTTGTCAAAGGGAAGAACGCGCAGTTCCAGCCTCTGGAGATCAGTTCCGGCCGGCGGGCCCGTTTGCTTTGGACCGTCCTGGTCGGCTATCCCGGGTTTTTTCTGGTGTTCGGACTCCTTCAGCGGCTGCTTCGCCGCCGGTTCCTATGAAGCTCGGCACAACGATCATTTTTATCCTGTTGTTCGGGATCGTGCTTTGGGTCTTTTTCGCTGTTCCGAAAGAAGCATCTAAACCCGTTCCGCCCCCGGCTTCTTCTCCGAAAACCGAGGTGACCGGAGTCTATACTGTTCCTCCCGAGGCGGTGATCAATTGGCTTCAGATCCAGGACCTTCCGAACCGCAAAATATGGACCCTTGTTGATGAAGGCGGGGATTGGGTGATGAAATTTCCGGTCGCCGCGGATGCGAACGAGCCGGCGGTCGATGAACTGATCCGCGCTTTGAAACTCGAAAAAGGGCTGGAGGCCTTCCGCCCGGACAAGAATTGGGAAGAATACGGTTTGAAGAGCCCGCGCCTGAAGATCGGTGTCCAGATCGCTGGCCAAACGGGCCGTCATTATCTTTGGATCGGTGACGCGTCACCGCTCCAGAACGGAGTTTTTGCGCGTTGGGAGAACGACGACCGTTGTTTCCTCGTGAGCGTGCGCTTGCCCGATCTTTTTAAGCCCTCCTTTTATACTTTGCGTGAGAAAAAGATCTTCGAAGCGGCGGTTTTCCGGAGCCCGAAGGTCGAATTCCATTTTGAAGCCTCCGCTTTTATGTTCCAGCGTGAGAACGGGAGCGCATGGAACATGAACGTTCCCGGACGGATCGATCCGGTCCCGGTTCGAGCGGAAGAAATGGAGACGCTTTTGAAAAGGATCGAGGGGTTAAATGCGAAGGATTTTCTCGAGTCCGGGGCGGCTTCCGATGCCGGATTGGGCGAGGTCCCTTTTGTCCGTTTGGCGCCTGAAGAGGGGAACCCTCGCACCCTTTTCCTGGGGAAGGAATTGGGGACCCGCGACGCGTTTTTCGCCCGCCGGGATGAGGACACGGAGATCCTCTTGATCGACCGCGCGGCGGTCTTCGATCTCAAAGAGAACGTCCGGCTGGTCTCGGAACTTGCTTTGCGAAGGGCGGATGAAGCATTGGCGAAGCCTGTGACGGGCGAAGCGATGTCGGCCGTGTTATGATCAGGGAAAGGATCCGCGACCTGCGGCACCAGATCGCCGACCTAGCCTCCCGAAGCGGTAAAGATCCATCCACGATCCGCCTTGTTCTTGTGACCAAGACTGTTCCCGTCGAAGCGATCCGATCGGCTTATGAGGAAGGGGTCCGCGATTTCGGCGAGAACCGTATCCAGGAATTCCTCAGGAAAAAAGCGGTTCTTTTTCCCGACATCCGCTGGCACATGGTCGGCCATCTTCAGACGAACAAGGTCAAAGATTATCTCGCGGCGCTTAAGGAATCCTCGCAGCCGGTGCTTCTCCATTCCCTCGACCGTCTGGCATTGGCGGAGGCGCTTGAGTCCAAGGCCGTTCAAATGGGAGGGATGCGGGTGCCTTGTTTGATCCAGGTGAATACTTCGGCCGAAACGACCAAAGGCGGTTTTTCGGCCGAGGAGGCGCGTGTTTTTGTAAAACGGTTGGGCGAATTTCCGCATTTGAAAGTGGAAGGGTTCATGACCATCGGTCCTTGGACCGAGGACCGGGAAGCGATCCGGCGTTCCTTTGGGGGCCTCCGCGAGCTTCGGGACAAAAGCCGGGAGCTTTGTCCGGACTTTTCCGGAGGAACGCTTTCCATGGGAATGTCGGGTGACTATGAAATTGCTATTGAAGAAGGCTCAAACATGCTTAGAATTGGAACCCTGGTCTTCGGGCCGAGGAGCTCAAAATGACTCCAAAGAAACGTATCGGATTCATCGGATTCGGGAATATGGGGCAAGCCATTTGCCGCGGGATATTGGACTGTGCCGTGGCTTCCCCGTCCTCTGTTTGCGTTTTTGACAAGGTTCGCGCGAAGGCCGGATCTTTCGCGAAAGCGACGGGGGTTCGCGTCGGCCGGTCGGCCGAAGAGGTCGTCAAGCGTTCGGAGGTCCTTGTCCTCGCCGTGAAGCCGCAGGATTTGGCCGGGATCTCGGGAGTGCTTGCCGGTCTCCGTCCGGCCCAGCTTCTCCTTTCGATCCTTGCCGGGACGACTTTGGCGGCGCTGAAAAAACAAACCGGGGGACATAACAGGATCGTGCGAGCCATGCCGAATCTCGGAGCCCAGGTTGGTAAAGGGGTCACGGTACTGACCGGGGACCGGCGCTCGTTGACGGTCGCCCGGATGATCTTTGCGGGGTGCGGGGCCACGACGGTCTTGCCGGAAAAATATTTTGATACGGTGACCGCGATCAGCGGAAGCGGTCCCGCTTATTTCTTTCTTTTAATGGAACTTTTGACCCAGGTCGGACGGGAGGCCGGCATTCCGGCGAAAGACGCCGAGATGCTCGCCAAACGGACGGCGCTTGGCGCGTCCGTCCTTGCCGCGCGCTCCGATGAAGCGCCTTCGGTCTTGCGGGAACGTGTGACCTCGAAAAAGGGGACGACCGAAGCGGCGCTCCGGCATCTGAAAGGGCGAGCGTTCGGGGCGATCTTCAAACAGGCGGTCCGGCAAGCCGCCCGGCGCAGCCGCCAAATGAGCCGCACGAAGAAAGGATAAACCATGTACGTTCTGGGAGAACTTTTCCGCGCTTTGGCAATGCTGGTGAGCGGGGTTTGCACGCTTTTGTACTGGTTCCTTTTTGCCCGGATCATTCTTTCGTGGTTCCCCGTCGATCCTTATCACTCCATCGTCCAATTCCTTTATCAGGTCACGGATCCGCTCCTGGCGCCTTTCCGCCGGCTTCCGCTTCAGATCGGCATGCTGGATCTTTCTCCGATCTTCGCGTTTATTGCGCTTGTTTTTATCCGCAATGTCACGGTCCGGTTCCTGGTTGAATTGGCTTATCGTTTCGGCGCTCAATGAGGTGATGCCATGCCTATGAAAAGGATCAGCAAAAAGAAGGACGATCGGTTCGGACAGGTCCGGGCGGCAGTAGCGTTTATCCGTCGCAAGGTGTCGAACAATCCTGGGATCGGGATCATCCTCGGTACGGGTTTGGGAAACCTGGCACGCCGGATCGAGAAGCCCGTCGAAGTCCCTTATAAGAAGATACCGTACTTTCCACAGACAACGGCTGAATCGCATGCCGGGAACCTTTGTTTCGGGATCCTGGGAGGGAAGGAAGTCGTTGCGATGGAAGGGCGATTTCATTATTACGAGGGTTATTCACTCGCCGAGGTTACGTTTCCGGTGCGGGTGCTCCGCGAGCTGGGGGTTCATACGCTCATCGTGTCTAACGCCGCAGGCGGTCTGAACCTGGGTTATCAAAAAGGGGAACTGGTTCTGATCGCGGATCATATCAACGGGATGGGCGTGAACCCTCTGATCGGCCCGAATGAGGACCGGTGGGGGCCGCGCTTTCCGGATATGTCCTGTCCTTATTCTCCGGAATTGATCAGGATCGCAAGCCAAACCGCGGCGCGTCTCAAGATTCCGGTGAAGCAAGGCGTCTATTACGGGGTGACCGGTCCGTGTCTCGAAACGCGGGCGGAATACCGCATGATGCGCCAGCTCGGCGCCGATCTGGTCGGCATGTCGACCGTGCCGGAAGTGATCGTGGGCGCTCAAATGGACATGAAGATCCTCGGGGTCAGCGTAGTGACGGATCGCTGCGATCCCGACCATTTGGAAAAGGTCGATATTCAGGAGATCATCCGGACGGCGAACCAGGCCGGACCCAAACTCGACCGTTTGATCCTTGAGACCGTCAAAGATCTACCGGGGGTTTCCGAGTGAGCGACGAGAAGAAATACAAGAAGACCCTCAATCTTCCGGCGACCTCGTTCCCCATGAAGGCGAATCTTCCGCAACGGGAGCCCGAGATCCTGAAACAATGGGCCGCCGGGGACCTCTACCGTGCGCTCCGCGAACGTTCCCAAGGGCGTCCGCGCTATTTGCTTCATGACGGCCCTCCGTATGCGAATGGCCATATCCACATTGGCCATGCGCTCAACAAGATCCTGAAGGATATGATCGTCAAGTACAAGACCATGCGCGGTTTTGATGCGCCTTATGTCCCGGGGTGGGATTGCCATGGGCTGCCCATCGAGCTCCAGGCCCTCAAAGAGCTTGGCAAGAAAAAGGATGAGGTCGATCCTCTTCAATTCCGGAAGCAGGCGCGCCACTATGCGGAACGGTTCATCCAGGTCCAAAAGGAAGAGTTCGGCCGACTCGGGGTTACGGGAGATTGGGGGGCGCCTTACCTCACGATGGACTATGCGTATCAGGCGAAGATCGCTGATTGTTTTCTCGAGCTTTACGAAAAAGGGTTTATCGAACAGCGTTTGAAACCAGTTCCCTGGGATTACGAGAGCGAGACGGCTCTGGCCGACGCTGAGATCGAATACGAGGAGAAGGTCTCGGAATCGGTGTTCGTGAAATTCCCGGTCGTCGAAAAAGGGCCGAAGCCTATTTTCCTGCTTGTCTGGACGACAACGCCGTGGACGCTCCCGGCCAATGTCGGTGTGGCCGTCCATCCCGAGATCGACTATGCCCGCGTCGAGAGTGACCGCGAGGTCTTTATCCTTGCCCAGAGCGTTTTCCGCACGGCGCAGGAAAAACTCGGGCTCCAAGGTTTTTCCGAAAAGAAAAGTTTTCCGGGAAAAACGCTCCAAGGGATGGAATACCGCCATCCCTTCATGGACCGGACGGGCCGCACGATCCTCGCCGACTATGTCGCGGCCGAAGAAGGGACGGGGATCGTCCATATTGCGCCGGGCCACGGCGAAGAGGATTATGTCTTCGGCCATCTCGGAAATGGACTGCCGATCCTGTGTCCGGTGGACGGGAAGGGGAGGTTCACCGAGGATTTTCCGCTGTGTCAGGGCATGAATGTTTTCAAAGCCAACGCATCGATCGCCCAATGGCTCACCGAACATAACTTTTTGCTCAAGCGCGAAGAGGTTCGTCATTCGTATCCGTTCAGCACGCGCGGGCATGTGCCCATCATTTTCCGGGCCACAACCCAGTGGTTCCTCAAGATCGATCAGGACAAGCTCCGCCAGAGACTCCTCGAGGCGATCCTCGGCAAGATCGACTTCCATCCCGAGTGGGGGCGCGTGCGGTTCTCTTCGATGGTCGAGACCCGGCCGGACTGGTGTTTGTCACGGCAGCGTTTTTGGGGTGTCCCCATCCCGGTCATCAAGAACCTCAAGACCGGGAAAGCCATGGTCCGGGAATCGCGCCGCAAGATTGTCGAGACCTTCCGGCAAAAAGGCGCGGATGCCTGGTATGAGCAGCGCGCGATCGATTTTCTCGAAGAATCCGCCCGGCAAGGCGTGACTGAGGAGGACCTGAAAAAAGAAACGGATATCCTCGATGTGTGGTTCGATTCCGGCGTAAGCCATGCCTGCGTCATGGACGCACGTCCGGGACTTCAGGCGCCGGCCGACCTTTATCTGGAAGGTTCCGATCAGCACCGCGGCTGGTTCCAGGTGTCCTTGATCACAGCGCTTGCTTTGCGGGGCGAGCCGCCGTATCGGTCAATCCTGACCCACGGGTTTGTGGTCGACGGACAGGGAAAAAAGATGTCGAAGTCCAAAGGCAATGTGATCAGTCCCTCGGATGTGATGCAGCAGATGGGGGCCGATGTGCTCCGGTTGTGGGTCTCTTCGTGTGATTATGAATTCGATGTTCGCCTCTCCAAGGAGATCCTCGACCGGATGGTGGAGGCCTATCGGCGGATCCGCAATACGTTCCGCTACCTTCTCGGCAATTGCGCGGGTTTTGTTCCGTCGCGCGATCGGGTCCCATTCGCCGAGATGGAATCGATCGACCGGTGGGCGATCAGCAAACTTTCGGTGCTCCTGGAAGAAGTGACCGGACACTATGACGCGTTTCGTTTCTGCCAAATCTACCGGGCCGTGCATGATTTCTGCACGGTCAGTCTCAGCAATTTTTATCTCGACGTGATGAAAGACCGGATGTATTGCGACGCGCGGGACGGGAAAAAGCGCCGTTCCGCTCAGACCTCTTTTTATCTCATTTTGGAGACCCTGACCAAGGTTCTAGCCCCGGTCCTTCCTTTTACCTGCGAGGAGGTCTGGGCTTCGTTTCCTTTTGAACCGAAATACCCGAGCGTGCATCTGGCTCCCTGGCCCGATCCGTCCACACGGGCTTTGGACGAGAAGGAATACCAGGACTGGGAGAGGCTTACGGCCGTGCGCGATGCCGTCAACATCGATATCGAGCGGTTCCGGGAAGCAGGGGAGATCGGTAGCGCGCTTGAGGCCAAAGTCGTTCTGGCGACCGGCCATGAGGGACTGGGGCGGCTCCTTCAAAAGTACGAAAATGAACTTCCGCTTATTTTTATCGTTTCAGCGGTCGATCTTTCCAAAGATTGTTCTTCCGGGAAACCCCCTGTGAAGATTAAAATGAACGAAACGGAAGAAGCGGAGTTCGTTTGCCGCATCCTTCGCGCCGAGGGGAAAAAGTGCGAGCGGTGCTGGAATTACCGCTCCACGGTCGGGGCGGATCCCAAGCATCCGACCTTATGCCCGAGGTGCGCGGAGGTCGTGGCCCAGGCGCCGCCGTCCCCGTGAGCTTATGAGCGCACTGTCAAAAAAGATATTCATCAATAAGCGAAAACGATTTCTCAAAAAAGCACTGGTCGCGCTCACTTTATCCTGCGTCGGGTTTTTGGCTTACAGTCTGATCCGTCTTTTCGGGATCCTCGGGGCTGACACGGATTCCGCATTCCATGTCGGATTGATCCTGCTAACCATGAGCGCGATCGCGGTGGCCGGTTACACGCCGCTCGATCATTTCTTCACGGAGTTCTTCGGCCGTTATCTTTTCAGGAAGATGAGTTTCGTCCACATGATGCTGATGAACCTCGCCGAAGAGCTTGAGACCGTGCTGCAGCTCCAGGAGCTCGGCAATCTCGTGGTCAATACTTTCGGGGAACTGCTGCAGCTGAAGACCGTGGCGCTTTTCGTGGCGGGGCGTCAAGGGCCGGTTTTCCATGTCGCGGCGGCTTACGGCTGGAGTGTTTCCGATTATACGCGGGCGAGGATCGCGGACGGATCGCTGATCGTCCATGCGATCCGGGAAAGCGGTCCTCATGTGATCGTGCGGGACCGCCTGATCAAATCCCTCGAATGGAAGGAAGCCAACCTGCTCGAACACGATTTCGATCTTCTGAAGGCCAACTGGGTGGTGCCGCTCTGGGTGGGCGAGGAGCTCTCGGGTTTTCTGGCCTTCGCTTCGGAACAACCCGAACGGGTCTTTGAAGAGACCGATTTCCGTTTTTTCCGGAAGTTCGCCCAAGCCATCGCCAAAAAAGTCAAGAACGCGGCTTGTTATACCGAGCTGGTCCAGGCGAACCAGAAACTCCAGGACACGCAATCGAAGCTGGTCCAGGTCACGAAACTTGCGGCCATCGAGCAACTTGCGACGGGGATCGCGCATCAGATCCACAATCCGCTGACGATCATTTCCGGGAAGGCCCAGGTGTTGCTCCTGCAAAAGGACCGTTTGCCGCTCGAAGAACGGGTCGAGGAGGTCCTGAAGACGATCGTCAAACAGACCAAGCGGGCCGCGGACATTACGAAGAAGCTTTTGATCTTTTCGCAGGGGTCGAGCGCCGAAGAGGGCCTGAACCTCGGACAGATTCTCGAAGAGACGCTGGCCCTGGTGTCGTATCAGGCCTCGCTCGACTATATCGAAATCCTGAAGACCGTCGATCCAGACATGCCTCCGATCCTGGCCAATGTCCATGAAGTGCGGGAAATGTTCTTCAACCTGATCCTCAACGCCGTCCAGGCGATCGAGTCCCATGGGCAGATTGTGGTTAATCTCCATTATTTAACGCGTCAGAAAACGATTGAACTTCAGGTTGCCGATACCGGACGCGGCATGAGTCCCGAGGAAGTCAGCCAGCTTTTCAATCCTTTTTTCACGACCCGCGAGGAAGCCGTGGGCCTTGGTCTTTTCATTACCAAACAGATCATCCATCGCATGGGCGGTTCAATCCGGGCCGAGAGTAAACCCGGCGAGGGAAGTCTTTTTATCGTCCAGCTTCCGGTCAAGGATAAGATCTTTCTGGAGCGTTCGGCGGGACCGGGCAATGCCTCGCCTCCCGCGCCGGAGCCCCGTGACAAAAATCCCATGTCTTTTGAAGGAGGAACCCGATGAAAACCATGTTGATCGTCGATGACGAGACCGAGATCTGTGAATTCCTCAAAGTTTTTTTTGAAGAGAGGGGATTCCAGGTCCATACCGCGAATTCCGGGAAGCAGGCCATGGAGAAAGTGGCTTCGCTGCGGCCGCGGATCATGCTGCTCGATATCCATATGCCAGGAGGGGACGGGCTGGGGGTCCTGAAACAGGTCAAGGCCGGCTATCCCGAAACGAAGGTCATCATGGTCACGGCCATCGAGACGAATGAAAAAATCTCTGAGGCGATGCGCTTGGGTGCCGATAATTTTATTACGAAGCCGCTGAGCCTCGAGTATCTCGAAAAGGACGTGAACGAAAAGATCGCTCAGCTGGCCGAAAATTAAAAACGAATGACACCCTCAAAAGGCCAGACGCCCGATTATCAGGAAGTCCTTCATCAGCTGACCCGGATCCTTCTCCGTCTGCATGAGCCCCGCCGTCTCCTGAAGCTCATCACACGTTTTATCGACCGGGAGTTCCATCTCTCTCATACATCCTTTCTCGTCTTTGATGAAAAGCATCATTGCTATGCGTTCGTGGATTCGCGCGGGGCCCGCCGTTTTCCGATCCGTCTTCTGAAATTCGAGATGTCCCATCCTTTTGTGACCTGGTTCACGACGCCGCTCCGGAAAGAAAAAGGACGGCACGGGCATCTTTCGGCGGGCGAACTCCGCCGTCTGATCCCGCGGAAGCCGGAGGCCGGAGATCCCCGGCCCGAACTTTTGCGCGCCATGGAGCGCTTCAAGGTCGAACTGCTTTTACCCGCTTTCGACAAAAAACACCTGATGGGGATCCTGATGCTGGGACCCAAAAAACAGGGTGCGTCGTTCAAGGAGACGGAGATCCGTTTTTTCCGTTCGCTGGCGCAGACCTGTTCGGTGGCGACCCATGTGGCCAAATACCACGAAGATCTCGGGCAGAAGAACATCGCGCTCCAGAGACACCTGGTCGAGATCGAACTGCTCCGCAAAAAAGAGAAGGATATTTACCGCCAGATCCTGCGCGCCCTGATGCGCGAGATGGATGCCAAAGACCCTTATGCGAGGGACCATATCGGCAGTGTGGAACGTTTCGGGATGCTGACCGCGGAAGCGATGGGGATCCTCCATGACGAGCAGGAACGCGATATCATGCAGGCGGCGCTGATCCTTCACGATGTGGGGAAAATGGGCGTTCCGGATGCGATCATTTCCAAGACGGGAAAGCTCAACGATGAGGAGTGGACCCAGATGAAAAGCCATGTCACCAAAGGGGTCCGCATTCTCGAGCCGCTCGAGACTTTCCGTCGCGTGGCTGAGATCATTCGATACCATCACGAACACTTCGACGGACGCGGGTATCCCCAGGGGGTCGGAGGAAAGGATATCCCGATCGAGGCGAGGATCATTGCGGTGGTGGATGCGTTTGACGCGATGATCGCCAAGCGCAGCTATAATGCTCCCCGCACGGTGGAGGAGGCCTTGGACGAGCTCCAGCGGTGTTCCGGGACCCAGTTCGATCCCAAGGTCGTAGAAGTTTTTACCCGGATCTGCCGCGCTCAAATGCTTTGCCGGAAGTCCTCTTTCGAGACCATTTCCTGACCGCTTTTTTTGCGTCAAAAGAGCTTGCCTAAGCATAGGAGTTTCAGTATACTGTCGCGTCTTTTTAGGGAATCGAGGAGGAATTTTATCGTGGCGAAGGACCTGACCCCGGAAGAAATCGAAAAGCTGAAGAAAAAGAATCTCGAGCGTTTTACTTCGCAGGAGCTCGCGGAATTCAAAAAACTTCTTCTCAGTATGCGCGACAAGATCGCGGGGGATCTCCGCCACCTGGAATCCGAGAGCCTCAATTCGAATCAAAAAGATCTGGCCGGGGATCTTTCCGGCTATTCCTTTCATATGGCCGATATGGCCACCGACACCTTTGACCGGGAGTTGAACCTGGGCCTTGCCTCGAGCGAGCAAAATCTGCTGAACCTGATCGACCTGGCGCTTCGTAAGATCGTCGAAGGGACTTTCGGGCTTTGCGAGAAAACGCTGAAGCCGATTTCGAAGAAACGGCTTTTAGCCATGCCGTATGCCCGGCTTTCTTTGGAAGCCCAGGAAACCGAGGAGAAGGAAAAACGTCAGCAGCCCTAGTGACCGCCTTTTACGCTTTCGTAGCCTTTCTTGTCCTGCTTGATCAGGGGACCAAATTCTGGGCCCTGCAGGCCCTTCATCCCGGCGAGTCGGTCCCGGTCATTTCCGGCGTTTTTCATTTTTCCCTTGTCCGCAATAACGGGATCGCTTTCGGCCTTTTCCAGGACCGGCCGGAGATCCTTTTCCTTCTGATCACCCTAAGCCTCATCGTGCTTGCGGTGTTTTCGATCCGCATGTGTCGCGTGGCCTCCTCGTATTCGACTGCGGCACGGGTCGGGCTCGTCCTGGTGCTGGGCGGTGCGATCGGGAACTGGATCGACCGTGTTCGTTATAATGCGGTGATCGACTTCCTGGACTTCCGTGTTTGGCCAGTCTTCAATCTGGCCGATTCCGCGATCACGGTTGGGGTCTTCATTTTTGCTTGGATTTTGGTCCGCAAGAAGTAGGGAACGCGGGATGAGCACGGATAAGATCGAGCGGATTACGGTCGAAGCAGGGATGCCGGAAGAACGTCTGGATGTTTATCTGGCCCGCTGTCTGGCCGATCGTTTCTCCAGGACCAAGATCAAAAAACTGATCGAAGAGGGAAAGATCCGTATCCAGGGAGCGCAGGTGGCCGCGCATCGTTTGATCCGGGAAGGCGAGGTGATCGAGCTTGATCCGGTCCTCCACCAGCCCGAGGATACGCGCGCCGAGAACATTCCGATCAAGATCCTGCATGAGGATGAGGACCTTCTGGTCGTCGATAAACCGGCGGGGCTTGTCGTCCATCCCGCGCATGGGAATCCCGACCATACGCTGGTGAATGCGTTGCTGTATCATACCAACCATCTTTCCGGGGCCGGCGGGCCCATCCGCCCCGGGATCGTTCACCGTCTCGACAAGGAGACTTCCGGAGTGATGGTGGTCGCCAAGAACGACCGCGCGCATGCCTCGCTCGGAAATCAGTTCAAGAACCATACGATCGTGCGGATGTACCTGGCGGCGGTCAAAGGGGTCGTACAGCACGACGAAGGGCTTTGCGAAGAGCCGGTGGGCCGGGCTTTTTTGAACCGGAAGAAGATCGTGATCAAACCCTCCGGCGGAAAGGACGCCAAGACTCATTTTCGCGTGGCCCGCCGTTATCGAAAAGCTTCTTTGCTTGAGGTCCGGCCGAAGACCGGACGGACGCACCAGATCCGCGTGCATATGGCGCATCTCGGGCATCCCGTTCTGGGGGATCTGCTTTACGGGGTCGCTTCGCCCTGGATCGATCGCCAGGCCTTGCATGCCGCAGTCCTCGAATTCCGTCATCCGACGACCCTGCAACGGATCTCGTTCAAAAGCCCGCTCCCCGACGATATGGAGCGGCTGCTCGGCGCCCTGGCCCAGGAATAGGAGTTCCCATGTTTTCCGGTTTTTTCAAAAAAATCCGGCTTTTCCTCGAGATGATCAAGTTCGAGCACTCGGTGTTCGCGCTTCCGTTCGCTTATCTCGGACTTTTCCTCGCTGCGGGAGGCTGGCCGGCCTTTTCCGTTTTTCTGTGGGTCACGGTTGCGATGGTCAGTTTCCGGACGACAGCCATGAGCTTGAACCGCATTATCGACCGGTGGATCGACGCCCGGAATCCGAGGACGGCCGGGCGCGCGATCCCGGCAGGGCATTTGAAAGTCCCTTTCACCTGGGTCACCGCCCTATTCAGTTTTTTTGTTTTTGCCTTCAGCGCGTGGCGTTTGGGACCGGTTTGCTTCGGATTATGCTGGATCCCGGCCGGCCTCGCTTTTCTTTATCCCTGGATGAAACGGTTTTCCTGGCTGTCGCACGGCGTTCTGGGGTCGATCCTGGCGATCGCGCCCAGCGGGGCCTGGCTTGCGGCGGGCCGCGAACTCTCGCTGGTCCCGGTCTTTTTTTCATGCGGCGTGGCCTGCTGGGTGGCCGGATTTGATATAATCTATGCGTTGCAGGATGAGGATTTTGACCGGACAAGCGGTCTGCATTCGGTCCCTGCCCGGTGGGGAAGAACGGTCAGCCTGAGGACCGTGATGGTCCTCCACGGGGTGGCGGTCGTTTTTTGGGCCGGGGCCGGCTTGTTGGCGCCCCTCGGCTTTTTTTACAGCATCGGCCTTGCGCTTACGGCAGGAATGCTGCTCCGTGAAAATCTTCTTATCCGGCGTTATGGTATGCAGAAACTCCAGGAAGCTTTTTTCCGTTTGAACGCATGGATCAGTTTGGTCCTTTTTGTGAGCGTGTTGGCGGACTTATGGACAAAAAAATGACAAAAGCTCCTTACGTGGTCGCCTTAAGCGGCGCCAGCGGCGCCGGGTATGGGCTTCGGCTGATCCGCGCTTTGGCGGAAAGCGGATATGCGGTCGATGTGATCATTTCAGATACGGCCCGCTGGATCCTGAAGGCGGAAACGGGTCTCCGTTTGGAGAGGGATTTCGATCCGCATGACTTCGCGCCGGTCCTCGGGAAAAAACTTGCGGCCAGGATCCGGACCTACCGGATCTTCGATTTTACCGCCCCTCCGGCGAGCGGCTCTTACCGGATCCGCGGCATGGCGGTGATCCCCTGCAGCATGGGGACGCTCGGCGCTTTGGCCTCCGGTGTGAGCGGGAACTTGATCCATCGGGCGGCGGATTGCGCTCTCAAAGAGGGGCGCCGTCTGGTCGTGGTCCCGCGCGAAACGCCGCTTCATGCGATCCATCTTCAGAATCTTCTCAAATTGACCGAGGCCGGGGCGAAGATCGTTCCGGCCATGCCGGCTTTTTACGGCCGCCCCCAAACGATCGAGGAGCTCGTGGACTTCGTCGTCGCGAAGGTCCTCAATCAGCTCGGGGTCGAACACGATCTCGGGACCCGGTGGGCAGGGCCTTCCGGAAAAGAGGATTAGGCCATGCCTTGTGCTTCGAAAGTGAAGATCCGGGTCGGGAAGATCCCGTACGTGAATGTCTTGCCGTATTATTTCGGATTGATGCAGCCGGAGGGCGCGGAGGTCGACTATACGGAGACCTATCCGGCCCGGCTCAATGTCGCGATGCGTCGCGGGCATCTCGACGCCGGTATGATCTCGTCCCTGGAGTATTTGAACGGCCAGGACCACTATGCGCTGCTTCCCGGATTCTGCATCGGGGCGAAGGATTTTTCGGGGAGCGTGCTCCTCTTCTCCAAGGTCAAGCTCGAAGCGCTTGACGGGGCCCGCATCGCCCTGACGCGTGAAAGCCTCAGTTCGGCGGCGCTCCTCAGGATCCTTCTGAAACTGCGTTTCAAATACCACAATCATTTCAGCGTCCGCAATGTCGATCCCGACGAGCTTTTCAAACAATATGATGCGGGATTGGTGATCGGCGACCAGGCGCTCCTTCATCCCCCGAAAGATTTTTTCTACCGATACGATCTGAGCGAACTATGGTGGGAGTGGACCGGCAAACCCTTTTGCTTTTCCGTGTGGGCGGTCCAGAAGCGATTTGCGGAGGAACACGCCGGGACGGTTTCAAAGTTCTCGGAAATGCTTGCCCGGAACCTCAAAAAGAACCTGGCGGACCTCGAAGGCCTGATCGCGGGCGCGCTGGATATCGATTTTCTCGATCCGCGCTATTCCAAGATCTTCGGCTATCTTTTCAATCTTCATTTTTCGCTCGACCCCGCTATGCTCGAAGGGCTTCAGCTTTTTTACCGCCTGGCCCACCGTCTGGGACTTTCGCCCCGTCCGAAACCGTTTGAATTCTTCGGAAAGTGAGTGCCGTCCGCATGCGATCCTTTGAACAGATCCTCGAGAAAGGGTTGGAAGGGGGACGGCTTTCCGTCGAGGACGGGAAAGCTCTCTATGCGGGCGATCTTCTCGAACTGGGCGAGGCGGCGCACGAGATCATGCTCCGGAGCCATCCGGACCGCGTGATCACTTTTGTCGTGGACCGGAACGTGAGCTACACGAATATCTGCACGGTGGACTGTGGTTTCTGCGCGTTCAGCCGTTCTCCGGGCTCGCCGGAAGGCTATGTGCTTTCCAGGGAAGCGGTCCTCGATAAGGTCCGGGAATTGGCCGCTTGCGGCGGAACGCAGGTCATGCTCCAGGGGGGCGTGAACCCGGACCTTCCGCTCGACTACTATCTGGACCTGATGCGTTCGATCCGCGAGCATTTTCCCGGCGTTCTGATCCATTCTTTTTCCGCGGTGGAGATGGATATGTTCTCGAAAAATTTCCGGATCCCCTTGGACCGGATCTTTCGGCTTTTCAAGGAGGCGGGCCTGAACTCGATCCCGGGAGGTGGGGCCGAGATCCTGGTCGAGCGGGTGCGGCGTAAGATCAGTCCGAAGAAGATCTCTTCGGAGCGATGGATCGAGATCATGCGGACGGCCCATGAATGCGGGCTGCGCTCGACCGCGACCCTGGTCTTCGGCCATGTCGAAACGATCGAAGAGCGGCTGCTTCATCTTGTGCGGCTCCGCGAGCTCCAGGACGAGACCGGCGGATTCCGGGCCTTCATTCCCTGGTCCTTCGCTCCGCAGGGGACGCCCGGTCTTTCTCATTTGCGGCCGGCCGGGGGGGAGGATTATCTGCGGACGGTGGCGGTCTCGCGCTTGATGCTGGATAATTTCGAGCATCTCCAGAGCGGATGGCTGACCGAAGGACTGAAGCTTGCCCAAACGGCGCTTCATTTCGGCTGTGATGATATGGGCGGCGTGCTGATGGAGGATAAAGTGCTGGAGCCGACCGGGATCACGGTGGGGACGCGTGAAGAGGATATGCGGCGCCTGATCCGCGAAGCGGGTTTTATCCCGGCCCAGCGGAACACGAACTATGAGGTGCTTCATGTCGACGCCTGATCTCCGGGCGCCGGAACCGGCCAAGATCCGGGAGATCTTTGACGGGATCGCCGCCCGTTATGACCGCTTGAACACGCTCCTCAGTTTCGGGCTCGATCGCAAGTGGCGCCGGAAAGCCGCCGAACGCGTCATGGAGCGTCCGGTCGATTCTCTGCTGGATCTGGGGGTCGGGACCGGCAAGTTCCTCGAATGTTTCCTGACGGGCAAACGCCGGCCTTCTCTTCTGGCCGGGATCGATTTTTCGGGCGAGATGCTCGCGGTCGCTCGCCGGAAATTACCGCAAAATATCCGGCTGGTCCGGGGGGATTTCCATCGGCTGCCTTTTGCCGCGGCCAGTTTTGAGGCCGTGATCTCCGCGTTCATCCTTCGCAGCGTCAGGGACCTCCCCGGATTTTTCCAAGGGGTCCTAGGACTTCTGAAACCGCGAGGGCGGGCTTTCTTCCTCTGCCTGACGCGTCCGGAAAAATTTCCCTGGCGCCTGGGTCACCGGCTCTACCTGAAAGGGTATGTCCCGCTCGTGGGAAAAATGCTTTCGGGCCGTTCCGAGGCGTATGATTTTCTTTCACAATCGGTTCAGCATTTTCAAGAACCTGCCGAAACCCTTAAGATCATGGAACAGCAGGGATTCAAGTCTTGCACGGCCTGCCGCTGGTCGGGGGGCATCGTGACCCTTTTGATTGGAGAACGACCCGCATGAAACGGAGCTGGAGATTTTTCGGGGTCTTGGTCGCGGTCGTGCTCGCGAGCGCTTTGCTGGCGCCGATCCTTTTCGACTTCTTGCCTTATAAATTCGAGCGGATCTTCAATCGTCTCGTCATGATCGGGACGCTCGTTGCGGTCGTTTTTTTCGTGCGGATAGGCCGTTCGACTCTCCAGGATTACGGATTGCTTTGGGAGCGCAAGCGGAGCCCCCGGATCCTGGCGGGTTTCTTCGGGGCGGGTTTCGGGACGCTTTTTCTGCTGCTGTGCGTGAAGCTCCTTTTTGACCAGGCGGCCTGGAGATTCCGGGACGATAGTCTCGGCGGGTATTTTGAGCGGCTGTCGCTTTCCCTGCTTTCGGCTTTGGTGATCGGGCTGATCGAAGAATTCTTTTTCCGGGGTTTCGTTTTTTCCTCGTTCCGGAAACTTTTCAAAGAGCGGTTTGTGCTACCGCTCCTTTTGACCAATGGGCTCTATGCGTTGATCCATTTTATCAATTTCAAAAAGCCCTATATCCCGGGGGACCCGGATTTTTTCGATTCGCTCCACCTGGCGGCGGCCCCCGTTCTTTCGATGCGCTATTTTCCAGAATTCTGGCATGAGGCGGTCGGTTTGTTCCTTTTCGGGATCGTCCTGACCTTGGCTTTGCGCCGTACGCGATCGCTTTACAGCGCGATCGGGCTGCATGCCGGCTGCGTTTTTTTCGTTAAAATCCAGTCCTTCTTCGTCGATTCACTGGGAAAAGAGTCGCTTTGGTTTTCGTCCAGCAAGATGTATGATGGTTTCGCGGGTTGGGGATTTTTGGCCCTGCTCGGTGCGGGGATCATGGTTTTGGGGCGCGGTCCGAAAGAAAGGAGTTCGTGAGGTGAAGTGCCGGTTTTCTTTGAGGAGGTTTGGAATATTGTTTTTCTTTTTGACGCTGCCGGTGTTTGCCGCCCATGCCGCCGAGGGAGAGACGCTTCCGCCGGAAGACCAGGAGGAAATCCTGGCGGAGTCTTCCGGCAAGGAAGGGGACGAAGCGGCTTTGGCCGGAGATGCCGATATCCTGGCGCAGATCGAACGTGAAATCGCCCGGGAAAAAGGGACGGCCGTATTTTCGGAAGGAACCAATGCGCCGCAGGCGGATTCGCTGGGCGATCTTTCCGGAGAAGGCGGGGGCGGAGAGGATGCCGGTCTTTTCTCCGGGGGAGCGACCCAGCTGATCGAAGAGAGCGCCAAGGCGCCGGTCTATGTCTTTAAGGACCATTTGCCCGAGGCTCAAGCATTCGTTTCCCGGAAGATCCTTCCGGTCCGTGTGACCGACCGCGTGAAGATCGAAAAGGTCGTCGCGAAGTGGGAAGGGACGCGTTTCCTTTTTCCTGCCCGGGAGAAGAAAGTGCCGATCGAGCTTGCCCGGGGAAAATTTGACGGAGAAGAGCAGGACGGGATACGGTTTTTTCCGATCGCGGGGGCTTTATCGGTTCTGCGTTTTCCGAGTATTCCTCCTGCAAGCCGGATGGTGATCTACTACGGGATCGAGGATGATGGCGTGCGGGCTTTTGCGGGAAAACGAATCTCTGTCTATCTTTCGATTTATGCCGGAGAGAAGAAAATCCACCGGATCCATGTGCCGGGCCAGACGGGGTGGTTTAAGGAGACGATTTCTTTGGGACTTCTGGCCTATATGGTCCGTCCGGTTGAGGTCTCTTTCGAGGTCAATAGCGACGATACTGAAAGAATTCCATTCTATTTCAATGCAGAGATCTATAGCTGATATACATTGATATAGTATTTGCATTTTTACTATCGATAGGGTAGTATTCCTATTAGAAGGGATAAGGAGATATACGAGTATCGGGCCCTTGATGCACTTATGATGAAACAGAGAAAAATATATATAGTCGCAGGAGTCCTTCTTGCGGGACTTCTGCTTGCCGTCTTCTCACAGGCGTCCAGCGGATATGCGGAAGAGAAAGATCCTAAACTTCAGGTCACCTCGGACCAGATTCCGTTCCCCGACACGGGTAAGTTATCAGCGGGAGCCGATGAGATGAAAAAAGGGGAGACGGCTACGGTCGATCTCCAAGCGACAGATGAGCTTGCCGATAAACTGGCATTAGAAACACAAGTAATCACTTGTGATGAAATGGATTGCCCGGTGGGTGAAGAATGCGTCGAGTTGACTCGAAATGTTCAAGGGAATTCGGTGAGCGAGCCTGTGTGCGTACCTAAAAAACACTCTGGCGATGACGATACCGCGGACGATGATGATGTCGCGGACGATGATGATGTCGCGGACG
>JBMONI010000025.1:0-49309 GCA_049324575.1 Candidatus Omnitrophota bacterium | reverse complement strand
GACAAAGATTTTATTCTTTTGAAGAAGAGGTATTCTCTCGGGAAGAATGTTCCCGCTTTAGAATTTGTTCACCAAGGTTTGGTCTCGAATACCTCTGGAGTTACGCCTTCAGAGGACATGCAGTTCGTTATCCCTAAAGGAATGAGCTTGTTTTATTTTACCGGTGGTGCGCGTTATTTTCATGGTGGCGTGAGTTTGCAGGAGATTGTTTTACCGGTTATTACCGTTGAGCAAATCCGCGGTAAGGATAAAGAGAAAACGCGCGACAAGTTTGTTGGCGTGCAGGTTCTGGGGCAGGATCATCGGATTACAACCGGCAAGCATCGTTTTGAAATACTGCAGATTGAAGCCGTTTCTGACAGGATTAAACCAGCCACGTTTAAGATCGGCGTTTACGCAGACAATGAGCCGGTCAGCGATATTCAGACCGTTTCTTTTGAGAGCGCTTCTCCCGAAATGGCTGACCGTAAAAAAGAGGTAGTTTTGACCTTGAAGAATATAAACTTTGCAGGTGCAAAAACATACCGGTTGATTTTGCGTAACGCAGAGACTGATATTGAAGAGCAGTCCATTCCTGTGCGCATAGACCGCGTATTTACCAGCGATTTTTAAGGAGGGCTTTGCAATATGAATACTGAATTGGACAATTTGCTTAATAAACATTTTAGCGGAAAGGTTGTGCGCAAGGACTTGACGAAAAAGATCAAGGAAGGCGCGAATGTGCCGGTGTACGTTCTTGAGTATCTTCTGGGGCAATATTGTGCCTCGACTGATGATGCGATCATTGAAGACGGGATGAAGACGGTCAAGCGCGTTCTTGCTGACAACTATGTGCGCCCGGATGAGTCGGAGAAGGTGAAATCGATCGTCCGCGAGAAGGGCGGACTGAAGGTCATTGATAAGGTGACGGTCACGCTCAATGAGAAGAAAGACATTTATGAAGCGGTCTTTTCTAATCTGGGGATCAAGAATGTTATCGTGCCTAGTGAGACGGTGAAGAAATATCAGAAGCTTTTAGCTGGCGGCATCTGGTCAATCGTCAATCTGCGATATCATTATGAAGAAGGCCAAGGTGCATCGCCGTTTATCCTTGAAGATATTAAGCCGATACAAATGCCGAATATGGACATGGAGCCGCTTTTTGAGGGTCGCCGGGCATTTACGGAAGAGCAATGGATGGATGCTTTGTTAAGATCAGCAGGGATGGAGCCAACGTTATTTGAACCGCGCGTTAAATTGCATCTGATTGCGAGGATGATTCCGTTTGTTGAGAATAATTATAACGCGTGTGAGCTTGGCCCACGGAATACCGGCAAGAGCCATTTGTATAAAGAAATCAGCCCGAACAGCATTCTGGTTTCTGGTGGACAGACAACCGTGGCCAACCTGTTTTACAGCATGAGCCGTCGGCAGATCGGGCTTGTTGGCTTGTGGGACATCGTCGCCTTTGATGAGGTTGCGGGCATATCCTTTGCGGATAAAGACGGCGTGCAGATCATGAAAGATTACATGGCGTCCGGTTCCTTCGCGCGCGGCCGCGACCAAATTAATGCTAACGCGTCAATGGTGTTCGTAGGCAACATCAACCAGTCCGTTGATACTTTGGTAAAAACAAGTCATTTGCTTTCGCCATTCCCTGAAAACATGATCGATTCCGCTTTCTTTGACCGGTTCCATGGGTATATCCCGGGATGGGAGATCCCCAAGATGAAGCCGGAATTCTTTACGAATAATTACGGTCTTATCGTTGACTATTTGGCTGAGTTTTTACGAGAGATGAGAAAAAGGAACTTTTCTGATGCCATTGATAAGTATTTCCGTTTAGGCAGGGATCTGAATCAGCGCGATGTGATCGCCGTAAGGAAGACGGTATCGGGGCTGTTAAAACTTCTTTACCCTCATGGGGAGTACGATAAGGCCGCGGTTGCGAAATGTTTGGATTATGCACTTGAGACGAGGCGGAGGGTTAAGGAACAGCTCAAGAAGATCGGCGGAATGGAATTCTTTGATGTGCATTTTAGCTATGGGGATAAGGAAACAAGCGACGAGAAGTATATTTCGGTGCCTGAGCAAGGTGGGGGTGCGTTGATTCCTGACGGGCCCATGAACCCGGGGACTATTCATACCGTGGCGCGCGGCAGTAACGGGCATCTGGGATTGTATCGTATTGAAATTCAGATGAGTCCGGGGAACGGATCTGTTCGTTTCTCAGGGCTTGGATCTAATTCTGCGGCCAAGGAAAGCCTGCGCGTGGCCTTTGATTATTTTAAGGCGAATTCCTCGAGGGTCAGCGTTACACCTAAAGCAGGCGATCATGATTTCCATATCCATGTCGTTGAACTGCATAATTCTGGATCGGCGGAGGCGTTAACTTTGACAGCAGTTATTGCTCTTGCTTCGGCGCTGATGCGCAAGCCGGTGCAGTCTCAAATAGTTGTCTTAGGCAGTATGAGCTTGGGCGGGAATATCGTTCCGGTTGAAAATCTGGCGGAATCTATGCGCGTGGCGCTTGACGCCGGTGCGCGCAGGATCCTTATTCCTTCAAGTAGCGTTGGAGACTTCCAGACGGTACCCGGAGAACTCTTAGCTAAGTTTCAAAACAGCTTTTTCGCCGACCCGATCGACGCGGTGTTCAAGGCGATGGGGGTTGAATAGAGGAGGTGGATATGGGCGAGAATAATATTGAAGTTATTCACAAGGAAATAGACCTTATTCAAAACTGTATTAATCGGATGGCTCAGAACTCGTTCCTTATCAAAGGATGGGCTTTGACCGTCGTGACTGTTGTTCTGGCTTTAATGGAGAAGAACATCGATCCGATCTATTTATGCCTTGTTCTTTTTATACCGCTCGTAGCTTTCTGGTATTTGGATGCCTTTTTTCTTCAGACTGAAAAGATGTATAGAAAAATGTATGAATGGATTATTGAAGTGAGACCAAAGAACGATTTCAGTCTGCTGTATGATCTTAACCCGCACCGGTATAAAGACAAGGTGGATTCAAGAGGGAAGGTCATGTGGTCGATCACGTTGCGAGTTTTCTATGGGATTCCGTTATTGATAGTGGTAGCGATTATTGCTTATCAGATTCTCTCAAAATACATTTTAAAGTAAGGGGGATTGACTATGGCAAAGAAGCAGATTTTCTACAGTTTTCATTTTGATAACGACGTTTTTAGAGTTCAACAGATTCGCAATATCGGAGTTATTGAAGGTAATGCCCCTGTATCTGTTAATGACTGGGAGCAGATTCGAAAGAATGACGATGCTGTTAAGAAATGGATCGACGACAATATGAAGTATAAGTCGTGCGTTGTTGTTTTGATAGGTACAGAAACTTCAAAGCGGCCGTGGGTTCAATACGAGATTATAAAAGGATGGAATGACGGCAAGGGCGTATTAGGAATTTATATTCACAATATTAATTGCGCCAGAAATGGAAAATGTAGCCAAGGTTTAAACCCCTTCGATAATATCAGTCTAAAAAATGGCGGAAAACTATCCAGTCTCGTCAAGTGTTACAACCCAAGTTCTTACGATGCATATAATATCGCGAACAATATTGGATCGTGGATTGACGATGCTGTAGCGGCAAGATCGCGGTAAAAGGAATTAAATGCCGGACGATTTATTTGATGAGTTCTTAGGTTTTGATTTTGCGATGGGCGCGGACATGGTTAAATGCCCGCATTGCAAGGCAGATGTGCCATGTAGTTTGTTTTTTGACGATGAGGTTGAGTGCCCCAAGTGTGGAAAGAAATTCAAGAAGGACGATGTTTGAGCGGAGATGTTATGGCTGAAAGTAATGAAGAAAGACAAAAGCGAGAATTAAGAGAGCTGGAAGGCAAGAATATTGCCCATTATCAGACCCTGCTTTCTACTTGGATTGAGACGAGGATGGAGCAGGATAAGATGGTTATTACTCTTTCAGCCGCCGCTATCGGTTTATTGGTAACGATTGTCACCACAGTGGGCATAAGAGGATTTTGGCAATATTTCTTTGCTGTTGGATCCTTTGCTGGTTTTATTATAGCAACATGTGGTTGTTTGCACATATTTCAAGTTAATGCTAGGCATTTAGAAGAGAACCTTCGATGCCAAAGTACAGACGATACATCCAAACTTTTGAAGAAGCTGGACAGATTGACAATAATTTGTTTTTACGCGGGGATCATCTGCGCGGTTTTAATGGCAATATTTGTTTCGTTTCAGAAAACAGGAGGAGTAGCGATGGCGGATAAAGGCCAAGATGCACCTAAAAAGGTAGAAAAAATTCAAGAAAGTCTGAATGGAGTCAAGAATTTATCTCCGGATAAATTAGAGGTCGGGAAGAGCTTGAATGGGATAGCGAATTTGGCTCCCCAGAATCTTCAATCTTCAGCGCAGAGTACGCCGCAGGATTCGGCTAAACCCTCAGGCGGGCAGGGAAATTCTGAGGGCAAGGAAAAGAAATAAACGCTTGATCTTTTATGAAGAAAAGAAAAGAGAGCGAACATATTTTTGTATTTAACGAGAAGGCTCGAGTTAGAGCTCAGAATAAAGAGATCATTTTGGGCCTGCGTGAATTGATGGGCATCCTTTTTGAAGGTAGAGGGTGTTACGAATTATGGTGGACGTATTTGCAAACTAAGAGCAAGTCCGAAAACCTACATGTTATGCTCAAGTTTAAGGATTATTTTGAAATCTCTGGTTATGCATACGTATCGAATTTGGTTTTATCATTGCATAAACTGTACGACCATCGCAGTGATGTTTGGAATATTGAATCTTTGGTTAAGGATGCCAGAAGCCTTTTAGGGGATGAGGAAAGGATTGAAATACAGCAACTGATTGTTAAGGCGAAAACAATTTGGAAAAAGGTCACCATATTAAGGTCTAATTTATTTGCTCATCGAAATAACGAGCTGTCTCGTTCGGGTGTCTATAAAATAGCTAAAATTACGCCAAACGAGTTCAGAGATTTAACAGCATTTTCGCTAAGGATTTTAAATTACGTAGCTGTTAAAGTGTATGAGCCTGTCCGGAAGTTTGAGGATATCGAGGCAAGAGACATGGATGAGATAATAGGCATTTTACGGGAAAGGATTTAAGGTTTAAAGATTAGCGGTTTCGGTGGATTTTAGGCGATTTCGTGATAAAATACCCTTATCGTAAGGCAGGGTTTCGTTGATCGGCTCGCCTAGGGATATTAAAGCCCCCATGCTACGTTTTCGGTAGAGTTTCACAAGTAGGCTTATTTCAAGGGGTTGCGTAGTTCGCCCAGCGTCCACTTCGAGCCGCCATTGTTTTTTTTAAAATAGCAAAGGAGCGCAGCATGAAAAAAGCGGTTGTGACGGGGGCCGGAGGTTTCATCGGGCATCATCTTGTGAAGCGGCTCAAGGCCGAAGGTTACTGGGTCCGTGGAGTGGACCTGAAACGGCCGGAGTTTTGTGCCAGCCCGGCGGATGAATTCAAGATCCTGGACCTGCGGGAAGAAAAGAACTGCCGCAAAGCGCTTTCGGTGCCCGGCGGGTTCGAGGAGGTCTATCAACTTGCCGCCGATATGGGCGGGATGGGATTCATTCACACGGCCGAATGCGAGATCATGCGCAACAGCGCGCTCATCAACAATCACATGATCTATTCCGCGGCGGCTCTCGGGATCAAGAATTATTTTTTCTCTTCGTCCGTCTGCATTTACCGGAACATGAAACATGGCGAGCCCGAATTGACCGAAGAGGGCGCTTATCCCGCGATGCCGGACAATGAATACGGCTGGGAAAAGCTTTATGCCGAACGAATGGCCTTGGCCTATGGCCGGCATCACAAGATGAAAATCCGTATCGCGCGTTTCCAGAACTGTTTCGGGCCCGAGGGAACCTGGCGGGGCGGGCGCGAAAAAGCCCCGGCGGCGATGTGCCGGAAAGTGGCCGAAGCGCCGGCGGACGGTTCGATCGAAATATGGGGCGACGGCACGGCGGTCCGCTCCTATACTTATGTCGAGGACATGACGGACGGGATCTTCCGGCTCATGCACTCCGCGATCGAAGGTCCGGTCAATATCGGCAATCCTGAATATATCAGTGTCGATGATCTGGCCAGGACGGTGATGGAGGTCGCGAAGAAACCGCTTGCGATCCGTCACGTGCCGGGGCCGGTCGGGGTTGAATCGAGGAATTTCAGCAACGAGAAGATCTACCGCACCGGCTGGAAAGCGTGTTTTTCCACGCGGGCCGGGATCGAAAAGACCTATCCCTGGATCCTGGAACAGGTCCGGAAGAATTCGAAAGGCCGTTAACCGTCTATAACTATTGGCATTTTTGATGACGACTGAAACGAAACATTCCTCCGTCCGCGCCTTCAATACCCGCGTTCTTTTGCGGGTGACCAAGACCCGGTGGACTGCATTCCTCATCCCGGCCTTGTTCGCGCTTCTTGCGGCCGCTTTCGAAGGAGCCAGCCTGGGTCTTCTGGTCCCCACCGCGCGCGGGATCATGGATGCCAATTTCAAATTCGCGCTGAATTTCCCTCCAATGGAATCCCTGGTGGGCCTTGTGGCCACAAAAGAGTTCGGGAGGAACTCGGTCATTTTCGTTTTTCTGATCGGGGCGATCGTGATCACGACGGTTTTGAAGAATGTTTTTCAGTATGTGTCGCGGGTCCAGATCGCGCGGGCGGTCAACGGGTTCATCCACCGGCTTCGGGTCGTGATCTTCACGCGGTACATGAGCTTCGGCAAACTGTATTTTGACAGCGTTTCCTCCGGGATGCTCTACGACAAATTGATGGGTTTCACCGCCCGCCTCGGGCATGAAATGATCCAGCTCGAGAATATCCCGATCTTTGGCACGTTGCTGATCGCTTACCTGGTCTTCATGGCCTTTGTCTCGCCGGGACTCACCTTGCTGGTCCTTCTTCTGCTTCCGATCTACTTCATTTTTCAGCGGGCGGTTGTGGCAAAGATCCATGCCACGTCGAAACGCGAAGCGGAAACGAGCCTGCGCCTGAGCAAGCGGATCTCCGACATTCTTTCCTGCATCCCCCTGGTGAAGGCGTATCACCGGCACCGGGAAGAGGAGCAAAATTTCAGCGTGGTGAGCAACCATCTGGCGCAGATCCAGGTGAGCCAGGCGAAAAAAAGATTTTTTATCCCCGTAGCGACCGAATGTTTTTCGCTGTTCGTTTCGCTAGTCCTGGTTTGCGGCATGGCCTACATGGTGATCAAGGAAAAAGCGGGCAATGTGCCGGGTTTTCTTGTCTTCTTCCTGGCGCTTCGCCGGGCCTCGCTCTGTTTCCGGCAATTGAGCGAGAATCTTGCTTCGGCCGCTGCTTTACGCGGGACGGTCAGGACGCTGGCGGATATTTTTGACGATAAAGGGAAAGTCTTTGTCCATGACGGGACCAAGGAATTTCCGGGGCTTCATTCCGAGATCCGTTTTCAGGATCTGCATTTCTCTTATCCGGAGCGGCCTGACGTCCTGAAAAATATCTCTTTCGAACTGAAAAAGGGCCGGACGACGGCGCTGGTCGGACCGACGGGATCCGGCAAAACCACGTTGGCGAGCCTAGTCATCCGTTTCTACGATGTGCCGCCGGGATCGATCCTGATCGACGGGACCGATATCCGCGAATATACCATGCGGTCCTTCCGCAAGAAGATCGCTTTTGTGACCCAGGAAACCTATCTTTTCAACGCGTCGTTTCGCGCGAATCTGCTCTATGGGATCGACCCGGAGCCGGGGATCGAAACGATGATGGAGGCCCTCAAAAAAGCGCGGCTTTATGATTTTCTGATGAGGCTTCCGGCCGGTCTTGAGACCGAGATCGGCGACCGCGGCGTCCAGCTTTCCGGCGGGGAGAAACAGCGGCTCTCGATCGCCCGCGCCATGCTCAAAGGGGCCGAAACTTTTCTGCTGGATGAAGCGACCAGTTCGCTTGACAGCCAGACGGAGCGGCTGATCCAGGAGGCGATCGCGGAACTGATTCGCGGCAAGACCACTCTGGTGATCGCGCACCGTCTTTCGACGATCAAAAAGGCGGACCATATCGTTGTTTTTTCCGCGGGGACCATCGCGGAACAGGGGACGTGGGAAGATCTGGTCAGCCGCCGCGGGATTTTTTACTCTTATCTCGAAGAACAAAAATTCTTTTAACGACCGGACGGGTCTTGTCCGACCCGCCGGACGGCAGGTGTTATGAGCTATCTGATCTTTGCCCGGAAATACCGTCCGAGGACCTTCGACGAAGTCCTGGGCCAGGAGCCGGTGATTCGGACCCTGAAGAATGCGATCGATCAAAAACGGATCCCGCAAAGCTATCTCTTTGCCGGTCCGCGGGGGATCGGGAAGACCTCGGTCGCGCGCATCCTGGCGAAGGCCCTGAACTGCGAGAATGGACCCAAAGCCGATTTCGATCCCGAAAGTCCGCAATGCACCGAGATCGAAGAGGGCCGCTCTCTGGACGTGCTCGAGATCGACGGCGCGTCGAACCGCGGGATCGAGGAGATTCGCAATCTCCGGGAGACGGTCAAGTTCAAACCGGCAAGCGCCCGCTTCAAGATCTACATCATTGATGAAGTGCATATGCTGACGCCCGAAGCCTTCAATGCGCTTCTGAAGACCCTGGAAGAACCCCCGCCTCATGTCAAATTCATCTTTGCGACCACTGAAGGGCACAAGGTCCCGTTGACGATCCTCTCGCGTTGCCAGCGGTTCAATTTTAAACGCATTTCCGTCGATGAAACGGTCCACAAACTGGAAGAGATCGCGAAGAAAGAGAAGATCCGCTGTGAAAAGAACGTGCTTTTCCTGATTGCCAAAGCCAGCGAAGGAGCGCTTCGCGATGCCGAAGGGCTTTTGGACCAGCTGGCGGCTTTCGGGAAGGGGGAGATCAAAGAAGAGGATGTCCTCTTCGTGCTGGGACAGGCGCCGGAAGCGGTTTATTTTTCTTTGCTGGAGGCCTGCCGAAAAAAGGACGCGGCGACGGTCTTCGAGACGGTCCGTTCTCTTTACGATCAGGGTGCGGACCTTGGCTATTTTGCGAAAGGACTTCTCGAGTGTTTCAGGACCCTGCTGGTTTTTCAAAGCATCGGGAAGGCCGACTCCTTTTGCGAATGGAGTTCGGATGCCGCTCAGGAGTTCCGCAAGCGCAAGAACGATTTTACCCGGGGTGAGCTTTTGCTTGCGGTGAGCATCCTGCAGAATCTGCAGGGCCAGATCCGCCGCGCGTTGGCGCCTCCCAGGCTTTTGATCGAGACGACCCTTCTCAAGATCCTCCATCTCGACGGGCTGCGTTCCGTGGCGGAAGAAAGCGAGAAAAAGGAGCCGAGGGAAAGATCGGTCCCTCCCGCGGCTTTGCCGCCGACCCCCACCGCGGTCCGGGAACCGGAAAGGCCGGCGAGGATCCCGTCTTCAGCAGCCGTTCCTTCTTTGCCGCGCGTTCCGGGGAAGGAACCGGCCAAGCGTGTTTCGTCGCAATCCGGGGGCGGGATGACCTTGACGGCGGCGGAAGAATGCTGGCCCCGTGTGATCGAATATGTGAAGAACAAACGGATGTCGATGGGGGTTTTTCTTTCGGAATCCGAGCCTTTGGAGGTTACCGGCAATCTGATCAGCCTGGGGCTTCCCGCCGAACTGCAGTTCCATAAAGAGACCCTTGAAAAGGAACCGGTCCGCAAGATCGTGGAGGAAGCTTTCGAAGTGATCGGCGGGGAAAAGGTCAAAGTCCAGTTCGTGGTCCACACGGCCGCGCAGGAAGAACGGGTGGTCCCGGCTTCCGAGGAGAAAAAAATGGCCGACAAGAAACTGGCGGATGTCGTGACGGATGCGCTTGGTATTTTCAGCGGCGCCAAGATCATCCGTAAGGACGCCTAGATGAGGGGATATTCCGATCGCATGACCGAGTTGGTGGAAGCGCTTATGAAGCTTCCCGGGATCGGCCGCCGTTCCGCCGAACGCGTCCTTTTCCATTTTTTGAGATCCCCCCAGGAGGAAGTTGCGCACCTTGCCCGCTTGATCGGTGAAGTGAAGACCAGCACGGGCTTCTGCCGGATTTGCCATCACTTGACCGATCAAGAGACCTGCCACATTTGCCGGGATCCGGGCCGCGACGCAGGGGTCATTTGCGTGGTCGAGGATCCGAAGGATGTGATCGCGATCGAGCAGACCGGCAATTATGTCGGTACTTATCATGTGCTGCTTGGGACCCTTTCGCCTCTCGAGCGGATCGGCCCGGCCGAGATCGAGATCCAGAGTCTTCTCGACCGCCTGAAAAAAACCTCTGTTCGTGAGGTCATCCTTGCAACTAACCCGAACACGGAAGGGGAGGCCACGGCGCTCTATATCGCCCGGCTTCTGAAACCATTCGGGGCCAAAATCTCCCGCCTCGCCTACGGGATCTCCGTGGGGAGCATGCTCGAATATACGGACCAGGCAACGCTCACCCGCGCGCTGGAAGGAAGGGTCCCGGTCTGACGGGGCCGCGCTGCGCATGCTAAAGACCTTCCAGGGAAAGACAGCTCTCATCACCGGCGCTTCTTCGGGCATCGGGTCAGCGATCGCGCAAAAACTCGCGGCGGCCGGCTGTCATCTTGTGCTGGTGGCGCGGGATCTGAAAAAATTGAGCGATCTCGCCTTGGAACTGTCGAAGACCTATCCGGTCCGCGTCGAGATCTTTTCCGCGGATCTCAGTCTTCCGGGTGCCGCCTCGGGGCTTTTCCAGGCCGTGACCGGCCGGGGGATCTCGATCGATCTTCTTGTCAATAATGCGGGTTTCGGAAAGAACGAGGACTTCACCGGCGCCTCGGCGGCCGAATGGGAATCGATGGTCCGTCTTCATGTCGAAGCAGTCGTGTCACTCACGCGGTTTTTTGTAGAAGGCATGCGGGTGCGTGGCACCGGGGGGATCTTGAACGTGGCTTCGACGGCGGCGTTCCAGCCGATCCCGTTCATGGCGCTTTACAGCGCTACGAAAACATTCGTGCTCCATTTTACCGAAGCGCTTTGGGGAGAACTTCAGCCGAAAGGGATCCGGGTTTTTTGCCTGTGTCCCGGGAATACACGCACGGATTTCCATGCCAAGGCGGGTATCGCGCCGCGGAAGATCTTTTTTCCAGCGGAAGCCGCAGAGGTCGCTGAGTTCGGACTGCGGAAATTTCTCAAGAGCCGCCAGCCGTTCGCGGTGTATGGGTTCATGAACCGGATCGTTGCGTTGGGATATCGTTTGTTTCCCCGCTGCTGGATGGCGCGGATGGCCGGGGCGATCTATCGCGTTTCCCGTTCCACACGATAAGGGCCGCGCCTGGACATTCGGATAAGCATGTGTTAGCTTTCTTCGAGATGATCTCGAATTCGGTGCCGAGAAAGGCGTAAAGCGGTCATGGCAATACCCTCTAAAAAAATCCTGGTCCTGGACCGGCCGGAAAGTGAATGGCACGATTTTCTCAAGGAGTTTTTCTGCGATACGGCGTCCGAGGTCCTTGATTTTTCCGAGGGCCGCTCAGCCGGAGAAGCCGTCCGCCGAACGCGTCCGGATATTTTTTTTCTGAGATCCGGGATGGTCTCGCTGCCGCTGGCTTCTCAGATCAAGGGACTTCGTTCCCAATCGGAGGGATTGCGGATCTTCGGGCTCGGGATCGAACCGGCCCGAGAGCTTCCCTACGACGGTTTTTGTCCGGAAGCAACGGATGTCTACGGGTTTTGCCGCCAGATCCTCGGCCGGCTTCCGTTCCCGGAGACGATCGATGTGCTGGTGGCCGATGATGAACCGGAGATGGGGGATCTTTTTCGCGAGGTTACGCGCGGCCGGAAAGAGCCTGCGTTCGTGATCCGGCAGGCCATGGATGGAAAACAGGGACTTGCGGCGGTCCGCGCCCGGACGCCGGCGGTCCTTATCCTCGATATCAAGATGCCGGTTATGGATGGCCGTGAATTTTTTCGCGAGCTCGTCCGTCTTGGGCTCGACGTCCCGACGATCGTTTGTTATGACGCGATCTCCAGCGAAGAGGTCCACGAGATACGCGAGTTGAGGAAAATATCGGTCATCGAAAAAGGGACGGTCCGGTCTTCCGCCGCCTATTTGCCGGATCTTGTTCAGAAAAAGGTGTTTTTCGGATGAAGACAAAGCATCGACACTACCACCGCGAGTGCGCGGTCCTTGCGATCGCCGTACTTCTTTTAAGCGGAACTGTCTTTGGCGCCGAACTACCGCTGGACGATCAGGAACTTCTAGACCTTATCCAGAGAAAAAGCTTTGATTATTTCATCGAACTCGGGGACCCCGGAACGGGCCTCGTGCCGGACCGCGCGAACAATCTCCGCAAAAACGGCGAGAAAACCCCGGCGAGCGTCGCCGCTTCGGGTTTTGCGCTCACGGCTTACGCGATCGGCGTCGAGCGCGGATGGGTCAGCCGGGCGGAGGCTTTGGACCGGACCCGGCAAACCCTTCGGTTCTTTTTGGAAAAGGCGGAAAGCCACCAGGGTTTTTTTTATCACTTCGTCCAGAACGGCACCGGCCGGCGCGTAAGCCGTTCGGAACTTTCTCCGATCGATACGGCGCTTTTTTTGATGGGAGCGCTGTTCGCGGCCGAGTATTACGAGGACGCCGAGGTCCGGAGCCTGGCCCAGCGCCTCTATGAACGCGTCGATTTTCCCTGGATGCTCAACGGCGGGGATTTTTTTGCTCTGGCCTGGTCCCCGGAAGGGGGGTTCATGCGCGGCCGCTGGGACCATTTCGACGAATCCATCCTCCTTTATCTTCTGGCCATCGGCTCTCCGACCCACGCGATCCCGGCTTCGACCTGGGAAAAGATCCACCGGCCTGTCGGCAGTTATCGGGGGCATCGGCTGATCCAGATGCCGCCGCTTTTTACGCATCAATACCCGCATCTTTGGATCGATCTGCGCGATCAGCACGATGGTTTCGTGGACTATTTCAAAAATTCCGTGAATGCGACCCTCGCGAACCGCGCTTTTTGCATGCAGCAGGCGTTTAAATACAAAACTTACGGAGAGAACGCCTGGGGTTTGACCGCTTCCGAGGGTCCTTCGGGTTATAAAGCCTACGGGGCTCCTCCGGGGTGGGCGGTCCATGATGGGACTTTGGCGCCGACGGGATGCGGGACCTCGATCATGTTCACGCCGGAGCTTTCGATCGCCTGCCTTCGGCATTATTACGAGACCCATCGGGCGAGGATCTGGGGGCGCTACGGATTTTCGGATGCATTTAACCTGGATCAGAACTGGTATTCCGACCAGGTGCTTGCCATCGATCAGGGGGCGCTGCTCCTTGCGATCGAGAATTTCCGGAGCGGTTTGGTTTGGAAGATCGTGAAAAAAAGCGAGCCGATCAAACGTGCAATGCAGGCCGTGGGGTTCAAACCGGGAACGCTGGAATTGCCTGAATTAAAACCGCCGGTCTTGGAAGCCGCTTATTTGCGGGGCGGGATCCAGGTCGACGGCTATCTCAAGGACTGGCCGTATGGGGACGCCCTTTTGCTGGGGCCGGAACACAAGGAAGTGGGTGAGATCAAGGATGTGAACGACCTGAGCGCGGAGATCCGGTTTGCCTGGGATGAGAACGCTCTTTATTTTGCGGCGAAGGTCCGGGACGATACGCATGTGTTCCGCAAAAAGGGCCAGCTGCTTTGGCGCGACGATCTGCTGGAGTTTTTTATCGATCCCGAAACCGACGGGCTCCGCTGGGATTCTCCCAAGGATTTCCAGATCGGTTTTCGCCCGGACGAGGATACAGGGGAAGGGGTGGTTTGGTCCTGGTTCCAGGGAGGACAGGATCCCACCCAGGACGGATCGATCGCGGTCAAAAGTTTTGTCGAAGGGAAAAGTTATTTGCTGGAAGGAAAGATCCGCTGGGCTTTTCTGGGGATCCGCCCCATCCAGGGCCTTGAGGTCGCTTTGAGCCCGGCGATCCATGATATTGACATGGACCGGAGCGAAGGGAAGGTGGTCTGGTTTTTGAAGAACGAAGGGGAGGAAGGGCGTTTCGAGCTGGGAAGGGTCCGGTTGATTTCTCCTTCGAGAAGGAAACCCGGGGTCACTGCGGCGGAGGCGGACAGCGTAAAAACATAGCCGTTGCTTAGAAGAAAGCGCGAGGTCTTGATGCGAACGAAAACCCGGTCATTTTATAAAGTGCTGCACGAACAGATCCAGAAAGAGCTCGGCCGAGCGCCGGCCTGGGAAGTCCCCGATATTCCTCGCCTGGTTAAAACCCTGCGGCTGGAGGCAGGCTGGAGCGGGGCCGAATTGTGCCGGAGGACCGGGGACCTCGATCCCAAGACGCTGACGGCACTCGAAAAAGGCAGGATCAAAAATCCGACGCTCAAAACCTTGAGTTCCCTTGCGCGGGGTTTCGGTCTTTCGGTCGGGGACCTTTTCCGGCATGCGGAGATCGATTTTGAAAAGAATTTCAAGCGCGGAAGCCAACAAGGCGCCTTCCAAGTCTATTTTCCCAAAAGCGGGGTCCGCGTCGTTTCCTTTACGCCTCTGCTGCGCGAGTTCTTTTGCGGAAAAGTCATTCTTCCTCCGCGAACGGTCATTCCAGAGACCCTGGTCGAACATTTCTTTCCGGTCTTTGTCTCGGTCCTGCTCGGCAATGTCCGTGTCACGGTCCAGGATAAGCAGGAAATTTTGAAAGAAGGCGAAAATCTTTTTTTCAATGCGTCCTTCCGGCATGGATTTTCCAATCCGCTGAGGAAAGAAGCCGTCTTTATGCTCATGACCGCGCCTTCCTTTCTTTGAGCGGAGAAAACTCTCCTTCTTTCTTTAGCGTTTCATCGAATAAGCCGATATAAAGCCTTGCGGACATTTAATTTAAAGTGGACAATTGATTTTTAATCCGCTATGCTATTTAATACATGAGTTATCGATATTTAACAATCCTGCTCACTTTATTGCTTTTATTCTCATCCGGAGTCGAAGCGAAGGAGCTATCGCCCGCGGCACCGGATGCGGTTCCTGACACTGCTTCTACTCTTCCTTCTCCGGCGTCTTCAGAGGCATCCTCGGTCTCTGAGCCTCAAGCTTCAACCGGTTCAGAAGCTTTAGAAGAGACAGAGAATGCCGCTCTGCCTCCCGGTAAAGAGATGATCCGCGAACAGGTCGTTGCGCTCCGCGGAGAGCGGCTCGACCAAATGCCCTACCTTGACAAGGGATATATCAAGGATGTGATCCGGAAAGAAACGGTCCAAAGCACACTGGATTTCATCTCCAAAGGCGAAAAGTCCCTTGAGGACGTTGTAGAACGCGCGGTCCTTGTCCACACCCCCGCGGTCGCGGCGAAAGAACGCATCGCGCTTTCCAAACGGAGGATCCTTGTCGCCGTTCGGGATTTTTTTCCTGAAGTCAGCTATAAGATGGAAAATAAGGATGGCCGGATCGGGAGCGTCAGCGGGATGAGAGGCTATTTGCATAATGATTGGCGGCTTACCATGCGGCAGCCGATTTTCCGTGGCGGGATCTTATGGAACACCTTTCTGAAAGAGCGCAACGAGCTGAAGGCCGCCAAAAGCGAATATGAACAAGTTGTTTCAGATCTCATGAAAGATGTAGCGGCGGCTTATTTCGAGTATCACCGTGCGAAACATATTGTCGAAGATACCGCTGAAACCCTGAATGGCGAAGTGAAGAAGCAGGCGGAAATTTCGTCCAAAAAATGGGAGCAGGGCCTGATCGCCGAGATCGAATATCTGAACGTGCAATCCCTCTACAGCGAGATGCAGTTCGACTACGAAACCATGAAACAGGAACTCGAGATCGCAAAGCTTGAACTGCAAAAATATCTGGACCTTCAACAAGACGATGCGATCGAGATCGAAGACCTTTACGAGAACGCGGCGCTTATCCGGAAAGAGAAAGCCGGAGCGACCGGGGGGGATTCGCTCGAAGCGGCGATCGAAACCGCGAAAAGTTACGGGGTCTTCCAGGGCGAAAAAGTTCCCGCCCTTGATGAACTGATCGACATGGCCTATCTTCACCGTCCGGAGCTCCAGGTCGAATCGGCGCGGTTAAGGTCCGCGCGGCTCGAGCAAAAAATGAAAATGGGGGATTTCCTTCCCGAAGCCAATCTGGTGATGGAGGTCGGGCAGGTGGGGGAAAGCTATATCATTCCCAATGGACGGGATCCGGACCTGCACAAAGAGTTCCGCCTTTTTCTCGAACTCAGCTGGAACGCTTTGGGGAATACGCTCTCCTATAATTTTGAGAACGATGAACGCGGAGCGACGCTTTCCTCTTATCTGGGCGACCAGGGTTCGCAGATGACACGGAACAGTTTCAAGGTCGATGCCCTGGACCAGCTCGGGTCTTTCGTCGATATCAAGCAGGCCCAGGTCGATAAGCTTGATCAGGTCGCAAAACTCGAAGAGGCTGAGAAGAACGTGATCAAGGAGGTCAAAGAAGCTTTCTTCGATTACAACCGCGCGTTGATCCAGCTCCGCTCGGCCCTCAAAAGCGTCAATTACCGGACCCGCATGACCCAACTATCGCTTCACAAGCTCGAGAACCGCGAGATCGAAAGCTCGGAATACATGCAGGCCGAGACCGATCTCTTGGAGGAAAAGCAGGAACTTCACAAAGCTTTGGCGGATTATTTTACGGCACGCGTGAAATTGAACCATGCCGTGGGGATCCGGGGGCTTATCACATCCGAGGGGACCCATGAGTGAACCGATCGACATCCAAAAGCCGGAAGACTCGCCGGAAAAAAAGAGTCCTGTCCAGAAACTTTTAGCCGTCCTCGGCAGGCTGCCGAAAGCGCTCAGGCACCTTGCGGTCTTCATCCCGAAGCCGGCGCGCGAATATGCGAAGCAGCACCGGAAGCTTGTGGCGATCGTGGCCGGCGTGGTTCTGGTCCTCCTTTTCATGCTCCGCGGATGTCTCCCGGGAGGAAAAGGGAAACTCTCTCTCGAGGAAATGGTCGCTCAGCAGCCGGGGGCAAAGGAAGCGGTGATCCCGGTCAAAGGGTTCAAGGTCGCCCGTTTCAATTTCGAAGATTCCCTGAACGTGCTGGGAACGATCAAAGGCGCGATCGAATTCAAGGTCAGTTCGGAGGTCCCCGGGGTGATCAGTTCGATCAATTACCGCGAAGGCGAACGTTATGAAGAAGGCGCTCTTTTGATCTCGCTCAAACAGGACGATACCCTGCTTCGCTTGAAACGCGCGCAGGCGGCTTCCCGGAAAGCCGAAACGGATGTGAAGCTTGCCGAAGAAAAAGTGACCGAGAACCAGAAGCTTTTTGAGATGGGGGCGATCCCCAAATCGACTCTCGACAAGGCGCAGATCGAGCTCGACGGAAAAAAATTCGAGGCCGAGGCCGCGCGCCTTGAAATGAAAGCGCATGAGTCTCTCCTTGAGAAATCCAATATTTACGCTCCGTCGGCCGGAATGATCGGAGAATTGAACGTGGAAGAGGGCGAGACCGTAACGGCCAATACGCTCTTGGGCACCCACGTGATGACGGAGTATGTCTACGCCGAATTCGGCGTCGTCGAACGCGATGTGAAAAAAATCGCCTTGGGCCAGCGCGCGAAGGTCTTTGTCGATGCCTATGCGGACAAAACCTTTGAAGGCGTGATCGAGAACGTCGCCCCGGTCGTCAGCGGCACCAGCCGTACCGCGACCGCGCGCGTCCGTATCGAGAATGTCGAGGGTCTTTTGCTCCCGGGCATGTTCTGCCGTATCCGCATCATGCTCTATAGCAAAAAGAACACCCTGGTGGTGCCGACCGATGCCGTGCAGGGCTCCGAGGGGGAGCAATCCGTTTTTATCATCAACAACGAGACCTCGGTGGTCGAAAAACGTCCGGTTACCGTGGGTTATACGCGTCCCGATTATTCGCAGGTGGACGCGGGCATTTCCGAAGGCGAGATCGTTGCCATCTCGGGTCTCGAAAAACTGGAGAACGGAAAACAAGTCAAGCTTCTTGAGATCCAGGAAGCCGAAGTCTAGGTATGAGCCTTCCGGAGTTTTCGATCCGAAAACGCGTGACCGTGGTCATGGGGACGGTCACGCTGATCCTGTTGGGCCTGATCGCGTTCACAAGACTGCCGCAGGAGCTTTTCCCTCCGCTTGTCTTTCCGCAGATCACGGTCGTGACCGAGTATGTGAACGCGGCCCCTGAAGAGATCGAGACCCTCATCACCAAACCCATCGAAGAAGCCGTCAGTTCCGTCAACGGCCTCAAACGCCTCGAATCCATTTCGCGCGAGGGGATCAGCACCGTCGTGGTCTCCTTCAACTGGGGGCAGGATATCGATTTTGCCGCGCTGGCCGTGCGTGAAAAGATCGATCTGATCAAGGAACGCCTTCCCAAGGAGGCCGAGGACCCGGTCGTCCTCAAATACGATCCGCTGACGCGGCCGATCATGATCCTTTCGGTGACTGCGCGCGATATGGAGCCCGTCCGGCTGAAGCTTTTGACCGAAAAAATGCTCAAAGACAATCTCGAGAAGATCGAGGGCGTCGCTTCAGCCACGATCTCGGGCGGACTCGATCGCGAAGTCCTGATCGAGATCGATCAGGGCCGGCTTGAGGCAAGCCATCTTTCGCTCCTTGATGTGATCGAATCCGTGGAGGAAGCGAATGTGTCGTATCCGGCCGGCAGTATCAAGAAAGGGCTTTACGAATACCTGATCCGCACGGTCGGGGAGTTCCAGAGCGTCGAGGAGATTAAATATGCGGTCGCGGGGGTGGACACGGTCAAGGACCTGCGGCCCCGGGACACGAGCTTTCTCGAAAAAGACAGCGGACAAGGTCCGCGAGAGACTCTGGATGCGCTCCGGCGGGAGATCGGCAAAGAGATGCTCCAAAAACGATTGGTTCTCACGCGCGATATCGGGGATGTGATCGATGGATTTGCCGAAAAAACGAGTATCGCGCGCTACAACGGCGTCGAGAACATTTCGATCTCGATCCAGAAACAGGCGAGCGCGAATTCGATCCAGCTCGTGGACCGGATCAAAAAAGAGCTTGCGGTCCTGAAAGAGGACGTCGAAACCCGGGGCCTTCGCTATGAGATCGTCTACGATCACTCGACCTTTATCCGGCGTTCGCTGAGCGATCTCCTTTCCGAGGCTATGAGCGGCGGCGTGCTGGCTTTCATCATCCTCCTGCTCTTTTTGGGATCGCTGGGGCCTTCAATCGTGGTCACGCTTTCGATCCCCATCACCGTGATCGGCGTTTTCTTCCTGATGTCGCTCTTCGGGATCACGGTTAACATCATGTCGCTCGGGGGACTGGCGCTCGGCATCGGGATGATCGTGGATACGAGTATCGTCGTGCTCGAAAATATTTTCCGGCGCCGTCAGCTCGGGGAGCGGCCTGAAGAGGCGGCGGTCCTCGGCGGGAACGAAGTGATCTGGCCCGTGATCTCCTCCAACCTGACCAGCATCGCCGTGTTCTTTCCGCTGATCGTTTTTGTCCCGGGGATCCCCGGCCAGCTGTTCAAAGACCTTTCCTGGACCGTTATTTTTTCGCAGGTGATCTCGGCGATCATTCCGTTGACGCTTGTCGTCATGCTTTCGACCCAGATCAAGGTCACGAACCGTGAATATAAACCGATCGTGTGGACCGGATTCCTCGAGAAGAATCTTCTGGGGGCAAAATCCCCCCGTGAGCAGAACGTCTTCCTGGTCAAGATCCTGGCCGGCGTGCTCGGGATCTTTATTCTGTTCCTTTTCCTCTTTCCGATGATGGAACGAGAAGTCCTTCCGAAAGTGGACCAGGGGCAGTTCCTTGTGAAAATGGATATGCCGATCGGGACCCGTCTCGAGGTCACCGATACCACGAGCCGTAAGATCGAAGAGGCTTTGAAGGCGATCCGCGACGTCAAGGACGTGGCGGTGACCGTCGGTTCGGAAAAACGCAAGGAAGGCGAGGCGAAAGTCGAGACCCTAAGGGCGTCCCAGGCGATCCTCCTCGTCAATCTCGACAAGAAGCGGAAGCGTTCCTCGGCGGAAGTGGTGCAGGAGCTGAGAGAGAAGATCAAGGGGCAGGATCTCGGAGAGGCCGATATCTCCTTCATCCTCCAGGAGAACGAGTTCGCGTTCGCTCAGGGCGGGGCCAAACCTGTCGTGATCGAGGTCCGGGGCTATGATTTTGAGGTCATGAAGAACGTGGTCCATGAAGTGAAAAAATCCCTGGGCAAGATCCACGGCATTTTCGGGGTCCAGGACGATATCGGCGACCCGACCCCGGAGACCAAGCTCGAGATCGACAAGCGCCGCGCGGCGCTTTACGGGATCTCGGCGCTCGATATTTCGCTGACGGCCAAGGCCGCGATCGAAGGCGTGGTCGCGACCCAATACCGGGAGGCCGGCCGTGAATTCGACATCCGCGTGCGTCTCCGCGGCAAGGACCGCGACAATATCCAGAACCTCAACAATCTCCTGATCTATTCCAAGGTCCTCGATTCGCTGATCCCGCTCAAGGAGGTCGCCCGCGTGGAGCGGGGACTGGGGCCGAGCGAGATCCGCCGCGTGAACCAGGAGCGGTCGACCATTATCACCGCCGATATTTCCAAGGATGTCCGGTCGGCGAAGGTCCTTGAGCAGGTGAAAAAAACGCTCGCCGCCGCGACGATCCCGCAGGAATTTCAGGTCGTGCTCTCGGGACAGGCGCGCGAAGTGAAAGAGAATTTTTCGAAGGTGAACTTTGCCTTCATCCTTTCGATCATGCTGGTCTATATGATCATGGCCTCCCAGTTCGAGTCGTTGATGCAGCCTTTGATCATCATGTTCACGGTCCCGCTCGCTTTCGTCGGTGTCGCCATCGCGCTTTGGGTGACGAACACTTCGATCAACGTGATCTCCCTTCTCGGCATCGTGCTTCTGGGCGGTGTCGTCGTCAACAACGGGATCATTCTGATCGAATATACGAACCAGCTCAGGGAACAGGGGCTGGAGCTTGTCGAGGCGGCGATGCAGGCGGTCAAGATCCGCACCCGGCCGATCCTCATGAGCGCGACAACGACCGTCGTCGGTCTTCTTCCGCTGGCCCTGGGGCTTGGCGAGGGCTCGGAACTCCGGGCCCCGCTTGCGATCACGACCATGGGCGGACTTATGTCTTCGACCTTACTGACGCTTTTTGTGATCCCGTCGCTTTATATCCTCTCGGCCCGTCTTGCGGAACGCTTTTTCGCGTTCGAAGAAGAGCCGGAAGAGGAAGAGGAAGCTGGGACCTGAAGGAGGGCGCTTTTTCCGCCGGTTTAGAGCAAAGCCATGGGACTTCCGACCTTTTCAGTTAATCGCCCCGTTTTGACCGGGATGGTGTTCCTCGGGTTCATCGTGTTCGGTCTGATCTCCCTTCTGCGGCTCCCCATCGAACTTTACCAAGGGCAGAGCCGCGGGATCGTCAGCATCGTCGTCCGCGCGCGCGGCGGACTGCCGGCGCTCGAGGTCGAAAAAGAGATCACCAAACCAGTCGAGGAATCGGTTTCGACCGTCAGCCGCCTCAAGAACCTGTATTCGCATTCCCGTGAGGCCGAGTCCCGCGTGACGCTCGAGTTCGAGCCGGGCACGAACATGGATTTCGCCGCGCTCGAGGTGCGGGAGAAATTTTCTCGGGTCAGACCCAAACTGCCCAAGGAGATCGAAAAGCCGATCATCGCCAATTATGATGATTCCGTCTCGGCGATCCTGATCTTCGCCCTTACTTCCGAGAGCCTTTCTCCGGAGGATGTCCGGGAAGTGGTCGATCTCGAGCTGAAGCCGATCCTCAACCGCGTCAACGGGGTCGCGAGCGTCGAAGTTTACGGGGGACGCGAACGCAAGATCCTGGTCGAGCTCGACCGCGACAAAATGGTCGCCCACAATGTTTCGATCGAGCGTGTGATGGACATCCTCGGGCAAAGCAATATCAACCTGTTGGCTGGCGATGTGGAGAAGGGGACGCTGGAGTTCGCGATCCGCACGATGGGGGCCTTCCTCGATGTCGAAGAGGTGGGCGAGATCGGGATCCGCGGTTCCCGGCAGGGGACCATCATCCCCCTCAAAGAGATCGCGACGGTCAAGGATTCTTACATGGAGCCGGCCGACTATGCCCGCCTGAACCTCGACCAGAACGTCACGGTGTATGTGAAGAAGACGAGCCTTGCGAAAACGATCCCGGTGGTGCGGGACGTCCGCCAGGTGCTTGACCGCTTCGAGGAAGCGAAACAGGGCAAATTGGATATTATCGTTGTGACGGACAAGGCCGAAGCGATCTCGCGCGCGATCGACGATGTGAAATGGGCGCTTTGGATCGGGATGTTCCTGGCGGTCGCGATCATCTATGTTTTCCTGAAGCAATGGGTCCTCGCGTTCATCATTTTCCTTTCGATCCCCGCGTCGATCATCGTGACCTTCGTTTTCATGTCTTCGTTCGGGATCAGCATCAACGTCATGACGCTAAGCGGTCTGGCGCTTGCGATCGGGATCCTGGTCGATAGTTCCGTGGTCATCCTTGAGAACATGTTCAAAAAACGGGAGGAAGGCCTGTCGGAGATCCGCTCGATCTTGGTGGGCGCCGAGGAGGTATGGCAGCCGCTCCTGGCCTCTCTTCTCACGACGATCGTAGTGTTTTTGCCGGTTGTTTTCATCGACAAACAGATCCAAATGACCTATTCGGGCTTCGCCTTCACCGTGGTGGCCTCGCTTGTTTCTTCTTTCTTTGTGGCCCAAATGCTGGTCCCCATGCTCATGATGCAGTGGGGAAAAAACCAGGTTCGCATGGAGGCGGTCACGAGCAACGAGCATTGGCAAAAGAAATTGAACGACGGCTATCGCTGGCTGATGGAAAAAAACCTCCGGCTGCGGTATCTGGTCTCGCTCGTCGTGGTCGCCCTCTTTGTCGGCGCGGCCCTGCTTATCTCGAAAATGGACATCGATACCCCGACCTCCTACGAAGAGAATGAATTTGCCATTGTGATCTTCCCGCTTGCGGGCGCGAAACTGGATGCGAATGACGATGTCGTCAAAAAGGTCGAGGACCTTCTCAGCAAGATCCGCGACGTCGCGCTTTTTTCCTCGACGGTCCGTAAGGAGGATATCAAGATCTTCGTCCGGTTGAAACCCCGGAGGGACCGGACCTATTCCAAGGACGAGATCATGCAGTTGATCGACGAGCAGGGCAATGAGATGATCAAGCAGACGCACGATGATTACAGCCTGATCGTCGATGAGGGAGCGCAATCCTCGGAGGGAAAGAAGCTCATCATCAATATCTTCGGGCATGAGAACGATGTCTTGCAAAAGATCGCGCAGGAATTCGCAACGCAAATATCCAAAACACCCGGGCTTCTGAACCTGGTCATGACCGATCTCCGCAAGCGGCCGGAATATGCGCTGGTGGTGGACCGCGGCCGCGCCGCCTATTACGGGATCAGCGTCAAAGATGTGGCCGATTCGATCCACGCGCAGGTGCGGGGGATGCGTCCCACCAAGTTCCATGAGCTGTCCCGCGGCGAAGAGATCGAAGTGATCACCCGTCTCCAGGCGATCTACCGGCAGAAGGTCGATGACCTGAAGCTGGTGCATATCCAGTCCGAGTCGATGGGGATGCAGATCCCGCTCGGGGAGATCGCGAATTTCTATCCTTCCACGGGGCCGCAAACGATCGACCGTAAAGACAAATACCGTTATGTGTTCGTGAAAGGCGACGCCAAAAGGCCGCTTGAGACGCTGGGCAAGGAAGTGAAGGCGGCGCTCAAGAATGTCAAACTGCCGGACGATTATTACTGGCGCTTCGGCGGCGCTTACGAAGAAATGCTCCAGGGAAAGACCGAGCTTGCGTTCGCGCTGTTGTTGACCGTCTTCCTCGTCTACATGGTGATGGCGTGCATGTTCCAGGACTATGTCCAGCCGCTCCTTATCATGGTCACGGTCCCGATGGCGAGTGTCGGGATCTATCTCGGGCTGAGACTCACGGGCAAGCCCTTGAGCAATCAGGTCTTTATCGGCATGATCCTTTTGGCCGGCTATGTCGTCAATGCGGCGATCATCATGATCGACCACTTGAACCACTTGCGAAAGACCGCCTCGCTCGGCCGGGAGGAAATTCTGATCCGATGCGGACTCGACCGGCTTCGGCCGATCCTGATGACCACGGCCTCCACCGTGCTAGGGTTCCTTCCGATGGCGGTCAGCTGGGGGCAGGCGAGCGACCTTTGGGCCCCGCTTGCGATCACGGTCATCGGGGGTCTGCTCAGTTCGACTCTCCTGACCCTTTTTGTTGTGCCGGACTTCATTTTCATTACCGAAGAGATCAAAGAAAAAGGCTTTAAATTTGCCGGGGGGCAGATAGTGTCCGCGGCGCGAACGCTGGGGAACTTGCCGAAACTGATAAAGAGGAAACCTTTAAAAGCCGAAAAATGAGATTAGAGTCCTTATGATTTTAACCGCTATCGATTAGGAGGATTTGACCATGACTACTGTAAGCGCAGCTGTCCGCTCCAAAGGAAAACGGCCTTACCGCCGCCAGATCCGCAATGTGCTGATCCACAAACCGATGCAGCGCGAGTTCACCTTCGTCCTGATCGCGCTGATCATGATCTCTTCGCTCGTGATCGGTTTCGTGATCCACCACACCATCCATTCCGCGGTCTACGGCGGGGGGTTCCGGTTCGGGAAGGTGAGCCCTTACGAGATCCTTTCCGACGTGAGCTACCAGCTCATCATTCGCGTTTCCTGCGTTCTGTTCGTGACGCTGGTGATCCTGGGACTTTTCGCCCTGCTCTTCCTGCACCGGGTCGCGGGACCGGTGTACCGGTTCAAACAGACCCTGGTCCGGGTGAACCGGGGTGACGTCCCCGATGATATCCGGTTGCGGGAAGGGGATTTCTTCGAGGAGACCGCGATCGAGATCAATCTGCTGCTGAAGCGACTCAAGTTCGAAAAGGAACGTATGGCCGGGCTTCGCGAGAAGGCCGAACAGCTGAGCGGCGATAACGCATCGGCCAAAGTGGCAGAGATCCGGGAGCTCTGCACGAAGCAATTCCAGCCGATCCGCAAATAATTTATTTTCGTAATAATTATTTTGCGGAATATAAAAAGTTACCGACCTTGACAGACGGCGGTTTTCCGCTATACTAATCTCAATTCTGGTCAACGGAAGAAGTGGGCAAATGTGGCCCACTTCTTTTTTTTCTATGCCCGGAACCGGAAAATAAGACCCAAGGAAAAGAAGGTGACCGCCCGTGAGTCAGGAACTGCTAGCATCGCTCGAAGCCATCGAAAAAGAGAAGGGGATCCAGAAAAGCGTCCTCCTCGAGGCGCTCCGTCAGGCCCTGATCTCCGCGTGTAAAAAGACCAACCCTGATTGGGAAAACGTCGAGATCGAGATCGATCCCTTAACCTTCCGCATTTCCCTTCTCCGCGACGGGAAAAGGGTCGATGACGCGGATTTCGGGCGCATTGCCGCCCAGACCGCCAAACAAGTCATTATCCAAAAGATCCGCGAAGCCGAACGCACCGCGATCCTTGAGGACTTCAATCAGCGGAATCATGATATCGTGTCGGGGACCGTCCACCGGATCGAATACAAGGCGATCTTCGTCGATCTGGGCAAGACCGAGGGGATCCTCCCGGCCCGCGAGCAGTCGCCTTTGGATGACTACCGGCAGGGCGATCTGATCCGCGCTTATGTTTGTGAGATCAAAAAAACGAGTCGCGGGCCCGAGATCATCCTGTCGCGCGCCCATCCGGGTTTCGTGAAGCGCCTTTTCGAACTCGAAGTCCCCGAGATCCATGATGGGATCGTCGAGATCAAAGGGGTCGCCCGGGAGGCCGGCGCGCGGACGAAGATCGCGGTCCATTCGCAGGATGACAAGATCGATTGCGTGGGTTCTTGTGTCGGTGTGCGCGGGCAGCGCGTCAAGAACATCGTGCGCGAACTCGGCGGCGAAAAGATCGATATTGTCCGGCACAGCAACGACCTCGAAACCTATCTCAAGAACGCCATGGCCCCTGCCGAGATCGCGGAAATCAAGATCGATAAGAACCGGGAGACGATCGAGATCCTGGTCCAGGATGACCAGCTTTCGCTCGCGATCGGAAAAAAAGGCCAGAACATCCGTCTGGCGTCGAAACTCCTGGGCTGGCAGCTGGATGTCCGCAGTTTGAGCCAGAAAGTCCCTCTCGGAAGCCTGGAAGGGGTCGACGAGGCGATGGTGGCTTTGCTCAAGGCGGGCGGGATCACTTCGCTGAAAGATATCCTCAAAAGCACGGCCGAAGACCTGATCAAGATCGAAGGGATCGACCAGGCGACCGCCGAAAAGATCATCACCGCAGCGCATCGCGCGCTCCTCGATAAGGACCATTGATCGCATGAGAGTCCATGAGCTTGCCAAAGAACTCGGGATGACGCCCAAAGAGCTGATCCCCAAGATCCGCAAGCTCGGTTTCGATGCCAAAAGCCACATGTCGGTCGTGGATGCCGAGATCGCCAATCTTCTCCGTAAGGTCGTCGGGGTTCCGACCAAAGCCGCGGAAACCAAGCACGAAACGCCTGAAGATCCCGCTACGATCGAAGTTGAAAAAGCGGCGGCGGAAGAAAAGGCGGCGGAGGAGATGAAGCAGCTTGAGAAAGATCTCGCGGCCCTCGAGCCCACCGAGCCTCGCTCTTCCGCGATCCGGGTCCGCATGCCGATCACGGTCGGGGCGCTGGCGACCACGCTCAAAATGAAGATCCCGGACCTGATCAAAGAACTCATGGGGCTGGGGGTTTTCGCCAACGTCAATCAGCTTCTGAACGAAGAGATCATCCTTCGTCTGGCAAAAAAGACCGGGCTTCCGATCGAAAAAGAGACCGCCGAAGAAGAAAAGATCATCGAGCAGGTGGTCGAACAGCCGGACGATCCGTCGGCCCTCAAGTTCCGTCCTCCGGTCGTGACCATGATGGGGCATGTGGACCACGGGAAAACATCCCTTTTGGACGCGATCCGCAAGACCAATGTGGCCGCTAAGGAGAAAGGACATATTACGCAGCATATCGGCGCGTATGTCGTCGATATTCCCGGCAAAGGGTATGTGACCTTCCTGGATACGCCGGGCCACGAAGCGTTCACCGCCATGCGGGCCCGCGGCGCCAACATCACCGATGTCGTCGTGCTCGTCATCGCGGCCGACGATGGCGTGATGCCGCAGACGATCGAAGCGGCCGATCACGCGCGCGAAGCGGGATGCCCGATCGTGGTCGCGATCAATAAAAGCGATCTTCCCACCGCGAACACGCAGAAGGTCATGCTCGGCCTTCAGAAAGTCGGACTTGTTCCCGAAGAATGGGGCGGCAAGACGGTTTGCGTCAAGGTTTCGGCGAAGACCGGTAAAGGGATCGACGAGCTTTTGGAACTTCTCCTGCTCGAGTCCGAGATCCTCGAATTGAAAGCTAATCCGAACCGGCCGGCTTCAGGGACCGTCATCGAAAGCCATCTTTCGAAGGGGCTGGGGCCGGTGGCGACGATCATCGTCCAGCGGGGGACCCTCCGCATCGGCGACATGCTGCTGTGCGGCGAATATCACGGGCGTGTCCGCGGGCTCAAGAACGATCTCGGAAAGAATCTGAAGGAAGCCGGCCCTGCTTATGCCGCTGAAGTAACGGGACTGAGCGGCGTTCCCGAGGCGGGGGAGACCTTCCTCGTGGTCGCCGATGAGCGGATCGCGCGCCAGATCGCCGAAAAAAGGGCGTTCGAAAAACGCGAACGGGAAATGCGCGGCACGAACAAACATCTCGCTCTCGAAGACCTTTATCAGAAGATCTCGGAAGGGAATTTCAAGGAGCTCAAACTGATCTTGAAGGCCGACGTCCAAGGGTCGATCGAAGCGCTGACGCAGTCGCTCGAGCGGCTTTCTACGGACATCTGCCGCGTGCGCGTCGTCCACGGGGGCATCGGCGGGATCAACGAATCCGACGTGATGCTGGCGGCCGCGTCGGAGGCGATCGTGATCGGTTTCCACGTGAAAGCGGACACCAAGGCCGAAACGGCCATGGAAAAAGAAAAGGTCGATGTCCGCTATTACAACATCATTTACGAAGCGGTCGAGGATGTGAAGAAAGCGCTCGAAGGTCTTCTGGCCCCGACCCTCAAGGAAGTGGTCGAAGGGAAGGCGGAGATCCGTCAGGTCTTCCGTTCTTCGAAGGTCGGTGTGATCGGCGGAGCGGCGGTGATCAAGGGCAAGGTCGTGCGCCAGCATCCGGTCCGGCTGATCCGGGACAACGTGGTCCTTTTCGAAGGCAAGCTCGCATCGCTCAAGCGCTTCAAGGACGATGTGCGCGATGTCGCGGAGGGCTACGAATGCGGCCTCTCGCTCGAGAATTATCAGGATATCCGCGAACGCGATATCGTCGAATGTTACCGGATCGACAAGATCGCGAAAAAACTCACCTGATCCGGGACCTGAAAGGGATACACCATGCAGGGCAGACGGGTTGATAGGGTCGCGCATTTGATCCAGATGGAGATCGGAAGGATCATTGTCACGAAGATGAAGGATCCCCGTTTGAATTTCGTGACCGTAACGCATGTCAAGATCACGCCCGACATGAAGAACGCTTTTGTTTTTTTCAGCATTCTCGGCAAAGAGGACGCGCGCGAAAAAGCCCTCGCCGCTTTTCAAAAGGCCGCCGGATTCCTTCAAAAAGAGATCGCGAGCGAACTCAAGCTTCGTTACACGCCGAAACTGGAATTCCGCTACGACGATTCGCTCGAGCGGGGACTCGAGATCGACCGCCTTCTGCGCGAGATCCAGTCCAAGCAGGGGCCTCAGGGCGGGACGCCCGCATGAGCCACGGCAAGAAAACGACCCTTCGCGAATTCTGCAAAGCGCTCCGCGAGCATGATCATTTTCTCCTCTCCTGCCATCTCTTGCCGGAAGGCGACGCGGTGGGGAGCCTCCTGGCGATCGATTCCCTTTTGCGGAGGCTGGGCAAGAAGACCTCCATTATTTGCGAAGACCCGGTCCCGGACCGCCTTCAGATTCTTGCGAGCGAGCGCTGGCAGTGCCTTTCCGGTTCCAAGGCGCCTCTTTCCGCGTTCAAGGCGCTGGTGACGACGGATTGTCCGAACCTGAGCCGGCTTGGACAGGTCCAGGAGCTCATCACCGACGAAACGGTGATCTTCAACATCGACCATCACATCAGTAACGGTCTGTTCGGCCGGTACAATTGCGTCCATCCTGAGGCCTCGGCCACCGGCGAGGTGGTCTATGAGATCTTCCGGAAAATGAGAATGCCGATCCGTAAGGAAGAAGCGGCCTGCCTTTATGTCGCGATCATGACCGATACGGGTTCCTTCAGCTACAGCAACACCAGCGCCCGTTCGCACCAGATCGCGGCCGACCTGATCCGCACCGGGATCGCGATCGAGAAGATCAACGAAGCTGTCCACGCGACCTACTCCCTTAACAAGATCCAGCTCTACAGCCGGCTTCTTTCACGTTTCAAGACGAGTTCGGACAAGGCCATCGCGTGGGTCGAGATGAAAGAGGCCGATCTGAAACATTCCGGCGCGAGCTACGAGGATTCCGAAGGGTTCGTGGATTTTCTCCGGAACCTCAAGGAAGTCCAGGTCGTCTTCTTCTTGAGCGAGCTCCCCGGCACGGGGCTCGTGCGTGTGTCGTTCCGTTCCAAGGGCAATCACGATGTCAACCAGATCGCGACGCACTTCCACGGCGGCGGCCACAAAAAAGCGGCCGGCTGTGTGATCCGGGCCTCTCTTGAGGAGGCCGAAAAGATGATCCTGGAAACGCTGGAGAAAAAGTTCAAGTTCCATTCCCGATGAGACCCGAAACGATCCCGGACCCCGACGGCATCCTGCTCGTCGACAAACCCCGCACATGGACCTCGCATGATGTCTGCGCTTTTTTGCGCAGCCGTTTCCCGCTGAAGAAAGTCGGGCACGCAGGAACGCTCGATCCGCTCGCGACCGGGCTCCTGGTGATCCTGCTCGGGCGCGCGACGCGGCTTTCCTCCGAACTGAGCGCGACCGACAAGGAATATTCCGGAGCGATGCGCCTGGGGGTCGAGACCGATTCGCATGATGTGACCGGAAAGACGGTCGCCGAAAAACCCTATGAACATCTGACGATCGAAACGATTCGCAAGGCCGCCGAAAGATTCACCGGCGAGATCCTTCAAACACCGCCCATGGTCTCGGCGATCAAACACCAGGGGACGCGGCTTTACAAGCTTGCGCGCAAGGGCCAAGAGGTCGAGCGGGAAGCGCGTCCGATCACGGTCCACCGGTTCACGGTCGACCGGCAGGAAGGGCCGCTCGTTTATTTTTCGGTCCATGTTTCGAAAGGCACTTATGTGCGGACCCTCGTCCATGACCTGGCCGGGAGTCTGGGGACCGCCGCGGCCCTTGCCGAACTGACGCGGACCCGTTCGGGGGCATTCTCTTTGGCCGATGCCGTGGCCGTCGAGCCGCTCCGGACCTGGAGTTTTGAAGAACTCAAAAAAAAGATCCTGACCATTTATCCGGGACAGACCTATGCGCGTTCTTACGGCTCTTGAACCTTATCACGCGGAGAAAGAAAGGCCGCTTATCCTCGGGATCGGGAACTTCGACGGTCTCCATCTCGGTCATCAGGCCCTGATCCGTCATGTCGTGCGCCAGGCCGAGCAGCTTGGCGGGCACGCGGCGATCCTGACCTTTCAGAAACATCCGCAGACGATCCTGCATCCGGCTTCGTCCCTTCGCCTCCTGATCTCGCCGCTTTACAAAGGTTTCTTGTTCGAAACTTCCGGCATTCACACTTGCTTTTGGCTCCCGTTCACGGAAGATTTTTCGAAGCTTACGGCCGGCGGATTTGTCGGCGATCTGCTCGTGAAAAAACTCCGTGTCCGGGAAGTCTGCATGGGATACAACGCCCATTTCGGGCATGGGCGCGAGGGGGACGCCGCGCGCATGGCCCGCGAGGCCGAACGGTACGGGTTTGCGTTCGAAAAGGTCGAGCCGGTAAGCGTTGCCGGTGATTATGTTTCGAGTTCCCGGGTCCGCGATCAGGTGGTCGCAGGCGACCTGGCCGGGGCGCAGGCCTGCCTCGGGCGTTCGTTCGGGCTCCTTGGCCGTGTTACGACGGGGGATGGGCGCGGTGCCGGAATCGGGTACCCGACGCTCAATCTCGAGACCGCCAGCGGGGTTTATCCTCCGGAAGGCGTCTACGCGGTCCGTACCCGTTTTCTCGCTTTTGAAGGGGCGGAGATCTTTGAAAGTGCGGCTTGCCCCGAAGCCGGAGAGTTCCGGGTGACTGAAAAAGGGCCCTGGCTGGACGGGATCATGAACTTCGGCCGCCGGCCGACATTCACTCCTGAAGAGACCGAACCCCGGGTGGAAGTCCATTTGTTTGATTTCAAAAAGGACGTTTATGGCCAAAGAGCCGAGGTCCTCATCCGCGGATTTATCCGCCGGGAACGCCGTTTTCAGGATGCCGAAGAGCTTCGGACCCAGATCGCCCGGGATGTCCTGGCGGCAAAACAGCTTCTTCGGCAGCCCTTTCTGGAAGAGCGCGCAAAGGGTGATTAGGGCTTTACAAAGACAAGGGATTCAAGTATACTTCTCGCTCTTCCGAGTCTAACTAATCGTCAATGAAGGAGTTACAGCAGGTTTTATGCCTCTTCAAAAAGAGAAAAAGAAAAAAGTTATTAGCGAATACAAGCAAGGCAAGAACGATACCGGCTCTGCCGAAGTCCAAGTCGCCCTTCTGACCGAGCATATCAACAGCCTCTCCGGGCACTTCAGCCAGCATCTGAAAGACCATCATTCCCGGTACGGCCTGATCAAAATGGTTTCCAAGCGCAAAAAGCTCCTGAGCTACATTCAAAAGAAGGATCCAAAAAAGTATCAGGACTTGATCTCTCGCCTGGATCTTCGTAAATAAGAGATCCGTATCAACTTCAAAATCCTTCGATAGGGGTAAAAACGTGAGTATAGAGAAAATTTCATTGGATTGGGGTGGAAGAACGCTTTCCATCGAAACCGGCCGTATGGCCAAACAGGCGCATGGCGCCGTCACCGTTCAGTACGGCGATACCGTCATTCTCGCGACCGCGGTCGCCAAAGACGAGGTCGATGAAGGAAAAGATTTTTTCCCGCTTCTCGTGGATTACCGCGAGAGGACCTATGCCGCCGGAAAGATCCCGGGCGGGTTCTTCAAGCGCGAAGGCAAACCGTCCGAGCGCGAGGTCCTGACCGCGCGTCTCATCGACCGGCCGATCCGTTCGCTTTTTTGCAAGGATTACTTCAACGATGTCCAGATCATGGTCACCGTCCTTTCCGTCGATGGCGAGAATGCCCCCGATGTGCTTTCGATGCTCGGCGCCTCGGCGGCGCTTGCGGTCTCCGATATTCCCTTTGATAAGATCATGGGGGCGGTCCGCATCGGCCTCGTGGACGGACAGTTCGTGATCAATCCGACCTTTCCGCAGCTTGAACAAAGCGACCTGGACCTCATCCTGGCGGGGACCGAGGAAAAGATCGTGATGATCGAAGCGGGCGCTTCGGAAGTTTCCGAAGAAAAAATGGCCCAGGCGCTCGAGTTCGGCCATCAGGCCATCGATGGCGTGATCCGGATGCAGAAAACGCTTCGGGATAAGGTCGGCAAGGCCAAGAAGCCGATCGCCAAGGTCGAGCATTCCAAAGCGACCGCCGACAAGGTCGCCTCCGCGGTGCAGGGCGGGTTCGAAGCGATCTTTAACCTTCCGACCAAGGAAGGACGCGAAGAAGCGACCAAGAAGCTCTACAAGGAAAAAGTCCTCACCCAATTCGATGCGGCCGCCGAAGGGTTCAAGGAAAGCGACGTCAAGGCGGTCTTTGACGAGTTCGAGAAAAAATATGTACGCGAAATGATCCTCGGGCAAGGCCGCCGGCCGGACGGCCGCGGCGAGCGCGATATCCGCCAGATCACCTGCGAGCTCGGGCTTTTGCCGCGCACCCACGGTTCGGCGCTCTTCACCCGCGGGCAGACCCAAAGCCTTTGCGTGACGACGCTCGGGACCGGCGAAGACGAACAGCGGCTCGATCTTCTCGAAGGCGAGCAGTCCAAGCGTTTTCTCCTGCACTACAATTTCCCGTCTTTCAGCGTCGGCGAGGTCGGACCCAACCGTGGTCCCGGACGCCGCGAGATCGGCCACGGAGCGCTCGCCGAACGGGCGCTGAAATCCGTGATCCCCGCGCATGAGACTTTCTCCTATACGATCCGCCTGGTCTCCGACATCCTCGAATCGAACGGTTCGAGTTCGATGGCGACCGTCTGCGGAGGCACGCTCGCCCTGATGGACGCCGGCGTTCCGATCAAGGCTCCGGTCGCGGGGATCGCGATCGGCCTTATCACGGACGAGAAGAACCGGTGGAAGGTCCTCACGGATATCGCGGGGATCGAAGATCATCTCGGGGATATGGATTTCAAAGCGGCCGGCACCCGCAAGGGGCTGACCGCGCTGCAAATGGACCTGAAGATCGACGGCGTCACCCGCGAGATCCTGAACGAAGCGTTCAGCCAGGCCCTCGCGGCCCGGATGAAGATCCTCGACATCATCGAAAAGGCCATCCCGGCGCCCCGTCAGAAACTTTCCGATTACGCGCCGCGCGTGACCATGCTCAAGATCAATCCCGCGAAGATCGGTGAAGTCATCGGCCCCGGCGGAAAAGTGATCCGCAAGATCACCGAAGAAACGGGAGCCAAGATCAATATCGAAGACGACGGAACGGTCCTCATTGCCTCGGTCGATCCCAAAGGCGGCGAGGAAGCCATCGCGCGCGTGAAGGCGATCGTCGAAGAGCCCGAGATCGGGCGGATCTACGAAGCCACCGTGGTGAAACTCGCGACCTTCGGCGCTTTTTGCGAAGTACTGCCGGGCACCGACGGGCTTTGCCATGTGTCCGAGATCAGCGAAGGCTTCGTCAAAAGCGCGGGGGATTACCTCCGGGTCGGCGACAAGGTCAGCGTAAAGGTCATCGGCGTGGATGATCGCGGCAAGATCAGCCTCAGTATCAAGCAAGCGGTCCCGGGCGGGATGCCGATCCTGCCGGAAGATCAGAGGACCGTGGTCGAAGCGGCGCCGCCAAGGCGTGACCGGGATGACCGCGGTGGACGCGGAGGCCGCGGCGGCCGGCGTGACCGGTTCTAAGACAACCTCAGTCTTTTCTTTTTGTCATTCCGAGCGACTGAACTTGAGCAAGGGAGTCTTGCCCCGTTCGACGGAGCGAGGAATCTTTGAAGGACGAAGACAGATCCCTCAGATCGTCCCGCTAGCGGCGGGACTCCTTCGGGATGACAATCCGATAAAGCAGATGTGAGAGACCTCTTTACGGTGTTTTCATAACAATCATTGGTTCCCGGCCTGGAGCGGAACTTCGTGAACTCGATCGAGATCAAAATCAAGGCCCATCCTCATTTCAAGGGTCTTGAACTCCCTTCTTATCAAACCGCCGGCTCAAGCGGCTTCGATCTTTCAGCCGCCTGCCAGGAGCCCGTTGTGCTCCAGCCGGGGCAAAGGGCCCTGATCCCTACCGGGATCTCCATGGCCGTTCCCCGGGGCTACGAGGCCCAAGTCCGTCCCCGGAGCGGTCTTGCGGTCAAGCACGGGATCACGCTCGTCAACACACCCGGCACGATCGATTCCGACTACCGCGGAGAAGTCCAGGTCATCATGATCAACCTCGGGAGCGAGCCCTTCACGATCACCCGGGGCATGCGGATCGCCCAGGTCATTCTTGCGCCGGTGGTTAAGGCCCTTCTCACCCCAGCCGATAATCTAGATGCCACGCCGCGAGGGAGCGGCGGATTCGGGCATACGGGAACACACTGAGAACGAAGTCCGCGTTTTGTCCAACGGACAGCGCCGTCAGAGAAAGGGCGCTGTGCGCGGAGCGGCTTGCGCGGCGCAGGATCTGATCATCAAAGGCAATGAAAAAAGAACGAGTTAACGAGATCTGGGGCGTCCTTTTTCTTCTTCTGGGGCTCTTTGCCCTCGTGAGTCTTGCTTCCTATGATCCGTCCGATATTCCGTTCAACACGTCGCATCCATCGGCCCCGATCCAGAACGTGGCCGGCCAAACCGGCGCTTACCTGGCCTTCGCGCTTTTCTTTGTCTGCGGGGTCAGCGCCTATCTGATCCCGGCGCTTTTTCTGCTCTGGGCCGGATGTTTTTTCCTTCAACAGGTGCCGGAGAAGAAGCTCTTCAAGGTCCTGGGGCTTGTGATCGCGTTGTTCTCGGCTGCGACGGTCGTGACCATTTCGGTCGAACCGGCGAAGCAGTTCACGCGCGGCGGGGTGATCGGCTATCTCGCGGGCTCGCATCTTCTGCAGTATTTCGGGAATGTCGGCAGTTATATCATCGCGTTCTCATGCCTGCTGCTCTCCCTCCTTCTTGCGACCGATTTCCTGCTTTATCCGATCGCGCGCGCGATCTTCGAGCGTATCGGCGGATTCTTTTCAGCGGTCTGGTCGAGGGCCTCCGAGGTTCGTGAGAATCTCGAAGATCACCTGGAGGAATCGCGAAAAGAGTCGTCGAAGGCGGCGAAAAAAGAAAAAAGGGAACGCGAAAGAGAGAAGGAGAAACCCGAACCGAAAGTGTCCACGCTTCCCGATGTCCCGATCAAAGTGAAAAAATACGATCCGTCCGTGGCGGCGGCCGCCGAGAAACTCAAGGCCGAAGCGGCCCAGGAGAGCGGAACGAACGCGCCGCCTAGAGCGGAAAAGCCCAAAAGGACACGGCTGCCTTCCTCCGACGAGAGCGCCGCCGGCAAAGAGGACGGGGCGGAGGAGAAGACGCGCTTTGACGGTGTGATCGGCTCGAAGGCCGAAAGCGAAAGCAGTTTCAATCTTCCTTCGGCCGAGGACCTCAAGCGGCCGACCGGCGCGGTGCGCCAGACGGACAATCTCCAGGAGAATTCGCGGATCATCGAGCAGGTCCTTTCGGAATTCGATATCGAGGTCAAGGTGGTGGAAGTAGAACAGGGGCCGGTCATTACCCGCTACGAGCTGATGCCCGCGCCCGGCGTCAAGGTCAACTCGATTGCCTCCTACGGCGACGACCTTGCGTTGGCCCTCAAATCCCCGAGCGTGCGTTTTATCATCCCGATCCCCGGCAAGTCGGCGGTGGGGGTCGAGGTGCCCAATTCCGTTTCCAACATCGTCAGTCTGCGCGAAATGATCGAATCAGCCGAGTTCCAATCGAAAAAACAGATCCTGCCGCTGGTCCTGGGCAAGACCACGAGCGGGGAGGCTATCATCACCGATCTGGCCGGGATGCCGCATCTTTTGATCGCCGGCTCGACGGGGAGCGGAAAGACCGTTTGCGTCAATTCCATCATCATGGGCCTTATTTTCCGCCTTCGGCCCGACCAGCTTAAATTCGTGATGATCGACCCCAAAATGGTCGAGCTTGCGATCTACAACGGCTTGCCTCATATGCTGGCGCCGGTCGTGACCGACATCAAGAAAGCGGCTTCGACCTTGAACTGGGTCGTCAACGAAATGGAGAACCGCTACCAGCTTTTCGCGCGGGTCGGCGTCCGCAATATCCAGAGCTTCAACGAACGGCCGCTTTCCGAAGAGGCCCAGAAGCAGCTGGAGGCGGTAGAGTCCGAGAACGTGGTGCCGGCGCGCTTACCCCATATTATCGTGGTGATCGACGAGCTCGCGGACTTGATGATCACTCTGCGCGACAAGGTCGAAACGGCGATCCAGCGCCTGGCGCAGCTTGCACGCGCGACAGGGATCCATCTGATCCTCGCGACGCAGCGGCCGTCGGTCGACGTGATCACAGGCGTGATCAAAGCGAATTTCCCGGCGCGTCTTTCGTTCAAGGTCGCTTCCAAAGTCGATTCGCGGACCGTGCTCGACGCCAACGGCGCCGACCAGCTCCTCGGCAAAGGCGATATGCTTTTCATGCAGCCGGGGGCGTTCAAACCCGTGCGCGGGCAGGCGCCGCTTGTCACCGATGCCGAGATCAACCGTATCGTGGAATTCCTGAAAGAACAGGGCAAACCCGAATTTCATCCCGAGATCGAAAAGGTCCAGAGCGGCCGGAGCCTGGTCGGCGCGGAAGAAAAAGACGAACTTTTCGAAGAGGCCGTGAAGATCGTCCTCGAGACCAAGCAGGCGTCGACCTCCAATCTTCAGCGGCGTATGCGTCTCGGTTATACGCGCGCGGCCCGTATCATCGATCAGATGGAAGCCGAGGGGATCATCGGTCCCCAGCAGGGCGCCAAACCCCGCGAGATCCTGGTCAGCGCCGAAGACTCTGCTCCCGTCGAAACCGCGGAATAATCCTTCCCGGAGTATCAAAGTCTTGCCGCCGGAGACTGATTTTTATTGAAATCGCGGCATTTCTGCGTAAGATAGCGCTTCCGTATGGGGGGCTGTTTTTTTTGCGCAGGATTCCTTTCTCGCAAGGCACTCCTAGGAGCGACTCGAATCAGTTCGATGATTGTAAGTCCGCTCCGATCAACAGCTTAGAATGTATTTAACCGATCAACAGGGGATATATGAAGAAGCAAAATCTTCTCAGCCGATTCGTTGCGATCAGCACTTTTTTTCTGGGACAAGGCGTCCTTTGGGCCAGCGAGGCCGACCTCAAGATCCCGGACCTCCATGAAGGGAGTTTCAACCTCTTCGGCGGCCTGACGGGATACCAGATCCTCCTTTACGGGGCCATGGTGATCCTCGGGACCGTAGGGGTGTCTCTTTATCAGTTTTTTAATGTGAAGGCGCTTCCCGCCCATAAGTCGATGCTCGATGTGGCGGAAACGATCTTCCAAACCTGCAAGACTTACCTTAAACAACAGGTCAAATTTCTTATCGTCCTGTTCGCGATCATCGCCTCGGCGATGAGTTATTACTTCCTGGGGCTCAAACACGAACCTCTGTCCACCCTGGGATTGGTCCTTCTCTTCTCGATCGTGGGGATGGGGGGCTCGACCCTGGTCGCGTATTACGGAATACGCGTCAATACCTACGCCAACGCAAGGACCGCCTTCGCTTCCCTGCGCGGGAAGCCTTGGGATGTGGTCAATATCCCCATGCGTTCCGGCATGTCGGTCGGCCTTTTCCTGATCTCCGTTGAGCTTGTGATGATGGTGATCATCCTGCTCTTTGTGCCGCGCGATATCGTGGGATACTGCTTTTTGGGGTTCGCCATCGGAGAATCTCTGGGGGCGAGCGCTCTTAGGATCGCGGGAGGTATTTTCACCAAGATCGCCGACATCGGCTCCGACCTCATGAAGATCGTCTTCAAGGTCAAAGAGGACGATCCCCGTAACCCCGGCGTTATCGCTGACTGCACGGGGGACAACGCGGGCGATTCGGTGGGACCGACGGCCGACGGGTTCGAGACTTACGGCGTGACCGGGGTCGCGCTGATCTCGTTCATTACACTGGCGATCAAAGATCCCTCGCTTCAAGCGAAACTCATTGTCTGGATCTTTGCGATGCGTTTTCTGATGGATTTCATGTCAGGAGTTTCGTACTTCATCAACCAGGCCATCTCCGAACACAAGTACAAAGGTTTGAAAGAATTCAATTTCGAGGAACCGCTCACGCGCTTGATCAAGATCGCTTCGACCCTTTGCATCTCCACCTCGTTCGGGATGTCGTACCTGCTCGTGGGCGACCTTCCCGACCCGACGCTGTGGTGGAAACTGGCCTCGATCATCACGTGCGGGACCCTGGCGGCTTACCTTATCCCGGAGTTCACCAAGATCTTCACCTCCTCGCATTCCAAACACGTCAAGGAGATCGTCACGGCCTCCCGTGAAGGCGGCGCCTCGCTGACGATCCTCTCGGGCCTCGTGGCGGGATACTTTTCGGCTTTCTGGAAAGGCATCCTGATCGCGGGCCTGATGTTCGGGGCCTACCTGATCTCAGGAACGGGACTTCAGAACATCATGCCGCACGCCTCGATCTTTGCTTTCGGTCTCGTGGCGTACGGATTCCTCTGCATGGGCCCGGTCAATATCGCGGTCGACTCTTACGGCCCCGTGACCGACAACGCCCAGTCGATCTTTGAGCTGGCGCAGACCGAGTCGATCCCGGGGATCGAACAGGAGATCGAAAGAGATTTCGGGTTCAAACCCGATTTCAAAATGGGCAAGCACTATCTGGAGGCCAATGACTCGGCGGGAAATACCTTTAAGGCCACCGCCAAGCCCGTGCTGATCGGAACAGCGGTCGCCGGAGCCACGACCATGATCTTCTCCATCATCCTGCTCTTACAGCATCATCTTCACGCGGCAGCGGTTGCCGCCGCCAAGGTGGGAGTGCTCGTTCCCGCGAATATCGGAGAGGTCCTCTTGAACGAAAAACTGTCGCTCACGGCCGCGCCGATCCTCCTGGGGATCCTGTGCGGCGGCGCGGTGATTTTCTGGTTCTGCGGCGCTTCGATCCAGGCCGTTTCCACCGGGGCCTACTCGGCGGTCGAGTTCATCAAAAAGAACATGAGGCTCGACATGAAAGAGGCCTCGCGCGAGGATTCCAAAACGGTCGTGAAGATCTGCACCGAGTACGCCCAAAAAGGGATGTGGAACATTTTCGTGGGGCTCTTGTCGCTCACGCTCGCGTTCGCCCTTTTCGACCCCTATTTCTTCATCGCCTACCTCATCGCCATCGCCACCTTCGGGCTTTTCCAGGCCATGTTTATGGCCAATGCGGGCGGTTCGTGGGATAACGCCAAGAAGGTGGTCGAGGTCGATCTGGGAGAGAAGAACACGCCGGTCCATGCCGCCACGGTCATTGGCGACACCGTGGGCGATCCTTTCAAGGACACGACGTCGGTTTCGCTCAACCCCATCATCAAATTCTCGACCCTCTTCGGCATGCTGGCCGTCGAGATCGCGATCAAAATGAATCCCGGGACAACGACGATCTTCGGGACCGTGTTCTTCCTGGTGGGCGTTTTCTTCGTGTGGCGCTCTTTCTACCGGATGCGTATTCCGGTGAGGGGAGAAGCGAAACAAGCGGCTTAAGCGGTTTTCGGGTCCCTGGGACCTTCAGCAAAAAAGGCCGGTACGTTCGACGTACCGGCCTTTTTTTATTGGATTTGTACTGAGCGGGACCGAAGGCCGGGTCGAAGTGTCCCTTGCGTCCCCGGCACCATCCTTTGCTGCTATTTCACCAAAACAATGCCGTAATGGTAAGGTTTCAGATCGTATCTTTTCGGTGAATGGAACCCTGCGTTTTTAGCCCACTGCGTGCAATCTTCCGGCTTGGGGCGGATCTCCATGGCAGGCCCCCGGGGTGTCGTCGGATCGTAATTCCAGTGAAGGATCCCGAGTTTCCCGCCTTTTTTCAGCACCCGTCCGGCTTCCCCGATTAAAATCTCTGGATGCTCAAGGTGCAGGATATTGAAAAGCATCGCATAATCCATACTTTCATCCTGCAGGCCGGACCCTTCGGCGATGAAGTCACGCCATACCGTTCGGACATTGGCCAATCCTTGTTTTTGGGCTTCCTCCGCCGTGATGCGGATCATGTCGGGTTCGATATCAAGGCCATGGATCATTCCGCTGATCACTTTAGCGGCGGGGAGGGTAAAGGTGCCGTATCCGCAACCGAACTCGACCACATCTTTTGTCTGCCGGGTTATGCCAAGGGTAGTGAGAATATCTTCGGGTTTAAAAAATTTCTCCCATAGCTCACGTTCCGGCATCCCGCTGTCTCTGACCTTCATGCTGGACCTTCCATGCTCCCTTGATCTCTTATGACGAAGTAGGCTATCTCCTTCGGCATGATTTATCAAATAAAAAAGGCGGGGGATCTCTAGGCCCCCGCCCTTTTTATAGAGGATCTTACCTGTCCCTATGCCTGCCCCGTTCTACAACTTACAGACTGTAGGATAAATGGGTGGAGCGCCGGCTGGCAGCACGTTAAAACGATTACAGATCCTGGATTTTCGGGTAAAGACCTGGATCGCCCGGGCATTAAAGAGCTGATGGCCGAGGTTGCCCAAGGGAATGTGGATGTGGTTGTCACCTACAAGGTAGACCGGGTTAGCCGGTCGCTGATCAAGTTCTACGAATTCAACAAGCTCCTTGAATCCCGTAAGGTTGAATTCGCTTCCGCTACCCAAAGCTTTGATACCTCCAGCTCGTCTGGCCGCCTGATGCTCAATATCCTGCTGAGTTTCGCGGAGTATGAACGCGAGCTTATCAGCGAACGGACGGCGGACAAAATGCAGGCTAATTTTGAGCGCGGGAAATGGGGCGGCGGATATGTGCCTTACGGCTATGAGCTTGATCCGGTCATAAAAGACTTAAAAGTTCATCCCAAGGAATCCAAGGCGGTTCGTTTGATGTTTGAATCCGTAGCCGCCGGTATGACATTGGCAAGAACGACAGACATTCTTCATGAAAAAGGACACCTTACGAAATCCCGGATTGTGAAACGTCAAAACGGGAGAGAAGTAAACATGGGCGGAAGAAAATTCCGTGAGGACATTATCTTTCGGATGATCCGCAATCCGTTTTATTGTGGTTTTATGACGCACAACGGCAAGCTCGGAAAACATCGCTATGAAAGTATTATTCCGAAAACTCTTTATGATAAAGCCAACGCTTCCATGAAGAAAAAATCGCCTGACAATAACGGCGTCAAGATCAAGCCGAATGCAGACCGGCATACCCACCTGCTGAAAGGCATTCTGAAGTGCGATGACTGCGGCTGTTCTATGACGCCGGTGCCCAGCGGGAAGCGGGATAAAGACGGCAATCAATACCTATACTACGTCTGCACCGAGGTAAATCACTATAAGGACGCAAAGACCTGCAAGGTGCGGACTCTTCCAGCCCGTCTGATCGAGAACACCATGATTCATTATTTGAGGGATTTAGGGCAGAAACCCGAGCTTCTGGCAGAGGTTATCAGAGCTTCAAACAAGGCGGCGGGTGGCGAGGTTAAGAACGTCAAGAAGGAAGAGGAACGGCTCAATAAAGCGGTTTTAGCCGCCACCGAAGAGATTAAGAACCTTATTCAGGTGATTAAGGCCAGTAAAAAAATCTCCCCGGAGATACAGGCGGAAACCGATGCTTTATCGGCCAAGAGGGATCAGTTGTCAGGTGAGCTTGAAAAGGTCAGAGTAGATTTAAACATTCACGCTTCCAAGCAGCTTGAAATGGAAACGATTCGAAAGAACCTGCTCCATTTCACAGACGTTGTGGATAAGCTCTCGTTGGAAGAAAAGAAGGAACTGATGTCCCTCATTTTGAAGGAAGTGAAAGTCTCGCGTGTTAACCACGAAAAAGGAAAGGCGCCAGCCGAAGCTGGCGCCTTCAATACAATGATACGAACTTCGTGGTTTCGCATTGTCGTGACAATTTACGCAATGCCTTCATTGCCTGTCACTTATGACGAACTCACTCAAAAGTTCGTATTTACTTCTAAATGGCTCCCCGCACTGGCTGGAACAAAGAACGTTCACTTTCGTCGCCTATTTTGAAGCAAAGCCAGTCAAACCGCTGATGGTGGAGCGTAACTACCCGAATCCTTTATACTTGGCAAGAGATTATAGCAGGCGCATTGAGACCGGCGAAGCAAAAAACCAAACCGACCTTGCCCGAAAACTCGGCGTTTCCCGCGTCCATGTAAACCACTACCTCCGTTTGCTTGATCTGGACGCCGATGTCCTCAAAACTATCGAGGCATTAGGACAATCCCTGCCGAAGCGCATTATTACTGAGCGGAAACTTCGCACACTTGTGAATACGCCTATCGATCAACAAAAAGCGGTGATCCGCTCACTCATTCCTTCTTGATAGAACCAGCTACGGTATCGTAAACGATGGACTGAAATTCATAGTCGAGCCATTCGTTAAAAACCTTCCATGGCCTGTCTTTTGGCCATGTTTCGGGATCGGTATACCATGCCCCAAGCTCCTGCTCGAAAATCTCTTTGAAATGCTTCTTTAGATACCGTTGCCAATCGTCGCTGGCGCCTTCGTCATCAGGTAGGAGATAGACGGTCTTGGAATCATGCTTCTCGTCAATCATTGGCGTTGAAGGGTCAACGTATTTGATCCAGTCAAGAAATGGCTTCTTGTGGCTGACTACCAACGCCGTGCGATTTATGCTTTCAAAATATTCCATGTGAATCACTTCCCGCCGTTACGAGGTGGGTAGAACACTCCCAAAACCATGAAGGTCTGGCGGAACCGCTTTAAATTGCCGACATAAAAATACACGTCGCTCTTGGTGGCGTCAGCGATTGTAAGCCATCTTTGTTTGATTTTTTCGAGTAACACTTTTTCTTCCTTATACCTTGATCGCCAATCGCGGTAAGCCTGCCCAATTTCCCAGTCAATGATCGACAGCTTATGCCTCGGACAATTTGTTTCACCGGCACAGTGAAAGAGGTAATAAAAGCTGTAAGGGATTTCTTCGATTGCGTTTTTCTTCTTGTCGAAAAAAGACAATTGGGCATAGCACGATTCGCGGGCTTCTTTGTCTGATGGTGATTGTTTCGCCCATTCAAAGGAAACTTGTTCAGGTTTGATAAAGCCGAGAGAAAGGTCTTTTTCTTCCGCGTCCTTAAAAACCTGACACATCGATTTTACCGGCAAATTTAAGACGATGGCTTTTCTTCGCGCCCATTTCTTATCTGTTGTTGTGTCGAGCCATTCCTTGGGCTTGATCGTGTCAATATTGACGTGGAAGCTCTCCGGTCGTTTGTCGTCACGGGGTGGAGAACATTCGACTTCGATCACGGTATATTTTTTGAACTGCTTGTTATATTCAAGATCGCGGAAAGGAATCGGATAAAGCCGAACCAATTGGTGACTGCTGAGATCGACACCGGCACAACAAACCGTTTCGCCGTACGTCTTGCTGGGATTGGGGTAGGCCTTGACGGTGATGAGGATGCGCTTTTTTACAAAGCTCACTGGATATGTTCGACTTTGAGGCCGTTCCCGTCATGCTCTTTGATCTTCTGGGCAACGGTCGAACGGTGGCATTGCTGGGCGCGGCTTTCAAAACACATAATGCAGTTTACGCCGTCGGAGAGGTAACGGTAAGCGTCTTCAATGGCCCACCAATTATTATGAAGATACTCGGAGAAGGCATCGAAAAAAGATTTGTAATCCCAATCGGTCTTTAATTTGTTGCGGATTTCGCTCGGACTGCCAAGCGCTTTGATGTGAACGTATTCGATGCTTTCGTTTTGAAGTCTCTCACTGAGCCGTGATTTGGAAAATCCTTTTTTCCGCGAAAACGGAATTTCCCGAACATCGATCAGGCGGGTGATCCTGTTGTCTTTCAGGGCAGTAACAAACTCGTCAATGTCCCGTCCTTCGTAACCTATCGTATATAATTTGTAGTCGCTCATAAGTGATTACCGTTAAATATGTTCGACTAAAATATACCATACTTGAGGCGGTTTTTTGACTGAAAAATCAGGGGATTTTCGGAGAAAGAATCGGACGGGGAACGTCAAACTTTTGAAGAAATTCGGACGGCTAACATTTCGTTAATTTTTTGTTGCCATTCGTCTTCAGAGACAACCTCGAAGATGATCTTGCGTTCGGGAAGGGATAGCCCTAATTCAGTCCAGCTTCGCTCCTCCGCCAGCTTGTTGCAGACCGAGAAAACATCCTGCTTATATTTTGTGTCTTCACTGCCTTTCAAGTGCAGACCTTTCGTCTCCACGACAAAAACCTTGTCAAAATCTTCGTGGCCTTTTCCGTTCATTTCGGAAAAGATGAAGTCGGGATAAATACGGTGCTTGCGCCAGCCCTGAATCGCATAATCCTGACGTGATAAGTTTCGATACCACCAGAATAATCTCTCCTGATCTTCCAAGTACCACGCCACCGCCTTTTCGGTGTCATTCAATTCATCTTCAGCCACGATCTCGAAAAGACTTCGCTGAAGCGGGCCACCGTCCCGGCAGGTTAAGCGTTTGCTGGACTTTCTGATCTTCATTTTCGACGGCAGGCGGTAACCTTGATCGTCTTTCAACATCAAGAATCGAATTTGTTTCCCTGTAATCAAATCGGCGAATACCCGCTGAGCCAGCCGATCCTTTTCCTGTTCCGCAAGCTTTCGCATTTCCTCAATGATAAACACAAGATTGTTGGCAACAGCCTTCAAATCGTTCTTTTTAATCAGGACATTCAAGACTTCTTGGGCTACCTCATAGGCAATCCAAGGATTGGGAATTATGTCGATCAGGTGGCGCGTGACGAAAACCGTATCGATGGCAAGGCCGCCCTCTTTTAAGCGAAGGACGCCGTGGCTTTCGATCACTTCTTTTTCATCATCACTCAGGCCGACAGCAATCTCGGTGTCTTTTTCTTCGCTCAAAGAGAGCGGGAGAGAATGCAACGACTTAAAATCAGCATTCGCCCAATCAATCAGACTGATTACGTCCGTCTCATAGCTCAATTTCCGCCAGCCTTTGCCGTCCTGAATCACAAAAACGGGCAAATAAATATGGTTCGCAAATTTTTTGAACTTTTCGCGCACTTCTATAATTCGTTCGCCCGCAACCGTTGTTCCGCCTTCCGGCGATTCATCGGTGATCACGCGCCCGGTCAAATCGCCCAAGCCTTCCTGCTCGAATCCGTCCTTGATGCTTTCGAGTAATTGCTTTCCCCGTTGCTGAAAACAGAAGACATAACTCTCGTCCAAGTCTTTGATCTTGGTTTTACGGGCAAAGGGTTGTCTTAAAATCCTGCCGACAAGCTGGGTCAGATTATTTTGCGAAGTGGGATTGGTGAGAATGGTCAGAACGTAAGCAAAAGAACAATCCCAGCCTTCTTGCAATGCTTGTTTGGTGATGATGTAGCGGACGCGGCAATCGCTGGCAAAAAGATCGATGCCCTCGATGTCATCTTTTTCGCTGGTCTTAATGGCAATCGCTGATTCAGAGATGCCACAGGTCTTAATCAAATATTCCTTCACATCCTCGGCGTGGATATAACGCCCACCGCGCTGATCTTTTCCGGTGCGTTCGACCTGAATCAAGCAAATAGGCCGAATGTGTTCGCCTGTATTAGCTTCGTATTCTTTGGCCTTTTCCTCCAAAGCGTTTCGTTTTTCAATGCTTGAAAGCATCGTGTCCTTCCAATCGACGCTGGCTTTATTGATGATGTGCAAGTCCAGCTTGATCATATCTTCGCGGGAAAGCTCGATGCCTTTAATATCCACAAGCACGTTACTCCCACCCGGAGGCGTTGCCGAAAGTTCAAGAATGAGGCAGGGATTAAAACCCCGAAGCGTTTTTTGCGCCGTTTCGCTGTATGCCTTATGACCTTCGTCAAGAATAATCACAGGCGAGAGTGTCCGTAGGGTGTTTCCCAATGAAGTCTTGATCTGTTTGCCCCAAAAACCATTGTCGCTTCCGAACACGTCGAGATTCGGGAAACGTACAAGTAACTTGCGATGGGCTTCCGTATCATCCTCCGGCGGAAAGAATGCCTGAAACCCGCCGCTGTCTCTGAATACCTTCAGCGTTTCCTTGTTCTGGCGCGAAGCAGAAGGAAGCATCAGCATCAATACGACAAGATTTTGAGCAACGTCCAAAGGTGTGAATTGATCCGTTTTTTCAACGATGAGCGTCTGCCCGCCGCTTGCAATATCAAGGTGTTGACGGTAAGGATGTTCCCGATCCCGAAGATGTTCAATCGTTTGGCGGTAAATCTGGGTGGTAGGAACGACCCAAAGAATTAGGCCGGTGCGCTTTTTTCGGAAGATGGTATTGATCAGGTCAATGGATTTGACGGCCAGAAGTGTTTTCCCGCCGCCGGTTGGAATTTTCAGGCAGAGATTTGGAAGATATTCGCCAAGGCCGTTTTTTCGGGTTTGATAATGATTGCCTTTGACTTTCTCCCACGCCTTTTCAGTCCAGTCAAAAGCGGTTTCAGCGCCATGTTCTTTTGCTATTTTATCGCTCTTTGACTTCCAATCAGTTAAAGCGGTGAGATAATCCTTGATCTGCCGGAGGGTTTTTTGCTGATACTCTTTGAGTTCCATTCAGCCGTCAATCCGCGAATTTATAAATCTCAAAAGGTAGTTGGGCAAAGTCAATTCTCATTTCGTCCAGCATGTCCTGATCCATGAATTTTGTCGGCGCGAAAACCAGCCTGCGCTTTCCATTGTATTTTCCAAGCGCCTTTGCCCGGTCAAGCGTAAGAGCCATCTGTTTCAGAGAATCAATTCTCGGCTCGTAGAAAAGATAGACTTTGTATCCTTCGGATTCGCCGATGAATCCTTTCTTCTCATCGATCTGTTTCTCGTCAAATTCCTCGCCAGTGGCCGTGTAGAAAAGGTATCGCGCCAAGTCTTCATAATCCGGCAGATGCTTGCCGTCCAAAATACGCTCTAACTCGATGGGTCGGCCCAGCTCGAAGAAACTAAAGGTCTCACCTGACTCTAAAGCAAGGCTTTGGCCGTTTCGTTTGGCTGATGGTTCGCCTTTTATTACTCGCTTCACCCTTTCCGCAGTGATTGATTCTGCATAATCTTCACATTCAGCAAGAATAAATTTACGATTGCCACCATCTGAACGATTCAATTCGATTACTGCTTGGCCGGTTGTTCCTGATCCAGCAAAGGAATCCAACACGAGCGCATTCTTATCACCCGATAATAAAATTGCGTGTTTGATCAAATCAACCGGCTTGGGGTAATCAAACACCGCCTTACCGAACAAATCCTTTATCTGATCTCGCCCCGTTTCATTATTAAATTCAGAGCCTTCCCATATGGATGGGAATAAACGCCCTCTCGAATCCCCATCTTTGCCTTCCGCATAATCTTTTTGAAACACATCCCATTCTTCTTTTTGGGTTTCACGCCTCTTAACCAAGGTGGCAATGAGCAGGTCGGATTCTTTTTCTATTTTTCCTTTACTCCACCGCCAAACGCCTTCGCTTCCATCCGAAAGTTTCGGTATGATTTTGACGCGGCCCTTTTGGTCATCGAGATGCACTGTCTTCGTTTTGGGATCAATAAACAATGGAAAGTGTAAATTCGGGCGGTCTTGTCTGCGAGCCAGCGCTCCTCTTTTTCTCAATCCTAAAAGTCTGTAACGTTTCCCATTTTTATCAATCTCCGAATACTCAGCAAGTTGCTCATCAGTAAGTTCGAGGCGGCCTGCTTTAAATTTCATAATTTCTTTTGAATATGCTACAAGATATTCATGCTCTACCGCTAACTCTGTTCCTAGCCGTCTCCCTCGTGGATTATTTTGTATCACAATTACGCCAAAACGATTTGACTCATTAAAAACATCGTCACATAGCGACAGCAAATTTTTCAATTCGTTGTCGTCGATGGAGATAAGAATAATTCCGTCGTCACTCAGCAATTCTCTCAAAAGTTTCAATCTTGGCATCATCATGCAGAGCCATTTATCATGCCGCGTCAAATCTTCCCGGTCAACGATTTTGCCGAGCCACTCCTGCATCATGGGGGAGTTCACGTTGTCGTTGTAAACCCATTTTTCGTTGCCAGTATTGTAGGGCGGATCGATGTAGATACACTTCACTTTGCCCGCGTAGGTCGGCAGAAGTGCTTTCAGGGCTTTGAGGTTGTCACCGTGAACGACGAGGTTATCCGTGAGACGGACTTTATCGGTAAGGCTTTTCGATTTCTGCGGAACAAGTTCGTGGTATTTGACAGAGAGGTGGTAATTCTGAACGAATGGTTTGCCTTTGAAGTTTAATATCGCCATAGCTTCCCAACCGATAGGTGGTAAAGATAGGCGATTTTATAACTATTATTGTGTTTTTTCCATCGAAATACCAAATGCTGGTTTGTGGTGTGCGGAGATGGATCGGATTACCATACCTGCCAAGGGTGATCCGAATGAAGAATCCTTACCAACAGGTGGGAAAAAGAATCCGCTTGATACGAAAACAAGAGGGGCTTACGCAAGCGCAACTGGCCGAGAAAGTCGGCCTAAGCGATAACTACGTCGGCCTTATTGAGCGCGGGGAAGGACACCCTACTCTTGAAGTCCTCAGTCAAATTGCGGATGCTCTGAAAATCAGGATGGGCGAATTTTTTGCAGGCGACGAAGCGGAGCCAAAAAGCAAAGATCAAACAATCAAAGAGATTGACCGTTTTCTCGCTAAACGAAACGACAAAGACGCCCATTTCTTATTAGCGGTCTGCAAGGCAGTAGGCGAATCTTACGCGGAATAATTATTATCCGGGAAGAATCATTTTTTGCCGCGTGACCACGACACGACATTTTCAGGTTTTAAATCACTGACGGACTGCACCTCGCCCGACCCTCGGCGAACACCCCCTTGGAAGGACCCGCGATTTTTACCAAAACAAAGCCAATCACCGCATGGATTGAAGGCGTTTCAATAGGGCAAGGTTCTGGAAGATGAATCTCTGGACG
>JBMONI010000024.1:197500-216882 GCA_049324575.1 Candidatus Omnitrophota bacterium | reverse complement strand
GGTGGCGGACGGTCAAAACGGATGGCAGTTCTCTCGGGCCGACCGCGCGTGCAGCGGAACCTATCGTCCGCCAGGTTTATATCGGAAGAAATTCGAAACTTCAGGAGGATATGGCCTTTGAAAGAAAATTGTATGTGATCCGGCGCCGCGCCGAGAATACGATCCGCTATTCCGGGATGAAGGGCGGCGAATATTTCTATGTTTCCAGCCTTTCCTACAAAACGATCGTCTACAAAGGGATGTTGATGCCTGAACAGGTGGATCCGTTCTTTCCGGAGCTTCGGCACCCGGCGGTAGAGACCGCGCTTGCGATTGTCCACTCCCGGTTCAGCACGAATACTTTTCCGAGCTGGGACCGTTCCCATCCCTACCGTTACCTGGCCCACAACGGCGAGATCAATACGCTCCGTGGCAATGTGAACTGGATGTATGCGCGTCAGCACCTCTGCGCCTCGGATCTTTTCGGCGATGATATGAAAAAACTGATGCCGGTCATTCCTCCGGACGGTAGCGATTCGGCGATGTTCGACAATTGCTTTGAGTTCCTCGTCCTTTCCGGACGCTCGCTGCAGCATGCCGCCATGATGATGGTCCCTGAGCCCTGGTCGAATCACGAGAGCATGAGCGATGAAAAAAAGGCTTTTTACGAGTATCACAGCTGCCTGATGGAACCGTGGGACGGACCGGCTTCGATCGCCTTCACGGACGGATTCACGGTGGGCGCCATGCTCGATCGCAACGGTCTCCGCCCTTCCCGCTATTATGTGACCCGGGACGGATTGGTTGTTATGGCCTCCGAGGTCGGCGTGCTTGATATTCCGCCTGAAACGATCGTGCAAAAAGGGCGATTGCAGCCTGGGCGTATGTTTTTCATCGATACGCGCGAAAAGCGGATTGTGGCCGACGAAGAGATCAAACATAAACTTGCTGCGGAACGCCCTTACCGTGTTTGGCTGAACGATCATTTGGTCCGTCTGGAGGACCTTCCCGATGCGCCTCATGTCCATGAGCCTGATCACAAGACGATCCTGAAGCGCCAGCAAGCCTTCGGCTATACCTTTGAGGACCTTCGCTTCATTTTGACGCCGATGGGCAAGGTCGCTTACGAGCCCGTGGGTTCCATGGGGAATGACACGCCGCTTGCGGTCCTTTCCGATAAACCGCAGTTGCTCTACAAATATTTCAAGCAGCTTTTTGCGCAGGTGACCAATCCTCCGATCGATTGCATCCGAGAGGAGATCGTGACGGCGACCGACACGACGATCGGTCCTGAACGGAACATGCTGGTTCCGGAACCGAAAAGTTGCCGTCATATCCGGCTTAAAAGCCCGGTTTTGACGAATGAAGAGTTTGAGAAACTACGTCATATCGATCATCCCGATTTCAAGTCGATCACCATTCCGATCCTTTTCGAGACGAAGGGGGGCCGGAAGGCCCTCGAGAAATCTCTGGAGCATGTTTTTTCGGAAGCGAGCCGCGCGATCCAAAAGGGGGTCAATCTGATCGTTCTTTCGGACCGGGGGATCGATCCGGCGAAAGCGGCGATCCCGGCGCTCTTGGCGGTGTCGGGACTCCACCATCATTTGATCCGGGAGGGGACGCGGACCAAGGTCGGTCTGGTGCTTGAGTCCGGGGAGCCCCGTGAAGTCCATCATTTTGCGCTTCTGATCGGCTACGGGGCCGGCGCGATCAACCCTTATCTGGCGTTCGAGTCCTTGGACGATCTCATTCGTGAAGGGTTGCTTACCGATGTGGACCATAAAAAAGCGGTGAAAAATTACGCAAAGGCAGTCGCGAAAGGCGTTGTCAAAACCATGTCCAAAATGGGGATCTCCACTATCCAAAGCTATCGGGGGGCTCAGATCTTTGAGGCGGTTGGATTGAACGCGAGCGTGATCGATCAGTATTTCACCTGGACTCCTTCACGGATCGGCGGCATCGGTCTCGAAGAGATCGCGGAGGAGGTCATCCAACGGCATCGTCTTGCTTTCCCGGACCGCGAAGTGAACGGGAAGGCCCTGGAGCCGGGCGGCGACTATCAATGGCGCAAAGACGGAGAGTTTCATGCTTATAATCCGGAAACGGTCCATCTTCTTCAGCTTTCTTGCCGGAGCGGGAATTTCGAGGTCTTCAAACATTATTCGTCCAAGGTCAACGATGCTTCAAAAGCCCTTTGCGCTTTGCGCGGGCTCCTCGAATTTGATATTTCCGGCCCCGGAATTCCCGTGGAGGAAGTGGAACCGGTGGAGACGATCGTCAAAAGGTTCAAGACCGGGGCGATGTCGTACGGATCGATCAGCAAGGAAGCGCATGAAGCGCTTGCGATCGCGATGAACCGTCTTGGGGGTAAAAGCAATACGGGCGAGGGCGGCGAGGATCCCGTGCGTTATCGGCCGGAGCCGAACGGGGATTCGAAGAACAGCGCGATCAAGCAGGTCGCCTCGGGACGTTTCGGGGTGACGAGTCAATATCTGACCCAGGCCAAAGAGATCCAGATCAAAATGGCGCAAGGGGCTAAGCCGGGCGAAGGCGGACAGCTCCCCGGCCAGAAGGTCTATCCCTGGATTGCAAAAGTCCGGCTCACGACAGCAGGGGTCGGCTTGATCTCGCCACCGCCGCATCACGATATTTACTCGATCGAGGATCTTGCCCAGCTGATCTACGACCTCAAGAACGCCAATCATCATGCGCGGATCAACGTCAAACTCGTTTCCGAGATCGGGGTTGGAACCATTGCGGCCGGCGTGGCGAAAGCCCATGCCGACGTCGTTCTGATCAGCGGTTATGACGGCGGGACGGGCGCTTCACCGCTTTCAAGTATCAAGCATGCGGGACTTCCGTGGGAGCTCGGGCTTGCCGAAACGCATCAGACGCTTGTCCTTAATAATCTTCGAAGCCGGATTGTTGTGGAGACTGACGGCCAACTCAAGACCGGCCGGGACGTTGTGATCGCCGCGTTGCTCGGAGCGGAAGAATACGGTTTCTCGACGGCTCCTTTGATCACGCTCGGTTGCATCATGATGCGTGTTTGCCATCTGAATACCTGTCCGGTCGGGGTCGCCACCCAAGATCCCGAACTTCGAAAAAAGTTCACCGGGGATCCGGCTCATGTTGTCAACTTCATGCGGTTCATTGCGCAGGAAATGCGCGAGATCATGGCGAAGCTTGGTTTTCGGACCGTCAATGAGATGATCGGCCGCACCGACAAGCTGCTTCCCCAAAAAGCCGTCGAGCACTGGAAGGCCAAGGGGCTCGACTTCTCCAAGATCCTTTACCAGCCGTCGGTGGCTCCTGAAGTGGGCCGTTACTGTCAAATGGCCCAGGATCACGGCCTCAACAAAGCGCTGGATCATACGGAGCTTTTCCGTATTTGCGAGCCGGCCTTGAAGGACCGGCAACCTGTCCGCGCTACGGTGAAGATCCGGAATATCCACCGGACGGTCGGAACTTTGGTTGGAAGTGAACTTACGAGACGGTATGGGGATCAGGGGCTTCCTGAAGATACGATCCATTTACATTTCCAGGGAACCGCGGGCCAGAGCTTCGGGGCTTTTGTTCCGAACGGCATGACGCTTGAGCTTGAAGGAGATGCCAATGACTATCTTGGCAAGGGACTGTGCGGAGGCAAGATCATCGTTTATCCGCCGAAAGTGGCGAAGTTCAAGGCCGAAGAAAACATGGTGATCGGGAATGTCGCTTTTTACGGAGCGATCCGGGGAGAGGCCTTCATCCGGGGGCTTGCGGGTGAGCGATTTTGTGTCCGGAACAGCGGGGTTCATGCGGTTGTGGAAGGGGTTGGGGATCATGGCTGTGAATATATGACCGGCGGGATTGTGGTCGTGATTGGAGATACCGGAAGGAATTTTGCGGCCGGGATGTCAGGAGGGACGGCTTATGTGCTCGATACCCGTGGGGATTTTCCTACCCGATGCAATAAGGAAATGGTTTTCATCGAAAAGTTGGAAAAAGCGGATGAGATTGGGAAGGTCCGGGAAATGATCGAAAAACATTGGCGGTATACGCAAAGTCCCCGGGCCAAACAAGTCCTCGATCTCTGGGGCGAAATGGTTCCGAGGTTCGTAAAAATCATGCCGAAAGATTACAAACGGGTTCTGGAAGCGCTTGAGAAGGTCCGTCGTGAAGGTCTTCAGGGCGATGAGGCAATTATGGCCGCCTTTGAAGCGAACGCGCGCGATGTCTCGCGCGTCGGAGGGAATTGACGGTATGGGGAAGCCGACTGGGTTCAAAGAGATCGAAAGGGAGCTTCCGCATGATGAGATCGTCCGCTCCCGGATCCGTCATTGGCAAGAGTTCCATCAGGCGATGTCGGAAGAAAAACTTCGGGCGCAGGGCGCGCGGTGCATGGACTGTGGTGTCCCGTTCTGCCATACCGGAGATCTTCTGGCCGGGATGGCACGCGGTTGTCCGATCAATAACCTGATCCCTGAATGGAACGATCTCGTCTACAGGGGGCTTTGGCAGGAAGCGCTTGAACGCCTTCACCAGACCAACAATTTTCCGGAATTTACGGGACGTGTATGTCCGGCGCCTTGTGAAGGGTCTTGCGTGCTCGGGATCAGCGAACCTGCGGTGACGATCAAGAATATCGAATGTGCGATCATTGACCGCGCTTTCCAGGAAGGGAGGGTCCACCCGGAGCCTCCCAAGGTTCGTACCGGTAAAAAGGTCGCGGTCATCGGTTCCGGTCCTGCGGGGCTTGCCTGCGCGGCCCAACTGAACCGCGCGGGGCATGCGGTGTCGGTCTATGAGCGCGCGGATCGCATTGGCGGCCTTTTGATGTACGGGATCCCGAACATGAAACTGGATAAAAAAGTGGTGGAGCGCAGGATCCGGCTTTTGGAAGCCGAAGGGATCCGTTTTTTGACCGGCACTGAAATCGGCAAAGATTTGTCGGCAAAAAAACTCAAAAGTGAAGTCGATGCGATGGTCCTCTGTGGCGGGGCGACCAAACCGCGGGACCTTTCTATTGAAGGAAGGAGCTTGAAGGGCGTCCATTTTGCGATGGAGTTCCTGTATTCCAATACGAAGACGTTGCTCGATGGACAAAAGATTCCCGGGCCAATCTCGGCGCTGGACAAGGATGTTATCGTCATCGGAGGAGGCGATACGGGCACGGATTGCGTCGCTACCTCGATCCGCCATGGGTGTAGAAGTCTTGTGCAGCTTGAGATCCTCTCCAAGCCTCCGGAAAAGCGGGCGGTTGATAACCCTTGGCCCGAGTGGCCGAAGACCTACCGCATGGATTATGGCCAGGAAGAGGCCGCGGAACTTTACGGCCATGATCCGCGCCAATATCTCATGACTGCGAGAAGGTTTCTCGGGGATGAACAGGGAAATGTCAAAGGCGTTGAAGTGGTGCGGGTGGAATGGCAAAAGGACGCTCAGGGGCGGTTTATTCCGAAGGAGATTGCTGGGACGGAGAAGATTTATCCGGCCGGACTTGTGCTGCTTGCCATGGGATTCCTCGGGCCTGAAGATACCCTTCTCGGAGAGCTTGGGATCGAGCGTGACGCGCGGTCCAATGCTAAAGCTGAAGAAGGGAAATACGCTACGAACATACAGGGCGTTTTCACCGCAGGGGATATGCGCCGGGGACAGAGTTTGGTCGTGTGGGCGATCCGGGAAGGCCGGGGAGCCGCACGTGCCGTCGATGAATATTTGATGGGACAAAGTTTTCTTTCTGCTTGATCTTTTCGACCGATCTTGGCAGACAAGCTTCCGTCACAGGGGGAGGTTTCGATTGCCGGAGCCCAAGGCTTATTTGATTCCGCTCGACTGTCTTCAAGCCGGTGAATGCGGCCTGATCCGCGATTATGCGGGGCACGAAGACGTGCTTTATCGTCTTCGTGAACTGGGGCTGGTCCGGGGAACCCGCATCACTGTCCGCCGTTTTGCGCCGCTCGGCGATCCCATGGAGCTCAGGGTGCGCGGCTATCATCTTTCGATCCGAAAGAAAGACGCTTCTCTGCTTTTGGTGGAAAAGACCGCTTGTGTCCGGGGGGCTTCGGCATGATTGTGGAACAGAAGACCGTTCAATATCAAGAGATCGCCTTACTGGGGAATCCCAATTCCGGAAAGACCAGCCTGTTCAATGCTTTGACCGGGCTTCGCCATAAAACGGGGAATTATCCCGGCGTGACGGTGGAACGAAAGGAGGGAAAGCTTGTTTTTCCGTCCGGGAAATCCGTCCGCGTCCTGGATCTTCCCGGCGCCTATAGTCTGTTGCCGCGCTCGATCGATGAAGAGGTCGTGCACAATGTCCTCTATGGCGTCCAAAAAGGGACGCCGCCTCCCGATCTCGTGATCATGGTCCTTGATGCGAGCAATCTCGAAAGGAATCTCTACCTTGCTTCCCAGGTGATCGAGACCGGTATTCCTGTGATCTTTGCGCTGAATATGTGGGACCTCGCCGAACAGAAAGGGGAGCAGATCGATATCGACCGTTTCCAGGCCCTCACCGGGGTCCCGTGCGTCAAAACGATCGCAAGACGAGGAGAAGGCATCGGTGAGCTTTTACGCGTGATCGAATCCGGACTCCAACAGCCGCACGTGGTTCCCGAGCGTTCGGCGCTTCGTCTTCGGCTTTCGGGCTCGCTCGAAAAAGAAGTAGAACATCTGGCGGGCGCTATGCGATCCCTTTTTCCCCAAAGCCGGATCGCCCTTTCGGGAGAAGCGGTTCGTTCGCTGACGGACCGCCGGTTCCGCAGTCCGTTGTTCGCGCACAGTGAGAATGAAGGAAGGCTCGAGGCGCTCGTGACGGAAGCGCGAGGCCGTCTTTCGGCCCAAGGGATCGACTGCGATGTTTTTGAGGCCGAAGCGCGTTATCAGTTGATCGACGCATTCTGTGCGCAGATCCGCACCCGTCCTGCCTCGGCCCGGCGGACCTTATCGGACCGGATCGATTATATGCTGACCCATCCGGTCTTCGGGTTGGTGGCCTTTTTCCTGATGATGGGGGTCATTTTTGAATCGATCTTCCGATGGGCGGATCTTCCAATGCATTTTCTTGCAACAGGGGTCAAGGATGTGGGATGGGTTTTTTCCGGGATCCTTCCGGACGGGCAACTCAAAAGCCTGATCGTGGACGGGATCATCGCCGGCGTGGGGAATGTCGTGGTTTTCTTACCGCAGATCTTTCTTCTTTTTTTCTTTATCGCGTTCCTCGAAGATTTCGGCTATATGGCCCGCGCGGCTTTCGTTCTGGACCGGCTCATGAAAGCCGTCGGATTGAATGGCCGTGCCTTTTTGCCTCTTTTGAGCTGTTTCGCCTGCGCGGTCCCGGGGATCATGGCGACCCGCACAATCGAGGACCGCAATGATCGCTTGGCGACCATTCTGGTGGCTCCGCTCATGAGTTGCAGCGCGCGGCTTCCGGTCTATACGCTGATGATTGCGGCTTTTATCCCTCCCGCGAGGATCTTCGGGATCTTCGATTTGCAGGGGGTAACCCTCCTTGGCATGTATATCCTGGGGCTTGTGGCGGGGCTTGTGATCGCGGCGATCTTCCGCAAATCATTCCTGAAAGGACAGCGAACGCCTTTCATCTTTGAGTTGCCGCCTTACCGGATCCCGAGGCTGGGCACGGTATTGGCTATGACCTGGGACAAGGTCAAAGAATTTCTGGTTCGTGCGGGGAGCATCATTTTTTTCATCTCCATCCTGTTATGGTTCCTTGTGAGCTATCCCAAAGCCGAAGAGGCCGGCTCCGTCTATGAAGATCAAAAGATCGAAGCCTTGACCGTGCTTTCGGGGGGAGCGCTCGAAAGCCGCCTGGCGGAGATCCGAAAACAAGAGATGGGAGAACGTTTGCGGGTGAGCTATGCGGGACAGCTTGGACGGTGGATCGAGCCGGTGATCGAACCGCTGGGGTTCGATTGGAAGATCGGGATCGGGCTGATCGCTTCTTTGGCGGCCCGCGAAGTCCTTATCTCAACCCTGGCGATCGTTTATAACTTGGGGGACGCCGAGCATGAGACCTCCATCGATCTCGTGCCGGCCCTCCGGGGGGAAAGATCCGAAAAAACAGGGCGTGAGGTCTACACACCTCTGGTGGCGCTTTCTCTGATGATCTTTTTCGTTTTCGCATGCCAATGCATGTCGACTCTTTCGATTGTTGCCCGGGAAACCCATTCGGTCCGTTGGCCGGTCTTTATGCTGATCTATATGACGGTTTTGGCATGGACGGCTTCCTTTGTGGTCTATCAGGGCGGGAAAGCGCTCGGATTCTCATGAATGACCCGACGGAATGGATCGCCTTGGCGCTTGTCGTGACAAGCGGTGTGATCTTACTTATTCGGAGCCTTCGCCGCAAAGGAAAGGGATGTGCCTGCTCGGGAGGTTGCCCGGTTCGGGATCCCAGTAAGCCTCCTTGCGCGTCCCGGCATGAATAATTCTTGATGCCTGCCGGGCATCTTCGTAGAATACACTCCTTCAGGCAGGGTGTTCCTCGGAATGCCTTATCGAAGACCGTATTTTATAAAATCATCAAAGGGGTATTTCATGAAAACATCCGATCCGAGTCCGGCCCAGAAAAAAGCCGTTTTGAGCACACTTCCCAACGATGATGTGCGTCAGATCATGTGGCGGTTCGCCGACCGCTATGATCTTCAAATGGTGGTTCAATCGACGCGCCCTGTGGCCCGGGGATTGGTCGCCCGGTTGGTGGCCGATGGGGCCAGGAATTCCCATGAATGGAACGAACAGAAAGCCCAGCTTCTCAAGGCTTTCGACGAAGCCGGGATTACCGCGGTTTTTATGAGTCCCGAAGAAGGCGGTTTTATTGAGGGGCCCAAAAACATGGCCCTAGCGATGGTAGCTTTCGAGCTTTCTTGGGTGGATGCGGGGGCTGCGACCTGCAGTCTTGCCGGCAATCTGGCTTTGGCGCCTATCCACGAGAAAGGAACCCCCGAGCAGAAGCATCACTACTTGAGCGCGTGTATCCCCGTGAAACCGGGTGAGAAACGGAAACAAATGCGCGGAGCGTTCGCCTTGACCGAGCCCCTTCCTTATGTCGGGGTCGATGCGGGCATGCTGGGCGGGCGGCTCCGGGTCGCCGAGTGGAAAGAAGGCAAAGAACCTGTTCTGCAGGTCGACAAACGCGGTCGTTTTATTACGAACATGGGATTCGCGAACTTCGTTACGGCGGCCGTCGATTCCGATGACCCGAAGATCAAAGGTAGTTGCATGGTCATTCTGGAAGAGGGGGATCCCGGGGTGTTTGACCGGGGATCGCCGACCTTGAAGCTGGTCCATCAGCTTTCCTCGACTTGTGATCCCATCTTCAATTTAAAGATCCCCGCAAGCCGCATTATCGGCGGTTATACGGTCAAGGACGGCGTAATCATCCCCAATTACAGTCATGGCGAAGTGATCGAATCGGTCTTTCGCCGTACGCGTGTGACGGTCGGGATCATGACCTCTGCCAAATTGCTTTCGGCGGTCGAACCCGTGATCCGTTATCAGCGCGGCCGGTTCCGCGGGGGGACGCTCGGTGGGGAAGGAACGCCCCGCTATCAGTTCGGTCTTCAGCAGAAAGAAGATGCGCTCCATCGCCTGATCGATGTATGGGCAACCGGCGAAGCGAGCGCCTCGCTCGGATTCGCGACCGCGCGACATTTCGACAGTTTCGATCCGCTGGAAAGGCAAAAGAACGAGATCTTTGAGAAACAGGGGCTCAAAGGGCGCAACCAGCTCAAAGTCCTGAGAACGGCTCAGCAAGAAGCGCTCGATTTTCTTGCCCTGTCCAAATTGCCGGAATCTAAACGGGACAAAGTTCGCTATCAAAAACTCGCGGAGGATGTTGTTGCCCAATTCCTCATCCGTGATTCGGTTGCGAATGTCCTTTGCCCAGCCTGCAAACTCTGGAATACCGGTTACGGCGCGACGATGATGCGCGAAGCCGTGAGCTTGATGGGCGGTTATGGCATTACGGAGGATTGCCCGGGTTTCCTTCCGCAGAAATGGATGGATGCCCAGTTGGAAGCGACTTATGAAGGGCCCGAAGCGGTGCAGCGTCGCCAGATGACGCTGACCATGACCGATGAGCTTTTCCTTACTCAATTTCGCGATTGGGTCAAGGAAATGCGTGCGATCGCTTCCCGGAGGCCGGGGACCGGGGCATGTACGCTTGCGACGGCGATGGAGCTTTGGCTTTGGACGATCGATCATCTTCAGAACACCAAAGATGCCGAAGGCAAAGCCCTTTATCACAATCAACGCCAGGGAGTGACCTTTCCGATGGCCGATGCGCTTTGTTGGCTGCTTGCCTCCCGTTGTCAGATCCTGGATTATCTGGAACTGGAAAGCAAAGGGCCCGAAAATCCCGTTCTGGCGGACAGCCTTCCAGGTTTCCTCAATTTCTTTTCTGATCTTTGTCACGTTCAGGCTGCGCGCGCGGCCGGAGAGGTCGGCAAGATCTGTTCGGAGCTGGTTTTCGGATATCAGCGGCACCCTTCGTGGGGGGATCCGTCAAGTGGCCAAGCGTATGGAGCCGACGACGCGGATGCGATGGAATCCGTCATGCCTGGCGTTTGTTCCTGCGCGCATTCCATGAGCGATGTCATCGAAAAGAACGGCAGCCATCCCGCCAAAGCGGGACCTTGCGTATCCTTCCCCGCGATGGATGCGTTCCTTCGAATGCGCAACAAACTGGACGGGTGTCTGACCGGGGCCCGGCTCGCGAAAGACCGAGCGGCCGAAGCGCTGACCCAGGTCATGATCCCCGAAGCCTTGGATTATCCGGCCTAACCCCGGGGCCGGCGCAATGATGAACGCGTCAAAGATCGAACGACAGAACCTCAACGTGGATATCGCGTGCGTCGGTTTTGGTCCGGCGTGCGCCGGATTTCTGACGACCCTTTCCCGCGCCCTGACCTCGGAAAGCGGCGACCCTCTTCTCAAAAGCCGCGCGATGGAGGGAATGCCCCTCCAAGTGGTCTGCTATGAGCGGGCGGATGATATCGGATTCGGTGTTTCCGGCGTCGTCACTCGCGCGCGCAGCATCAAAAAAACATTTCCGTCCCTGAATCCCGCCGATGTGCCGATGAGCCATCCGGTCACCCACGAAAAAGTGCTTTACCTCATGGACCCGCACGGGGCCAGCAAGCGGTCCTGGGTCCTCAAGATTGCGGATGCGGTCCTGAAACCTTTTTGTAAAAAAATGGCGCTCGATCTTCCGATCATTCCGCCTTTTTTGAGCAAGGAAGGCGGTTTCGTGCTTTCGATGGGACAATTCACACAGTGGGTCGGAAGTCAGTTGATGGCCCAAGGGCTGGTCCAGATCTGGCCCACGATGCCGGTCCAAGAGGCGTTGATCGAGAAAGAGCAGGTCAAGGGGATCCGGCTCGTTGATCAAGGGGTCGCGAAGAACGGTCAGGCCGAGGCCGGGTTCATGCCCGGGATGGATGTTCATGCGGATCTTACCGTCGTGGGGGATGGGCCGGTCGGAGCCGTGGGGCGGCAGTTGGACGATCATTTCGGGATGCCTGAAGGGCATCATAAGCGGGAATGGGCGGTGGGGATGAAAATGGTGGTTGAGCTTCCGAAAGAGACTTCGCTCAAACCGGGAATGGTCTTTCATACTTTCGGTTATCCTGAACCGGACATTTTCGGTTTTCTCTATGTCTATGAAAATAACCTTGCTTCCCTGGGGATCTTTGTCCCTTCCTGGTTCCAAAATCCTGTGCGCACCAGCTACCGCTATCTTCAGCACTGGATCACCCATCCTTATCTTTGGCAACACCTGAACGGAGCGGTGATGCGTTCCTGGGGCGCAAAGTCTCTTCAAGAGTCCGGACGCCGGGGAGAGCCCTTCCTTGTCGGGGACGGTTATGCGCGGATCGGCGAAGGGTCGGGAAGTACCAATGTATTGACCGGCTCCGGAGTGGACGAAGCTTGGGAAACCGGTGTGCTGCTGGCCGAAGGGGTGATCGAACTTTGGAAGGAGAACAAGCCGATGACCCGCGAAAATCTCGAAGCGGCTTATGTGGCACGGCGCCGGAAAAGCTGGCTCGATAAGGAAAGCCGCATTGCCGAAAGATCGCGGGACGGATTCCAATTTGATTTTACGTTGGGACTCTTGGGCATGGCGGTGGCGGGGTTCACGGGAGGATTTCTGAGTATTCCCGCCAAACCGCGAAGCCCTTATGTCGGCTTCAAAACGATCGAAGAATACTTTGCAAAGAAGATCCCTGCCGAGGAGATCGGGAAGATCCGGGCCGAATCGGCGAAAGCGGGGGTCGCGTTGCATGAGGCCATCATGGACCGGCTCGGATGGCCGAAGATCTCTTATGACGGCAAACTCTTGATGTCCCATCAGGATGCCTTGCTTGTAGGCGGGAAAGTTCAGGCGCCGGCGGGTTATGCCGATCATGTTGTCTTTTTGTATCCGCATTTGTGCGAGACCTGCGGGACCAAGATCTGCATCGAGCTTTGCTCCGCGCAGGCGATCATGCCCGGCGAGAGTGGAGGCAAGCCGCAATTCGACCGGGAAAAATGCGTTCATTGCGGCGCCTGTCTTTGGAATTGCAGTCAAATCGTGGAAGGAAATGCCGATAAAGGCAATATTCAATTTGCGGCCGGAGCGGGCGGCCTTCATTCCGCGGAAAACTGATCCCGAATAAAGGAGAATTTTATGGCAGAAGGTTTTCATATCGTGGTATGCGGAAGTTTGGTCCCGGATCCCTTGCAGACCCTGGAGCCTGTGATGGGACCGGCCGGGCCGGGTCTTAAGAACGAAGCCATGCTGCCCTCGATCCTCGATCCTTGGGCCGGGCATGCCCTTTTTGAAGCGGCGCATTTGGCGAAAAAGGCAGCGGGCAGCAAGGTTTGGCTGGTCAGTCTCGGCCCCAAGGCAAAATTGCAGCAGCTGATGATGTCGATCGCGCAAAAAGCGCCTTTTGATCTCGTTGCGGTGGATGGGAGCGCAAGCGGTTTTACGGAGGCTGCGGAGGTCGCTCGGGAATTGGCCGAGGCCATCCAGAAGATTCCCGGCCTGAACAAAGAGCGTCTGCTTGTTTTTGGCGGATATGCCTCCGCGTCCCGCGATGCGGGAGTGACGATGCAGATGGTCGGCGAAAGGCTTGGTATTACGGATCAATTCGCTAATACGGACAAACTCGAGATCCTGGCAGACGGTTCCTTGCAGATCCATGAACGGGTCGAGGGCGGACAATATCAAGTGTCTAAATGCAAAGCGCCGCCCGTGGTCCTGGCGTGGGCGACCGGGACACTTCCGGAGCCGCCGAATAATCCGCAAGTTGGAATGGTCAATATGCGTTCGATCATGCCGGCGCTTCAAAAGGCGGCTCCCGCCCAATTGGCGGCGGATGTCTTGCAATTTGCTTCGGTGGAAGTCCCCAAACAGCAACGCGACACCAAGATCGTCAAAGATGCTCCCGTCGAAGAGATCGCCCGGGAGATCGTGGATTGGATCAAAAGATAACTTTTAAACACGGGAGAGCTACCCCTTATGGAAAAGATCCTTTTTATAGCGCACACTCAACCGGACGGGTCCTTCCCGAGGATCGCTCTGGAGACGTTAAGCGCGGCCCGTGAGATGGCCGAAAAACTGCAGGCGGTCCTCGAGACGGCGGTGATCGGCGGCGAGCCGGAGCCGGCTTTGAACGCTCTCGCGGCTTGCGGAGCGAAAAAGTTTTATGCGGTGGGAGGCAAAGATCTTGAAGCGGCGCGTTATTCCACGGACATCGAAGCCGTCTTCGCAGCGGTCAAAGCGGCTTCCCCTACGTTGATCGTTGCGCCCGCAACTTCGCGTTTCTCTCGCATGATGGCCGGCGTGGCGCAGCGGGCGGGCGGATCGATCGATACGCGGGTGAGCGGTCTTGATCTTACCTCAGGGCTCAAGGTGCAGCGTTGGTATTATCGCCAGAGGATGCTGGCCACGATTGCTCGATCCAAACGGCCGTGGTTCCTTCTGGTCGAATCGGGGATTTACCCGGCTTGGAAGGGGACTCCGGGGACAGTGTCAGCAGAAAAGGTCTCTGTGGCCCTGACGGATCAAAATAAAAAGACCGAAGTCGTAAGATTTGAAGCCGCTTCAGCGGGTGCGCAGACCCTTCGTCCGGACGCCGCACTGCTTTTTGTTGCGGGAGCCGGGTGGACCAAAAAACAGGCCGATGGCCAAGCCCATATCAAAGAAGCGGAAAAACTTATCCTGGACATGATCCAAAAAAGCCAGGCCTCGCTGGGGAGCAGCAAATCCCTGGTCGATCAGTCCACCGAGGGGCTGGAAGTCCTTTCGTTCATGAGCCATCTGAACCAGGTGGGACAAACAGGCACTTCCCCTCGGCATCCTAAAGGATTGGCGACCTGCTGCCATGGGGAAGAGCCTCATGTAGTGGGATGGCGCTTTATCAAGGAGAGAAGGGCGGTTAATTTGGACCCTAACTGCGGCTGGGCTCATGGAAAAGCGGATATTCTCTATGTGGCCGATGCATTTAAAGTCATTGAGAAAGTCAATGCGCTATTAGGGGTATAGGCCAGAAAATGGAATTTGCCGCGGGATCGAGTCAAGAATGGGAAAATTTTGCCAAAGTCGGTTGAAAGCAGTTGCGAAAAGCTTGTGTCTTTTGCTAGAATGAATTGTCTTTCCCGCGGCTTTATATTTTCTTATATCCATGAGAAGTACATAGTAGGGGTCTGAAAACGGCTTTTTATCATTCACAAGCATTTTGATTCAGATCGGGGGAGATCATGGCGGTGCCGCGCAAGAGAAAAGATGAGGTCCGTGCCTCATCGAAGAATTCCGTAAAGAAGCCGAACACGCGAACGGCTAAAACGGAAAAGCCAGAAAAAAGATCACTCCCCGAAAAGATCATCTCCTTCAAAAAGACCCTGCGCTCGCTTAAAGCTTCTGCGAAGACATCCCCCGCGACCGCTTCTCCGGCATTGACCCGTTTGCAGGAAACTTCAGCGGAAGCTGTTTCGGCCCAGGAAATTCTTCAGGTGTCTCCACGGCATGAGTTCGCTGTTTCGCCCGCCCAACAGATCTGGCCCGAGCAGAGCCAGGATCTTCCGTCGAATTACGGGGATAACCATATTTACCTTCTTGTCCGGGACCCTCATTGGATTTACGCCTACTGGGAGATTCAGCACGATCGCCATTGGCAGGCGCTCCAGCAGCTTGGCGGGAACTGGGATGAGGTCAAGACCCTCCTGCGGGTCTATGACACCTCGGATCCCAAAAACTGGGAGATCTTCTCTAACGTTGAATTGAAAGATGTGGTGGATCATTGGTTCATCAATGTTCATCCGAACCGAAGTTATGTCGCCGAGATCGGTTTATTGCACCGCGACGGCCGTTATCTCATGCTGGTCCGTTCCAACCAGGTTACAACGCCGAGGGCCGGCATGTCGGATGTGATCGATGAGCAGTGGATGGATATTGATTTCGACAAGATGTATGCCCTTTCCGGGGGGTTCGAGGTCGGCAAAAGCTCGGCGGAACTCCAAAAGCTCATGGAAGAAAGATTGCGCGGGGCGATCACCTCGGGATCGGGCGCCGGTATGATCACCAGCATGGGCAGTCCGGTCAAGATCAAAAAACAACGAGGATTCTGGTTCGTCCTCGACTGCGAATTGATCGTTTACGGAGCTACGGAGCCGGATGCGCTTGTCACCCTCCAGGGCAAGACCGTGAAGCTTAGGCCGGACGGGACCTTTACCTGCCGTTTCGCTCTTCCGGACGGGAAGATCGTTCTAGATGCCAAGGCGGTCTCCGCCGACGGGCTGGAAGAGAGAAATATCATTCCTACGGTCGTGCGTAGTACCGAAAGACCTGCTCCCATCCTCAAAGCGGGTTCGTAAGAGCAGTATCCACGGGAAGGAAAGAATAGGACACTATGGAAAAGGGTTTTTTATCGATCGTGTTGCATGCGCATTTGCCGTTCGTGCGCCATCCCGAACATGAGTTCTTCCTCGAGGAAAGTTGGCTTTACGAAGCCATTACCGAGACCTACATCCCGCTGATCCATATGTTCGAGGGGCTCGAGCGTGACAAAGTGCCGTTCCGGATCACCATGTCCCTTACGCCGACCCTGATCTCCATGTTGAAAGATCCTCTCCTGCAGGATCGCTATATCCGGCATGTGGACAAATTGATCGAGCTTTCGAGCAAAGAGGTCGAACGGACGCGATTTCAGCCCGAATTCCACCAGACGGCATTGCATTATTACTGGCAGTTCACCCAGGCGCGGGATACCTTCCTCAACCGCTATTACAAGGATATTACCTGGGCTTTTAAAAAATTCCAGGACCGGGGCCATCTCGAGATCATTACCTGCGGCGCCACCCATGGTTATCTTCCGCTCGTGAACCGTAATTATGCGGCGGTCAAGGCGCAGATCGTGACCGCGGTAGAGCAGTACCGGGGGATCTTCGGGCGGAACCCGATCGGGATATGGCTTCCCGAATGCGGTTATTATCCCGGGGTCGACGAGATCCTCAAATCCGTTGGGATCCGTTATTTTTTGACGGACACGCACGGGATCCTTCATGCGTCTCCCCGTCCCAAGTTCGGCGTTTATGCTCCGATCTATTGTCCGTCGGGCGTTGCGGCCTTTGCGCGAGACATGGAATCCTCTAAGCAGGTCTGGTCTTCGATCGAAGGCTATCCGGGCGATTATAATTATCGGGAATTCTATCGGGATATCGGGTTCGATCTGGATTACGATTATATCCGTAATTACATTTCGCCGGATGGGCACCGGATCAACACCGGGATCAAATATTACCGGATCACGGGGGAGAGCGATCATAAGGAGCCTTATGTCCGTACGTGGGCGCTTGAGCGGGCGGCTGAACATGCGGGCAATTTCATGTTCAACCGTGAGAAACAAGCGGAATATCTCGAAAGCTTCATGGGGAGAAAGCCGATCGTGGTCGCGCCTTACGATGCCGAACTCTTCGGGCATTGGTGGTACGAAGGGCCTGAATTCCTTAATTTCCTGATCCGCAAGGTCGCTTATGACCAGCAGGCTATCCGGCTGATCACTCCTTCGGATTATTTGAACGTCTACCGCATTAACCAGGTTTCGACACCCTCCATGTCGAGTTGGGGATGGAAGGGCTACAGTGAGACCTGGCTTTCGGGGTCCAACCACTGGATCTACCGTCATCTGCACAAGGCAGGGCTTCGCATGACGGAGCTGGCGAACCGGTTCAACGGATCGAACGGCATGATCGAACGCGCTCTGAATCAGGCGGCGCGGGAGCTTTTACTTGCCCAATCGAGCGACTGGGCATTTATCATGCATATGCAGACCATGGTCCCGTATGCCGAAAAAAGAACGAAAGAGCATTTGGCGAATTTTAACCGTATTTACCATGATCTGCTCAAGCAGCATGTGGACGAAGGTTGGATCTCGCGGCTTGAGAACAAGAACAATATCTTTCCGAACGTGAATTTTCGGAATTATTGCGAACAAAACTAACCCGCAAAGGAGGAGGAATGCAGGAACAGTATTATTTCATCGGCGAAGCGGCCGGCAAGATCTACAAAGCGCTTGAAGAGAACAACGAGCTGGCAGAATCCAAGCTTCGCACGAAGGCAGGGATCGAAGATCTCGAGTTGTTGCATCAGGGCTTGGGCTGGCTTGCCCGCGAAGGGAAAGTTTGTTTCAAAAGATCGGGCAAGACGACCAAGATCTCGCTTTTCAAGGCTTGATCCCGACGTCGTATCGCCGTTTTTTGATGGGAAAGATCGCTGTCGCAGGATGGATCCTGAGTTGGATGATCGGTCTCTCTTCAGGGTGCGCCAAACAAGAAGATCCCCGCAGGCCGATCGAGGCGATCGAAGCCGAGATCGGCCTTCTTTCTGTTCCGGAACTCCAAAGCAAAGCGCAAACGTATGCGCGTCTGATCCGGGCTCAGAAGAAAAAACTAAGCACGATCCAAACCCGCCTGGGCCGAATTCCCGCCGAGGATCTTGCAGAAGAACAAGCCAGGAAGATCCGAGAAGAGATCACGCAGATCGCTTTTGAGATCTCTGAGCTTGCTCACCGTTATCATCTTTATGCGGCCCGCTATCTCGAAAAGGGAGGCGAGGCTGCGAAGATCCACATCTCCTGAAATTTTCCAACAGCTTCGGAATCTTGCCTTCCATGATATGTTAGCTTGAGCTTTCGACAAGGTCCCCAAGATCAAGGAGGAAGGCCTATGCTTTCTACGAAAATAGAGACCCTGCTGAATCAGCAGATCGCCGAGGAGAATTATGCGTCCCATTTGTATTTGGCCATGGCGTCCTGGTGTGAAAAACAGGCGCGCTTAGGTTGCGCCAAGTTCTTATTTGCGCATGCCGAAGAAGAGCGTGAACACATGATGAAGCTCTTCCATTATATCAATGCCGCGGGCGGATACGCGCGGGCTACTTCGCTGAGAGAGCCGCCTTCGGAATTCAAAACGGTCGTGAAAATGTTCGAACAGGTCCTCAAGCATGAACAGCATGTGACAAGCTCCATCAATGCTTTGGTGGATACCTGCTTGAAGGACAAGGATTATTCCACGTTCCAGTTCCTTCAGTGGTATGTCGCCGAACAGCATGAAGAGGAGCACCTCTTCCAATCTGTCCTGGATTTGGTTAAAATGGCGGGGACGGACGAGAAAGGGATGTTCCTGATCGATCAAGAGATCGGCAGACGCGCTGAAAAGAAATAACCCGCTACGTCCTTCCTGATTTTTCCGCTGCTGGGACCGGGACCCTTCGGGCTCCCGAGGGCTCGAAGCATCCCGTGGCGCTGACAGAGGAAAAGCTATGGAAGACCAGTCGCAAAATTTCAATGGGGTCCTGAAGAAAGCTTCCCTCGGCAAGGGGCTTACGCCGGAAGAGACCCGCTGTCTTCTGGAACGTGCAGGACCTGCAGATTGGTCCGGTCTGATGGCGCTGGCCAAGAGACTTACGGTCGAGAATTTCCACTCGAAGATCTTTCTTTTTGCCCCTCTTTATTTTTCAAATCATTGCGTCAATGACTGTCTTTACTGCGGTTTCCGGCGGTCTAACGAGCAGGTGAAACGCCATGCCCTTTCGGTCGAGGCCTTCGTCCAGGAAGCCCGTATCCTTTGGGAACGGGGGCACCGGACTCTGTTGCTTGTGGCCGGAGAACATCCGGACCATGCCGATGCGAGACACCTGGGCCCTTATCTCTGGGGACTGCGGGATGCCGGCCTTGATTTTTCGGTAGGAATCGAAATCGGTCCTGCCGAAAGCCATGACTACCGTTTTTTGAAAGACCTTGGCGTGAACCGCTGCGTTCTTTATCAGGAGACCTACGATCCGGCGACCTATCGAAAAATGCATCCGCCGGGCCCCAAGACGGATTTCGATTGGCGTTATCGAGCCCTTTCCCGCG
>JBMONI010000024.1:0-197490 GCA_049324575.1 Candidatus Omnitrophota bacterium | reverse complement strand
GGGCGAGGGGATCGAACAGATCGGGGTCGGGTTCCTTGCCGGGCTCTCGGATTTCCGTGCGGAAGTTTTTTCCCTCATGGAGCATGCCTGGGTCTTGTTCCGGGATCACGGGAGATTCCCGTCGACGATCTCTTTGCCGCGCTTGAGGCCTGCGACCGGGGTCGATTTGACGGCTATCGAGGGAGATTTTGTCTCGGACGAGGATTTCAAAAAAATACTCACGGTCCTGCGGATTGCCCTTCCGGCTTCCGGAATCGTCTTGACGACCCGTGAGCGCGGGGAATTCCGGGATGAGCTTCTTCGACTGGGGATTGGCGTGACCCATCTGAGCGCCGGGGTTTCGACCGATATCGGAGGATATGCGAACCCTGACGAAGAGGAGGGCGAAGGCCAATTCCACCTCTCCGACCACCGGTCTCTCGACGCAATGACGGCGGTCCTTGGCCGTCTGGGCTATCAATCGGTCATGGGATGGGGTGGGCCGGGTCTTCTGAGTGCGGCGATCGATCCGGTTCGGGAATGCCCATGATGCCGAAACGGGTCCTGATCGTCGGCGGCGGGGTCTCGGGACTCGCCACGGCCTATTATCTTCGCGAGCTTTCCCAGAACAATGATATTCCGCTCGACCTCACGGTCCTGGAACAGGAGCCTCGTCTTGGGGGCGTGATCCGGACTCAGCATGAGAACGGATATTTATTCGAATGGGGACCGGACAGTTTTGCGGCCGAGCCTCCGCAAACCCTTGAGTTATGCGCGAAGCTTGGTTTGGAAGACGAACTGATCGGTATTCCTTCCGGGCAGCGCAAGGTCTATATGCTCGATCGCAACCGGTTGCACCGGATCCCGAGCAGTTTTTATTTGATCGCCCCTTCGAATATCCGAGCGCTTCTCGAACTGCCTTTTATCAGTTTCTCCGGGAAGCTTCGTATGGCCCTTGAGCTTTTGATCCCTGCCCGGCGGGACCAGTCCGATGAAAGTCTCGGGGATTTTGTCCGGCGTCGTTTCGGACGCGAGGCGATGGAAAAACTTGCGCAGCCTTTTCTGGGGAATATTTACGGCGGGGATATCTGCGAGATCAGCCTTCGGGCGACCCTGGCGCGGTTCCATGAGATGGAAACGAAATACGGAAGCATGATCCGGGCGGCGGCCGCGTTTTTCGCGAATCGTTCTAAAGCAGAAGGGCCGATCGCGCGAATCAAAAAGGAGAAGGGGATTTTCCTTTCTTTCCGCCGCGGAATGCAAACTTTGACCGATGCGTTGGTGGATCGCATGCCCGATATCCGCTGGGTGACCGGCATGCGTCTTGAAAGGCTTCGGTGCGGGGATGAATGGACCGCGACTTTGGACGACGGCCGAACGCTTTCGGCGGATGCGGTCTGTCTTGCGGTCTCATCCAAGCGAGTAGCCATGTTGCTTGCGGAGGATCATCCTTTGCTTGCGAAAGAACTGGATTCGATCCCGTTTCGTTCGATGATCTCCGTGCATTTGGGTTTTGGCCCGGATGCGGCGGATCCGTTACCTCCTGGGTCCGGATTTCTGGTCGCGGCCAAAAACCTTTCGCAGGTGATGGGCGGGTCTTTTTCAGGGCAGAAGTTTGAGGGCCGTGCGCCCGCCGGGCGAACGCTGATCCGCGCGTTCATCGGACGGGAGCATTGTGATCTTCTCCGTGATCTTCCGGGAGAGAAGATCGGTTCACGGGTTTTTGAAGAGATCCGCGCCGCGTTCGGTCTGCATCGTCCTCCGGAGGCCGTGCATACGGCTGTCCATGTCCAATCAATGCCTCAGTACCGGGTCGGACATCTGGATCTTTTGCAGCGCCTTGAGGAGGCGGTCCGAAAGATTCCCGGGCTCTTTTTGACGGGAAATTCTTACCGCGGCGTGGGCGTTCCCGGTTGCGTCCAAAGAGCCGAAGAAGCCGCTCGCCGGATCTGGCAGGAAATCGGGGCGGTCGAAAAGGCGGTGATCTAAATGCCCCCAGCGGTTAAAATAATTCCCCTGAAAAAAGTTTATGTGGATTCGTGCGTACGCGATTGGCCTTCGACCCTACGCATCCTCGAGCGGCTTGACGGTGTGCCGGTGGAAGAGGTCTCGGGATGGACCGACCTCGAACAAAGGTCCTCAGGGATCGCTTTGGAAGATGCCAAGAAGATCCTTTGGCTGACGCGTCATGAAGGCCGTCGCTTCAAGCCTTGCCCCGCGACCCAGCGCTCCTACCTTTGCTGCGGTTATTGGATCCTGCAGACCCAGGCCCATTGTCCGATGGACTGCAGTTATTGTGTTTTGCAGGGCTATCTGAACCGGCCCTTTCTGACCGTTTACATGAATTCCGGCGAACTTTACCGGGAACTTGAAGATCAGCTTGCCGTTTATCCCAGAAAACTTTTCCGCGCGGGCACGGGCGAACTGACCGACAGCCTTGCGCTGGATGCGTTGACCGGGTGGAATTTTGATCTCATGTCCCGATGCGACCGGAAGAACCTGATCTACGAAATGAAAACCAAAACGGCTTTCGTCGACCACCTGCCGCCGGCGCCTCATCCGAGACTGGTGGTTTCATGGTCGCTCAATCCGGATGCGATGATCCAGGAATTCGAGCATGGTGCCCCTCCGCTTGCCAGACGCTTGGAGGGGGCCAAGCAGGCGGTCCTGAAAGGGTATCGGACGGGTTTCCATTTTGATCCGCTGATCTCAATCCCTGGTTGGGAGGATGCCTACGGCGATTTGATCGACCGCATGGCGGATGCGGTTCCGGAAGAAGCCGTGGTTTGGATCAGCCTCGGAACGGTCCGTTTTTCCCAGGATGTCCGTCGGGCGATTCTGGATCGTTTCCCGGCCACGCGCCTCACGGATCCCGAAATGATCCGTGGGCAGGACGGCAAATGGAGGTATCTTCGGCCGGTCCGGGAAAAACTCTATGCATTCGTTTACCGCAAGATCCGTCAGAAATGGAAAAATGTTTTCGTCTATTTTTGCATGGAGAACCAGGATGTCTGGGAGAACGTGATGGGGATCCGCCCCGACTCAAACGCCCATCTCGATTATCTCTTCCACGAAAATCTTGCGAGGCGTTTTCCCGCCCTTGAACTGCCGGAGCCGGATCGTGCGCTTTATGATGAAGCGCACCAGAAGATCGAGGAATCAGAACTGGATGAAGCACGCCGCCTCCGTTGATTTTTCCCGCGCTCCGTTCCTCGTGATCTGGGAAATGACCCAGGCCTGTGATCTCGTTTGCCGGCACTGTCGCGCCAACGCGGCTCCGGCAAGATCCCCCGAGGAATTGACGACGCAGGAAGCGGAGGGGCTCATTCGCGCTGTGCGGGAAATGGGGACCGGTATTTTCGTGTTCAGCGGAGGGGACCCTCTCAAGCGTGATGATCTGGAACATCTGATCGGATTCGCAAAGGATCATGCGGCCCGGACCGGAGCGATCCCAGCCGGGTCCGCTTTATTGACCCGGGAGCGTATCCAGCGGCTGAAACAGGCGGGGCTGGACCAGCTGGCTCTCAGCCTGGATGCTCCTCAGGCGGCTGAGCACGATGCTTTGCGGGGAGCGGAAGGCTCCTTCGAGCGGACGATGCAGGCGGCGGGTTGGGTGCGGGAAGCCGGTCTGGATCTGCAGATCAATACGATGATCAATGGCCTTGCTCCCGAAGCGCTGGAACGGCTCATGGGTTTGGTCGTTGCGTTGGGCGCGGTCTTTTGGGAGATTTTTTTTCTTGTTCCGGTCGGCCGCGGAGAAGAGATGCCGCTTGCGACTGCTTCCTATGTCGAAGGGATCTTTGAACGGATCTATGCGTTCAGCCGGCGAGCGCCGTTGCTGATCAAAGTGGCCGAAGCGCCGCATTTCAGAAGATTTGTTTTTCAAAAAGACTCTTCGCAAGGGAAGGATGCTTCGGAAGCTATGTTGACGCGAGGCGTGACACCCTCGGGGATCCGGAATGCCGTAAGATCCGGAGGGCGTATCGGTCTCTCGCCATTGACCGTCAACGCGGGGAGAGGATTTCTGTTCGTTTCCCATCGGGGCGATATTATGCCCAGTGGTTTTCTTCCTATTGTGTGCGGAAATGTGCGTAAAGACCCGGTGAGCGCGGTTTATCGTGATCATGCGTTGTTCCAGGCCCTTCGAGACCCCGAAAAACTTCAAGGGCGTTGCGGGCGGTGCGAGTACCGGGTTTTATGCGGGGGGTCAAGATCCCGTGCCTACGCGACTTATGGCGATCCTTTTGCCGAAGATCTGCTTTGCAGCTACATTCCCCGATAGTATTTGAGCCGTGTACCATCCGCGTATTTTTTTTCAAGAAACCCTACAATTCCATCTTAGAGCGTGATAGAATACCGCTCGTCTTGAATTCAAGTTTTTCGCTTTCCTGTTGGGATCAGCGGAACAAAAAAGTTAGGAGTGCATCATCAGGCTCCTAATTTTATGAACTGATATAGATAAAGCGTGATCAATTTATAACATTTCGAGGAGTAGGGTATGCCGTCCTTGTCTGTTGCCGCCAAGCCAAAAACTAAAGACCTGCGATCGATCTTTGAACCTAAATCCGTTGCCGTGATCGGAGCATCGCGACGTAAAGATTCCGTCGGATATGCGGTCCTCCATAATCTGGTCGCGTCGGGATTCAAAGGGGCGGTTTATCCCGTGAATCCCAAAGCCGATGCGATCGACGGCGTTAAATGCTTTTCCGCCGTGTCCGATCTGCCCGGTCCGGTCGATCTTGCCGTTATCATCCTTCCCAGTTCAGCCGTTCCTCAAACTATCCAAGAATGTGTTGCCAAGAAAGTCGGGGGGATCATTGTCATTTCCGCGGGTTTCAAAGAGACTGGTCCCGAAGGGGCCAAGCTTGAAGCGGAGATCGCAAAGCTCGTCAAAGAAAATAATATTCCCATGATGGGGCCGAACTGTCTTGGATCGATCAATACTGATCCGTTGGTCTCGGTGAACGCGAGTTTTTCGAGGACCATGCCGAAACACGGCAATATCGCTTTTATTTCTCAAAGCGGTGCGCTTTGCGCGGCGATTCTCGATTATGCGAAAGGCGAGAATATCGGATTTTCGAAATTCGTGAGCTTGGGGAACAAAACGGATATCAACGAGCTCGACCTGCTTCGCTACCTTAAGGATGATCCGCAAACCGATGTGATCCTGATGTACGTCGAGGATCTCGTGGATGGCCGCGCTTTCATCGAGCTTGCGCGAGAGATCACCGGCGATCAGGCCAAAAGAAAACCCATCCTTGCGATCAAATCGGGCCGGACGCCGCAGGGCGCGAAAGCGGCGCAGTCGCATACGGGCTCTCTGATGGGTTCGGACAGTGTCTACGATGCGATTTTCAATCAGGCTGGAGTGCTGCGGGTCGATTCGGTCTCCGAGATCTTCGATTATGCGATCGCGTTTGCGAATCAGCCGATCCCCAGATCGAGTCGCGTAGCGATCGTAACGAACGCAGGCGGTCCGGGGATCATGGCCACCGATGCTTGTGTCCGTTACGGCCTCGAGATCGCCAAGATCGATCCCAAGACCGTGCTTCGACTGAAGGAAAAACTTCCCCCGACCTCGAATTTCTCCAATCCGATCGATGTGATCGGCGATGCGCAGCATGATCGCTACGACCATGCGCTGCGTTGTATTTTGGCGGATCCAAACGTGGACAGTGTGATCGTGATCCTAACCCCACAGGCCATGACCGATATCGAAGAGATCGCGAGTGTGATCGTGCAGGTGGATAAGGATACTCCCAAGACCATTTTGGCCTGCTTTATGGGGAGCGTCGATGTGTCCAAGGGCGTGAAGATCCTCGAAGACAACGAGATACCGCATTATATTTTCCCCGAAGAAACCGCGCGGACCCTGGGGGCGATGATCAAATACCGGGATTGGATGACTCGGCCGAGGACCGTGATCAAGAAATATCCGGCCGATACCGCGGCGGCGAAAAAAGTGATCGCTGAAGCCCAAAAGGCCGGGCAAAAACTGCTGACGAGCTATCAGTCGATGGATATTCTGAAAGCGTATGGGTTCCCGGTGCTTCCTTATGGACAGGCGAAATCGGCAAGCGAAGCAACGAAAATCGCGAAGGCCGTCGGATTTCCGGTGGTCCTGAAAGTGATCTCTCGCGAAATCGTGCATAAATTTGATATCGGCGGGGTCAAGATCAACCTCAAGACCGCGGAGGATGTCAAAAAAGCGTATGACGAGATCACCCAAAGCTGCGCTAAAAAGAAGCTTGGACTGGATGCGATCTTTGTCCAGAAGATGGCTTCGCCGGGTCGGGAGGTCATTCTGGGGATGAACCGGGACCTCCATTTCGGACCCATTCTCATGTTCGGTCTCGGCGGGATCTATGTCGAGGCGCTCAAGGATGTCACGTTCCGGGTCGCGCCGATCCGCGAACTGAGCGCGCGATGCATGGTCGAGGAGATCCGCGCTTTCAATCTTTTGAAAGGCGTGCGAGGCGAGCCGCCTTCCGATCTTGCTGCCATCACCGATTGTCTCCAGCGTTTATCCCAGCTATCGTGTGCGGAGGCTGCGATCGACCAGATCGATATCAACCCTCTCTTTGTGCTTGCGGAGGGCAAAGGCGCGCAGGTTGTGGATGCGCGCGTCGTTCTCATTTAACCGCTTTCGAAGCTTCCTTTGCTTAAGGGTTTTTCCCCGCAGGACTTCAGGGCGAGCAGGTTCTTTTAATCATTTTTCAAGCAAAAGGCGGTGTGACTTATGAGTGCGAAATACGAAACCTTGGATGGAAATGAAGCGGTTGCCTATGTGGCGTACCGGACGAATGAAGTGATCGCGATCTATCCGATCACGCCTTCATCGCCGATGGGGGAGTTCGCGGATCAGTGGGCTTCGGAAAATAAAAAGAACATTTGGGGGACGATTCCGTCCGTGGTTGAGCTTCAGAGTGAAGGCGGCGCGGCCGGTACGGTCCATGGAGCGCTTCAGACCGGCGCTTTGACCACCACCTTCACGGCTTCGCAAGGTCTTCTCCTGATGATCCCGAACATGTACAAGATCGCCGGCGAACTGACGCCGGCCGTCTTTCACGTGGCCGCCCGGACGCTTGCCGCCCATGCGCTTTCTATTTTCGGGGATCACGGCGATGTCATGGCGACGCGAGCGACCGGTTATGCAATGCTCTGCTCGGGCTCGGTTCAGGAAGCGATGGATTGCGCTTTGATCGCGCAGGCCGCGACCCTCGCGTCGCGGATCCCTTTTGTCCATTTCTTCGATGGATTCCGGACCTCGCATGAGGTGGCGAAAGTGGCGTTGATCCCGGAAGATCAAATGCGCGCAATGATCGACGAAAAAATGGTCTTTGCTCACCGCGCTCGTGCGCTAACCCCCGATCGTCCGGTCCTTCGCGGAACGGCGCAGAATCCCGATGTTTTCTTCCAAGCCCGCGAGGCCGTGAATCCTTTCTATGATCAAGTCCCTGCCAAAACGGAAGAAGTTATGCGCCAATTTGAAAAGATTGTTGGCCGGAAATACGAACTCTTCCAATATTACGGTGCTCCGGACGCGGAACGGGTGATCGTACTCATGGGATCGGGTGCGGAAACCGCCCATGAGACGGTGGATTATCTCCTTAAAAAAGGGGAGAAAGTAGGACTCGTCAAGGTTCGTCTTTATCGCCCCTTCAGCGCCAAACATTTCGTGAAAGCCCTTCCGGCCACGACCAAGACCGTCGGGGTCCTCGACCGGACCAAGGAGCCTGGCAGCATCGGCGATCCTTTGTATCTGGACGTCCTCGCGGCGCTTCAGGAGGAGATCGGGACCGGGACTGCCTCGTTGAAGAAGTTCCCGAAAGTCGTCGGGGGGCGTTACGGGCTTTCTTCGAAAGAATTTACGCCGGCCATGATCAAGGCGGTTTTCGAAAATCTCGGACAATCATCTCCGAAAAACCACTTTACGGTCGGGATCGAGGATGACGTGACGCATACGAGTCTGAGCTATGATAAGAATTTTTCGACGGAGGATAAGGTCTTCCGCGCCCTCTTCTACGGTTTAGGGGCCGATGGAACGGTGGGGGCGAACAAGAACTCGATCAAGATCATCGGCGAGAACACGGATTTTAACGCTCAAGGCTATTTTGTTTATGACTCTCGCAAGTCCGGAGCCGTGACCGTTTCTCATTTAAGATTCGGCGCGGAGCCGATCCGCTCTTCGTATCTGATCACACAGGCGCAGTTCATCGGCTGCCACCAGCCGGTTTTTCTTGAGCGCTATGAGGATATGCTGAACGATCTTTTGCCTGGGGGGACGTTCCTTCTCAATACTGTTGTGCCCCCGGATCAGGCCTGGGACTCGCTTCCGCGCACCTATCAGGAGCAGATCCTGAAAAAGAAACTGAGATTCTATGTGATCGATGCTTATAAAGTGGCCAGGGATTCGGGACTCGGGCAGCGGATCAACACGGTCATGCAAGTCTGCTTTTTCGGGATCTCGGGCGTGCTTCCCGGGGACCGGGCGATCGAAGAGATCAAAAAATCCATCAAGAAAACTTACGGAAAGAAGGGCGAAGAGATCGTTCAGATGAACCTCAAAGCCGTCGACCGTACGCTGGAGCATCTGCACGAGATCAAAGTGCCTGCGCAGGTGACCAGCAAGATCGAGGTGAAGAAGCCGATCCCCGATCGTGCGCCGGCCTTTGTGCGGGATGTGCTTGGGACCATTATGGCCGGGCACGGGGACAGTTTGCCGGTGAGTGCGATGCCGTGTGACGGGACATTCCCGACGGCAACCTCGTTGTGGGACAAGCGGAATATTGCGCTCGAGATCCCGGTTTGGGACCCGAATACCTGCATCCAATGTGCCAAGTGTGCCATGGTGTGTCCGCATGGCGTGATCCGGATCAAAGTTTATGAGGAAAAGGCCCTCGCAGGGGCGCCAAACACATTTCAATCCACCGCGAGCCGCGATCCCGAATGGCGGCAACAGAACCTGAAATACACCATCCAGGTTGCGCCGGAAGATTGCACGGGGTGCGGACTTTGCGTGGATGTCTGTCCCGCCAAAAACAAAACAGAGACCCGTTTGAAGGCCATCAACATGCGGCCTCAGGCACCGATCCGTGAACAGGAAAAAGCCAACTGGGATTTCTTCCTTAGCCTCCCTGAATTCGATCGCCGGAAGATCAAAACGGGGACTCTCCGGAACCAGCAGGTCCAGCAGCCGCTTTTCGAGTTCTCGAGTGCTTGCGGGGGATGCGGCGAAACGCCCTACCTGAAACTGGTGTCCCAGCTTTTCGGCGACCGTATGGTTGTGGCCAATGCGACCGGATGTTCATCGATCTATGGTGGCAATCTTCCGACCACGCCGTGGGCGAAGAATACCGAAGGACGCGGACCGGCCTGGTGCAATTCTCTCTTTGAAGATAATGCGGAGTTCGGTCTTGGCTATCGCGTTTCCATCGACAAACAAAAAGAATTTGCGATGGAGTTGGTCGAAAAACTCAAAGACCGGATCGGGACTCCCTTGGCGGACGAGATTCTTCGGGCGGACCAGAAGAACGAAGCCGGGATCTATGATCAACGCGAACGGGTCCAGAAATTAAAGCAGGTCCTTAAGGCGGTCGATTCGCCCGAAGCACGTCGTCTTCTGGAGATCGCCGACATGCTCGTCAAAAAAAGCGTCTGGATTATCGGGGGGGACGGATGGGCTTATGATATCGGTTACGGCGGTCTCGATCATGTCCTTGCGAGCGGGCGTAACGTGAATATCCTGGTGCTCGATACCGAGGTTTATTCGAATACCGGCGGACAGATGTCGAAAGCGACTCCGCGGGGAGCGGTGGCGAAATTCGCGGCTTCCGGAAAACCGACGCCTAAAAAAGACCTTGGGTTAATGGCGATGACCTACGGGAACGTCTATGTGGCGCGTGTCGCGATGGGGGCCAAGGACGAACAGACCCTGAAAGCCTTTCTCGAGGCCGAGGCTTATGATGGGCCGTCCCTTATCATTGCCTACAGCCATTGTATTGCGCATGGGATCAATATGGCGACCGGACTCCAAAACCAGAAAGCCGCAGTGGATTTCGGCCAGTGGATCCTGTACCGTTTCAATCCCGAGAAAGTCGGGACTCCGGAAAGTCCGTTCCAACTCGACAGCCGGACCCCAAAGCCGGGAATCGAAACTTATCTTCTGATGGAGAACCGGTTCAAAATGTTGACGAAAAGCCGGCCGGATGCGGCGAAAAAACTCTTCCAGGAAGCACAAAAAGACGTGACGGCCCGGTGGCAGCTCTATGAGTTCCTGATGAAGGGTTTCGAGGAAAATATCAAAAAAGAAAGCACACAACCTGTGGCGGGGGGAGTCTAATATGGACCTTTCAACTTCTTATCTCGGTCTCAAATTACGGACGCCGCTCGTCCCTTCGGCATCACCGCTTTCCCAAGATGTGGCCAATGTCAAACGGATGGAGGACGCCGGGGCTTCGGCGGTCGTTTTCCATTCTCTTTTTGAGGAGCAGATCCGGCTCGAGGAACAGGAGCTGCATCATCATTTGACGGAGCATGCCGATAGTTTTGCGGAGGCGCTCAGTTTTTTTCCGGAGGCGGATGAATACCGTGTCGGTCCGGAAGACTATCTCGAGCATCTCCGGCGCGCCAAAGAGCAGACAAAGATCCCCATTATCGCCAGTTTAAACGGTTCGGCGACCGGCCAATGGATCCAGTATGCTAAATTGATGCAGGAAGCCGGAGCGGATGCGCTAGAGCTGAATATTTACGCGATCCCTTCCGATATGGAGGCTACGTCGGCTGAGGTCGAGAGCAGCTATCTCGAGATCTTTCGCCAGATCAAATCGATCGTAAAAGTGCCGGTGGCTGTCAAACTTAGCCCTTTTTTCACGAATCTCTCCAATTTCGCGAAGAAGCTGGACGAGGCGGGGGCGGACGGTCTTGTGCTGTTCAACCGTTTTTACCAGCCGGACTTCGATCTCGAAGAGCTCGTCGTGAAGAACGATCTCAATCTGAGCACGTCCCATTCCTTGAGGCTGCCTCTTCGCTGGATCTCGATCCTCTTCGGCCGTGTGAAGGCCGATCTCGCCGCAACGGGGGGGATCCACCATGGGGAAGACGCGATCAAGATGATCATGGCCGGCGCTCGGGTCACCATGTTGTGTTCAGTCCTGATGATGCGCGGGATCAGTTTTATCAAAACGATCGAGCAAAAAATGGCGGAATGGCTCGAGGCGCATGAATATGAATCGGTTCAGCAGATGTGCGGCAGTATGAGCCAAGTCCGTTGCGACGACCCCTCTGCCTTTGAACGTGCCCAATATATCCGGGTCCTTCAAAGCTACCGGCCCAAGGTCTGATCTTTTTTCCTTGATGGCGTTTTATCGACAGAGAATGATTACAGAATATTGTGAATTATTTAACAAAAAACTTGAAAACGAATCACTTTAATGATATTATATTCACAATATCGCAAAGACCTTTATGGCCAATACCGAACTTTTGGGACGACATACGATCTCGCGGTTGCATCATTACCGCAAAGCGCTTCATAAATTGAAGCAAATGGGTTTCATCCGTGTTTTTTCGGACAATTTGGCGGATGCGATCGGGGTCACTTCGTCGCAGGTCCGGCGTGATTTTTCGGTTTTCGGATTAGCCGGGAATAAACGGGGGGGCTATTCGGTCCCGGACCTGATCGAGAAACTGGACCGGAAGCTCCGGAAAGACGAGATCCAAAAGATCGTCGTAATCGGGGCAGGGAATATCGGCAAAGCCCTGATCGGGTATCGTTATTTCGAGGATGAAGGCATGCGGATTGCCGCCGCCTTCGACAGTGATCCGGCGAAAGTGGACCGGAAGGCGAGGGTCCCGGTGCTTCCCATCGAGGAAATGGAGACATGGATCAAAAAAGAAAAGATCGAGGTCGCGGTGCTGGCAGTTCCGGAAGCGGTCGCACCGCAGGTGTTCGACCGATTAGCGCAGGCGGGGATCCGGGGCGTTCTCAATTTCACGCCGGTCCGCTTGAGCGGTGGAGAGGGAAAAACAGCGGTCAGTCATATTAACGTAGGTCATGAACTTGAAACTTTACTTTACCTAGTGAACTCCGATCATTCGAAAAACCTATCAAAGGAGAATCCGTGATGGATCCCGAACAGCTGAAGAAAGATGTGAATGAGATCGTGAATACCTGGAAGGGGAAACGCGGCAACCTGATCATGGTGCTGCATCAGATTCAGAACCGGTACAATTATGTGCCGCGAGAGGTTTCCTTACAGGTCTCCGAAGCGCTCAATGTCCCGTTGGCCCGGATCTATGAGGTCATCACGTTCTACCATTACTTCAAGCTCGAACCGCCCGGGAAAAATATCATTTCGATCTGCATGGGAACGGCTTGTTATCTCAAAGGGGCCCCGCAGATCGTCGAAGCGTTCGAAAAAGAACTTGAGATCAAGGTCGGGCAATCGACGCCGGATAAGGAATTCCATCTCCAGATCGTGCGCTGCCTCGGATGCTGCGGACTGGCGCCGGTCTTGACCATTAACAATAAGGTCTACGGCCAAGTGAGTCCGACACGTGTGCCCGAGATCATCGCCAGTTGTCAGCAAGAAACGGCCGCGGCTTCTTAACCTTAGGGGAGAATTTTCCATGCCGAACCTTACGATCGAAGATCTGAACAAGATCAAAACCGATGTTCTCGAGAAGAACAAAAAAGACTGGATCAAGGTCGGACTGCCGACCTGCGGGATCGCCGCCGGCGCACAGGAGACTTTTTTCGCGCTTCGCGAAGAGATCCGCAAGCACAAACTTCCGGTGGAGATCCGCCGCGTCGGTTGTGCCGGTGTTTGCTTCGAGGAGCCGCTCGTGGAAGTAAGTGTGGCCGGGGCCCCAAAGACTTTTTACCAGCATTTGACGAAGGACCGGGTCAAGGACCTGATTGAAAAACATGTTCTCGGGAAACAGGTCATCCAGGAATGGACCTGTCAGGACCCGGTTGCTTGGGAGGGGACCAAGCAGCTCAAGATCGTAACCCGGAATTGCGGGCTGATCGATCCTGAAAGCATCCGCGAATACATCGCGCAGGACGGCTATTTTGGGTTGCACAAGGTACTCAAGGAATACACGTCTGAGCAGTTGTTAGAGGAGATGAAAAAATCGGGCCTTCGCGGCCGCGGCGGCGCCGGGTTCCCCACGGGCCTCAAATGGGAATTGACCCGTAAGGTGGAAGCTGATCAAAAATATATCATCTGCAACGGGGACGAAGGCGACCCGGGGGCTTATATGGACCGGAGCGTGCTTGAGGGCGACCCGCATTCCGTGATCGAAGGGCTTGCGATCGGGGGGTATGCTATCGGTGCCTCGAAAGGTTTTTTCTATATTCGCGCGGAGTATCCGTTGGCGGTTGAACGTGTTGAAAAAGCGATCAAACAGGCCTACGCTAATGGGCTCCTCGGCGCCAATATTTTCGGTTCCGACTTTTCCTTCGATGTGGAGATCCGCCTTGGCGCGGGAGCGTTCGTCTGTGGTGAAGAAACGGCCTTGATCGCTTCGATCGAGGGAAAACGGGGATATCCGCATCCGCGTCCTCCCTATCCTTCTGTCAAAGGGCTCTGGAAAAAACCGACCTGCATCAATAACGTGGAGACTTTAGCAAATATTTCAACGATCATTCTCAAAGGGGCGGATTGGTTCTCAGCGATCGGGGACGGCAAGTCCCGGGGGACCAAGGTCTTTGCCTTGACGGGAAAGGTCCGCAATTCCGGTTTGGTGGAAGTTCCCATGGGGACGACTCTTCGCGAGATCGTTTTTGATATCGGCGGAGGCGTGGGCAAGGGGAAGCGGGTGAAAGCGATCCAGACCGGCGGGCCTTCAGGCGGGGTGATTCCCGAGGCTCATTTTGATACGCCGGTCAGTTATGAAAACCTTCAAAAACTGGGCTCGATCATGGGATCGGGCGGAATGATCGTCATGGACGATGATGATTCCTTGGTCGATATCGCCAAGTTCTATCTTGGTTTCTGCGTCGACGAATCCTGTGGGAAATGCGCGCCCTGCCGCATCGGCGGGATCCAGATGCTTACGATCCTTGAAAAGATCACGAACGGACAAGGGGAACTCGAAGACCTGACTTCGCTGCGCCGGATCGCGCAAGCGATGCAGAAAGCGTCGCTTTGCGGTCTGGGCCAAACCGCGCCGAATCCGGTGCTATCGACCCTCCGTTATTTCGAACATGAATACCGTGCGCGCATCAAAAAACGCGAACCGGTGGCCAAATAACCTGTCATCATGACCCGATACGAGGAGAGCGACCATGATTAAAGCGGTGATCAATAACATTCCGATCGAAGTGAAAGAGAACACGACCATTCTGGATGCGGCCCGGCAGCTCCAGGTCAATATCCCAACGCTGTGCAAGCATCCGGATCTGCGTGCGTCCGCGGCTTGCGGGATCTGCATCGTCAAGGTTCGGGGGACGGGAAAGATGCTGCGGGCTTGCTGCACGGACGTGGAACCGGGCATGGACATCATCACGCATGATCCGGAGATCGTTGATATTCGGAAAACCATCGTCGAATTGATCCTTTCCCATCACCCGAACGAGTGTTTGACCTGTGGACGGAACACGGATTGCAAGCTCCAGTCAACGATCGCCGATTTCGGGATCCGGGAAGAGCGCTTTGCGAAGATCGTGACCCGTTATCCTAAGGATGAAACGACAGGGACCTTGGTGCTGGAGCCCTCCAAATGCATCAAGTGCGGCCGTTGCGTCGATGTCTGTCAGCGTATGCAGAATGTTTGGGCGCTTTGCTTTATGGACCGGGGTTTCAAGACGCGGATTGCGCCGGCCGGCGTGAATCTGGGCGAATCGCCGTGTGTGCGGTGCGGACAGTGCGCGGCGCATTGTCCGACCGGGGCCATCGTCGAGTTCGATCATACACGCGAAGTCTGGGAATCGCTGCAAAACACCGAGAAATACAATGTGGTCCAGATCGCGCCTGCGGTGCGTGTTTCCATCGGAGAAGCGTTCGGTTATGAGCCGGGTGTTAACCTCACGAAGAAGCTGTATGCGGGGCTAAGGCAAATGGGTTTTGAGACAGTCTTTGACACGAATTTCGGCGCCGATCTCACCATCATGGAAGAAGCGTCGGAATTCGTTGAGCGTTTTGCCCATGGTAAAGGGGTCCTTCCGCTGATCACGACTTGCTGCCCTTCCTGGGTCGATTTCATGGAAAAATATCACAGCGATATGATCCCTCATTTCTCGTCGGCGAAGTCGCCGCATGAAATGCTGGGGGCCATGACGAAGACCTATTTTGCGCAAAAAAAGGGGATCGATCCGGCCAAGATCCATATGGTCTCGATCATGCCGTGTATCTCCAAGAAATACGAGATCATCCGGAGCCGGGAAATGATGTCATCGGGCTATCAGGATGTCGACGTTTCGCTGACGACCCGGGAATTGGCGCGCATGATCCGCCAGGCGGGGATCGATTTTGTCAATCTTCCGGATGAAGAATGCGATCATCTTCTGGGTGAGTATACCGGCGCCGGAACAATCTTCGGCGTGACCGGCGGCGTGATGGAAGCGGCGCTCCGCACGGCTTATTTTATGGTCACCGGGGAAAAGCTTGCGAAGGTCGAGTTCCAGAATGTCCGTGGCTTGAGCGGCGTCAAAGAGACCAGCGTGATGATCAAAGGGACGGAGGTCCGGATCGCGGTGGCGCATGGGCTCGGGAATGTCGAATACGTGGTCAATAAGATCCGCAAGGCCAAAGCCGAAAAGCAGCCTCTTCCTTATCACTTCGTCGAAGTGATGGCTTGTCCGGGGGGCTGTATCGGGGGTGGCGGTCAACCTTACGGAGTTTGTGATGAAGTCCGCCTCAAGAGAATGAGCGGGATCTACAGCGATGACGAAGCCAAAGTTCTTCGCTGTTCGCACGACAATCCGCAAGTGAAGCAACTCTACAAAGAGTTCTTGGGGGAGCCTTTGAACGCCAAAGCGCTGCATCTTTTGCACACGAACTATGCGGCCAAACCCCGTTATAAAAGATGATCGCCGGCCAGCGGCGCGTGACTGACAAGCGCTTTTAAGACGGTTCCGAAGCGACGGCAGGGACGCGTTTGTAGACGGTGAATTCCGGAAGCCCTTCCGCTCCGATACGACCCGAAGGAAATTCCTCCAGCGGTAGCAGCCATTTATCGTTCTCAAGGCACAGCGCCATCAGATCCGCCTGCGGAGGGATATGGGCGCGCAAGTGCTCGCCGACGATCGGGAATCCTGCCCAATAACGATCCATGAGTCCGTCGATCGTATGATAGACTTTTCCGTCCGCCAGCAGGTTGATCAGGGTCATTCTCGCGAAATAGGTCTTGCCGGGATGGGCTAATGCGTAGCGGTAAGCAATGAGCCCGAAATTTACCTTGTCCTTCGTTTGATAAATGCGTGCGAAAAGTCCAGGAACATGGACCAGGGAAAGGAACGAGAGCAGGATCGCAAGGGCTTTGAGGTTCCGGCGTTCCTCGGAGCGCCGGGGAGCCAGAAAAGCCAAGGTCGAAGCAAGCAGAAAAAAGAAGTTCGGGTAGCTCAGCGTATTGTTCGATCCGCCTACCTTGAGGAATGAAAGCAGCGAGATCGGGATCATGGCGATCCCGGCGAAGATAAAAAGGGTCCAGGGATGGTCCGTGAACCAAAGGCGGAACGAAGGATATTTTTTGACCTCGAGGATCCGAGGGCCCATCGAGAAAACGCCCCACAGAAGGATGATCAGCCATTCGCGTGAAAGTTTCGTGAAGGCTTTAAGGAAGGTCGGGAAGCCGCCTGCCTTCAAGGGGTGATGGCTGGGGACCGTGATCATATTAAAGAACATGTTCTTAGGGTCGAAGCAGAGGAGAAAAAAAGACGAGATCAAAAGACCGGCGAGCGCGAAACAAAACAAGTAACGGAACGCGTCCTTTCTTCCGTTCCTCAACCCGATAAAAACAGTGACCGCGATAAAAAGAAGCACGACGACCTGTTTGGACCAGACCGCCAGAGCGGCAAAGCTTGCCGAGACCCAAAGACGTTTCCAGCTCAGGCCGCCTTTTGAGAAATAGATCACACCGCAAGCCAAGGTGCATAGCCCGAATGTCGGCGCATCGGCGTGAACGGTGAATGCCGCATTGCGCAGTGAGGTCAAAAGCGTTGCGGCCATTCCGAACGCCAGGAAGGCCGCGCTTCGTTCCAGCACAGAAGTCTCCGTAATCCCGGTTCTTGAAAGATGGAGCCAAAACGCGGGGAAGAAGAAAAAGGACAGGGCGATAAGTTCCGCGATCCGCAGTGCGATCATGGGGTCTCGGGACCAGGTCGCCGGCCAATAGGCGAAGACAGAAACGGGTCCGTAAATATTGGCCATGGCGGGTCCGCTGTCCTTCGGGGTGTAGAGAGGATGTCCCATGGCGACGACAAAGGTCTTTTCGACCCGGATCCAATTGTGGACGTCAAACACAACGTCATAAATCTTATAGACAAGAAATCCGACGTAAGTCACTGTGGCGATTAGAGTTATGATGACGAGCCGTTTTTCGGCTGGGCTTTTTCCGGGGGAGCCTGTTCGCAGCAGCGTTCTTCCATAAAGTGCGGCCAACACAAGCATGGTGGCGTAAAGGGCCCAAAGGGAAAGGAGGGTTGTGTTCATAGCGGAAAGCATCTTATCATACACAAAAGACCGGGAGCAATCGGTCTTCCGGGCCCGAGATCCCGAGGTTTACTTTGCCGGGAATCTAGCCGTAAATACGTTAGTTTGAAAATAAGACGACCGTCTTTCACCGTAGTAGCCAAAGAGCAAACGCGATGATCCATATTGATGAAAAAATCCTCGAGTCCAAGATCCTTATTGTGGATGATGACAAGGAGATCTCCGCCGCGGTCGAGGACACCCTCAAGGCAAAACATTATCAGCGCATTAAGGTTTTGAACGACCCTCGGCAAGTGGTCGATACGGTCCGTCAATTCATGCCCGATATCATTCTCCTTGATATTAATATGCCCCATTGGGATGGTTTCCGGGTGATGGAAGAGATCCGCAAGGCCGAACTCGGAACTTTTATCCCGATCGTCATTTTGACCGCCGAAACGGATGAGGAGACCTGCATCCGGGCCCTGCGGGCGGGCGCGACCGACTTCCTTCCAAAACCGATGAATATTACCCAGCTGACGGTCCGTGTCGAAAATATGCTGAAGGTCCGGTTCTGGCATCGCCGTTTGGAGGAGCGAAAAGAATTCTTGGAAGGCAAGGTCCAGGACAGGACCGAACAGCTCAAGCAGGCGATCCGGGAATTGGATTCCCGGAATCTCCAGCTCCATGAATCCTATTTGGAGACCATCTATGCGTTGACGCGGGCGGCCGAATATAAGGATGAAGAGACCGGGGATCATGTGAAACGGTTGAGTTTGTATTCCGTGGAGCTGGGAAAGACCTGCGGACTTAAACAAGAGCAGTTGGAGCTTCTGTTGTATGCAAGTCCGATGCATGATATCGGGAAGATCGGGATCCCCGACCATATTCTCTTCAAAAAAGGCGGGCTGACGGAGGAAGAATGGGCGGTCATGAAACGCCATCCGATCATTGGCGCGGAGATCTTGAGCGCGTCGAGCGCGCCGATCCTTAAGCTTGCGGCTTCGATTGCGCTCAACCACCATGAGCGATGGGATGGGTCCGGTTATCCGAACGGACTGAAAGGGGAGGCGATCCCCGTGGAAGCGAGGATCCTGGCGGTGGGCGATGTTTACGATGCGCTCCGGAGTCCCCGGCCCTACAAACGGCCGTTCAGTCATGAGGAAAGCTGCCGGATCATTCTCGAAGGCGACGGTCGGGTGAGCCCGGGGCATTTCGACCCCAGGATTCTGGAGGATTTCAGAAAAACGCATGAGAATTTCAGGAGGATCTATGAGGAGTACCAGAATTAATTTTTTTTCCGTATCGGCGAGGATCGTGGCCGGGGTCGTGCTTTGGCTCGGATTGTCCCCGGCGGGAAGGGGCGCGGAAGATCTCCCGCCGCTTCCGAAAGGGCCGCTCTTTCTGACCAGCGTGACGGCCGAACAACTGGACGCGAACTATTGGATCCGGAAGCTTCCCGACCCCGACCGCTTGATCAAAACACCGGAACAGCTCGAGAAATTCAACCGCGAGATCCACGACATGATCGTGGAGCGAAAAGACATTTTTCGGTTGGATGAGAAGATTTCGGGTAGCGCGATCCGCGAAGTGATCACGACCGCCTTTGAGGCCTTGCGGGGCCGCGGCCTTTTCGATGTGAACGACCAGGTTGTGTCCCGAGCCCATTTCGATAAGGAGATCAAACCTCGCTTGAACCTTGACGCCATCGGGAAGTCCGTCTCGGTTCGCTGGGGTGCCGCGGTGCGCGCGACCTCGGTCCGCGCTCTTCCGACCTCCGAAAATATGTTGCAGGAGAAAGGAGATATCGAGTTCGATCAGCTCCAATTCTCCCTGATCAAGTCATGGACGCCGGTCGCGATCTATCAAGCCTCGGATGACGGCCTCTGGTATTTTGTTCAGGCGCCTTATGTTCGCGGATGGGTCCGTTCCAGAGATATTGCGGTCTTCTCCGATCGGGCACAGCTGAAGCAATACGCTAAAGCAAAATCTTTCCTCGTGATCACGGGGGAGAGCGCTTCGATCTTCAAAGACCCGGAGCGCACTCAGACAGAGCAGCGCGTGACCATGGGGACCGTGATCCCCATCGCGGGCAAGAATACGACGGCTTACGAAGTGTGGATGCCTTATCGCGGGGATGGGGGGAAAGTGACGATCGGAAAGCGATACGTAAGTTTCAAAAGCGACACAAGGGAAGGATTTTTGCCGTATACCCAGCGGAATGTGATCCGTCAAGCTTTCAAGCTCTTGGGGGTGCGTTATGGCTGGGGCGGGATGTACAATGGCCGTGATTGCTCCGGATTCATCCATGATGTATTCCTATCGGTGGGAGTTGACATGCCTCGCGATTCGAGACAACAAGGGGTGATCGGGACCCAGATCGGGAATTTCGAACCTTTTGTGGACCAGGAAATGAAACGACGGGCCCTCCGTTCGGCGAGACCGGGGATCACGCTTTTGACAAAACCTCTGCATGTGATGCTTTACTTGGGAGAGGACCGGGGGCAATTTTATATCATCCATTCAACTTGGGCCGAGCGGTATTCGATGACTTCTGATGCGAAGAACAGGATCAATCAGGTGGTGGTTTCCGATCTAACCCTGAACGGACGGTCGCATACGGGGTCTCTGTTCGATCGGATGATCTCGGCGAATGAGATCAACTGAGCCGGGAGGAGGACGAAAATGCTCGATTTCTTTAGGGTTTTTTGCGTGGGGTTTTTAACGCTGGTTCTTTTCGCGGCGCTTTCGGTCGCCGGCCTTCTGCTTTTTCCGCTCATCCTCGCGATGGGTTTTTTGCTTCGGTGGCTGCTTTCCATGGCTCTTATTGTGCTGACGGTATGGTTGGTCGGTAAGGCCGTTCTTTTGTTTGCGGCGGCCGCTAAAAAGCGCCAATCATCCTAAGGGAGGATTCATGCTGAAAGACGTTCCGATCCGTGAGATCATGGCATCGCCGGCAGTGACGATCCACGTGCAGGACCCTTTTCACATTGTTGAACAAAAATTTCGCATGAAGGGGATCCGCCATCTTCCGGTCCTGGATGATCACGGTAAAGTCGTCGGTCTTGTGACCCAGCGGGACCTTTACCGAACGGTCTCTCCTCACAAGACCGAATCCGGAGCCGATTACGATGAAGAGACCTTGGATGAGTTCATCCTTGAATATGTGATGAAGAAGGAGCCGCTGGTCCTGCGTCCGGACGACAAGATCTCCGATGCGATCGAGATCATGGCGCGCAGGAAATTCGGGTGTATTCCGATTGTGGATGATGCGGGGCGCAGCGTCGGGATCCTCACCGAAACCGATATCCTGAAGTGGATCCATCGGCTTTTTTCGGAGGCCTGAAACCGCTTCGGCGTCTTCCGATTCGTCGCATTTGATCGTTGAAACTCAAGCGGGCTCAGATCTCCCCAAGAGGGCTTTTGCGCTTGTTGTCAATCGGGCGAAAATGGGCTATATTGCCCCCATTCTTTTGCTTCAAGGAGTCTCCATGAAAATCCTGTTCCGTATCCTGATCGCGGTCTTTTGCCTGCTGATCCTCGTTATCACGCTTTTTGTTTTGACTTTCCGGGCGGATCAATACCGGCCTTATGTGATCCAAGCCCTGGAATCATCCCTCAAGATGCCGGTGGAGATCCAAGGCCTTGCGCTTGAATGGCGGGACGGGATCGCCCTCAAAGCGGACGGGGTCGCGATCTATGAAAGACAGGAGGATGATGAGCCGCTTCTCAAGATCGATTCGATCCACGGCGCTCTTGAGGTCATGCCTCTTTTGCAAGGCCGTATCCATATCGGCTCGATCGAGATTGAAGGCCCTGTGTATCGGCTTGTCCTCCGCCCTCTGACCGAGGAGGATTCCGCGGCGCAGGCCGCTGCGGAGGATGGGGAAGCAAAAAATGCGGCAGCGGTAGCCGTGCCTTTTGTGTTTTTGGTGGACCGGATCACGGTCGAACATGGGCGGTTCATCTTTCGAGATGAGACCTTAGCGCAGCCCTCTGAGATCTCCGCCGACGACCTTTCGCTTCAGATCCGCGACGTGTCGTTGACCTCGCCGGTTCTGGTGAGCGTCCAAGGATCGCTTCTCGGCCCGCGGGAGAACTTTACGGCGGAAGTTTCGGTTTCGGTGGATTGGAAAAACGGTGGAGTGATTTTGCGGAACGGCCAGGCGCAGCTTTCGCTGGGGACTTTGGATCTTCGTAAAGCGGCTCCGTGGGTTCCGGCGCTGGCTTCGGCCGCCGACAGCCGGTTGACGGGAAAATTGGGTTTGAAGATCCGCGAACTTTCCTGGAATGCCGAGAAACTGGCGACTTTGCAGGCGAATGCGTGGATCGAGGAAGGAGGCCTGCAGCTTTCGCCGGGCGTGGAGCCGTTCCAGAACGTATCGGCGGAAGCGCAAGCTGATATGCGGCAGATTGAGATTCGCTCACTTTCGGCCCGCGTTGGCGATGGTGACCTCAGCGCTTCAGCCAGGGCCCGGGACTGGCAGGAGATTCCGAGTCTTGAATTTCAGCTTACCGGGAAGAACATGCGCGCCGAGAAAGTTTTTCCGGCAGCGGAGCCGGGCGCGCCATCGATTGAAGGGAATATGGCCCTTGCCGTCGAAGGGGGGAGCGCACAAGTGCCGTGGGAAGGGATCACTCAGGCGGCGGTTGCCCGCGGTCAATGGACACTGGCGGAGGGAAAGATCCGCGATCTGAATCTCCTCCGCGAAGTGCTTGATCAGATCTCGGTCATTCCAGGACTGGGCGACAAATTGCAAAACCGTCTTCCTGCCGAATACGAAGAAAAACTCAAAGCCAAGGATACGCCGCTTGCTCCATTGACGGTCCCATTCTCGCTTCAGGCGGGGATCATCACCATACCGCAAACCGAGATCGCCGCCGATGGATTCGGCGTCAAAGGCGGTCTGCGGTCGGATCTCCAGGGGCAGATCGACGGGCGCGGGATCTTGGCTGTCGATCCCGGGCTTTCGGAGGCTATGTGCCGAACGATCGAAGAGCTTCGCGAATTGACCAATGCCCAAGGGGCCATCGAGATCCCCGTCTATGCGCAGGGGAGACTGCCTTCGGTCCAGGTCATGCCGGATCTAATCGATATCGGCAAAAAGCTGGCGGCGGTCAAAGTCCAGGAAATGATCGATAAATGGATTCGGAAGCCGGATCCAGCGGATCCCGGAGCCTCTTCGGGAGGGCCCGTGACGGAACCGGGCGATCCTCAAGATTCGGGCTCCTCAGCGGCTACGAAGCCGCAAAGTATTTTCGATCTTATTCTCAGTGAAGTGGAAAAAAGGACCCAGCCTCAAAGTGGGACCAAGGCGAGCTGACGAGGCGCTATGAACCTTCTGCGGAAGATATTTTTTTATATTTTTCTCGCGGTGTTCCTCGGCGTATGTCCTCTTCTGGTCCTGTATTCGCTTGGTTATTTTTTAAAACCCAGTCAGGCTCCTCAGATCGTCAAAATGGGGGTGATCCATCTTGTGTCGGTGCCGGAAGGGGCGGAAATATGGGTTGACGGAAAACTCCATTCGAAAAAAACCCCTACGGTCATCTCTGATCTCACGGCCGGTGATTACGATATCCAGGTGTCGCTTTCAGGCCATCGGCCGTGGCAACAACGGGTGACGATCCAGCCGGGCCGGGCCGAGTCATTCAGTAAGATCCTTTTACTGCCGGAAAAGCTCAAGGCCGAACTTCTTTTCGATAAAGCATCGACGGCGATTTATCCCCTCGGACGGGACGGGATCCTTCTCCGGCGGGGCAATACGCTGGGAGACCTCTATCTTTATGACTTGGCGGCACGGATAGCGGAGCCGTTGTTTACCAACAATCCTCAGGTCGACTTGACCTTGCCTATCCAGAAGGTCCATCAGGTTCCGGAGAGCGAAGCGATCCTGGTGAGATCGGGGACTCTGATCGGGAGATCCCGGTATGATTGGGTTCGGATGAGCAACCGCGGTGCCGAACCGGCCGATCTGTCCGGGCTTTTTATCCAAGAACCCAAGCGGCTTCTCTGGGATACGGCGGCTCCGTCCGATATATTCAACTTTTATGACGGTTTCCTCGACCGGATCGATATTTCATCCCGGGCAGTGGTTCCGCGGCAGTTCTCCGGGATGCGGGCCTACGGTCTTTTGCGGTCATTTTTCGGGCCTAAATTTTACGGTCTGAGCCGCGAAGGCGAGTTTTTTCGTTGCAATACCGAATGTTCCAAAAAAGAAACTCTCCGTCTTGACCCTGTTTTCTTTGACGCGCTTCTCGGGCGCGACCGCTTTTTTGAGATCAAGGTCCTTGAAGAGGATCTCCTCTTTTTCTTGAGCGATGAAGGCAAACTGGTCGGAAATCGTTTGCCGTATCTTTTTGCTGAGAAAGGAGTCCAGGACCTCGTTTATGACCGCGGAGACAGCCGGGACATCCTGGTCCTTGCGGGCCACCGTCTCGGGATCCTTTCTTTTTCCGGCAAACAAAGGAAGAAAGAAGTTTTTGAGACCATGCCCAAGATCGAATGGGTCTATGACGGGAAGGACTCGGTGGAGCAGGCATTCTGGGTGTACGAAGGTTCCCATTTTATATTTCGGGAAGGGGAGCAGGTGTGGATCGCTGAGTCCGGGAACGCTGAATCGTCAGCGGTCCGTCCGATCCTCAAAGTACGCCAGGGCTCTGGAATCTTCTATGATGAGAAATCCGGCCAGCTTTACTATCTCGGGAGCGAAGACGGTTTCCTTTACAGCAGCGAGATCCTCCCGCGGAATCTCCTTTCGATCCTGACGCTTCCGGAGTTCTCTACCGGAGAGAAAGAAACGGCGCCGGCTTCATGAAGTTTGAATACACGGGGCGCTGCCGGAGCGCTTCCGAGAAGATCATCGCCCGCCTGGCCGCGATCCTCCCGGCCTCTTTTAGCTGGTCGGTCCTCTTGGGGATCATCCTGCTTTGCATGCTGGCGCCCGTTCCCGCTGTCATTAGCATCATTGTGCTGAATTTTTATTGGATGCTTCGCCTGACCTATATGACGCTTTTCCTGCTCCTCTCTTACGGCCGTTTGCATCTTGAGAAAAAAACCGATTGGATGGCGCGGATCCGTGCTTTTGACCGGTGGGAACCGCGATCCAAAGGGACATGGAACAAAGCGCCTGCGCGCGAAGGAATCCGAGGATGGATCTCGGAGAAGATCTATCGCGCTGAACTCAAAATGCTTGCGAAAAGCGAGGCTTCCGTTCCTCCTTCCGAAGCGATTTGTCACCTGGTGATCATTCCGATCATCCATGAAACGGCCGAGGTTGTGGAGCCGGGGATCGAAAGTATTGTCCGGGGGGACTTCCCGAGCCGGCGGATGATCGTCATTCTCGCCGTGGAAGAAAGAGCCCCGGCAGAGGTCAAGGAAGCGGCGAGGGCTTTGCGGGAGAAATATTTAAAGCAATTTCTCGAGTTCTTTGTGGTATTCCATCCCGATGGGGTTCCCGGAGAGGCCCGCGTGAAGGGCGCGAATGTGACGCATGCGGCCAAGTTCGCAACGGAATATTTCCGCAAACATCAGATCGCCGCCGAACATGTGATCGTTTCCTGTTTTGACGCCGATACGGTCGTGAGCGCGAATTATTTTTCTTGCCTGACCTATTGCTTCCTGGCGAGCCCGAACCGGGATCGCTCGAGTTTTCAGCCCATGCCGGTTTTTAACAATAATATATGGGATGTGCCGAGCTTTGCCCGGGTGCTGGAGATGGGCGCATCCTTCCTCCAGCTTACCGAGGCGACCCATTCGGAAAAACTCGTGACCTTCTCAAGTCACAGTATGAGCTTTAGAGCTCTGGAAGAGGTCGGCTATTGGCCGGTCGATATGATCTCGGACGACTCGGCCATTTTCTGGAAGGCCTTGATCCACTATGACGGTGATTACCGGGTCGTGCCGATGTATACGACGCTGTCGATGGATGCCGCCTGTGCCGGGACGCGTTGGGAGACTATGAAAAATATTTACAAGCAAAAACGCCGTTGGGCTTGGGGGATCGAGAATTTCCCGATCGTGATCCGGGCGTTCCTGAAGAACAGGAAAATGACCTGGCCCTCCAAGATTTCTTATCTCTATAAGCTGATCGAGGTTCATATTTCCTGGGCGACCTGTCCTTTTATCCTTGCTTTTATCGGTTGGGTCCCGATCCTGCTTTCCAAGAGCGATCTGGCGAATTCGGTCCTCTATTACAATGCCCCGCGGATCACCGGGACCCTTTTCAATATCGCCTGGGTCTCCTTTGCGGTGACGATACTCCTCAGCCTTGCGCTGCTCCCGGACAAGAAGATCCGTTATCCGGTCCTTCGGCGGATCCGGCATGCTTTTGAATGGTTCCTCATTCCCGTCGTGGCGATCCTGCTGAGCGCCGTTCCGGCCCTGGATGCCCAGACCCGCTTGATGTTGGGGCAGCGGATGGAATTTTATGTTACCCAAAAAACCAAACTCCATGATAGCGGACACGCATGATTTTTGCTGGCCGTCGCTCTCGGGATTCGCTATCATGATGTTCTGGGAAAAGTCTTCCGAAGCGCAGACTTATTAAAGGAGAAATGTTCCATGGCGGAATTCATCAAAAAATATTTTGGCGATGACCTCTGGCGGATACGGGCAAGCCGTCTTTCCAGAACGAGATCTTTTTGGATCCGTTCGCTGCGGATCCTGGTCCTTTCGTTCAAACAATTCCATAAGGACAAATGCAATCTCCGCGCCTCGGCGTTGACCTTCTATTCTCTTCTTTCGATCGTTCCGGTCCTCGCGATGCTTTTTGGGATCGCGAAGGGGTTTGGCCTTGAGAAAAAATTGGAGGCACAGCTTTTGACCGAAATGCAGAGCTATCAGACCGTGATGGTCCAGGTCATCGATTTCTCAAGGACTCTCCTTGAGAACACCAAGGGAGGGCTTGTCGCGGGGGTCGGCGTCATTTTCCTTTTTTGGGCGATCATCAAGGTTTTGGGACAAATCGAAGAGTCCTTTAATGATATCTGGGGCGTACAAACCAGCCGCTCGATGGGCCGTAAGTTCACCGATTATCTTTCGCTGATGTTGATCTGTCCTCTGCTTTTCATCATGTCAGGAAGTTTGAACGTTTATCTCGTAAGCCAGATCCATCATATCGCAGAAAAAATGGCGATCCTGGGTGTTTTTAGTTCCTTGATCCTGATGGGGATGAAGCTTTTCCCTTTACTTGTGATTGCGGGTTTGTTCAGTTTTATCTATGTCTATATGCCGAACACGAATGTCCGCGTTCCTTCGGGGATCCTGGGCGGGCTCATCGCGGGCATCATTTATCAGCTGGTCCAATGGGCCTATATCCGGTTCCAGATCGGGGTGGCCAATTATGGCGCGATCTACGGGAGCTTTGCTGCCCTGCCGTTATTCTTGGTCTGGCTTCAGCTCAGCTGGCTTGTCGTTCTGTTAGGGGCCGAGATCTCTTTTGCGCATCAGAACGTGGATACATACGAGTTCGAACCGGATTGCCAAAAGGCGAGTATCGCTTTCCGGAAGACCCTTGCCGTTGCGGTGGTCGAAAAATGCGTCAGCCGTTTCATCCGTGGTGAAAAACCCGTGACCGATAATGAGCTTTCCCGTGAACTCGAAATTCCGGTCCGGCTGGTGCGGCAGATCCTCCACGAGCTTGTCGGAAGCGGTGTGCTGACCGAAATCCCTCAAGAACAGGCCAAGGCGCTTGCTTACCAGCCGGGGATGGCGCCTGAGACCCTGACCGTGAAGAAAGTCCTCGACAGTTTGGAACAATTCGGGACCGATAATATCCCGGTCGCGGAATCCGAAGAAATGCGGGAGATCCAGCGGCATTTGGCGCTTCTGCGCCAGCGGATGGAAGATGCGCCGGAGAATGTTCTGATCAAGAAATTGGCCTTACCGGCACAGAGAAAATAAGCAGGGCCAGGCGAGGGAACGGATGGAGCCATGCTGTTAGGAGGCAAACGACAATCCGGGTGGCCGGTCCTTGCGCCGGTCTTCGGGTGGCTGATCTTCACTTTTTCGGTCCTGTATTTTTTCATCCACTACGTGGATCTCAAACCGGTCGTTGACGAGCATTTCTTCTTCTCGAGTGACGATCCCCAGTTCCAGTCCGATAAGCTCATTTCCGCTATTTTCCCTCAGCCGACCCAGATCATTATCGGGGTGAAGGGGGATATCCACAGTCCGGTCTATTACCAGAGGATCAAAGACCTTACGGTGGAGCTGATGAAGCTTGAGGAGGTGGTCGCCGTCGAATCGATCACGAACGGCCCCAAAAATGTCCAGGATGCGATCGAAAGCCCTTTGTGGAAACGCGTGCTGATCTCTGACGACGGCGCAGCGACCTTCTTGCAGGTCTTCACGAAAAATATCCCGGCTGAAGAGTTTGTCCCGAAAATGGAGAAGATCCGGGAGTATTTCTCGAAACCGGGTTTTGAGGTGATGGTTTCCGGGGCGCCGTATATCATGGAGCTGATCCGCCGCTATCTGATGAAAGACCTGGAGGTTTTCAGCGGGGTTGCGCTCGTAGTTTTTGGATTTGTTCTTTTCATGATCTTCGGCTCCTTCCGGATCCTCTTCGGCACGTTAGTAGCCTGTTTTAATTCAAGCGCGCTGACCCTGCTCATGACGAAAGCGCTCAATATGTCGATCGGTCCGCTGACAGCGAACATCTCGACGATCGTTTTCGTCCTGACCCTCAGTCCGATTGTCTTTTTGACCTATAACTGGGGCGACCTTGCCGGTAAAAAACAAGGTTCGACCTACGGCACGACACTTGAGGCCGTCAAATTGACCCTTCAACCGGCCTTCTGGAGCATGTTCACGACCTTGCTCGGATTTGTCAGTTGTCTTTTCGTCCAGGCAACTCCGATGCGGCAGTTCGGGATCGCCGGTTCTTTGGGGACCCTGATCGCTTTCCTGAGCGCGTTTTGCATCTATCCATGGTTCTTGAGGCTCAAGGAAGGCAAAGAGTTCGTCTGGAGCGGAAGGATCCGCCGCCATGTCGATTTCTACGGCTGGATCCGAAAGACCCAGGGGATCGTTCTCTTTCTGATGCTGGCGTTCGCTATTTTTGCGGGCCAGCAGCTTCCGAAGATGAATGCCGATCCCAACCTTTTCGCTTATTTCAAAAAAGGGGGAGAGATCCGGGACGGGCTCGAGTATATCGATCATAATGGCGGCAGCAGCCCGCTGACCGTGGTCATTTCGGCCAAAGGCGGTTTGCCGCTGAATACTTCCGAATACTTCGTTAAAATGGCGAAACTGCACGTGGCCCTCGAAAAGCATCCGGAAGTGGGAAGCGCGGTCTCGCTCCCGCTGATCGTCGCCGAGGCCAAGCGGAACCGGATGGCGTCGATGCTGTCGACGGACCGTTTGATCAAGATCCTTGAAAGTCCCGAATACGGGGAGATCACGCCTTTCTTTATGACCAAAGACAGGACGCGGACCCTTTTTGTTTTGCGTATGAATGAAACGGGGCGCCTCTACAAGCGCTCTCAGGTGGTGGACCAGATCCGGGGGATCGTCAGCCAGGAAGGGCTGGTCCCGCTTTTTGTGGGAGGGATCTATCTGTTGCAAGGGAAACTTTCCGAGCTTTTGCTCAACAGTATTATTTCCGGACTGATCTTGTTGGTTTTCATTTTTGCCAGTATGGGCTTTGGTATCACAAGGTCCGTTCGTACGACGCTGGCTCTCCTCGCATGCCTGATCCTTGTGCCGGTTTGCATGCTGGGTTTTAACAGCGGTTTCCGTATTCCGATGGATGTGATCAGTTCTCCGGCCGCTAACCTCGCGATCTCCATGGGGATCGATGCCATGCTGTATATGATGATCTTCGTCAAGCGATACCGGAACGCGAATCCCCGCCAGGAGGTCCGTACGGCCTGGCTCGAAGGATGCCGCATGCTTTGGAAACCCGTGCTTTCCTCCATGGCGATCATCTGTTCCGGCTTCGGGATCTTTGCGCTGTCGGCTTTTCCGCCGACACAACGCTTTGGACTATCCGTTGTGCTCGGCTCGTTGATGGTCCCGCTCATCACCCTTTTTGTTTTCCCAAAGCTTTCCACGATTTGGTTGCAGCCTTTCAGACGGGTTCCCGCTGATGAAGATTAAATACGGGAGATGGCTTGGCGCCTTTTTTTTGGGAGGGGCGATTTTCTATTCGGGCTGTGCGGGAGGAGGTGCTTCCGGCGGGCTTTGGCGGGAAGCGGATGTCGCCTTAAAAGTTCAGCCGATTCTTATCCGCGTTGTCGTTCCGGGGATCACGGTCGATGCGGTCCCTTTGTCGGCTGGAAATGAGCCGATGCGTTATGCTGTTCTGTTCGCGATCGAACGGGTGACGAAAGGAGAATTTACCCAGGAACGTTCCGGCGGGCCTTCCAAGTTCGACCAGGCGGCCGAAGCGCTTTCAAAGCGGCAGATCTTGAAGATCCTTACCATGGACTTCTCCGATCCGGCCAAGCTCGTCGAGAAAGGATGGATCAGCGTTGCCGTGCACGATCCGGAAAAGACTTTCGGGCTCAAGATCACCGAAGAGGAGCCGGAAGGGCGGTACACCCTTTATCTGAAACGCACCCCGGAGCAGGAAAACAGTTTCTTCCTGCTGGGGGCTCGGCGCGGTTAGGACTGCCGGCAAGGTCGTTGTTGCAGGGGCTTGTTTAAATATGTTATTTTGGACTCAGGTTCAAGGAGGAAAACATGCAATGCGGTGACTGTTTCCGGAACGCAGGGCTTTTGTGGCTTCGTGTCCTGATGGGGGCGGGTATTGCCACGCACGGCTATGCAAAGATCTTCTCGGGCGGGATGACGGGTTTTACTTCGGCGGTGGCCGCGATGGGGACTCCGCTTCCTGAACTATTCGCCTGGGCCGCGGCCCTCTCGGAATTTCTCGGGGGGATCTTACTGGCCCTCGGCCTGGCAACCCGTCTTGCGGCTCTTTTGGTGTTGATCACGATGTCCGTTGCGGCTTTTGTCCATCACGCGGCCGATCCGTTTTCCGCGAAAGAACTGGCTTTGGCTTACTGGGTGATGGCGGGGGCGCTCGTGCTTTGTGGGCCCGGCGATCTGAGTTTGGACCGGTTTTTAAAGCCGCCGGCGGAGCGGTCCGCTCCGGCGCCATGCTGTAAAAAGGAGCAGTGAAGAAAGATTTCATGGAGGAACGGCTGAAGAGAAAGATCCTTGTGATCGACGATGAGCCCGGCGTCGTCCATTTAATCAAGGCCCGCCTCGAAGCGAATCATTATGAAGTCCTGACGGCTTATGACGGCATCGAAGCCCTGGAGCGCGTCACGGTAGATAAGCCGGATCTGATCCTTCTCGATATTCTAATGCCCCGTATGGACGGTGGGACTTTCCTCCAGGAGATGAAAAAACGGGGTTTGATGGGAACGATCCCGGTCATTGTGCTGACCGCGAAGGCGAATATGCGCGAATTTTTCCTGATCGGTGGCGTGGTGGAATTTATCGTCAAACCGTTCGAAGCGAAAAACCTCCTGCGCGAGATCGAAAAACATCTCTCGCCTTCGCGTTCCGTATCGTGAATAGGCTTCGCCGAGCGTTCGCGTTCCGTCTTCCTCCCAAGAAGGCGGACCCCTGATCTATGGAAGATATTTCCTTCCTCTCCGAATTTTTGATGATTCTGATCCCCGCCGCGCTCGTGGCTTATTCCTTCGAGCGTTTCCGGCTTCCATCGATCCTCGGCTATCTTTTGGTGGGGATCTGCATCGGTCCGCATGGCTTCAGGTTGATCGAAGATCTCGAGCGGGTTCGTCAGATGGCGGGGGTCGGTCTTGTGCTCCTGATGCTGACGATCGGCCTCGAACTTTCGTTCGATCGGATGAAAGGATTGGGGAGAATCGGGATCGTGGGCGGTGCGATCCAGATCGTTGTGTCGGCGGCCCTGGGTATTTTTTTCGCAAAGGCCCAGGGGTGGGATCTCCGTATCGGGGGGTTCCTGGGTGCGATGATCGCTTTGAGCTCCACAGCGATCGTTCTGAAATTCCTCATGGACCGCGGCGAACTCGACAGCCAGTACGGCAGGGTCGCGCTTGCGATCCTTCTTTTTCAGGATTTTGCGGTCGTGCTTCTGATGATCCCCGCGACCGGGATGTTAGATCTCGAAAAACATGCGCTCGGAACCGTGGGGCTGGCATTGCTGAAATCACTCCTGTTCGTGACGATGGTCGTGCTGCTCGCCAAAGCGGTCCTTCCGGCTTTTCTGAGGCGGGTCGCGATGACCCGCAACCGGGAGATCTTTTTCCTGATGTCAGTTGTTGTTTGTCTCGGCATGGCGTGGCTGAGCGGGGAGCTTGGGTTGTCGTTTGCCATCGGGGCGTTTTTCGCCGGAGTCATGTTCGCCAACACGGAGTTCGGCGATCACTTCATCGGGGAGGTGATCCCGTTCCGGCATGTTTTTGTGAGCATCTTTTTCGTTTCGATCGGACTGTTGTTCGATGTCCGTTTTACGTTAGCGCATTTTCCCGATATTCTCAAGGCCCTTGCGCTTGTGATCCTGGTGAATTTTGTCCTGATGACGGGCGTGATCCACGGGATGGGCTTCCCGCTTCGCATGGCCATGGCGACGGGGCTGATCTTGAGCCAGGTCGGAGAGTTTGCTTTTATCCTGCTCGAAACAGCGAAAGATTCCGGGGTGTTGAATGCTTATTTCTACAACCTGCTTCTCTCGGTGACTTTTATTTCGATGCTTCTGACCCCGCTTTTGTTCCAGTTGGTAGGACCGATCCTCCGGTTTTTCGAGGCTCCGCATCTGCTTGAGGCCGTTGAGCTACAACGTAAAAAGAGCGGGCGTGAGAGCCCTGTCTATCGCGGGCATGTGATTCTCTGCGGATTTGGCCCCTCGGGCAAGGATCTCGCGGAAACGTTCCGGGAGGAAAAGATCCCGTTTGTTCTGATCGAGATGAACCCGCAAAAGGTCAAGGCCGCCCGCCAGGCCGCGATCGATGTCATTTACGGGGATGCGGCGAACATTGCGGTGCTTGAACGCGCCGGTATTGCGCGTGCCCGCGCAATGGTCGTTAGCTTCGGAGATGCGAGCGGGAATGGACAGATCATCCGTGTCGTTCAGCGGCTGAACTCCGATGTTATGATCGGCGTGCGCACCCGCTATGAAAGGGACGTCCCGCGTCTTTACGAGATCGGTGCGGATATCGTGGTTATGGAGGAATGGCAGGCGAGTTACGAACTGAATCGCCATATCCTGAATGCTTTTCGGGTTCCCCCGGAAAGGATCCAACTCCATCTTGACAGGATCCGCGCCCGGATCGAGCTGGTGATCGAAAATGCGATCCTGAACAAGAATCTCCGAATGGAGCGGACGGCCGAAAGCCTTCGGCCGAAAAGTTAGGAGCGGAACTCCCGCAGCAGAGAGCGGTGATCGCGGGTGACGGGAAAGCGGCGGCCGAGTTTTTTGCGGATAGAAGCCGGCGGGCGGAAAAGGATCCCGCGGTCGGCGGCGGCTAGCATCGAGAGATCGTTATAAGAGTCGCCCGCGGCGTAGACCTTAAATCCGATCTTCTTCAGCCCCTGGACCGCTTTCTTTTTTCCGTCCCGCTCGCGCAGGATATAGTCCGCGATAAACCCCTTACGGTCGGTCTTGAGCCAGTTGCAAAAGAGGACGGGGCGCCCCAGTTTTTGGATGAGCGGGGCGGCGAATTCGTAATAAGTGTCCGAAAGAATGATGACCGGGAACTCCGCACGCAAGCGGTCAAGGAAGGTCCGGGCGCCGGGGAGGGGAGACATGGTGCGGATCACGGCTTGGATATCCCGCAGGCGGATGCCTTCTTTTTTCAGGATCGCGAGCCGGTAGCGCATCAGGCGGTCGTAATCGGGGATATCGCGAGTGGTCAGTTTGAGCGAATCCATCCGGAACTTCCGGGCAACGTGGATCCATACTTCCGGGACCAGCACGCCTTCCAGATCGAGACAACATACCTTCATCAGAAAAATCCCTCCAAAGGCCGACACGTTAGCAGATTCCGTCCGTGACTTCAATAAAAATGAGGCGAAGCGTCCATTGAAGGACTTTATTTCCTGGTGCTATAATGCCGCTGACAAAGGAGGGAATCCATTATGGCCTTGAATGAAAAGGAGCTTCCATCGCTTGTCCGGGAAGAGATCGCGGACTATGAATCCTGGATTCGGAAATACCGGGCCGGAGAGGCCGGCGAGGTCAAGATGCAAAAGATCCGCTTGCAGCTCGGGACCTATGCGCAGCGCCAGGAAGGCGTACAGATGCAGCGGATCAAGTTCCCCGGCGGGATGATCACCGCGGATCAACTCGAGGCCCTCGCGGCGATCGCCGAAAAATACGCAGGCGGGTTCATCCATGTCACCACGCGTCAGGATGCGCAGCTTTATTATCTTAAACTCGAAGAATGCCCCGACATGCTCCGGGCGCTTGCCCGTGCGGGCATCACTACGCGCGAAGCTTGCGGCAATACGGTGCGCAATATCACGGCCAGTTACCGGTCCGGGACCGCGCCTGGGGAGCCCTTTGATGTGCGGCCCTATTGCCAGGCCCTTTACCGTTTTCTCATCCGCAATAAATACAACCAGGTGATGGGCCGCAAGTTCAAGATCGCTTTTGAAGGAACGTCCCGCGACCATGCGGGGATCCGCTTTCATGACCTTGGATTCCAGGCGCGGCTGGAGGGTGCCCGCAGGGGCTTTCGTGTTTTTATCGGGGGTGGGCTGGGCGCGACGCCTTCGCTCGGATATCTCTATGCGGATTTTCTTCCGGAAGAGGAGCTTTTGAATTTGACGGTTGCGACGATCCGGGTCTTTGACCGCTGGGGTGAACGCAAGAACCGTATGGCCGCGCGCATGAAATTTCTGGTGAAGAAAATGGGGTGGGAGAAGTTCCGGGCCGCGGTCGATGAAGAACGAAAAAAAATGAAATTGTCGCCGCAGGCGAATGATTATTTGCGCGGGGCCCGTGAGACGCCGGTCCCTTCGTTGCCGGACGCGGCCCAGAGAAAGGCCTGTTCCGAGCCTGCGGATCCTGGCTATCGAGCCTGGAAACGCGACTCCGTGCTTGATCATAAAGTGCCCGGGTTTGCCGGCGTCCATGTCCGTTTGAAGCTGGGCGATATTTTGAGTGACAAGGCCCGCGCGCTTGCGCAGCTTGCGCGGGAATATTCAGCGGGAGAACTTCGCATCTCGATGGAGCAGAACTTTTTTCTTCCGTGGGTGCCCGCGAACGTGTTGCCGGAAGTCTACGATCGGCTGAAAGCTCTGGGCCTTGCCGAGATCGGCGCCGAGACGCTGGAAGATGTAACGACCTGTCCCGGAGCGGATACCTGCCGTCTCGGGATCACTTCGGCCAAGGGGCTGGGCGCGGGGATCTCGGCCATGATCGCGCAAGCGCCGGCGCCTTTACGGGAACTTGCGCGTTCGGTCCGGGTCAAGATCTCGGGCTGTCCGAACGGATGCGCGCAGCACGGGATCGCGCCGATCGGCTTTCAGGGCGCCGCCATGAAAAAAGACGAAAAAACCGTGCCGGCCCATGAGCTTTTTCTGGGCGGACAGATCGATTTCGAACAGACCGCCTTCGGGGAGCGCATCGGGAAATTCCCGGCCAAGAACGGTCCCCGGATCGTTGAAACCCTGCTTGGCCTCTATCAAAGCGAGCGAAAAAACGGGGAGTCCTTTAACGCCTGTCTAGCGCGGATCGGAAAGGAAACGATCCGGGAAAAGCTGGCGCCGCTGGCAGAAGTCCCGGCGTTTGAAAAGGGACCCGAGTATTATCAGGATTGGGGCCACGAGAACGAGAAATTCGCGGTGCGGATGGGGATCAAAGGAGAATGTGCGGGAGCCACGGTCCAGGAAAAATCCCCGACTCTGGAAGCCGCTCGTGAGCGCTTATCCCAGGCTCAAGCTTTGCAAGCGCGCCGGGAATTCGCCGAAGCCGGGGCCGAAGCCTATGAGGCCATCGTGCTTACGGTCCGGGTCCCTCTTTATGCGAATCTGGTGGACCCTTTCACGGCTGAACAGGCGCTTTGGGAATTCGAGAACATTTTTGCGCGGGCCGGGAGGATCCCAGATCGATGGATCGGTTTTTCGGAAGCGGTTGAGCAGATCAAGAATGAAAAAGCGGGGGAAGCAAGCGCCCACCGCATGATCGGCCTCGCCGAGGATTGTTGGGGCCTTTGTGAAAAGTTGTTTCAGGAGCTTGCGCAACCCAGCGGCGGAAAGGGGTGTTCGATCTAACCCATGGCAGTCGCGACCTTCCGGTTGCAGATGGTCAGTCTGCAGGCGCTCATTTATGACGGAGAGACCCGCTCGGTCTATGTTCGCGGGGATGAGGGCGAGTTCGAGCTTCTTCCTTTCCATTATCCTCTGATGGCGGCGCTTCCGGAGGGGGAAGTGAAGATCTGGGGGCAAACGCCGGTCCCGATCCGCGCGGGGGTCGTCATGTTCAACGAGAACCGCTGTACGATGATCGTCGAGCTGCCGAGCGATTCACCCGTTACGGGGATCTCGTGGAGCGGTCTCACCGTGCTGGGGACCGAAAAAAAGGAAGAAAAGAAGCCCGAGGAGAAAAAGGCCGGCAAGAAGTAGGGATGCGGTCAATGGCCTTCGCTGGCGAAAGCGACTTCGACGGTCATGAGCTGCGAGTCGTTGTGGAAGATCGAGACTGCGTATTTCGTGTCGACATGGACCCCCGGGATCTCCTGATCGACCCCTTCGGAGTAGGTCTTCGGCAAGCTGACATTCATATTGCCGAGCCCCAGTTTGGTGACCTCGGCTTTAAAGACTCCCGCCACGATACTGCAGAATTCCCCCGCAATATCCTTCACGTCTTCGGCGGTCGGTTTTTTGATGCCGAGGTTTTCGAGAAGTTTTTTCCCGGTCGCTTTGGGAAGGTAGAGGATGACAAAACCCGAAGCCTTCGTCTCTTCGTGGGAGAGCGTGACCAGGGAGGCGTAGGATTCCGGGCCCGAACAGATCTCGACCCGTGTGACGACCTTCATTTCGAGTACGGGGGGTTCGCTCGGTTCGATCTTGAACATCGCCTTCAAGGCAAGCAAGATGCCTGTTTTAGCGCATTCCCCGAGGTTCATGATCACGGCGCTCATCACAATCTCCCTAGAGGTTATCGGCTTTCACGGCGGCGGAATTAATACTGCATATCATAACGAAAGGTCCCGAGAATGCGCAAGAGTCGTTCTGCATTTATGATTCTCGTCGGAAAATTATTCTTGAAGATAGGGAGGATTTGAGCTATTTTAAGGACGCTTGAAGGGAGCTGCGTGTAAGGTTTTTCCACCCAACAATGTCATGAAAATCCTAATCGTCGAAGATTCGAGTGTCCAGCGCAAGGTCATCATCACGACCCTTGAAAAATCAGGGGCGAAGGCCGAGATCCTTGAAGCGGAGAACGGGAATCAGGGGATCGAAATCCTCGGGCGCCATTACAAAGACATCAAGCTCATTATTTGTGATTGGGCGATGCCGGAGCTTTCCGGGATCGAATTCATCGAGGCCGTTGCCAAGGTGCCGGCCCTGGCCCAGATCCCCATCATCATGCTTTCCACCGAGCATGAGGAAGAGAAAAAGCAGGAAGCCTACGCGAAACACCCCGGCCTGAAAGGTTATATCAAAAAGCCTTTCACTGCGGACGAGCTGCAAAAAGCCGTCCACCCCATTCTTAAATAGACCCAGATCGATCAGACGGAAGAACCCAGGCGGGTCTTGTGTCTTTTCTCAAAGGCTTCAATGGCGGGAAGTGCTTGGAGAGTCATGCCGATATCATCCAGCCCCTCGAGCAATCGGGTTCGGTTGGCCGGATCGATCTCGAAAGAAAAGGAAAGTTCCGAGCGGCTGTGCAGGATGAGCGTCTGCCGGGTGAGATCGACGGTCATCTCGAGAGCGCCCTCGGAAGCGATCCGCTGAAAGATCGTCTCGACCTCTTGATCGGGAAGCTCGACCGTGAGGAGACCGTTCTTGAAACTGTTGTTGCGAAAGATGTCCGCAAAAGCGGGGATCCCCGAGCCGTCCCCGGCGGAGCGCTTGGGTGCGACCACCGCCTTGAATCCGTATTGCTGGATCGCCCACACGGCGTGCTCACGGCTTGAACCGCATCCGAAATTATTCCGTGCGAGCAGGATCGTTGCTTTTTTGAATGCGGGCCGGTTCAGGATGAAATTCGGATTTTCGCTTCCGTCGTCGTGGTACCGCCAGTCATGGAAGAGGTGCTCGCCGAATCCGGTCCGGTGAATGGATTTGAGGAATTGTTTGGCGATGATCTGGTCGGTGTCCACATTGGCCGTATCGAGCGGCGCCACGATCCCGCGATGGATCTTAAAGGGTTCCATGGGTCATCTCCAGGTCCGGATGTCGACAAAATGTCCGGCGACCGCGGCGGCGGCAGCCATCTCCGGGCTCACAAGGTGGGTGCGTCCGCCCTTGCCTTGACGCCCTTCGAAATTACGGTTCGAGGTTGAAGCGCATCGTTCGCCGGGTTTCAGCTGGTCTGGGTTCATCGCAAGACACATGCTGCAGCCCGATTCACGCCATTCGCATCCCGCGGCTTTGAAGATCCTGTCCAGGCCTTCCGCCTCCGCATGGGCCTTGACCTTTTGCGATCCCGGGACGACCAGGACCCGCACGTTTTGGGCGACTTTGCGTCCGCGGAAGATCGCCGCGGCCTGGCGAAGGTCCTCGATCCTTCCATTCGTGCAGCTTCCGATAAAAACCGTGTTGATCTTGATTCCGGTGATCGGCGTTCCGGGTTTCAATCCCATATAGTGGAGGGACTGTTCCACGTCCTTGGCGCTATAGCCGGGGACCTGGGACGGCTCCGGGACGACACCGGTCACATCGGTGACCATGCCTGGGCTTGTTCCCCAGGAAACCTGGGGGAGGAGGCGGTCGCAATCCACGGTGATCTTGCGGTCAAAAACGGCCCCTTCATCAGTGGCGAGCTTGCGCCAATGTGTGACCGCTTCCTCGAACGCCTTGCCTTGGGGAGCGAAAACCCTCTCTGGCTTCGCGAGATACTCAAACGTGGTCTCATCAGGGGCGATTAGACCGGCCCGCGCTCCGGCTTCGATCGACATATTGCAGATCGTCATACGCGCTTCCATCGTCAGCGCGCGGATAACAGGCCCGGTGTATTCAAAAATACAACCGGTTCCGCCGGCCGTCCCGATCTGGCCGATCAGTTTCAGGATCATGTCTTTGGAAGCTACATGCGAGGCGAGCTTTCCCGTGAAATCCACTTGGACCGACTTCGCCCGTTTCTGGGGAAGGCATTGCGTGGCCAGCACATGTTCGACCTCGGAAGTGCCGATCCCGAAGGCCAAAGCACCGAAGGCTCCGTGGGTCGCCGTGTGAGAATCGCCGCAGACGATGGTCGTCCCGGGCAGGGTGATCCCGAGCTCGGGTCCGATGATATGGACGATCCCCTGATCACGGCTTGAGAGATCATAAAGACGAACGCCGAATTCCCGGCAGTTTTTCGTCAGGGCTTCCATTTGGGCCTTCGAAACCATGTCGCGGATCGTGGTGCGGTCGTCGGTGGGGACATTATGGTCCATGGTGGCGAAGGTCAGTTCTGGATGCCGCACCTTGCGGCCCGAGAGCCGGAGGCCTTCAAAGGCCTGCGGGCTCGTGACCTCGTGGATCAGATGGCGGTCGATGAAAAGCAGGGGAGTCCCGTCCGCAAGTTTCGTGACTTCGTGGGTTTCCCAGATCTTGTCTAAAAGCGTTTTTGCCATAGGTTTTTGTTTTCAAGGCGCCTCGAAGGGCCGTGAAACGCGCATCTTAGCAAAGAAAAGCGCTGGATTCCAGTCTCAAGCTTTGGGTCTTGCAGGGAACGGCGTGAAAGAAAGAACCGTCCGGCTGATCAGACTGCGGAACCGGCCGAGACGGCACAGCGGGCCGGATCGGTCACGAGAGCCCCTTGGATTACTTCGTCCTGGAGGTCGATTTTTAGCTTGCCGTCTTTGACGATCTCTTCGAGAAAGTTCAGGATGTTCTTGGCGTAAAGCCGGGCGGCATCGGAAGCGACCAGGCTGGGAAGGTTCACGGTCCCGAGGATCGTTACACCGTGTTTCTCCACTTCTTTGCCTTTTTCCGTCAAAGCGCAATTCCCGCCGTTTTCGGCCGCGAGGTCGACGATGACCGAGCCGGGCTTCATCCGGCGCACCGTTTCTTCCGTGATCAAAAGCGGTGCGGGTTTGCCCGGGATCAGGGCGGTCGTGATCACGATATCGGCTTCGCTGACATGTTTGGCCACGAGTTCGGTCTCTTTTTTATGGTCCTGTTCGGAAAGTTCTCTTGCGTAGCCGCCCGCGTCTTGCGTCCCGGAGGCGATCTGGAACTGGACGAATTTCCCGCCGAGACTTTCGACCTGTTCCCGAACGACCGGCCGCGTATCAAACGCCTCGACCACGGCGCCGAGTCTTTTGGCCGTGGCGATCGCCTGGAGCCCTGCGACCCCGGCACCCAGGACAAAAACGCGGGCCGGCATGATCGTTCCGGCCGCGGTCATGAAAAGCGGCATCATTTTATGGAGACGGTTCGCCGCCAGGAGGACCGCTTTGTAGCCGGCGATATTGCTCTGGGAAGACAAGGCGTCCATTTTTTGGGCGCGCGCGATCCGGGGGATCCCGTCGATCGAGAAGACCGGGATACCGCGGGCGTTCATCTTTTGAACCCAAGCCGGATTCCACCGGGCCATGAAGAAACCGATCAGGATCGCATCGGACGCAATGAGCTCATTTTCGTCCTCCCCGGTTTTAGGGTCTTGCGTCGGCGGCTGGACTTTCAGGACGATCTTCGCGCCGGCGTACAATTGTTTTTTCGAAGGCGCGATCGAGGCGCCGGCTTTTTCATAATCCGTGTCACGGAACATGGCGCTCAGCCCGGCCTGGGTTTCTACCCGGACGCTCAGCCCCATGGCGACCATTTTTTTGACGGTCTCCGGAGTGGCGGCTACGCGGCTCTCGAGTGCCGTGATCTCTTTCGGAACGGCAATAACGATTGTCATAGGGCCCTGCCTTTGTGATAATGCCTCAGCATAAAAACACCGCATTCTAGCATAGGGCGCAAAAAAAAAGACACGCTTTTAGAAAGGAAATGTCCATGAGTTCGGAAAAAGCCGCCTGGATCGCGTGCGCGCAGGAGATCGAGATCGCCTGCGAGGCTCTTGAGGAGGTGGGCACTGCCGGGGACTTTGAAAAGATCCGGGCCGAGCTCCGGGACCTTTTTGAAAGACCGGGACGCGATACGGCGATCCGGGTCTTGGAAGCGCTGCGCCGGGATCTCCCCGTCCTGACGGTCCGCGCTTCCGTGACGGTCGACGGTTCTCCGACGACCCTCGAAGGGCTCGCCTTCGAGCTTGAAGATCTTCTCAACGACGATTGAGCCCCGGGGCAAAAACGCCTGAACCCTCCGCCTTTTCTGGCCGATATAGATAAACGGACCAAGATCGATTTCAACCGAGGGGTCGCGAAGGAGGCGGGAATCCTATGGAGCTCATTACGCAGGTTCTTATTTTTATTACGGCCGGGGTTGCTACCTGGTTCATGGCTGAATACCAGGCGCGCGAAAAAAGTCGGGCCCGGATCCACGCACTCGAGATCCAAAATCACGAAACGGAAGCCAAGGCTGCGCGTTTGCGCGACGATTTCGAGAAGCTTTATCAAGAGACCCAAAAGCTCGAAGCCGCTTATGCGCGCGAACAAAAAGAACGAAACCGCCTAACCGACCACTTTCGCTTGAGTTCCCGGGCGCTTGTTTACCGCACGGGGATCCTTTTTCTTTTCACCGGGATGCTGGGAGGAGCGCTTGCCGCGGGCCTCGGCACCGGGGCGATCCTGAGCGCTAAACACCAGCAGGAGTCGCTTCAGCGCGAGGTTGAGAGCCGTTTTGCCAAACAAGTGGTCCGCTTCTTCAAAAAAGAGATCAATCGCCTTGAGCGCGGTTTGGGGGAACTCCGAATGGCCCTGGACGAAGAACGGGCTGCGAAGACGATCGCCATGACCAAACTAGAGATCCTACTACAGAGCTTGACCGAGAGCCGCTGGGGCAAAGGATTTTCGCTCGATATCGATAAATTCAAGACTTCGCGAGGGGAGGATGAAAAGGATGAGGGCGAAAAAGAAGAGCCGGTGATGCCTTTACCGAGGCTTCCGGTGATGCGGATCTAGGAGGTGCCCGTGAAGCGCATAGCCGTCCGTTCGAGCGAGATCGCGATCCTGGGTTATGATGAGAAGAAAAAGATCCTGGAGGTCGCTTTCAAAACGGGGAATGTCTATACTTATGAAGCGGTTCCTCAGGAGGTCTTTGAGGCTTTCCTGAAAGCGGATTCCTACGGGCAGTATTTCGAACAATATATCCGCGATCACTATGCCTGCCGGAAGACGACAGATCAGAAACGGATCTGACCCCGATGAGCTATTTTCGCTTTTTAAGCGCGTGCCTGGCCTTGAGCGCGTTCCTTCCGATGGCATGCGTTTTCCGCAAAGCGAGAACGGACGATGAGGCGCATCTGGAACGGTACCTTCCGGTCAAGCGGCCGGTCTGGCTTTCGGTCGCGGGCGCGGCGGTCTTTGCCCTGACCCTGGCGGCCTGGTATCGTTTTTTTTCGCGGCCGGATTTCCTCCCCCTGGTTCTCTGCTGCTATGTGACGCTGCTTTTCACGAAGACTGTCTTTGCAGTCCTTCGCTATGAATTCCTTCGGCAGATCGCGCGGGGTCTTTTCCTGGGTGACAGGACTGCGGCAAGGATCCTCGCCTTGTGCTATACTGCGGTGGGTATCCTTTTTTTGATCATCACTTTTTTACTGTAACCACGTTCGTTTTAAAACAGAATGAGGAGCGCGGTGCAAGACGGCGAGATCCTTATCGTCAAGAATGTGTCGCATGAAGGGCCGGGCCTGTTCGAACCGGTCCTCAAAGAGCAGGCCCTGCAGGCTCGGGTGATCGATCTGGAGCGGGGCGAAACGATCCCCAACCCGGCGGATTTCCGCGCGATGATCGTTCTAGGGGGACCGGACAGCGCGAACGATCCGAACGAAAAGATCCTTTTGGAAACCGATAAAGTTACGCAGGCACTGAGTGCCGGTATTCCATATCTCGGGATCTGCCTGGGACTTCAGATCCTTGTCAAGGCGGCCGGCGGGAAGGTGGTCAAGAATCCCGTTCCGGAAACGGGTTTTTGGGACGAAGAGGGCCGGGTCTACCGTGTTGAAATGACCGAAGAAGGGCTCCAGGACACGGTTTTTGGGAAGATCGGAACGGCTTTCGAAATCTTTCATATCCACGGGGAGACGGTCGAGCTTACGCCGGCGATGGCCCTTCTCGGCACCGGTAAACTTTGCAAAAATCAGATTGTCAGGGTCGGTGCGAATGCGTACGGCATGCAGGGGCATATGGAGCTGACCCTGCCGATGCTGAGGGAATGGATCCAGTCGAGCCCGGAGCTTCGCGGGGCCAACGGCCCCCAGATCGTTGCGCATTTTTACCGCGTTCTGAAAGAGTACACGCTACGTGGAAAGACCCTTATCCGGAATTTTCTGGAGACGACGGGGGGTCTTGCATGAGGATCTCCGAACATTTTCAGGAAAAGAAACCTTTCTTTTCTTTTGAGTTCTTTCCGCCGAAAGATCCGGAAGGGGAGACTCGCCTTTTCAGCGCGATCGCGGAGCTGAAGAAGCTTGAGCCGGCGTTCGTTTCGGTCACCTATGGGGCGATGGGGACGACCCGCGACCATACCTTGAGGATCGTTTCCCGGCTCAAAAACGAGATTGGGATCGAAGCGGCCGCGCATTTGACCTGTATCGGACACGGTCGCGCCGAGATCGGCCAAATCCTGGCCGACCTGAAAGCGCATCGGGTCGAGAATCTAGTCGCCCTGAGAGGGGATCCCCCGAAGGGGGAAAGTGCCTTTACGCCGGCCCCGGACGGTTTCTGTTATGCCTCCGAGCTGGTCCGCTTTATCCGCTCGCATCCGGAATTCACGAAGACTTTTGACATCCTCGTGGCGGGTTATCCGGAAGGGCATCCGGAGTGCCGGGATCTCGTCAAAGACATCTGGCATCTGAAACACAAGGTCGATCAGGGCGCCGAGGCCGTGATCACCCAGCTCTTTTTCGACAACGAGTATTACTTCCGGTTCGTCGAGCGCGCTTATCGTGCGGGGATCAAGGTCCCGATCATTCCCGGGATCATGCCGGTGACCCACGGACCGCAGATCCAGAAATTCTCCGCGATGTGCGGTGCGAAAATCCCTCAAGAAGTGGCGGCCGCGATCCGTCAATATGGGGACGATTCGGCTTCGGTCGAACATTTCGGCATTGATTTTGCGACGCAGCAGTGCAAAGGGCTTCTTGATTTCGGAGCACCGGGCCTGCATTTCTACACCTTGAACAAATCCAAGGCGACTTTAGAGATCTATACCAGGCTCGGGATCCGATGAAAGAAGCGTTGAAAACGATCTGGAGGATCGGCGAGATCCTCGTCCGAAAAAAGCGGATCGAATGGGAGGGGCTCGAGGAGAGTCTGCAGGAACAGCGCCGGACCCAGGAAAGGCTCGGCGAGATCTTGATGCGTAAGAAGCAGATCTCTCAGCCGCTTTTTTATCAGGCTCTGGCTGAGCAATATGGCCTTGAGTTTGTTGATCTGAAACGGGTCAAGATCAATCCCGAAGCGGTCAAAAAGATCCCTCGAAGCGTCGCGCTCAAATACACCCTGCTTCCGATCGAAATAAGTGGCGAGGGGATGATCTTGGGGATCGCGGATCCGTTGCGGGATTGGCCGGCCGAGGAACTTCGCAATCTTGCGAAGGTCAAAAGCGTACGCCGGGTCCTCTGTATTCCCGAAGATCTCAGAGCCTCTTTGGATGCGGAATACGCAAAAATCTCCTGAAGTCCGGCATCCCGGTTCTTTTTTGATCCTGCTTGCTATAAAATCCTATATTTGGGAAGGGTTCCACAGGTCTAAAAAAATCTTGAGGCCGGAATTGATTTTGCTATAATACGGCGCAATTTCTTTCCTCGCCTTCACTTAGGTCAATCCGAGGATCAAGAAGAAAGGCCTGTCTTTTAAAGGGCCGCTTGCCTTTGAAAAGGAAATTCCTTTTTAAAAGACTTGATGGGGGATTTTTGCTCTGTGTGAAGGCGCGATTCGGAAGAAAAACACAAAACTTGCGCGATCCAACGCGCGAAAGACGTCCAAGGAGGCTCGAAAAACTTGCCACAGGTCACGATCAAACAATTGCTTGAAGCCGGAGTCCATTTCGGCCATCAGACGCAGCGCTGGAATCCCAAGATGAAGAAATACATCTTCGGGGAGCGCAATGGGATTTATATCATTAATCTTGAACTCACGCTGGCTTGTCTCGATAAGGCCCTCGAGTTCCTCAAAACGACCGCCCAAGCGGGCCGCGAGGTGCTTTTTGTCGGCACCAAGAAGCAGGCCCAGGAGATCATCCGTCAGGCCGCCGAAAGCTGCGGCATGCCGTATGTGAACCACCGCTGGCTTGGCGGGATGCTCACCAATTTTACGACCGTTCGCAAATCGATCAACCGCCTGGATTCCATCGACCAGATGGAAAAAGAGGGCGGGTTCCAGTTCGTGACCAAAAAAGAAGCCGGCAGCATGAAAAAAGAGCGCGAGAAGCTCGAGAAGGTCCTCAAGGGGGTCCGCTCGATGGACAAGCTTCCGGCCGCTATTTTCGTGATCGATTCCAAGAAAGAGGAAATCGCGATCGCTGAAGCGGCGAAATTAGGCATTCCGATCGTCGGTGTTCTGGATACCAACTGCGATCCGGACCTGATCACGTATCCGATCCCCGGCAACGACGATGCGATCCGGGCCATTCAGCTTTTTTGCGATGTTGCCTCTAAGGCGGTCCTTGAGGGCCGGTCCGAATTCCTCCAGAAAAAAGCCGAGGAAGAGGTCAAGGCGGCAGAAGCGGACGGGGAAGAACCCGAAGCCGAAGTGTCTGCGGGCGCTCCGGAAGCGGAACAGGCTTAGAACACTTTCATTCCCGAGGGTGTTCCAAGCCCTGGAGCCTTGAAGACCGGGCGAGGGCGGAAGATCCTCCAATGCGATAACCCAACGAAGTGAGAAGGTAGAACGATCATGTCACACGATGTCAAAGACGCGAAATCGAATTTGATCAAACTCCGTGAGTTAACGGGAGCCGGGATGCTCGACTGCAAGAACGCCCTTACGGAAGCTTCGGGGGACCTCAAGAAGGCTCAGGAGATCATCCGAAAAAAGGGGCTCGATATCGCGAAAAAGAAATCGACCCGCGAAGCGAAGGAAGGGCAGATCCTTTCCTATATCCATGCGGGTGGCAAGCTCGGCGTGCTGGTCGAGATCAATTGCGAGACCGATTTTGTTGCGCGCAACGAGCTTTTTCAGGAGTTTGGGAAGAACATTGCGATGCAGATCGCGGCCGCGCACCCGCTCTATCTTTCCGAGGAGCAGATTCCGGCCGAGGAGATCGCCCGTGAAAAGGCCCAGTACGAAGAGGAAGTCAAGGACAAGCCAGCGCCGGTCCGCGAGAAGATCGCGCTCGGTAAACTGAGCAAGCGGTTCGAGGATATTTGTCTTTTGAACCAGAAGTACATCCGTGACGACTCGAGGACCGTACGGGATTATTTGACCGAGACGATCGCCAAGATCGGCGAGAACATTATCATCCGGCGATTTGTCCGTTTCGAACTCGGCGGAACCATCAACTAACAGCGGATCGTTGAAAGGGCGGGCGAGAGGTTCGGGCCGGGACGGGGCCCGGGGAAACAAACCCGCGAATGGGGATGAAAAAACCCGCGTACAAGTTAGTCCTTCTCAAGCTTTCCGGTGAAGCCCTTCAGGGAGCGCGGGGCTACGGGATCGATCCCGGCGTGGCCCAATCCATCGCTGACCAGATCCGGGAAGTCCATGCCCTGGGCGTCAAGATCGCCGTAGTGATCGGCGCCGGCAATATCTTCCGCGGTCTTCAGGCCTCTCAGGCCGGCATGGACCGCGCCACGGCCGACTATATTGGCATGCTTGCCACCATCATCAATTCGATGGTGATCCAGGACGCGCTCGAAAAACTCGGGGTCCCGACGCGGGTCCAGTCGGCAATCGAGGTCCGCGAGCTTTGCGAACCCTACATCCGGCGCCGGGCGATGCGCCATCTCGAGAAAAACCGCGTAGTGATCTTTGCGGCCGGGACCGGCAATCCGTATTTTACGACCGACACGGCAGCGGCTTTACGTGCGATCGAGATCGGGGCCGATGTCATTCTCAAAGCGACCAAAGTGGACGGTGTCTACTCGAAAGACCCGGTCAAGCATCCCGATGCCAAACGATTCGAGACCTTAAGCTATATCGAAGTGCTGAACAAAGGGCTTAAGGTCATGGACGCGACCGCGATCTCGCTTTGTATGGACAATCAACTGCCGATCGTCGTTTTCAATCTGACCCGTGAGGGCAATATCCGCCGCGTGATCTCCGGCGAAAAGATCGGAACCAGGATCCATCAATAGGGGAGGCTTCTATGGAAACTCAGGATACACAGAAGGTCGTTGCCGAAACGCAGAAAAAGATGGAGAAAGCGCTTGAGGCGACCAAGAAAGAGTTCAAGAATATCCGGACCGGCCGCGCGTCGATCGCGCTGGTGGAAGGCATTCAGGTCGATTACTACAATACGCCGACCCCGCTCAAGGGGCTCGCGAACATTTCGACGCCGGACCCTAAAACGATCCAGATCCAGCCGTGGGACGCGACCGTGATCAACGAGATCGAACGGGCGATCCTGAAATCTGAACTTGGACTGACGCCGATCAACGATGGCAAGGTCGTTCGATTGAGTATTCCGCCGCTCACCGAAGAACGCCGGGCCGAACTTTCGAAGGTGGTTCGTAAAGCCGCCGAAGAAGGGAAGGTCGGGATCCGGAATGCGCGGCACGAGGGGATCGAGCAAGTCAAAAAATTGGAGAAGGCCAAAACGATTCCGGAAGATAGCTCCCATGCCGTGCAGAAAGATATCCAGAAGATCACCGATAAATTCACGGCGCAGATCGAAGAAGCGCTCAAACACAAAGAGCAAGAGATCCACGCCATTTAAGTGGTAAGGGATAAGGTGTAAGCTATAAGGAAATCAATTATTTCGATTCCTTACTACTTACGACTTACCGCTTACCACTGTTTTTATAGGTCCGTAGCTTCCGCCAAAAATCGCGGCGGACCCGCCGAAGCTTTGTGGCGGGCAGTCTGGTCGATCAGCGTGGGCTGTATGTTCTTTGTCTGGTCTTATCATTTTGTGGGCCCGTAGCTCAGTCTGGTAGAGCACTGCCCTTTTAAGGCAGGTGTCGATGGTTCGAATCCATCCGGGCTCACTTCTCATGTCTATCTCTGACCAGGAGAGATAAAATCCCCCGAGGACACCGGGGGATTCTTGCTATCCGTCGCGTTCAGGACGCCCGGTCTCCAGTTCCAATGCTGCATCTCTCTTCCAAATCGCCATTGATTTCAGCCGACTGATTTTAGCCAAGTTTGAAAATCTTCCGTATTTTGAAAAATAGCTTACGGGGATCGGATGTTTTTGCTGGTGATCGGGATTTTCGAGAAAAAGCCGGGCCTCCTGCATAAGCCGCGCTTTTTGTGGAATTTTTTAAGGCATGGCAAAAGAAGGACGGACTTGGATCTCTGCGTTGTCTTTTTCTTCAGGACCTCTTAAAAGGGCAAAGGCCTCCGCGGGGGTCGAAAAGACAAAGTCGCGGACGCGGGGATGATTGACCAAGGAATCCAGATTCGCCCGCATGAAAGCCGCGGTGCGTGTTTTTGAAGCAGAGCCCACACGGGTGACCATGGCCAGGTAAGGCCGTACGGATCTTTTCAGGAATTCGCCGATCAGGATCCGAAAGATCCACGGCTTAAGATCCAGGCTGAGCGTAAGTACCGGTTGTTCGCAGGTTTTTTGTCGAAGCGTTTTTCGGCTGAAACGATGCAGCGCACCGAGGATTCCCGGGATCTTCGCGCAGCTGAGCGGGATCATGACTGGCCCGGTGCGGCCTTGGGTATCCTTGATCCTGAAATCTTTCCGGGATGGAATGTAAGGTTCTTGAGGAACTGTTCGAAAGTCCGGCAAAGATCCCGTGTGACGTTCCCGAAGCATCACGTGGGGTCTCGGCTCAAGGCCGGGTTCGAGGGTAAGATCGAATTTTGCGCCATTCGCTTCGCACCATTGGATGGCTTCGGAGCTTGTCCACCGGTCTCCAAAGCGGTAAGCAGTACAGTTCCGTCCGAAAAAATCCCGGTATTCGTCAAAAGACATCTGAACGCAGGTCTTGCAGTAATCCAGATCCTCATGCTCCGCCACCCATTCCTCGGCCTGCGGGTCCCATCGGAACGTATGGGGATGGACCCCGAGCTCGTCCTGATATTGTTCCAGATTTCGGATCCATGAGCTGTAATGATGCAACAGCCAAGCGGCATGGCCGTAGAGGCGTTTGATCTGGGGGTCCAATCGGAAAAACCAGGAGTAATGGACGGGGTTTTCGGTGGCCTGTTCCAGCCGAGCCCGGAAGGGAGCAAGAAGATGATAAGTTCGTTCGAATCCCTCCCAATGGTCTCGAGCGGCGATCTTAGGGATGCGAGGGTCAGGCTCTACGTCCAAACAAAGGATGACGGGGATCTTTTCTCGGATCATGTGAACCACCTCTTGAATTTGATTTGTTTGAATGTTTTTAGACAAGATGTCCGGAGCCCTGAAGGTAAGAGAAGAAGGCATTGATAAAAAAGAAGGGAAGGGAAAAAGGGGATGCCGTGTTTCCGGACGGCCGATAAAGCGGTCCTGAGATCCTTCACGGAGCGGATTTTGCGGGTCTCGATCGCGGCGCAGAGGCCTTGATCCAGGGCGCGCTGGTTTTGGCGGCGGCAGTAGTGTTGAAAGCGTGAACGAACTTGTGCAAGATGCTCCACCCCCCGTGCGGGATCATCCCGGGCCGAAAAACGACGGAAAATTTCTTCAAAACAGTTTTCCATGTCACGGTTAGCCCTGAGCGCGGCTGGGTAATCAATATCCGGTGCGATAGAAAGCTGGCCGGGGTGGACGCGGATACGGGCCAGCGGGTCAGGGATGCAGAGGACATCGCCGAATTGGGCAAGCCCGGCCCAGGCCAAACGATCGATGTGATGGCCCCCGTGGAGGTCCTTGAATCCTCCGATCTTCCGGAAATTCTCGGTGGGGAAGGCCACGGCGGAGATATTCATGAGCGAGGAGTCCGTCAAGGGGAGAAACAAATGTTCTAAGAATCCGAGGGCGTCTTCCCGGAACGGGTTTTTTCTGTCCAGCCGGAGCGACTGTCCGCGGGTGCTTATGAGCCGGTATCGTGTGCGGATCAACGCGGCTTCCGGGTATTTTGAAATGATATCATTCAAAGCGGCTAGGTATCCCGGTTCCAAAAGGTCATCATTCGCAAGGAAGAGCATCCAGGTTCCGCGTGCTTTTTCAAGGATCACATTAGCGTTCCGGGCGAGACCCAGTCTTTGTGGATTGTGGGCGTAGGCGAACCGGGGGCTTGAAAATCCTCTCAGGAGTTCGGCCAGTTCTCCATCGGGAGAATCATCCTGGAGAAGGATGTTGTAATTGGAATAATTCTGGTTAAGACAACTTTCGACGGCTAGGCGCGTGTATTCAGGGCGTTGATAGGCGGGAATTCCAATCGTAATGGCGGTTTCGTGTTTTTTCATGGCGGTTCAGCGCTCTTGAAAAGGTCTGTTTCCAGAGCCTTCCGGGACTCCTATCCGTCTGCCTTGTATAGATTGGACGAACGGGGCTTAAGAGGAAATCAGGGGAAACCTGAAAACCTGTCCTGGAGACTTGCGATTGGGTCCAAAGATCGACTGGGAACTGGATCCTGGGGAAGACTTCGTTTGGGACGATCGGGCCGGAGATCTCAGAATTGCTTCAAGGGATGTTTTTAAAAGGATGGCCTTGTGACGGCGTAAAACGTGTCTTTCATTAATGAGGGTTTTCTCTGACAGCATAATAGGAGATCGCCGTATAGCGGCGGCGCGAGGATCGTCTTATTCTGCCGCCATGTTAAGGTATGGGCCTCAAGAGTTGGATTATGCGAAATTGCTCCGCGAATCTCGCGGACTCGATACGACAGGCCTGAAAAAACGCTTGAGATTGGCCCTGCTCGGGGACTGCTCCTATCAGCACCTTGCGATCCTGCTTCGGGTGCTCTTGGCCCGTCACGGATACGGGGTCGAGGTCTATGAGTCGGGATATGACACGACGGAAGCGGAGGCTTTGAACCCCGATTCCCAGCTCTATCGTTTCCAGCCGGATTTCGTGGTCCTTCTTCCTACGACCTGGAATTTACGAAAGAAATATTATGGCGGAAGAACCGACGAAAAAAAATATTTTGCCGAAACGGAAGCGGCACGGCTGGAGGGGGTCGGGGCCGCTCTTCGGGGGAATACGAAAGCGGCTATCCTGCAAAGTAACTTTGTTCTTCCGTATGAAAGATTTTTCGGAAATCATGACCTGAAGGTCGAGCGGTCTTTTTATGCTTCCGTCCAGGAAATGAACCGGCGGATCGTCGAGACTTCAAAAACAGTCACGGATTATTTTGTGAACGATCTCGAGGGCCTCGCGTCCTATGTCGGCCGGAAGCATTGGTTCGATGAGAAGATGTGGATGCTTGCAAAGGCTTTGTGCGCCTACGAGTTTCTTCCGTTTGTTGCCCAGAATATCGTGGATATTGTTCTGGCCGTCCGAGGGATAGGGGTCAAATGCGTTGTGACCGACCTGGATAATACTCTTTGGGGAGGCATTATCGGAGATGACGGCCTGGACGGGATCCGGCTCGGGCATTTTGAAGATGGGGAGGCTTTTGAATCCCTCCAGCATTACCTTCTGGAACTGAAAGAACGGGGGGTTCTTTTAGCGGTGTGCAGCAAAAATGACCCCGAAAAGGCTATGCTTCCATTCCAAAAGCACCCGGAGATGGTGCTTAAACTGGAGGACTTCGCGGTTTTTATTGCCAATTGGCAGAACAAAGCGGAAAACATCAAGCAGATCCGCGAGATCCTGAACATCGGGTACGATTCGATGGTCTTCCTGGACGACTCTCCCTTCGAGCGTCAGGTGGTGAAAGAACAATTGCCTCAGATCATTGTTCCCGCACTTCCCGAAGATCCGGGGCTTTATGTCCGTGCGATTTCGGAATTGAACCTTTTCGAAACGACCTCGGCCAGCGAAATGGATAAAGATCGCACGGCCATGTACCGGGAAGAAGCCGAGCGGAAACTCTTAAGCATGAAATTTTCGGACCCCCGGGAATATCTTCGTTCGCTTGAAATGAAGATCACCCTGACGCGATTTGATTCGTTCAATCTTCCCCGCATTGTTCAACTGATGCAACGAAGCAACCAGTTTAATCTCATGACTCGGCGGTTCAATCAAACCGAATGCGAGGCATTCATGGCGGACGAAGCGGGACATTTTCCTTTTTACGTCAAATTGCGGGACAAATACGGGGACTACGGGCTCATTTCAACCGTTGTGTTGAGGATCGAGGGGGATCGAATGGAGATCGAGGAGTGGCTGATGAGTTGCCGCGTTTTAGCCCGCGGAGTGGAGGAATTCACCATGAATTCGGTTTTTGAAATTGCGGCCAAACGGGAATGTAAAATCGTCCGGGGCGCCTACCGGCCGACGGAAAAGAATCAGATGGTTCGAGATTTCTATGGTCGTTTCGGTTTTGTTAAAACGGGGGACTTGCCCGATGGCGGCGCGGAGTGGAGCCTTGAAACCGCGGCCTATCAGCCGCGGGAGGTCTTTATGCGGGCGGATGAGATGGAAGGCGGAGAGCAAAATGGAGTTCTCGAGCCTTCGGCTGAACCGAGCGGGAAAACATCCTGACAGGAGGGAATTTCCGTGGACCGAGAGGAGATTCAACAAAATCTGAATCAAGTCTTCCAGGACGTCTTCGAGGATAAGTCCATCGCGGTCCGGGATGACATGACGGCGTCCGATGTGAAGGATTGGGATTCTCTCAATCACGTGACGCTCATTGTTTCCGTCGAGAAGACCTTCGGCGTCCGTTTTACGACCAAGGAAGTGAATTCCCTGAAAAACGTGGGCGAAATGATCGATTTGATCGGCAAGAAAAAAAACAGCACGGGAGGGAGCAGCTTTTAGCCCCTAGGGGGGTCTCTTCGGTTGAGAAGGCGGCAATATGCAATTCGTTTCAGTGGAATTTATTGTGTTCTTTGGCGGGGTTTTCCTGGGTTTTCACCTCGCACCGCTCGCTTTCCGGAAATATTATCTTCTTTTCGTTTCCTATGTCTTCTATGCGATGTGGAGCCTTCCCTATGCGGTTTTGCTTTTAGCGATGACCGGACTTGCCTATCTTGCCGCACGGCAGATCGAGGCCGCTTCGAACGAAAAGGGGAAATCCCGGAGGGTGCGGGGGGCGGTCCTGCTTTTTGTTCTCACTCTTTGTTTTTTCAAATATTTGGAACCTTGCCTCTATGCGCTTGGCGAATCGATCCCCCGGCTTCAGGGGGTGTTTTCGCCCGCGATCATGCGGATCGCGGTTCCTGTGGGTATCTCGTATTACCTTTTCAAGATCATCAGCTATGTAGTGGATGTTTACTGGGAGAAGGCCCCGGCCGAAAAGGATTTTGCGGCTTTCGCGGTTTATGTGGCATTCTTTCCCCAGATCTTGAGCGGCCCTATCCAAAGGGCGGTGAGCTTCCTTCCGCAGATCAAGACGCCTCTTCCGGTTTCTTACGACACGCTTCTCTCGGGCATGCGGCTTCTTTTATTCGGATTTTTCAAAAAACTGGTGATCGCGGACCGGCTGGCGATTTTCGTCGATGGAGTCTACGGGAATCCGGCCTCCTTCAACAGCCTTACACTCCTTTGGGCTTGTTATGCCTATGTTTTCCAGCTTTACGCTGATTTTTCAGGATTGACGGATATCGCACGGGGGAGCGCCAAATTATTCGGCATTGATTCACCAAAAAATTTCGATCTTCCGTTTTTTGCGCCTAATATTCAGCAATACTGGCGCCGATGGCATATGACCCTGACGCAGTGGCTGGGGGATTATGTTTTCAATCCGCTCCGGATGGCCTTGCGAGACCACGGGCAAACCGGTCTCGCATTGGCCCTGATGATCAATATGGTCTTGATCGGCATTTGGCATGGGGCGCGGACGACCTTCCTGGCCTTCGGGATTATCCATGGGATTTACCTGATCGTTTCGGTCATGACTTCAAAGGGCAGGGAAATCTTTTTCAAAAAACATCCAGCTTTGGCCTCGATTCGAAAAATCGGGGCGCCGCTGGGAGTTTTTCATCTGGTCGCCTTCGCCATGATCTTTTTCAGGGCGGAGACCCTGGAGCAGGCATGGGCCATGATCCGCAACATAGCGGTGCTGAATTTTTCCATGGCGAGCAGTGCTTTTTTTGGAAAAAAAGACATTGTGATCGTCGGACTTGGGATCCTCTTCATGGAGGCGATCCATTTTTTACAAAGCCGGGCGAAAATCCAAAAGATCTTTCAAGGGACGTTTCCGATCTTCCGGTGGGCGGCTTATTATGCGTTAACGGGGGCGATCCTGGCTCTGGGGCAGTTCTCAACGAAAGATTTTATTTATTTCAAGTTCTGAGGAGAAAGCGTCATGGCGCCGGTTTACAGATTGACTTTCAGATTAGCGGTTTTTTCCCTCCCGATCGTTCTCGTTCTCGCCTTTCCGGCTTATGTGATGGGACGGGCGGGCGAATTTACTTCTACTCGAAAGGTCATGGAGCTTCAAGAAAAGAACGAGCGTCCTTATATGATCTGTCCCGCTTATAACGATCCCTGGGGATATATCAAATATAAATCCGCCCAACACCGGGGGGCCGATATCCTGGCGCTCGGAAGTTCGCGGGTCATGATGCTTCGCCAGACTTTTTTTCGGGTTCCCTTTTACAACGGAGCGCGCGGCGTTTCTGAAATGAAGCATTTCCGCATATTCCTGGAGGCGTTGCCGGAAAAAGCAAGGCCCAAAATTCTTCTGATGGGCTTGGATCCGAATTTCTTCAACCCGGGGTGGGTTTGGTCTTCGAGTTTTCCGATCTATTATGAACCTCCTCGCTATAAAGAATGGCTGCTTGTACTTGGAAAAAGATGGAAAGATGTTTATTGGGATCTTGCCCGGGGCGCGTTTGAACTCGGGATGCTTCGCCGGCAAACCCCGGGGATCGAAAGGATCGGGTTGATCGCAAAAGCCAAAAACAACGGTTTCCTCAACGACGGCAGCTATTTATATCAGGATTTTTTTGATGCCCGGAAAACGGAGATCCACGCTCCAGCCGATGAGTCGTTCAAAGAAGATCTCGAGAATGTTCGAATGGGGCGTGATGTTTATGTCCCGGCTTCCGAAATTTCCGAGAGCAGTCTCGCGGAGCTTGAAAGATTCCTGGCGCAGGCCCGACGGATGAAAGTCCATGTGATCGGGTATGTGCCGCCGTATGCCCCGGCGGTTTATAAGGCACTTCGGCTGAAAGGTCAGGACGATGCTTTTTTGGGGCGACTGGAGCCTGTCTTAAAGCCGCTGTTTAAGAAATACGGGTTCAGCTTCTTCGACTTTAAAAACCCGGAGATTCTCTCGGGGGTTGACGAGGAGTTCCATGACGGGGAACATGACGGAGGGGAGGTCTCGGCCCGGATCGTGAAAGCGATGGCGCAGAAAGATTCCCTTCTTAAAAAACTCATGGCTCCGGCGATGCCTCCTTCCGATTTCGTTCCAGGGCTTGGGGTCTTGGCTTCCCAGGAGACGTCTTCCGAAAGGCCCCTCTATGGCTGAACCATTCACAAGCGTCCTCTTGGATGCCGTCAAAAAGCGGCGTTTGATAGCTTCTCTTCTTGCATTGTCCCAAAGTGGGGTTCTGCGGAAGCAAGCCCCAGGGGGGAGCCCCTCATGATGTCAAAAGCCCCCAAATCTCATAGCCTCCGATTTGAAATCGTCGATTGGCTGAAGGCTTGGGCGATCTTGGCCGTGATCCTGGATCATATGGAGATCGTGCCGGAGCATCTCGTCATTTGGTCGGTCAATGTTTTCGTTCTGGTCACTGCGGCGGTCTATTCGATCCCGGGGTATGCGTTCACTTTCAAAAAACTTATGAGTAAATTGGCCTATCTGGTTTTTATTTACGCGATGGGCATTTTTTTGATTGATCTTATTTTTGGGCTTCTCCATGAAAAACTCGATCGATCGGTCTTGCCCGTTCTTCTGAATCCCTATTTCATGTTTGTTAAAAACCCTTACCTCGGAGATGTCTGGTATCTGGGTCTGCATGTGCAGATACTCATCGTGTTCTATGTGTTCCTCAAAGGGGCGGGACGGTCCCGGGGCGAATATGTCGTTTTGATCGCTGCATTGATCTCTCAGACCTCGTTTTTGGTGACGCATTATTTCATGGACCGCTTTGAAACCATTTTTGTTCTCTCTTGGTTCTTTTACTTAGCGGCGGGATTTTACGGCATGCGGCCGCTTCTTACCAAGATTAGGTCACTGGAGCAATACCGTTTGTTCGGATGGATGATCGGAGCGGGGATCCTGATCGTGGTCTATCTGTGCTGGCCCGAGGTGCCTTGGCTCTTTCAGAATGAGAACCGCGCGCGCGGATTGATGTTGCCGCTCTATTTCGGGTTGATCTTGTTTCTTGCGGAACTCTTCTATTTACTGGACGGAATCCTTTTGGGGCGATGGCTCAAACAGGGAATGAATTTTCTCGGCCGGTATACGTTGGCTGTTTATCTGACCCATCAGGCTTTCCTCTACCTCTGGGACAAATTATTCGACTCAAGGGCTTTTTTGGCGGTTCTGGCCGTAAGTTCCGGCCTTCTTTTCGGCATGACCGTAGAATATTTGTTCAATTTCCTGCGGTCTGCCCTGAGCCGAATCGCCGTCGAAGCTGCATGGGGCCGGAAAAAAGGGCTGGATCTCGTTATTCCGGATGAAATAAAAAAAGGCGCCTAACATCTCGAAAGGAACGGATTCAATATTGGGTTATGCATTCAAGGGTAGCTGATTCGACATCCTCAGCGTCTTGGGAAAAGCCGTGGGCCGAGAGGGGCGTGGAATGTCTGCAGGACCTTATCGAAGCCCAGTGCCAGAAAACGCCGCAGGCGACCGCGCTTATCTTTCATGATCAGCAATGGACCTATGACGATCTGAACCGTCGGGCAAACAAGATCGCTCATTATCTGAAAAAACTCGGGGCGGGGCCGGAGGTCCTTGTTGCGGTTTTTTTGGACCGGGGATCGGATCTTGTTTGCGGCCTTCTGGGAGTGTTGAAATCCGGGTCCGCTTATATTCCTTTGGACCCCATCTTTCCGGCCAACCGCATCGCGGCGATCCTGAACGATGCAAGACCGCTTTTGATCCTTACGGAAGAAAAACTGAAAGGGATGTTGCCGGCCATTGCCGGTTCCCGACGGGTTCTGGTCGATACGGATTCTTCCCAGATCCATGCGCAACCGGAGACGAACTTGCCGCGGGAAACGGATGCCAGAAACCTCGCCTATGCGATTTACACTTCCGGCTCGACCGGGAATCCGAAAGGGGTTTTGATCGAGCATGGGGGGCTGGTTAACTTTATGCGGTCGATGGCGAGGGAGCCGGGTCTTGGTCCCGACGACGTCTTTGCGGCTCTTACGACGATCACTTTCGACATTGCCGCGATGGAGATATTTCTTCCGCTTACGGTCGGGGCTGCGGTCGCCCTTATCAATCGCGAAACCGCCGGAGACGGGACAGCATTGAAAGAGATTATCGATCAATTAAAACCGACCGTGATTCAAGCGACCCCGTCCACCTGGCGGCTGCTCCTGGAGGCGGATTGGAACGGAAGACGTGGACTTAAAATGTTGGTGGGAGGGGAAGCGCTCCCCAGAGTTTTGGCAGATGCATTGATCGTTCGGGGAGAGGTCCTCTGGAATATGTACGGTCCTACGGAAACGACGATCTGGTCTTCTGCGGGGCCCGTGAGCAAGGAAAGAAAGATTACGCTCGGGAAACCGATCGCGAACACTGCTTTTTATGTGCTGGATCCGGAAGGGAAGCCGATTGCGTCGGGCGAAGGGGAGCTCTATATCGGCGGCGCCGGTCTTGCGCGCGCTTATCTGAATCGTCCTGAGCTCAGCGCAGAAAAATTTCTTCCGGATCCTTTCCGGAAAATCGGCCGAATGTACCGGACGGGGGATCTCGTTCGTATCCTGGCAGACGGCGAACTCGAATTCCTTGGACGGGCCGACCACCAGGTCAAAATCGCGGGTTTTCGGATCGAATTAAGCGAGATCGAAGCGAAACTGCTTGAACATCCGTCCATTCGAGCGGCCATCGTCCAGCCATGGGAGAGCCCTTCGGGGGACAAGAAACTTACCGCCTATTTTATCAGCCAAGGAGAGCCCCCCACGACGTCCGAACTCCACCGCTGGCTCAAAACCTGTTTGCCGGCCTATATGGTGCCCTCTTTCTACATCGCCATGGAACATTTTCCGCTGATGCCGAACGGGAAACTGGATCGGCGGGCTTTGCCGTCTCCGGATATCTCGCGGCCTGCTCTCGACGAATCCTATATTGCCCCCGGAAATGCCATCGAAAAGGGGGTTGCGAGGATATGGACTGAGATTTTGGCGGTAGAGCGGCCCGGCGTCCTCGATAATTTTTTTGAGCTTGGCGGGACATCCCTTCAGGCCTTCGCCCTGACCCGAAAGTTAGAAAAAGTTTATTCCGTCAAATTCCCTGTTGCCGCATTGATCCGTCATCCGACTATCCGGGCCATGGCCCTTTTTTTGTCCCAGGGCGGCATGGCCGCTTCGGATTCGGTTTTGGGATTGAAACCATCCGGGGATAAACCGCCTCTTTTTTGTATTCCCGGATTGGGAGGGGACGTGATCTGTTTCCAGCGCTTAAGCGAGTGCTTCAGTAAGATGGATCCTGTGCGTCCCATTTATGGCTTGCAAACGCTGGATTTTTTTGAAAAGAACCAGTTTGAGAATGTCAAGGATATCGCGGCCCAGGGCATTCGGGCGATCCGCAAAGTCCAATCCAAGGGGCCCTACCATTTTATCGGGTATTCTTTCGGCGGATTAGTTGCGTATGAGATGGCCCAGCAATTATTGAGGCTTGGCGAAAACACAACCCTCTTATGCATGGTCGATACCTATGCTCCTCGGGCTTTTTCATCGTTGGGGAGCAATCTTCGTTTTATTCGCAAAAGTTATCGCACGCTGGCTCCCGCGCTACGCCCTCGATTTCTCCGGAATTTATTCATTGGAAGCCGCCGGGCGGCTGCTCAAACCCTTCGCACTTATGGTTACCGACTTCTTTCCGGCATGGCCTCAAAAAGGGTGCGAAATGTACTGTATACCGGGGAAGGAAGGATCAAGATGATTGAAATCAACTATGATGCTAAACCGTATCCGGGTACGCTGACCTTGCTTCGAAGTGAAGAAAGAGAGAGGATCCATAAATATCGTATTTGCCGCGATAACGTGCTGGGCTGGTCGGGGCTTGTTCGAAAAGCGGTCGTCTTTCCGATAGGGGGGACTCACATGGAGACCCTCAGGGAGCCTTATGCGGAAGGCGTGGCGGCTCAGTTAATACGGTCTTTGGAGATGTCCGGTTGCTCGTGATGGGGGATGTCACCCTTTATTATTTTACGCTGCGCATGCTCGTGGCGGGCGGTTTTCAGCACGATACGACGGAAGAAGAACAACAGGGCTTGTTAAAAACGAGGCTCGCGGCAAGTTATCCTTCGTTCCTGTTTCACCGTGGTTTCCTTCGGCGGGTTTTGGCAGAACACAGCGGTCACGATCCGCGCTCTCTTTTATTGACGTGCAACGCTTACGGAAAACCGTATTTGTCCGGCAAAACCCAAACGATCTATTTCAATCTTTCTCATTCCGGTACGAGGGGCCTATGTGTGATTTCCCATCAATACGAAGTCGGGGTGGATATGGAAGCGGTCAGGCCCTGCCCGGATGCCGTGATCGAAGAGATCGTGGAAAGTTGTTTCACCGATCGTGAAAGGAAGCAGTGGGCTTGCCTTGATGCCGGGCCGAGGTTGGATCTATTTTTTCGGTATTGGGTCCGCAAAGAGGCAGTGGTCAAAGCACTGGGCTTGGGGTTATCGTGTTCCTTGGACCGGATCGACGTTTCCGATATTTCATCGCCATTGTTTTTCGGGCGAAGCGCCGGAGTTGAGGATGCGAGCCTTATCGTCCGAGATCTTCCTGCGGCGGCACCGTGGATAGCCGCCTTAGGGGTGAAGCAGCGAAGAAGGCAGGAGAACTCCTTTGAAGAACTCGACGATCTCAGGATCCATCTTGGTTCGGTTTCTGGCCGCTGGGGCGGTTCTCCTTGTCCCAAGCGCACAGCGAGCCTTCTGAGCCCTTCCGAAGGCGAAAGGGAGGAGAGATTTGTAGGGTAAGAGGAGGATCCTCTTGAGGCGATGTTTTCATATCTCTTTATGCCGATTGGACTTAAGAAATCAGAAGAGCTGCTTCAGAGGCCGATCATGCATTTTTTCCTGAGGGTTGTGGGGATTTCTCGTATATGTAATGAGAACTTACCTGATGGTGGAAGAGAAACAAATTGTCTAGATTGCCGCATCGATCGATGGGGAGAAAATAATGGCTCAGACGGAATTAACGGCAAGAGAGAATAAAATGAGATCATGGCAGCGAATTAGTGTGTGGGTCGGCGTTGCGGGGATTTTTATCATTGCCATGACCGGGGTCTATCACGTGAAATCCCAGATGGGGATCGATTTTTTGAAGGGAAGGCATCTGTTGGTCTTTCAGCAAAAACCGAAAATCCAACCGTCCTTGCATCGGGCGGGATCTGCTTGGCCGGTGATGCAGAAAGAAAAAATAACCGGATCGACGAGGTCTTATGAAGTTTGAATCAGAAGCGCCCATCGCCGAATGCGAGATGGCGGAGACCCCGCAGACTTCGCTTCACGGGACCGCTCGAAGAAGGATCTTTATCCTTGACGATCATCCCATGGTCCGCGAGGGGATCCGGAAACTTATCGAAGAACATCCGGATCTGATGGTCTGCGGCGAGGCGGTGTCGAGCCGTGAAGCATCGGAAGCCGTGGACCGGTGCTGTCCCGATCTTGTGATCGTCGATCTGTCGCTGAGGGATAGTATCGGTCTGGATTTCATCAAAACAACCCGTGCTCGATATCCTAAAATAGCGATCCTTGTGCTCTCGATGCATGAAGATCCGGTGATCGTCGAAAGAGCATTAAAGATCGGGGCGCTAGGTTATGTTTCAAAGTCAGAAGGCCTCACCACACTTTTTGAAGGGATCTATGAGGTCCTGGGGGGGCGGCATTATCTGAGTCCGATCGTCAAAAAGAAACTCGTGGATAACGAATTCACATCCGATGAAAGCAAGGGGCCGTCCATGGCAATGCTGAGCGACCGGGAACTCGAGGTTTTTCAGATCCTTGCGGCGGGCCAGCCCATCTCCAAGATCGCCGGGTTACTTCATCTGAGCGTCAAGACCGTGGAAGGCTACTGCGCGCATATCCGAAAAAAACTCGGATTGACCAACAATCAAGCCCTGATCCTGGAAGCTTGCCGTCGATTTCCGGGGTATTGATCAGAGGGGTGCAGAAGAAGCCCTTCCTTCGTTTTCTGGAATTCCCTTCGCCTCCAGCTCGAAGCCGCTCGAGCGCATTTGGGTTCGGATCTCGTGGATTTCGGTGTTTTCTTCACGGAGGAGGAGTTTTTCCTGCCGATCGGCCGTTATCCAGGAATCTTGAAGGGTCAGGCGGCAAAATGGCGCCTCATTCTTTTCCAAATGGATCGCAACCGGATTGGCGAAGATCGTGCAAGCCTGGCAGCGGGCCATCCCCTGGACCCAAAGGCCGGAGGGAGTTCCATCGCCTCCGAAATAGCGCGAGTGGGTCGAGACGACATGGTCGAGCAAAGTCTCACGCGGGCTCCAGATACGGATATTGCGGCTGTTCCCCGAGGCAAGGACTTGCTCTAGCAGCGCTTGCGGGCCCTTGACGTCAAAGCCGGCATCGGCATTGTCGAAAGCGGCGCAGCGCACCCAGCGGATATTTTCGGTTTCACTTTCCGATTTAAAACCATCCCCGTTCCAGTAATCCGATCCGCTGAAAAGATTTCCTCGGGCGGTGCAATTTCGAAATTCGATGTCATGGCTTGGGTTGTCGACATCGAAGCCGACGGCGAAATCCCCATCCAAAAATTGCGCGTCGGCCGAACTGTTCAGAACAGTAACGTCTGAGATCCCGTGCGTCAGGCGGATATGGCGTTTAGAATAGCGCATCCCGTGAACGTTCTCGATGCGGATACGGCTTGAGAGGGATTCGGCGTTCTTGCCCTTGCACGATTGAAGATCGCGGCATTCCGGGTGGCCGTATAGGACCAGGTTCTGACGGGTATCCTGGAAACGAAGACCCTTGAACGAAAGATCCTTATAGCCGCCGGCATCGGCCAGGATGCCAAGTTGGATCCTGGAGACATCGAAGTTCTCGATATGCAGCTGCCGGGCACCTTCGCGAAGCTCGATCCAGGTTTCGCCGGATTCTTTCCAGGCCGGATCATAGGGGACCTGGCGGGAGCCGACGATCGTAACGCGGCCGACGCCGATCAATTTTTTCTTTATTGCAGGATCATTTGCAGGGCCGCTGTGTTGGCCGCTGATCTTCAGTTTCCAGAAAGTTCCTTCCTCAACGCTATAGCGGCCTTCCAGGACATACATGGTTCCGTCCGGGCTTGTTTCAGCCCAGCATTGCTCAGCCGATGCTTCTGTTTTGTTCGCAGAGACCGCATAAGCATTCTCACGGGAAGTGCCGTCACGGCGGCCGGCGCCGTGGACGGAAAGCCAGCAGTCCCGTGCAAAAACGGAGGGGGGATCCGTTCCTAAGGCAAAAAGCAAAAAGAAAAAAACGAAAAACGGCAAACGGAAGGAAACAAAACGGCACGGCGTTGCGGTGCCACAGGAGTTGGAATTATCGCGAAGGTCCATAACGAATGCCATACATTGAAGATTTTAATAGAAACTGTCAAGGCCTTCGTAGTCTTCGAAACAGGCTCTGGAAAAGAGGGGGCTTTCGAAGCGCCATCGACGGTCGTGGTGTTCCAGTTCCTTAGGTGTTTTTCTTCAGGTTTTCCCTGACGCGTGTCGGGAGATTTCAGCCCATGGAATACAGCAAAGGCCTGATAGTGAGAAATTTAAATATAGTGTTAGCTATGCCATCACTGGACATGGGGGAAGCGCCCTCATGAGTCGTTGATAGAGAGTGCGGAGATCGTACCATGAGCCAAGGAGTGGTTAAGTGGTTCAATAATAAGATGAAATTCGGATTTATCCTTACTCCTCAAAACCGAGAGGTCTTTGTTCATTTTTCCGATATCGAATGCGAAGGGTACAAGACATTGAAAAAAGGCGAAGTCGTGGAATTCGAGGTTCAGGAGACCCCCAAAGGGACGAGGGCGGTTCATGTCAAGCTGTTGAAGCCACGCCGGCGCGGAAAAAAAGATAGCGGAGCGAATGGCATTGCGCCGACCTGAAGAGAAAAACAAGAAAAGAAAGACCGGGGGATGACAAGAAAATGATTGCTTTCCTGAGAGCGGAGGCCGATGATAACGAGAAGATTTTGTGCTTGCCGTGCCGGAAAAGCGCGGGCGACATCGACCCAAAACCTACCAGAGCCGGTTTGCGCCGCCAGGACCGAAGGCCGCCGGATCAAAGGGGAGGCGTTATGAATCTCGGAAAATTAGGAAAAGGAATGCTGATAATGACAGTGCTTTGTCTATTGTGCGGACCTCAGTCCGGCTGGGCCGTCTATGCGCCGGAGCCTCAATCAGGCGGAAAATATTTCCGCGCGAAGGGAACCATGGCGGCCAAAGATTACACTTATCTTGGGCGGACCGGGACACGTGATTTTGAAGACTACTATTACGGGGACGGAGTACGAGCCGGGAATGTCAAGATCCAGCCGCGCATTAGTTATACGCGCGAATACGACAGCAACATCTTCTTGACCCCGACGGACCGCCAATCCGATTGGATCAATCGGTTGGATTGGGGCATTGACGCCGAAGCCCCCTTGAACGAAGGGCAATATGTTCTTTACAGCGGAGTCCAAAGCCTGACGGAGTGGTTCGTGGGGCATGATGACCAGAATCATACCGACTGGATCTATCAAGGAGGCGCGCAGGCCAATTACAACCATTTTTCGGTCGAGGTTTTCGAGGATTTCCGAAGGACCGTCGATAGGGCCGGAACGGAATTGACGCAGCGCATCGATCGCAAAGAGAATTATCTCACCGGCCTTTTGACGGTCCCCCTGGCGAGGTTTTTCTTCGAAAATGAAATCAGCCATTACAACCTCGAATTCCGTGATCCGGGCCAGAAGATCGGCAACCGCTGGGAGCTTCGCGAGATCCCCCGTATTGGAATGGATATCGGAGACCGGACCCAAGCGCTTTTTGAGTATGCGATCATGCCGATCCGTTATGATGAGCAAAGCGACCGGAACGGGCTCTCTCAGCAACCGGCGGTCGGCCTCCGTGGATTTTTAGGCAAAGGCGATCTCACCGCCTATCAGGCGTGGGTCGGATGGGAAAATCGCAGCTACGATTCCTCGAGGCGAAAGGATTTTAGCAGCGTCGTCTTCCGCGGGGATATCCGCTACCGGCCTTCCGACCTTACTGAGCTGTCGGCTGAGGTGAGCCGTCGTCCCGAAGAATCCGTAACGGAAACCAATAGCTATATTTCTCGTAACGATCTCAGCCTGCGTTATCGCCGCAAAGTGACGGACTATGGGGTCTTTCATGCGGGAGGAACGGCCGGGCTTTACGATTACTCCTCAAAGCGTTTCGATAGTTTCTGGCAGGCTTTTTCAAAAGCGGAAGTGCTCTTGCCGGGAAAATTCGCGTCGGTCTTTGGGGAATACCGTTTTTCGCAAAGGCATTCCAACCAGAGCGGGAATGATTACGTGGACCACATTGCCAGTTTCGGGGTGAAATTGGAAATGTAGGGGGCGGGAGGTGCTTGATGAAAAAAAATCGGCTATGGCTGTCATGGCGTATCTGTGGTGTTGTGTTTATTCTGCTGGGGTTGACGGGGATTCCCACGGCGGCATGGGCGGAAGAGGCGGAATCGCTGTCCAGCTATCCTGCGCAGATCCTGCAGGAGGCGGGGAGGGATGATTCTGCTTATGTGATCGGGCCCGAGAATTTTGTCCTGATCCGGATCCTCGGAGAAACGGACACTCAGCAGACCTTCCGCGTCGATGAATCGGGGACGATCACTCATCCGCTGGTAGGCCGTATCAAGATCGCCGGCAAGACCGTGGCGGAAGCCGAGCATCTTATGGAAGAGGCCCTCAAAGGCGGATATATCCTCAACCCGAATGTCACCCTCCTCGTCCTGGAGCACAGCCGTTTTTCCATTCTCGGGGAAGTGAGAAATCCCGGCCACTATGAGATCCTCGGCCAATTACGTCTTGTCGAAGCGATCTCCATGGCGGGCGGGTTTACTCCTGTCGCGAACGAGAAAAAAGTAAAGATCATCCGGAAAACGGAAACGGGCGAGATCAAAATGGAAGAGAACGTGGAAGAAATCATGCGGGGCGGGAAAGAGGATCATGTTTTTATCCAGGCGGGCGATGTGATCAACGTGAGCAAGAGCTTTTTCTAAGGAGGCGATGTGGCGCAGGTTTGGGATCCGGATTTGACGGATCAGACAGGAGGGCCTCGGAGCATGGATGCTGCGGTGATCCCGCAGCAACCGGGGGCTGGCGAATCGCCGGGGGGCAATGTCCAGCAATATCTGGACGTCCTTCGCCGGCGGAAATGGATCGTGATCAGTTTCTGCATCCTGGGAACCGCGGCTGTGGCGCTCCTGACCGCTTTTGTAACGCCGCTTTACAAAGCATCCACGACCATTGTGATCGAAGGCGAAGGTTCGGATATTCTCAATCCTTCCCAGGATTCCAGCCGAGGGGTCAGCTTTGATGTCTTCGAGAATTACATCGAGACGCAAATGTCGCTTATCCGCTCCCGGAGTATCGCGGGCAAGGTTTTTCAAGAACTTGATTTCGGTAAGCTTCCGCGATACCGGACCGAGAAAAAAGAAAGCCCGTCGGTCTTGAAAAAAGCGTCAAGCGCGGTGCGCGGTGTTTTGGACCTTCCGGAAAAAACGGCAAGCAGTGCGGATCCCGTCAATCGTTTTATCAAGGATATTGAGCTGGAGCGGTTGAAAGGCACCCGGGCGGTCCAGATATCCGTGTATAACCCGGACGCCGATCTTGCCGCGATGGCGGCCAATGCGCTGGCCACGCGCTATGCGCAGGATAATCTCATGCGCCGGGCGAATAGCTACATCCGCAATCAACGCATGGCGGCGCTCAATGCCGATTACATGCGGTTGCAGTCGCAGTATGATTATCTTTCCAATATCTACGGTCCGAAACACTATAAAATGCAGGCCTTGAATACGGAGATCCGCGCCCTGGCGGACCGGATCACGGCGGAGCAGACCAAGATCAGCTCCGGCGAGATCGACGAATCTCTCGTCGATGACGAGGGGAAGGAGAGTCGGAGGCTTTTGGAAGAGATCCTGACGACCATTCAGGATGTTTCGGTGCGCTCGAGTTCCCAAATGAATAATGTCGTGGTGGCCGATCCGGCCGTCCCGCCCAAAGAAGTCGCTTTTCCTAAAAAAGGGAAAAGTATCCTGATCGCTTTTTTGGCTAGTCTGTTAGCCGGGATCTTTCTCGCTTACCTGATCGAATACCTCGATGACACGATCAAGAATTATGAAGATCTCAGGAGCGTCATGGGCCGGGCTTTGTATGCGGGATCGGTTCCGTTTGATGAGCGCATCAAAGGATTCAACCGGCTGTCGAAAATGGACCGGATGATGATGCACCGGCCGCTTTCGGGATCGGCGGAAGCCTATCGTCTGATCCGTGTACATCTCCAGTGGTTTATTGATAAAGTCCCTGGTTTCAAAGAGTTTGCAGTGGTCAGCGCGATCCCGGGGGAGGGAAAGAGTACGGTCGCTTCGAACCTGACGGTCTCTTTGGCGCAATTGGATAAACGCATGCTTTTGGTGGATGCCGATGTCCGTCGCGGACGCCTTCACCGGACCTACGGAATGAAAAACAAAAAGGGGCTCGGTCAATTTTTGATCGGAGAAGCTAAGTTCGAAGATATTCTTCAGGAGACCTCGACGCCGAATGTGTGGTTGGTCACTCCGGGCGAAAACCATATGCTGGGGGCCGAGCTGTTGAGTTCTCCGATGATGTCAGAATTTATCCGCAAGACCCGCAGTCACTTTGACATGGTGGTCTATGATACACCGCCCATCACCTTGATCTCGGATACGTCGGTCCTGTTGTCCCAGCTTTCGGGGGCTTTGTTGGTGTGCCGCACCGGGGTCACGAAATTCAAGCTTGTTAAGCGATCGCTGGCGATGATTAATCATACCGGCACGCGCCTGCTCGGCGTCGTGCTCAATGGAAATGCGGCGGCCGATACGAACAAATATTACAACATGTACTATCGTGATTAAAAAAGGTCATGAGGACTTTCTCAGGATATGCGCGGTGAAGATAGGACTCTGGAATGAAGCGATTGGTCAAAGGGTCGAGCGTCCTGACCCTGGTCAGCATGGGCGAAATGCTTGTGCGCCTTATTCGAACCAAGTTTTTTGCATTGTTCCTGGGGCCGTCCGGCTTTGGTTTCATCGCCCAACTGTCGAATTTCTTTGAAACGCTTCGCATCTTCGGAGACCTCGGCGCGCGGCAAGCGGTGATCCGCCAAGTGGCTGAAACTCTTCCCTCCGGCGGCCGGCAAACCCAACGATATCGGGATGTCCTCTCGTCTTCTTTTGTGATCGCCTTTTCCGCTTCTTCACTGACCATGGTGATCGTCATGGTCTTTTCCTCGCCGGTTTCGCGGTTCCTTTTCGGAGAGGCCGGTTACGGTCATTTTCTTATCGTCATGGCCTGTTTGCTCCCTATGGCATCGATCACAACGGTGATCGCTTCGGTCCTCAAAGGCAACCTTGAATTCTCTTCGTACGCCAAAGCCACTCTGGGGGCGTATGCCGGACTGATCCTTGCGACGCCGTTTCTGCTGTATCGCTTTGGGCTTTGGGGGGCGGTCGCGCTTCACGGGCTTTTTTTTCTTTTCCCCCTGATCGCCTATCTGATCCTCAATCTGAAAGAGCCTTTCCTTCTGTTCTCCAGAAAGCTGCAGGCCCATATTATTCGATATCAATTCGAGGATGGAACGCTTCAGATCTACTTGACCTTGGTGGCTCAGATCATCCGGGTTGGGATCGGGATCTGGATCATCCAGGTTTTGGGTCTTGGATCCATGGGAGTTTATCAGATGGCACTTGCGTTCAGCACCGTCTATCTAGCGATCCCGCTGCAAGCCATGAATGGTTACAGTTTCCCCGCGATCGCGGCGGCGGGCGGTCCCGAGGAGGTCAATGAAGTGGTCAATAACTCTTTCCGGTTCGTAATGTTCCTGCTCATGCCGGCCATCATCCTTCTCATGGTATTTCCGGAGATCTTTATCCAGGCCCTTTTTACCGAAAAATTTCTGGTGGGGACGAATACGTTAAGGATCCTTCTTTTTTATTCCCTGAGCGTGCTCTTCCATTCGTCGTTCGCGACCGCGCTTGTTGCGAAACGGAAGCTGAAAGTCGTCTATGTTGTTACGGCGCTCCATGCCGCATTGCTTTTTCTTTTGACGGTCCTGCTGACCGCCGATTGGCAATTGGAGGGGATCGCACTTGCTTTTGCGGTGTCAGGCGTTCTCCTTGCGGCGGCTTTCTATACGGCGGCCCGGCATTCTCTGAAGATCTATTTCTTCCCAAAGAATTTGCGTCTGATCGTGCTTTCCGGGATTTGGTTGGCGGGGGCGGCGGCGACCGGTTTTATGAATGCGGCTTGGCCTTGGCGGGCCGGGGTTCTGGTCTTCGCGATTCCTTGGTTTTTTATCGCTGCCAAGTCGCATGAGCAGAAATTCATTTTCGGAAAGATCATAAGCTGGTGGGGGAAATAAGATGGAGAGGGCAGTCAAACCAGGGCATCCGGGGGCGCTGGTCCTGGGCTCGATTTTTTGCGTGCCCTTTATCCTGTATGGCATGGGGATCCTGACCGTTCCGCTGTTCATCGGCGCATTGCTTCTTGCTTTGTTCCTGCTCCTTCTTCTGATCAATTTCGAAATGGGGTTTTTGATCATTATTCTGATGCGAAGCAGTCTCGATTACCTGAAGAATTTCACCGATTTTAATCTGGCCGCGTTGGTAAGCGTTGCCCTGATCGTCCTGGGTGTTTTCTATGTGCTCTTCCGGAAGGTCGATATTTTTCAATATGAAGATTCGCCTGTCTTTCTGATCTTTTTGGGAATGACCGCTGTTTCGGTGTTTTATAGCCCGGATCTTTCCGAAAGCCTTTCCGATTGGCTGCGGTTGCTCAGCGTTTTCTCCGTTTATCTTTTAGCCCGTATTCTTTTTGAAAAGGCCTCGCAGGTGAAGTCCGCTTTTATTGCGATTTTTTTGTCCGCGCTCCTTCCAGTGACGGTGGCAACGATACAGCTTATTACCGGCCAAGGCCTTGTCCTTGACGGGGATCAGGCCCGGATCGTGGGAACATTCCTTCATCCCAACGCGTTCGCTTCCTACCTGTTGATCTTGCTGGTGATCGGGACATCCCAGTGGCTTGAACGCGACCATCTGGTTGCTCCTGCCTTGCTGCGGCCGCTGGTGGCCGCGATCTTTGTTATCTTTATTCTTACTTTTTCACGAGGGGGGTGGCTCGCGTTCATTGTTTCAATGTTATTCCTCGGTGCGATCCGCTACCGAAGACTGCTTATTTTACTGCCGATCCTTCTGCTCATTGTGGTTGTCGCCGTTCCATCCACGCTCGACCGCATCCACAATATCTTTGATGTTGGATATACGCACGGGCGTTCGGCTTGGGACTGGCGGCAGGATACCTGGAGAGAGATCCTTCCGCTTTTCTACCAAAAACCTCTCTTGGGCCATGGGCTTGCGACCGTGGAGATCGAATTTGGGATCCTGGCGCACAACGATTACCTGCGGCTTCTGGCCGAAACGGGGATCCTCGGATTCCTGGCCTATTTGCTGCTCATGCTGAATTTGATGGCGGTGACTTGGAGGGATTTCCGAAAGACAAGGTCCGAATTGGCACGTGGGCTTCAGATCGGTTTGATCGCGATGACCGTAGGATTTTTGTGCCGGGAATTCGCGGACAACACCCTTCGGAACACGGTCGTTATGATCTACTTTTGGCTGTTGGTCGCGTTGGTCCGTAACATGAGCCGGCTTGCCGCGAGGGCACCGGCCTCCGAGTGGACAATCCCCACGGAGCCGGAGACCGGCCCCGATCCCGGGGATCCCCGAAACGGCTTACCCGGGGGGCGTTTTTCATGAAAAGGGTTTTGATCGTTAACAAGTACCATTTTGTGTCCGGCGGTGCGGAGCGATATTTCCTTTCCGTCATGGAAGCCATGAAAAAGCGAGGGATCGAGCCGATCCCTTTCAGTATTCGCTATCCGCAGACGCTGCCATCTCCCTACGAGCGCTATTTCATCGAACCCGTCGTTCGGGGAAGCGCGGCAAAGATCCAGAACCAGCGTCCTTCGTGGCGGGAGAGATGGACGTTGTTCCGGGAGGCGGTTTATAACGGTCGCGCGGCCCGTGCGGTCTCCCGGATCATCGATGAACAAGCTCCGGAGATCGCTTATTTTTTGAATTTTAACACGCATATTTCTCCGAGCGCGATCGAGGCGTGCGTCCAAAAGGGGGTCCCGGTCGTGATGCGGATGTCGGACTTCAATCTCGTGTGTTCCTCGAACATGTATTACCGGGACGGCCATCCCTGTATGGATTGTAAAAAGGGGCTGCATCACGCGGTGATCCACCGCTGTGTCCACGGGTCTTTCATGCGGAGTTTGGCGAATGTGATGGCCTTGACCTTTCATCGACGGTGGAAGATCTATGATCGTGTCAGCGCGTTCATTTGTCCGAGCCTTTTTATGAAAGGGGAGCTTGAAGAGCTGGGGATCCCCGCTTCCAAAGTGCATCACCTTAACACTTTTGCGGGGATCCAGGAAAAAGGGACCCCGGACCTTAAGGAACCGTATTTCCTGTTCATCGGCCGGCTGGCTCCTTATAAAGGAGTGGATATCGCGGTTCGTGCTTTTGCAAAACTTCGCGGGGAACATCCCCAGGTCCGTTTCTACGTCGTCGGCGACGAAGGCGATGCGGATGCTGAACGCGTCCGGACTGTGATTCGTGACTGCGGGGCCGATAATGTGCATCTGCTTCCGTTCGAACGGAATAAACAACAAGTTTTGTCATGGATCCGCAAGTCCTTGGCTATGGTGGTTCCTTCCGAGTTTTATGAAAATCTTCCCAACACGATCCTGGAGTCTTTTTCATGCGGCAGGCCGGTGATCGCCACGCGCTTGGGGTGTTTGCCGGATATCGTGAAAGAAGGGGAGTACGGATTGTTGTATGAGTTCGGTTCTTCCGAAGACCTTGCGGGGAAGATAGATCTTTTCATCCGCCGTCCCGAAGAACGCGAGCGCATGGGGATGCGGGCGTATGAAGCGATCCAAAGGGACTATGGCGAAAAGGATCACATGGACCGCCTCCTGGAGATCTTTGGTTCGGTGGCTCGCGGGGAGGGCGTTTCGTAAGCTTGGCTCCTGGGGGTGGGGACGGCCCCGGCTTCTTTATGTCATGACTGCTTCTCGACTTACCTTTTCCGGCCGTTGCGCTCGCGTTAATTCTCGGTCTTCCGTGTAAGATATTGCCTGATAGGCACGTCATCATTTCCGCTCCCTCAAAATGCCCTTCGCCTGATAGGAGGCGGCTTCCGGGTTTCCTATAATGAGATGAGCCCCAAGGAGTGTCAAGATCGGGGCCGGAGGATATCCGAATGAAGATCGCCCATATCGGGAGCCGTGGTTTTCCAGGTTTTAACGCTGGCGTGGAGAAGTGCCTTGAAGAGATTTGTCCCCGGCTTATGGCCCGAGGACATGACGTGACCATTTATTGTTCCGAAGAGATCACGACGGCGGAACCTATCTATAAAAACACCATTGTTCGCCGGACCTCGGCGATCGCGACGAAGCATCTCGAGACTCTTTCCCGCGTCGCTCTTGCGGCGTGGAAATCGATTTTTGAGGCCTATGACATTGTGCATTTTCATTCGATTGGGCCTGCATTGCTCTCGTGGCTGCCCCGATTCGGGCATCGAAAAACGGTAGTAACGGTCCATGGATTGGATTGGCAGCGAGCCAAGTGGGGCCCCCTGGCGCGTTGGACCCTCAAAGCCGGGGAGGCTTCGTCGGTCCTTTTTCCCGACCATACGATTGTCGTTTCCAAGTATTTACACCGCTATTTCGCAGAACAACACCACAGGCAGGTGACCTATATCCCCAACGGGGTGACGCTGTATCCCCGCCTTGAACCGAATTTGATCCGGGAGAAATGGGGACTCGGGTCGGGAGACTATATTCTTTTCGCGGCCCGGCTAACGCCTGAAAAAGAATGCCATACACTGATCGAGGCCTACAAGAAGATCTCCACCGATAAAAAACTCGTGATCGCGGGATCCAATTGGCATTCGGAAGGGTACGAAGCGCAGCTTCATCGGCAGGCACGCGGGCATTCCGGGATCCTTTTTGCGGGATGGGTCGAAGGGGATCTGATGCGCGAATTGTATTCGAACGCCTATCTTTTTTGCCTTCCTTCGACGATTGAAGGGCTGTCGCTGGCGTTGCTTGAGGCCATGAGTTACGGGGTTTGCTCTCTGGTGAGTAATATCACGGAAAATCTTGATGTGATCGAAAACTATGGGGTTTCTTTCGAGACTGAAAACGTAACCGATCTGAGAGTCAAACTGGAAGCATTGCTGAACGATCCTGAAAAAGTCGGGCGGGTCGGCTGTGAAGCCAGACGTCACGTTGCCGAACGGTACAGCTGGGACGATGTGACGGCCGAACTCGAAAAGGTCTATCTCAACTTGCTTACCTCCTCTCCCCGGAAAACCGATATGGCGGACGCGCGGGCATGAATTTTAAACGAACGCTATTCTACGTGGTCGAACTTCTAGTCCTGACCCTTGTTTTTTTTGCCAACTACTATCTCATGATGCATTTTCACCAGCTGTACACGTTGGATCTATTTAAATCCAGGATCGTATTGGAGGTCCCGAGAGCTTTTCCGCTATATCTGAAAGCCTATTGGGCGGCCATTGCCGTGTGGGCGGTCGTGCTCCGGTTGCGGAGCCCTTATGGGCAATTCCGGGTCCAGACGAATTTTATGATTTTTCGGCATGTGGTGTTCGAAGGGATCCTCTTTACGATTTCATTCGCCTGCGTGGCCTTCCTTTTTAAATTTGATTTTTTAAGCCGCCTTTTTATTTTTCTCTATGCCGCGACCTCGGTCCTGGCCTTGACCCTTGACCGTATCGCCGGACTTTCTTTCGCCCGTTATCTCCGGAAAAAAGGGATCAACGCGAAAAACATTCTCATCGTGGGCACCGGACCGCGCGCTCAGCAGTTCATGAGCCGGATCGCCAAGCATCGGGAATGGGGATACCGCCTTGTCGGATTGCTGGACCCCGACCCGATGCTGATCGGAGAAGATGTCGCGACGCACCGGGTGCTGGGTGTGCTGGAAGACCTGCCGGATATTCTCAGTAAAAATGTGATCGATGAAGTTTTTTTTCTCGTGCCGCGTAAATGGCTGGACAAAATTCAGAACTGTATCCTCTACTGTGAAGCGGTGGGCGTTCCGGCAACGGTTTCAACCGACCTCTTTGAAGCGGAAATCGCGAGAAAGCGTGTCCCGAAAAGCCTCGATGGCCTGAGCTTTTTAACGTTCCAAACTCCCTTGGTCAAGGGGGAGGAACTGATGATCAAGCGGATCTGCGATATTCTGTTCGCGAGTGTGATCCTGTTTTTGACCAGTCCGGTGCTTTTAATCGTTGCCATTGCCGTGAAAGCCACCTCGAAGGGCCCCATACTTTTTAAACAAGTGCGCTCGGGATTGAACGGAAGGCAGTTCAAGATTCTGAAATTCCGCTCCATGGTGATCGATGCCGAAAAGCAATTGGCAGCGCTTAAAAGTTTGAACCAAATGAGCGGACCTGTATTCAAGATTCACAATGATCCGCGGATCACTTCCATCGGCCGTTTTCTGCGGGCGACCAGTCTAGATGAATTTCCGCAGTTCATCAATGTTCTCATGGGCGATATGAGTGTTGTGGGGCCGCGGCCTCCTCTTCCGAATGAAGTCGAAGAATATGCGCCTTGGCAGCGCCGGAGGCTTTCCATGAAACCCGGGATTACCTGCATATGGCAGGTTTCCGGCCGAAATGCGATCGATTTCGAGCGGTGGATGGAACTCGATCTGAAATATATCGATAACTGGTCCCTCGGATTAGATGTTCGGTTACTTGCCAAAACCGTCAAGGTCGTGGTCGCTCGAGACGGGAAATGAAAAAGAAGATCAGCGCCGGATCCTTCCTCGTGGAGCCTACGCCGGTTTGAGCCGGTCTTTCCTCTTCCATGATCGAGAAGTCGGGGAATGCGACGAGTTCGAAGCCGAATTTCATTCTTCTTTTGGAATGCAGGACAAGTTTGGGTCTGCCGGCTGGGTGCTGATGGAAAACTTTTCTCCTTGTAGTGTTTCTCCTGATAAAAACCGGGGGAAAAGAGACAATCCTGCCTCTAAATCCCCGATAAAAATTTGGGCGGATAAGGCGGATGGCAAATGGGAGGGGCCTGACATACAAAAAAAGGCATTCCGCTAGAATTTTGCCATGCTTCGACAAACCCATCAGCCCATGATCAGCGGTCAACCACGGAGGATTTTATCATGAAGAACACCCTGCGCCATCTTCCAGAAAAAACATTAGGTAAAGCAGGACGCGATTATTCTTCGAGGGACAAAGAGTTGACGGTCGTGATCTTTCCCTACGAGAGCCACAGCGCATTCCCCAAGGCGATTCAAGGGCTCTACAAGCTTTTGCAGATTCCATTCAACCTGATCGTGATTGAAGGGAATGCCCCGGACGGGGTCCGTAGCCAGCTCGAGGAATGCGAAAACCGTTACGGCAGCATGTCGGTCCTGTATTCCACGAAATATTTGTCGCCGGGGGAAGTGATCCATCTTGCGCGTCCCCACATCAAGACCGACTATTGCTTTTTTATGGACAGCGAGATCCAGATCAGACCCGGAGGCATTGAGCGCATGCTTGGAAATGCAAAGAACTGGAATGCCGACGTTGTCTTCCCCAAACACAGTTTGATCACTCGACAATTCAAGACCCGCGACCAGGACCGGCTCAGCCTGGAAACGCCGGGCATGCGGCTTGCCTTCCTTATGGCGACCGGAAGCTTGGCAAAACTCACGCGCGTGGATAAACGGACCGATTTTTATACGGCAGGGTGGGATCTGATGCTTGAATTCCGGTCCAAGGGATTCCAGACCATGGTTTCCGACGAAGCCTGGGTGGAAAGTCTTCCGGAACATGGGATCAGAAGAAACGATCGTTTGCTGTTCCGGCATCGCTGGGATCTCGAGCAGCACCGGCATCTCGTCAATTATTTTCAGCAGAAATGGGATCTGGAGATTCAGGACGGTCTTTACCAGCGCTGGTTCGAATCGAAAAGCCGCCAAGCTGCCGCGTTGGCTTCCGCGCCTTTTTTCAGCTGGGAAAACCTCCTGGATCTGACCTTGGCTAACCGGGCCCGGTTTAAAGCCAGAGCGAGGTATTTAGAGCAAGCGGCGACCTTGATCGGGAAGACTTCACTGCAGAATGCCGGGGCAGTCCCTCAGTCTTAAAGGAGAGATCCAGCATGAAAGCGGTCATTTTAGCGGGAGGACGGGGCACGCGGATCTCGGAAGAAACGCTGTTGAAGCCCAAACCCCTGATTGAGGTCGGCGGCATGCCGATTTTGTGGCATATCATGAAGATCTATTCCGCATTCGGCATCTATGAATTCGTGATCTGCTGCGGCTATAAAAGCTACATGATCAAGGAATTCTTCTCTAACTATTTTCTCCGCATGACGGACGTGACCTTCGATATGAAATTTAACAATCTCGAGGTGCACCAACAGCATGCCGAGCCTTGGAGAGTCACGGTCGTGGATACTGGCGAAGACACCATGACGGGAGGGCGGCTCAAGCGGGCGCGGGAGTATATCGGATCGGAAACGTTTTGTTTTACTTACGGGGACGGGGTTTCCGATCTCAATATCCAAAAGCTTCTCGAATTCCATCGTCAGCAGAAAACCATTGCGACGATGACCGCCACACAGCACTACAGCCGTTTTGGAGTTGTAAATGTCAACGGCAGTAGTTTGGTTTCAAAGTTCATCGAAAAACCGAGGCATGAAGGCAGCTGGCTCAATTCCGGATTTTTTGTCATGGAGCCCAGGATATTCGATTATATCGAGGGGGACCATGTCATTTTTGAAAAAGAGCCGATCGCCAAATTAGTTGCGGACAAACAGCTGGCCGCTTATCGGCACGAAGGTTTTTTTCAGGGGATGGATTCACTGCGGGACCGGGAGCTTCTGGAGGGGTTATGGCGGGAAGGCAAAGCGCCTTGGAAGGTGTGGGCATGAATCCTGATTTTTGGAAAAATAAAAAAGTGTTTTTGACCGGTCATACAGGATTTAAAGGCGGCTGGAGCGTGATGTGGCTTAAAAGTTTCGGTGCCGTGGTCACAGGATATTCCCTGGAGCCCCCTTCCCGCCCAAGTTTGTTCGAATCCGCCAGGATCTCCGAGGGAATTCGTTCGGTGACCGGAGACCTTCGCGACTTCCGGCGTTTGAAACAATGCATGGAAGAGACCCGTCCCGATGTTGTGATTCATATGGCGGCCCAGCCATTGGTGCGGGAGTCTTATCGCGATCCCATCGGAACTTATGCGACCAACGTATTGGGCACCGTGCATTTGCTGGAAGCGGTGCGGCAGTTGCCGGATCCTCCCGTGGTTATCAATGTGACAACGGACAAGTGCTATGAAAATAGAGAATGGGTCTGGGGATATCGTGAAAATGAACCGCTAGGCGGTGCGGATCCCTATAGCAGCAGCAAGGCCTGCTCAGAAATCGTGACTTCAGCCTACCGTGATTCCTATTTTCATGCGAACGATCGATCGGGCCGCGGTGTCGCGCTGGCAACGTGCCGTGCCGGGAATGTCATCGGCGGAGGGGATTGGGCCGAAGATCGTTTGGTCCCGGACGTCCTGCGGGCTTTGATGGAGGGGCGGGAGCCTGTTATCAGGAATCCGAATTCCACGCGGCCCTGGCAGCATGTGCTGGATCCGCTGAATGGGTATTTTTTGCTGATCGAGAAACTTTTTGAAAATCGAAAAAACTATGCCGAGGCCTGGAATTTCGGTCCGGACGAAGATGTCGGGAAACCGGTGTCGTGGATTGTGGAACGGCTTTCCGCGTTTTGGGGTAAAAAAATCGCCTGGGTGAAAGACTTGCAGAACAACCCCCATGAAGCCCGCTTCTTGAAATTGAATTGCTCGAAGGCGAAAGAGCGTCTTGGGTGGAGACCGAAACTGGGAGTGGAAAAGGCCCTGCAATGGACTGCAGATTGGTTCAAGGCTTACGCGGAGGGAAGCGACATGCGGTTTTGGAGCGAATCTCAGATCCGGGAGTTCATGGGGACTGTGGATGCCCCGTCCAGGGCGGGCGAAAGCCCGGCCTTAAAGGAGGAACATGTTCCTTGTTTATGATGCGCTAAAGAAACGGGCTAGCGAAAACCTTTATATCCGCGTTGCCGTGATCGGCGCTGGGGCGATGGCCCGCCCCCTGGTTCTCCAAATGGCGCATTCGGTGCCCGGGATGCGTGTTTGTGCGGTCGCCAATCGTACTTTAGACCGTGCAAAGCTTGCTTTCGCAGAAGCCGGTTTCCCGTCCCCGAAGACGGTGAGTTCGGTGGGGGCATTGGAAGACTGTATCCGGAAAGGGGTTCCTGCGGTTACGGAAAACCCATTGCTTGTTTGTCAGGCGGAAGGCATCGATGCGGTTATCGAAGTGACCGGGACGCTTGAGTTTGCCGCTCATGCGGTGATGGAAGCAATCCGGTTCAAAAAGCATGTGATCCTCATGAATGCCGAATTGGACGGAACACTGGGGGCCATTCTTAAAGTCCATGCGGACCGGGCAGGGGTCGTGCTGACCAATGTCGATGGCGATCAGCCTGGTGTGATCATGAATCTCTACCGGGATGTCCAGAGCATGGGGCTTCGTCCGGTCATGTGCGGGAATATCAAGGGTCTCCAGGATCGATACCGCAATCCGACGACACAAGAAGGATTTGCCCGTAAATGGAAGCAGGGGGTTTATCTGGTGTCCTCGTTCGCTGATGGAACGAAAATTTCTTTCGAACAAGCGGTGGTGGCGAATGCAACGGGAATGCGGGTTTTTCAGCGGGGCATGTTGGGTCCTGTGGTGCCTGCCGGGACTCCCTTGCAGGAAGCCATTCAGCAGTATCCCTTGGACAAATTCCTGGAACGCCCGGGGATTGTGGACTATGTCGTTGGTGCGGAACCCTTAGCGGGAGTCTTCGTTTTAGCGACCATCGACCATCCGGTTCACCGGCACTATTTGGCTCTTTACAAGGTCGGCGATGGACCGCTTTATTGTTTTTACGTTCCTTATCACCTTTGCCATTTTCTGGCGCCATTTTCGATCGCTCGTGCGGTGATCTATCACGATGCGACGATTGCTCCCCACGGGGCCCCGACCGTGGAGGTGGTCGCTACGGCCAAGAAGGATCTGAAAAAAGGAGAAGTCGTGGATCCAATTGGCGGCTACATGACTTATGGGCAATGTGAAAACGCAGATGCGGTGCGGCGGGAAAGACTGCTGCCAATGGGACTGGGGGAGGGCTGCCGCCTGCTCCGGGATGTGCCCCGGGATCAGGTATTGACCTGCGAGGATGTGGCTTTTCCTGCCGGACGTTTATGCGACATGTTAAGAGCAGAACAGGAGACCCATTTCGGAGGAAAAGATCGGCGGCGGGAGGGATCATCGGAGCCGATCCAGAAAGCTGCGGAAGTATGCGTGGAGGGTGCGTCATGATCTTCTCAGAAACGAAGCTCCGGGGGGCTTTTATTATCGATCTCGAAAAAAAAGTGGACGAACGGGGTTTTTTTTCACGGATTTTTTGCCAGCAAGAATTCGAAGCGCATGGATTGAATGCGGTCCTGGCGCAAGGGAATGCGGCATTCAGTCCCAAGCGGGGGACCTTGCGCGGAATGCATTTTCAGAAAGCGCCTTTTCAAGAAGAAAAGCTGATCCGCTGCGGACGCGGAGCCATTTATGACGTGATCATCGATCTTCGGAAAGATTCAGAGACCTGCGGACAATGGGTGGGGGCCGAACTGACGGCGGATAATCACAGGATGATCTATGTCCCTAAGGATTTTGCGCATGGGTATCTTACCCTGCTGGAGGACACCGAAGTCCTCTATTTCATGACGCAATTCTATCGTCCGGAGTCCGAGAGCGGGGTTCGTTACGATGATCCTGCCTTCCAGATCGAATGGCCTGCGAGTGTCCCCTTAAGCATCGTGAGCGAGAAAGATAAAAATTGGCCGGATTTCTCACTGGCGCAGGTAGGGCCGGGCTCTCTGCCGAAGGAGAAGATGGTGGGAGGACGCGAGGCAGCTTTGCTGAAGAGCGGTTTTTGTCCGCGAAAGGAAGATCTATGAATTTCATCCATGCGCCGGTGCCGCTTCGAGAGCCTGAGCATGAAGCGCATTTTAAAATTAAAGAAGCCCATGATTGCCGGTTTTGCGGGCAGGCCTTAGAAGAGCCCTTCCTGGATCTCGGACGGATGCCTCTCGCGAATGCTTATCTTATGCCGGATGCGTTGGACCGCCAGGAGCCTAAATATCCGCTTAAAGTATTTTTTTGCCCGGAGTGTTTTTTGGTCCAGGTGCCGCCAAACGTCATAGGGGAAGATATTTTTTCGGAGTATGCCTATTTTTCATCGAATTCCAGGAGTTGGCTGGACGCGGCTAACCGGTACGTGAAAAAGATCCGCTCACGTCTTCGCTTGAATAAAAAAAGCCGGGTGGTGGAGATTGCCAGCAATGACGGCTATTTGCTTCAGTATTTTAAGGCACTGGGGATATCGGTCCTGGGTGTGGAGCCGGCAAAAAATGTAGCTGAAATAGCAATCCAAAAAAGGATTCCGACGGTGGTTCGGTTTTTCGGGGAAGCCCTGGCTCGGGATCTGGTCGTGCGGGGGCATGCAGCGGACCTTATCGTAGCCAACAATGTGCTGGCCCATGTTCCGGATCTGAATGATTTTGTCCGAGGGTTGCAGATCCTTCTTAAGCCTCAGGGGACGGCCACGATCGAATTCCAGCATCTCATGTGTTTGCTGAAAGGGAATCAGTTCGATACGATCTATCAAGAACATTATTCCTACTTCAGCCTAATTACGGTCCAGAGCGTTTTTGAGGCGGCAGGTCTCGAGGTCTATGACGTGGAAGAACTTCCTACTCACGGGGGTTCGCTGAGGATTTATGTGAGCCATTTCGGCGCGCACCGGGTTACTCACCGCATAGGGCGTTTGGTTCTTCGGGAAAAGAAAGCCGGACTCCACCGGTTGGAGACCTATCAGCAGTTCGCATCCCGCATAGCCGGAATCAGACAGGGATTGCTCGCATTTTTGCGGAACGCCAAGAAAGACAAAAAAATCGTTTTGGGCTACGGGGCTCCCGCGAAAGGGAACACCCTTCTTAATTATTGCAAGATCACAAGAGAGTTGCTTCCGGCAACCGCGGATGTAAGCCCCTACAAACAGGGCCGTTATCTTCCGGGCAGCCGGATCCCGATCGTTGCACCGGATTTTATCCGAACGAAACGCCCGGACTTTCTGTTGATCCTGGCGTGGAATCTTCGCCAGGAAATCATGAGCCAAATGTCATGGATCCGCACTTGGGGCGGGAAATTCGTGGTTCCAATCCCAGCGGTCCGGATATACCGGTGATGTCATGAAAGCGACGATTGCGATTCCGACAAAAAACCGGACGAAATTTTTGGGAGAAGCCCTGGACGGAGCGGTCGGTCAGGATTTTGAAGATTATGAAATCCTCATTGGGGATTCGTCGGATCGGGAGGGCGTCATGAAAAAAGTCGAGCCCTACTTGACACAAGGCAAGGTGCGTTATCTCCGGTTGCCCCCCGAGACTCCGTTGATCGAAAAGTTCAATACGCTGCTCAATGCCGCTCAAGGGGAATGGATGGTCTACTTGTGCGATGATGATATCCTGCACAAGGAATATCTGCCTGTTTTGTTGCGGCGCGCGCAAGAGCATCCGCAGGCGACTTTGATCCGTTGCCGGTTCAAGATCATTGATGAAGCGGGAAAACTCGTGCGGATGGATCCCGATGCCAAAGAGGTCATGCGTCCCGCGGAATTTTTGGGCAGCTTATTTTCCCAGGAACGGCAATTCTTCAAAATGAGCATTTCAGGGATCCTGTTCCACCGCCGGACCTTGATCGAAGAAGGGGGAATCTCTTCCTTTCCTTCAGCGTGGCATTCCGATCTGCTTGCCTGGGCCAAGGTGGGGTCTAGGGGATTGAGCCTTTATGATAAGAGGTGTCTTGCCTGTATCCGGACGCATCCGGGTTCTGAAACCTCCACCTATAGTGCAGAACTTGGGAAAGATATCCAAACCAATCTTGGCGTGAGAAAGGTCATTAAGGATCTTTTAAAACGGATTGAAGAGGAATCGACGGACCCCAAGGATAGGGCCTGGGTGGAACGCGCCAGGAAAAAAAGCTGGAATTATATGCAAAGGCATCTTTCGCGGATTTTTGACCACAGTTTTCTGAATATGTTATCAGCTTCCAAACCCAAGCTTTGGAAGGATGTGAAGTCGCTTCTTGAAACGATGAAGCGGATGGATGTTCCTATGTTCAATTCGGCAAGGATCTATGCATGGCTTGGGTATTTGCCTTATCCCGTGAGACGGCCGATGGTCGATGTCCTCAAACGGTATAAAACGGAAAAATGGTGCCACTGATTCGAACAAGATCATGATGGGGTGCCGCGGAAGATGATTGTGCGGAAAGAGGAGGGGCCTCAATGATAAGCCGTAATGGTCTCGGATGTGTCCTGGTGACAGGCGGTGCGGGTTTTATCGGATCCCATGTCTGTGGGCGATTGCTCCAGCACGGATATCGTGTAGTTTCCTACGACAATTTCAATGCCTTTTATGATCGCAAGATCAAGGAAGACAATATCCGGGCGGTGAAGGAGCGGGATGCGCATGGGAATTTCACCAGTGTTGTGGGGGATATTCGGGATAAAACCGGGCTGTTTGGCCTCCTCCAACGCGAACGGCCGTTGGGCGTGATCCATTTGGCCGCGATGGCGGGGGTCCGCCCCTCCTTGCAGGAACCTTTGTATTATACCGACGCCAATATCGTGGGGACCCAGGTCCTGCTGGAGGCATGCGCGGCGATGAAGATCCGGCACTTGCTTTTTGCCTCCTCGTCCTCCGTCTACGGCAATAATCCGAAGGTCCCTTTTGCCGAAACCGATTGTGTCGATTATCCAATCTCGCCCTATGCGGCTACGAAAAAAGCCGGTGAACTACTGTGCCATAGTTATTACCACCATTTTGCGATGCGGATCGCCTGCCTGCGGTTCTTTACGGTCTATGGGCCCCGCCAGCGTCCCGATCTTGCGATCCATAAATTTGCAAAGCTGATCCTGGACGGACAAGAGATCCCCGTTTTCGGGGACGGAGAATCCCGGCGAGACTATACTTATATCGATGATTGCGTGAGCGGGATCCTGGGGGCATTGCGCTGGCTTACCGAGGCAAAGCAGACCCTGCCGGTCTATGAGATCGTGAACCTCGGGGAATCCCGCATGGTTTCGTTGGCTGAGATGATCGATTGTCTGGAGCGGGTTCTGGGCAAGAAAGCGCGCATCCGCCGCCTGCCGCATCAGCCGGGCGATGTAGAGCGAACGTACGCCGATATTAGCAAGGCGCGCCGTCTGTTCGGTTATTTCCCGGTCACGGATTTCGAGACCGGGATCGAACATTTTGTCGATTGGCTGCTTTCCCGGAGGAAGGCAGGGGTGGTGGCCGCATGAGTCCAGATCCATCCCGGCCTTTTTTTTCGGTGGTCATCCCCGTTTATAACGGCGAGAATTTTCTCTCAGCGGCCATCGATAGCGTGCTCGCTCAGCCGTTCCGGGATTGGGAGCTGGTCGTGGTCGATGATATGTCGCAGGATAAAACCCCCACGATCTTGGCTCGTTACGCGGCGGCCCATCCGAATATCCGCCCTGTCCGCAATGAAGAAAATCTGGGGATCGCAAAAAGTCTGAACCGGGGGATCCGGGAGTCTCGCGGCGAGTGGATCGTCCGGTTGGACTGTGATGATCTTTTCGCCCGGGATTATCTGGAAACACTGCGGGGTTTTATTGAAACACTGCCGCACGGCTATTGTTTTGTTTCTTGTTGGGTCACGGTGATCAGCGGAAAAGGAAATACGGTCTTGGATATCCGTTTGCCGCCGGCGTCTACGATCACACGCATGATGCAGTATGAGAATTTTCTTTATCACTCGGCGACAAGCTTTCCGAGGCGGGTATGGGAACAGGTCGGAGGCTATCCGGATGAGGACCGGAAATTGTCCGAAGATACGGAGATGTGGAAGCGCTTCATCCGTTTCGGCGTTTCTTTGATCATGCTTCCCAGGTTTTTGGTTTATTACCGGATCCATGATGCGAATTACACCTCCTTTAAAGATACCGGATGCCTGGAGCACGGCGGCTCCAAAGGCCTTCTGATGCGGCAGTATCACACCTGGAGACTTTCGCTTTTTCTTAAGCAGGGAGAGCTTCGGGCCGCGCGCGATGAAATTCAAAGGCTCCGGAAGATTCTGGGGAAATTTTCGCTTAAAACTCTTTATTACCATCTGCTGACCTATTTGCCAAAGCCGATCGTCCATAATTTTATGTGGGAGATCCGTCCGCGTTTGCGCCGTCTCGCCAAGGGATTCTCATAAGAGCGCCGAACGGCTGAGATCGGTTTTCGGATCGTTGTTTCCGGTTTTTCCTCTCCGCTCTGGGGATTCCAGCACCCTGTTTGCGAGGCCCTTCCAAGAACTCTGATTTTCCCCGATAAATACCAGCGTAAAATCCTTACAAAAAATACCGACATCTATTCGGGCCTACCTGACTTATGTTCCAAAAAGTTAGTTTTTAATAATTAATGAACAGAAAACATATATTCTTTCTATTTTTATAACGCAATATATACAAAGAAGTTAGGGTAATTCATCCAAGGATAATAAAATTATTTTTTTTCCAGACCCTTGATATTTTTACGGACCTCGTGTAGGGTTTCGTTGTACGGAAGATACGGATATCTTCTGATACGTACAAAGCTTTTTCAAAAGTTTGGAAGATTTGATCCCAAAAGGGATAGACCTCGAGAGCTCATCCAGCCAAATCGTTCGAGATCGCAAATCTGAAGTTCTTGACAGGAAGAACGCGGTTGTCAAGCAGGTGAAGGTTTCGCGGTTCTGACGGTTTCATTCAGACATATCTTACGCACCTCTATCGTTCCTGCACTTGCCTCTGACATTTCGTTCTCCTTGAGCTTTGTAAATTCAAAAAAGGAGAATTTGAAAATGACATTCACCATCATTGCAGAGCAAGACGAGCTTCGTGAAAAAGAGAGCAAGGAATCCCTCCGCGGGAAAAACAAGATCCGGAAAAAGGTCCTGAGCCAGTCACGGAAGATCCTTTCAACAGCCGTCGCGGCTCTTTTTCTGGGTCAAGTGACGTTGGCCGACTATGTGCGGGCCGAAGTCCCGCCTCCGACCGCGGATGAGCTGATTAATCCTCAAACGCCGACGGTTGCCTTGGACGAGCCGCTTCAAGAGACAGTTTCCGAAACAAGCGCGCAAACGGAGCCTGCCCCGACTGAAGACTTCTTCATGGCCGGGCCGCTCAGCGCGCCGACCGCCGCCTTGACGACGCAAGGGCGGTCGTTCTATCTATCGGCAACCGGCAGTGATCAAGGAGATGGATCCGAGGCGGATCCTTATGGAAGCATCTCCTACGCGGTCTCGCAGCTTCAGGCCGGAGATACTCTCTATATCATGGAGGGAACTTACCAGCAGCCGGGAAGCGGGGCGGTGTTTTCAACCTCGGGGACCGCGGATGCTCCGATCACGATTCAGGGTCTGGGCAACGTGGTGATCGAAGGCACGACCACAACGACGATCAGTGGATATACGGTCGCCGCTAATTACAACCCGGCTTTCAATACCAACGGCCAAGATTACATCCATTTCAATAATTTGACAGTGAATAATCTGCGGGCGGCCGTGACCGTCGGTCCGAACAGTTCTTATATCGAGATCGACGGGCTCCGGGCCGACCGTAACCATTTTGCGGTCCTGATCAACGGCGGCGATCACGTGACGGTCCGCAATGCCGTCGTGACCAATAGCCGTAACGGTTTCCGCACGGAAGCGACCACCGGGGTCACTCCGACCGACATTCTCTATGAGAATATCGACGTGAGCGGATCGAAAGACGTTTACTCGGGATTTGAGACGAGATACCGCAACGGCGACGGGTTCATTTTGGAATTCGGCAACCGGATCACGGTCCGGAACGTCAAGTCCTATGACAATTGGGACGGCGGTTTTGACGTGAAAGCGACGAACGTGCTGATGGAGAATGTCGAAGTCTACGGCAACAAGAACAACTTCAAGGTCTGGGGATCCGGGATCGTGGTGAAGGATTCCTTGTCTCATGACGCAAAAGTCTTCGTTGGGGACCCTGTTGCGGGAGAAGGTTATGGGGTCAACAATCGCATGGGGCAGATCACGTTTATCAACACCACTTTTGCGAACAACGAAACCGCCGATATCCGCATCGATAACGATGGGGGAGCTTCAAGCACAACGCTGCAAAACTCCATTATCGTTCGCAACCTCGCTTCAGGCGCGCTCTATGTGCGGGATGGCGGTTCGATGACGGAGAGCAACAATATTTGGTATGACCCCAATCACCCTGCGGGTTTTACTCTCAGTTCGACAAGCCAGTTCGTGGATCCGCGGCTTGTGGACTTGAGCGGCAGGGATTTCCACCTTCAATCCGGCAGTCCCGCGATTGATGCCGGTTCGATGGTCTATCCGCTCGGAACTTCGGATCTCGATGGCCATGAGCGGGTTGCCGGCAGCAGTGTCGATATTGGCGCGTACGAATTCGGAAGCACCGGCGGTGTCCAGCCGGAATTTACCGGTGTTCAGAACGGTGCGACGGTCAGCGGAACGGTCCAGATTGGTCCGAATCTCCAGATCCATACGGATCTTAACCGGGTTGTCTATTTGCTGAACGGCGTAAGCTCGGGCGATGTCGATCAGTCTCCTTTTTATTGGGGAGGTATTTCCGGAAATGGAACCAGCGGATTGGATACCCGGACGCTCGAAAATGGGGATTACACCCTGAATGCCCTTTGTTATGGGGCGGCCGAGACCCATGAGATGAGCGTTAGCTTCTCGGTGATGAATCTTCCTCCGGATACGGAAGCGCCTCTGATCAGTGCGGTGGCGGTAAGCAATGTCACTTCAAACGGCGCGACGATCACCTGGGCCACTCATGAACCCAGTGATTCGCAGGTCGAGTATCGTGTCCAGGGGGACAGCGATTGGCTTGCGACAAGCCTGCAGCCTTCCTGGGTGACGAATCATTCGATCAACCTGAACGGGCTGATCGCAAGTACGGTCTATCAATTTCGTGTGAAATCCAGGGATGCGGCGGGGAATTTGGCCACTCAGGCTACGATCGCGACGTTTACAACGGCGAATCCGGCACCGACAGGGGACTATGTCGGAGTGACCGAAGGGGCCACGGTCAGCGGCGTGGTGAACATCGGGCCGAATCTTTATGTGCATCCCGATATCCGGAAAGCCGCCTATTATCTGAATGGGACCCAGTCCGGAAAAGTGTACGCCTCGCCGTATTTGTGGGGCGGGCCGAGCGGGGATGGAACGACAGGATTCGATACCCGCACGCTTTCGGACGGGAACTATACTTTGGCGATGGGGTATACCGATAGCACAGGGGATCATAGCATGTCGGTATCCTTTGTTGTCAGCAATACGGCTTCGGATACGGCCGCTCCGGTGATCAGCGCGGTGACTTCGGCGGATGTGACCGAAACCGGCGCCACGATCCAATGGGCGACGGATGAGGCCAGCGATTCTCTGGTGGAATATCGCGTCCAAGGGGCCGCGGATTGGTCGGCGACAGTCGTCGATCCGGCGCTGGTGACCAGCCATTCGATGACGTTGAACGGGTTGGTTCCGGGTACGGTATATGAATTCCGCGTGAAGTCGAAGGATGCGGCGGGGAATCAGGCAACGCAGGCCGCGATCTCGACCCTGACGACCTTAACGCCGGCGGATACGGCCGCTCCGGTGATCAGCGCGGTGACTTCGGCGGATGTGACCGAAACCGGTGCCACGATCCAATGGGCGACGGATGAGGCTAGCGATTCTCTGGTGGAATATCGCGTCCAAGGGGCCGCGGATTGGTCGGCGACAGTCGTCGATCCGGCGCTGGTGACCAGCCATTCGATGACGCTGAGCGGGTTGGTTCCGGGCACGGTGTATGAATTCCGCGTGAAGTCGAAGGATGCGGCGGGGAATCAGGCAACGCAGGCCGCGATCTCGACCCTGACGACGGCCGATACAACCGTTCCCTCGACAGGGGATTTCGTGGGAGTGGCCGAGGGTGCTATCGTGAGCGGGATGGTGAATATCGGTCCCAATCTCACGCTCCATCCGGGTATTCGCAAGGTCGCCTATTATTTGAACGGAACAAAATCCGGGAAAGTATATCAGGCGCCCTTTTTGTGGGGCGGGCCGAGCGGGGATGGGACGACGGGATTTGACACGCGTACCCTTGCGGACGGAAATTACACGCTGGCGATGGGGTATACCGATGCGACGGGTGATCACGGGGTTCAAATCAGCTTTACGGTGAAAAATGCCGTGGTTCCGGCTCCGGATACGACCGTACCGGTAATCAGCGCGGTGACCTCGGCGAATGTGACCGAGACCGGCGCCACGATCCAATGGACGACGGATGAGGCCAGCGATTCCCTGGTGGAATACCGCGTCCAAGGGACCGCGAATTGGTCGGTGACGAGCGTCGATCCGGCGCTGGTGACCAACCATTCAATGACGTTGAGCGGATTGGCCCCAAGCACGGTGTATGAATTCCGTGTGAAGTCGAAGGATGCGGCGGGGAATCAGGCGGCACAGGCCGCGATCTCGACCCTGACGACGGCGTCTCCGCCTGCGGCTTCCTGCACGACGGCGATCTGCGGTGTTACGGAAGGTCAGACGGTGAGCGGGACGGTCATGATCCAGCCGAACCTCACGCTGAATCCGGGGATCCGGAAAGTGGCGTATTATCTGAACGGAACGAAATCCGGGAAGGTCTATACGCCGCCTTTTACGTGGGGAGGTCCCAACGGGGACGGTACCAGCGGGTTTGATACGCGCACGCTTACAAACGGCACGTATACCCTGAGCATGGTTTATACGGACGATACGGGTGATCATGCGATCCCGGTGGTTTTTACGGTGAGCAACTAAGAACGAATCGTTTTTTCCCGCTCGGCGGCAACGGGGCGGGAAGATGAAAACAAAGGGGAAGGGGCAGACAGGTTCAGTGAAACGGCCGGTTTGCATAGCGTACCTTCCCCTTGTTTTTTTCCTTCGGGAGCCTCGTCCGAGGCCCCTTTTTATCAGGTTTTCCCCGACCTTTTTCAGGGTAATTCCCTATATCAGAAACTGTATTTTCAGGTATGATAATGCCGTGTTTCGGACCTGTGTAAGAGAATAGGTTCTTCTGGTTTTTTTTGAACCGAGTCGTAACCGCGCAGATCCCCCTAGGGGATAGGTGATGCGATGAAAAAAACGATGGATATTCCCAAGCAAGAAAAAAAAGAAACTCCGAGAGAGCCTTTTCCCGGCATGCATGCGAAAAAGGATCCTTCGGCCGCCATGCCCCGGGGCTCTTTCAATGCCTCCAAACGGGCGAAGATCCTGATCCTTGACGACCATCCCATTATCCGGCGCGGTATCGCGGAGTTCATTAACTCCCAAGCCGATATGACGGTTTGTGGCGAGGCGGAAGATTATCCCAAGGCGCTGACCATGATGGCGGCCGAAAAACCCGATCTGGTGATCGTAGACATTTCCCTCAACGGATCGAGCGGGATCGAGTTCTTAAAAGTCTTGAAAGTGGACCATCCCGAAGTCCCGGCCCTGGTTCTGTCGATGCATGACGAACTGCTTTATGCGGAACGGGTCCTGCGGGAAGGCGCCCGGGGCTATGTGACGAAACAAGAAGCGGTTGAAAAGATCGCCATCGCGATCCGCAAGATCCTGGAAGGCCAGATCTACCTCAGCGACCGGATGATGGAGCATATCCTCGAGAAAAAATACATGGGCCAGGCCAATCTCACGCCGATGGAGTCCCTCAGCGACCGTGAATTGGAAGTTTTCCGGCTTATCGGTGAAGGGGCGACGACGGTTGCGATCGCCCAGCAGCTTCACCGGAGCGTTAAGACGATCGAAACCTACCGCGCGCGGATCAAGGTCAAATTCAATCTGAAGAATAACATGGAATTGATCCGCATGGCGATGCATTGGGTCCAGAACGAATAAAAGACCGCCTGGGTTTTTTTCCCGATCTCAAAAAAAATCTAGATTCTCTCAGAGGGACGGAGTTTTGTCCGCGTTGATCACAAGATGCGGGGTCGTATCGATGTCCGGATGGGGATGAGGGAGCTTCAGGGGGCATCGTACCGTGATCCTCGTGCCCCGGTTCTTTCGCGTTTCGACGGAAATAGTGCCGTGGATCAGAGCCGCTCGGTAATACATGCTTCGAAAACCGATCCCCCGCTGAATGCCCTCCGTGCCGGGCGAAAATCCTTTCCCATTGTCGGCGATCGATAAAAAGGCGGTGTCTTGCCGTTTCCCGTATTCAATGCGGATCTCCTTGGCCCCGCCGTGTCGGATCGCATTTTGCATGGCCTCTTGGGCTGTGCGATAAAGGTGCGCCTCGATATCCGGATCTTCGACAATACGGTCTTCGGGGCAAGTGAAATCGCATTGGATCCGAAAAGTCGATTCAAAGGTCTGGGCCAGATTGCGCAGTGCCGGCGCGAGACCGCAATGCTGAAGATCGACAGGATAAAAACCATGGGCGAGCTGCCGGGTTTCCTCAAGTGTTTTTTTGATCTCCTCGGTCAAATTTTTCAGATCCCCCGCATCGAGAGGCTTTTGCTGAGATAATTTCCCCTCGGCGAGCTGAGCCATGAAGGAAATACCGACCAGCCGCTGAGCGATCCCGTCGTGAAGGTCCTGGCCCATCCGCTTCCGTTCGATCTCCTGGATATCGAGCAGTTCGTGCTGGGCCTGCAGTTTTTGCTGGGCTTCTTGTTCGATCCTTTTCTGGAGGTCGAGTAAATGGTCCGTCATTTTCTTCATGGTCCGGGATAAATGACCGATCTCATCCGGGCGTGTTGAGTCCAGGCGGTATTGAAAATCACCTTCCCATATCTTCTCGGCGCCGATCTCCAGCGCTCTTAAAGGACGGAACAAGTAGAGGTGAGACCAAAGGATAGCGATGGCGGTAAATCCCAAGAGAAGGAAAAGAAAAAAGACCGTGACCCCCTGGGCGATGTGAAGCCGTGCGCGGACCGCTTCTTCATAACGCTCGACAAGCCGGCCGGCTTCGTCTCGGATCTGGGTGATCGGAGCCGAGACTTTTTCCCGAAAAGCGGCAAGGGCCGCGGGGTCTTTGCCCAGGGCGGGGCTTGTGAGCTGAGACAAATACTGCTGTGATCCACGAAGGTCCTTTTGCATCGCGGCGAGCGTCTTTTTCTCTTCATCGTCTTTACTCAGGCCCTGGGACTGCGAAAGGAGGAGATCGATCTTGTCAAAAAAAGATCCCTCCTGGGGCGGCAGCGGAGACAGGGCGGAAAGCGGGTTCGGACCGGAGAGAAGGGAATGGAGATAAAAGGCGTTTTCGCTGATCACGCGTTCATAGTGGGCCATTGTGAAGGACCGGTGCAAATGGACGAAGGTGTGGCTGATAAAAAGAGTAAAAACGAATCCGACAAAAGCGGCCGAGAGCGTCGCGTAATGGATTGTCTTTGACAGTTTCATGGCATCCGGCTCGATCGTAATGGATTCAACGCAAACCTCCTAGGGCCGTCCGTGTCCTCGTGAGAATTCTCTTCAGGCCGGGATTCCTTTGAGGGTGTCCCGAATGATCCCGAGGATGTCCGCTAAACCGAAAGGTTTCTTGACGAGTCGCTTGATCCCGCGAATTTCGTTGAGCAGCATGAGCTCATCTTGGAAGAAGCCGCTCATCACGATCACGGGAACATCGTCGAATTCCGGGAGTTTTCCGATCTCGCGGATGATCTCCAGTCCGGTCTTCCCCGGCATATTGATATCCAACAGGATCAGTTTGGGTTTCAGCCCGGATGCCAGATCAATGACCTCGGTGGGATCGCTGACGGCGATCATGTTGTAACCGCTTAAGGCCAGAGATTCGCTAAGCTCTTCCAGGAAGATCTCATCATCGTCGACGACCATGATCGCATTGTCCGTCTCTTGCATCATGTCGGCCTCCATTTTATCAAAAGTGAGAAACTATCACGCGGCAACATGGAAATAACCTGCGCCTTTCTCTTTGGCCACGGCCTGGGCCGGGCGGTATTGTTTCTGCATACGTCTCTTCCAAACGCCCTGCATTATGCGGCTCCAGGGGTTTCAGAGTCTAGAAGCGGGTTCGGCTTTTTACTGACTTATTTCTACGGAAAATCCCGGTTTTTTCACCGTATTTCCATTACAGAAAAGCGAAAAGCGGAAGGTATTTCTTTGAGAAGGGAGCGCCGTTTGACGAATAAGAAGCGAGTGGGCAATGCGCCGTCATGGTGAGAGGTCAGAGAATGGAAATCGGAGGGAGACGGGGGAGCAAAATCACTTTTTTCCACTCTCGATTCATGGTAGTTATATACACGCTAGCCTTCGGATCGATCTCGGAAAGTCTCCTGGTGCCTGGGGATGGGACTTGGGGGAGCGTTTGGGGTATCCTAGGTCGGACCATGAGGATGGCTTATGGTCCGAGGAGAAAGGGTTGCGGGTTTTCCTGAAGAAAAAAGGGACAGTACCATGACGGAAACTCTGTTGGTCGTCGATGATGATAAGGAATTCAGGGAAGAGATGAAAGATCTCTTTTCCGAATATCGCGTTCTGGAAGCCGCCAATGGACAGGAAGCCGTGGATATGATCCGCAAAGCCAATGCCATTGATCTGGTCATCTTGGATGTCCGGATGCCCCGCCGCGGGGGGATCGATGTCCTTCGTGAGATCAAACGAACCGATCCGGCCCTGGGGATCATCATCATGACCGGTTACAGCGACAAAGATACGGCGATCGAAGCGCTTAAAGGCCATGCCGACGACTATATCGAGAAACCGGCCGATCCCAAAAAGATCCGGGCCATGGTGGAAACGATCCTGGAAAAGCAACATGCGGGGAGCGATATCGATACGGCGAGCACGCACGGTAAGATCGAGAAAGTAAAACGCTTTATTGAACGGAACTGTTTCAAAAAAACCAATCTGGAAGACGCGGCGCAAGCCGTCTGCTTGAGCCCGAAGTACCTTAGCCGGCTCTTTAAAGAAGAGACCGGGGAAAGCTATGTGCAGTATCGGATCAAACTCAAGATCGAAAAAGCAAAAACCCTTTTGGCCCGCGGCAGTGACGGGAATGTGAGCCAGATCGCCTACAAGCTCGGCTATGAAAACCCGGAATCCTTTATCCGTCAATTCAAACGTTTTACCAAGAAGACCCCCACGGAATTTCGCCAGAAGAAGACGGGAAAACGCTCCTTGGCTTCTCGTCCGGCGGCTCGAAAAGGAAAAGGCAAACAAAAGCGCTCCGAAAGAAGACGCTGATATTTTTCGATTTTTCTTTATCCGAAGGACTGCTGCTGGACGGTTCGGTCTCGTGTCGGATAAGGGGGGGCAAGAAATACCGTTATGAACATGACTAAAAAAAGGCGGGTTCGCGCTCGCAAGTAAGGACCGCATTGCGATGTCAATACGCTCGAAGCTGATCTTCTTATTCCTGGGATGTTGCCTTCTTCCTCTCGTTTTCATTACCTTCCTGACCTTTCGTAATTATGAAAGGTCGATGCGCGGCGAGGTTTTTGCCCATCTTCAAAGCATTGCGGACTTGAAAGCGGAAAATATCGAAGCGTATTTTGCGTCGATTAAAGCGGACCTCGGGATCATTCAGGCCGACCATTCGGTCCGAAAGAACTTTTCCATTTGCGCGCGCTTTGCCGGGGAACCGTCCGCTTCAGAGACTGCGGTGGCCACGAAAATACTCGACGAGATCCTGCAAAAAGCGACCCGGGTCTGGCGGTTATCCGCCATTATTCTCCTCGACCTTGACGGCGATCCGATCTATGCGAGCCATCCCCGTCATTTCGAAGAAGACTTTCTGAAAGAACTCGCGGAACGTCAGCGGAAGATCCACGAAGGTCAGGACGAAGGGGCTTTTATTTCCGATGTGTTGGTGCATGAACCTTCCCGCCAACATCTCGCGGTCCGGGCAACGGCGCCGCTTTTAGATCCGGACGGTTTGCCGATCGGGTGGATCGTTTTTGAGGCGGATCTCGCGCCCTTTTACCGAATGATCCAGGATGTGACCGGCCTGGGAAAGACCGGAGAGACTTTGATCGGGAAAAAGCTCGGGGATCAGGTGATCTTTTTAAACCCCCTTCGTCATGACCCCCGCGCAGCCTTGGAAAGGCGTATCCGACTCGGGGATGCGCTTGGGGGCCCTATCCAGAAAGCCATACAGGAGCCGAGAGGCGTTGGTGCCGACATCGATTACCGTGGCCGGGAAGTGGTGGCGGCATGGCGCCATATCCCGACGCTCGATTGGGGCCTGGTGGCCAAGATCGATCGCCGGGAAGCCTTTGCGGATATCCGCCGGTTACGAAATCAGGTGGCCGTTTTTCTTGTGGTCGTGATCGCGCTGAGCGGTTTTTTGGCGCTTTCCCTGATGCGATCGATCTCGAAGCCGCTTCAGCGTCTTACCCGCGGCACGGAGATCATTGGAAACGGGAATTGGGAATATCAGATCGGGTCCTCGTCGAACGATGAGATCGGTCAGCTTTCCCGGGCTTTCGATCAAATGTCCGGAAAACTGAAAAAGTTTTCAGCGGCGGCGATCGCTGAGCGGAAGCGGCTCTTCGAGGTTCTGGAAACGCTTCCGGTCTATGTGGTGCTCCTGTCGGAAGGCTGCAAGGAAGTGTCTTTCGCCAATAAATTCTTCCGCGAGCACTTCGGAAAAGATCATGGACGGCGATGCTACGAGTGTATCTTCAACCAGAGGGACCGCTGCGAAAATTGCGAGATCTTCCAGACGCTCCGCTCCGGCCGGCCTTATTTCGGGGAATGGACCGGGCCGGACGGACGCGATTATGAGGTGCACGCGCTTCCTTTTACCGACACCGACGGCGCCCGATTGGTGCTTGAAATAGGGATTGATATTACGGATCGTAAAAGGGCGGAGGCGGAATTAGCCGAACATCGTGCGCATTTGGAAGACCTGGTCCGGGAGCGGACTGCCCAGGCCGAAAGTAAGAAAGCCGAACTTCAGACGATCCTCGATTCCGTGCCTGCGATGATCTTTTATAAGGACAAAGAAAACCGCTTTATCCGGACGAACAAGAAGTTTGAAGAGATGATGGGGTTGCCCAAACAGCAACTGGAGGGCCGGTCCGTTTTCGACCTTTATCCGAAAGAGCAAGCGGAGGCCTATTGGCAGGACGATCGTGCGGTGTTGGCCTCCGGTCAGCCGAAATACGGGATCGTCGAAGCGATGGAGGCAAGAGGGGAAAGAAAGATCGTGAGCACCAACAAAGTGCCTTATGTGAATGAAAAGGGCGAAATGATCGGGATCATCGGTTTCAGCGTGGATATTACCGAGATCAAGCGTGCCGAAGAAGCGCTCTGGAAAAGCCAGCAGGACCTGAGCCATGCGCAGGCGGTCGCGCATGTGGGGAGCTGGCGTCTGGATATGCGGCGCAATGTTCTGACGTGGTCGGAGGAAAACCATCGCATTTTCGGCGTCCCGCTGGGCGCTCCGATGAGTTATGAAACCTTTATGGAATGCGTTCATCCCGAGGACCGTGAATTCGTGGATCGCGAGTGGAAGGCAGGACTGACCGGCAAGCCCTATGAGGTCGAACACCGGATCGTGGTTTCCGGCCACGTCAAGTGGGTGCGTGAGAAAGCCTATCTGGAATTCGATGAGCACGGAAAATTCACCGGCGGATTCGGCATCACCCAGGACATCACCGACCGAAAGCATGCGGAGGAAGCGCTGCGTCAAGCTCACGAAAGGCTGGTCCTTGCGCAGCAGGCCGCCCGAGCGGGGATCTGGGATTGGGACTTGAAGACCGGGGAACTCACCTGGTCGCCGGAGTTCTTTTTTCTTTTTGGGCTGGATCCGTCCTCCCGGGAGAGCTCTTTTGAGGTCTGGAAAAAAGCGCTCCATCCCGAGGACCGTGCCGCGGCCGAAGCAAAGATCGATCAAGCTATTCGCGACCGCATTCCGCTTCAGAATGAATATAGGATCGTTTTACCGGGCGGAGAAGTGCGGTGGATCAGTGCAATGGGCAATACCCTCTACGATGACCATGGACAGCCAAAGCGTATGACCGGTATTTGTATCGATATCACGGACCGGAAGAAAGCCGAAGAGATCCTGAAACGGGACAAGGAAACCTTTGAAAAACTGGTCCAGGAAAGGACCGACGAGTTGTTCCGCGCCCAGACCGAGCTTGAGAGAGCTAAACGGCTTTCCGACATTGGCGCCCTGGCCGCGACCGTGGCGCATGAATTGCGGACGCCGCTTGGGGCGATCCGTATCGCATCCTATAACATCAAGCAAAAAGCCCCCGGTCCGCTTCTCGAGAAGCATCTTATCCACATCGAGAAAAAAGTGGCGGAGTCGGATCAGATCATCAATAACCTCTTGTTTTATTCCCGCATCCGGAAGCCCGTTTGGGAAGAGGCGGATCTTTTTGATCTTTTGGAGGAATGTATCGAGGCGGTGAAGCACGGGGCGGGGGAACACGCGATTGAATGGGTGAAGAACTATGAAAACATCCGCGGCAAAGTGTTCAAGTTCGACCCTTTCCAAGTCAAAGAAGTCTGCCACAATATTTTGATCAATGCCGTGGATGCGGTTTCGAATAAGAACGGAAGGATCGTGGTCGGAGCCGGGTATGAGAATGAAGGCCGCGAGGTTGCCGTCCGGTTCGAGGACAACGGCTGCGGGATCAGCCGAGAAAATCTTTCCAAGATCCATGAGCCGTTTTTCACGACCAAGACCAAGGGGACAGGGCTGGGCCTGACGGTTTGCCAACAGATCGTGGCGAATCACGGGGGCCGTATCGACGTGGCGAGCGAAGAAGGGAAGGGCACGACGATCACGGTCGTTTTGCCGGTCCTTGGGGAGAGCGGACCGCCATGAAAAAGAGAGTCCTCGTGATGGATGATGATGAAGTTTTGTGCGAAGAATTGGCGGAAGCCCTTGCCGCGGAGGGATATGGGGTTGACATGGCGTTCGACGGGATCCGCGGAAAGGCCATGATCGCCAAGGGCAATTATGACCTGGTCCTTCTGGATATCAAAGTGCCTCATTTCAGCGGACTCGAACTTTTGAAGAACATGAAGAGCTATTCTCCCGAAACGGCAGTGCCCAAGGTCGCTATTTTCAGCGCGGATCCTGTCGTGCACCGTTTTCTGACCCAACAAATGGAACCCGGCGACAGTCCGTTGGCCTTCGATCTGCAGAGGGCGGACGCGGTCATCAGTAAATCCTACTCGGTCGAAGAGTTTCTGACGACGGTCAGGAAATTGCTGGGCGGGTCCTGACCGTTTTTCAAACCTTATCCTTCGTCCATCGGAAAGCCCAGAATGCTTCCCTCTATCCCTTCCGAGGCCCATCGGGGCTTTGTTTTCAAGGGTTTCCGCGGATGGGAAAAAAGTCAGCAAATCCCGGAATCAGCCCATGGGCCTTGAGAGGCTTCGGTATATGATAAGGGCAGGAAAAGGAGGTCGGGGTTATGGCGAAGCATCTTCGGCAAGGCAAAGGCAAAAAAACATCGCTTTATGAATGCGGGAAATGCGGAGAAGCTTCAAGGAAAAAACAACCGTGCTGCGGCGAAACGATGAAATTCCGAAAAGACAAATGACGTTATGCTTTCGGGAGAAGAAGGACGGCAAAAGGATGCGGTGGCGAATGATGCAGGAACGGAAAAACTGGGGTTCGGATAAAGAAGCGAAGCGGCAAAAAGACTTAGAAACCCTATGAATAAAGAAAGCGTGAATGGGATGGAAACTTTGGACGATCGAGAATTGAGGACGAAGGCCGTCGTGGTGGTCGATGACGACGAAATTTTCCTTCAAGAGCTCAGCGAACTGCTGGCGTTAAGCGGGTACCAGACGGTTGCGGTCCAGGACCCGCTGAGGGTCTTGGATGTCGTGCGTAAGATCCGTCCGGAACTGGTCCTGCTGGATATCAAAATGCCGGAAAAAAGCGGATTTGAGGTCGCTCATGAGATCCGGGATCTCCCGGAGGGGGGCAATATCCCGATCATTGCCGTCAGCGGTTTTTTTAAGGGTGACAAATTACCGCTCATGGAGATATGCGGGATCAACGCCTTTCTTCGAAAGCCGTTCCATCCCTTGGATGTCATTCACGCGATCGAAAAACTGCTTCCCAAGACGCAGTGGAACTGAGCGCGGCCGAGCGGACAGGGCTGCCGGTCTTATCGAAGGGGAAAAGATCCGTAAAATGTTGAAACGGAGGCTCCAATGGACCTGACCCAAAAGTGTGTTCCTTGTGAAGGCGGCGTGAAACCGAAGAGCGAGGCCGAGATCCGTGTTCTGCTCGAGCAAATCCCCGGATGGCGTCATGAGCATGGGGAGATCGTCCGGACGTTCTTTTTCAAAAATTATGCCGAGACGGTTCCCTTTGTGAACGCGGTCGCATGGATCGCAAACCGGGAAAATCATCACCCGGAGATCGAGTTCGGTTATAAAACCTGCCAGGTGCGGTATTCGACGCATTCGATCGGGGGTCTTTCGGATAATGATTTTTTGTGTGCGGCAAAGATCAATGCTCTTTTGTGAAAGCAGGATTCATCATGCGCTGCCTGACGGTGACGACATTGTCAAAAGGGGCGTGAGCTTTCTGAAGCCGTGGAAAGAAGCTGCCGAAACGTAGGTCTTGGAAAAGGGTGTTTTGGGTTTGTGGGTGTCCCTGAGTCTTGATCCTGTGCACTTCTGCAATAGAAAAGAGGTGCGTGATGCTAGCCTATGATGTCCAGCCGGTGACCATCAAAATACTTCTGGTCGATGACGACCCCGATTTTGTGCGGTTCCTCCAACTTGCTTCGAAGTTGGATGATCCCATTTCCTACGAGATGACCCATGTCCATTCCCTGGAGGAAGCTCATAGAGCGCTTCAGGAAGGGGCCTTCGATGCGGTGCTCCTCGACCTTGGCTTGCCGGACAGTCAGGGGATCGGGACTTTCGAGTGGCTGGCCGCCGCCCATCCGGACATTCCTTGTGTGATCCTCAGCGGGAACGATGACGAGCATGTCGCGCTGGAAGCCGTCCGGCAGGGGGCCCAGGATTATGTCGTCAAAGGGGAGATCGTCGGGAAAACGATCTTTCGCACGGTCGCGCATGCCGTGGAGCGGAATCGCCAGAAAAAGCAGATGGAAGAAGCCAACATGCATCTCGAAAAGCTATCGATCCTCGATCCGCTCACGAGACTTCTGAACCGCCGAGGCCTCCAGCGCATGCTGTCCCGTGAGATCCGGCTTTCCGGCCGCGAGGGGACGAATCTTTCTGTGATCCTCATTGACTTGGACGATTTCAAATCGATCAATGACGCGCACGGCCATGCGGCCGGGGATGCGGTGCTGCAACGGGTGGCCAAGATCATGAGGGGGACGGTCCGCGAATCCGATTACGTGGCTCGCGTGGGAGGCGATGAGTTTATTCTCCTCTTGCCGAATACCCGCCTGGCCGAAGGGTTGCACTTTTCCGAGAGGGTGCGTCGCGCGATCGCTCAGGCCACCATCCCCATTTCCAACGATATCTCGGTGCGGGTGACCGCGAGTTTTGCAAGTGTAAGCGCTGATCGAAAGATCGCAACCGTTGATCGGCTTCTGGAGGAAACGCATGAAGCCTTGGCCCGGAGCAAGCGGCTCGGAAAGAACCGGGTCAGCACCGGCGGCCCCGGGGAGATGCCCCCGGACCATGTCGTTGAGATGCTTTGGGAAGGGAATTGTTTGCGTGCGGTCAAGCAGCCGATCTGTGAGCTGGCGACGGGCCGGGTCGATGGGTATGAGTTCCTTTCCAGGTCCAGCATCCTGGGTTTTGAAATGCCGAACGATTTTTTTCATCTTAGCAAGGAGAATAACATCCTTTCGAGGGTGGATGAGCGCTGTCTCGAAAAGTCCGTCGCGGCCGCTTCCCGGGTTTCTCAGGAAGCCTACAAGCATATTAATCTTTTTCCGTCCACGCTGTCGAAATTCTCGCCGGAGAAATTTGCGCGATTTTTCCCCACAACTTCTCCGGGCCGGTCCTGGTGCGTCGAGATCAGCGAGCAGCAGATCCTGGGCGATCCCTCGTTGCTGGTCCCTGCGGTCGAAAATCTCAAGGCCCAGAAGATCCTGTTGGCGATCGATGGCGTAGGGTTCGGGCGCAGCAGCCTTGAAAGCTTGATCGTGCTTCAGCCCGATGTGATCAAGATCGACAAGAAGTTCGTGCAGAATATCAGCCAGGACCCTGACCGGCGTGAAATGCTCGCCCGGCTTTTGAGCGTTTTAAGGAGTTTCCATGCCAAGATCATTGCCGAGGGCATCGAGAGCCCGGAAGACCTTAAGATCCTGAGATCTATCGGGGTTCCCTACGGGCAAGGATTTTTGTGGGGAGAACCCGGCTGATCTTAAAGAAAAAGCCATCTCCCGGGACGGCATGTCCGGGGCCCTTCCCGACGCTTCCATGACCCTCGAGCGATCCCTCGGAAGGCCGTATGCTGCCGGAAGAGGGAGCGAAACTTTGTAACTCATTTTAAAATAATGAGTTAGGACGCGATTTCGATTTGATATTTTGAATTCCTTCAGGTATCCTTTCATTCGTTCATGAAATTTCCGCATAACGATAGCAGATTCGTAGTCCCCATTTCGGAGGCTTTTGGGGGAGGGGTGTGTTGAGGGGATGATCGATCGGGAGAATGGGCTTTACTCAAATATGCAAAACCGGAACCTAAAAAAAATAACGGCATTTTTTACGCTTCTGACCTTCGTAATTTCGCCTTTAGCGACTGCGGCGGAAAGGGGCGTATCCCCGGCGGGACCCTATGCGGAAGTTCTCACGAAGCTGCTTTCACTTCCGCGGGAATTCGGAAGCGTCGAGGTCCAGCCGTTGCCGGAACCGGCCTCCTCTGGCGGACCTTTCGTGATCCATATCAATGATGCCCATGCGAATCCCTCGGCGCAGGTCCATATCGCGGAGATCCTGAAGGTTTTACACCGGGAATATCCGTCCCTGGTCATTGGCGTCGAAGGCGCCGTGGGGCCGCTCCATCCGGAATATTACGATCTGGTTCCCGGATATCCCGAAGCCGGGGACGCGGTGGTGGCCGATCTTCTCGAAAAAGGGGAACTGAGCGGGGCCGAGCTTTTTGGCTGGCTCCATTACAGGGACACCGGCGGGCGGAGAACGGTCAGGATCGAAGGCCTTGAAGCCCCGCGCCTTTATCGTGCGAATTATGGCGCGTATCTCGCTTTGGCGGATGCCAGGGAGGATATCCATCGGGCCCTGTCCGCGATCCGTGATGAACTCGATCGGGAAGGCTCGCGGATCTTGGATCCGGAACTCCGGGATTTCCTTCGGGAAAGACGACGCCTGAAAGAGGGGAAATACTCTTTGGCCCTCGGCGCCGGCGGATCTTCGGACCTCGCGGCCTATTTAAAGCTTCTTTCGGAAAAAGTTTCACGCCTCCTCAAGATCGATCTGGCGGATCCCGTCGAGCAATTCCGCTTTCCGCATAGGGCCCGGTTCCAAAAGATCCAGCAGATCGCCAAGGATGCGGAGGAGGGCAGGGCCCGTGACGAGTGGAAACAGCTGAAGGAACGTTTGTCAAAAAATGCGTCCAAGGCGGATCTTGAGATCCTGGCTCGCGTGGATCCGGTCTTGAATCCGGAACGCCCGGAAGTTCCCGGGGCCGGTCCGGCGCCCAAGCTCAGAAGGGTCTGGGTCCGGCAACTCCATCGAATGGCGGTTGGCCGGGGCCTTCGGCTTGAAGCCTTTCCGCATTTCGTAGGGAGCCTGATGACCCCTGTCTATCTCGAGGAGATCGACGCCGAAGCTTTTTTTGAAGAGATCGCAAAGCTCGAAGAGGCCCTGATCCGCACCCTCACGAAAAGCTATCCGGAAGAGCGCTTCCTTCGCCGGATCAAGGACGCGGAACTTCTCGAAAAGCTTCTTTCGACTGGACTGACCGAACGGGAACATGAGATCTATCAAATGCGCCGTGGCTTGATCCATCGCTGGCTCGCCCGATCGATGCAAAAGAACGCTTCCGTCGGGGATCTGGCGGTATGGATCCGGACCGCTGAGGATTTCTACCGTGCCGCCAAAGCACGAGACCGGGCCCTGGCGGCCCGGCTGCTTGAGCGGGCTGGTCCCAAAGGCCGCGCCGGTGTTGCCGTATTGGTTACGGGCGGCTTTCACCGCACGGGGATCGGAGAGATCCTGGGTGAGTGGAAGATCCCTCATGCGGTCGTTCTTCCCGTCGCGGGAGACCCAGGTCATGCGGCTTCTTATGAAAAAGTCATGACGGGGAAGAACGCCGAAGCGCCGCGCGGCCTCCCGGCCCCGGCTTTTCTCGACACGAAACAGCAAAAACTTTTTTATCGCGAGCTGGTTGAGGTCGCGCTTCCGGCCCTCGAAAAGCAAAAAAGGGCTTCAGCGGGTGATCTTCAAACGCGGATCCAAGAGATCCTTCACACCCATCCGGTTTTTAAAACTACGCGCCGTGCCGACGGTGCCGGGACGGAACGGTCCGACGCGGCTCCTGGATTTTCCTCCAAAATTCCCGGAAAAGTTGTGTCCCGGAAGACCTCGAACCTCTCGCAGACCCTGACTTCGGCCGATCCGCGCGGGTACCGGATCCTCCAGCCGGCGCGTGAGATCCGGATGCGGCCTATCCGCGCCGAACTTCGCTCGGCGCCGCCTCAGGAGATGGTGATCGAAGGCGGGGTCGGGATCATCGCTCAACAGGCCGCTTACGGAAAGATGATCACCATGCCAAAGACGAAGTTCCGTATTATCGAAACGCCGGTGGAGCCTTCGAAGCTCCCGCTTGAGATCGAGATCTTTTATCATAACGTCATTCCTGAAGTGATCCGCTTTTTCCAGATGAAACATCAAGGGGCCGATAGTGAGCGTGTTGTTCGCTGGATCCGGCATGTTTCGGCGAAGATCATTTCGGATCTTGAGGAAGCGGTTGCGCAAGGAGAAACAGCCGGGCTGATCACGCCCAATTTTACATTTCAAGACGCCCTCGAACATCCGGCAGCTGAAAAAAACCGGAAATATTTCAGTGAGATCGATCTTACCGGGGTTCCCGAAGAAATGGTCAAGGACCTTCTGCGTTTTATTTATCTCAAGACGCGTTTTTACGCTGTCCTGGTCGAAGAAAAGACGGAAGGATGGGGGCGTGAACAAGCGGAGAGTCTTATGGCCTCGCTGGGGTCCGCCATGGAAACGCTTGGAGAGCTTGTTCTCCAGGTCCGGGGATATGGGGATGAATGGGATCGGCAATATTTCGACAAGCGGGAGAGCGAATTTTCCGAATGGCGGCGCGAGATCGGAGAGATCGCATCGGATCCGGCCCAATTTTCGGGCCAGCGGTCGCGGATCCGGCGCCTGATCCATCTCTCTCTCGAACGAGCGGACAGCATGCGGGATCGTTGCCGGCGGGCTGCCGGAGCGGCGAAGGAGAAGGCCGCAAGAGAGCGGGAAGAGTTCGGCGAACCTTCTGCGGATACGTTGCAACTGCTTGAGGATACGAAGGCTTCTTTGGTATTGGCGGATCGATCGGTGGAGCATCTTTTGTCGGTGCGTCCGGTCGTGGAAAGCGCCGAAGCGGGGATCCATGAAGCGGCTGAAGACCAGATCCAAAAAGCGGCCGAAGTCGTTGACGCTCTTTTGCATCGCGAGACCGCTGAGGTCGCTCGGCTCGAACGGCTCAAGAAGGTCCGCGAAGGCTGGAAGGCAAAAAAGAAGGCTTCGGGAAAAGAGGCTTTGTATTTGCGCAGACGCCTGAGCGAGTTAGGCGGGGAAGATCAACCCGGCGGGCGAGAAATCGCGCAACTTTACAAGGCCAAACAGGCGGAGGTGCACAAAGCCCATCGCTCGATGCAGAACCTTGCGGCGATCGATCCGGACCGTTCTTATTACCAAGCCTTTATTCAGGCGATGACGGACTTGCTGGACCTCAGCAAAGAAAGCGGGCAACAAACCAAGAGCCAGATGACCTTTCGCAATATTTCGGTGACACAATTCCTTTACGAGCATTTCGCTGCCACGATGTACCGTGAATATTTAGGGGTCCTGGGAGCGGTGGCGGGGATGAAGGCCATGGACGAAAAAGTGGATGAGTTTATGCAAAAAGAGCTGGATACGAAATATGATCTTTATGTATTCCTCAACGAAGCGATCGAAAAGATCGACGTGGCGATCGAAAAAGGAATGGAAAAAAAGATCGTAGATATGCGGGAAGGTTATTATGCCGAGATCCTGGAGGGCCAGCAGGAGGATCGGTTCATCCTCCTGATCGACGGTGAAGTGGCGGGGCCCGAACTGCAGGAGTTGTGGGACCGGATCGGGAGCCGGATCGAGGGGATCGCTTTCAAGAAGGCAACGCATAATTCCCACGGAGTTCTCATCGCGCAGGGCTTGCCGAATCGACCGGTGCTGGTCCTGTTGAACGGGGCTGACGAAAAGGTGGTCGAGCAAGTTGGCCGCATTCAGGTCGGGGACCCGATCGTGATCGAATCCGACGAGCGGAAGAGCGCGGTTCTTTATGTGCATCCTACGCCTGAAAGAATGCCGGAGGTCGCCCGGAAGCAGGCTTTGGATAAGGCGAGGGCGGTGATGTACGGTAAGGAGATCCGCTTGCCGGTGACGATGAAGGTCCGGGCGAATATGACTCCGCGTGATCCGATCGACGAAAAGAATATGTCGGATGGGATCGCCCTGATCCGTACGGAATTTATGAGCCATGAGCTTCTCAAAAAGATCCTGGGTTGCATACGGGAAGCCGTGATCCAGGATGGCGAGCTTCAGGCCTCTGCGTCTTCCGTTTCGGAGATCCTGCAGCTGATGCTTTACGAATATGAACCGATCCTTCAGAACCGGGTGTTGAACGGAAAAACGGTCGTTTTTCGGACCTTCGATCTGGAGTCGGATAAGCAGGTCGAGATCCTTCGTGAATCGGGGAAGTCCCTGGACCGCCAAGGGTATTGGAACGGGATCCGGGAAGACGTCGAAAAGCGATTGGAGGCGGTTTTCCGCGATCCGGGTTCTTCGGACCTTATGCCGCTTGTCCGCCATATCCGTGTTGATCTTGGGATCCCGATCTTTCAAGGGAAGGAAGAGGCCGCGATCCGGACAGAATTGTCGAACCTGCGGTCTGTGAGTCCGAAATTTATCGGAAAAATCCTGAACCGGTTCGACAAGCGGACCCGGGACCTTTCCGGACTTCAGTTCTACCGGACCCCGATGGGGCGCAAATTGCTTGCTTTGCAAATGGCCTCGATCATTCTGCATACGGAAAAATTCGGTAAAGAACATCCTTTGGTTCAGATTCTTTTTCCCATGGTCGCGAACGAATACGATCTGGATTATCTCGAAGAAGTGCACCGGGAAGCCCAGGAGATCGCCAAGGAATTCATCGAGAGCGGGCCCGAAGGACGCCCGGTCGAGGCTCAGGCTCTGGGCAGTACGATCGAGTATGGAGCCATGATCGAGTTACGGGAGGCCGTGGCGAATCGGCGGGCGATCGTCCGGCATCCTTTCGCGCAATTTTTCAGCTTTGGGACGAATGACTATGAAGAGTCCATATGGTCGGGGCATTTGAGTTCTCTGGTCAGGGGGGAGGAGGAAGAAGGAGATGAGATCGAGATCACGCGGGATGATCCGGGCTCTGAAAATCAGTTTGGCCAGCTGCGGCCGGACCTTCTTCGCGGCATCATCGATTGGACTCAGACCGAGGATGATTATAACGTCCAGCATCCCTTGGACCGGCCCAAAGATCTTTGTTTTTGCGGAGCCCTTGCCTCGGATCCGGCTTTCCTGGATTTCCTTCAATACCTTCGAAAAAAGTTCTCCAAAGTGTCGATCTCAGTCGGCGTTCCGGCCAACCGTGTTCCGGAGATCCGTATTACTGCGGGGATCCTGGAGAATTTCCGGTCGGAACTCCGGTCGACCGATCCGTACTACGAAGCGTTGTCGGATGTGACCGATGACCTTGTCCGGGGTGCGGTCAACGGATTGCTGGCGCCGTTCATGAACTTTTTGGGGCCTTGGGCGAGATTTCAGGGGCGGTATAAGGAGCAGGGCGCGATGATGTCTTTGCGGCCACGGCTTCTGGATCCTCGTAACGGCATCGGAACGATGGAAGATCTGCGTTTTCTTAAAGAGACTCTGCAGGTCTTTGTTCCGCAGGAAAGGGACAGGCTTTCGGCGGGACGCGAGGTGACGCAGGCCGATATGACCGAAATGTTGCGCTATCTTCGGTTCGAGATCGGAGGCGCGCCGGGTACGCTCGTCGACGAGGCGCTCGCGGCTAAACTGGAAGAATCCTATCTTTTTCTTTCCCGGGCCGAAGCGGTCTTCAATGAACATTATCCGAAGCGCCGTAAGATCTACCCGGAAATAGTCCTCGAATTCGTCGGGAGGTTTCATGCGGCGCTGGGAAGAGACGTGGCGACGGAAATTTCGCAAGAGAGTCTGTCGCGGGAATTTTTTAGGGACTATTATCACCACATCAATAACGTCTTTGTCCTTGTGACCCGGGCGGTCCCCGAGATCGTGAAATTACAGTATGCGCCTGTTTATGGCGCTTCACGTAGAGTCAATGAGGATCTTGTGAGCAGGAACCGGATCGGTTTCCGTTTCTCTCCCAGAGCAGGTTTTGTTTTTGACCAAGCCGATCAGCTTTATCCTTCGCCCGTGACGAGCGCCGAACGGTACGCCGCATCTTCGGGACGGATCGCAACGGCTTTTCAGATCGCGACCGAACGCCATATCGGGCCCAGCCAGGAACTGCTCATGCTTCTGTCCAAGGCGCGTTCGCTGATGGCGGGACATCATGCCGCGGCGCAGGAACTTCAGGCGAATGGTCTGTATGATCTTTTCAGCCTTGAGGAGGCTATTTATTACACCTTTTGGCGTTATCAGCATACGACGACTTTTCTGCGGCTCATGGCTCCGGGCTACGAAAAATTGAGCGGCAGATTCCCGAATCCGGATGATTTCTATTCCGCGGATATGATGGTCAACCGGGCGTATCAGATCCTGAACGATATCCTCAGCACCAGCCGCTACCAGCTCTATCAATTACCGAAGATCTATGAGGAGGTCGTAGCGGATGCGTCGCTGCGCCGCATCCTGCGTTTTGCGATCTTTTTGGCCGATTTCGATGCTTTCGATCGGAGGGCGTATTTGAGCGATATTCCGCGGCTCAGCGATCCCGAGCGCGAGGCCATCCTTGCGCTGGTCGACGGGGCGAATGAAATGATCGCGATGCGCGATCTGCTTTCCAACGGGGCGGAGAAGATCGCGGAGGAGTTTCTTGCGCGGGTCCATCGGGATACTCCGGAGAACCTCAAGCTGCTCTATTTAATGGTCGCTGTCCGCAAGATCGCGGAGATCCCGGCGGAGATCGAGCCCGCGATGATGCATAACGGCGGTTTTTCGATCACGCAGATGGAAAAGGCTTATCTGGCGGCGTCCCACGCTTTAAGCGCCGGGCGGTTGGAGGCGGTGGCTTTTCAGACGGCTGAAGACGAAGTGCGGGAACTTCGATTCGAATGGGCGAGGGCATTTATTCCGGACCTTGAGGCGCAATTGCTTCTCGTTCGTGACGGAACTCCTTTGGGGGTCCGGTATTTGAACGAGTATTTGGGACAAAGCCATGCGTCCGAGGATGAAAAAACGGCGCTGAAGGCGCTTTTTTCTCCGGAAAATTACAGGGAACTGATCAAGGAATATTTGGGGCACTTCCGTCCGGAATATGTTCACAGTCTGAGCGAGGACGCGGTCCTGAAGCAGCTTTTGTTTTTTGCGCATGTCAAGATCGCTTCCCGGCCCGCCAAGATCTCGGTGGCGAAGGTCGAAGGCTTGCCGGATTCTTACCGGGAGATCATTTTCGGGTTCAAGGGGGATCGTCCCGGCCTTTTCGCGAGCTTGACCGGGGTTCTGGCTTCGCGTGACATCGTGGTCGAAAGCGCGCGGGTCAGTGCCTACGGTCCCATGGTCTTCAAAAGGCTTTTGATCCGGCTGAAAGCCGGTCAGGATATTTCCGGTAAAGAACAGAGGGCGCTGGAAGAGGATCTGAACCGGCTCCTGGCGGCGGAATCCGAACCCGGAACTCATGCGGCGATCCTTCGCGAGATCTTTGCCGGACAGGGGCACTCGGGCCACTTTGAGCGTTTTGTCGATTCCGGGAACAGCCCGATGACGGAAGCCACTTTTGCCCGTGACACGCAGTTCGAAGTGGAAGGCATGACAGGAAAAGCCATGGTTCCGACAAGCGTTCTCAACATCCGGGTGACCCGCTGGGAGAATTTCGTCTATCTTGCGACCCAGGGGCTATTCGAGAAATTCGGGATCAATATTGTCGGGCTCTTTTACGGCAAGGGATATTTGACGGATACCCTGACGCTTTTCATCAACAGGGGCGGAGAGCCTGTGGCGGAATCGGTCAAAGAAGAAATGGTCGGCTACATCAAAGAACTTCTCGGCAAAACCGGGATTGAGCATGATGAAGTCCTGGGACCGCGCGCGGAAGTGCGTTCGATCCCCTCGACCTCGGAATGGAAAACGGTTTTGCGGAATGATTTCCCCGGAGGGGCGGAAGTTCGTATCACGGACTTTGCGCCTGGAGTGCTTCTTCCTCTCGAAATGACCGGGGACGAGCGGGAGGGGGCGGTCCTTGCCTTGCTTGCGGATGAGCCTGGGGCGGCCTCGGTCGATAACGCGGAATTAGTGGATCTTCTTCAACCTTGGCTGGCCGATTCGCGTTTCCTATCGGCGCGACCTTCTGCTGTCGCGGAACCTCGCGAAGAAGGGCGAACGGCCCATGTGCGCTTGCCGCTCCTCCGTGGGGCCGAACTCGATCAACTTGCCGAATATTTGCCCGCCGTGCTTGGGGCTGTGGTCCTGACCCGTGCGGAGCTTCGGTTGAACCTTACGGGTTATGATGCAGCCTTTGCGGCTTTTTATCAGGCGCGGATCCTTGCCAAAGCTCAACAGGCGGGAATTGTCCCGGCGCCGGGACAATTTCAGGTCGTGGGGGATAACGCGGAACGCCGTGTGATGGCTTCGCTTCCGCAAACACGGCTGGTGGGGTCCCATGCGGTCCTTCTGGATGAAGATTCCGTGGGGCGTGTCGAAAGGCGCGCGGGAATTGCGCGTGTATGGAAGTATTCTTCCGGCCGTTCTCCATCGCGGCTTGCCGCCCATATGATGGTCGTCGTGCGGTCGCTTCTTGAGGCACAGCCCGGAGAATCCTACGCCGTCCACGATGCTGAAGCCGACGCTCCGGGCGAATTCAACGCGGTCCTCGGGATCCTTGAACGGGCCAGGATCGATCTTCTGATCTCGACCGCAGCCTAACCCTTTATTGGGGATTGCCCACAGTCTTCGTTTGCCCACTAAGGACAATACACTAAGGGAGGGCACGTTTAAACGTGCCCTACAGTTTTAGAGAGAGGTCTTTCAAAGCCGTAGCTCCGGGCACGGATCCTATTGAAGATAGAGCTTTCCTGGACCTCATTCTCTCAGTATAATTCCTTTCCTTCGCGTCCCTATCGTCTAGCTTGGTCTAGGACACCAGATTTTCATTCTGGCGACACGGGTTCAAATCCCGTTAGGGACGCCAATAAAAAGCCCCGCCTTTTGGCGGGGTTTTTTTATTGCTGGTACCGCACCCTCATCAAACCTCCGGTGTTTGATCAAAGGTGCTTTTGTGTGTTATTTTGATCCGCTTCTAGAGGGGGGGGGGCTTTCGAGGCGGGGCTTGTCCTTCTTGAGTAAAGACTCGGTTGCCTGCATCGGTTAGAATAATTGAGACGATCTCAACGGGAGTGGCAAGGCCATGGTATTAGAAAATATTTTATTGGGGGTCGCGCTTCTGATCTTTGTCAGCGTGATCTCCAGCAAGGTCTCGGACCGGTTCGCGATCCCCGTTCTGCTCATCTTTTTGTTCATCGGGATGTTCGCGGGTTCCGAGGGGATCGGCAAGATCTATTTTGATAACGCCGAGGTGGCGAAGTCGATCGGGATCCTCGCGTTGATCTTCATTATTTTCTCCGGCGGTTTCGACACAAATTGGAAAGAGATCAAGCCGGTGATCGCACCGGGGATCTTGCTCGCTACGTTAGGGGTGTTCCTGACCGCGGCCATCGTGGGGCTTTTCGCGGTTTATATTTTGAAGTTTTCCTTCCTGCAAGGGCTGCTCCTGGGTTCGATCGTCTCTTCGACGGATGCCGCTGCTGTATTCAGCATTCTTCGGTCGAAGCGGGTCAGCCTCAAACCGCCTTTGAAACCCCTCCTGGAGTTCGAATCCGGAAGCAATGACCCCATGGCCGTTTTCCTGACCGTCAGCTTTATCGGCCTGCTGACGGTCAAGGGCTCCACCGCGCTGGGTTTGATCCCGAGGTTTTTTATCGATATGGGGATGGGGGCCCTGGTCGGATTTCTCATGGCCAAGGTGATCGTTTTTCTCGTGAAACGGTTGAAATTGGAATACGAAGGACTGTATCCGGTCATTATGATCTCCCTGGTCTTGCTGACTTACGTGGCCGCTTATTTTTTGAAAGGCAACGGATTCCTCGCCGTTTATCTGGCCGGCCTGATCTTGGGACGGGAAGAGTTTTCCAACAAAAGAATGATCATGAGGTTCCATGACGGCTTGGCCTGGCTCATGCAGATCGTCATGTTCGTGACTTTCGGACTTCTTGTGTTCCCTTCCCATATCGTCCCCTTGATGGGGGCCGGATTGCTTCTCACCGTTCTGCTGATGCTGGTCGCCCGGCCTGTCAGCGTTCTGTTGTGCCTCTTGCCGTTCAAGTTCAGCTTGCGGAAAAAGGCCATGATCGCCTGGGTCGGGCTCAAAGGCTCGGCGCCGATCATCCTGGCGACCTTTCCTTTCATGGCCGGGATCCCGCAGGCCGATACGATCTTTAATGTCGTTTTTTTCGTTGTCTTGGCTTCGGTTTTTATCCAGGGCGGGACTATCCAAATGCTCGCCAAAGTATTGAAACTGGATGTGCCTTGGGTTACCAAGATCAATTACCCCATCGAATTCGAGAAAACCGAGGCGATCGATGCCGAATTGACGGACGTGATCATTCCCTATGAGTCGGAGGCGGTGGGGAGGAAGATCGGCGGATTGGGTGTTCCCGAGAAATGCCTTATTGTCCTCGTGTCGCGGGAAGGGAAATTCCTCGTGCCTTCCGGTTCGACGGTGATCGAGGGCGGGGATGTCCTGCTGGTGCTGGCGAACAAGGAAGATCTGGCCGGGTTCCAGCGAGTGGTCGCCCAGATGAGAACGTAATATTGGAACGGTCCTAGGGAGAAAAAAGTCTAAAAAAGCCCGGCTTGGCCTCTGGACGCGGAACGCTAACAGATTAAAGTGGTGGGGTAAAATCCAATCCCAAAAAGAAGGTCCCGGAGCGGATTTTTTGAGCGCGGTCCTTGCTTCGGGAGTCAGCGGCTGACGCGTCCAAAGGAGGTTGTGATGAAGCCGATGCTTCGGGGGTCTGCGAGCTTTTTTTTCGCGGGATCGTTTTTTTTGAGCTTGGCGATTTTGGCTCCGCCGGCCTGCGCAAAATCGGCGCTGGAGATCGATGCGAGCGTGAAAACGGCGCTCGATTATTTCGAGAAAGAAGTTCCTGGGGCTAAGGACATGTTGGCCAAGGCGAAAGGGGTTCTCGTCTTTCCTTCCGTGATCAAGGCCGGATTCGTGGTGGGAGGGGAATATGGAACCGGAGCACTTCAAATCGCGGGAGTCACGGTCGACTATTACAATACGATCGGCGGTTCTCTGGGCTTCCAGTTCGGAGGGCAGGCCCGGAGAGTTTATCTCTTATTCATGGAAGAGAGCGCGCTCAAGGATTTTCAGGAAGGGGACGGATGGCAGGTCGGTGTGGATGGCTCCGTTGCGTTGGTGACCCTCGGCGTGGATGGATCGGTGGATACCACGAAAACCAATCAGCCGATCGTTGCTTTTGTGCTCGATCAAAAAGGTTTTATGGGCAATTTGACCCTGGAAGGCTCTCGTTTCAATAAGATCACGCCGGCCTAAGCGCGGACCTCCGTTTTGAAGAATACAAAGTCAATCCCGGAAGAATGTCCGGTCATGCTGTATGACAATGATTGCGGGTTTTGCCGGCACTGGATTGAAAAATGGCGCCGGAAAACAGGCGATCACGTGCGCTATGAACCTTATCAGAAAAGGCTTGCTGCTTACCCCCAAGTCACCGAGGCCCAGTGCCGGGAAGCGGTCCAGCTTCTCTTGCCGCAAGGGACGGTTTATTCCGGGGCGCATGCGGTCCTGAAAGCTCTTTCGCTTGCCGGACAGCATCGGTGCTGTTTAGCTGCTTACGAAAAATTCCCTTGGCTTCGATGGCTCATGGAAACGGCCTACCGATGGACGGCCCGCCATCGTTCCTCGCTTTTCCGGTTTTATAAAGTCTCCCGCGGCTCACAATAAGGCGCCGGACCGGGTTCAAACCCCCGGTCAAGGCCCGCTTTCCCTGCGCGAAGCTTCATTAAGATCCGATCCAAGACAAACGGGGAAGTTTTGACTATAATAGGTTCCTCGATAGGTTTTTTAGCGTTCCCGAAACACAAATAAACATGAGAAAGCTCTGAGGGACCTTGTTTCCCCGATCGATCGAATGAGTGCTTTCAATCCGAACCCGAGCCCGCCGCACCGGGCGCTGACCCATCTTCAGATGCTGAATCTGATCATTGCCATCATGGCAGGGATCATCACAGTCGCCGGAGGGGTCTACTCCCTGAAGGCGAATTTTTTCACGCCGAAGACCGGAACACTCGAAGGGACGGTCCAGGACCGCAACATTGCCAAGCCTCTTTGGCAGGTTCCGATCGAGATATCGGGTGCCAGCGGGTCCGTGGTCGCTTCGGTGGAGACCGATAAACAAGGGCTCTATCTCGTCGAGGATCTTCCCGAAGGGGAATATAAGGTGAGGGTAACGGCGCCGCTTCACGAAGAGGCGGCTAAAACGGTGAGGATCATGCGCCAGGCGACGACGAGGATCGATTTCGATCTTATTCCGGAAAAAGAGCCTCTGCCGGCGGCGTTTGTCGAAACAGCGCCGATCGCGACCCTTGCTTCGGCCTATCCACCGGCCGCTCAAGGGGCGGCGCAATCTCAGGTCCCGACCTCGAACGCTTATGCGGCGCCATCGCAAGGGAGCGTGGCATCGGCTTACGATAGGCCGGCGCTGGGGACTTATCATCGCCATCCGCCTTTTCAAAGACCTCCTCCGCCCGGGACGGGTCCCGTGACCGGGGATCCCCCGGCTTCTTCGAAGAACAGCGCTTTGACCCAAGTGGTGGGGGAATTGATCCAGGGGCTTGCCGCTTCGAAGACGGAAGAAGCTTCGTCAACCGGGTGAATCGGAGATCGGGACGATGAATTCCATTTGGATCCTTGCCGCCGCGATCCTCGGGATGGCCGTGGCTTATCGTTTTTACGGGCGGTATCTGTCGCGTCTTTTCGGCGTGGATGAGAACCGGAAGACTCCTGCACATGAACAGTCCGACGGCGTTGACTTTGTTCCCGCCAAGAACTGGATGGTCCTTTTCGGCCATCATTTTTCGGCGATCGCGGGTGCAGGCCCGGTTATCGGTCCGGTCCTTGCCTGCGCGTACTGGGGATGGGGGCCCGCGCTCCTTTGGGTCCTTTTCGGTTCGGCCTTCCTCGGCGGCGTTCATGATTTTTCGACCCTCATCGTCAGCATCCGCTCGCGCGGCAATTCGGTGGGGGAGATCGCGTGCGCGGAGATCTCGAAACGGGCGCGCCTTCTTTTCCTGATCTTCATCTGGCTCGCCCTGATCCTGATCGTGGCGGTGTTCTCCCTTTTTACGGCCCAGACTTTCATCGCCGAGCCGGATGCGGTCCTGCCGTCCTATGGATTGATCCCGGTGGCGATGCTGGTCGGATGGCTGGCCTACCGGCGGGAATGGAATATGAACCTGGTGACGGGGCTCGGGGTCGGTCTCTTGGTCTTTCTCCTTTGGCTCGGGACCAAGGTCCCGGTCAAGCTGGGGATGGTGGCGGGCCTGGAACCTTTGACCGTGTGGATCCTGTCGCTTCTGGTCTACTGTTTTTTTGCCTCGGTTCTGCCGGTCCAGCTTCTTTTACAGCCGCGTGATTACATCGCGAGCTATCTGCTATTTGCGGCGGTGGCCCTTGGGACCGCGGGCGTTCTGATCACGCATCCGGATTTCACGAGCCCGTTCGCCCGCGCCTTCGCTCCCGCGGATTGGAAAGACGCTGGCTGGCTTTGGCCGATGTTGTTTGTGACCGTGGCTTGCGGGGCGATCTCGGGGTTCCATTCCCTGGTCTCTTCGGGGACCAGTTCGAAGCAGATCCCCTCCGAAAAATATGCGCTCCGCATCACCTATGGGGGCATGCTGCTCGAAGGCTTCGTCGCGGTGCTCGTGATTATCGCCGTGGCGGCCGGGCTCTCGCATGCGGAGCTCAGCGGAACGCTGCGCGCCGCGGGACCGATCCAGGTCTTCGGACGGGGCTTTGGGGCAATCACCCGACCGATCTTCGGGGACTACGGGGGACCTTTTGCGGTCCTGGTGCTGAATGCTTTTGTGCTGACGACCCTGGATGCATCCACCCGTATCGGCCGTTACCTCACCAGCGAACTTTTCGGGATCAAGAACAAGTATGTGTCGACTTTGATCGTGATCACGGTCAGCGCGGCGCTCGCTCTCACCGGCCAGTGGAACCGGATCTGGCCCGCGTTCGGAGCGGCCAATCAGCTGATCGCGGGGCTCGCGTTGCTTGTCACTTCGTGCTGGCTGCTCCACCGGGGCCGTTCGTTCTGGGCGACCCTGATCCCGGCGGTGCTGATGCTTTTGACCACGATCGCGGCCTTTGTCTTCCAATGCGTTAGCGCTCTGCATCGCCGGTCGGGCGGCAGGCCGGATCCCGATTATCTGATCGCGGGGATCGCGATCGTGATGATCGCGGTTTCCGCGGTGATCGCCTTCGAAGCCTTTTCGGTTCTCCGGAGCCGGAAACCGGCCTGAGGGATCTTGCCATACGCTTTGCGGCCGGATGAAAAAGGTGCCTGTTTGATCTCCGGCTTGCTATAATTTCGCGGAACCGAAAGGATTTTTGCCTTGATCCTCAAAGCAGTGATACAAAAAGCGTTCTTGCTTTCAGTGTTGCTTTTCACCGGCTGTCTTCATACGCGCCTTCCCGAAGCCAAGATCTTGCAAGGCCCTTCCGACGAGGGGCCTCTCCACTGGCGCCGCGCCGTCGAGATCGCGCTTCGGGACCATCCGGACCTCATCGAAGCCCGCCAGAGCCTTCAGTCCAAGAAGCACAACCGCAATCAAACGATCGCCGATTTCCTGCCTTCGGCCGACGGAAGCCTGACGCGGAGCCGTTCGCGGACGACGGGGACCCGGCCCATGGAAGACGATCTGGATCTGGGGCTGAGCGTCGATCAGACCTTCTTCAGCGGTTTCGAGAATACGGCGGATTTCCTCAAGGCCAAGCGGGAATGGGAAGCCGAGCGGTGGGCCTATTTCGAGAAAAGCGCCGAGATCCGGCTTTCTCTCCGTTCGGCCTATATCGCGACGATGGAAGAATACCAGCTGCTTGCGGTCACGCGCGAGATCGCGAAACGGCGCCGGGAGAATGCGGAGTTGATCCGCATGCGCTACGAAGCGGGGCGGGAGAACAAAGGAGCGATGCTGCGCGCAAAGGCGATCGCGGACCAGGCGGAATTCAATGTCCGCCAGAGCGAACGTCAGATCGAACAGAAATCCCTCGCTCTCGGGAGGCATCTGGGAGGGCATTTCTCGGAGGCGATCCGGGTCGAAGAGAACCTGGAACCGCTGCTTCCGGAAAAAACGGAAAAACCCGGGAATTATCCGAACCTGGCGGAATCCGTGCCGTCGGTCCAGCGGCTGATCAAGAACGCGGAGGCCCTGAAAGCCGGGATCGCGGTTTCGCAGTCCGGGCTTTGGCCGGATGTGACCGGCTCTTTCGATTATGGATATTCCGGCGTCCGGTCCTCTGAAATGCGGGACGATGCGAGTTTGCGGCTTCGGGTCGATCTTCCTCTTTTCCGGGGAGGGGAGACGGTGTTGGGGATCCTCGAGGCGAATGCCGATTACCGGGCGGCTTTTGAGACGGCGCGAAGCGCCCGGGACGAAGCCATCACGGATCTTTCGTCCGCCTGGATCGACTTCCGGGACGCCCTCGAAGCGGTCGACGTTCGGCGGGCCTTTCTCGAGGCGGCCCGGGAGCGGGCCGGGATCGTCCGTTCGCAATACTCGAGCGGACTTGTCAATTTCCAGGATTTCGATATCGCCGAGCAGGAGCTTGCGGATTCTGAACGCAACTATGTGACCAGTCTTGCCGATGCATTAAGAAGGCAAGCTGGGTGGGAAGGGGCCCGCGGACTTACTTTGGAAGAGGCGCTGAATGAAAAATAAGTTGTCAAAATGGGTGATCGCTGGAGCGGGACTCGGGATCGCGTTGATCGTGGTCCTGACGAATTGTTCTTCCCGGACCGAGGGTTTTGAAGTGATCCGGAAAGCCAAGGCCGGGCGCGGAGACCTGTCGGTGACGATCTCTTCGACCGGGGAAGTCAAACCCCAGAACCGGATCGAGATCAAACCTTCCATCGCGGGACGGATCGAGGAGGTGCTTGTCCGCGAAGGCCAGACCGTGAAGCAGGGGCAGATCCTCGCCTGGATGAGTTCCTCGGACCGCGCGGCGCTGCTGGATGTCGCCCGCTCGCAGGGGCCGGAGGCGGTCCAGCGCTGGGAAGATGCCTACAAGCGGGCGCCGCTCGTGGCGCCGCTGGACGGGACGGTCATCCTTCGTGCTGTAGAGCCCGGTCAGACAGTCACAGCTTCGGAAGCGGTGATCGTGCTCGCCGACCGATTGATCGTCGAAGCCCTGGTCGATGAGACCGACCTGGCGTTGGTTAAGCTGGAACAGCCGGTGGAGGTCCGTTTGGATGCGTATCCGGGAGAACGGACTCCGGCCAAGGTCGATCATGTGGCCTTCGAAAGCCGGATCGTCAACAACGTCAGCATGTACCCGGTGGATATTCTTCCGGAAAAAGTTCCCGAGCATTTCCGGAGCGGGATGACGGCCACGCTCACGTTCATTGTTCTCGAGAAGAAAGACGTGCTTTTGATCCCCTCGGAAGCGGTCAGTGAATGGAAAGGGGAGACGGCCGGTGCTTCGCAGGAAGGTGTGTTCGCGGTTTACCGCTCCCGGTTCGGGGGAGCGATCGCTCCGGTCCGGGTCCGGCTCGGGGAAACGGACGGCCGGTCGACCGAGGTTCTCGAAGGACTTCAGGAAGGCGATGAAGTCCTCATCGTCCGCCGGCGCGCCACTGAGAAAAAGACCAACCCGCTTTCACCGAACCGCAGCCGGTCCTCCGAGCGGCCCCGGGGATGATCACCGCGCAAAATCTTCACAAGAAATACCGGATCGGGACGGTCTCGGTCCACGCCCTGCGAGGCGTGTCGCTCGAGATCCGCGAGGGTGAATTCGTCGCGATCATGGGACCGTCGGGGTCGGGCAAGTCCACGCTTATGCACATCCTGGGTCTTCTGGACCGTCCGGATGAGGGGGGCCTGTATTTTTCGGGGGCCGATGTGACCCGCCTTACGGAGGAGCAGCTTGCGCTGCTCAGGAATCAGGCGATCGGTTTCGTCTTTCAGCAATTCAATCTCCTGGCCCGCCGGACGGCCGCCAGCAATGTCCTCCTTGCCCGTTTCTATTCCAAAACCGCCCGCGAAGGGGGTTTTACCGATGCGCTTGAAGCGCTCGCTCATGTGGGATTGAAGGATCGCACGAACCATCGTCCCAATGAGCTTTCCGGGGGACAGCAGCAGCGGGTCGCCATTGCGCGCGCGCTTGTGAACCGGCCCCGTATCCTCATGGCGGACGAGCCGACCGGGAATCTGGATTCTCATGCCCGCGAAGAGATCATGAAGATCCTGAGCGACCGCCATGCCCAGGGGCAGACCGTGATCGTGGTGACACACGACGATGCGGTCGCGCGGCACGCAACGCGCATCCTCCGTATGATGGACGGAAAGATCGAATCGGATGAAAAAAAAGGAGAGGCGGCGGGACGGGAGGGCGCGCCGCTTGCGGTCCCCGAAGTTCCCCGCGAAAAGTTTTCGGTCCGGGATATCGCCGAGTATTTCGGTCAGGCGCTCGAGACGATCCTTGCGCACAAGATGCGTTCGCTGCTTTCCATGCTCGGCGTGCTGATCGGGGTCGGCTGCGTGATCGCCATGCTTGCCTTGGGCCGCGGCGCGCGCGAATCGGTGATGCAGGAGCTTTCTCGATTCGGAACCAATATCCTGTCGATCCGTCCGGGCTCCGAGAAGTCGCGCGGGATCGCCCTCGAACAAGGGGCGGTGACCCGGCTTGCGCTTGAAGATGTCGCGGCGATCCGGTCCGGGATCGAAGGCGTCCGGTATGTGGGCGCTCAAGTGTCGGGACAGGGGCAGATCGAGTACACGAGTGAGAACTGGAATACGCGGATCCTGGGCACGATGCCCGAATATGTGCCCATGCGCGAGATCCAGCTGACCGAAGGGCGCTTTTTCACCGCGGACGAGAACAAGAAACGGCGTCGCGTTGCGGTCGTGGGAGCGACGATCGTTCGGGAGCTTTTGGGCGAGGGGCCGGTGATCGGGGAGACGATCAAGATCAACCGGACCGAATTCCAGGTGATCGGCGTCCTGCCCAGCCTGGGGGCGGATGCGTTCCGGGACCGGGATGATATGATCCTGATCCCGCTTGAAACAGCGATGTACCGTGTCCTCAGCCGCCAATATCTCGACCAGGTTGAAGTGCAGGTGGCCGATCCCAAGCGGATCCCGGAGGTTCAGGAGCAGATCGCCGAAATGATCCGCCGAAGGTACCGGATCCCCGAAGGCAAGGAAGATACGTTCACGATCCGCGATAACACGCAGATCCAGGAGGCGCTTTCAGGGACCACGAAGACCTTTTCCGTGTTGCTCGGGACCGTCGCGGCGATCTCGCTTTTGGTCGGAGGGATCGGGATCATGAACATCATGCTGGTTTCGGTGACCGAAAGGACGCGCGAGATCGGCCTGCGGAAAGCGCTCGGGGCGACCTCGGCGGATATCCTCGTCCAATTTCTGGTCGAATCCGTCGTCGTTACGTTTTTCGGAGGGATCGCGGGCATGCTCCTCGGGATGGCGGTCTCCTGGACGATCACCTTGACGGCGGGCTGGGCGACCGTGATCCAGCTTGATTCCGTGTTTTTGTCCTTTGTTTTTTCCGTCGGGGTCGGGATCCTTTTCGGTCTTTGGCCGGCCAAGACCGCTTCCCGGCTTGATCCCATCACGGCCTTGCGTTACGAATGATCCGGGGCGCCGGTTCAAGGGCCTAAAAATCGCTTAATCGTTATTCCTCGGTGGAGTAGAATGGTCTTGTTCCCAACGGGCGGAGGCTCTTATGGCAAAATATGAAAAAACCTGTTCTTGGATCGCTCTTTTCCTGGCCTTCGTACTGACCACCGGGGGCAATTACGCTTCGCTGAAGGATCTCGATCTTCCGAAAAATTTTTTGCCGCAAGGCATTCAGCGCTATTCCGTGACCTCCGTCAAAGCGTCTGCCAGCAATCCGGGATTCCTCAGATTCCAGATCACCGCGCCGCACGGGGAATATACGGAGGAAGGATTGGCCGATCTGCGCAAAGCCGTCAAGGAGATCCAGGCGCTCGAGATGCTGAAGGACTCAGAGGCGGAGGGCGGGTTCGGCGAGGGAGCGGTGGAATCGATCAAAGACACGGGGACCGGTATCAAGAATCTTGTGACCCGGCCAAAGGAGTCGGCGGCGGGGATCGGCTCGGCCACGAAAAAACTCGGCAGCCGGATCGGGCGGATGTTCGAAGAAAAAGAAGAAGGCGAGAAAATGTCCTTTGGCGAGCGCATGACCGGATCCACCAAACGCGATCTCGCCAAGAAAATGGGCGTGGACGTCTATTCCCGTAATCCCTATCTTCAGACCAAGCTGGACGGAATGGCCAAGGCCCAAATGGGCGGCAAAGGCGCGGTGATGGTCGCGAAACTCCTGATCCCGGTCGCGGCGCTTGTTTCGCTTACGCTGACCGCCGGAAGCCTCAATACCGCGGCCGACGAATTCGTGGACAGCGCGAACCGCCGCGATATTTTTGCCGCGAACAAGCAGGCGCTGCTGGCGATCGGGATCTCTCCGGTTACGGTGGACGGGATCCTGAACCATCCTTACTACACGCCGCGGGAAGTGACCTATTTCCGTTTTTACCTGGAGAAATTGAAGGCTGTTCGCGGGAAGGAGGGGATCTTGCGGATCGCGGCCGGGGCCCAGGGCGGGCTTGCTGCCTACAAGATCCTTCACGAGGCCGAGATCATTGCCGAGAGTTTCAAAGGGGGGCCTGCCCAGGCGGAGATCCTGGTTACGCCCGAAGGGATCGGGCTCAAGCAGGGAAAGACATTGAGTTTCGCGACCGCCTACGATGTGCTGACGAGCGGGGACCTGAGCGACAAGGTCATGGCGCGTGTGCGCGAGATCATGAAGGCCCAGGGATGCGATTCGGCCGAGATCCTGAACGCCGGCAAGGTCGAATCGGGCGTTACGATGGCCGGGGTCCTTTACAACATCAAAGTCCGGGAATTCGTATTGTTCAAATAAGGAACATGGGATTGTTCCAATCCCGCTTACTCTGAGAGGAGCTCCGCTGTTATAGGGCGGGATGGAAGGGTTTCATTCGCGAGATCCTTCGACCGCGTCCTGCCTGGGGCGGGACTTCGCTCAGGATGACTTCTGTCGGAAAAGCCTGTAGGGCAGGTTTAAACCTGCCCTACCGTTTTGTTAGGGGATCGATATTTTTTATGGCCGTTCTTCTTCAGATCAACAATATCCACAAAGCCTATGGGGCCGCGGTGATCCTCGACGGGGCGAGCGCCTCTTTTGCAGACGATCAAAAGATCGGAATGATCGGCCGTAACGGGGCGGGCAAATCCACGCTTTGCCGCATTATCACCGGCCATGAGACCTCTGACGAGGGGGCGATCGTCAGGAATTCCGAGCTCAAGCTGGGCTACCTCGAACAACATGACGATTTCGGCGACGGCGAAACGGTCCTGGACTATTTGGTCCGAAAAACGGGCGCGGAGCCTTGGGAATGCGGAATGACCGGCGCTCGCTTCCAGCTCCATCAGGACCTGCTCGGCGTTTTGGTCCGGAGCCTTCCGGGAGGCTACCAGACCCGCGTGAAACTTGCGGCGATGTTGATCGGGCGTCCCAATTTTCTTTTGCTCGACGAGCCGAGCAATTATCTGGACTTAAGCACGATGATCCTTCTGGAGAATTTCCTGCTCGATTTCGGCGGCGGGTACCTGATCGTTTCGCACGATCGTGAATTCCTGAAGCGGACCTGCGATCATACGCTCGAACTTGAAGCGGGAAGGCTCATCCTCTATCCGGGCAATATCGAGGAGTATTTCGAGTTCAAGGAAGAAGAAAACGCGCGGAAGCAGGCTTATAACCGGGGCATTCAGAAAAAACGCGACCAACTGCAGGTCTTTATCGACCGGTTCAAAGCCAAGGCGTCGACGGCTTCCCGTGCCCAGTCGAAAATGAAGCAGCTCTCGAAGTTAAAAACGATCGAGATCGCGCATCAGGTGAGCTCGGTCCGTATCTATATCCCGGAGGTCGAGCGGAAAGCGGGGCTCGCGCTTTCCTGTGATGATCTGACGATCGGGTATCCTGAAAAAGAGGTGGCTCGGGGGATCGCTTTCGATATCGACCGCGGGGAGCATGTCGCAGTCTTGGGGGATAACGGGCAGGGGAAGACGACATTTCTCAGGACGATCGCAGGGGATCTTGCGCCGCGGGAGGGTGGTTTCCGCTGGGGAAGCGGATTGCGGGTCGCCTATTATGCCCAGCATGTGTTCTCGTCACTTCATGCCGAGGACGATATTTACGCCCATCTTCTGCGGGAGAGCGCGCCGGAGGTCACAAGCCAGGAGATCCTTACCATGGCCGGCTGTTTTCTTTTTAAAGGCGATGATGTGAAAAAGAAGGTCCGGGTCCTGAGCGGCGGCGAGCGGGCGCGTCTTGTGCTTGCCGGCCTCCTGCTCTCCAAATGCCATGTCCTGCTTCTTGATGAACCGACCAACCATCTTGATTTCGAGACCGTAGAGGCGCTCGGGCATGCGTTGAAAAGGTTCTCAGGGACCGTTTTTTTCATCAGCCACGACCGGACCTTTGTGAATCTGGTGGCGACCCAGATCCTGGAGGTCAAGAACGGGGCGGTCCGCCGCTATCCGGGGATCTATGAGGATTATGTCTATCATCTCGAGATGATCGCCCAGGGAGAAACCGAGCATGCCAAGGAGGCGGAGCCAGCCGGCCCGCGCCATCAAGAGAAGGCTTCCGCGCCGACCGAGACACGGACGGCCGTTTCGAATGCGCTCGCTTCCGGCGAAGCGCTTTCCGCGCGCGCGGTGCGGTCCGAACTTTCCAAGCTCAAGAAAAAAATGGAAAAAATCGAACAGCGGATGAATCATTATGCGCGCGAGCGGGATAAACTGCTTGAGGCGATGTCGCATAATCCGCTTCACTTTTCGCGCGAGAGGAATGCGAAACTGAAAGAGCTTCAGGTCGCTCTGGAAGAGGCCGAAGAGGAATGGTGCGCTTTGCAGGAGACGATCGACAAGCTTGCTCCGAAGGCATGAGCGCTGCGGCGAATGTCCGGGTTTGCTTGTGGGGATCTGTGGTAGAATGCGCGTCGCAAAAGGGATTGCATGGATGAATAGGAACTGTTTCTTTTTTTTATCAACCGCCGTTGGTATTTGGGGGATCATGGCGTGGGCTTCTGGGGCCTCGGCCGATCTGCCTCCGGCACAAACCAAGGAGCCTGCCATCGTGAAAGTGAGCATTGAAACGACCCTCGGAACGATCGAAGCGGAACTTTTCAACGACAAAGCGCCCCGCACGGTGAAGAATTTTACGGACCTTGCGAAGAAGGGTTTTTATGACGGGATCATTTTTCATCGCGTGATCCCGGACTTTATGGTCCAGACCGGCGATCCGACCGGGACCGGGCGGGGCGGCCCCGGCTATCAATTCGAGGATGAATTTTCACCGGACCTCAAGCATGACCAGCCGGGCATTCTCTCGATGGCGAATGCGGGTCCCAACACGAATGGAAGTCAGTTCTTCATTACCGTTGCCGCAACGCCTTGGCTGGATAACCGGCATTCGATTTTCGGAAAGGTGACCGCGGGGATGGATGTCGTGACCAAGATCGTCAATGCGCCCCGAGACCGTCAGGACAAGCCGCTCAGCACGATCGAGATGAAAAAAGTGACGGTGCGGGAGCTCTGAACGCGCGTTTTTCCTGACGGGAACGCCGTTTTTTACAAGTTCTTTACTTGACCCTCGCCCGGGAAAGATGGATTCTAGGCGGGAGGGACGGTTATGGCCAAACCGACAATTCTCGTCGTCGAAGACGAAAAAAACATCGTTGAGCTTGTCAAATACAATCTTGAAAAAGAAGGGTTCCGCGTCCTCTTTTCGATCCGGGGGGACGAGGGTCTTGAGAAGATCCGGCGCGAACTTCCCGATCTTATTATTCTCGATTTGATGCTGCCCGGCCTCGAAGGGATTGAGATCTGCAAAATCCTTAAGCAAAATTACAAGACCGCAACGATTCCGGTCGTCATGCTTACGGCGAAAAGGGAAGAGGTCGATAAGATCGTGGGTTTTGAAGTGGGGGCCGACGATTACATCACCAAACCCTTTAGCCCGCGTGAGCTTGTGGCCAGGGTCAAGGCGATCTTGCGCCGTGCGAAGGAAAAACCCAAGGATCGGATCTTCAAAGCGGGGACTCTCGAGCTTGATACGGGAAAACACCTAGCTTCTTTGAAAGGCAAGCCCATCGAGCTTACTTCGAAAGAATACGATCTCCTCAGGAGTTTGATGGAAGCGGAAGGCCGCGCTCTTTCGCGCGAATATCTTTTAGGGCATGTGTGGGGTTACGATGAATCGCTTAATATCGAAACGCGTACCGTCGATATGCATGTCGGACAACTTCGCAAAAAGATCAAAACTGAGGCCGACCGGATCATTACGATCAAAAATGTGGGATACCGTTTCGATTGCGAGGGGGCTTAGGGATGTTCTTGGCGCTTGGATTTAGAAAGCGTGTTATTGCGGCTTATCTCAGTCTTTTTATTTTGATCTACATTCTTACCGGCATTTTCCTCTTTAAGGCTCTCAAACAGCAAATGCTTGCGCAGCTTCAGGACTCCATGAAGACCGAAGTGCGGCTCCTTGCGCATACGATCCCAGGCAAACTCTTGACCGAAAAAAGAACGGAGGAAGTGTTCGCACTGACCCACGAGCTGGGGAGCGATGTCGGCTTACGGCTCACTCTTATTGACGCGGAAGGGACGGTCCTGGGGGATTCCGAAGAGACCTTTGAAGCGTTGACCCAAATGGAGAATCATGCAAGCCGTCCTGAAGTGCGTGAAGCTTTGCAGGGCAGGATCGGTGCGAGTGTCCGTTTTAGCATGACTCTGAACCGCGAAATGCTTTATGTCGCGGGGCCCATCCTGGATGAAGGGCGATTGGCGGGGGTGATGCGGGTTGCCGTGCCGCTCCATCACGTTCATATGCTTTACAACGCGATCCGCAAGCCGATGCTGGTTGGCGCGGCGGCGGGTATTGCCGTGATCCTGGTGATCGGGATCTTGATGGGGGGGCGTTTGACCCGGCGTGTGGGAGAACTGGTCGAAGCGGCCCGCCGCTACGGGGCCGGCGATCTGACCTCGGCTGCGGCGGCTATGGACAGCGACGAACTGAATGTCCTTGCGACCTCGATGCGCCGAATGGCCGCTGCTCTTCAGAAAAGGATTGAGGAACTTGAGATCGAAAAAACAAAATTAGGCGCGGTGCTTGATCATATGATCGAAGGGGTGCTGGCCGTGGATCGGGCGAACTGCGTTCTGATGGCCAATCCGGCGGTGGCGAAGATGTTCCGGACCTCCCACGATCAAATGATCGGGCGGAGCCTGATGGAGATCACCCGCAATCCGAAGATCGATCAAATGATGCGCGAGGCCGTCCAGTCGAGCGGCGTCGTGGCTCAAGAGATCGAACTGGGGCTTCCGGAACGGTCGGTCCTCCGCGGAAATGCGATCGGGATCTCCAAGACGGAAGGGGCCCTTTGTGGGATTCTCGTTCTTCATGATGTGACGGACGTTCGGCGGCTCGAAAACCTGCGCAGGGATTTTGTGGCGAACGTTTCTCATGAGCTTCGGACGCCGCTGACTTCGATTAGAGGGTTCCTGGAGACGTTATTGACGGAGCTTTCATCGGGGCGCGAGCAGGAAAAACATTTCTTGCAGATGATGCAGGAGGATACGGACCGTTTGACCCGGCTGATCGACGATCTGCTGGAGCTTTCGAAGATCGAATCCGGGGAGGTCCCGCTGAGCTGTAAGCGGCTCGATCTCCGGGCGGAGATCGGAAAAGTCCTTGAAGCCTCGGCGCCATCTCTCGCGAGAAAAAAGATCCGGATCGATAATGCGATCGGCGCAGAACCGGCGATCTTTGTTTCTGCCGATCCTGACCGATTGCAGCAAGTGCTCGTCAATCTTGTCGATAATGCGGTCAAATTCAACAAAGAGGGCGGCTTGATCCGTTTCTCGGCCTGCCGGGATGGAGCGATCGTTCGTGTTGAGATCGAGGATACGGGGATCGGGATCCCGGAAAAGGTGATCCCGAGGATCTTCGAAAGGTTTTTCCGTGCCGACAAAGCCCGTTCCCGGGAATTGGGCGGGACCGGGCTTGGGCTTGCCATCGTCAAGCATATCATTGAGGCCCACAGCGGCGCGGTCCATTGCTCGAGCCGGTTGGGGCAAGGCTCCGTTTTTTCCTTTACCCTGCCTGCGGCTTCCTGATCAAATTTCTCTCCCTCGTTTGAAAGCCAGCCTCGACGTCCTCGAACGGACGTGTGAGCCCAATTTTGCCTTGAACATGCCAAGGGAGGCCTTGGCCTCTTCAAAGGACCCTACGCTTTCTCCTGCGGGCATATTTTGATTCTTCCTTCCTGCGGCGCGGGACAGCTTCGTTTCGCCTTTTCCTTTACACAGATTTTACTTGGCCTTCATTTTCCTCAGACATGAGGGATCTAAGCTAACCGTGTCTTCGAAGATATTCGAAGATCGTTTGCAGAAGCCGTTTAAGTCTCTTGAAGGCGGGCAACCATGACCAAAGCGACAATCTCATTGGAGGGAAATCTTATGAAACCGAATGCAATCATGTTCGTGGGCGCGTTGACGCTCCTCAGTATGTTGGGGGGAGGTCTTCTCCGCGCGGATGAGGGCCAGATCGCCGGCATGATCAATGATCTGCAGAAGCAGATCACAGACATGCAGAAGACGATCGCACAGCAAAATGCCACAATCGCAAAGCAGGACGATAAACTTCGCCAGATCCAGGGCGGCAATGTTCAAATGGCGGCTCCGGCTTCCGGAGAGGCGACTCCGCCCATGTCGGATTACGAATTCAACGAACGTCTAGGGAATGCGCTTGGCGGCGCCAATAAATGGCTGAAGGACCTGAAGTTCAAAGGGGATCTCCGCCTTCGCTACGAAGCGTTCGACTATACCAACGGGACGACCGCGGAAAGCGATTCTCAGAACCGGTTTCGTTTCCGCCTTCGTTTTGGATTTGAGAAGAAACTGAGCGATGAGATGGACGTGGGTTTCGCGCTGGCCTCCGGGGCGACCTCTTCGGGGACGAACGTCGATCCGACCTCTACCAATGCGACGTTTGACAATCTGTTCAATTTCAAGGACATCATGATCGAGAAGGCCTATGCGAAATACAGTCCGAAATTCATGCAGGTGGGCCCGATCGAAAAAGTCACGATCGCGGGTGGTAAATTCGATAATCCCTTCGAAAAAGGTTCGTCGGACATGATCTGGGACCGTGACGTGAAGCCGGAAGGCGTTTACGAGAAGATCGATCTGAATGTCCTGGACGGAGAGGAGATCGATATCAACGCGTACGGTTTGGCGGGGCAGTTCGTGCTGGATGAGGATACCGCGGCTTCGGACGATGCTGACGCGGAACTGTATGCCTTCCAGGTCGGGGTCAATGCCATCGCTTATACGCCCTTCATGGAACGGCCGATCGATTTTCTCAGCGCTTTCTCGTTCTATAACTACAACGACTATCATTTGAACGGCAATTACCTTATCGGGACAACGTCACTGGCTCGCGGGAACTCCAATTACGACGGCGTGACCGGAAGCCTGGATTCCCGGTTCAACGTGATCGAGTCCTACAACGAGTTGGCGTTTTATCCGATGGGGGTGCCTCTCCGGCCGTATTTTGACGTGGCGGTGAATACGACGGCGGATTCCGCGAACACACAGTATGACGAAGGCCTGGCCTGGGCACTCGGCACGAAGGTCGGCGGTATCCAGAAGAAAGGCGACTGGGAGCTCAGCTATGCCTACAAACGGATCGAGGCCAATTCCGTGGTCGGGGCTTTCAATGACAGCGATTTTGGCACCGGGCATTCGAATAAGCGCGGCAGTGTTTTTAAGGCGGGCTACGGGCTGACGGATTTTCTCTCACTCAATGCGGCGGCTTTCTTCGTCAATAATCTGACGACGGGAACGGCCGGGGTTCGCGATGAAGAGACCCGGCGGTTCCAGATGGACCTGGTCTGGAAGTTCTAACGCAGTATCAAATAGCGAACGGAGGAAATATCCAATGAAAAAGAACATCGTAAAATCAATCATGGCCGGTTTGGCGGTCCTGCTGCCATTCGCATCCTTGGCTTGGGCCGCGGATAATATCACCGTGAAAGGATCGGACACGATCGTGATCCTTGGCCAGCGATGGGCCGAGAAGTACATGCAGAAGAACCCGGATGTGGCGATCCAGGTGACAGGCGGCGGTTCCGGGACCGGGATCGCGGCCTTGATCAACGGAACGACGGATCTTGCCAACGCATCCCGCCCCATCAAATCGTCGGAAATAGATAAGGCCAAGCAGGCGGGCTATTATCCCGAGGAGTTCAAGGTGGCATTCGATAGCCTTGCTGTGGTCGTCCATGCCGACAATCCCGTAGCGGAACTAACCATGAAACAGCTGATGGGGATCTACGCCGGCAAGATCAATAATTGGAAAGAAGTCGGAGGCAGTGACGCTCCGATCCTGCGCTATTGCCGTGAATCCAATAGCGGCACCTACGTGTTCTTCAAGGAACATGTTCTGAAGAACCAGGATTACGCGCCGGATTGCCAGACCATGCCCGGCACTAGCGCGGTCACGAATGCCGTCAGTAAAGATGCCGGCGGGATCGGCTACGGGGGGGCGGCTTACTTTGTCGGCCAGTCGCAGCTCAGGATCCTTTCGGTGAAAAAAGATGATCAGTCGCCGGCGGTGAACCCCGTTAAAGCCGATGGAAAGCTGGACTATGAAGCGGCTTGGTCGGGACGTTACCCGATCGCGCGATATCTCTACATGTATTCCGGGTTTAAACCCAAAGGGAAGATCAAGCAATACATGGATTGGATCCTGAGCGCCGAAGGTCAGCAGGTTGTTGAAGAGGTCGGATATATTCCTCTCAAAACCTCGTAAAAAGCCGGTGAATCTTATGATCCACAGAAACGAGTCGAAGCGGGAAGCCCCCCCCGGAGCGGGGGGGGGGCCGTCTCGTGTCCGGACCTTTCTCGGAAAGAAAGAGGTGCTTCCGGGGGAATGGGCGATGGAACGTTTTTTTGTGGTGGCCGGCATTTCTTCGGTCCTTATTATTGCTTTGATTTTTATTTTTCTTTTCAAAGAAGCGGTTTTCTTTTTCAAGACGGCCAGCCCGCTCGATCTCGTCGGAAAATGGGTTTTCGATGAATGGGAGGAAAGGAATGTCTTTAAACTGATGTGGCAGGCCGTTTCGGAAGTCCCCAAATATTCGCTGGTCCCGCTTTTTTGCGGGAGTTTTCTCGTCGCGCTTCCGGCGACCCTGATGGCGTCGGTCTTCGGGATCGGGACCGCGATCTATCTTGCCGAGATCGCTTCTCCGAAGGTCCGCGAGACTCTGAAACCGACCCTGGAACTGCTGGCCGGCATTCCGTCCGTGGTCCTCGGATTCTTCATGCTCGCCGTGGTGGCCAGTTTCGTCCAACATGTTTTTCATACACGCTTCCGCCTCAACGCGTTTGTAGGGGCTCTGGGAGTCGCGCTTGCGGTCCTCCCGATCATCATTACGATCTCCGAAGATGCGCTCAGGGCGGTTCCCAAGGAACTTCGAGATGCGTCACTCGCTCTGGGGGCGACAAAATGGCAGACGATCTGGGGGACCGTGGTGCCGGCCGCCGTCTCGGGGATCTCGGCGGCGGTCATTCTTGGGTTCGGGCGGGCCTTGGGCGAGACCATGATCGTGGTGATGGCCACCGGGAATGCCGCGCTCGTGACCGGTAATATTTTTTCGAGCGTCAGGACCATGACCGCCAATATCGCGGCCGAATTGGGTGCGGTCGCGCGCGATACGGAACACTACTATGCTCTCTTTGTTGTGGGGGCGGTCCTTTTTACGCTGACCTTCTTCGTCAATCTTGTCTCTGAACTTATTTTGAACCGGATGCGCGGCCGGTTGAGGATGTGACCATGAGCCTTGCTTCCGTGATCGCGGTTTCTGATCTGAGGATGCGGCGCTTCCATTTGGGAGAGGCGGTCCTTGAAACCGTTGTGCGTATTTTCGCGGCCATTCCCTTGATCGCGTTGATCTTTATCATGGGGAAGATTTTCCTGCTGGGGCATCGCACGGTGACATGGGAATTCCTGACCCAGGCGCCGGTGGAAGGGATGACCCAGGGAGGGATCTTTCCCTGCATTTTCGGGACCTTGGCCATTACGGTGATGATGATCCTTTTGGCGCTTCCGATCGGGGTCGGGGCCGCGATCTATCTGGTGGAATATGCGGGAAAGGGGATCGTTTTCAGGATCATTCGTGCGGCGGTGAACAACCTCGCGGGAGTTCCTTCAATCGTATTCGGTCTTTTTGGTGTGGGTTTTTTCATCCTCTTCGTCGGAAAGAACCTCGACCAAGTGCTCCAAACCGGCCTCTTGTTTGGCCAACCTTGCATGCTATGGGCTGCGGCGACGCTAGCGGTGCTCGTCTTGCCGGTGATCATCGTGTCCACGGAGGAAGCCTTGAATGCCGTTCCGCAAAGTCAACGGGCCGCCTCGATCGCTTTAGGCGCGACCAAGTGGCAGACGATCCGCGATGTCGTTCTTCCCCAGGCGCGCGGCGGGATTTTGACGGGCGCCATCCTTTCGATCAGTCGCGGGGCGGGGGAAACGGCTCCGATCCTTTTTACGGGATGCGCTTATTTCCTTCCCCGCCTTCCGATGGTCAAGCTTTTTGGATTCATTCCCATGATCAATCCCTTCGATCAGTTCATGGAGCTTTCGTATCATATTTTTATCATGGCGACTCAGTCGACCGATGCGGAAAAGACGCTTCCGCTACAATACGGGACGACTTTGGTTTTGATCGCATTGACGTTTCTGCTTAACTTGGGAGCAATCATGTTGCGGATCCATTTCCGAAAGAGATCAGGGCAGGTCTCGCTCCAATGAAACACTGCCCCAAAACCTTGCTGGAGGAGCTTTCCTCCCTAAGCTTCTTCGGCAAGGGTGGCTTCATTCATTTGATCCATAACAATCAGGGAGACGCCTATGCAGGTTAGGGACGATCTGGATATCGAACAAGGGGAGGAGTTGACGATCATGAACAGAAGTCCGGTCAAGACTGAAATACAGAACGGAGCCGATCTTATGCCCAGGGAGCGGCCTCCGGTGAAGATCTCCATCCGGGATCTGAACGTTTACTATGGCGAAGTGCGGGCGCTGAAATCCGTTGAGCTGGATATCCGGGACCGGTCGGTTACGGCTTTGATCGGTCCTTCCGGATGCGGTAAATCCACGTTCCTTCGGGCGTTGAACCGTATGAACGATACGCTGCCCAAAGTCCGCACCGAAGGCACGGTGACGATCGAGGGCGTGAATATCTATGCTCCTGAGATCAACGTGGTTCAGTTGCGGAGGCTGGTCGGGATGGTTTTCCAGAAATCTAATCCGTTCCCGAAAAGCATTTATGATAATGTGACCTACGGTCCGCGACTGCATGGGATCCGGGACAAAGTGGTGCTGGACCAGGTCACGGAGGAAAGTCTGAAACGGGCCGCGCTTTGGGAAGAGGTCAAAGACCGTTTGGATAAACCGGCTTTGGAGCTTTCCGGAGGACAACAACAGCGGCTTTGTATCGCGCGGGTGTTGGCCGTCAATCCGGAGATCGTTTTAATGGATGAGCCGGCCTCGGCACTGGATCCCAGCTCGACCGCCAAGATCGAGGAATTGATCCACGATCTGAAAAAAAACTACACGATCGTGATCGTCACCCATAACATGCAGCAGGCGGCGCGCGTAAGCGATTATACGGCCTTTTTTTATTTGGGGTCTTTGATAGAATGTGGCGAGACCCCTAAGATCTTTACCAAGCCGGATAAAAAAGAGACCGAAGACTATATTACCGGACGCTTCGGATAAGGGGGGAGCTGACGATGAGACGCCATTTTCACGACGAGTTGAAAGCATTGAAACAGGAACTTCTGCGCATGGGGCTTCTCGCAGAAGAGGCGATTGAAAAAGCGGCTCGGGCGGTGTTGCTTCGGGATCGCAAGCTGGCGGAGGAAGCGTTTCGCCTGGAGAAAGAAACGAACCGCCTTGAGATCGAGATCGACGATAAAGGGCACAACCTTCTTGCGCTCGGACAGCCGATGGCCGTCGATCTTCGGCTCATCACCATGATCCTCAAGATCAATACGGACCTTGAGAGGATCGGGGACCATGCGGTCAATATCGCGGAGCGCGCGATCCGCTTGATCGGCGATCCGCCCATGAAAAAAGTTGAAGACACTTATTTGACCGATATGGCAGCGGCTTCTCAGCGAATGTTGCGCGAAGCGCTGGATGCCTTCATCAATGAGGATGTGGAGCGGGCTCAGCGTGTCTTGGCGAGCGATGATGAGGTCGATGGATTGAATGATGCGATCTATATCGAGGTGAACGAAAAGATGCAGAAAGACCCCTCCATCGTGAAGGCCGGAATGAATATCGTGATGATCGGGCATAATCTGGAACGGATCGGCGATCTTGCCAATAATATCGCGGAGGATGTCATCTACCTCAAGGAAGGCAAGGAAGTCCGCCATCATTCTGATTAAGCCAGCGACGTTCGGAGCGTGCTGGATTTAGGTCTTGCTAAAGCCCCTTTTCCCCTTCAGTATAGGCCCTCTTTTGAAGCGATCGAGGCCTGCGAATGGCCGGAAACCTTATGCCGAACCAAAAACGCAGAAAAGATGTCCGCAATATCGCGATCGTGGCGCATGTCGACCACGGAAAGACCACGCTGGTCGATGCGCTCCTGAAACAGTCGGGGGCCCATGAATTCAAAGACGGCGAAGTCACCGTCATGGACTCGAATCCCATCGAAAAGGAGCGCGGGATCACGATCTTTTCCAAAAACGCGTCGTTTGTTTATAAGAACACGCTTTTCAATATCGTCGATACGCCCGGTCACGCGGATTTCGGAAGCGAGGTGGAACGCGTTCTGAAAATGGTGGACGGCGTGTTGCTGCTCGTGGACGCTTTCGATGGCCCGATGCCGCAGACCAAATTCGTGCTCCGCAAATCGCTCGAATTGCATCTGAAGCCGATCCTGGTCGTCAACAAAGTGGACCGGCCGAATGCGCGGCCACACGAAGTGGTCGATATGACCTTCGATCTTTTCTGCGAGTTGAATGCTAATGACGATCAGCTGGATTTCCCCATCGTTTATGCCTCAGCCAAAGAAGGCTGGGCTTCCCTCGAGCCCGACGAACCGTCGATCTCCATGAAGCCCTTGCTGGACACTATTTTGCACCGGGTCCTTCCCCCGGTCGCGGATCCCGATCAGCCGTTCCAGATGCTGGTGACCATGCTGGATTACGATTCGTATGTCGGCCGTATGGCGATCGGGAGGATCTTCCACGGGAAGGTCAAAGTCGGCGATCCGCTGATCGTGCTCAAACGCGATGGGAGTACGGAGCGGGGCAAGGTGACGAAGATCCTGAAGTACCGCGGCCTCAAACGGGTGGAGGCGGAATCGGTGGAAGCGGGAGACATTGCGTCGATCACGGGTTTTTCGGAAGTGCATGTCGCCGATACGCTGGCTTCGCCCGAGAAACCCGAGGCGATCCCTGCGGTCAAGATCGATGAGCCGACCATTTCGATGAATTTCGCTCACAATACGAGCCCCCTGGCAGGACGGGACGGGGGAAGGTTCCTGACTTCGCGCCATATCCGGGAGCGCTTGATGCATGAGGCCATGATGAATGTCGGGATCCGTATCGAAGCCGTGCCGGGCGAGGAGCGCTTCAAAGTGTCCGGACGGGGCGAACTCCATCTTTCCATCCTGATCGAAACCATGCGCCGTGAGGGTTATGAACTCGAGGTTTCCCGTCCGGAGGTCATCATGAAGATCGAGGATGGGGAGCGTCTGGAGCCGGTCGAGGAGGTCGTCATCGAGGTCGATCCGGGATATCAGGGCGCCGTGATCGAAGCCCTGGGGACGCGCAAGGCCGAAATGAAAAATATGATTACGAGCGCAGTGGGAACGATCCGCATGGAGTTTCTGATCCCGTCCCGGGGGCTTTTGGGGTTCCGCAGTGAATTGATGCTCTTGACCCGGGGGACGGGGGTGATGTGTCAGAATTTTTTCGATTACCAAAAATACAAGGGCGAAATCCCCGAACGGCAGGTCGGCGTGTTGATCTCGCAGACCGGAGGATGTGCCGTGGCGTATGCGCTTTGGGGCCTTCAGGAACGCGGGGAAATCTTTGTACAACCCGGGGACGATCTCTATGAGGGCATGATCGTGGGGGTTAATAATAAGGGGCCGGACCTGGTCGTGAACGCGATTCGCGAGAAAAAGCTGACCAATATGCGCGCGGCAGGCTCCGACGAGGCGATCCGTCTTATTCCGCCCCGCGAAATGACGCTGGAATTTGCGCTGGAGTTCATCGAGAAGGATGAACTGGTCGAGATCACTCCGAAGAATGTCCGCCTGAGAAAACGCTACCTCACCGAGAACGAACGCAAGGCCAAAGCCCGCGGCTATAGCCGGACCTGAAACCGCTCGGAGAGCAAGACAAGTTGCGGCCCAGAAGCGTTTTTTGCTAAAATCAAATATGGCTGATCCGGAAAAGCCCTTCTATCAAATCGCTGCGGAAAAAGCCTTAGAGGTCCTTCAGACGGCGCCGGAAGGTCTTTCTCCAGTTCAGGCGGGGGAACGGCTAAAGGAGTTCGGGCCGAATGAGCTCACCCTGCGGCGTAAAGCCTCTGCGGCAGTTCTTCTCATCAAACAATTCCTGAATCCTCTCGTTTATCTTTTGCTGATCGCGGCCGGGATCAAATTCTTTTTTAAAGGCCTTTTGGATGCGGCCAGTATCTTGATTGCGATCTTCATCATGGCCGGCGTAGGCTTCATTCAGGAATTCCGTGCCGAAAAAGCCATGGGAGCTCTCCTGGAGTTGACCGTTCCGAAAGCCAAGGTGCGGCGCGGAGGCAACGCGACTTCGGTCAGTTCCAGGGATATTGTGCCCGGGGATATCCTCTTGCTCGAAACGGGCGATAAAGTCCCCACGGACGCCCGTTTGATCGAAAATTTCGAATTGAAGGTCAACGAATCCGCCTTGACGGGAGAGCCGATCCCCGTAGATAAACACACGGCGGTTTTGGCGAATGAACTTACTCTCGCGGACCGGAAGAACATGGTCTTTATGGGGACTGTTGTGACTTACGGCAGGGCAATCGCGGTCGTCACCGCCACCGGGATGCAGACCGAGATCGGGAAAATATCCTCCGCACTCCATCAGATCAAGACCCAGAAAACTCCGCTTCAGCGGAGCATTCATGCGCTCGGGAACTCACTGCTCGGGATCGTGCTTTTCGCGGTTGTTCTGCTTAAGATCATTGGGTTGAGCCGAGGCATGGATTGGCTCGATGTTTTTCTTCTCGCGGTTGCCGCCGCGGTCTCGGCTATTCCGGAGGGATTGCCGGCGGTGGTTACTGTGGTCCTGGCGGCGGGGATGAGCAAAATGGCTCAACGCAATGCGGTAGCGAGGAATCTGGCGGCGGTGGAGACCTTGGGGGCGGCGACTGTCATTTGCTCGGATAAGACCGGGACCCTGACCCTCAATCAAATGACCGTGACTAAACTTTATCTTGAGGATCGTTGGATGGAGGTGACAGGGATCGGGGAAAGAACGGAGGGCCGGTTTCTCCACGAGGAGCGGCCGATCGAGCCTCTCTCGGAACCGGTCCTGATGAAGATGCTTCGCGCAAGCGTGCTTTGCAATGATGCGGTTTTTATGGCCGATTGCCAGAAGGGATGCATTCTCGGGGATCCGACCGAAGGGGCTTTGCTGGTGCTCGCCCTCAAAGCGGGGATCCGGAAAGAATCTCTGGACAAGACGGCCCCCCGGATCGGCGAGATCCCATTCCAGAGCGAACGCCAATACATGGCGACATTGCATATAGACCAGGATAAAAAGATCATTTGCGTTAAAGGGGCGCCGGAAAAGATCCTCCCTCTTTGCGGCAGGGTGGCGTATCGCGGCGGTTCGGAGCCGTTGGAGCAAAAAGCCCGCGAGCGCATTGTCAAAGCACAGGAAGCGATGGCAAACGAGGCGATGCGGGTCCTGGCGGTCGCGTATGCAGAGGATTATCCGGGCGGCGCTGAAAGGTTTACTGAGCAGGATTTTCTCGGCCGGCTTGTTTTTGTCGGACTTTTCGGCATGATCGATCCGCCCCGCGAGGAGGCGAAAAAAGCGATCGCCGTATGTCGAAAAGCAGGTGTCCGGGTCCTGATGGCGACCGGGGACAATAAGGACACAGCTCGCGCGATCGGTGCCCAACTTGAGATCCCCTCCGCGGAAGTGATCAGCGGGGTCGAGCTTGCGGCGATGAAAGATGAAGACCTGGACCGGAAGATCGAAGAGGCGTCTATCTTTGCCCGGATCGAACCTCTTCACAAGCTGCGGATCGTCGAAGCCTTGAAACGCCGTTCACATGTGGTTGCCATGACCGGGGATGGCGTTAACGACGCGCCGGCTCTTGAAGCGGCTGATATTGGGATATCAATGGGGATCACGGGGACCGATGTTGCGAAGGAAGCTTCGGATGTGGTGCTGGCCGATGACAATTTCGCTTCGATCGTGGCGGCCGTTGAAGAAGGGCGCGTGATATTCAACCGGCTGCGCAACGCGATCTTTTTTCAGCTGACGACCTGCTTCGGGGAATTGTGCGCTCTCATGCTTACGGTGCTTTTCCTGGGAGAAGCGCCCTTGCTTCCGATCCAGATCCTCTGGGTAAATCTTGTTACGGGGGCGATGCTTGCGATCCCCCTTGGATTGGAGCCCAAAACAGGTTCGGAGCTTTTGCATCCGCCCCGGGACCCCAAGGTGGGTCTGATCTATCCGGGAATGCTCATGCGGATTTTTTTCCTTTCCGGGATGCTGGCCCTCGGAGTTTTTGCGATCTTTTCGTGGGCGCTCCGTTCTTACGATCTGGCAGAAGCGCGGATGATCGCTTTTTGCGGCATCGTTGTTTTCGAATGGTTCGTTGCGCTGAATGCCCGCTCGGATGAGATCACGATCTTTCGGCTCGGTCTTTTCAAGAACCGGGCGTTGCTCTTCTCGATCCTTGTGGCGATCGGGCTGCAGCTTGCGGTTGTTTACTGGCCGCCGCTTCGAGCGGTGTTCTATGCGGTTCCTTTGAACCTCACGGAATGGGGGATGGCGATTGCGCCTGGGCTGGCTATTTTCCTTATCGAAACATTCCGTAAAATCCTATTTCCAAGGCTCTTTAACCGGGGAAAGTGGCGGTAGCCTGCTTGCCCCGGCAAAGGCGATCCGGGAAATCTTTGGGAAACACCGGGCTATCCCCGAAGGGCTGGTTCATGTACCGTCTCCGGGAGTTAAAAAATCCTTTTTCCCAAATAGCCTCAATTTATTTTTAAGTGGATTTTTAGGACCCACTACGATATATTTCTTTCACCCTAACTTGAATCGACACCTCATTATCGGAAAGGCGTTCGATTTTTTAATGAAGAAATATTTCGTTGTTTTTTTCGCTTCCCTCGTTTTAGTTTCCATTTTTTCTTTCTTTCCCGCTTTTGCGGCCGAAGTCTATTATCTGGGTTCCTCGGATTCCGGTTCGCAGGGGGGAGAAGAAGTCCCGCCCGCGAATTTTCAACAAAGACTCAAAGACTTTGTGAATTTTAAGGATTACGGCAGCTACCAGCCCAATCGCTCGGGGCAGCTCAGCGGAACGATTTTGAGCCAGATGACCTGGCAGGATACCAGCGGGAACATCTCGAAGTCCTTCCTCGAGCGCGGATGGGATTACCTCCAGGAGATCAATCTTCAGGCGTGGGAGAGGCTTTGGGCGGGTTACAAGATCGAGTCTCGCGCTTTCATGCGGAAAACCGATGACCGTCAGATCGAAAAAAGACGGGATGTGCGCCTGAAAGACCTGAACATCGCTATTTATAACGACAGGAACCGTGTCGAGTTCGGGGACTTTTATTCGGAGTTCAGCCAATTCACCTTAGGGGCATCACTGGAAGGCTTTCAGGCCCAGATCGAACCGCTCAAAGGACAGAAGATCAAAGCTGTCGCAGCCCGAAGCCAAAAGGAAGATATCACTACGGCCCGGTATGAACGGCATGTGGCCGGCGGACAGCTCGATCTTTCGCTCCTCCGGGATTTCTGGTGGTTCTCTTTGGTCCGTTTGGCCGCTCAGGCGGTGACCAATCAGGACGATAGTTCCAACGGATGGCGTCTTGCGCCTTCCGGGACGGTGACCCAGGATCTCGAGAACACGGTTGTTGGGCTTCTGGGCGAGGTCGTGATGAAAAAGTATTTCACGATGGTCTATGAGGTCGCGCGCAGCCGTTACCAGGCTGACGAAGATTCGACCCGTTATTCCGACCATCAGAGTATTTACGGGACCGCCTTCCGCCTCCAGCCTCAATTCACGACGAAATGGGTGACCTTCAAATATTTGTATTATTGGGTCCAGCCGGGTTTTTACACCGATGTCGGCTCCGCCAGCCCGGACAAGCTTCAGCATCAATTCTCGGTGGATATTACGCCTTTCGATAAACTGACGCTTTCTTTGGTCGAGAACTGGTATCGCGATCATTTGGAGCACAGTGCGCGGGCTTATCAGACCGAAAATGACGAGAAATACATTACCTTGACCCTGCGGCCTTTTGATTCAAGACGGGACTTTTCACTGCGCAATTACTGGAATTATTTTCAGAGAGGCTCGGACAATCCCCAGAACAGTGTGGAGGCCTACACCACGACCCTGGGGACTTCGGTGAACGACCGGATCTGGAATACGACGGTGTCAGGGCGATATGAATACCGCGCCTATGAAGATGAGGGCAACAGCAAGGCGAGCAGTGATTATTTCAACCGGTTCGGGTTTTCCGGGTCCCGGGACACGATAGTCTTCGGCCGGCGTTGGTATTTTTCGGGTGATTATGCCGTGGACATCCGTAATACCAAGACCGATGATGACAATGACCTGAGCGGAACGCTTTCCCTCAATACCCAATACGACCTCCATACGCGACTCACTTTGCGGGCCGGTTATAACCTGGTAAACCAAAACAGCGTGGCCCCGAATGGCGATTCGCTGAATACCCGCAATTTTTTTGAGACGGATCTCCTCGTGAACAAAAAACGGGGATCGCGCATTACGGTCCGGTACGAGCGGAATATCTACAACCATGAAGATTTCACACAAGATTACAATGAATCGCGTGTCATCACCAAATTCGCCAGCCCATTCTGATGCTCCTTAGATCCACTATTCTGATCCTTTGCCTTTTGTTCAGCGGATGTAAATCGACCATGGACAATGTGGGGGCCTCTCCGGCCTTCGATCCGAACGCCCATGCGGCCGCTCAGCTTGCGGTCGGATCGCTTTTCAGGTATTACCGCATTTTTGACCGAGCGGAGTTGACCGAACAGGTGTCGCCGAACTTTATTCCGGACCGGCTTGCTTTTGTCCGGCAGGCGGAAGACAGTTATTTTCGTGCCCGCTCGGTTGCGGAGCTTAAATTTTTCATCGACCGCGCTTTTTTCCAGGGAGACCGTCTGGTCGCAAGCATTGATTGGAAGAAAAAATCCACGATCCGGGCGACCGGGCAATTGCAGTTGACGGAAGGAAACGCCGACCTTATTTTTGCGCGTGAGCAGGACCGTTGGAGGCTCTATCAGGTGCGCGGAGAAAGTCCTTTTTCATAAGATCGGGACCCGTGGATTTCTCCGCCTTCCGCGGCGCCGATCCCCTTGAGCCGGATCCCCGGTGTTGGCGGTGCAAGCAGGAAGGATCCGGTATTTTATCCGTGAGGCTTTCTCGGAATGCCATGTTAAAAAAAACGTTCGTAGGGTTCTGCATCAGCTTTCTCATGACCGCAGGGATCACGGGTCAGGGTCTTGCGGCTTCTCCTCAGGAAGACCTCGTGCTTCAGCAGATCCAGTTCACCAAAGACAGGATCGCCCAACATAAGGCCGAACTCAAAGCTCTCTACACGCAATTCGCAGCCAATCCTTCTCCGGATGTCTATGCAAAGACCCAGGTTTTGAGCGCAAATATCCAAAAAGAGCGTGGCATCCTCAGCAACCTCGACCTCGCGCTTCGGGATGCGCGTGCCTCTTCGAGCTGGAAGGCCATGCTGGATGATGCCGCAAAAGAATCCACCGTGCTTTCGGCGGCAGCGGTCGCTTTGTCCAGTGTCGCGAACGCCGGTCAATGGATCTTCGGAGCGAGCCACGAAGATATTTTTGGCGATAGCTGGCAGAACGTTGAGAACCTCAACTCGAATCTGAGCGCGGAGGCGCGAAAGATCATCGAAGAATCGGAAGCCATCCGCAAAGCCTTGACTGAGATCCAGCATAAGCTCGATAGCGGAGACGCCGCTCCCGAGATCCAGGCGTTCCAGCAGGAGCTGACGGAGCGGCTTTCGAAATTAAACGCGCGGGCGGAGCTCGTCAAAAAGAACATGCGCTTTATGGTCCGTGTCTATAAGGCTGAAAAACAGAACTTGCCCGCTTCGACCATGTTCTGGGGTGAATACATGGGCCGCTATATCGAGCAGGTGATCGCGAATGTGGACCTCGCGAAACTGGTCGACTACGCTATGAGTCTGGCTGACGGCGACATCATCAGCCCGCTTGTGGACCTGGTCAAGCCCATGATTAAAACGGCTATGGCGGATCATCTCGCGAAAATGGCTGGCGGCAGCGCCCTGACTCCCAAGATCACCGACGATCTCGTTTTTTCCATTCTTTTCGGGAGCGAGTCGGGCTTTCAGGCGCTTGTGATCAATAAAACCAAGGATGCCGCAGCCCAGAAGGCGATCGAGGGAACGATCCAGGGAGTGGTTCAGGGGGAGGCCCAGGTCTTGATCGGGAAGTCTGACAAATTGATGTACGGTTATATGAAAACCGAACTTGCGAGCCTGCCCGCCAACGCCCCCGTCAATGAACGGGAGGTTATCCAGAACTTCTGGGAAAAACGGGCGCAGGCGGATTCCGGTGCGATCCGAGCCTCGGCCCAGCAAAAGCTCGACAAGATGAAAAAAACCGGGGACATTGTCAAGAAAGTCTGGGATCTCGTGCTGAAGGATGTGGTGCAGGCATGGATGAATGCGGACACCTTCAAAAATGCCGTAAAAAGCGCTAACGAGGCCTGCCAGGGATGGCGGAAATACTACAAAGAAAATCAGGATGATATGATCGATACTGAGGACGAATATGTGAATGCCAAATGGTTCTCGGGCGGCCGGACGATGGCGGCCGGGACTCCGCCGCCTAAAGCGGCTGACTCCGTGGTCCAGGCGACGCGGGAGGTTTATGAAGACAGGAGGCCCGATGAAGTCATCACTTTTGTCGAGGACTATAAGGAGGATCTGAAAAGCGAAGAAGCCCAGAAAGCTGGAATGAGTATCAGTGAAGTCCAGGGTATGGAACAGAAGATATTCGACATGGTCCTTTCGGGCAAAATGCCCGTGTCCGGTCTGATATTGCCCGATGCCTGGGCGTTAAGCAATGCCAAAACCTCGGAGCCTTGCACCAATCTTAGCAAGGAGCAAAGCAAGGTGTATATGGCGGCAAGTGACGAATGCCAAAGGATCTGGCACGCCAAACCTTTCAATAGCGCCGCATACAGCGCTTGTCAGGCCCGGGTTGCTGCGATCTCCAAAGCGAACACTGAGGCTTTGCAGGCTTGTTTCGAGAACACGGTCAATGCCGCTTACCGGAGTTATGCTGAATTCCGGGCGGGGCTGGTCAAACAGCTTTATAAAAAGATCGAACAGGATCATCTTGACCGGCTTCAGATAGTGAAAGATGACCTCGGGCCGGCCTTGAGCTGGGCTCTTCGGTGGGAGACCCAGGCGAAAGAGCTTTCCGGGGTTTTGGAAAAAGTGGCTTCACTTCCTTATTTCCAAGGGATCGCTCCTTTGCCCGATATTCCTGAAAAGATTCCGGCCGGGAATGAGGAACCTGCTTATGACGACGCTAAAAACAAGGAGGCTGCGTCGGCGCTTGTTCAATATCAGTCCCTTTTAAAGGGGGTCAACCGGGAGAAAATCGAAGAAGCCTTGGGGGAGGCTGATTTTACTTGGGAATTCCCTCAATTTGTGTGGGAGGAGCGGGTCAGGGTCTATGATGAGATCAAAACGGGCGGGGATCTCCGTTTGGGCTGGAAGGATATCTGCGGTTACTACTCGACCGTTCAGTGCGGAAAAGAACGTTTGGTCGAGGACCCTGATCTGGACCGTATGATCAAGAGCATCTACGAAGCGAATCCCGAAGGTGTGCGGAGTAACTTGAACAGCCTTGACCAGAATCCTGCCGTGGCGTTTCTCAGAAAATATCCCAAGGCGACGGATTTCTCGATCGACAAGGCCCTGTCTCTTTATGAAGCCGCTTTGGGGAAAAAAGCAGCCGTGGTTTCCAGGCAAACGGAAGTCAATAAACTTTTAACGGAACTGAGCCAAAGCGCTGAAGTACCGAAAAGCGTTTACGATATTCTGTACTTGTACGATGTCTTCTTTCAGCCCTGGCAATTTCTCCGGGGTGCGAATCCGGGCCTTGCCGCCCAGCGGTTAATGCGCGACACCGAAGCTTTCGGAAAGGAATTGAAAGAATTAGAGGGGAAGTACCAGGGACAGAAACAGGCCGCGGTCCAGATCGATCCCGCCGCGCTTGAGCAGGCGATTGCGGCTCTCAAAGCGGCTTACAAAAGTTACGGGCAGGCTTTCGACGATTACTATGATTATTTAGCGGAGTATTTCACGGACCGGAAGATTCCGGAATTCACCATGCCGGATCTGAGCGGTTTTGAGATGCAGGTTTATTCCGCCCGCGCGAACCAGGAGGAGACGGCCATCAAATTCAAGAAAGCGGCCAAAGCCCTTGAAGAGATGAAAAAGGCTTTGCAGGAGATGGAGCAGGCGGATCAGGAGATCCTCAACGCGGCGAATAATCGGGATGGCGGGCGAGGCGCCGTTGTAAACGCGCTTCGTCAGTTTTGGACCGACCATAAAAAAGACGCGGATTTGGGGCCGGTCCTGGCTGCCCTTGAGAAGGCGAAGAAGGACTATTATGGAGCAGGGGGGACGGGGTACGGGATCCCCGATCATCCGCTCCCGGAAAAAGTCAAAAAAGCCATGGCGGGGCTCGGCGGGGACGATTCCTACAAGGTCATTCAACAGGTGGAAGACGAAGTGAACGCTGAAATGGAAAAGAGAAGCCAAGAGAAACTTTTTTCGGATTACCGTCTCACCGATCCCCGGGTCAATTCGTATGATCTTCGGAGCGCCTACGGCGAAGTGGTGCTTTTGCCGGAGCAATTACGGGAGGGGAAGATCCTTCTGACGGGGTGGCTTTCGCATATCGACGGGATCGAGAAAATGCTCTTCTCCTCGGATAACGGGCGCACTTGGAGAGAAGTTCCTGTTCAGCAAGCGGTCCAGATCGAGATCGCTCCGATGCCGGGCTCGAAGATCGAGCCGAAGCTTCGCATCAAGACTAAACTGATGAAAGAATTCGAGCTTGTTTTCTTCCCGAATATCACGAGCATTATTTACCGGGACCTCAACTATTCGGACATGCTCAAGAAAACAGTTATTGATATGGCCGGCGCCTATGAGCGCCAGGATGCCACGGGGTTCGCGGCTTTTATCTCGCGGGATTTCATCGGGAACCGGGTTTTCCTCGAGGAAGGGGTTCGTTTTGATTTCGAGCTTTTTACCGATATCCGTTTGAAGATCTATATCGACCGCGTTGAAAAACGGGGTGATATGTATGTGGCCGAGACCAAGTGGGACAAGAGCCAGGTCCCGCGCAAGACCGGACAGGAGCAGAAAACGACCGGACGCACGACCATGATGTTCGTGATGGAAGACGGGGCGATGCGGATCAAGAATCTCCGGGGGAATCTCCTTTATGCGACGCTTTCACCAGAGATCGCGGAATCGAGCGGACAAAGCTCGACGGTGATTGACGATATCCGCGAAGCCAAGAATCAAAGAAATCCGGTCCAGCCGGGAGCTTCAGAGACTTTGGATGATGGGGGCGTCGGGACGACGGGGCCGGCCACGCCTCCCCGGACGGGAACTGCGACGATGAATGATATCCCCGGGCATACGGGGGTCCAGGACGGATTCGACTTTTCAACGGGTGCGGTTATGGACGGTAGCGGGGCAGCGGATATCTACCTCGAGACGAATATATTCTGGACCAACGGAGGTGCCCAGATCCAGGCCAGCGTTCAGAGCTACGATGCGCTGACGGAGGCGCCCTCGGGGGGATACGGGAACGGTCCGGTCGACGCTTCGACAAATGGAGCCACTCACGTTTTTATCACGCAGGAGGGGTATTACGGGAAAGTGCAGATCACCGGGCATACGGACGACGGATTTGCGACGACCTCGACGACTTTCCGTTATGCCGTACAAACGGATGGATCTCGAAACCTCCAAACGTGATCGAGAACGCATTGAAGGAAAAACAGAGAGCAACTCGAAAAAATTTTAAATGAATAACAACCACGCAAGGATGAAATGAAAAACAATAAATCTATTTTTATCCTATCCGTCTTCATGGCCATGATGATCTTTTCCCCGGTCCTTGGGGCGGAGGACGACGACAAAAAAGGGCTTTTGACGGATTCGGACGATCTCGGAGCTTTGGGGCTGGGGCTTGAAGTGGCCGAGGCGATGATGTCCGAGGACGGAGCGGTGGAAGGGCTCAAGGGGTTGGGGGAAAGCAAACTGGACGATTGGATGTGGGATTCGCTCGGGGGGTACGAAAAACTTTATACTGGCCAGCTTGATATCACCGATCCTTACATCAAACAGATCAAGGATAAATTCGACCTCATCCAAGAAACGATCGAAAAAGTCCAGACCTGCGCAGAAAAACTGGGAGCAGGCCAATATGATGAAGCGCTCGTCACTGCGATCGATTTTGCAGTCGGCCAGGTCGATCATCCTGCCGTCTCGATCATGTGGACGGCGATCAAATACGCCTACGAATCTCATAAGCTTGTTCAGGAGTCCGGGGCGGAGCTGCAGATCGAAGCTTTGTACGGCAAGGTCGAAGGCGACCGGAAACTTGTGGGTACCATCGATGCCAAAGCGGACCAGCCGGCCCTGATCCCGGAGACCTCCGAAATGGCGGACTATTTCTTCGAGAAATATGTCGTGACCGATGTCCAGACGCGGGACATGGTCAAGGCCTATGTGACCGGTGTTCTGGGGGATGAATGGCCCGAACAAAGCTGGGGCGAATGGTTCGACAGCTGGCGCGCCCTGGGTTCCGGAGAAGATACGGCCCGGAGTGCGGAGACCGAGGCGCTGTCCACTGAGTTCAGGAACAAGGCTCGCACATGGATCATGCGTCTGATCAAAGATGTGAATCTGGAAGTCAAGACCCGCTGGGCCGAGGCTAGAGCGCGTCAGGAGCTGATCGCTTTTCAGCAGTTTGTCCAGAAGCACAAGGCTTTTACGAATAATATTCCCTCGCTTTTGAGGGAATTCCAGGGCAAGAAAAAATATCGCGCTGAACTTCCGAAATTCAAAGAGTATCTGACGCAAAGTCCGGCTGCGTTGCAGGCTGCGAAAAATCTTGCGGCCAAAGGAAAAAATATCCGCGAAGTCCAGCAAGCCATCGAGACATGGAAAAGCAACCTTGTGCGTGGCTACAGCTCCTGCGCTTTGATCGGCGAAAAAGCGCTTTCGGACCAGCTCAAGCAGGAACTCCGGAATTGGTGGGCCTTCGAGAAAGAGTTCAAACAAATATTGGAAAAACAGCAAGAAACGATGGTCCAGAAACCTGAAGAAGCGATCCCCGAGAATAGCGGATTGGAAGTGACGGTGGGAGAGAAGGAATTTTACATGCGGGTTTTTGCGCCGCTTTTGGTGCCATTTAAGGAGTGGCCGGAGACCCCGGAAGCCATTGTCGGGATCGTGCAGGATCTTGTGAATCAAGGGAATTTTATGGAAGCCCGCCAGGCCCATTCGGACTGGGACTCCAAAGCGAATAATGCGCTTTATGAGTATTACAACAAGGCAATGTCGGGAAAACTCGAGAAGGCCCTGGAAGATGCTAAAAAGCCGTTCCTTGAAAAGATCGACACTTTGCAAAAGGAAAGCAGCCAATTATCGACGGACATGGCCGCGCTTCAAAGGAGGATCGACGCCGCTGCGGTGACCGATGATGCGTCCCTCAAGCAAAGCCTCGGGCAGGAGATGACGAATAAATGGAAACGTCAGCAAAGTATCACGGAGCAGGTTCGTGCGCTCGGCGAAGAGATCGGCGAATTGACCAACGCCTACAGCATCGCAAGGGAGGTCAGTTACGCATTGGACGGTGCCTCGGGGGCGATCAAAATACAGACCGATCGCGAGATCGTCGCCATGATGGGGGTTTTCGAGCGCCTCCAACAGGCTCGGACCAATCAATGGAATGTTTACCTGAACCAGGTCTATGAGGCGATCCGTAACATTCCGCTGAAGATCCTTACGGGACAGGGGCATGATACCTATGCGGACGAATATTGCGCTCGGTATGTCCAGGATATCGAAGATGCGATCGCCCAGATCAAGTCAAAGCCTTACGAAGGCCTCGGGAAATTTGACAGCGCCGAAACAGTTTTCGGACTGCTGTACGAAATGGAGCAGAGGATCTCTTGGTCTCAATGGAACCCCTACGACCTGTCGATCGCGACTTCTTCGATCAGCGCTCTGGAAATCCAGTTCGCCCTTTGGAAAGCGGAGGTCGAGAAGTTTAAGCAGATCGAAACACCGTCGGACTCTGAGTTGAGGGAGATGCGGATACTGGTCGGCCCTGATGCGTTCGACGCGAGGTGGGCCGAAATAAAACGGATCGAAACGCTTCCGCAGGCCTTGGAGAAATTCATGAAAAGGATCCGGGACCGGGTGGACGAAATGAACCGGCTTCTCGAGGAGAACACGACCCAACGGCAGGAAGATGCGGAATGGCTCAGGGTGCGGAAATTGCAGCTCGAGAAATTCCTTGAAGATCAGGTCAAGAACGGGCTTTTAAAGGTCGCCGATAACAACTATGAGCTTGTCGTCGAGACTGACGGCGATATGATGATCACCACGGTCCCGTATAAACATTATCTGATGGAACCTGACGTGGCGGCTTATGCCGATAGTATCCGTCAGAAATGGGAGCCCTACCCGGGATATAAATTCATCAAAGCCAACGCGCCCAAAGTGAACGAATGGTTCGAAGGGCAGTTGCGGCTTCCCAAAGTCGAACGTGCGACAGAGGAGAATTTCTTTGCCCCGTCCGGGACCGCGGAGATCGTCATTTGGGCGAGTGCGGTCGCCAAGTTCGAGAGCGCGATCACAGGAGTAAAGCATGATGCCAGCGATCATGAATTCACCCAGCAAATGATCGATGTTACTTCGGCGCTTCCCGGCGCTGTGACGGGAGCGGGGGACGGGGCCGGGCAAGTGCAATATGCCACGGATCAAAGCTATAAGAACAATCCGGCTGCTTTTGATCATGCCTTGGGGGCACGGTACATTGCTGCGCTTGAAAAGCTCCAGAAAATTTTTGATGATCGAGAAACTTATCTTGCTTCCCAGAAAACGACAGGACCTTCCGGTCCGGGAACGGGGCCAGGCCAGGCCGGACCTGGGGGCGTGCCGGGCGGAGCCGGAGGACAGGGTGGACCTGGCGGAGCCCCGGGGCAAGGTGGGCCGGGCGGGCAACCCCCACAAGCCGGACCTGGAGGTGCGCCGGGGCAAGGCGGGCCAGGTGGGCAGGGTGTGCAGGGACAAGGCGGCGGCCTTGGCGGACCCGGTGGGCCGGGCGGACAACAAGGTCAGGGTGGGCCCGGTGGGCAGCAAGGACAAACGGGACCTTCCGGAGCTCGAGGTCAAACCCTTTCCCGAAGTGCAATGACTTCCTTTGGGACTTATCAAATCGAAGATCCGAGGGTCAATACCCGCGACCTGAGGAGCGCTTCCGGCGATGTGGTTTTCACGAACTCTGACCTTCGAAACGGCGCGATCGAGGTGACGGGGCGTTTGAATATGTTCGAGCGGATCGAAAAGATCCTGGTCTCGAACGACGGGGGCAGGACTTGGAGCGAACTTCCACTGGATTCGCGGATCGCTTATGCCTTTATGCCGGCTCCGGAAAGATTGTACCAGATCGTTTTCAAGCTCAAGACGATCGATCTCGAGGAGATCCTTCTGGAGCCGTTCAAAAACATCAACGGTTTTCTTTACCGGAACATCGATTACAACACCTTAGTCGTCGAAGCGGTCAAAAAGATCTCGGAAGCTTACGAGACGCAGAATCAGAGTTTGTTTGCGCAGCTAATTTCTCGCGAGTATGTCGGTAACCGGATCTTCCTGGAAGAAGGGGTTCGGTTCGATTTTGACATGTTCACGGACATCCGCTTTCAGATCTTTATCAACCGCATCGAGATCCGTGGGAACTTGTTTGTGGCAGAGACCAAGTGGAACAAGACCCAGGTCCCTCGTAATACCGGCCAGCAGCAAACCACGACCGGCGATACGACCATGGTCTTTGTTCTCGAGGATGGACAGATGAAGATTCAGAATCTCCGTGGCAATCTGATCTATGCGACGCTTTCTCCCGAGGTCGCGGAGTCCAGCGGCCTGTCACAGACTGTTGTGGAGGATATCCGCCAGGCTCAGCAGGATCGTAATCCTGTCCAGCCGGGGGCCGGCGAAACGCAGGATTCCGGCGGCACGGTTTCTTCGACCCCGAGCGCGACTTCGAACGGGACCGTTGTCTCGGCGCCGGCGGATGTCAACGGCTTTGATTTCGCGGCAGGAACCCAAACGGATCAGGGGGTCGGGGATTTCGATTTCGAGATGGGGAATATGTTCATGATGAACGGAACGGCTGAGATCAAAGAGGTTACGGGGACTTATACCTTCGATTCGTTGACCGAAGCGCCGCTGGACGGGTACAGCTTTGGCGCCAATGTCGCCGCGGGGGACGTTTTTGCGTTCAAAACGGTTGGGGGATACTACGGCAAATGCCGCATTACCTCCCTCGTTAATAATCCGCCGATCGACGATACGGTCCAGTTCGAATACATGGTCCAGACCGATGGATCCCGCAATTTGACCACCTGAACCGGGGCCGGACGATTTAAATTTCAGCTTTCAACGGCGGGCGGTTCCCGGTACAATCTCCTCTCCTTAGGCACTTCAGCTGGCCTTGGAAGAAAGCGTTTTACATTCTCTGGACGGATTTTTGTATGCTGGCCGGCCCGAAGTCAGATCGTGATGAGCTGAGAAAGAGAGTTTAGAGATGTTCTCAAAAACAGTCAGGGTTTTGATCGGCGCGGTCCTCAGTCTCTCCCTTGTGGTCTCGATCCCTTCTCCGGTCCGTGCCGCGGAAACGGTGAATACCAAAAGAGCGGCGAAGGCTTTACTGGAAGGGGTCCGGGATTTCTTCAAAGACCTCGATGAATATCAGCGCCTTAACACGGACGAAGAAAAGGTCCAGTACATTCTGACCAAAGGGTCTGAACGGATCATCCTCAAAAGCGGCGAACTTGCCTGGGACCGTATGAAATCCGAATTGGCGAAGGTCGCGGAGACCAAGGTTCGTGAAGCACTCTTCAAAGAACAAGTGCCCTCGATGATGCATAAGGTCCTGGTCGAGAAAATGTCGACCAGCGCGGCGTGGACGGCGGCCAATGCGGATATTATCAGCAAGGTCGATACGCGTGTGAATGCCGTCAAAACCGCGGTCGTGACCGCCAAAGTCATCGTCAAAGGATTGACGGACTGGCGAAAAACCGGAGATGTCCGGAAAGGTTTCGAAGCGTTCGGGAAAGCCGCCGCGGACGAGATCATGGAATACATGGTCCCTGGCTGGAAACTCTACCGGGTCGCGCAAGCGATCGTGGAAGCGCTTTGCAGTTATGTGACCGGTTATGCGTTCGATACCGCCCTTGAATCGAAGGTCAAAGCCGTTCTGCCTTTTCCTCCGGAGTCCAATCCCAAGGCGTTCGTCGACTGGATCCAGACGGTCAATATCCGCGAGCATGTCACCCGGGAATGGGACGATCAGCTGGCCTACAGCGGCTGGTACCTGAAATTCGACGGGAAATCGGGAACGCAAGAGGAAAGCGGGGACGCCATGAAAGAGGCGATCATCGCGACCCTCGAGAGGATGAAGTCCGATATCCTGGCCGAGAAAGCGAAAATGGAAGCCGTTCAGCGAGAGTTCGATCAAAAAATCCGCGAACTCGAAATGAAAAGCGATGAGGCGAACAAAGCGGCGAAGGCGGTTCTGGACGGGATCTTTGCCAAAGCCGAGCCCTATCTGAAGCTGATCGAAGACTATCAAGCCAATCTTTACGGGAACCAGAAGAGCGATCTCGAAGCCCAAATCTCCGAGGCGGAAGCGCAAATGAGCGCGGTCCCCACCTCGGTGACTTATAATCCAGTCGATGATGGAAGCATTCTCGCGGCGCTTGAAACCGCTTTATCCGAGATCACTGAAGATTATCGTTCCGGCTATGATTATGAAAAAGCGGATGGACTTTGGGACCTTTATGTCGAGGTGCGCAAGCGGGCGATCGCCGAGAATGGCAAGCAATTCGCAGAGCTTTCAGCCAAGCTTGCCCAGACCAAAGACACGAATGAAATGAACCGTCTTTCCAAGGCTTTGCATTCGGAGTGGCCGAAGAAACAGCAAGCGGATCTGGCGGCCTTGGCGGCCAAAGAACAACTGCTTATCACGGAAGCAACCGAGCGATGCAAGAAAATGGTCGAGGACCTCAAGGCCGCTTTTCAGGAAATAAACGAGGAGTGGATGAAGGCGCTTGAGGATTACCAGGCGGCGGAGGAAGCGCTGGACGACAAGATCCAGACATCGTTGAAATATCCCGGAGTTTATAGTTCGCCCGAAACGAGCGTTCCCTCGAGCGCGCCGTATCTCGGGGATCAACGGATCCCCGAAGAAGTGCTCAAGGCGATCGAACCTTTGCGGCTCTATAAGAAGGAGATCGAGAGCGACGCGATGTCGGCTTCGGGGCTCCAGAACCAGCACCGGGACAATGTCAAAAAACTCGAAGGAGTTTATCATCGCTTAAAAGGACAATTTGAGAGCCTTGTGCAGAAGGATTACCGCAGGATCAAGAGCGGGGACCGCTGGAGCACTGAATCCTGGACCGCCTATATGCATGTGACCTGGATGGTGAGCGGGCCTTTGCAGCCGCTCCAGGATCTGAGGAATGAAGGGGAGTCTGTGGTATCAGTCTATATTTCAAACCGTCCATGGGAACGATTGAGCGATGAGATCGATGTCGTGGATTCCTACGCGAAAGCCCTTCGCTGGCTTTCCGAAACCCTGGGGAATCTTGAACTCATGGAGCGTCCGGCGGCTCTTGCGGCGAGTTACTGGCGGCTTCTCGACGCGCCGGATCTTCGCAAGTACGAAGACGATCAGCTTCGGGCCGTCGATATGGAGCGGATGGGCCATATGAAGGACGGGAAATGGGGCGCAAGCGTTAAACCGGAGGAATCCGATGGCGCGAAGTTCATCGCCCAGATGAAGCAGGATTGGGCGAAATGGGAAGGTCAGATCCTCCGCGCGAAAGATGTCCGTGAAGCCTATCAGAAGTTCGGGAAGAATTATTTTCAGTATGCGGATCCCGGGAAGGACCGGCTTCTCGACCAATACCTGAAGATCCCTTCGCGGATCGTGGAATACGAGAAAGCGCTTGCGGTGGAAAGCCAGAAATTCAAAACAGCGCGGGAAGCCGTCAAGGGCAATCTCAAGATCATGCAGGAGAGTTTTGAGAGGTTAAAGAACGAGGTGCGTTATGCGATCCCATCCACGCCGCTCCTTGAAAAACTGGAGAAATACAAGAAGCAAACGGCCAATGACATACGGAACACCGAGATCCTCGTCCCGGATGCGGTGACGGAGATCGAGGGGATGAAGGCGATCGAAGCGGAAGTGGACACGATGATCGCGGATTGCAAAACAAAAATGGCGGCGGGTCCTGTGGGTGGAGGGGATGGCTCGGGGACAGGTGGTTCCGGAGCCGGTGGCGGAGGGATGGGGCCGAGCGGGGGCTCGGGGAGCGGGACCTCGGGGGGACCGGTTTCTGGCGCCTCATACCGGCTTTACGATGAGCGGATCAATACGCATAGCCTCCAAAATGTCAGCGGGGATGTGGCCCTGACCAACGCGGACCTTGTGAATGGGACTGTCGAAGTGACGGCCCGCCTGGATCCGATGGACAGGATCGCAAATCTTCTGATCTCCGAGGATGACGGGAGGACTTGGGCGGAGATCCCGGTGCAGCAGCATATCATGTATCGGTTCTTTCCGATGCCCGGGAAGGTTTATCAGCTGGCGCTCAGGATCAAAACGATGGATAGCCAGGAAACGATCTTGCGGTTCTTTCCGAACCAGAACCGGATTCTCTACCGTTCGATCGATTACGGCCAGCTGGTCGCGGAGGCCATCAAAAAGATCGCGCAGGCCTATGAGGCGCAGGATATACGACAATTCGAGGAAGGCGTCGCGCGGGACTACCTCGGCAACCGAGTCTTTCTGGTGGAAGGAGTCCGCTTTGATTTTGATATGTTCACCGATACCCGATTGTCCATCTATATCAACCGTCTCGAGATCCGGGGGAATTTGTTCATTGCCGACACCAAGTGGGATAAAACCCAGATGCCGAGAAAAACGGGGCAACAACAACGGACGAGCGGTAACACAACATTCACCTTTGTGCTTGAGGACGGTCAGATGAAGATCCAGAACCTCCGCGGGAATCTGATCTATGCGACCCTTTCTCCGGAGATCGCCGAAGCGAGCGGCCTTTCTCAGACCGTGATCGATGAGATCCGTACCGCGCAGACCGAGAGAGATCCGGTCCAGCCCGGAGCGGGGGAGACCCAGGATAGCGGCGGCGTGGGGAACGCCTCCAATATCCAGACCGGAGCTTTTGATCTGGACCAAACCATCCCCCATGCCGCGGCGGGCTGGATCCAGGAATTCTCGTTTACAGGTTACCAGGTCTATACCGTCGATGATTTTGGTCCGACCCACGATTTTCGGCGACGGGAAGGATGGATGGAAGTCAAAGCTTCGAATGGGATCGTCGATCTGGGCGGAGTGGGGATCGACAGTGTAACAGAAGCCCCTCTGACTGGATATGCCGACCAAGTGGGAGCGAACGAGGGAAATACCTACGCCATCCGGCTTTCGGACGGGACCTATGCGCTTGTCCAATCCACGGCTTGGGGTGGGGCGGTTCCTTCGACGACTTCTTTTCGCTACCGGCATCAAAGGAGCGGCTCCCGCTCCTTCGCATAGACCCTGGAGTCTTGCCCAAGCATTAAGATCCAAGAAGAATTTTTCTCTTTTTTGCGCTAAAATAGCCAACCGCGGTCAGGTTCTACCCCTTATGCCTACAAAAGGCCGTTGATTTTCACGCCGAAAGGAGAGCGTTATGAATCGTCGTTCTTCTTCCCTTTGTTTGAGCTTGATTGTAAACATTCTCGTTTTTAGTACGCCCGAATTTCTAAAGGCCGAGGAACCGCAGACGCAATACCTGACGTTCAGCCACGGGATCGTGCGGACCACGAAAGAACCGACCCAGCATTCGCGGGCCGGAGGATCTTTCGGCCTGGGAGATGTCGGCGATGTCGTCGGGATCGATGAGGTGGGGATCGGGATTGGGCTCGATACTTTTTGGGCGGTCGGCGGGGGGAATCAAAAGACCGATATCGTCATGAAGGTGGATTGGGATTTCACCAAAGACGATCTCAATGAATACAACGTCGGGTTTGCCGGAAAATACCTAGTGCCGCGGGTCCCTCTCGGGGCGCTCAAGGTCTCGACCCAGGAATTCCATTACCAGCGCCAGCTGGGTTTCAGCACGCATGTCGGATTGGACTTGAACGTTCAAGGAACGTGGTATAACGGGATCGGCTCCATCGCGATCGCGGACCTTGGGATCGATATCAACGACACCGCGAACGAAAAGATCGGTCCGGATACGGGAAGCGGCAATGATCCCGGCGTCTATGGGAGCGACGCCTACTATCACAGCGATTCGGTGATGATCACAGATCTGGCAACGCTCGCAAACGGGGCCGCTACCAAGATTGTCAACCTTCTCCAAAAGGCCGGCATCAGCGCACTTAGCGGATATGGGGCCTCGGTGACCAAGGATGCCCTCGAATGGGCTTTTGAAAAAGCGCTCAGTTTTTCGGCGGGAGTCAATGCGACCCAGCGAACTTTCAACCGCTGGATGGAGTTCGATGTTTCGGCGCGGGCTAAAGATATGAACGGCAACTCCGTTCAGATCGAATTGCAGCCTAATCATATCGTTGTTGACGACGAATCGGTAGAGCACATTCTCTATGCGCAGCTCCCCGAAGAATGCCCTCCCTTGGGGGAGATCGAGTTGGTTATCGGAAATGCGGTCTATCATTTCAAAGATCAGGGGAACGTGGAGATCGGGATCCGCTCTTCTTATATTTCGCTGACGACCGGAGCGATCTCTCAGGACCTCTTCGATACGAACAGTTATGACATCCAGGGAGGGACCGGGCTCCTCTATGAGGTCAAGGCCGATCCGCTGGTCTTCGTCCCGTTCACCGGATTCGTCGAAACCGGGAATCCGCCCACGGCCTTGCAAGGGGTCACTGCCACGATGACCGCCAATGACGGATCCTTCCATCAATCGACGCTGACGGGCCCGGCGGGGGATTTTTGGGGGGATTTCTACATCCCGGATCCCCAAAAGAAGAAAACCGTTCCTGCGGCTACGATTACCCTTGAAAAAGAGGGTTATTCGACGATGAGTTTTTCATCGACCGATGCTGGATTCCGCGAGGAAGACGGAACGTACCGCTTTCCTATGGAACCGAGCGATCCGAACAGTGTCGTCAAAGTTTCCGGCCGGGTGTTGGACCTGCAGGGCGCCGGCATCGCGGGCGCAGAGGTTTCGGTCACCGGGCCCCATACCCAATGGACGGTCTCGAACGCTTCGGGGAATTTTGTCTTCGGCAGTGTCCCGCGCGCGGATTCGCTGACCCTGGGCGTGAATAAAACAGGGTATTCGATCCCGCATCAGACTCTGCAAACCCAGGAGGGAGTTCAAGAATACACCGTAGATCTTCAGTCCCAAACCGGGCAGCTTATGGGGGCGATCAAGATGCAGTTTTCGACCGTCGCCGGCGCTTCACTGCCGCGTTTTGTTTCTGTCCAGCATGAAAATGGTCAATCCTATTCTTGCGGGCTCCAGGGCGATGGGACCCTGGCGATCTCGGTCTTCGATACTCAGCATAAGACCCTATCGGTCAGCCATGACGGCTACACCTTCGATCCGGCAACGATCACCGCTAGTTTTTCAGGCGCGGGGGGCGAAACCAAGCAGTTCAATGTGACCGTTCTTCCGACGGCGCCTCATTCCGTTACGTTGACCTCAAGTCGCGCAACGATCGAAGGCGGCGGCTCGGTTCACGAGGAGCGCCGTCCCGAAGAAGTCGCGGCGCTGACCGCTACCGTGCAAGATGCGGCGGGCCGCGCGCTCCAGGGGGTCAACGTACGGTTCGATCTTTTGAGCGCAACGAACGTTGGATCCGTAAAATTCTCGTCTATCGACCCCGCGTTCGGCTCGGGCCGGGGCTATGCCGTGACAAATGCCCAAGGGATCGCGACGGTGGACGTCTATACGGCGAACACCACGATCCAGGATGCGAATATCAAGCTCAATGCGCGGGCTTTTCTTCCCGGGATGCCCTCTGATGAATCTTCGGTCATTTCAGGCGATCTGACGATCAACGTCATCCCTTCGACCCGTGTCATGGAACCGAATAAGCCGACGGCTTCGATCAGTATCGTCACCAATACGCGGGGGGTGACCTCTGCTCTTGGAATTCCGACGGTCGAATCGGGGGGAGAGTTCATTTTCAATCTGGCGGCGGCCCTTGGGAATCCCCAGATAACGTCGTTCTTTCCCGCCGGGACTATCGTCGGCTATCGGATCGGAATCTCCAAAGACGGCGGCGCTTGGCAGGACACCGATTATCCCGGATACCCGCCGGCGGCCTTGCCGCAGGTCTTTGACCAGACGGGTTCCTACAAGGCGGGTTTTATGGTCGCGGAACGTTGCGGGGAGACCGTGGTTTGGTCGGACCGGGTTGAAGCTTCCTTCGCGGTCGTTGAGTTCACTCCGCCCACGGTCTCTTTGACACTCCCCAACACCACGGGGGCCGTGAATCTTCCCCTGCATTACTCGTTCAATGTGACCGCAAACGGGGGAGCGACCTTGAAAACGATCCTGCTTGAATTCGGCGATAACAAAATGGATTTCAATATCGACCAGGGGATCTTGAGCGGGAAGGCCCAGTGGTCGGGGTCTTATCATCACACCTATGACACGGCCGGAACCTATACGATCCGGCTCGTGGGCACCGATGCCAATGACCGCACGCGCGCAACCACGCAAGAGGTGACTATCGGTTCGATCGCCGATATGAACGATACGACGGCGCCGACCGGTTCGATCACGATCAACGAAGGCGCGGCGAGCACCGCTTCGAGGAGCGTGATCGTCCGTATCACAGCCAGTGACGATCCGGGAGGGGTCGGGATCTTTCGCTATCGGTTCTCCAATGACGGGACGAACTGGGAAGGATGGCAAAGCGCGAATTTCCCCGACGATATTCCGGTCGCGACCCTGGACAAACAACAAGCCTGGACCTTGAGCGACAGCGGAGGCGCCAAGACCGTCTATTGCCAGCTCAAGGATGCGGCGGAGAATGTTTCGGCGACCATGAGCGCAAACATCACCTACGGGAATTCGATCGATCTCGGCGCAGCCGCGGGTGACGGGGCTTCGCCGGGGATCTATCCCGGCAACGATCAGACGATGTATACCTGGGACCACGAGGCGCCGAGCGGATCGATCTCGGTCACGGCGGTGAACGGGGCGACCGCGTCCCTTGCGCTGGATATGAATGATGGCGGTACGGCGCCGCATCCGAGGATGTGCTTCTCGCCGGACGGCGCAGCGTGGACGGCCTGGGAAGAATTTTCCTCTTCCAAGGATGTCGGATTAGTCTCGGGTCAAACCCAGATCTTTGTGAAATATGCGGACGGGGTGGGGAATGTTTCGCCCGTTTATTCGACGGATATCCCTGCTTCCGGGGCGGCTCCGGCGGCGGAAGCGCAGGCGCAGGAGACGGAGGACGGCGGTCAAAGTCAGGCCGAACAAGGTCAAGCGGAAGGCGCTGAACAGAACGAAGGAGCGGGAGCGGGGCAGCCGGAAGCGGCTCCGGGCGGAGAGGCGATGGGGGAACAATCCCTCGGAGCCGACTGGAAGATCGAAAAGATGGGGCTTTCGGAAAAGCCGGTTGCCGGGAAGAAAATGTTCATTCTCGTCGGACTAGCGACTACGGGCGAGAAGGGCCGAGGGGCTGCCGACCTCATTTTCCGTCCAGAGGGGGGCTCCCAGGAAACCCAGAGGCTTTCGCTTGACGGAAAAAAGAATGAAGAAGCCCGGTTCGATTGGCAGCCGGCCAAGCCGGGCCGCAACGAGCTTTATCTCGAAATCCGGGCCGACGGAGATCCGGTCGCGGACAATAACAGTACCCGGGAAGAGATCGATGTCGAAGGACGGGAGGAAGCCGCTCCTGAAGCGAAGCCCGATGCCGCGGTCAGAGAGATTCTTTCCGAGGCCGAAGTGCGGCTGGGGCAGTCGGTCCGGATCGAAGTAATGGCCGGCAATCTCTCCGAGAAGGAAATATCGGATTGCGAAATGACCCTAAGCGATGAGCAGGGTTTTCATCAACAGGAACGGCTTTCTTTGAAGGCCCAAGGCGAAGAGCGGGTGAAGTTCGAATACCGGCCTCAGGCAGCCGGGCGGCAGACGTTGAAGGCCGTGTTGAAATGCAAAGAGGATGTCAACGGTTCGAATGATGAAAGGACCCGGGAACTCCAGGTCCTGGATGAGCAAAAAGGCAGTTCGATCGGCGAAGAGAAAAAAGAGAAAGGTCTATTCGGGGGACGGCTCGAAAAAGAAGAGCGCTTGCTCGAAGAACGCCGGTAATGTTTTTTATGCGAGGCTTTGAGCGCTTGGGGGCGGAGACGCGGCGTAAAAGTTAAGTTTTGCGGCCCGGCGGCCGTATTCTTATTCAAGACCGTCCGAACGGAAAACCACCATGACCGGAACTCCATCACGGGACACAATCTTGATCGTCGACGACGATGTCGAGATCGTCGATCTGCTGAAAGACCATTTCAAAAAACGGGGCTGCGAGGTCATTTCCACCCTGGATTCCCAGGCGGTGGTCGAAACGCTCCAAAATTTCAATGTCCGGTTGATGCTGCTCGATCTGAAAATGCGCGTCATGGATGGGTTCGATGTGCTTGACCGGGTTCGCAAGCAAAAGATCGCCCTTCCGCCGACGATCGTGATCACCGGATTCCTTCCCAAATACCAGGACCAGCTCAAGCGCTACGGGATCGCGCGGGAGGACGTCCTGTGCAAACCGTTCAATTTTGATGAACTCGAGCGTTTCATCGTGCGCAAGCTCGGGCGCGAGATCCTCGTCAGCGAGGTGGGGACGGAATATGAAGCGGAGATCTACAAGCGGAATCGTTGTCATATCGGCATCGTGGAGGATGAAGCGGACGTCCTGCGCTGTCTTGCGGAGTTCTTCTTCGAGAGGAATTACAAAGTATCCTGTTTCCGGAATGCGGGGGAGGCTCTCGATTATCTTACGAAAGGCCGGGTCGATATCATGATCATCGACATCAAGCTTCCCGGGATGTCGGGGGATGAACTGGCTGAAAAGATCGTGCAGATGGGGGATCCGCCTGCGCTCATTCCGATCTCGGCGGCTTTCACGCCTCCGGACCTTCTCCGCAAGATGGAAAGCCTGGGGTGCGAGAAATTTCTCAGCAAGCCGTTCGATGTTGCGGAAGTGATCGAATACGTCAAGACCATCGCGGTGCGGAAGAAATTGCTTGGCTAGAAGGTCAGCGCCGGCGAAGCCGCCGCGATCCAGTGCCCGGGGGCTTCCCCGGGGTTTGTGATCGTATAACCCAGCGACGCGTCAAAATAGACCGCATCTCCCGTATGAAGAAGGGCTTTGCGGTTCTTGCCCACCTCGATCAGAAGCTCTCCCGCGGCGACGAAGAACGCCATCATGACCGGGTCCCGGCGTTTCAGGGGAATGCGCCGTATCTCGCCTCGGGGTTCGGCGGTGAATTCCGCGAAGGAGAATATTCGCTGAGCATGCGGGGCCACCGCGGTACGGATGCGGATCCCATGGGCATGCCGGTAATCGATCTGGCTACGGTCTTGAGAACCAATCCCTTCGATCCGGCCTCCGGGATTTCCCCCCATGTATTCAATGAACTCCCCCACGGAAGTCCTCGTGGTCCGAAGGATCCGCTCGATCTTGTTCCAGTAAACGACCGAATTCTCCCGGACCGTGTTCTCCAAGTAACGCAGGGTGTGTGGGTCTAGACCGGTCTCTCCGGAAAAATCGGCGACCGAAAGCGTTTGGCCCCGTTTTTCCCCGAGGTGGGAACGAAGCGTGCGAACCGCATGGCCGATCGAGAAGACTTTGCCGGGCGGACTTTTTTTAGACTCGAGAGCGTTTTTGATAGGCCTGAGCCGGAATGTCATAAAGCATTCGGCCGGGTGGGAAGCGTCTGTATTCGCAAGATCGAAGCTGATCGGTCCGGAGGCGCCAAAGCCCTGATTCGCGAAGAACTCCAGGGACGGATGGCCTTCTCGCCGGATCTGGATGCTGCCCTGCGTTATGAGCGCGAAGGCGGATTCTCCGAGACGCAGACTGAGAGATGACAATTTTCCGGCGGGGGCGAAGCGGATCCGGACGAATTGGAAATGGGAGACGTCCGGGATCGGCGGTGAAAAGAATGTTATTTGAATGCCGGGTTCCGAAAGGGTGGTTTGAGGCCAGGCCGGGTTCTCTACCGGGGCTTCTCTGCGTTTGGGGGGCTTGGGCTGGACGAGGATCCCTTGGGTTCTTGTAACAAAGAAATTCGCAGGAAACCATTCGCGCGACTCCAGAAGCAGAACTTCCAAAGAAGTACCGAGGACTTTCGTCATTGCGTTCAGATGTTTCAGCTTGGTGAATTTTGCATAGCCGTTTTCGAAGGTCTTGAGGGCCGAAGGGGAGAGGCCGGCACTTTGGGCGAGCTCGTCCTGGGTCATGCCCATCCGGAGACGGAGGGTTTTTACGGCCTGGCCAAGTTCGAGGCTAACGGCCGGGGGGAAACCCGGCAGTTGCTTACTGGAGCTCAGGCACCAGCGTTCGAACATAATCCCTCCTTATCTAATTCAAAGATACCGGATTATATTATAGATTTCAAATTAAATAAATAATTTAAATAATAAAATATATTTTTTCAAATTTGATTAAATGAAATCGTCAGTATATATTCATTTCGGATGAATTCGGTTCAATGAAATGGATAAAAAATAAGATTTATAATTATATAAATAATATAAATAATAAAATCTATGGACGGAACCCCATTGAATTCTGACCATGACCTGGACTCCGGTGAAATCCTGGAGTGCTCGAACAAGTTGATTGTCAGGGCCTTAGAAGCGACCCGGCGTATTCTGCTCTCCGATCAGGAAGTAGGCTACGATGAGCTGCATAGCCTGAAGTCCCTCCTCTATGTTGCGATCGAGCGGACCGGCTGCCGGGCCGAAAAGATCTTTGCGGTCCAGAGGATGCTCCGGGAGCTTTTGTCGATCGTTGCCGCAAAGGCCGCGCTCAAACACCATGAGCGCCGTATCGGGCTCCAGATCATCCGGGATATCGAGGGCCGGTATGGAAATGAACTTTGATGGGTCTTTCAAAACAGGAAGGCTTCCTTTAGAATACAACGCAGAGGTGACCCCGGTAGCTTTCGCCTCTGTCTGCTGTAAGGCGGAGGGCGAGTCCGTCCCCGCCCAAGCGGGACGGACCGTAGGATCAAACGTTCGATAGCGCGTTGCTGGGGTGGGCGTAATAAAAAAATTTGACCCCGTAGCTCAGTTGGATAGAGCATCAGCCTTCTAAGCTGAGGGTCGACAGTTCGAATCTGTCCGGGGTCGCTTTATTTTATGGGGAGAACCGGTGAAATCCGCTCATAAACCTTCGATGGATCTTTCGCGTATCCGGTACAAAGTCCGGAAAAGCCGGACGGTCTACTCCAAAGGGCCGATCACCGTGATCGATTGCGATGTGGACATGGCGAACGGAAGAAAGATCTCACGGCAGGTCCTCGAACATCCCGGATCGGTCGTCATCATTCCTGAGACCCGGCAGGGGAAATATCTCCTGATCCGCCAATTCCGTTTTGCCGTGAAGGAATGCATCTGGGAGTGGCCGGCGGGCGGGATCGAGCGCGGCGAGACTTTTCGTCAGGCCGCGGCCCGCGAACTGGCCGAGGAGGTCGGATTATGGCCGCGGCGTTTGAAGCCGCTTCTGACGTTCTATCCGACGCCGGGGATCTCAGGGGAGACGATGCATCTTTTCCTGGCTTCGGGACTCGTTCCCCGTCAGGCCCAACAGGACCCGGATGAAGAGATCGAATACCGCGAATTCTCGACGCGCGAGATCGAGTCCATGATCCGGCGGGGGAAGATCATGGACGGAAAAACGATCATTGGATTTGCCTGGATGAAATATTTCAAGGGTCGCCCTTGAGTTCTTCGAAGGTTTTCTTTACAATCCTTATCCTTCCTTCAGGCTGGTGTAGCTCAGCTGGTAGAGCAGCTGTTTCGTAAACAGCAGGTCGTCAGTTCGATCCTGACCACCAGCTTTCTTAAATTAAGAATTGAAAATGAATAATTAAGAATTTAAGAATAAGAAGCTTCGCAAGTTTTTTCCGCGGGTTTTTAATTTTTAATCCTCAATTCTTAATTTCCCTTTCAAAAAAGCAGGTTCTTCAACACAACATAACTGAGGAACCGGAGTGTTCTCAGAGGATGTCTCAGCAGGCTCCGGGCGACCGCTTCGAAATCCCTTCCCCGCAGATGCCGGTGAAAACGCAAGCCCCTTTCGATTGCCTGCCGCTTTCGCTCGAGGGCCTTGTCTTCGGTGGCCTGGTGGGGCAGGTGGGCAAGGAGAGACTCGCAGAGCGCCATGAGGTCGCGGTGAAGACGCCAAAGAGAGAAAGAGGAGACCCGGTGATAGCCGAGGCTTTGGGGGTGGATGCGCCATTGCCAAAGTTTTTCGGGGAGGTAGACAAAACGGGTTTTCAGGCTCAGATGAGCGAGTAGCCACCAATCCAGATTCGAACGCAGAGAGGGAGTGACCTCCAGGCCTTGCAAAAGGGCCGTGCGGACGACCACATTGGAGAAACTCGAGACCGGATTCCGGAAAAGGAACTTCCGGGTCATATCCACGGGGCGATTCCACCGGATCTGAAGCTTGTTGAGCGTGCCATAAAGGTCCCAATAAAAACGATGGCGCCAGGCCCCCCGGGTCCTGAAATCCGAATAGGCCACGCCGGCTGAGGGAAATTTTTCCAGTGCGGCGATCTTACGGGCGAGACAATCCTCCTCCCAGCGGTCATCGGCTTCGAGAAAGGCCGTGAAGGTTCCGCGGAGGTTCGAAAAGGCCATCCGGTAGGTGGCAAGGATCCCGCGGTGGTTTCGTCCGGGATGGCAAAGCATATGGAGCTTGCCGGGATAGCGGCGCTCATAATCGTGAAGGATTTCCAGGGAGGTGTCGGAGGACCCGTCATCGGCGATCAGGATCTCAAAATCCTGCAGGGTCTGCCGCAGGATCGAGTCCAGGCATTCCGGAAGATGCTGCGCGTAATTGTAGTTCGCGACGACTACCGTGACGCGCGGGGCGTCATTCGGCGGGATGCTCATGCGGAGGCTCCTTGGAGTTTCGAGACCCCAAAAGCCAGACTTCCGGTCAGGATGCCGGCCAGCATGCATAGACTGTCGAGAGGGAGGAAAAACGCGCATGCTAGGGTGAACCGGAGACCGCGGCGTTTTCCGATGTCCGTCAGCCAGGGAGCCCAGCAGAGAAAATAAGCGATCTGAAATGCGGGGAATAAAAACCATGCCGGATTTTCCGGCGCGGTCAGGCTCAGCCAGGCAGCGGCTTGAAAGAGAAGGCTTGTCAGTTGTCGCGGCCGGACGTGAGAAAAAGAAAATTCTTTGGTCATCCTGCGGAGGTCCCGATAGGCCCAGGCCAGGAAGGCGAAGGAAAAAGGGATCACAAAATCGTTTTTTAAAAGTCCGATCCCGTCATAAGTTTTCAGATGGTCGACTTCAAGGGTCCGGTCAAAGCGGATAGTCGCATCGCGGGCGTGTAAATAAAGGGCGAGTTCAGTATCGGAGACCAGGTTCCCGAAAGGGATGCGGCTCGGGCGGAAGTCCTTGAGATCGGTTTTTCGGACCGCAAAAAGCGAGCCGTAAAGGAACCGGGGCTCTTCCGGCTGCCGGTGAAAGATCCAATGCATGTATTCATTTTTGAACGCGCTGAAAAAATTTTGCGGTCCCGGGTTGGCGGACAAAAGCCCGGTGACGGCCCGGATCCCGGGATCGGAAAAATGGCGGAGAACTTTTTGAAAAGTGTCCGGGCGGACACAGACATCCGCGTCGATGAAGACCAGGATCTCTTCCTGCGCATAAAGAGCGCCGGCCAGACGGGGCGGCATCGGGCCCGCGCGCAGGTTCACATGGAGGATCTTGGCGAGGTAGCGCTTGGCGATCTCGGAGGTCGGGTCGGTCGAGGCGTCATCGATGACCAGGACCTCCGCGGGAAGCAAGAGAGAACGATGGACTGCTTGGAGACAACGGTCGAGGGTCGCGGCGGCATTGCGGGCAGGGATCAGGACTGAAAAAGAAGCGCTCATGCCGGGGTATCGGCCGACTCCGGGATTTCGATCGTCCACAGGGGCTTTTCGTTCGCGAGGAAGTTTCGGGCGGCACGAAGGCCCATCATCATGGCGGAGTCGAGATTCCCGTACCGGAAAAGACCGCTGCGGCCCATGAGCTGGATATTTTTGAAGTTTTCCATATAACGACGGAGTTCGTCCAGGATCTCCTGGTAGCCCGGGCCGTAAACGGGATAGGTGTTGGGGACGCGGACAACGAATCCGTCCACGAAATGTTTTTTGACCTTAAAGCCCAAGTGTTCGAGCTCATCCAGCCCCATTTGGAGCAGGGCCTGATTATCGGTTTTCCAAAGGGCATCGCCTTCGTCCACGAAATATTCGAGGCCCAGCGAAGTCTGGGCGAAATTCGGAACCATGGCAGGGCTCCAGTTTTTATAGTTTTGGATCCGGCCGAGCTTGACCTCGGGTGAATGAATATAAAGCCAGTGTTCAGGGAACAGGTCGCGGATGTTGAAGATGAGATAAACGGCGATCAGGCTCCGGAAATGGAGCCGTGCGGAGGCTTGGACGATATCGGCGGGGGCTTGGGGTTCCATCATCCGGATGAATTCGCTGATGGGGATACTGGAGAAGAAAAAATCGCCCGGGATGAAGGCTTCCTGACCTTCGTGATCCCGGACCGAGATCCCTTCGATCCCGGTGTTCCCCGTATGGATCTTTTCGACCCGGCATTGCAAATGGAAAGCGGCGCCGAGTCTGGCGGTCTCTTGGTGAAGGCGCTGGAAGAATTGTCCGGGCCCGAGGCGCGGGTAGAGGAATTCGCGGGTCAGGGTCTTGAATCCGCTCGGTTTTCGGGGGAGGAAGGCGCGCCGGATCATGGTCTCCAGTGTGAGGTCCTGGATGCGCTGCCGGGCCCAATCGCTTGAGATGGATGCGCAGGGGATCCCCCATACTTTTTCAGTGTAGGATTCAAAAAAGATCTGGAACAGGCGCCGGCCGAAGCGTTTGACCATCCAGCCCTCGAAGTTCGATTCGTCGATGTGCCGTGCTCGTTTGGAAGCGAAGTAACTCAGCAGGCAGGTCAGGGATTCGGGGATCCCGAGTCCCGACAACGCGTTCAAAAAACTGAGCGGATATTCGAAGGTCTTCCCTTCGAAAAGGATCTTGGAAGAGCGGGGGACCCGTAACAGATCTTCCCCCAGGAACTTTTCCCACAGGGCGAGGATCTCGGGATGGTGGGTCAGGAACCGGTGTCCGCCAATGTCGAAAAGATAACTCTTTCTTCGAAGGGTCCGGCAAAGACCGCCGGGTTCGGCTTGCTCGTCGATCACCGACACCTGGGCTTGCTGCCGTGCGAGTTCATAGGCGCAGGTCAGGCCGGCCGGGCCGGCTCCCATGACGACCGTTTTTTTTTGCGTATGGGCAGTCATGGTCCGGAGGCCTTCATGGTTTGTTCGAGCGCGGCCGCGTATTTCGGATTGCCTGGATCCCGGCGAAGGGCTTGCTCCAAATAAGCGCGGCGGATCGAAGGCGCGTCGGCGTAAAGGAGGCCGAGATGATAATAGGCTTCTGCGATCTCGGGATCATTGCGGATACTGTCCAGGTAAGAAGAGCGGGCTTTGGAGATATTCCCGAGTTTATAGTAAGTGAAGCCCAGTTGAAAATCGGTTCCCGGCAAACGGAGGCGGGATTTGAGCATGCGCTGGAAAGTTGCCAGGGCTTCCGGGTATTTTGCCATGGCGAGACGGGAAATCCCGAGAAAATAGAGCGCCTCCGAAAACGCCACGTTGAGTCTGACCGCCTGCTCCAAAAGGGGTTCGGCTTTTTCGGGTTCGCGGCGGCTGAGATGGATCATGCCCAGATTGAAAAAAACCGTAGGGTTCTTGCTGCCGGCCTCCAAGGAGCGCCGCAGCCAGGATTCCGCTTCTTCGGGTTTGCCCGTGAGGTGAGCGAGAGAGGCCTTGAAAAAATAAAGGTCCGGATGGTCCGGATAACGTTTCTCCATTTCGGCGGTCAACGCTTCAGCATCTCCGGCCCGTTTTTGAGCGAGATACAGCGAGATCAAGTTTGCATAGGCGTATTTTCCGTGGGTCTTGTGAAGGATCGCCTGGTAATGGGACTCGGCGCGATCGAGATCGCCTTTTTCCTGGTAATGATTTCCGAGATTAAGATGGGCGATGAAATTATCCGGACGTTGGGCAAGGACCGAGTTCCATAAGGTTTCCGTGTTTTTCCAGACGCCGATCTTCTGCCAGCTGAAGCCGAAGCAAGCGATGTTCAGGAGTATAAGTAGGAGTATAAGCAGGCGGGGCCGCGCCCGGAGGCCGATGATCCATAATGCGCAAAAACCCAGGATTGAAAGATAAAGATGGTGATTGCGGACTTGGACCGCAATGGGACTTAGGACCGGGAGAAGCCAGAGAAGAGCGAAAAAGGCCCAAAATCCCCATGGGGTCTTGCGCAAGAAGCCGATCGCGGAAAGCATGACCGCGAGGAGCGAGGCCAGAAGGGGGATCCATAGTTCCGGGCCTCCGGTTTTGAGATAAATATCCGGTGAAGGATAATCCGGGCTGAGAAAAGCCGGGGCAAGGAGGATCCTCAGATAAAGACCCAACCGGAGCCAAGGATATAAAAATATTTCTTGAGCTCCCGGGATACCTTTTTCCGAAAAAAGTTCGAGGTGAAAGAAAAAAGTCAATGTTCCCAGGGCCGCCGTGATGGCCAGCATGATCAAAAGGACGGGGCGTCGGAGGGGGGGCTTTGTCGTCGAAGTGGAAAAATAAGCCGAACCCATCATTAAAAGCGGGAACAGGGCGGCGACAGGTTTGGCCAGAAGGGCCAGAAAGAAAAGCAGAAAGACCGCCGGAAGACGGACCTTCTTTTGCCATGCCGGATCTGCCTTCCGGGTCCAAAGGAGCCAGGCGACGAGGATGAAAAAGCTGTACAGGAGGGTCTTTCGTTCCGAGATCCAGGCGACCGTATCGGTTTGGGCCGGATGGAGGCCGAAAAGAAGCGCTCCGAGCAAAGCGGCGCCGCGGTTTGGAGTCAGACGGCGGAAAAGGAGAAAGGCAAGAAAGATGTTCAGAAGATGGAGCCCGACGTTCGTGACATGATATCCCCAGGCCTGAGGGCCGAAACAAAGATAGTCCAAGGCATAACTTGCCAGGGTGATCGGTACGTAAAGACGCACATAGGTATGGGTGAACCAGGCGGTGATGTTCTCCGGCGCGAAACTTCGGATATGCGGATTATTATAAACGTAGTAATTGTCGTCCCAATTCAGGAAATCGAACGAGAATGCCTTTTGATAAAGTGCGAGAGGGATCAGAAAAAGAGCGAGAAGGAAAAGGATGTTCGCCATGGAAACCGCTGTCATCGGCCGTTGAGGCGGGCACTTCGGGTCCTTCACGTTGCAGACTCCTTGGGATTACGGATTCTTCTCCGGAAGCGCTTGATTATACACTATCAGCGCAGAGCGTCTATCCTGGCTTTGCCGCGAAAGCGGTTCATTTTTCTTTTCGGATGTGTGAGGGGAGGATCTTCAACATTTCACGATATTTGGCGATAGTCCGCCGGGCGATCCGCAGCCCTTCGGACGCGAAATGGGAGGCGATCTCCTGGTCGCTTAAAGGATGCTTGGGATCCTCGCCCTCGATCAGTTTGCGGACCTTCTCCATCATGCTCTTCTGGGATTCGGCTTCTCCGGAACTTGATTCAAGGCGCGTCGAAAAAAAACTTTTGTAAGGAACCGTTCCCTGCGGGGTGACGATATATTTGTTCTGGATCGTCCGGCTGACGGTCGATTCATGGACCCCGATCTCCCGGGCTACATCCTTCAAACGAAGCGGGGCCAGGTGGGCGAAGCCTTTCTCGAAAAAAGCTTCCTGAGCGCTCACGATCTCTTCGGTGATCTCGCGCAAGGTCGACTTCCGCAGATGGAGCGCTTTGATGAAATTCATCGCGCGTTGGATCTTCTCTTTCAAGAATGCGGTGGTCTTCGGGTCTCCGCGGTGTTGGCGCAGTAATTTTCGGTAATAAGGGCTGATGCGAAGCTCGGGAATGATCTCGTCGTGGATTTCGATCTTGAATTTCGGATGCCCGCTTTCGTTGAAGCTGACCGTGGCGTCCGGGATCACAGCCGGCGATGCTTCCGCGACGCAGCTTTGGCCGGGTTTCGGGTCCAGCGAACTGATCAGCCGTGCGGCTTTCCGGACCTCGTTCTCGGAAACGTCCTTAGCCTTCGCGATCGTATGCCAGTCCTTGCGCTTCAGCTCCGGCAAATGCTGGTGGATGATCGCGCGAGCCAGGGAGGCCCCTTCTCCCTTGCGTTCGAGCTGGAGCATCAGCGATTCTTCCAGCGTGCGCGCAGCGATCCCCGGCGGGTCGAGTTTTTGGATTTGGGCCAGGACCCTCTCGACATCGGAAATCGAGCTTTGCCCGGCCGTTGCGATCTCATCCAGGGTGGCTCGCAGGTACCCATCTTCGTTCAAATTTCCGATGATCTGTTCGGCGATTTTTTTTCCCTTCTCATCGAGGTCCAGGATCTGGATTTGCCGGTTTAAATAATCATAAAGGGAATCCTGGTGGCTGATCAGGGATTCCCGGAAGTCTTTCTTGGCTTGCGCTTCATGGGGGTTTTGAGCCGCAAGGTCCTGCTCGTAACCTAGGTCATCGAATTCTTCCTCGAGCTTGTCCGACTCGGTTTTGGCCTCATTGAATTCCAGCTCTTTTTCCTGCTCTTGAGAGGGATCCGGTCCTTCCGGCAAGGGGTCAGTCTCGGCGGAGGATTGGACGATATCCTCCAGGACCGGATTCTCCTCCATTTCGGCTTCGATCGCCTGGGTGAGTTCGGCGATCGGGAGCTGGAGGAGTTTCAGATACTGGCGGATCTGAGGCGAAAGAAGTTGCCGCTGTTGTTGATTTTGTGAAAGCGTGGGACGCATGCCCAACGATAGCATTATTTAAAAATGTTGTAAAGTTTTGATATCAAACAAGATAGAAAGAGATTGACATGTTTTCTTCGGGTTTCTAGAATACATGACTTGAAACCTTTCTATGATATTCTATTTCTCAAACGCATCGATGAGCGGATGGGATTTTCTTTAACTTTGCAAAGCCAAGGTGAAATCTGTGACCGAAAAAGGTCGTAACGAAACCATCGATCTCATCGCCAACCCCGTTACCAGCGGATTAAAGAAAAAAAGTCTTCCGGCCGGCCTTTGGACCAAATGCCCCGCTTGCCAAAGCGTGCTTTTCAGCAAATCCCTCAAAGAGAATTATTCCGTCTGCAAAGACTGCGGTTATCATTTTATCGTGGGGGCCAAGGACCGGATCCATCAACTCCTGGACCACAAGAGCTTCAAGGAATTTGACGGGAATTTGAGGTCCCTCGATCCGCTCGATTTTGAGGGGGTCAAATCCTATAAGGAGAAGATCAGCCAGGACCAGAAGAAAACCGGCCTCAAAGAAGCGTGTCTTATCGGGGAAGGGACGATCGAAGGGAAGGCCGTGGCGCTGGGCGTCACCGATTCCAGGTTTATCATGGGCTCCATGGGTTCCGTGGTGGGCGAAAAGATCACCCGCCTGGTGGAACATGCGATCGAGAAAAAACTTCCTTTGATCGTGGTTTCCGGTTCCGGCGGTGGCGCACGAATGTACGAAGGCGCGCTCAGCCTGATGCAGATGGCGAAGACATCGCTTGCTCTCCGGCGCTATCAGAAGACCCCGTATCCGTTCATTTCGGTCCTGACGAATCCGACCATGGGGGGTGTGATGGCGAGCTTCTCCTCCCTGGGCGACATCATCCTTGCCGAGCCTGGCGCATTGATCGGATTCGCGGGTCCCCGGGTGATCGAGCAGACGATCCGGCAGAAATTGCCGGAGGGATTTCAAACTTCGGAATTTCTTCTCAAGCACGGCCTGATCGATAAGGTCGTCAAACGCCAGGATCTCAAGAAAACCCTTCATCTTTTTCTCGAATTTTTCAAAAGGAGCTGATCGCAGATCATGGCGACCGTCACGTTGCGGAAAGTCTCGAAGGATTACGGAGACAACGGCTATGCGGTCCAGAACATCAGTCTCGAGATCCACGATAAAGAGTTCTGCGTTTTGGTGGGCCCTTCGGGATGTGGGAAATCCACGACCTTGCGAATGATCGCGGGCTTGGAAGAGGTGACCGAAGGGGATATCCTGATCGACAATGTGGTCGTCAACGAAGTTCCCGCTAAAAATCGCGATATCGCGATGGTCTTCCAGAACTATGCGCTTTACCCCCACATGACGGTCTATGAAAACCTCGCTTTCGGTTTGAAATTGCGCCGCTACCCCAAAAAAGAGATCGAGCGGCGGGTGCAGGAAGCGGCGGAGATCCTCGGGATCCAGCACTACCTTTCGCGCCGGCCCAAAGAACTTTCCGGCGGCGAGAGACAACGGGTTGCGGTGGGCCGCGCGATCGTCCGCAAACCCAAGGTATTCCTGTTCGACGAACCCCTGAGCAATCTCGACGCGAAAATGCGTGTGCAGATGCGTATGGAGCTTCAAAAACTTCATAACCGACTTCAATCGACGATGATCTATGTGACCCATGATCAGGTGGAAGCGCTCACGCTCGGGGACCGCATTGTCGTCATGCGCAAGGGGACGATCCAGCAGGTGGCCAATCCCGTGGATCTTTACGAGACCCCGGCCAATCAGTTCGTGGCGGGATTCATCGGTTCTCCGCCTATGAATTTTTTGAAAGGAAAGATCGGCGCCATGAATGGAGATTATTTTTTTATCGATCGCTCGGTCCGGCTCCGGATCCTGCCGGCGCATTATTCCAAGATCGCCCGCTACAAAGACCGCGAGATCATCTTTGGGATCCGGCCGGAAGATATTTACGACAAGATCTTTGCGCAGGATGCGCGGCCGGAGTTCACGATCGGCGCGACGGTCGATGTGGTCGAGCCGATGGGGTCCGAGATCTACCTTTATCTGAACGCCGGGAATAACACCTTTGTGGCGCGCGTTTCCAATCAAGACACGGCGACGATGAATCAGGACCTGCAGGTCGTTTTCGATATGAGCAAGGCCCACTTCTTTGATATCGGGACCCAGCAGGCGATCCTTTGAGCGGCGTAAGGCCAAAGTCCGTGCTGGAATGAGCTGACCGGGGGCGCAGAAAGGGATAATCGCATGATAAGCGGTGCGCCGATTCCGAAAAAGCAGCTTCTTCTTCTGTTTGCCACGCTGGTGTCGTTGTTTCTGACCTACTTCATCATCCACGCGCTTTCCTATCTCGAGACCACGATCGATCCCGAGGTCTACCTTCGCCGCGCTGCCATTTGTCTTGCCGCATTCCTTCTGCCGATTAGCGCCGCTTGGTTCGCGGCCGGGCTTCTGGCCGCCGGGATCTTTGCGATGTATGCGTCGGTCCTTTCGGTGTTCGTGGCCGCGACCTCTCAACTTCCTTTTTTTATGTGGTATCTCGCCGAATACGGAGGGGCTCTTTTCGTCCTGTTTCAGAACGATTCGATCTTCCGTGACTCGATCTCGGTGCACGAACTGGAGCGTGAGAAAATGCAGAATGAGCGCAACGACCTGGATACGGTTTATCGCCAAAAAGGCGAGGGGATCAGTATCTATTTCGAAAAATATTCGACTTATTATCATTTGAGAAAACTCGCCGAAGATCTGGCGGCCTCGCTTTCGGTCTCCGAATTGGCCGGGCAGATCGTGAAAAAATGCATCGATCTGATCCCTAAAGGCGATGTGGCTTTGATCTCGGTCGCCGATCAGCAGCTTCAGCATCTTTCGGTCCTTGCTTCGTATTCGAAAAAAGACGTTACTCCCCACCAGGAAAAGCATGGGGATCTTTTTGACCTGTGGGCGATCCGGAATCGGCAGCGCTTGATCGTTGTGGATACGCAGCAGGATTTCCGTTTTGACGTTTCCTCCGCGATGCAGCAAGAAGCGCTGCGGAGCCTCATCCTGTCGCCGCTTCTCCATGAGGGGCGCGTGGTGGGCACGCTTCGGATCCATTCGCAAACCTCTGAAAGTTTTATGAACGACGATCTTCGTTTGCTCGATGCGATCGGGACCTTGGCTTCCTCGGCTCTTTCCAACGCACTTCTCTATGAGCGGACCGAAGAACTGGCGGTCCGCGATTCGTTGACGGGGCTTTATGTGCGTCGCTATTTCTTTGACCGCCTGAAAGACGAACACCGGCGTTTTCTCATGAACAAACGGCCGCTTTCGATGCTGATGTGCGATCTTGATCATTTCAAGGAATGCAATGACCGGTTCGGCCATGAAGCGGGGGACCTGATGCTGGTGAGATTGGCGGAGATTATGAAAGAAGAGATGGGGGACCATATGGTGGCCCGTTATGGTGGTGAGGAGTTCGCGGTCCTTTTGCCTGAGGTTTCGCGTGCCGAGGCATTTAAATATGCGGAAAAACTCCGCTTAAAGGTCGAAAAGACCGATTTCAGGATCCGCCGCACCGAGGTCAAGATGACCGTTTCAATCGGGGTTGCGAACATTCCCGAAGATACGATCGAAGGGGATTCGCTGGTCGAGAAAGCCGATAAGGCCTTGTATCGGGCGAAAGCGGGAGGGCGGAACCGGGTATGCTGAAACCTCTCGTGATCTTCCTGGTTTTTATCCTTTTTATGGTCTTTATGGGGGTCCGTTCGGCGGAGCTTCCACTGTCGCTGATGATCCTTTTTCCACTCTCTGCGTTTCCTCTTTTCTATTTTTACCGTCAACAGAAGAAGTATCTTTTTTACTGCGCGTCCGCTCTGACGGCCTTGGCGCTTCTCTTCTTTACCTTCTGGTACGGATTGCCCGAACTGCTTTTACTGGGGGCGATGATCGGCGGAGTTCTTTGGGGCTGGATCGGCCATCACCGACACTGGGCCGAGAAGCTTGCCAAGGAGCGGGAGCTTGAGAGAGTGGTCCGGGACGATCTGGAAAGTTTCCGGCAGAAATACCAGAGCCGTGCCGAAAGCCTTCAGCGGCTCGAAAAACAAGTTTCAAGTCTGATGGAGCTTTTTGATGCGATCCGGGGGTTCAGCGAGAGCATGGCGTACGAATCCCTGGTCAAACTGATCCGGGAAAGGCTCCTGCCCCAGCTGCCGTTTGCCCGGATGCGATTTTTTCTTTTCGAAAAAGCTTCGTCCGCGATCACGGACGCCCGCCATTTTTTGATCGAAGAAGCGGCGGCCGAAGAGGCGGAGGTCCGTTTGGATGATCGCGAGGCCGTATTGCTGGACGAAGCGCTCCGGACTCAGCAAGTGGTCAAGGGAATGCTCAAAATGGCGCTTTCGGGGGATTCTGTCGAGACGAGAGAGTACTGGGTTTTTCCGTTGACGCTTGAGGGAAAGGTCGTTGCGATCGTGGCGGTCGAAGGAGCTGCCGCCGAAGATTTCGTGCGCTTCGAGGTTTTGGCGGCAAATTTGGTCCTCCAGGTCAAGAAGATCCGTCTCTATGACCGCGTCAGGGAACTTTCGATTGTGGATGACCTGACCGGCCTTTACGTGCGCCGTTATTTTCTCGAAAGATTTCGGGAAGAGGTCCGCCGGAGTATCCGGTTCGAGCTGCCGTTTACGGTATTAATGTTAGACATCGATCATTTCAAAAGATATAATGACCAATTCGGACACCTCGTGGGCGATGCCACGCTCAAGAAAGTGGCCGGGATCCTTAGAAAAAGCTTGCGGAAAGTGGATATCGTCGCCCGGTACGGGGGTGAGGAGTTCATTGCCGTACTGCCTGAGACGACGGCGGAGGCGGCTGCGGAGGTCGCCGAGCGTATCCGTTCGGGTATTGCGAGAAATAATTTTAAATTGTACGATGTGACGACCCGGGTCACGGTCAGTCTCGGGATATCCCAATATCCCAAGGATATTCCGGAAAAAAAACGCGGGGAATATTATCCCGATCTGGAGTTCGATCTGATCCGTTTTGCAGATAAAGCATTGTATCGAGCCAAAGAGGAAGGCCGTAATCGTGTTTATCGGTATGAAGATGCCTAAGGGGGCTGCTCGTGTGGGACGGAGCCTCCTTTTCGTTATTCTGAGCCTTGTCGTCCTTTCCCTCCTGAATCTCGTTCCTGTTTTTGCCGAAGCGCCTTCGGAGGCCGCGACGGAATCGACCATCCCTCCGATCAAGAAAAAGGCCCCCGATCTGCCTTTTATCGATCCGTTTGCGCAAACGGCGCAAGTGGAGGTCGTTGCGGATCAGATGGAATATTCCAAAACTGAGAATAAGATCCTGGCGCGAGGCAATGCGGTCTTGAATTACCAGGGGACTACGATCACCGCGGATTATGCCGAAGTCGATCCGACGACCAAACAAGCGGTCGCAAAGGGGCATGTCAAGATCTTCGAAGGCAAAGAACTTCGCGCCGATGGCGATGAGATCTATTTTGATTTCGAGAATAAGACAGGAAGTTTTCCGGGCGGGACTTGCTTCAGTAATCCTTGGTGGATGAAAGGCAAAGATATCCAACAGGTCGCGGAAGGGCAGTACAAGATCAGCGATGCGGTTTTTACGACCTGTACCGGGGAAATCCATCCTTACGAGATCCATGCATCGGAGGTCACGGTCCGGTCCGGCGATAAGTTGGAAGCGACGAACGCGAAGATCTATGCCGGTCATGTGCCGATCTTTTGGCTTCCGTATGTCCTTTTTCCCCTGCAGGACAATAGCATGCCGTTTCAGATCCGTGCCGGGCATAATTCCGATGACGGCTATTACATCGAACTTTTGAAAGGGTTCAGTCTCAGCCGATCCCTGTACGGCAAATTGCTCGCGGATTGGCGTTCGAAGCGGGGATTCGGGGGAGGAGCGATCCTCGAATATAATTACGGTCCTATGTCCCAGGGCAGTATTATCGGATACTGGACCCAAGATAAAGACGCGCCCTCGACGGCGCCCCAAACCAAGGGGACCGAGTCCGAGAATCCCTATGACGTTCGCACCAGCCGCGACCGGGGACGTTTGACCTGGAAGCACCGTTCCGATCTCGATCCCTACACCTTTCTTGTGCTCCGGTATCACCGTGTGGCCGACGAATACTTCCTGCAGGATTTCTTCGAAAAAGAACATCGGGGCGATATCGAACCGCATTCGTTCGCGACGTTTACCAAGAATACCGAACGAATGGGGTTCATGGTCCATGGCCAGAAACGGATGAATAATTTCGAGAAGGTCGTAGAACGGCTTCCCGAACTCCGGATCGATTACAAGAATCAGCCTTTCGTGCGGCCTTGGCTTTTTTATGAAAACCAGAACAGCTTCGTCAATTTGAGGAAGCGCTACGGCAGGATCAATATGGATGAACATGCGGTCCGTTTTGATTCTTTTCATGAGTGGAGCCTGCCGCTTCGTTGGCACCAGATCAAGATCACTCCCTACGGCAATGCCCGCGAGACTTTTTACAGCCGCCAGCTCCGGGAAGAGGAGGGCAAGCTGAGAACGGCTTTGGGCTACGGGCTCGATCTTCGCACCCAGTATTACCGGAAATTCGACGTGTCCGGCGAATGGCTGGGGATGGATATCAATCAACTGCGCCATATCGCCGAGCCTTACTTCAAGATCCAGTCGACTCATCCCGTTTCGGCGAGCGATGAGAAGTTCGCACAGTATGATGGGATCGACGAGCTTGACAACCGGGATACATTCACCTTTGGTCTCGAGAACCGTATCCAGACCAAGCGGGTGGTCCAGGGCCAGATGAAGCGGGTGGATATCGTCAGCTTGAATACTTTTCTTAGTTATTCGGGCAACCCCCGCAAAGATTCGGACGTGAATGATTTCAGCGTGTTGAACCAGGAAGTGGTCCTGCGGCCCTATATGTGGCTGCAGTATGAGGCGAGGATGAAGTTCGACCTTGAGGGCAATAAGTTCCAGACCTTCAACCAGGACCTCATCTTCCGCAAGAATCGTATCAAATTCTTGCTGGGACAGCGCTATGTCAATGACCCGGCGATCTTTGGTGTTTCGGATGAACTGGAGACCGGCCATCAGTTTGTGATCGAAGGTTCCTATAAACTGAATGACCGGTGGGAGGCGCATGGCTATACCCGCTGGGACGCCGAGGACGGAGCGATGGAGGAGTATCAGATCGGGATGACCCGGGACTGGGGATGCGTGCTTTTTGATTTTGGTTTCAATGAGCGGAAGTCCGATATCCGCAAGGATAACAACCGCGAGGTCTATTTCAACCTGACGTTGAAGGATTATCCGGAATTTACGCTGCGGACCGGACAAGGGCGCGCGTCCTTCGGGGCGCCGCGTATCGGAGAGACCGTGGCCGGCGCGAATCAGTTTGGCGGTTATGTGACCCAGGATACTCAAGACCTTCAATCTCCCGTCTTGCCGTATTAGCGTAACTTTCATTCAAAGCAAGGAGAAGACCCAGTGAAAATTGGTGTTATAGGATCCGGTTATGTAGGGCTTGTGACAGGGACTTGTTTTGCGCATCTCGGCAACGAAGTGATCTGCGTGGACAATAACGCGAAGAAGATTGCGATGCTCAAAAAGGGGAAGTCCCCGATCTACGAACCGGGACTTTCCGAAATGATCCGGCATCATTACAAAGAAAAAAGGCTCCGGTTCACCGAATCGATCGCGGAGGCGGTCGCTTTCGCGGAAGTGCTTTTTATCTGCGTGAACACCCCGCCGAAAGAGAACGGCGAGGCGGACCTTTCTTTCGTTGAAAATGTCTGCCACGAGATCGCCCGCCATATGAAAAGTTACCGGTTGATCGTCGAAAAAAGCACGGTGCCGGTGGAGACGGGTTTTTGGGTGCAGAAGACCATCAAAGAGAACCGCCGACAGGGGGTCGGCTTCGATGTGGCTTCGAACCCCGAGTTCCTGCGGGAAGGATCTGCGATCTCGGATTTTCTGAACCCGGACCGGATCGTGGTGGGGGTCTCTTCAAAAAAGGCCGAGACGCTCCTCCGGAAACTTTATAAACCTTTGAAAGCGCCGCTCCTTGTGACCGATATCAAAAGCGCGGAGCTGATCAAACACGCATCCAATTCGTTCCTCGCTTCAAAGATCTCCTTCATCAACATGGTGGCGCGTATTTGCGATGAGGTCGGCGCGGACGTCGATCAAGTGGCCAAGGGCATGGGCATGGACCCGAGGATCGGTTCGAGTTTCCTCAAGGCGGGGATCGGGTTCGGGGGATTCTGTTTTCCCAAAGACCTGGCCGCTTTCCTTCACATGAGTGAAAAAGCGGGGCATCGCTTCGATCTTTTGTCCGAAGTGCTCAAGATCAACGAAGAACAGCAGCGGTATTTCGTTGCCAAGGTGCGGAAGGCTTTATGGAACCTGAAGGGGAAGACGATCGCCATCCTGGGGCTCGCATTCAAACCGGATACTGACGATATGCGCTTTGCGCCGTCCATTGAGATCATCCGGGAGCTTCAGGACGAGGGTTGCCGGATTCAGGCCTATGATCCGGAGGCTATGGAGCGTGCTCGGGAGGAATTGAAATCGGTGACCTATGCGAAAACCCCTTATGAGGCGGTCGAAAACGCGGACGCGCTTTTGGTGCTGACGGAATGGAAAGAGTTCTCCGGGCTTGATTATTCAAAGGTCAAGAAAAAAATGCGCCACGCGGTTCTTTTTGACGCCCGCAATATGTTCGATGCGGAAACGATGCGGAAAATAGGTTTCCGCTATTACGGTATCGGACGATGCGGGGAAGAACTTTCCTGATCGTCCTTCTTCAAACGACGGATCGGGCGGAATGACGAAAAAGATCTTGATCACTGGAGCGGGCGGCATGCTCGGGACCGATCTCGTCAAGGCGCTTGCCGGGCCCCATGATCTTTACGGCCTCGGTCTTTTTCCGGCCCCTCACCTCGAAATTCCCTACACCGTATGTGATCTCAGCGATCCAGGATCCTTCGATTCTGCCGTGAAAAAATTCCGTCCGGATCTTGTTTTTCATCTGGCGGCCATGACGCAGGTCGATCTTTGCGAATCGGAGCGTGAGAATGCCTATCGCCATAATGTGCTGGCAACCCGCCACCTTGTGAACGGTGCCGCAAAGACGGGGGCCTTTTTGATCGCCATGAGCACCGAGTATGTATTTGATGGGGCTCAAAAGCGACCCTATACCGAAGAAGACAAACCCCATCCGGTAAGCTATTACGGGGAAACGAAGTGGCTTGCGGAACAAGAGGTCTTGAAAACCGGGACGCGAGCTGCGCTCGTCCGGATCTCCTGGCTGTATGGAAAATACGGGACTTCCTTCCCGTCCAAGATCCTTGAAAGATCCCAAAAAGCCTCGGAAATCAAAGTCGTTTCCGACCAGATCGGATGTCCGACTTATACCCGTGATGTGGCTTCCGCTCTGGCGCGTCTTGTTGCGGATTGGGAAGGGGCTCGACCCAAACTTAGCGGCCAGATATTTCACCTGTCGAATCAGGAGCCCTGTTCGTGGTATGATTTCGCCTGTCACGTGCTCGAAAAGGCAGGCCGGCAGGGGGTTAAGGTTATCCCGATCGCAAGCGAGGCCTTGCGTCTTCCCGCGAAGCGGCCTGCCAACTCGGTAATGTCGAATGAGAAGTTCCGTCGGACTTTCGGGTTCGCCCTCCGGTCCTGGAAAGAGGCCTTGCCGGAGTTTTTTCAGGAGATGAATGCATGAAAAATCCTATCGCGGCTAAATTGGGGGCGAAGATTCGTTCGTCCCATGCTTCTCTGTCGGTCATCGGACTGGGCTATGTCGGGCTTCCGCTCGCGATCGAATTTGCCCGTAAGGGATTTAGGGTCCAGGGGATCGATCGCAACTTGGCCCGGCTGGAGGCCCTTCGGGACGGAATCTCTTATGTGGACGGGTTGGCCCCGGCCCTTGTCCGGAGCGCGATGCGTTCAAAGAAATTTGACGTGACCGATCGTTATGATGTCATGGCCGCATCCGATGTTGTTATTATCTGTGTTCCGACCCCGCTGAACCGGGTCGGGGACCCCGACATCTCTTTCATTGTGGATGCCTCGGAAGGGATCCGAAAAAGGATGCATCCGGGGATGCTCGTGGTCCTTGAAAGCACGACGTATCCGGGGACGACCGATGAGGTGATCCAGCCGATCCTGGAGAAGTCCGGCCTGAAAGTGGGAAAGGATTTTTTTCTTTGTTTCTCGCCGGAGCGGATCGATCCGGGTAATCCCAAATACCATGTCGGAAATATTCCCAAAGTCGTCGGCGGGATCACGCCGGTCTGTGCCGATCTTGGGGTGGCCTTATACAAAAAGATGACCTCGTCGGCGATCCGTGTCAGCTCCTCGCGAACGGCGGAGATGACGAAGCTCTTGGAGAACACCTTCCGGATCGTCAATATCGGGCTTGTCAATGAGCTCGCGCAGGCGGCGGAAGGACTGAACGTCGACATTTGGGAAGCGATCGATGCGGCGAAGTCAAAGCCGTTCGGGTATATGCCGTTCTATCCGGGGCCGGGGATCGGCGGCCATTGTATTGGGATCGATCCTATCTATCTTTCATGGAAAGCCAGGCTCCAGGGGGACCATTTGCATTTCATTGAGCTGGCGCGGCGTGTGAACGCCGGGATGCCCCACTATGTCGTTTCTAAATCGGTGCTGGCGCTCAATACCTTTCGGAAAAAAGCCGTTGCGAAATCCCGCGTGCTGATTTTGGGGGTCTCTTACAAGAAGAACATCAGCGATCAGCGGGAATCTCCAGCGCTGGACATGCTTCAGGAATTTCAGAAGCTGGGCGCCCAAGTGAGCTACCATGACCCTTTGGTTCCTTCCCTTCAATTGCCGTCCGGGACGATGCGTTCGGTCCCACTGACGGAAACGACGCTCAAAAGACAGGACCTGGTCTTGGTCGCGACCGATCACGATAGCGTCGATTACGGCAAGATTGTCAAACACGCGCCTCTTGTTTTTGATTCCCGGAACCGCCTGAGGCGTTTTGTTTCCGAGAAGATCGTGAGGCTTTAACCCGATGTCCCTCCAAACCGTCTTGATCACCGGCGGCGCAGGGTTCCTCGGATCCCATCTTGCCGATGCTTTTTTGCGCGAAGGGTCGCGCGTGATCGCGGTCGACAATTTCATCACCGGCAGCGAATCGAATATCGCGCATCTTCGCAGCGAAACGCGTTTCGAACTCTTGCGGCAGAATGTCAGCGACGGGATCGTCTTCCGCGATCCGGTCCATGCCGTATTGCATTTTGCTTCTCCGGCAAGTCCCGTCGATTACATGACCTACCCGATCCAGACCCTGAAGGTCGGAGCGCTCGGCACGCACAATGCCTTGGGATTGGCCAAGGACAAAAAAGCCATTTTCCTTCTTGCGTCGACCTCCGAGGTTTACGGAGACCCCTTGGAGCATCCTCAACGCGAGGAATATTGGGGGAACGTCAATCCGATCGGCCCGCGCGGAGTTTATGATGAAGCGAAGCGTTTTGCCGAAGCGATCACAATGGCCTATCATAAAACGCACCGGTTGAATACGAAGATCGTCCGGATCTTCAATACCTTCGGACCCCGGATGCGGCTTCAGGACGGACGCGCCATTCCGGCGTTCATCACAAATGCGCTTCTCGGAAAGCCTTTGCCGGTCTTCGGAGACGGAAAACAAACACGGAGTTTTTGCTATGTGGACGATCTGACCGCGGGGATCATGAAGATCGTTCTCTCGGCCTACAATGATCCGATCAATCTCGGTAATCCGAAGGAGAGGACGATCGAAGAGTTGGCCCGGGTCATTCTGGAACTTACCGGAAGCCAAAGCAAGATCGAGTATCAGGAGCTACCGCAGGATGATCCCAAGGTTCGCCGGCCGGATATCACCAAAGCGCGCACGCGGCTTGGGTGGGAGCCGAAGGTGGACTTGAAGGCCGGGCTGCTTCAAACGATCCAGTATTTCCGAGAACATCTGCACGAAATTAAAAATTGAACACGAGGGATGCTATGAAGAAAAAAGTACTGATCACAGGGGTGACCGGGCAGGACGGCTCCTATTTGGCGGAATTACTTTTGAAGAAAGGATATCAGGTCTACGGCATGGTCCGCCGGTCCAGCACTGAGACCTTTGAACGGATCAACCATCTGATCGGAAAGATCGAGCTAGTGCAGGGGGACCTCCTGGATCAGGTCTCGCTCATCAACCTGGTGAAGCAGATTCGCCCCCGCGAGGTCTATAACCTGGCTTCTCAGTCCTTTGTGCCGACCTCTTTCGAGCAGCCGGTCCTGACGGGAGAGTTCACCGCGCTGGGCGTCCTGAAACTTTTGGACGCGATCCGCACCGTTGATCCTTCGATCCGGTTCTATCAGGCCTCTTCGAGCGAGATGTTCGGCAAGGTCCAGCAGACGCCGCAGACCTTAAAAACGCGCTTGTATCCGAGAAGTCCCTACGGTGTGGCCAAGGTCTATGGCCACTGGATCACGATCAATTACCGCGAAAGCTATGGCCTTTACGCGGTTTCGGGGATCCTTTTCAATCATGAATCGCCGCGCCGGGGACTTGAGTTTGTGACCCGAAAGATCTCGGACGGCGTTGCCCGGATCAAGCTTGGATTGGCCAAGGGGCTGAAGCTTGGCAACTTAGAGGCCAAGCGGGATTGGGGTTTTGCGGGAGATTATGTGGAGGCCATGTGGCGCATGCTTCAACAGAAAGTTGCGCGGGATTATGTCGTCGGGACCGGGAAGTCGCATTCGGTCCGTGATTTCGTTCGCGCGGCTTTCGATCATGTCGGCCTGGACTGGAGAAAATATGTCCAGCAGGATAAGAAATTCTACCGTCCCGCCGAAGTGCACACGCTTTGCGCCGATCCTTCCGAGACCCAGCGGCTTCTCAAGTGGAAACCCAAAGTGAGCTTCAAACAACTTGTTGCCATGATGGTCGATGCGGACCTGGAGCGTCTACGGTCCTTTCGGGGCTGAGGGCTTCGTGAAAAAGATCCTTGTGACCGGAGCTACGGGATTTGTCGGGCAGCATGTGTGCGCGCGTTGGGCCCGGGCAGGGATGAGCATTTGCGCTGCGGCTTGGGATCGGCCGGCTCCCCGGAAAAAAGTCCCTCGTGTCCGCTATGCCTGCGTGGACATCACAGACGGCATCCAGGTCGAACGGCTTGTGGGCGCCTTTCGACCGGATGCGATCCTGCATTTGGCCGCGCTGAGTATCCCGAGCCGTTCTTGGAAAGAGCCGGAAAAGACTTTCCACGTCAATGTGACCGGGACCTTGAATTTGCTTGAGGCGGTCCGCCGCAAAGCGCCGAGCGCCGTATTTTTGCTGGCCTCGACAGTCCAGGTTTATGGGAGAACGTTCCGGAAAGAAAAAGCGGTCGGGGAATCCGATCCGCTTTGGCCCGAATCTCCCTACGCATTCAGTAAGGCCATTGCGGAAATGGCTGCCGTTGACTATCATGAAAAATTCGGGCTTCGGACTGTGATCGCGAGGGCGATGAACCATATCGGCCGCGGGCAAGATGATCGGCTGGTGCTTTCCGATTGGGCGAAACAAGTTGCTCTCGCAGAAAAAAAAGGAAGGCCTGGCGAACTCCGGGTCGGCAATATCGACACCTGGAGGGAGTTCCTTCACGTGGAGGATGTGATCCGCGCCTATAAGATCCTTCTTCGCAAGGGGAAACCGGGCGAGATCTACAATATCGGGCTCGGACGGCCGGAGCGATTGCGCGCCTATGCGGAATTTCTGGTCCGTGAGGCCAAGGTCCCCATGAAGATCAAAACGGAAAAGGCCCGGATGCGGTTGCACGATCCTTTCCGGATGACCGTGCGGACGGAGAAGATACGAAAGCTTGGGTGGAAGCCCCGTCGGTCGGCTCGTGAAGCTCTCAAGGATATTCTCGACCAGTGGCGTGAAGAGGTCTAAATGTCCCCGATCCATCTTTCAGTTGTGGTCCCTGCCTTCAATGAAGAGAAAAGGGTCCCGCTGACCCTGCCCGGGGTCGTGGATTATCTTCGCCGGCAATCTTTTTCGTCCGAGATCATCTTGGTGGACGATGGCAGTATGGATGCGACGGTTCGGGAAGCCGAACGGGTCTTGGATGATTTTGAGCATAAGATCCTCCGCAATGAGCAAAATCGAGGAAAAGGCTATTCGGTGCGGCGGGGGATCCTTGCGTCGCGTGGCCGATACGTTCTTTTCAGTGATGCCGATTTTTCGACGCCGATCGAAGAAGTGGAAGGTTTTCTAACTGAGCTCGAGAAGAACTACGGCATTGTGATCGGTTCCCGCGCGCTTGCGAATTCGCAGATCGAAGAGCATCAGCCTTTCTGGCGGGAGATCATGGGCCGTGTTTTTAACCGGTTCGCGCAGATCTTTGCCTTTCGGGATATCCTGGATTCCCAATGCGGTTTCAAAGCTTTCCGAGGAGATCTGGCCCGCAGACTTTTTGCCCAACAAAAACTCGATGGATTTAGTTTTGACGCCGAGATCCTTTATCTGGCACAGAAGGAGGGGATCCTGATTCTCGAAAAACCTGTCGTTTGGAGAAATTCTCCGCAGAGCCGCGTCAAACTCCTCAGCGATCCCGTTAAAATGTTCTTCGACCTGGTGAAGATCCGATGGCTGCATCGCCAAGGATGATTGCGGCCGAAGTCCGAAAGGCTCCCTGGATCCTGTCGGGGATCCTTCTTCTGGCTTTCGTCCTGCGTTTTTGGGCGGTCGAATTCGGTCTTCCCCATCTCTATCACGCCGACGAGCCGGTGGTCGTCAACCATGCTCTCGCGTTCGGGACCGGGGACTTCCATCCGCATTTTTTCAACATCCCCCCCTTGGTCAGCTATCTTTTGTTCGTGGTCTATGGCTTTTATTTCCTCGTGGGCAAAGCGATCGGACTTTTTTCTTCCGTGAACGATCTCCAGCTTCTTTTTTTTCGGGATCCCTCATCTTTTTATCTGATTGCGCGGATTCTTTTTGGGGTTCTGCTCGGGACCGTAAGTGTTCTGGCGCTATACCGGGCGGTGAAAACGGTTTTGAGCCCTTTCCGGGCAATTGGGGCCGCAGGGCTTTTTGCGGTCTGCTTTTTGCATGTTCGCGATTCCCATTACATTTACGCGGACATTCCGCTTCTTGGGGTAATGATCGCGGCCATGGGGGCTATCCTCCGAGGTCCGGAGAAGGAAGGCGGGGGGAAATATGATCTGGGGGTCGGCGCTTGGGCCGGCGCTGCGGCCGCGGTAAAATATAACGGGATCTTTATCTTACTGCCCTATCTCTATCTGACGTTTAAAGGCAGGCCTCTCGCCAGGAATATCCGCGGTTGGCTATTCTGCGGTATCGCGGCCGTGGCCGTTTTTTTTCTGCTCAATCCCTACGCGGGTCTTGATTGGCGATTTTTTATTCAAGAGATCACCGAAGAGTCGCATGCCCATCGCGGCGGAGTCGATTGGCTGCTTCATCTTCGTCAGTCGCTTGCCGGCGGGATCGGATGGCCGATCTTGATCCTTGGGGCGCTGGGGATCCTGAGGGCCTTCGGATCCCGTTCGCGGGCGCTGGAAGCGATTTCGGTTTTTGTGCTCGGGTATTATGTTGTGATCGTTTTTTGGGGGCAGCCGCATGACCGCTACGTGCTTCCTCTTATCCCGTTCCTCGCTGTGCTTGCAGCCGAAGCGATGGGCGATATCGGCGATCGGGTTCTCAAGCCACTTGGGCGGGGGATCCTGCTCGCGGGATTGATGGGGACGGCCGCGTTTCCGAACATCGTCAAATCGGTCAAGTGGAACCTGCTGATGTCGGCCGAAGACGTGCGGACGGTTGCGGCGAAGTGGATCGAGGCGAATTTTCCCGCCGGTACGAAAATCGCTTTGGATGGGACTTTTTTTATGCCGAGGCTTCGTTTCTCGGAAGCCCAGCTTCTCGAAAAACGGCAGCAGGCGACGAAAGATCCGCATTTTTCGAATACACAGATCAGGAAGCTCGACTTTCTTCTCGCGGAGGAAAGAGCCCGGAAGCGGGGCTATGAGCTTTATTTTCTATCCGACCGTAGCGGCGCATCTCCGTTCCTTTATGCGAATCCCATCCTACCTTATGACCCCGAAGCGCTTGCGGAACGGGGGATCGATTATGTGATCCTGGCCCGGCTTGCCCCCGACGCCCGCGGGAGCCTTTTGGAAGCTCGATTAGCGGAAGAGTACGAGAAGGTCAGGGAGTTTAATCCTTACCGGACCGGCCGTGAGAGGCCGATCATGAACTCGCTGACCGGCGGACCCTTCTTATGGCAAGACATCCGTGAACGCGACCGCAACGGCCAGCCCATCCTGATCTACCGGAGAAAATCGGCTTCTTCCGAGACGCCTTCCTGATCGGGGCGCGTCCTTCGGGATCTTTATACTGGATCTTGTTTGCAGGGACGGTATTTTTTGGAAGTCCGGTGACGCCAAAATCTCAAGGCTTCCCACAGGGCAAATCCCATGATCCTCATATTGACGGAGGATTTTCCCCAGTGGCGTCCGCGGTGATTGGAAGGGACTTCTTTGATACGGTATTTGAGATCATGTGCTTTCAGGATGATCTCAGGAAGGACGAAAAGAGAGCGCGAGGTGAGGTCGATCCGGTCGATCAGTTCTTTGGTCCAGGCCTGGGACCAGTTGTAATCGTTGATTCGTACTTTGAAAAGAGAGTTCAAAAGAAAAATATAGATTACCGAAAGAAAGAACCGGAACAGCTGATAGGCGTTCCGCTGCCAGCGGACGCCGAGGATTACGTCGGCTTCGCCTTTGAGAAGGGGATTGACGAAGTGGGGAAGTTCCGAAGAGTCGAATTCCTCGTCGGCGCCGATATACATCAGATATTTTCCGCGGGCGTGGGAAATGCCGTCCTTGAGCGAGGCTGTATAGCCCTGGTTCTTTTCATGAAGGATCAAGTGCGCCGACGGATATTGGACGATCTCCTGGAGGACGACCTGGCGGGTACGGTCCGAACTCCCGTCCTCGATGATGATAACTTCATACTTCCATTCAGGATGGGAATGAAGTACATTGTGCAAATTGCGGAGCATGTGGGCGATATTCTGCTCTTCATTGTAGACGGGAGTAATAAAACTGATAAAACAGGTGGATGCGTGCTCCATGGGAAAGAAGACTAAGGAATCGGCCGGATTTTGTCAACCAGAACGAATGGACTTGCCCGGGATTTGCGTAGGCGGAAAAAGGGCGTGGTTCCGAAGGCGGTATGACGCATGCTGAACCGCGATCAGGCCCTTTTTTTTTGGAACTTGCTTTTGGGGGCGCTGGTCCTCGGCGCTTCCTTTATTTTTTTGACTTCCGCGATCCCGCTCATCCAGTGGGGCTGGATCCCTTCCTTCGGCGAGAGCAAAAAAGTCTATGTCAAACTGGTAAGGATCGCGGTCGTGGTATCTGCTTTGAGCCTGATCGCTTTCCGGATCTTCCGCAAAGAGGATTTCTATCGGCTTTGGATCGTTCGCGTGGCCCGGCGTGTGGCCCAGATGCCGCTTGCTTTCCTTCTCACGGCCCTTTTTGCGGTGTACGGAATCAGTCATTCGATTACCGGCTTTCTCCGGCATGCGGCTTTTGAAACACGCGCATTCGATCTGGGGATCTTTGCTCAAGCGGTCTGGAACACGCTCCGCGGGGATCTTCTTTATTCGTCGCTCAAAGGCGGGATATGCCTGTTGGGGGACCATTTTGCGCCCATCCTGGCCTTGATCGCTCCCTTCTATCGGATCTGGCCAGATCCCCGGATGCTCATTCTCTTGCAGGCGTTCTCGGGGGCGCTTTGCATCCTGTGCGTAGCGGCGGTGGCTCGATCGGTACTCAAAGAGCGGTCTTGGATCCTTTTGTTCGCGGTTCTTTATTTTATTTTTTATCCGGCCCGGGCGGCTCTACATGAGGACTTCCACCCGGAAGTTCTCGTGGAGCCTTTTCTCTTCCTTGCTTTTCTTGCGCTTGAAACCGGGCAGATCTCTGGTTTTCTCGCCTGCCTGCTCATGATCGTGACGGCGAAAGAAAATATGTTCGGCATCGCGTTCATGTTCGGTGTCTATGCCTTCTTCTTCAAAAAAGAACACAAGCTCGGGGGACTTCTGATGCTGGGTTCGCTCGGGGCTTTTTGGGCGGTAATCCAATTCGTGATCCCGTTCTTCAGCCATCAGCCGTACTTCTATACGGGGAACTACCAGGCTATGCTCGCCGGCCAGGGGAGCGCTTTGTTCGCGCGTCTTAGCGCGCTTGATTCCTGGGAATATGTCCTTCGGGTCCTGCTCCCTTTCCTGTACCTGCCGCTGATGCATTTGCCTACGTTCTTGCTGGCGTTGCCGGTCCTTTTGCAGAATATCCTTTCCCAGAATGAGGCGATGCGGTCGTTCAACTATCATTATTTGTCCGGCCTGACCCCGTTCCTGTTCATTTCCTGCATGTGCGGGATCCGGGAGATCCTGCGCCGGTTCCCTGTGATGACCCTTGCCAAGCAGGGGATCGCGCTTGCCTTGCTCCTTGTCGGACTGCTGACCTCCGGGGCGCCGGAGTATTATTTTTTGTGGAGGAGTTCGCAGAATGCCGATCCGCAGGGGAAAACGATACGGGCGCAAATGCGGGCTATTTCCCGCGATGCCCGGGTCTTCTCGCATAATAATCTGATCCCCCATATGATCCATCGGAAGCATATTTTCCAATTTGATTACAGTGCCAGCCGAACGAAACTGGAACAATCGTTAGCGGAACGCGCCGACGTCGTTGTGATGTGGAAAAAAATCTGGGAACCGGGCACGCCGTCCCTCGAGGCCGAATTGCCGGAGTTTTTTAAAGCCGGTTATCGGATCGATTTCCAGGAGGGGGATTTCTACATCCTGAAAAAATTCCCCCAGGGGATCGCTTGAGAGAGGATCTGCGTTCCGCCGCGCGGGGACGAAAGATGCTATGACAAAAGATTGCCGTGGATTGCCTCCCTCGACCCAAGGAATGAAAACAAAGGTCTTTTTCGCCGTATTGCCTCTCCTGTTAGCGTATCCCTGGCAGTGGCTTTCGTCGCATGCGGCCCGCGTTTCTCCCTATCTCGAGGCGGTCGTGATGCGGGGGCTCGGCCTGACGTTGGCGGCAGGATGTTTCGCCGTCGCCGTGGTTCCATCCGGAGCTTTGCCGGTGATCACGAAAATCAAAGCCTGGGCAGGGCGGCGTTTTTTCTGGATCGGAAGTATTTTTTTGCTTGTGGTCTTTGCGGCGCTGATAGCCGTGAACCGCGGGATCCTCCATTCTTTTCTCAGTTCGGGGGATGAACATTCCTGTTATTTTCTTGCGGAATGTTTGCGGCGGGGGAAGCTTTTTGTTTCTCCCCATCCACTTTCAGAGTTCTTCAATGTGGTCCACGTGGGGAACCGCGATGGGAAGTGGTTCAGCGTCTATCCGCTGGGCTGGCCGCTTATCTGGGCGCTTGGCCTCCAGTGGCGGATCGTGGATCTTCTTAACCCGTTCATGACATCGCTCTCCCTGGTCTTTTTCTATCAAGCCGGGCAAAAGCTCTTTGGCCGCCTGGCCGCGGCGCTCGGGGTTTTTTTAATGGCCATCTCTCCTTTTTTCATGTTCACAAGTGCTTCGTATTTCTCACACGGGACCTGTCTCCTTGCGGTCGGGGTTTTTATCTTTTCCTTTCTGAAATGGACCGAAACGGAAAGCTCACGGGGGAAGATCGCCTGGGCGATCCTTTGCGGTTTGGCCTGTGGCTATGGCCTCTTGACCCGGTATCTGACGATGGCGGCCATCGCGGCGCCTTTCTGCCTTTATCATTACATCCCGCTCTTTCTTCGCCGGCGGAAATGGCATGCGAGCGATCTTTGGTTCATTGGAGTGGTGTCGGTCTTTATCGCGATCACTCTTTGGCACAATTGGAGGGTGACGGGGAAGGCGACCAAAGCTCCGAATAAATATGACAAGCGATGGGAGCGGCTTGGGTTCCAGGGGGATTACACGCCTTTGGACGCTGCGCGTTATGTGATTGCCCGCTTTTTTTATCTCATGCCATGGTTTCCCGCGGCTCTGATCGCGGGCTATCTTCTCTCCCTCGGCTGGCCGAGAGCTGAGGCAGGCGGGAAGCGGAATCTTTTCCGGTGGGGATTTTTTTATCCGGTTTTTGGATACTTTTTTTATTATTCCTGGGGAGGGAACCAATGGGGACCCCGCTATTATTACGAAGGTCTCCCGTTCCTGGCGATCACCGTCGCCGAATTTCTTGTTTATTTGTATAAAGTGCGAGGGCCGATGGTTCGGAAATTCATTTTGGGTGTCGCGATCGCCTGTCTCCCGGCGGTCGGGATGCTCTGGATCAAGCAGGCGGCGTTCTATCGTCAGGCCCAAGCCGAGCGAAAAGCCTTGTATGTCCTGGCGGAAACAACGATCCGGACGCCGGCCATCGTTTTTATCCGAGGGCATTTGGGAGGGCTTTTGCCTTTGCTGAATGAAGACACGGTCCGGAATTCGCCCTTTCTCGATACCCGTATCCTTTATGCCCACGATCTGGGCGAGAAGAACAATTCTTTAATGGCATATTTCCCGGATCGCGATTATTATTTGGGTTATGTCGACCGGCCGTCTGGAAAAAATATCCTCGAAAAGATCGAACGCTGAGGCCTAATGGAAAAACACGAGAAGATCATTGTGATCATGCCCGCTTATAATGCGGAAAAGACCCTCGAGAAAACCGTCCAGGACATCCCGAAGGGTACGGTGGATGAGATCATTTTGTGCGATGATCATAGCCATGACGGGACCGTGGCGCTCGCCAAAAAGCTCGGATTAACCGTGATCGAGCATCCTGAGAACCGGGGCTATGGGGCCAACCAGAAAAGCTGCTATGAAGAGGCCCTAACCCGGGGCGCGGGGATCATTGTGATGGTGCATCCCGATTACCAGTATGATCCCCGGGTGATCCCTTTTGCGGTCGGGTTTCTGCAAAAAGGCATTTGTGACATTGTGATCGGCTCCAGGATCCGCACCCGGAAAGAAACCCTGGAAGGGGGGATGCCGGTCTATAAGTACATTTCCAACCGGTTTTTGACGGCCTTTGAAAATATCGTTCTGGGACAAAACCTTGGGGACTTCCACTCGGGATTCCGGGTCTACCGGCGCGAAGTGCTCGAGAAGATCCATTACCGGCTCAATTCGGACGATTTCATCTTTGATACCGAATTCCTAGCGCAGGCGGTCTACCACGGATTCAAGATCGGGGATATTCCTATTCCGACCCGGTATTTTCCGGATGCTTCCTCGATTAATTTCACAAGGAGCTTGGAATATGGGCTCGGCTGCCTCAGTGTTATGATGAAATTTCTGCTCCAATCAACCGGCCTTTTTCATTTTCCGATGTTTGAATCGCAAAAGCCTTAGTTGACCGACTTGTGGCCAATTTCATCCCATTAAAACGGTATATCTTCTATTGCCTCGATCGCATGATCGATCGCTACGGGATCGGATCGCCTTTCCTTGATGTGGGCTGCGGGCAAGGGGATGTCAGCGCTTTCCTTGCTCAAAAAGGATGGGAAGGGAAGGCGATCGATGTTTCTCCGGAGGCGATCGCTCAGGCCCGCGTCCGTCTTCTCGGGAATCCGGTGCGCATAGAACAGCGCTCCGTCCTGGAGGAGCGCGAGCAGTATCGGTCTGTGCTCATGCTGGATGTGCTGGAGCATTTGGAGGAGGATGACAAAGTCCTCCGTGCGGTCCAAGAACGGTTAGAGCCGGGAGGTAAATTGGTTCTTGCGGTTCCGAGTAATCCCAGTGAGTGGCGCTGGGACGATGATTTCTACGGCCATGTGCGCCGATACGATGCTGGAGCCTTGCGGCAGAAGATCGAAAAGGCCGGGCTCCGGCCCATTCTTTTTTGGGATTTCACTTTTCCGGTTTTCTGGGGACTTCGCCGCCTTTATACCTGCTTTAAAAAACCCGCTTACGATCCGAAGGAAGATCCGACGACGCGGACCCTGCAAAGCACTTGCCGGAATGCTTGGTCCGGCGGGGCCTGGACGGATCGGCTTTCGCGGGCGACATGGCTCTGGGCCTTAGTCTATTGGGGGCAATTCCGGTTTTTCCGGAATGCTTTGTCCCGAGGGCACGAAATGCTGGTCCTTGCCGAGAAACCGTTATGAAATCCACATCGTCCAATGCTTTCGCCGGCCGGATCCGTTATGAAAAGACCATTGTGTCTGGCGCTTTGCTCCTGCTTTTGTTCATATTCTACCCCGGTCTTTTTCTGGTCAAGGAAGCGTTCCTGACCGGGGACCATGGGCAGCAACATTATCCGTGGTTCTGTCTTCTGGCCCAGTCCCTTCGCGCGGGATATCTTCCGTTTTGGACGCCTTGGGTCCATGCGGGATTTCCGATCGCGGCCGAAGGGCAAATCGGTGTTTTTTATCTGCCCAATCTGATCCTGGCGGTTCTGCTGCCGGTCAATACCGCCTATGCCTATCTTCCGATCCTGCATTTTGCGGTCTCGGGGCTCGGGCTCTATCTTTATTGCCGGAAGATCGGCTTGAACCTGTGGGGGAGTTTTCTCGGCAGCGTCCTGTTTCTCTTCGGGTCCGCTTACGGTGGAGCTTACTACAACATCACGTCGCTGAAAACAATCGCATGGCTCCCTTGGGGGCTTTATTTTTTCGAATCCTATCTGGAACGCAGGGCTTTGCGGCATTTATTCGCGATCGCGGTCTGTACGGGGCTGTCGCTCCTTGCCGGGTATCTGCAGATCGCTTTTTTCTGTCTCTTTTTCTTTGTCGTGTATGTATTCGTAAGGATCTTTCTCCCGGATTCCGGAATGACCTTGATCGACAAGCTGCGGGTGCTGAGAGGGGTCGCCGCCGGTGTTGCGATCGGGTTCTTGATCGCGGCGCCGCAGCTTCTGCTTACCTTCCGGCTTGCCATTCTTTCGAACCGAGCGCAGGTGGAGCCGGAGTTCGCTTACACGGGATCCCTGTCGCCGTTCGTGATCATGACCTGTCTTTTCCACGGGATCCGGACATTTTTCCGGGCGAGCAGCTTATATCTGGGGATTTTTCCGATCTATTTCATTTTCCGAGCTTTTGCGGCGGGAGAAAAAGCTTATCGTCCCTGGGTCCTTTCCTGGACGGTCCTCATGATCTTCTTCTTTTTATTCGCCCTCGGGCGCTGGAGCCCTCTTTATGTCGCCTGGATCAAACTGACCCATCTTTATGTGTTCCGGATCCCGTCTAAATTCATCGTGTTCATTTGCATGGGGGGGGCGATTCTTGCAGCGATCGGATTTTCTGAACTCACCACCCCGGGGAACAAAGATCCGGACCTGATGTCGCGTGTGAGCCGCAAGGCCGCCCGCGGTTTTACGGTCTTTATCGCCAGCTTGCTTCTCGTTTATGTCGGGGTTTATTTCCTGATCCTTTTTTATCCCGGCCCCCTGGAAACCGCCGGGGAATGGCTGATCCGGAACTTTATTTTCCACCATTACGGGCATCCTCATCCGTTAGAACACTATTTGTCCCGGATCGGGAGCGTGATCCAGCAGATCAAGGAAGCTTTGGCGCCTCAGAATCCACGGACCTTGATCCCCCTGATCCTTTGTTTTGGGAGTTTGCTTTTGGCAAAACTGATCACACGATCGGAGATGAAGAGCCGTTCCTGGAAATGGGGGATCCTTGCCTTGGTCCTTGTTGATCTTTACGCGATCTCGCCTTGGGGGGTTCGGCTCGATATGGCGGCTTACCGAGAGCTTTTACCCGAGAACCCGGTCGTGAAAAGTTTGCGAAGCGGGGCCGCACGGGGGGAGATCCGCCGGGTTTTCAGTTACCGCGTTCCCGAAGGGGGCCTGTCGGTCTATCCGAGCACGAATATGCTGCTTGGTTTCAGCGATCTTGGATTTTATTCGCCGCTTGTCATGAGCCGCTATTATGAAAGCATTGGTCTCCTGGGCAGCGTCAATGATTCGGTGAAGGTTTTTATGTCCGAGGAGAATTTTGTTCGTGAGCGGAAGCCCTTGCTCGATTTCCTGGATGTGAGCCATGTCCTGTCTCCCTATGAACTCCCAACGCTGGGGCTTCCCCTCCGGGCGAAAGATCCTTTACGGGGCGAATGTTTGTATGCGAATCCGTCGGCCAGCGGAGGCGCGTCGTTCGTGACGCAGTATCGGGTCATGGAGAAATGGGCGGATCTCAGGGAGGCCCTCATGGCCCCCGGGTTTGATCCGGCCCGTTCTTTATTGTTCGTGAGAGGCGAGGGACCGGGGTCCGGGATCGTTCCGCAGGAAAAAAACGCGGCTGTGATGGAGATCCTCGAACGGTCCGTGAACGCTCAGAACGAGCGATGGCAGATCCGGACGGACAGCGCAGGATTTTTCGTGGTGCCTTCGACTTTTTTCCCGGGATGGCAGGCTTTTTTAGACGGCCAAGAGATCCCGGTCGAGAAGGCCTTGGGGCTTTTCAGAGCGGTCCGGATTCCGGCGGCGGGCGAACATCTCGTAGAATTCCGGTACTCTTTCTGGCGAGCTTTATGGAATCGTAGTGACAGCAGGCATGGAAACAGATAAAATTCTTTTCCCTTTTTTAGATTTTTCGTTGAAAGACCATGGCCTCGTTTGCGGGGCAGGAGATCTTTTTTGAAGACCGAAACGATCGCGGAACATTTTAACCGATATGCCCCCTTGAGGGAATCCTGGGCTCGCCGCAGCCAGTTCTATCACGATGCGATCCGTAAATTCATGGCTTATCATATCCCTCCGGGAAGCACGGTCCTGGATGTTGGCTGCGGGATGGGGGAGACCCTTGCTTCGTTGAAAGGCCGTCGCACTCTGGGGATCGATATCAGCACCAAGCTGGTCGACTTGGCGCGGCAAAAATTTCCCGGCGTGGAGTTCCGCGTTGCGGATGCGCAGGCCCTTCCGTCCGTCGAGCCTTTCGAGTTCGTGATCCTGGCGGATACGATCGGCTATTTACCCGATGTCCAAAAGGCCTTCGAAGAGGTCAGAAAAGTCACGACCGATTCAAGCCGCTTGATCATTACCTACTACAATTATCTGTGGCAGCCGATCCTGAAGTTGCTCGAGATTTTCCAGCTCCGCATGCCGCAGCCTGAGCTCAACTGGCTTCCGCTCCAGGACATCCAGAATCTTCTCTACTTGGCCGGGTTTGAAGTGGTAAAGAAGGGGTATCAGATCCTGCTTCCCATGGACATTCCGGTCCTGACGCCGCTTGTGAACCGTGTGTTCGCGCGCCTGCCCTGGATCCGCAATCTTTGCCTGGTGGAATGGGTCATTGCCAAGCCGAGGACGAAATCCAAGGACCCCAAGCAGATCTCTTGCAGTGTCATTGTGCCTTGCCGCAATGAAAAGGACAATATCGCGGATGCCGTGACCCGGACGGCTCCGATGGGACGCGAGACGGAGATTATTTTTGTGGATGGCGCTTCGACCGACGGGACCCTGGAGGAGATCCAGCGGATGCAGAAGGAATATCCCGCGAGAAAAATACGGCTGATCCAACAGCATGACCCCAAAGGTAAATACGATGCGGTGAAAATGGGCTTTGAGGCCGCGCAAGGGGACCTGCTGATGATTCTCGACGCGGACCTGACCGTCCCTCCGGAAGATCTCTCCAAATTCTTTGCCGCCTATGTCGAGGGCAAAGGAGAGTTTATCAGCGGAAGCCGGCTGGTCTATCCCATGGAAAAGCAAGCCATGCGGTTCCTCAATCTTCTCGGGAATAAATTTTTCGGCATGGCGTTCTCCTTTCTTCTGGACCAGCGGTTCACGGACACGCTTTGCGGGACCAAGGTCGTGAGCCGCGCGAATTACCAAAAGATCAAGGAAGGCCGGGTTTATTTCGGGGATTTCGATCCCTTCGGGGATTTCGACCTGCTGTTCGGGGCAAGCAAACTCAACCTCAAGATCGTCGAGCTTCCGATCCGGTATCGCGAGCGGGTTTACGGCACGACCAAGATCCGGCGCTTTGCGCACGGATGGCTGCTTTTGAAGATGTGCTGGGTGGCCATGCGCAAGCTCAAATTCGTCTAGAGCCTATGGGATTCTTCGATCGGCTTAAACTGCCTGAGACCTCATCCCTCACGGACCTCAACGCGCCTGAAACCACCTTGCTCCATCGCTCGATCCTTCAGAAAAAATCCTTTCTGAAAGCGCTCTATATCGATTTTTACCGGACCTTTGAAGCGGCGGTGCCGGACCTCGATCGAAAATTTTGTGTCGAACTTGGGAGCGGCGGGGGGTTCATCCAAGAGTTGTTCCCCTCGATCCGGACTTCGGACGTGTTGAAACTCCCGGGACTGGATTATTGTTTTTCGGCGCTCGAAATGCCCTTCGAGGACCGTGCGGTCGATGCCTTTTTTATGGTGGATGTTTTCCACCACCTTCCGGAGGTGCGGCGGTTCCTGAGCGAGGCGGACCGCTGCCTGAAGCCGGGAGGAAAGATCGTGGTGATCGAGCCGGCCAATACGCCCGGAGGCCGTTTCATCTATCAGCGTTTTCATCATGAACCGTTCGATCCGAATGCCGGATGGGAGCTCAGTTCGGGAGGGCCGCTCAGCTCGGCTAATGGGGCGCTGCCCTGGATCGTTTTTGTCCGGGACCTCGAAGTCTTCAAACGGGATTTCCCGAACTTCCGTCTCGACCGTGTGGTCTACCATACGCCGTTGCGGTATTTGATCAGCGGCGGGTTTACGCTTCGCCAGATGCTTCCGGGGTCCGCCTATGGAGCGGTCAAGGGGCTCGAATGGCTCACCGCATTTTTGAACCCTCTCGTCGGTCTTTTTATGACCGTGGAACTCACGAAGCAGTGATCCGGGATCGTGGGAAGAAGGGAAAAGGGACCCTTTAGACGAACCGAGGGTTTACAAGGCGGGTCGAGTACTCCGTGCATTTTTGACAGACCGGATGCCACTTCCTCTTGTTTTGCGAGGCCCGGAAGGCTTTCATTTTGGGGCCATTCCAGATCTTCGCCAGCGTTTCGTCCCTTGCATTACCGAAGTTGAACACCCCCTCATAGTCGACACAGCAGGTCGTGACGGTCCCGTCGGCCAGGATCACAGCATTGCCGCGCCAGGGTTCGAAACAGCGCGGACGGCGCCGGGTGTCGGAAGGGCGGAAGGTGATGACCGGCTGGATCTGAATCCGGTCGACTTTGCCCTCCCAGCGTTTTAGAAATTCAGGGACCAGAGGTTCGGTATCCTGATCGATCACCATGTTGATCTCGATCTTCAGGGGGCTGCGCAGGGCGTCGCGGAGCTCGATAAAACGCAGCAAGGTCTTTTCGATCTTTTCAAAGCTGTAGCCACGGATCTTTTCATAGGATTCTTTCAGGCCGTCCAGAGAGATCGCTACGCGCGTCAGGTTCTCGCCGAGCATGCGGCGCATGGTTTCTTCGGTAAGGAGTACAGCGTTTGTGCTTAGGTAAACGCGGTTTTTTTTGCCTCGGAAATATTCAAAGAACCTCCATATTTCCTTGTGCATCAGCGATTCGCCCCAGCAGAAAAGAAGGACCGATCCGACGTTCGGGTTCTCGTCCATGACTTTTTTGAAAAGGTCGAAATCCATGTAGGTTTTCTTCCGTTTCATTCCGTTATTGACCGGGCACATCGTGCAGCGCAGGTTGCAGAAGTTGGTCAGCTCGAACTGGATGCTCGTGATGCTGGGGGCGCGCAGGGAATGCAGGATGTAGTGCAGCCGATTGGCCAGGATCTCGAGCAGGCTCCGGAGATCGGGGATTCGGATCGCCAGGAACTCTGCCAATTCGGGTTTCTTGAGATAGAACCGGGCAACGGCCGCATGGATAAAACGGGGGATCGAGAAATTGAGCATGCCTTATTATAACCTAGGGGGCATCAATCCTCATCGGAAAATGTTAAAACCTGGCGCTTGGAAGCAGCTTAGGAATGGCCGAGGAATGTATGGGCTGCCCGGAGTAAATTTGATAAAATAACTCTTATTCAACCGAAAATGCTATGCCACAGATAAGGAACCATTTCATTTCGGCTCATGGATAGTCTTTTTTCTCCGTTGCCCTTCGGGGTCTGTTTTTTGCGGTTTTTAGGGTTTGTCCTTTTGGTTCTTTGGCCGCTGGGGGCCCTGGGGGCGGGGTTTTTCCTGCCTACTGGTCTTTCGAGAGGAAGCCGTATCTTTCTCGCGCTGCTCGCAGGAACAACGGCGGCAACGCTTATCTATTGGGGGCTGCGGATGGGGGGGCTCCCGGGAACGGTTTTTTCCATGCCTTGGACATTCATCCCTCTGCCCCTTTTCCTTCTTTTCCAAAAGGTGCTGAAGAAGCGGCAAAAAGCCCTGACCGAGGCATCTCGAGAAGCCGGGACGCAAGGAAGCGGTGAACGGTCGAGGGCTGTTTCTACGACCCGCCGTTTCGTGCTGATTAACATCCTTCTCTTCGCGGCCTTCCTTTCTCTCAAGATGGTCCCTATGATTGGAGGATTTCAGTGGGAATCGGATGGCGCGCTCCGCCTCTCCCGCGGTTTTTACTCCGACATGATCTGGAAAGTGAGCGTGATGTCGGAGCTTGAGCATAGCGTTCCTCCGGCCTCGCCGGTCCTGGCCGGCTATCCGCTGACCTATCATTATTTTTCCGATCTCTTTGGGGTGATGATCTTCCATGCGACGGGGATCGATTTTCTGAGTTTGCGTTATTATCTTCTCCCGGTCTTTTTTTTCCTGCTGATGGGCTGGGCCGCCTATCATTGGATCGGGCTCCTTTTCCGTGAGCCCTTGCTGCGTGGGCTGGGTTTTGCTTTGGTCCTTCTGACCATGTATTCCATGGATACGCATCAGATGTTCGCTTTGGCTTCCTTTTTGGGAGCCGCGATCCTTCTGGGCGCGGAGGTCCAGAGGCGTTGTAGGGCGAACCTTGTCTTGGCGGGTTTTCTTTTGGTCCCGCTTCCGCTCATTGAAGCGGTTTATGCCCTGGTTTTTTTCTGGGCGTTCATGGTCGCGGCCTGTGTCGATGGCGTGCGGACACGCAAGGGGCATGTTCTCCTTTTGATGGTGCTCACGGCGGCAACGGCTTTTGGGATCCGCAAATATGCGTTCGGGAGTGCGCCGACGCCGGCGCCGTCCGTGACACTCAACTTTCCGTTTTTGCAAGGAGCCGTGATCTGTCTGCCGCCGGTCCTTAAAAATATCCTAAAGTCGGTGCTGGAGCACTTTTCGCTCGATTTGGTCCGCTACCAGCAGCAGATCCCCGATTTTATTGCCTTCGCGAAACAATGCGGCCAAGCGGTCGCGGGTCTTTTCCGGGGGCAGGGGGAAACGGGCCGGCCGATCCTGTGGGGGGCCTTGCTGATCAGTCCTCTGATCGTGCTCTATGGCCTCTTCCGGCAGGCGTTCTTTACTTTTCAGATCGCGTTGGCGGCGATCCCTCGTCTTTTCCAAAAGGTCCGGATGTGGCGTCAGTTTTCCTTCCTGGAAATGTTGATCTTCCCGGCCGTTCTTGTCTGGGGGCTTTTTGCGCTTTT
>JBMONI010000023.1:0-52297 GCA_049324575.1 Candidatus Omnitrophota bacterium | reverse complement strand
TCCCGTCATTGCTCGCCCACCCCGCGATCCCGACCGCCTGCGCGTCCCAGCGGACCGGAAGCTTCGTCACATCCGCCACCGTCTTCGTCGGATCCGGCTGCACCAGTTTCGATACGAATGTCCCCCAATCCACTTTCAGGGTCTTCGCCCCGGCTCCCTCGATCACAAACACAAGCTCCTTGATCTGCGTCAGATCCACCCCGCTGAACGCATCCAGCCCGATCAAATACCGCTGCCCGAAATTCTCAAGATCGATCAGCCTCACCACACTCTGGTTCCCGTTGATGTCCGTCACCTGGAACTTCACATTCGCCATGTCCGGACTCTCCACCCCGATCACCAATCCTCCCGGATACAACGCCTGCAAATTGATCGTCTCCACCGTCCCCGCCGTAGCCGGATCGTCATAACTCACATACGCTCCACCGAACGACGTCGCATTCACCCCAACGTAATTGACCGTCCCAAACGTCGGAGACGCCATCACCACCCCAGACGTCGTCCCGTCATTCTTGTTGAACCCGTTCAGACTCGGACGATCCCCATTCCCCAGGACCGGCAGCTTCGTAATATCATCCACCCCCTGCGTCGGGTCCGGACTGATATCCCCAAGAAATTGGAATGTCCCCCAATCCACCTTCAGCGTCTTCGTCCCTGTGCCTTTCAATAAGAACGTGATCGTCTTGATCTCGGTGAGCGTCAGCCCCGCCAGATCGCTTGCCTCGACCACATACCGCTGCCCAAACGTCTTCAAGTCCTTGATCTCAAGCAACACCACATGATCGTCCCCGTCCTTCACCTCAAGCCACGCCCCCGTCACATCCGGACTCTCCAGCCCGAATACCATCCCGCCCGGAAAGGCCGCAGTCCAGTCCAATAACTCCACAGGCGCCGTCCCGCCGTCATCGTAGGTAATATAGGCCCCCCCGTAAGAGTTCACCCCGATCCCTGTATATGTGATCGTCCCGAACGTGCTCGACGCCAGCACCGCTGTCCCCGTGCTCCCGTCCGCACTCGCAAATCCCTGCAGCACGGGACGGATCCCCGTCGCGAGAACCGGTAACTTCGTGATATCCCCCGTGTCCATTGTCGGATCCGGAAACAAAATCCCCGACGTGTTGAAATTCCCCCAGTCAATATCTAATGTCCTGACCCCGATCCCTCTCACCACAAAACTCAAGGTCGTGATCTTTGACGTATCAATGTTCCTTAACGCATCCCACTTCACCACGTAAAACTGCGCCGTCCCCGCCAAGCCCACCAGCGTCACCACATCCACCGCTCCCGTCGCATCCTTTACCTCAAGGTCCACCTGCGTCATGTCCGGACTCCCAAGCCCGAAGATCAACCCTCCAGGGAACAAACTCTCCAGGTCCACCGATTCCACGACCCCCGCCGTCGAAGGATCGTCGTACAAAATATAAGTCCCACCCATCGAACCCGCTCCCGTCCCCGTATATGTCATCCTCCCAAAGGTCGAGGACGCGAGATCCATCACCGAACTACTCCCGTCCGCGCTTGCCCATCCGCCGATCCCAACCGCCTGAGCGTCCCAGCGAACCGGAAGCTTCGTTACATCCGCCACCGTCTTCGTCGGATCCGGCTGCACCAGCTTCGATACAAATGTCCCCCAATCCACTTTCAGGGTCTTCGCCCCGGCTCCCTCGATCACAAACACAAGCTCCTTGATCTGCGTCAGATCCACCCCGCTGAACGCATCCAGCCCGATCAAATACCGCTGCCCGAAATTCTCAAGATCGATCAGCCTCACCACACTCTGGTTCCCGTTGATGTCCGTCACCTGGAACTTCACATTCGCCATGTCCGGACTCTCCACCCCGATCACCAATCCTCCCGGATACAACGCCTGCAAATTGATCGTCTCCACCGTCCCCGCCGTAGCCGGATCGTCATAACTCACATACGCTCCACCGAACGACGTCGCATTCACCCCAACGTAATTGACCGTCCCAAACGTCGGAGACGCCATCACCACCCCAGACGTCGTCCCGTCATTCTTGTTGAACCCGTTCAGACTCGGACGATCCCCATTCCCCAGGACCGGCAGCTTCGTAATATCATCCACCCCCTGCGTCGGATCAGGACTGATATCGCCAAGGAACTGGAATGTTCCCCAATCCACTTTCAGCGTCTTCGTCCCTGTGCCTTCGATCACAAAAACGAGTTCCTTGATTTGGGTAAGATCGATGCCGAAAAATTGATCGAGAGGGATCGTGTAGCGCTGGCCGAAATTCTGAAGCCCCGTCAGCATGACGTACCTTTGAGTGCCGTGGATATCGGTCAATTGGAATTTGACCTGGGGCATGTTCGGGCTCTCGACCCCAATCACAAGACCCCCGGGAAACGCGGCCGTTAGATCGATCGTCTCCACCGTCCCCGCCGTATCAAAATCGTCATAACTGATATAAGCCCCGCCGTACGAAGTCGCGGAGGGTCCGACATAGTTCACTGTCCCAAAAGTAGGCGAAGCAAGATCGACTCCAACCGTCGTTCCGCCCACCCCTTCCTGAAATGCATTCAAACTAGGCGCTTGCCCGTTACTCTTCACCGGCAGTTTGGTAATATCGTCGACCCCCTTTGTCGGATCAGGTGGAATCTGGACTTGATAATCAAAATTTCCCCAGTCCACCTTCAGCGTCTTCGTCCCCGCTCCTTTCAGCAAGAACGTAATGACACGGATCTGCGTCAAGTCCAGCCCGGGCAAATCGCTCGCATACACCACATAGCGCTGCCCGTAAGTCTTAAGATCGTTGATCTCCAGCAAGACCACGTTCTCATTAACATCCTTAATTTCCAGAAACGCCTGGGTCACATCCGGGCTTTCGAGCCCGAACACCATCCCGCTCGGAAAGGCTGAAGACCAGTTGAGGCTCTCGATCGTCCCGCTAGCGCCGTTATCATAATTGATGAAAGCACCCCCGTAGGAATCCGCTGTCGTCCCCGTATACGCGATCGTCCCAAAAGTCCTGGAAGCCAGAGTCGCCGTGCCCGTGCTGCCATCCAAAGAAGCAAAACCCTGCAGAGGGGGCCAGACATTGCTCATCGTAAGCGGAAGCTTGGTGATATCGTCGACGTCTTTGGTGGGATCGGGGAGAAGCTTGCCATTCAAATTAAAATTGCCCCAATCGATATCCACAGCCGCGGAAGTGCCAAAAATGACAAAACTGATCGTCGTAATTTTGGAGGCATCGATATTGCGAAGCGAATCCCAATTCACCACATAATACTGCGGGGTCCCTGACAAACCCACGAGGCTCACATAATCCGCTTCTCCGTCCGCGTCCTTAAGTTCGAGACGGATCTCCGTAATATCAGCGCTTCCGATCCCGAAGATCAACCCGCTCGGGAACAGGCTTTCGAGGTCCACCGATTCCGTCACCGCCGCCGTCGAAGGATCGTCATAAAGAATATAGGCGCCCCCCATTTGACTGGAGCCGGAAGGTGCCATGACATAATTCAATGTCACCGAAGCTGCCGAATGATGATCGATCTCGGCAATTGCGCTACCCGAGTTGGCCCATCCCGCGATCGCGACGGCCTGGCCATCCCAGCGCACCGGCAATTTCGTTACATCCGCAGTGGTCTTCGTCGGATCCGCAGAAACAACCTTCGATGCAAAATTCCCCCAATCGATCTTTAAAGTCTTCGTCCCCGCTCCTTCGATCACAAAAACAAGTTCGATGATCTGCGTCAGATCGATATCGTAAAATTGGTCCAAGGGAATCGTGTAACGCTGACCAAAATTCTGAAGGCCCGTCAACATCACATACCTGCGGGTCCCGTGGATGTCGGTCAGCTGGAATTTGACTTGGGTCATGTCCGGGCTTTCCACCCCGATCACAAGTCCTCCCGGATACAACGCCTGCAAATTGATCGTCTCCACCGTCCCCGCCGTCGAAGGATCGTCATAGCTGATAAAAGCACCGCCATACGCATCCGCATTAGCGCCTGTGTACGTCACGGTGCCGAACGTCGGTGAGGCCATGTTCACAGCGACCGCAGCGCCCGAACCTTCTCCGAACGTATTCAAACTCGGACGGTCCCCATCCGACTTCACCGGTAATTTAGTAATGTCATCGACACCCTGGGTTGGATCCGCCGGGATCTGAGGAATAAAATCGAAATTGCCCCAATCTACTTTTACTGTTTTTGCCCCAGCCCCTTTGAACAGGATCGTGATCACCCGAATATGTGCGAGATCCAATCCAGAAAGATCGCTCGCATTGACAACGTAACGCTGTCCGTAGGGTTTGAGATCTTTGATCTGCAAAAGCACGACATGCTCATCCACATCTTTGATCTCAAGCCAGGCTTCCGTCACATCCGGACTCTCCAGCCCGAAAACCATCCCGCTCGGAAAGGCCGCAGTCCAATTAAAACTTTCATACCCACCGCTGGCGCCATTGTCATAATTGATGAACGCGCCCCCGTAGGAATTCGGTCCCGCACCGTTGTAATGGATCGTCCCGAATGTACGCGTAACCAAGGTTGCTGCCCCCGTGCTCCCGTCCGCACTCGCAAATCCCTGCAAAGTTGGCCATACCTGGCTTTGCGTTAATGGAAGCTTCGTAATATCGTCCGTGTCCTTCGTCGGATCCGGAAACAAAATCCCCGCCGTGTTGAAATTCCCCCAGTCAATATCCAGCGTCTTCGTCCCGGCTCCACGAACCACAAAACTCAAGGTCGTGATCTTTGACGTATCAATGTTCCTTAACGCATCCCACTTCACCACGTAAAACTGCGCCGTCCCCGCGAGGCCTACAAGCGTCACCACATCCACCGCTCCCGTCGCATCCTTCACCTCGAGATCTACCTGCGTCAGGTCCGGACTCCCAAGCCCGAAGATCAAACCCCCGGGAAACAAACTCTCCAGATCCACCGATTCCACGACCCCGCCCGTCGCCGGATTATCATACAAAATATACGTCCCGCCCATCGAGCCCGCTCCCGTCCCCGTGTACGTCATCTGCCCGAAGGTCGAAGAAGCAAGATCCATCACCGATGCGCTCCCGTCATTGCTCGCCCACCCCGCGATCCCGACCGCCTGCGCGTCCCAGCGGACCGGAAGCTTCGTCACATCCGCCACCGTCTTCGTCGGATCCGGCTGCACCAGTTTCGATACGAATGTCCCCCAGTCGATCTTCAACGTCTTCACGCCCGCTCCCTCGATCACAAACACAAGCTCCTTGATCTGCGTCAGGTCCACCCCGCTGAACGCATCCAGCCCGATCAAATACCGCTGCCCGAAATTCTCAAGATCGATCAGCCTCACCACGCTCTGGTTCCCGTCGATATCCGTTACCTGGAACTTCACCGTCGTCATATCCGGACTCTCCACCCCGATCACAAGTCCTCCCGGATACAACGCCTGCAAATTGATCGTCTCCACCACGCCCGCCGTAGCCGGATCGTCATAACTCACATACGCTCCCCCGAACGACGTCGCGTTCACCCCAACGTAATTGACCGTCCCAAACGTCGGAGACGCCATCACCACCCCAGACGTCGTCCCGTCATTCTTGTTGAACCCGTTCAGGCTCGGACGATCCCCATTCCCCAGGACCGGCAGCTTCGTAATATCATCCACCCCCTGCGTCGGGTCCGGACTGATATCCCCCAAATATTGGAAGTTTCCCCAATCGATCTTGAGAACCTGTGTTCCGGTTCCATGGAATATGAATGCAAGTTCCTTGATCTTTGTCAGATCCACTCCGAAGAACTGGTCCAGCGTGATCAAATAACGCTGCCCGAAATTTTGCAGGTCCGTTAGCGTCACCCTGCTTATCTTCCCATCCGCATCTTTTACCTGGAACTCGATCTCGGTCAAAGCCGGGCTCTCCACCCCGATCACAAGTCCCCCGGGATAGAGCGTCGTCAGGTCGATCGTTTCGACCGTACCGATCGTGTCAGGATCATCATACGTAACATAAGCACCCCCAAAGGAACCGGCATTCACACCTGTGTAGGTCGCGGTCCCGAATGTCGGCGACGATAAAATCACTGCCGTTGATGCCCCTTCTCCGTCATCAAGCGCATTCAAATTTACACGCGTCCCCAAACTGTTCACCGGCAGCTTCGTGATATCACCCACCCCTTGCGAAGGGTCGGGAGGAATCTGCGGTTGATATGCCCAGTTCCCCCAATCGACATTGAGATAACCGTCCTGATCTCCCAGCATTACAAAAGTCATCGTTTTGATCTGGGTCAGATCAATCCCGGAGAAATAGCTGCTCAAAATATGATAACGTTGCCCATAGCTTTGAATACCCGTAAGACGGACCTTGCTCCTTAATCCATTGACATCGGTAAGCTCAAAATCAACCTGAGAAAGAGTCCCATCCAGTTGGAAGACAAGGCCGGCAGGAAAAGCCGTCAGGAAATTAAAAGTTTCGACCGTCGGCGTATTGGGCAGATCAAAATTCAGGAAAGCCCCGCCGTAGGAACCCGCCGCATTGCCGTCGTAAGTGACCTTCGCAAAGGTCCGGGAGAAGATCTGCACATCGACGTCCGAAGCTTCTGAACTTGCGATCTGCGCACGATAAAACCGCATCGGGACCTGAAAAGGATCGGGATCCGTAAGCGATCCATCGTCGTCCCAAGTCGTCTTGCCGGTACCACTCACCGGCACATTGGCTTCCGCCAGCTTCCAGGTCTGGAGATCATCACTGTAGAAAATGTTATAGCTTAAGATTCCGGGCTTATCCGTGATCGTCAATTGGAAGCCCACACCGGGCAAGATCCCGAGCTTGGTCGTAGGATTCTCGACGGTCCGTTCGAACCCAATGAACTCGGGTAAACTGCCGTCTGCTCTTGGCGGAAACCGGGTAATATCTTCCGGCTCCATCCCGGGGTCCGGGAAGACGAACGAGCCAAGCTCATGGTTCCCCAGATCAACGGTCAAATTTGCATTCTTATCCGTAACGCCGCTTTCCTCCACAACAACAACGATCTCGGTTACGGCGGAAAGGTCCAGATCTGAATTCTCAAAATAGAGCAGCGGAACATACCAAAAACGTTGGGTCGTGTCGACTCCCGTCAAAATGACATAATCACTTTCAGTCCCGCTCTTGATCTCCAGCTTTACCTGTCCGGAACCGCTTGAAAGCTTGAGACCGATCTCAAGAGCATACAGACCGCTCAGGTCATGCGTTTCGGTCGTTCCGGTCGTCTCGGCATCGTCAAAACTCGATACACCCCCTGCGTAACTACCGGCATTCGTCACATTAAAATCAAGCTGATATCTTGCGGGGCCAAGAAGTTGGACTGTGGCGGTACTTTCCGGATCAGGAGCTTGCGAATTGAAGGAATAGAGCTCTCTAAAGGAATCGAAGATCGTAGGGCTGGTCGTCCCGGAATAAGGACCAAAAGGATGGATGAGATCGGCGCCCCAGACAAGCGCATAGAGCGTCCCCTGATCAGGCGCCAGATTATTATCAACGATGAAACGGATCGCGCTGACATGCGCAAGATCGGTCTCGTTTAACTGCTCGAACATAGAACCGATCATCGTGAAATTCAGCTCGGTGACTTGATTGACCCCTTTTAAAATAACATAATCTTTTTTGATCACACCGCCCACATTCGTTTCGATCTCCAGTTTCACATCCTGATTGGAGCCACGCCCTCCCACCACAAGTGCTTTGCCGCCCGAAAGAAGATCCGCAGGAGTATCGAAGAGGATCTGAGCACCCGCGTAAGAACCATCGGCACTCACGTTATAATCAAGACGGATGAAATATTCGGCAAGATTAAGACTAGCCGTCGCATTCTCACTATGAATCAGGCTCACCGGCGGATGTCCTGGAAGCCACGTTGTGCTGTAAAAACCTCCGTACGGCCCCCCGATTACTTCGGGGGTCGGATTGTAATAGAAATCTCCCCAATCAACCTGGACGGTCTGGGCCCCCGCTCCCTTGAGAAGGATCGTGATCACTTTGATCTGAGTGAGATCAAGCCCAGTAAGGTCACTGGCTTCAACGACATAGCGCTGACCGTAATTTTTCAGGTCCTTGACCTTCAGAAGCACAACATTCCCGGTAATATCCTTGATCTCAAGCCACGCTTCCGTAATGTTGGGGCTTTCTAATCCAAGGATCATCCCGCCGGGGAAAGCCGCGCTCCAATTGAGCGTTTCTACGGTTCCCGCTGTGCTCAGATCATCGTAAAGGAGGAATGCACCCCCGTACGAATCGGCCGCAGCGCCCGTGTAGTAGATCCCCGCAAACGTGTGAGAAGCAAAGGTCACATTGCTGGCGCTCCCATCCTCGCTGGCAAATCCCGTCAAAGCCGGACGAACCCCGGTCGTCAGCGGCGGAAGCTTTGTGATATCGTCAACACCTCGGGTCGGATCCGGGACCAAAACCCCGGTCGTGTTGAAATCGCCCCAGTCCACGGTCACATCCCATGTCCGGGCAGGCGGCGTATAAGGAGGGACAGGCCCACTCACATAACTTCCGGTGATCACATTATAATATTGCGTGGTGTATCCATTGCCGGAATAAGGAGAGATCGACAGGATATGATCCCCGACAAAATTCGTCGTAGGCCACCCTTGCGGCGGATCCCATTCCATTTTCGATGCGACCGGCACATTGGTCGCGCCGGCAAGGTTCCGCGCATAGGCGGTAAACATCCGGTAGATCTGTCCGGTCGAATATTTCACTCCATACCCTGAAATCCAAAATTGGGCGGCCTGTCCGTCGGCTGAAACATTGATCGAAGAGAATGAGTAAAACTCAGGGTTGAGGCCGTTCATCACACTACTTTGCAAGCTCGCAGCGTTCGTAATCTGTCCCGTCTTGAGATTCCGGAAAGATAAAGTCTGGGTATTGCCGTTGCTTGTGATCTGATAGGCAAAATCCGGGTTGCCCGATGTGCGCGTCCACCCGGCTGGGACTTCCGGATAGCTTTGGCCTTTCAGAAGAAAAGCCATGGCCGTGATGCGGGTAAGATCCACTTGCCCCAGTGTATCCCAAAGCACGCGATAGAACTGCTCGGCCCCGCCCACCCCCACCAGCGTCACCACATCGCGGTTCCCGTCGGCATCCGTGATCTCGAACTGGATCTCGTTAGTATCAGCGCTCCAAAGCCCGAAGACCAGCCCTCCCGGAAATAAGGTCCGAAGATCGACGGATTCTTTAGCAGGGGTTTGCGGATTATCATAGGCGATATAAGCGCCTCCGTACGAATCGACCGCAACTCCTCCATAACGAATCGTCGCCTGGGTCGACGAAATAGGCAATACCGCCGAGGTACTTCCGTCCCCGCTCGCGAATTCCTGGATCATCGGCTGAAGACCCGATCCTAGAGGCGGCAGTTTGGTAACATCCCCGATCCCCAAGGTCCCATCCGGAAAAATGAGTTTGGAAACGAAATTCCCCCAATCGACATTTAAGGTCTTCGCACCGGCTCCTTTGATCACCAGCACCATCTCTTTGACCTGAGTCAGCTCCACTCCGGTAAATGCCGTTAACGGAATTAAATAGCGCTGTCCATAATTTTGAAGGTCGATCAGATTGACCTTGCTGACATTCCCATCCTTGTCCTTGATTTCAAAACCCACGGTCGCAAGGTCCGGACTATCCAGCCCAATCACTAGCCCCCCCGGATAAAGCGCAGAAAGATTGATCGTTTCAACGGTCCCCACGGTCGCGGGATCATCGTAGCTGATATAAGTTCCCCCGAAGGAATCGTCCGCTGTCCCATTGTAAGCGACGGTCCCGAAAGTCGGGGACGCCATGGTCACATGAGCCGTAGTGCCGTCACTGGAATTAAAGCCGTTCAAGGAAGGACGATCGCCGTTGCTTTGCACAGGAAGTTTCGTAATATCCCCCACCCCCTGCGTCGGGTCCGGACTGATATCCCCGACGAAATAGAAATTGCCCCAATCAATGGCTGCCTGGCCATCCGTAGCCGCCCCTTCCAACACGAGGCTGATCACCTGGATCTGGGTCCCGTCCACGGAGGAATCCGACAAAAGATCGAATTGATCAAGCGGCACAAACCATTGTTGTCCGGAATCGGTCAACCCGGTCAATTTGACTTTATCTTTATTCCCATGAATATCCTTGATCTCAAGGATCACGGTCCCCAACGTCTGGTTGGGGCTAGTTAATCCGATGACAAATCCCCCGGCAAAGACGGCCGTAATATCGATGGATTCTTTATCCACCGTATCCGGATCGTCATAATCGAAATAAGCCCCTGCGAACCCGTTAGCGGCCGCGCTCGCGTAGTGCAACAGGGCCGATGAAGCGGAGGTCCGATCCAACGTCGCCGTAGCGCCATTCCCGGCAAACGTGTTCATCGCCGGCCGCGATCCTGATGCGAGCACAGGAACCGCCGTAATATCCGAAGGTTGTTTGGTGGGATCGGCCTCTAAGGTGGGATCGAACGCAAGCCCCGAAGTTTCCACTTCAATGTATCCGCTGCCTGCGGGAGCCACATTCGCATCCAAAACGAAATTGATATATTTCAGTCTTTCCAAATTCACGTTGGGATTATGCGCCAGGATCGCCGTCTGGGTGATATCCACCTGCTGCCAGGTCGTGCTTAATCCCGAGACAAAGAGAGTTGCCCGATCGTTCTCTTGATCGACAAATTCCATTTTGACGCATCCATTCACCGTGCACGGATTGTCCGTCCGGATCCCGAACGAAAAGGTGTCCGTCCCGCTCATGTCCTGGATCCCGCCGACTCCATTTTCAAAATTGATCGACGTCCCGACAAAAGCGGTGGTGCTGACATGCCCCCCGCTCATCTTGAATTGCGTAGTCGAATTCTGCTCGAGGGTCGGAACCGTAGATCCGCCACCGTTAAAAACATTCACCGTCGGATGGCCGGGGAGGGCCGTGACAAAAGGGACATTAACGCCCGGCACCTGAGGGGCCGGAGCGCCAAAGAGTACCATGGGTGGATCTTCGTTTTCTCCCTCTTCCGGGGCTCCTAAAGTGGGGGCGGACATCAAAAAGGACTCAAATCCGTTCTGCGAAAGCGTGTCGTCGTCTTGATCCGGGGCGTTGAACGGATCGATCCCCGGCTGCTGTCCTTGAAGGGATTCTTCGTAGCTAATAGGAAGCGCTAAGCTGACAGGAAGGCTCTGCTGAAGCAAAAAAATCAGGGCAAGGGAAGCTCGAAGGACTCTTAGAATGATCCCATTATTTTCCCTAGTGGCCATATCTTGTTTTCTCCTTGAATTCGGATAAAAACAATTTCAGGGAAAGTGTATCACTTATTTTAATCTTTGTCAAAAATTATACATCATCTTAAGTTAGTATCAATAAACAACTTACCTGAATTATGAAGATTTATGGAATAGGATAGCATGAACGGCAAGAAAATGCCCGGAGCCAGACTTGAACTGGCACAGGAATTTGACTTCCCGACGGATTTTAAGTCCGTTGCGTCTGCCGATTCCGCCATCCGGGCACTTTGAATTGAGAACAGCAAACGATCCCAGCAAAAAATCCGAGGCCCTTGAAATCCGGTCTCGCGAAAGCTTACTTCCCCGCTCTTTGCATCATTGCCAACTGGGATCGGACATCCGGTCTGTGATAGAAAAAGGCGCGAGGCGGAATCGAACCGCCGCATATCGGTTTTGCAGACCGATGCATTACCACTTTGCTATCGCGCCAAAAGAAACAACAAAAAGGTCTTACCGGAGATACTCCAGTTTTTCCCCGGTCTCCGGATCGTATAAATAACGCTCCGGAAATGTCTTCCCCGTCCGAGGATTGTATTTCGTATGGATCTCCTGTGTCGTCTGAACGGTCGTCGGAGCCGTAGTCGTCTGTTGCACCGTATAAGGCTGGGGCGCATATTGAGGCTGATACTGCTGCTGCATCATTTCCTCGCGGATCTCTTTCTTTGTATTTTCTTTCTGACGGCGCGCCGCTTCTCCCATCAAAGCGCCCGCCAAAGCGCCTGCGCCGGCCCCGATCGCGGTCCCGGCTCCGGCATGACCGGATTGACTACCGATAATAGCGCCTAATCCCGCCCCCATCCCGCCGCCCATCAAAGCGCCGGTCTCCCGTTCGGTTAGCCCCATCCCACCCACATCCGAAGCACAACCTGTGAAAAGGAGCAGGATCGCCATGGCACACGTCATTCCTTTTATCGTGAATCTCATACTTTCCTCCTTGTTCATGATAATGGCAAAAAACGCCTTCTATTATATGGATTTTCCGTCCGCCGGAAACCCCTTAGTCGGACGTTCGAGCGGATCATAAATTCAACGGCAAATCGCAAGCGAATCGGCCCATCGGAGGATCCTCACCGCTAAAACCGCTTTGTCGAGCTTCCGAAGCCGGTGGACCTTTCCAGCCCGGTCGATCAAAGCGGCTTGGACCTTACAGGCTCCGAAGGGAATGTGCCCTGGACCGATCTTATGCGCTACAATCCCGTCCAATTTTTTTCGGCGGCATTTTAAAATAGCATTTTCAATCCACTTCCTCGATTCCAGGCAAAAACCAATGACCTGTCGGCGGCCCTTTCGCTCCGTAAGCTCCGCGAGAATATCCGGGGTCTTTTTCAGCGTCATGCGAAGCGTCCCGCGGCGCTGGATCTTGTGCTGGGAACGCTTGGAAGGGGTAAAATCACATACTGCCGCGGCCATGATCAAACGGTCGTGCTGGGGGAATTCACGAACGCAAGCTTGCCGAAGTTCTGCGGCAGTGTTGATCTGCAGCAAACGAACCCCTTTCGGAGGGTCGATCGGGACCGGTCCGGAGATCAGGGTCACGCACCAGCCTTTTTTTTTCGCCTGCCGGGCGATCGCATATCCCATTTCCCCTGTGGATTGATTGGAAAGAAAACGAACCGGATCCAAAGGTTCTACGGTAGGACCCGCCGTGATGAGAAGACGTTTCAAAGGCAATACTCCCCCGGCTTAGAGGCTTTGTTGCAGAACGCTCAGGATCCGGGCAGGGTCCGCGATATGCCCGACGGATTCTTTTCCGCAAACCAATCGCCCGACGGCGGGCTGGACGAACCGGTAACCGATCCGCTCAAGCTTTTGCATATTCTCCTGGGTCAGCGGATGCTGGTACATATGGTCGTTCATTGCCGGCACGATCACCACAGGCTTTCGAACGGCCAGGATCAAACAGCTGGCAAGGTCATCCGCCATTCCGCAGGCCAGTTTGGCAATGAAATCCGCAGAAGCAGGGGCGACAAGGATCGCGTCCGCCTTTTCCGCAAGTTCCGTATGGAGAACCCCATGGTCCGTCTGGACCGAAAAGAAATCGTCAAAAACCCGCTCGCCGCTGACCGCCCGAAGGACCAGCGGGGTCACAAAATGCTTCGCCCCCGGTGTCATGACACAATAGACCTTGGCCCCGGCATCCCGAAGCACGCGGGTCAGATCAGCCGCCTTATAAGCGGCGATACTACCGGTCACGACCTGAATGAGGACCCGGCCTTTAAGCGTCTTTGGCTTTGGACTTTTCTTTGGAGTCTTCATAATAGACTTTCCCAGCCGCGATCTCTTCCAAAGCGACCGTAGAAACCTTTTTCGAATTGGATTTGACGAGCGGCTGCCCCCCCTGGGCCAATTCATTCCCGCGCGCCGCCGAAGCAAGGACCAGCTTATAAAGGCTCGTGTCCTTCTTTTTCAAAAGTTTCTCCAGTGAAATATACCCCATGGTCATTTTCTCCTTTCTGATAAGAAATTTTCGATGATCGATCCCACTTCTTGAACCGCCCGATCCAGATCGCGGTTGATCACGCGATGCTCAAAATGGCGGGCTTCCTGCATCTCTTTCTCAGCGGTCAGAACCCTCCTCTGAATCTCAGCCGCCGCGTCGGTCCCTCGGTGAACGAGCCGTTCCTTCAGGATCTCGAAAGACGGCGGCTCCAGAAAGATCGTAACAAGCGGCATCCCCCCGGCCGCCGCCCGGACCTTTTTCATCCCTTGAACATCGATCGCAAGGATGACGGTTTTTCCTTCCTGGAAAGCCTCTTCGACGAAAGCCCTCGGGGTCCCATAATACTGGCCGTGGACTTCCGCATATTCGAGGAATTCTCCCCGCGCGATCTTCTTCTCGAATACCCCGCGCGACAGAAAGAAATAATCCTGTCCGTCCCGCTCCTTCCCGCGCGGAGCCCGCGTCGTCGCCGAGATCGAGCGCTGCCACTCCGGGTGGCTCGCCAAAAGCTTCTCAACCACGGTCGTTTTCCCGCACCCCGAAGGGGCCGAAATGACGACCAGGCATCCCTTTCTCGGAACGCCGCTATTCGACATTCTGGACTTGCTCGCGGATCTTTTCGATCTCTCCCTTGGCAAAAACCACTTCCCGGGAGATGTCAAAAAGCTGGGATTTGGATCCCATGGTATTGATCTCACGATGCATTTCCTGACAAAGAAAATCGAGCTCGCGGCCGACCTCTTGATCCGATCTCAGGCGGGTCTCAAAAAGGTCTAAATGACTCTTGAAACGCGTGATCTCTTCGGTAATGTCGCTGCGATCGACCAAGAGCGCCACTTCGCGCCAAAGCCGATCCGGGTCCGAGATCTCGCCGCCCAGAACCTCGCTCACCCGTTTCTGGAGTTTTTCAAAAACACTCTGGGTTTCGCCTTTTCGAAGGGCTTCGATCCGGATCACGGCCTGCCGCAGATGTTTCAAACGGAGGGAGATATCACGCGCCATTTCCCGCCCTTCACGCTGTCTCATGCGTTCCGCCTGGGCGATCGCCTGATCAAGCAGCTTTTGGATCCGCAGCCATCCGACCTCCGTCGATTCTTTGTTTTTTTTGAACGTGAGCAACCGCGGAAAGGCCGCCAGGTCCTTGACCTGGATATCCCCCGATAATTTCAGTTTCTTCTTTAATTGGTTCAAACTCTGGAGATAGCGGCGGACGGCCTGCTCATCCAGCTCAGGCTCGATCGCGTCCTCGTCGCCATTCCGGGTAACCGTCACCGTGATCTTCCCGCGTGAAAAACTCTCGCGGATCCGGTCCCGGACGGGATTTTCATAGCCGTAATAATCCTGAGGCAGCTTAACCGAAAACTCAAAATAGCGATGATTCAATGACCGGATCTCCACCGTCCATTGAGTTTTTCCCGAAGTCCATCCGGCTCGCGCGAAAGCCGTCATGCTGGAAATCATTTGTTTTTCTATGCCTTTCTTCTCGAGGGGGAAGGAATTTTAGAGGCCCCAACCGCCATAAGAGATGCGCATTATAAGAAGCTCCTAAAGATTAGTCAAGAATTCGTTTGCCCTCATTTAATCGTATCTTTATATTTTATAAGGACTTACGAGATCAAGGGTTCGGCTTAGGATAGACTCTTCAGGATATCCGAAGCCGCTTTGGTAGGATCCGAAGCCGCCGTAATAGGGCGGCCGATGACAATAAAATCTGCGCCCCGGCGAAAGGCTTCCGCCGGTGTGCATATTCTTTTCTGGTCATCCTCCGAAGCCCCGGAGGGACGCACGCCGGGGGTCACAAAACAGAAGGGGGACGGAAATTCGGTTCTCAGTCCTGCGACTTCGTTGGGAGAACAAACGATCCCCGAAAGCCCCGCTTGACAGGCAAGCCGGCAAAGGCTTTGGACCTGATCGGCTATCGGCATCGCGAAACCGAGCTCTTCCTTAAAACTTTGCGGAGAAATGCTCGTCAAGACCGTAACCCCGACCGCTTTGGGCTTGAGCCCTTTCGTTTGATCGATGGCCTCCCGGACTTTTTGCATCATGGCAAGCCCTCCGGAAGTATGGATCGTGAACATATCCACCTCATGGCGGCAAACGACCTGGACCGTCCGGGACACCGTATTGGGAATATCGTGGAATTTGAGATCGAGAAAGACTTTTCCGCCTTTTTTTTGAACCTGTTTCACGGCCTCCCAGCCATGCGCGGTAAAAAGTTCGGAACCGATCTTGAAATAACCCAAAAGCCCCTGGAGCTCGCCCGCCAAGCGGTCGGCCTCCTTAAGCCCTGGAACATCAAGTGCCACGATCACCCGTTCCGAAAAAGGATGCTTGCTCATGACGTTGTCTTCCCCGTTAAAAGGGATCCCCGAAGTTCAGCAAGATCCCGGATCCCCTGTTCTCTACAGTATTTCTCAATCCCCGCTAGGATCTCCATCGTCGCCGACGGTTCGATGAAATTCGCACTCCCGACCGCGATAAGATCCGCTCCCGCGATCAGAAATTCAATGGCATCCTGCGCCGTCGAAATCCCCCCGGAAGCGATAACCGGCGCTTTCAGCTCACGCTTGACCTCATAGACGTACCGGAGCGCTACCGGTTTGATCGCCGGCCCGCTGAGCCCGCCCGTCACATTCGCAAGCCTCGGACGCCTGGAACGGGTATCGATCGCAAGCCCTTTCAGTGTATTCATGACGCTCAGCCCGTTAGCGCCCGCGGCAAGCACCGCCTCGCCGACCTCAAGCACATCCCCCAATTCCGGGGATATCTTGGCAAAAAACGGAAGCCCCGTAGCCTGCCGGACCGCTCGGATGATCGCTAGGATCTTTTCCCTTTTTTTCATCGAGCGGACACCCCCCGCCTCCACGTTCGGGCAGGAAAGGTTGACCTCAAGGGCTTTGACCGTTTTTTTCTCGCGGTCAAGCCGGGACGCCAAGGCGGAGAATTCTTCGAGCTCTTCGCCGGCGATGTTAACGATCAACGGCGTCGCGATCGCCGCAAAAACAGGGATCTTTTGGGTGATAAAGTCCTCCAGCCCGGCATTTTGAAGACCGATCGCGTTCAGCATCCCTCCCGGGACCTCGCATATCCTCGGCATCGGGTTCCCTGGACGAGGCCGGACCGTGATAGTCTTGGTAATGATCGCACCTAACTTTGCGTAATCCACGAAATCGGCATATTCGCCTTTCGTGCCGAAAGTCCCGGAAGCGACCGTGACCGGATTCCTGAAGACCATCTCCCCGATCCGGGTCTCCATCGAGAATCCTCCGTCGTCGCTTTTTTTTGAAAGGGCGTTCTTCACTGGAAGCTCTCCTCGTTCAACTGTTCGAAATCAAAAACCGGGCCTTCGGTGCACGAAGCAACCCACCCCTCGCGCGTTTTGACCATGCACCCAAGACAAGCCCCCACCCCGCAAGCCATGGCCGTATCGATCGAAGCCTCGCCGACCAGCTTCCGCTTCCGCACAATATCAAAAACCGTTTTCATCATGACCTTGGGTCCGCAAGTCTGAATATAAGCCTGGCTTATGTCCTCATCCCGCAAGACCTTCTCGAGAAGCCCCGTCACGTAACCGTGAAAACCCAAGGACCCGTCATCACTCGCATAGAGAATCTTCGCTTTCACACGGGCAAGCTCCTGGGGCGGCATTTTTTCGGTCTTGGATTTGATCCCGATCAAGAGGTAATCGACTTTATTCTTTTCCGCAAAGAAGACCAGCGGAGGGATCCCGATCCCCCCAGCCACCAAAAGACGGGGCAGCCCGGGCGCTTTCGCCGTAAAAGGACGGCCGAGCGGCCCCATGACCTTGAGCCGGTCCCCCTTCTGTTTTTTGGCAAGCACGGCAGTGCCCTTTCCAAGGACTTCATAAAGGACCTCGATCTGATCTCCCGATACTCGGTAATAGCTGAATGGACGGCGGAGGGCGAAAGTCCCGTCCGCATGGACCTGAAGGTGAAGGAATTGCCCCGGCATCGCTCCCCTCGCCAGGAGCTTTGAACGAAAGGTCAGTTTGTAGTACTTGGAATTGATCTTGCGGTTCTCATGGACCGCCACCCATTCATCGTACTTCTTCGGCATCATAGCTTTTCGCGAACCGGCCAGCATGGAGTGCATGATACTCCTGGATCGTTTTTACGCCAAGCTGCTTTCCGCCACGAACCGCACGGAGCGCCGCGGCGGCAGCTTGAGCGGCATTCAGGGTCGTGATACACGGGATATTGAACGAAACGGCAAGCGAACGGATCTTCGCCTCATCGAGAAACGGGCCCCGCCCGCTCGGCGTATTGATGATCAACTGGATCTGGTTATTGCGGATCATGTCAGCGATCGAAGGCCTCCCCTCAGAAAGTTTGAGAACGGGCTCGACCGGGATTCCGTGAGAGTCTAAAAAAGCCGCGGTTCCTTTGGTCGAAACGATCTTGAACCCCATCTCATGGAAACCTTTAGCGGTCCCCACGATCTTGGGTTTTTCCTTGTCTTTGATACTGATAAAGACCCGCCCTTCAAGGGGCAGATGGGTCATCGCCGCGCTTTGGGATTTATAAAAGGCCCGCGGAAGGTCCTGGTCGATCCCCATCACTTCTCCCGTCGATTTCATCTCGGGAGAAAGAATGATATCCGCGCCCGGGAATTTAACGAACGGAAGGACCGACTCCTTGACCGCGACATAATCGGGCACGATCTCACGCGTAAATCCAAGCTCCTTCAAGGTGCGGCCGGCCATGACCTCCGCGGCAAATTTGGCGAGCGGAACTCCGATCGTTTTACTTACAAAAGGAACTGTTCTCGAAGCTCTGGGATTCACCTCAAGGCAATAGATCACGCCGTCTTTGACCGCATACTGGACATTCATCAGACCAACGATGCGCAGTTCCCTTGCGATCTGTTTGGTCTTTTCCATGATCTCTTTAACGATCTTCGCAGGTAAAGAAAAGGGCGGGATCACGGAAGCGCTGTCCCCCGAATGGATCCCCGCTTCTTCGATGTGCTCCATGACCGAACCGATCACCTGCGTCTCGCCATCCGAGATCAGATCCACATCGACCTCGATCGCGTTCTCGAGGAATTGATCGATCAGGACGGGATGCTCCCCGCTTGCTTCGAAAGCCTGCGCCACATACTTCCTGAACCCCTCCTCGCTGAACGCCACTTCCATGGCCCTGCCTCCCAACACATAAGAAGGACGGACCACGATCGGATAACCGATCCGCCCGGCAACCTGACACGCTTCCTCGAACGCATGAGCAATCCCGCTGACCGGTTGCCGGAGGCCGATCTTCTCGAGAAGGCGCTTGAATTTGTCGCGGTCCTCCGCCGTATCGATCGCATCCGCGGAAGTCCCGAGGATCGGGACCCCGCTCGCCTGGAGGGATCTGGCGAGATTGAGCGGCGTTTGCCCTCCCAATTGGAGGATCACGCCCATCGGCTTCTCCCGTTCGAAAATATTGAGGACATCTTCATGCGTCAGCGGTTCAAAATAGAGCTTGTCCGAAGTATCGTAATCGGTGCTGACGGTCTCGGGGTTCGAATTGACCATGATCGTCTCAAAACCAGCGGCTTTGAGAGCGAAAGAAGCATGGACGCAGCAATAATCGAACTCGATCCCTTGGCCGATGCGGTTCGGGCCGCTTCCGAGGATCATGACTTTCTTGCGTGAACTGGGCTCGCTTTCGTCCTCTTCCTCGTAGGTCGAATAAAAATAAGGCGTATAAGCCTTGAATTCAGCGGCGCAGGTATCCACGAGTTTGAAGACCGTGCGGATCCCCAGGTTTTCTCGGGATTTTCGGACCTCGGATTCACTTGCCCCCGTGCAAAAAGCGATCTGCCGGTCGGAAAATCCGTATTGTTTGATCTTTTTGAACAATGGTTTCGAAATAGCTTCGAGAGAAGACCGCGCCAAGATCTCTTTTTCAAGCTCGACGATCTGCTCCATCTGGACCAGGAACCAAGGGTCGATCGCCGTGGCCCGGTGGATCTCTTCGACCGAAGCCCCCGCCAGCATGGCGTACTTGAGATAGAAGATCCGTCCGTCACGGGCTACCGCGATATGGCCCAATAATTGCCGTTTAAGCTCCGCATCCTGGGGCGCCTTCGCCACAAAATCCCGATAAGCCTCCCGCGTTGCAAGCTCCTTCGAAAAAACACGGTCTTTCCCGTCCGCGCCTAATCCGAACCGCTTCATTTCGAGCGAGCGAAGCCCTTTCTGAAGCGCTTCCTTGAAAGTCCTTCCGATCGCCATCACTTCCCCGACCGATTTCATTTGGGACGTCAGTTCGTTACTGACCCCTTCGAATTTTTCGAACGTGAACCGCGGGATCTTGACCACACAATAGTCGATCGATGGCTCGAAAGAAGCCGGCGTATATTGGGTAATATCGTTCGGGATCTCATCGAGCGTGTATCCGATGGCCAATTTGGCCGCGAATTTAGCGATAGGAAACCCGGTCGCCTTCGAAGCCAGGGCCGAAGAACGCGAAACCCTCGGATTCATCTCGATCACGACCATCCGCCCGTCCTTGGGATCGATCGCGAATTGGATGTTCGACCCCCCGGTCTCGACGCCGATCTCGGAGATGATCTTCCTTCCCGCATCGCGCATGCGCTGATATTCCTTATCGGTCAGGGTCTGCGCCGGAGCGACCGTGATCGAATCCCCCGTATGCACCCCCATCGGATCAAAGTTCTCGATCGTACAGACCACCACATAATTGTCTTTGCGGTCCCGCATGACCTCGAGTTCAAATTCCTTCCAGCCGAGGACCGACTCCTCGATCAGCACCTCATGGACCAGGCTGTACTCCAGCCCCAGACCTGCGGTCCGCTCGAGCTCTTCACGATTGAAACAGATCCCGCTCCCGGTCCCTCCCAGGGTAAAGCTCGGCCTGACAATGACCGGGTAGCCGATCGTGTCGGCGACCTGCAGGGCTTCCCGGACCGAGTAAGCAAATCCGCTCTTAGGGAGATCCAGCCCGATCTTTTGGATCGCCTTTTTGAAAAGCTGACGGTCTTCGGCCTTTTTGATCGTCTCATAGCGCGCGCCGATCAACTCAACCCCGTATTTTTGGAAAACCTCTTTCTCATAGGCCTGGACGGTGAGGTTCAAAGCGGTTTGCCCGCCCATGGTGGGCAGACAGGCATCCGGACGTTCCTTTTCGATGATCTTTTCGAGAAATTCGACGGTCAAGGGCTCAATATAGGTGCGATGCGCCATGCCCGGATCGGTCATGATCGTGGCGGGATTGGAATTCACCAGCACAACCTCATAGCCTTCTTCTTTCAAGGCCTTGCAGGCCTGGGTCCCGGAATAATCGAACTCGCAGGCCTGGCCGATCACAATCGGCCCGGACCCGATGATCAGGATCTTGTGGAGATCGTCGCGTTTAGGCATCAGGACCGCTCCTGGATCAACTCATGGAAGCGGGCAAAGAGGTAATCACTGTCATGAGGCCCCGGTGAATTTTCCGGATGGTATTGGACAGAAAAAAGAGGAAGTTTTTTATGGCGGATCCCTTCCAGGGTCTTGTCATTCAAATTCACATGGGTCAGTTCGATCTCGTCCTGGGGCAGAGAGTCGATGTCGACCACAAAACCATGGTTCTGGGAAGTGATCTCGATCTTCTGGGTCGCCAAGTCCATGACCGGATGGTTCCCGCCCCGGTGTCCGAACTTGAGTTTCGAGGTGGTCCCGCCGAGCGCCTGGCCCAGCATCTGATGCCCCAGGCAGATCCCGAAGATCGGAACTTTGCCGACGAGCGAGCGGACCGTTTCGACCAGATAAGGCACCGCCGCAGGATCGCCGGGCCCATTGGAAAGGAAAACCCCGGCCGGCTTATGCCGGAGGACCGCTTCCGCCGACGTATTCGCCGGCACAACGGTCACGCGGAAACCATGTTGGTTCAGCTTGCGGAGGATGTTCTTCTTGATCCCTCCGTCGATCGCCACGATCGGAAAAACCTTTTCGCACGCGCACCCCCATTCGAACCCCTGAAGGAGCCCCTCCGAGAACTCATAGGGCTTTTGACAAGTCACTTCTTTGACCAGGTCCCGCCCAACGATGCTCGGAGAAGCCTGGGCTTTCAAGACCAGTTTGGCGGGATCCCCTTCTCGCGTCGAGATCACGCCTTTTTTCGCCCCCTGATCGCGCAAATGCTTCACCAGCTTACGCGTATCGATCCCCTGGATCCCGACAATCCCGTAGTCCCGCAGATATTCGCCCAACGCTTTTTGGGAGCGATAATTGCTCACGACAGGGCTCAATTCCCGGACCACAAACCCTTCCACCCAAGGCCGGCTTGATTCGTCATCGGCGGCATTGATCCCGTAATTGCCGATATGGGGATAAGTCATCGTGACGATCTGTCCCTTATAAGAGGGATCGGTCAGGATCTCTTGATAACCGCTGAGGGAAGTATTGAAAACGACCTCGCCGAAGACCTCCCCTTCGGCGCCGAAGGATTCGCCTTCAAAGATCGATCCGTCCTCTAAAGCAAGGGTCGCCTTCATGCCGGAGGATATTCCCACAATCGTCCGGCACAGACCGTCGCGCGGATCTTTCCTTTTAATTTGCGGCCGAGGAAGCAACTGTTCTTGGATTTGGAGGAAAAATCCTGGGCCGAAACGACCCACTCATGGTCCAGGTCCGCCAAAGCCAGGTTTGCGACATCGCCTTTGCGGATACGCCCAAAACCGGCTTTCAGCCCCAAGATCTTCGCCGGCACGCAGGAAAGGACATTGACGATCTCTCCCAGCGGCCACTTCTCGCCGTGATACAGTTCGGTCAAGACAACAGCGAAAGCCGTTTCGAGCCCGATCGTCCCGAAGGGGGCATGATCGAATTCCTGCATTTTGTCCTCTGCGGTATGCGGCGCGTGGTCCGTCGCCACACAATCGATGGTCCCTGCCTTTAGAGCCGCACGGACCGCGGCCACATCTTCCGAGGTGCGAAGCGGAGGATAGATCTTCATATCGGTGTTGTACCCTTCAAGTGATTCTTCCGTCAGGGTCAGGTTATGCGGAGTCACTTCGGCGGTCACGCTGATCCCTTCCGTTTTCGCCCTCCGGACCAATTCAGCGGATCGAGCGGTCGAGATATGGCTCAAATGAAGTTTGGCTCCGGTCAGACGCGCCAACTCGATATCGCGCGCGACGGCGACATCTTCGCTTGCGGCCGGAATTCCCCGCAGACCCAGCCGCGTAGAGGCAAAACCCTCATTCATCACCCCCTCCGCCGAAAGGTTCTTGTCCTCGCAATGGCTCATCACGATCAATCCGAACATCGAGGCATATTCCATCGCGCGTCTCATCAGGATCGCATTCGCGACCCAGGTATGGTCATCAGTCACGGCCACGATCCCCGCATCGACGAGGTCCGCCATCTCCGAAAGCTCTTTGCCTTCCCGCCCTTTGCTGATGGTCCCGGCCGGGAAAATAGTGTAAGGGACCTCTTTCGCTTTGCGGATGATGTTGTCGATCACGCTTTGGTGGTCGCAGGGAGGATTCGTGTTCGGCATGGAGACCGACGCCACATACCCTCCGCGCAGGGCCGCATGCGCTCCGGTCTGAATGGTCTCTTTGGACTCATAGCCGGGCTCGCGAAAATGCGTGTGAAGATCGATGAATCCAGGCATCAGGCGAAGCCCTTTCGCATCCATCACCGTTGCTTCTTCGCCTTTGAGGTCTTGTCCGATCTCGGCGATCCGGCCCTTGGCAATGTAAACATCCAGCGCCTGCGGTTTCGCCTCGGCCGGTCCTTCCGGATCCGTAAACAAGACATTTTTCAGAAGATAGTTCATGACGCAACCTCCTCAGCGGGAGTTCCGCTTGCGGAAGAAAGCAGGTACAGGACCGCCATGCGGACCGCGATCCCATGGGTCACCTGGTCCAGAATGACGGAATAGGGTCCTTCGACCACATCGCTCGTGATCTCGATACCACGGTTCACCGGGCCGGGATGCATGATCAGCACATCGGGTTTGGCGGTCTTGAGGATCTCGTGGTCGATCTGATAAGCGGTTGCATATTCCCGGATGCTCGGGAAAAACGACTGCGCCTGCCGTTCAAGCTGGATCCGAAGTAAGTTGACGACATCCGCGTCTTTGACCGCCTCTTTGAGGCTGGTGGTCACCTTGACCCCGATCTTCTCCACTTGAGGCGGAAGAAGGGTCTTCGGAGCGCAAACCGTCACTTTGGCGCCCAGTTTTGTCAGTCCCCACATGTTCGAGCGCGCAACCCGGCTATGGAGGATATCGCCGATAAAACTGATCTTCAGCCCCTCGATCTTTCCTTTCTTATCGAGGATTGTGAACATATCGAGAAGAGCCTGTGTTGGATGCTCATTGATGCCGTCCCCCGCATTGATCACACCCGCTTTCAAATGCGGAGCCAACCGATGCGGCGCACCGGAAGCCGAATGGCGGATCACCACCGTATCCACCTTGAGGGATTCGATATTGCGCGCGGTATCGACCAGGGTTTCTCCTTTCACCACGCTCGAGGTCGAGGAGGCGAAATTAATGACGTCCGCGCTGAGCCGTTTGGCCGCCAGCTCGAAGGATATCCGCGTGCGGGTGCTCGGCTCGAAGAAAAGATTCGCGATCGTTTTCCCGCGGAGGGCAGGGACCTTCTTGACCGGCCGCAAGGAAACTTCCCGGAATGATTTGGCCGTTTCAAGAATATACTCGATCTCTTCTTTCGAAAGGTCCCGAAGCCCGAGCAGGTCCTTGCGGGTCCATCGCTTCTTGTTCATCAGCGTTCCCTCCCAGCGATCACGACCTCATCGACGCCTTCTTTTTCCTTCAGCTTCAGGATCACATGTTCGGATTTTGACGTCGGAAGGTTCTTGCCGACATAGTCGGCCTTGATCGGAAGTTCGCGGTGACCGCGGTCGATCAGGACCGCTAATTGGACCGCCTCAGGACGCCCGAAATCGATTAGCGCATCCAGGGCGGCCCGGATGGTCCGTCCCGTATAGAGGACATCATCCACAAGAACAACGATCTTTTTATTCAGGCTGATCGCAAGGTCCGTTTCGCGGACCTCCGGGCGAAGTCCGATCTCGCTCAGATCGTCACGATAAAGAGTGATATCGAGGCTGGCTTTGGGAAGCGCTACGTTTTTGAGTTCTTTGATCTGTTTGCGAATGCGCTCGGCGATATAGACCCCGCGGGTCCGAATACCGACCAGAACGACTTTGGAGAGCGCCGAGTTCCGTTCGATGATCTCATGCGCGACACGGCTGATCGCCTTTTGGATATCCGCCTCTCCCAAGACTTGACGCTCGGTCATGGCCGGACCCTCTTAAGGCAAAAAAAAAGCCCCGCCCGGAGGGGCAGAGCCTGCATTCTAGCGGATCTTTGCAACTTCACTTTCTCTCCTTTGCCGATGTCACTGCATCGACTTAAAAGGGAACGTTCGAAATCCTGTGAAATCTATCCCATGAAAAGGGTTTTGTCAAGATGAGGAGAGAAAAAAAAGCGCTTCCTAAAGAATTCGGAAGCGCTCTCGCAACTCATGCAGGAGCCCCTATAAGCCGGGTTCTGTGCCCCTTGCGGGGCGAAGGTCATCTATCTGGGGCCTTCATTACTGAAGGCCGCGTGCGGCCTACCTGAAGGACCTCCCTTGCGGGATCTGAAGCGGGCCGCCTCAAGCCTTACGGCGGTCCTTCCTTTTGGCCTTTCTTCGCGTAGAGATTGCCGCGTTTCACCCCCTTCGGACCTTTCGGTCCTCCGGGACTCGTCTCTGTGGCTCTCCCGCCGGATCGCTCCGGTCGGGTCCGCCGTCATCCTTCAGGCGGAGATCCGTCCTGCGTCACGCGGACACAGGAGATGGGTATTACCCACTACGCTGCCCTGATGAAGCCCGGACTTTCCTCCTCCGCCGAAGCGAAAGCGACCTTCCGGGGCCTCCTGCAAAAAACGGTATTAAGACTTGGCCTTCTCGATCTCGGCCAGCTGGTTCTTAGCGAAATCGGCCCAGACAAGATCGGGATTCTTCCGTACGATGTCCTTGAAAATACTGACGGCTTCTTCGTTATGGCCTAAAGCCGCGTGGCTTTTCCCGATATAGAACTTGGCGATGACCGCCAAATTCCCTTCGGGATTTTCTTCAATATAGGCCTGGTATTCTTCGATAGCGGGCTCGTATTGCCCCTTGTTGTAGAGCTTTTCAGCCTCTGAATAGGAACCGAAATAAAAATGCTCAGGCCCTTTTCCCGTCGCACAACCGGCCAGCATCAAAGCAAGGAGAACGATCCATTTCGGCGATCCCATTTGATCTTCCCTCCTCGTCAAGCTTGAGCTTCTCGGATCCCTATAAAAATAAGGTGCCCCGGCCTATAACTTTTAGGGGCACCTTGCCACCAAGGGAGGCAAAATTAAGGCCGGGGCATCTTATTGTCAAATATCGAACTGCTTAAATAATGTAAATCAACTGCCCTGCGATCGTGGTTTGCGAGCTTTCCGTTCCCTGATGACCCGCTGTATCCGGATCAAAAGCAAACGGCCGATCGTCGTTTGATTTATCGTGTCTGAACTCGGCACGAGCAATCAAATCGTTGGTCAGCTTATACTCGGCGGTATAAGTCTGCGCAAACGTCCTATCACTCCAGTGGTAGGTTGCTCCACCGGCTGCCGCACCCACCTGCCTTGTGATATCGTCATCCACCGCAATTTCATAGCGGGCGGATGTGGCGAACTTATCGGTGAACTGATAGCGGATATAACCCGCATATCCGAACCAGTCGCCGCCGCTCTCGGCACCATTGCCGGCGGGAACGCCGTTGATATTGCCGCCATTGTGCATCTGGCCATAATTCGCTTCACTGCCCAAGCTCAACTTGGAGGTCACGTCATAACGCAACACGTTCGTCAGCAACCAAGTTTTGCCATTGGGCGTATCCCCACCGCTCTCCGCACCCCAGTAAAAGGAGTGGAAAGCCGTAAGATTCTCGACATATGGCACATCATAGCCCACGCCAACTTCGAGGGTCTTGAAGCTGTTGTTATCGACCGAATTATCCCAGCCGTTGTTAACGCCCAAATACACATCAAGGGCATCATCGAACATCTGGAAATTGGTGCGGATACCGTCATGAACATACGGGATCCCGTAGCCGAACATAAAGGAACGGGAAATGTTCCAGTTGTCCTGGGCTTCGATCACTTCAAAACCAGCCAAAGTCACAAAACGGCCGGCCATGATGCGGACATTATCAGGAAGGATGGAACTGCCCTCGAAGAAATTGAGCGGGGCAATATACTCCACGAACGCTTCCTGAACATCGAACTTCTCGGCGCCGTTGTCATCCGCATCCACGATGTCAGCATCTTCCCCCATGGAAAGATTGATGCGGAACCCGGACTCGCCGGCTTTTTCGGCCCGATTCTGGAACCAAAGCTCGACATTATTGAGCGTGAACGAACCGTCATCGCGGTCAAAGACACGACCGACGTTCGCATCCGCCACACGCGGAGGTTGTCTGAAGTTATTGTTCCACTGCACATCGATATGGCCACCCATTTCGATGTTCTCAGCGGCTCTCACCAGCCCGGCTTCTTGAACAGGCGCGGACGGGGCCACATAGGTGGGCGTCGCGCTTTTTTCAGCAACTTTCTGCTCGAGCATGGAGATTTTGTTATTGAGTTGATCCACGAGGTCCTTGAGCGCCACAGCTTCGCTTTCATCGGCAAAGACAGGCACGGCAAAAACCACCGCCAAAATCAACACCAACCACAAAACTTTGGAAAGGTGCATTTTCATTCTTGCCTCCCTAGGTTGTTAGAAATTCCATCGAACGCATGTCCCCACGAAAAGCCGCCTAGGTATTTTTCCTAGAGAACTCTCCCTGGAAACGATTGCATTCTATCTTATCCACTATTTATCGTCAATCCTAATATTATTTTTAACTATTTTTATCTCGACGCATCAATCCCGACCGCCTCCCTCATGATCCTGAGGTTTTCAAGCGGGGATCCTCCACTTATAGGATAGGTTGAAAAACAACTGGGATTTAATGCCAAAATGAAGTGGGCCTGCCTGGGTTCGAACCAGGGACCAATCGATTATGAGTCGACTGCTCTAACCACTGAGCTACAGGCCCCAAGGACGGGGGCCAAAGGCACCTTTTTCTTTTTGAGAAGGCCCTCAAATCAGGCGTTCGCTTCCGGCATAAGGCTCTCAAAGGCTTTTTTGATCTTTGCGATCAGCTCTTCGGCCGTAAAAGGCTTCAGGATATAGTCCCAAGCTCCTCGGGTTTTGGCTTTTTCGATATCCTCGGCTCGGACTTTGGCAGAGAACATGATAATAGGGATGAACTTTTTCACTTTCATCGTCTTGATCCGGTCGAGGAACTCAAACCCGTCGAGCTTCGGCATCATGATATCGAGCAGGACCAGGTCGGGTTCATGCCGTTGGAACATCCTCAGCCCCTCAAGCCCATCGATAGCAGTCAGCACCGCATAATGCTGGTTCCGGAGCCGGATCTCGACCAGCTTTAAGATATCCGGCTCGTCGTCCACGATCAAAATGCTTTTGATCTCTTCAGCCACTTTTTCCTCCGCTTAGCCATGGGTCGAAGAAGGTAATCGAAAAGTGAACGTGCTCCCTCTTCCGACCTCGCTTTGAACTTGGATCGTACCGCCGTGCATTTCCACGATCTTTTTACAGATCGCAAGGCCGAGCCCGGTCCCTCGAAGCCCCGGGCCGATCTCACGGCTGAATTGTTGGAATTTATCAAAGACAAACGGCATCTCGTTCCTCGCGATCCCCCGCCCGCTGTCGGCTACCCGGCATTCAACAAAATCCTTTCCGGCTTCGAGAGCGATCTCGATCCTTCCCTTCGAAGTGAATTTAAGCGCGTTGTCCAACAAATTCGACAAAACCTGCATGATCCGGTCCGGATCGGCATAGCAAGAGATCTTTTCTTGATCGCACATCATCGCCATCGTGATCCCCTTGTCTTTGGCAACGGAAGTGAACAAGGCGATCGCCTTTCGGGCCAAGAGGACAAGATCGGTCGCCGTTTTTTCGAGCGGCATCTTCCCGGCTTCCATTTTTGAAAAATCCAAAAGATCGTTCAGGATCCGGGCCAGGCGGTCAATATTCTCAAGCGTGATCACCAGGATATCTTTTTGCAGATCGGTGCAAGGCCCCAGGATCCCGTCCATCACCTGGCTCACCCCTTCGCGGATCACCGTCATCGGCGTCCGGATCTCATGAGAAACCGTGCTGGTGAATTCATCCTTCAGTTTCTCGACCATTTTACGGGCCGAAATATCCTGGATCATATTGATCGCGCCGGTCACGTTCCCCTCGGAATCGCGGATGAAGCTCAACGAAATATTGACGTCAATAGGCTGTCCGGCGCGAAAGATCTGCGCTTCGAACTCATGGTTCGAATTCTGATCGTGATAATAGGCTTCCACCTTAGGCCAAACCGCCTTCGGAAAAAAAGAGGCCATGGGCTTGCGAGCGATCTCGCGGGAGGTTCCGTTGATCATCGCTTCGAAAAAGCGGTTCCACGACATGGCGCGTAAACGTCTATCATTGAGAACGATCGCAACCGCCGAATTTTCGAAGACCATGCGGTATTTTTCTTCCGCGATAAAAATATCTTCCTGGGCGATCCGCCGCTCGATGGCATAACAAAGCACACGGGAAAGCATCGAGCTGTTGAGTTTGGCTTTGATCAAATAATCCTGGGCCCCCCGACGCACTGCGGCCAGCGCCCGTTTCTGATCCCCGAGTCTGCTGAGCAGAACGACCGGCACTTTGGGGAACGCGCGATGGATCTCATCAAAAACCTCCATCCCCCGCGCATCCTTCAGAGAGACATCGGCAAGCACCACCTGGTAATCCCCGGAGGCAAGCGCCTCGAGGCCTTTTTTCAAGGACGGAGTTGCCTTGACGCGAAAACGCGGGGACCGGCATTCGGCGAGGAGCTTGAGAAGCAACCGGAGGTCCCGGACCACGCTTTCAATAATGAGGACGCTGATGCTTTGCGAACGCTGGGCTTTTTTTACCATGATCCCGCTAGGGCCTCATTCGATCCTGAAAAGACGCTTCCGGATAACGAATCTCTATTATTCTAACTTAGGTTCCTTAAGGCGCCCACATGATTTTTTTGCTTTTCGCAGGAATGGTCGGGCCAAGACGGCCGCGGAAGACCTCTGACGGAGCGGTTATTCGCTCATTTTCATATCGAGAAAATTTTTCAGCTTTCGGGCGCGGGTGGGGTGACGCAATTTTCGGAGCGCCTTCGCCTCGATCTGACGAACGCGTTCCCGTGTCACGTTGAAGATCTGGCCGACTTCTTCCAAGGTCCTCGGATAGCCGTCGCCGATCCCGAAACGGAGCCGAAGGACCTTTTCTTCCCGCTCGTTCAAGGAAAGCAGGACATCGTCCATTTGTTCTTTCAGCATGGTGTAAGCGGTCGCATTCGCGGGAGAAACTGCCGACTTATCTTCGATGAAATCGCCAAAATTAGTATCGCCGTCATCCCCGATCGGGGTCTGAAGACTGATCGGTTCTTGGGCAATCTTCAGGATCGATTTGACCTTATCAACCGGCATCTTGAGGATCTGCGAGATCTCTTCCGGAGTCGGTTCGCGGCCGGATTCCTGCACCAGATGACGGGAAGCGCGAAAGATCTTGTTGATGGTTTCGATCATATGGACGGGGATCCGAATCGTCCGCGCTTGGTCCGCAATCGAACGCGTAATGGCTTGGCGGATCCACCACGTCGCATAGGTCGAGAATTTATAGCCGCGTTTGTATTCGAACTTGTCTACGGCTTTCATCAGTCCGATGTTCCCCTCTTGAATAAGATCGAGGAAAGAAAGCCCACGGTTCGTGTACTTTTTCGCAATGCTGACCACCAAGCGGAGGTTGGCCGCGACCAGCGCCTTTTTGGCCTTCGATAGTTCGCGTTCCCGGACCTGGACCAATTTGAATTTTTCCCGGATATCATCCTCGGACTCCCCCAATTCACGGGAGATCTCACGGCTCCGCTGACGGAGTGTCCGGATCTTCTCGGTCTGGTTCTTTTTCTTCAGCCGGGCGATCTCTTCCCGATTCACTTTCAAGGTGTGGAGCTTCGCGCGCAGGTCATGGATGATCTCCTCGACCACTCCGACCTCAAGATTGAACTGCATTAAAAGCTCCACGAGGTTGCCATCCTTACGGGAGGCCCGAAGCTTGCGGATCAGGGTCTTCAGTTTCTTTTTGGTCGTCAGGATCTTGGCTTCCTGATCCTCATCGATGATCGCCTCCAGATTGACCTCGCCGTCAAGGATCTTACGGCCGAGCTCAAGGACCTCGAAACGAACGGCTTTGGTTTGATAGACCGCGCGTTTCAATTCGTCCTCGGCCTCTTCGATCTTGCGAGCCAGATCGATCTCCTGGTCGCGGGTCAAAAGCGGAATCTGCCCCATTTGCCGAAGATACATGCGGACCGGATCGTCCATCCGGGCCCGCTCATATTCAGCGATCGCTTCTTTATCAGATTCCCCCGCCCCTTCTTTGCCAGCTTCCCCGTCTTTGCCCCCTTCCAATCCATGGAGGTCCTCTTTGCCTTTATCATCGGGCGGACGCGACACCACATCGATCCGCTCACGTTTTAATTCAATAAGAACCACGTCGATCTTTTCGGTGTTCGCAATCTCTTTCGGAAGGCGGTTGTTGACCTGCTCAACCGTCAGATATCCCTGATTTTTCCCGAGCTTGATGAGTTCCGCTACCGCATGCCTCAAGTTCTCAGGCAGACCCGGTTTCGGCGCAAGGCCTTTTCGGGGAGGCGGGACGGATTTTTCTTTTTTCTTCGGGGGGCGGGCCGGTTTTTTGGAGGAGGAACGGGATTGCTTTGGTTTCGATTTTTTCATAAGCCGCACATTATACTCAATTCCCTTTTTTTCACAAATGAAAAGGACGCCTTCGGCGGGGTCGATAAGCCCCGTAAAAGCTAGCCTCCATGGGCCTTAAGGAGGGTTTGGTATTCTTTCATTCCAGCCTCGACCCGGGCGAGGTCCCCTTTTTTCTCGGCCTGAGAGATCTCCAGGCGAAGGTCCCTCAAACGCTCCTGGATGCGCCGCTCCCGGACCTTGCGGAGACAATCCTGGTAAGCCTTGGGTTTACTTTCCTCATCCCATTCGATAAAGGTCTTTTCCATGATCTTTTGTTTAAGCGCATCATCTTCCCAGGCGCTTAGCGCCCCGTAAGGATCCGCGGGGCCGGTCGATTGTATATCCCGCGCCAATAGCTCAAAATAGAATTTGCGAATCTCCGGCGATGAAAAATCATCCGGCTTGATATCCGTCAATGCGCGGCTGAAAAGCGTCTCATCACCTAACAAAAGCGTGATCAGAAGGATCTCTTCTTCCGGGAACGAAACGCCTTTTTGTGCAGAAACCGGTCTGGAATTCCCCGTGTTCGCTGCTCCCGGCCGCACGGCCGGACGGGTCTTGTCTTTGAATTTGGATAACTCAGCCCGCAAAGTGTCCTCATGGACCTCAAGCCCGGAGGCCAGCCGCTTGAGATAGTGGTCGAGCAAAATGGGGTTTTGGATATTGGCCAGGGTTTCCAGAAAATCTGAAGTAATCCGCATGATCCCGAGGGGATCTTTCGGATCGTGGATCTCTCGGAGGATTTCCATCTTGTAGTCGAAAAAATCCCGCGCCTGGTCGAGAAGGGACTGGAACGCTTCGGCCCCTCGCTGCACGATAAAATCATCGGGATCGAGGCCGTCCGGAACACGCACCAGCTTAACGTTCATTCCTTCTGCAAGGAAAACCTCAAGGCCGCGAAGCGAAGCCGAAATCCCGGCCGAATCCCCGTCATAGATCACCACAGCCTCCTCGGCGAAGCGTTTCATAAGGCGAACATGATCGTTCGAAAGCGCGGTCCCGAGTGTTGCGACAGTGTTTTTGAATCCGGCATGAAAAAGCCGAAGGAAGTCCATATACCCCTCGACTAAGATAAGCCGGGGACGGTCCTTGGAAATGAATCGGCGGGCAAAAAAAAGTCCGAAAAGCTCCCGGCCTTTTTGAAAAATAAGGGTTTCCGGTGAATTGAGGTATTTGGGTCCTTCGGCTTTTGTGATCAGACGGCCGCCGAATCCCATTACCTTTCCCTGTAGGTTATGGATCGGGAACAAAAGACGCCCGCGGAAAACATCGTAAGGCCGGCCCTGGGGAGATTGGTGGACTAGTCCGGACTTGAAAAGGATCGCGTCTTGATAGCCTTTCCCCTTCAAGAATTCGTAAAGCCCCTGCCATTGCTCCGGCGCCCACCCGATCCCGAAAGTCTCTGAGGTCTCCGCAGAAAAACTACGTTTCGTGAAATATTCCCGCGCGCGCTTTCCCGCCTCCGGATGCAGATAAAGAGAACGGTAATATTGGGCGGCGTCTTTGTGCGCCGCATAAAGAGTCTCGGCGGCGGTCCGCGTCTCGGCGCTAGCCCGGCTGGGTTCGGGAAGCGGAATATGCGCTTTTTCGGCAAGCATGCGCAAGGCCTCGGGGAAAGTCAGATTCTCAAGGCGCATGAGGAAACTGAAGACATCCCCTCCGATCCCGCTTGAAAAACAATAAAAGACCTGTTTCTGCGGGCTGACCATAAAAGAAGGCGTCTTTTCTTCTTTAAAGGGGCTGAGGCCTTTGAAATTCTTTCCGGCGCGTTTCAGTTGCACATATTGGCTTACGACATCAACGATATCGTTGGCCATCCGGACCTGATCGACTATTCGGGAATCGTATTGCACAATACTAGACTCCTGTAAGGAGGATCAAGGATTCTTGGTTTCGCTGAATGAGAAATGGAGCATACGATAGATCCCAGGCGCGGTATCGCGAAGCGACTGCCCCATCACGACCCCGTGATCGCTGAAGACCTTCTCCCAGTTGCCCCAAGGGCTAAGGATCAAAACCTGCGCGAGCAGACTAGCCAGGATAAAAGCATAGACAGCCCCAAGCACGCCGCCCAGGATATTCGATAAAAACGTGGCCTTGGTCTTGAAAAAACCGGCGATGGCCTTCATGACAAGACCGGCCGCGTACCAGAAAACAAAAACCGTCAAAATGAACGCGACCATAGGAACATATCGGACCGGCAGCAGTTGGACGTGCTGGATCATATACCGGTTGACCGCGTCGGAATATTCGATCGAAAAAAACAACGCAACGATCATACCGGCTATCTTGAAGAGCATATTCCAAAACCCCAAACGCAATCCCCGGAAAGCTCCCGCAACGGAAAACAGCATCACGGTCCAATCGAGCCACCCGAAATGGGCCAGGAACGCCTTCCACACCTGGCTTTGAAGAAAACCATACCACCATTCTCTGATCATGTTCATGGACGCCTCCCCAAAGTTAGCCCCACAAGTTCAGCCCGCCAAGCCTCTTCCTCGGGCTCGACCAGCCGCACCCGGACAAGCGTTCCGGGTTCTAGGGTTTCTGTGCGAATAAAGACTTTCATATGGTTCGAAGTCAACCCCTGGCAATGCCCCTCACGGTCCTGTTTCCCCTCGATAAGGACCGGAAAGATCCTTCCGCTAAAACGGCCCTGGGCTTGCCGGGAGAGATCCAGACTCATTGCGAGAAGCCGCTTCACTCGTTCACGAACGACCTTCGCCGGAAGCGGCAGAAAAGAAGCAGCCCGCGTCCCTTCACGCCGGCTATACGGGAACACATGGCACTTGAGCGGCCGGAGTTCTTCAAGAAGAGCTACGGTGCTCTCGAATTCCCGCTCGGTCTCTCCAGGAAATCCCGCGATCACATCGGTTGAAAAAAGGAAATCCGGCATCGCTTGCTGCAACTCTATGACTTTTTGTTTGAAAAAATCCCTGCGGTAGCGGCGGTTCATCCTCCGAAGCACGCCGTTATCCCCGCTCTGGAGCGGGATATGAAGATGGGAACAGCACTGTTCCAGCGTGCTTAACGTCTCGATCAGTGGAGTAGTGATATCGGTCGGTTCGATCGAGCTCAGCCGGATCCGCGCAATCCCCGGGATCCGGGCGCAGGCACGGATCACTTCCGGAAGAGAGCTCGGTCGGGCGAAATCACGGCCATAAGCCCCGAGCTGAACTCCCGTCAGCACGATTTCCCGCAATCCCGATGCGGCGAGTCTTTCGGTTTCCTCGACAATCTCGTCAATCGGACGACTGCGCGAACGCCCCCGGACCAGAACCACTTTGCAGTAAGAACATCGGTGATCACATCCGTCCTGGATCTTGATATACGCGCGGGATCTTTCGAAAGAACCCGAAACCCGAAGATCCGGGAACTCCCGGGCTCCGTCCTTACATCCTCTCCCGGACTCATCCTCCCCTAAGGCAAGGGCACGCAAATGCTCAGCTAATTTCGGTTTTTCGCGATTACCCAGGACAAGATCGATTCCTCCGAGTGCCAGGATCTTGGGGCGGTCTTTTTCCGCAAAACAACCGGTGACCGCGATCCGCGCTTTGGGATGTTCCCGGCGGGCGCGCCGGATCCAATACAAGTTCTCCCGGTCGGCTTCGCCGGTCACCGTGCAGGTATTGATGATCACCCACTCCACTTCATGTTCCGGGCCATGTCCCTTCGCTTGGACCCGGGAAAGGCTCATCATCCCTTCACGTTCGAGCTGTTCACGCATCGCTTGCGTTTCATACTGATTGACCCGGCATCCCAGCGTAATGAATCGCACTCGAGGCATCATGGGAAAAGGAACCTCAGGGAAGCCACGGTCCCCAGGATAGCCGTTTCTGCTTTTAACAAAGTGTCGGTCAAACGGACCAAAACCATTTTCCCCTTGCGCTGTCCGGCCTCGGCGCGGGCCCACGCCACTTCCCGGTCTGAAAACCCGCCTTCCGGACCGAAAACAACATTCACCACGGCGGGTCCAGGGATCTTTTTCAGGGATTCACTCCAATCATGGAACGGCATCAAACCTCTTTCAGGATGAAAGAACGCGACCCAATGTTCCGGAGGAATATGGCGAAAAGCATGTTCAAGCCGCTCGAATCCGCCGACTTTGAGGAGCCGCAAGGTCCCAGACTGTTTTCCGGCCTCAATAATCTTCTTGGACCACCGCCGCGTGATTTTCTCCTGCTGTTCTTTGGAAAGACGCAATTCTGACCGTTCGGCGATCACCGGGTGGATCTCTTCTGCGCCGAGTTCCTGCAGTTTTTCGACTAGATCGTCCATTTTGTTTTTTTGTAGCAAAGACGCAAGAACCCGGATCGAGAACCGGGCCGGAGCCAAAGCCCGAGCAGAGAGATGGAGGATCGTCAGGGATGTCCGCCCTTCCTTTGAAAAAGCAGTCACCTCCGCCACTGCTTCGGTCCCGTTTCCGTCCATGAGCAGACATTGTCCGCCTGGCTGGATACGGATAAGGTCTTTGAGATGATGGGTCTCTCCGGGATCCACCGTCACGACTTGGCCGGGAGAATGGAGAGTTTCCCCGCAAAAAAATCTTCTGAGTTTTCTTCCTTCTGTCATGCGAGATCCGAAATGATTGATAACTGTCTGTCGATCAAGCTTAAGATCTTCGAATACCCTTTGAGAACGATCGACAACCGGGTCCGACGCTACGATCCTTTATGTCCGATCAAAAACAAGGCCAGAGACACTGTTAGGATTACTTCGCTTCCTTGGCCGGAACAGCGGACTTGGAGGGTTTTTCGGTCTTAGCTTCCGTTTTTTCTGCCGCACCGTCTTGAGGTTTTTCTTTGGCGGGTTTTTTGATCCTGACCACTTGTTTGGCCGTAGGCCCTTTGGGCCCTTCTTCGATCTCGAACGTGACCTCTTCCCCCGATTCAAGCGTTTTATAACCGTCGTTCACGATATCTTTGTAATGGACAAAGATATCTTTCTCCATGCCGTCTTTCTGAAGGAATCCGAATCCCTTGACGTTGGAGAACCACTTTACTTTACCATTTTCAGGCATTCCATCCTCCCGCGCTTTTCCGGAATTACGATTACTTGATCTTCCCTTTTAAGATAAGGCCCGGCTTGAAAACCACGACCTTTTTTTCGGGCACGGTGACTTCCTGCCCCGTGCGGGGATTTCTTCCCACGCGACCTCGACGAACCTTGACCTTGAACACTCCGAAATTCCTGAGTTCCACGGTCTCTCCCCGTTCCAGGCTTTCCACAATCACATCCAGGGTTCTCTGGACGATCTTTTTGACGTCGATCTGGGTAAGATTGATTTCGTTCGAGACACGCATTACGATGTCTTTTTTTGTCACGTTGCGACCTCCTTCACGAGAGGTATCCGGCATCTTGTCCATCTGATTCACTAGCCTTTCAGGTTAAAAACCCGTTTAAATTTTCCTTAAGTGTTTGAGATGATTCAAGATACGGAGAAAAATAGCAGAAGCAAGGATACCTGTCAAGGCGAAATTTTCTCTAACTTGAGAAGCCGTAGATACTTATGAATCCCCTAGCGGATCTTGACCGCATTTTCCCCCACGACTTTCTCCAGATCAGCAAAAAGCTCATCCGAGGCTTCCACCTTGGAATCCTCGCCAGAATGGAGGACAACCACCCGGCCATGGGGGTCGTGGAGGGCAAGATGGACCGGGGTCGTGCCTTTGTGGCGAAGAAGAATGCGTTGGATCTCCTTCATGGTCTCGGGATCAAGTCCGGCTGTCTGGAGATCGATGGAAACAAGACGGGTATATTTCTTCTGAACATCATCCAGAGACACGATCTCCTCGGCCAAAACCTTCGGGGTGTCTTCGCGCGCATTCACTTTTCCTTTCACAAAAAGGGTAGCATCCTTGACCAGGCAGCTGGAGGAGTTTTTATAGACCTCGGGAAAAACTACGATCTCACAAGACCCGCTTAGATCCTGAAAGGTCAAAAAAGCCATTTTGTCGCCTTTCTTTGTAAGGATCTCCTTGATATTGTCCACGATCCCGCCGAGGGTCACTTCCTGCTGGTCGCGAAACTCTCCGAGTGTGTCCGAACTTGCCGTGGCATATTTTTTAAGGATCTTCGAATACCGAGTCAAGGGATGCGATGTGACATAAAACCCCAAGAGCTCCCGCTCATACGCCAAAAGCTGATTCTCGGACCATTCCGGAATATCGGGCAGCCCCCCCGCCTGATCGCCGAAACTCTGGTCCGTCTGTTTACTGTCGAAGAACGACATCTGTCCGCGGGTCTTATCCTTCTGGAAATTCGAGCCGAATTCAAGCGCTTGATCAAGGACCGCGACAAGCTGCGCCCGATTGGCTTTGAACTCATCAAAGGCCCCGCACCGGACTAGGCTTTCCACGACCTTGCGATTGCAGACCCGTAGATCCACCCGCTGCATGAAATCGAAGAAGTTCTGGAACGGTCCCTCGGCTAAACGCGATTGGATGATCGATTCGATCGCGGTCGAGCCCACATTTTTGACGGCCGCAAGTCCGAACCGGATATGGTTCCCAACGCAGGTGAACTCCGAAAAACTTTCATTCACCGAAGGCGGCTTGACCTCGATCTCCATCCGGCGGCATTCTTCGATATAACGGACCACTTTATTGGTGTTCCCCATTTCGGAGGTCAAAAGAGCCGTCATGAATTCGATCGGATAATGGGCCTTTAGATACGCCGTCTGATAAGAGATCATGGCATAAGCGGCGGAATGAGACTTGTTGAATCCGTAACCGGAGAAATAATCGATCAAATTCCAGGTCTTTTCGGCCACGGCCGCGGGGATCTTGCGCTTGACCGCACCATCGAGGAAGGCCTTCTTTTCACGCTCCATGATCTCCGGGATCTTTTTCCCGATCGCCCGTCGCAGGGAGTCGGCTTGAGCCAGCGTAAAACCCGCCATTTCGCTGACGATCTTCATGACCTGCTCCTGGTAAAGGATCACTCCGAAGGTCTCTTTGAGGACAGGTTCGAGAACCGGGTGATCGTATTGGATAAGCGAAGGCTGATGCATGCGGCGGATAAAATCGTCCACCATCCCGCTGCCGAGAGGACCCGGACGAAACAGTGCTAGTAAAGCGACCAGATGCTCGAATTGGGCGGGTTTCATCTTTTTTAGAAGGTCCCGCATCCCCGAACTTTCCAGCTGAAAAACCCCGAGGGCCTCCGCCCGCGCCAGCATCTCATAGGTCGGTTTGTCGTCGAGGGGAACCTCTCCGATCCGCACTTCCTCCTGCCGTGTCCGTTTGATGATCTTGACCGTCTCGACGACCATGGTCAGCGTTTTCAATCCGAGAAAGTCCATTTTGAGAAGACCGATCTTTTCAAGATCCTTCATGTTGTACTGTGTCGAGATCTGCTCCTCGGTCTTGAAAAGAGGCACATATTCGGTCAAGGGCGCATCGGCGATGACCACCCCCGCCGCATGGGTCGAGACATGACGAGCGAGGCCTTCGAGCCGGCGGGAGGTTTTGATGAGCTGGTCCACGCGGGCATCTTTGACCGTAAGCTCTTTTAGTTTCGGTTCTTTCTCAAGCGCCTGATCGATCGTGATATTGAGCTCCGCGGGAATCAGTTTCGCGATCTTATCGACTTCCGGATAGCTCATGCTCAACACCCGGCCGACATCCCGGACGACCGCCCGGGCGGCCATCGTCCCGAACGTGATAATCTGCGCGACGTTCTCCATCCCGTATTTTTTTCGCACATAGGAGATCACTTCTTCGCGGCGTTCATAACAGAAATCGATATCGATATCGGGCATGCTGATACGATCGGGGTTGAGGAACCGCTCAAAGATCAGACCGTGAAGGATGGGGTCCATTTCGGTAATCTGCAGGGCATAAGCCACCAAACTCCCCGCCGCAGATCCTCGGCCCGGCCCCACTGGAATACCGGCCTCTTTGGCATAACGGATGAAATCCCATACAATGAGGAAATAGCTCGTATAATGCATGCGGTTGATGACACCGAGTTCATAATGCAAACGTTTGAGATAATCCTCCGATGGCTTTTTCCCGAATCGTTTTTCCAGACCCGCCAGACAAAGTTCCTCGAGGTATTTTTCGGCGTTTTTTCCTTCCGGAGGTTCGAACCGTGGCAGATGGGCCTTGGTAAAATCCAGTTCTAGATTGCAGCGCCCGGCGATCTCGACGGCATTCGCGACCGCTTCCGGGTATTTCTTGAAAAGCGTTTTCATTTCTTCTGCGGCTTTCAGATAATACTGATCGCCATGAAATCGAAGGCGGTTCTGGTCCTGCACCATCGAACCGGTCCCGATGCAAAGCAAGGCATCATGGGCCGGCGCATCATCACGGTCAATATAATGGCAATCGTTCGTCGCTACGAGTTTGACCCCGTATCGATCCGCCAAGGGCGTGAGCATTTCGATGATCTTTTTCTCGGGTTCCAGACCGTGGTCCATGATCTCCAAATAAAAATTTTCCTTGCCGAAGATCTCGAGATACTCCTCAAGACACCGGTGCGCCTGATCTTCCTGTCCGTTCAGCAGGTAATAAGGGATCTCCCCTTTCAGGGAGCCTGAAAGAGCGATCAGTCCCTCCCGGTATTTTTGAAGCACCTCGCGATCGATGCGGGGACGATAATAAAAGCCCTCGAGATAACCGATACTGGTCAGTTTCATCAGATTTTTGTAGCCCTTTTCGTCCTTGGCAAGGAGCGGCAGCCGGAAAGAAGCCTCTTTGATCCCGTGGGTCTGCTTGTCGAATCGCGAACCCGGCGCGATATAAGCGTCCATGCCCAGGACGGGCTTGATCCCGTACTTGAGGCTCTGGGTATAAAATTCGATCGCGCCAAAAAGATTCCCGTTATCGGTCATCGCGAGGGCCGGGAATTTAAGCTCGGAAGCGCGTTTCAGGAGCGATTCAACGTCAGAGGACGAAGTCAGGAGACTGTATTGGGTATGGCAATGCAAATGGACAAAATCGCTGTGAGGCATTTTTCAATTCCACCCGGGGAAACCGGGATCACTCCCACTCGATGGTCGCAGGAGGCTTGCTTGAAATGTCGTAACAAACGCGGTTAATCCCGCGCACTTCATTGATGATCCGGTTGGAGATCTGAGCCAGGACCTGCTCCGGCAGCCTTGCCCAATCAGCGGTCATTCCATCCTGGCTTTTGACCGCGCGCACGGCCACCACGTTCTCATAGGTCCGCTCATCTCCCATCACCCCCACCGTCTGCACAGGAAGAAGGACCGCGAACGCCTGCCAAAGCTCGCGGTAAAGACCTGCCTTTTTGATCTCGTCGATCACGATCCAGTCCGATCGGCGAAGAAGATCCAGCCCGGCTTCGGTCACGGCTCCCAGCATCCGCACGGCAAGACCCGGTCCAGGAAAGGGCTGGCGGTCCACGATCTCGGAAGAAAGCCCGAGCGCCCGCCCCACTTCGCGGACTTCGTCTTTGAAAAGCTCCTTCAAGGGCTCGACCAGTTGAAAGGTCATTTTTTTGGGAAGCCCGCCGACATTATGATGGCTTTTGATCGTGCTGGTCGGTCCTCCGTGAACAGAAACGGATTCGATCACATCAGGATAAAGCGTCCCTTGGGCCAAGAAAGGCACCGGCCCGAGTTTCTTGGCTTCTTCGTCGAAAACATCGATGAAAGTCTTTCCGATGATCTTGCGCTTCTTCTCGGGATCGCTCACGCCCCGGAGGCGTTCCAGGAAAATACGCTGGGCACGAACCACGCGGAGGTCCATTTTGAACTGTCCCTGGAACGTGTTCCGGACTTTTTCTGCCTCATGGAGGCGTAGAAGCCCGTTGTCGACAAAAATGCAGGTCAGCTGGTCTCCGACCGCCCGATGAATGAGAACCGCCGCCACGGACGAATCGACACCGCCCGAAAGACCGAGGACGATCTTCGCCCCTCCGACTTGTTCCCGGATCTTGCGGACCGATTCCTGGATAAAGGATTCGGCGGTCCAATTCCCTTTGAAACGACAGATTTCGAAAAGAAAATTACGGATCAATTTTGAACCGAGCGGTGTATGGACCACTTCCGGGTGGAATTGAACGCCGTAGATCTCACGCTTCAGTTCCGCCACAGCCGCCACCGGCGCATTGGAGGTATGGGCAATCTTGACGAAGCCTCGGGGCAAATGCTCAAGCTTGTCCCCGTGGCTCATCCAGCATGTCATTTTTTCGGGAAGGCCCTTAAAGAATGGAAGACGGCGGTCGATCGTTAATTCCGAAAATCCGTACTCTCTTTTGTTCGAAGCATGGACCTTACCGCCGAATTCCTTGGCGATCAACTGCAAACCATAACAGATCCCCAGCACGGGGATCCCGAGCCCGAAGAGCCTCATATCCGGGATGGGAGCTTTGGGCTGGTTCACGCTTGCCGGAGAGCCCGAAAGAATGATTCCGCGCGGGTTCTCCCGAAGGATCGTTTCGAGCGGAGCATGATAGGGCAGGATCTTTGAAAAAACCCGATGTTCACGGACGCGGCGCGCAATCAACTGGGTGTATTGAGACCCAAAATCGAGGATAACCAGAGTCTCCGCCTCCGAGATCTGGGGCGCGGAACGAAAACTTTCATGATGAGAATGGGATCTTCGGAAAGTTTTCTTGGCTCGTCGTCTCATCGCAGAAGGATCATTTGCCCATACCGACCCGTTGAGCGGACTGGAATAGCTTCCCTTCGGTGCGGATGGCCGGAGCGATCACGATCTCCGTCAATTGCATTTCCCGGATCGTCTTGGCTCCGATATTTCCCATGCAAGTACGCAAAGCACCCACCAAATTTTGGGTCCCGTCGTCAAGTCGGGCCGGGCCATACAGGATCTCTTCCAGGGTCCCCGTCGTGCCGACCTTGATCCGTGTTCCTCGCGGGAGGTTCGCATGCGGCGTCGCCATCCCCCAATGAAAGCCACGGCCGGGAGCTTCCTTGGTCCTCGCAAACGCAGAGCCGACCATCACAGCATCCGCTCCGCAAGCAAAAGCCTTGCAAATATCGCCGCCGGTCGACATACCGCCATCCCCGATCACCGCAACATAGCGTTTGGTCTTCTTGAAATAATATTCCCGCGCCGCCGCACAATCGACGATCGAGGTCACTTGCGGAACGCCGAGCCCGAGCACCCCGCGCGTGGTACAAGCCGACCCCGGACCGATCCCAACCAAGACCCCGGCGCAACCGGTCTCCATCAGTTCCAGCGCCACTTTGTAGGTGACGCAGTTCCCCAAAATCACCGGCATTTTTGTTTTACTGCAGAATTTGTGAAAATCCAGCACCTCATAGGCCTTGGAAAGATGCCGGACCGTGGTGACCGTAGATTGCACGACGAAGATATCGGCCCCCGCTTCCTGGCAAATCGCTCCAAAGCGTTCCGCTTTTTGCGGGATGGAACTGACGATGCATGGGACCTTCGCCTTTTTGATCTGCTGGACCCTCTTGGCGATCAGTTTTTCCTTGATCGGCTCGACATAAAGCTTCTGGACCATTTCGGTCGCTTTTTCGACCGTCGCCTTCGCAATCTCTTCGAGGATCGAATCATAATCCTCATAACGGGTGTAAATCCCTTCAAGATTGAGAACGGCCAAACCGCCGAGTTTGCCCATCGCGACCGCAAAACGCGGGTCGACCACTCCGTCCATGGCCGAGGCGAGAAAAGGAATCTCGTAGGTCTTTTCGCCGATCTTCAAAGAAATATCGACTTCGTCGGGGTTGATCGTCAAATCTCCGGGGACAAGAGCGATCTCATCAAAACCATAAGCCCTGCGGGCTTTGCGGTCACGACCGATAAATTCCGCCATTGTTAGACTCCCATTTTAAAAGGTTGCTCGCGATCTGCACTACCGGATTAATGGTAAAACGAATGGAAATGACCGGGTTTCTCGCCAGAGAGGATTTCCATTTGCGGTATCATACAAAATGGTCTTGGGCCTGTCAATTCTCATGCCCGGGGCAAATTCATCTTTCCAACCACGGGCGATTCCTTTATGATGATGCGAAATTATGGCACTCAAATTCCTCCGTAAACATACAAAGATCATCATCTGGATGGTCGTCATCTCCTTTGCCCTGTGGGGAGGCTATTCCGTCACCCTGTCTTTGTCCAAAAAAGCGCGGTTCGCCGGTGAAGTGTTCGGTCAACATGTCACCTTCCAGGAATTCGATCTCTTTGATCGCGCCAACCAGTTCCTCACCTTTGGAGAGGCCAGCCCCGACGATCCCGAAGCGCTCCGGCGCGAGACCTGGCGGAACATCCTTTATTCCCGGGAAGCAAAACGGCGGGGGCTCAAAATCTCCGACGACGAGGTCCGCGCCCAGATCCGCGGGCTTTTTGAATCTCAAAGCGGTGCTTCTTTTTCGATGGCCTCTTATCAGTATTGGGTCCAGAACACCCTTCGATCGAACGTCCGTGATTTCGAAAAACAGGTCCGGGAACTGCTCTTGGTCCAAAAACTGATCCGCACAGTGCTGGATGAGATCGCCCAGCCCCCTTCGACTGAGGAAGTCGCCCAGATGCTCCTCAGGCAGAAGTCCCTTTGGTCGGTCCGTTCCGCAAAATTCAAAAATTCGAAAGACGCTTCGGATTTCCGGACCGCATGGTCCCAGAACCGTCAGTGGGAAGAAGCCGCTAAAGAGGTTCCGCCTTCGTCGGTCGAAAAAAAGGAGAACATGGATTTTCTCTCCCTGCTTCAAACTTTCATGCTTCCCATGCAAGCGGCCTCCTCCCTTTGGGAGCTCGAACCCGGACAGTTATCCGAACCGCTCCCCTCCCAGCCTGATTGGTGGGTTTTCTTGATCGACGCTAAAGAGATCCCCGCCGTCGACAGTTTTTCGGAAGAAGAAAAAAAAGCCATGGAATTGTCGCTTCTAAAAGAAAAACGTCAATTCAATTTCCTGGATTGGAACATGCGCCTCGTCCAAGAAGCAAACATCCGCGACTATCTCATGGAAGCTCAAGAGGCTTCCCCTTCGTGAACGTCCCCCTTGAATTGACAATCGAAAAACCCGTTGTTATACTCCGCCCCCATGACCCATACGGTTCGTGAGCTTGCCGACAAGGTACAGGGAAAGGTCCTCGGAGACGAAGGCCTGCGCGTTGACGGCATCACCAATGCCGAATCCCCTGCGCAGGGCCTCATCACGTTCGCACAGGACGAGAAGACCCTGCGGTCTTTGGAAGCGACCGAGATCAATTGCATCATTATCCCTGAGAAGATCAGCCGCTCTTCAAAAACATGTATTCAGGTCAAAAATCCGAAACTCGCCTGGGCTCAATTGCTTGCGGTCTTTTATCCGGAAAAGGGCTATCCCCGAACACTCTCAAAATTCGCCTCTATCGCAGAGTCCGCCAAGATCGGGGCCGGGGTGACGATCGAGCCTTTTGCGGTCATTGGGGACCACGCCGTCATCGGCGCTCATGCGGTCATCCGTTCATTCGTTTCGATCGCCGAAGACGTCAAGGTCGGCGAGGGAACGGTCCTCCACCCGGGTGTTACGATCTATCGGCGCTCCGACATCGGTAAAAACGTCATCATTCACGCAGGGACCGTGATCGGCGCGGACGGTTTCGGTTATGTTACGACGGAAAAAGGCCAGGAAAAGGTTCCCCAGGTCGGCCACGTCGTGATCCAGGACGAGGTCGAGATCGGCGCCTCTTGCGCGATCGATCGAGCCACGATCGGCGCGACCGTGATCGGGCGCGGGACGAAGATCGACAATCTGGTCCAGATCGGTCACAACGTGACGATCGGATGCCATACCGTGATCTCGGCCGAGACCGGGATCTCCGGAAGCTGCAAGATCGGAAATTTCGTGACGATGGGCGGAAAAACCGGGATCGGTGATCACGTCGAGGTCGGTGATTTCGTTATGTTGGGCGCCGGGACAGGCATCCCGACGGGGAAAAAGATCCCGCCACGATCGATCTACATTGGGGCCCCTGCCAGACCTTACCAAGAAGTCCGTAAGCAGGTAGCTGCTCAGCTCCGCGCGGCGGAAACTTTGGATGATGTGAAAGCGCTGCGTGTCCGCGTCAGTGAACTCGAGAAAAAACTTCAGCCCCAGTAAGGAAAGGGACTCTTCCCGACGAGAATCTCTCAGGCCTCGGTAATGCGCTGGGCCGCTTCCAGGAATGCCAACGCAGCTTTGCTTTGAGGATTTGCGATCACGATCGGCTCCCCATGGTCGCCGCTTACCCGCACCGCCGCTTCGAGCGGGATCCTTCCCAGAAAAGGGACCCCGAAATCTTTGGCCGCTTTTTCCCCGCCGCCGGAACCAAAGATATCCCCCGCCATATTCTCGATCACCCCGAGGATCGGGACTCCGGTCTTCTCGAACATCCCCACGGCTTTGCGGACATCCAGCAAAGCGACTTCTTGCGGTGTCGTCACGATCACAGCCCCTGCCAGGGATGCCAACTGCGCGAGGGAAAGCTGGACATCTCCCGTTCCGGGCGGAAGATCGATCAAAAGGTCGTCGAGTTCACCCCAAAGCACCTGATAAAGGAATTGCGATACGGCGCCATGCAGCATTGGACCCCGCCAGATCATCGGCTGGTCCGGAGCGACCAAAAGCCCCATCGACATGACTTTCATCCCGCAGGCATCGATCGGCCGGATCTTTTCGTCTTCCGTCGCTGAAGGTTTTTTGTCAGCCGGGATCCCCAGCATAAGAGGGATATTGGGACCATAAATATCGGCATCCAGCAAGCCCACGCGGCGGCCCATCCGGACCAGCGCAGCGGCAAGATTCACCGTCGCCGTTGATTTCCCGACGCCCCCTTTTCCACTCGCCACAGCCAGGATCCGTCCCACGCCCGGCACTGTTTTGGGAGAGGCCGTTTCGCCGGCATCGGCCGCCGGACTTGAAACCTGGACCTGGATCGCACAAACCCCGGGAAGGTCCGAAAGCAGCTCCTGGATCTGGGCCTTGATATTATTCATCGCACCCACACCCGCCCGGGCCCCTTCCAGATGCACAAAGATTTCTTTCCCCTCCGCCCCCACTTCCCGGACCATACCGAGCGACACGATATCTTTCGGGAGCGAAGGGTCGGTCACGTTAGACAGGATCTCAAGAATCTTTTGTTTTTCGATCGCCATGAGTTCATCTCACCGGGAATACCGGACACGAAAGAGCTTGGAGGGAGTAAGCCTATTTTTTCTTATAATATTTATTGTAAGTACTGTAATAATGCGACGTAAAGCCGCCGTAGCGGGAACGTTCAAAATCAACACGATTCAGCACCACCCCGAGAACCTTGATCCCGACCTTCGCGATCTGCTGTTGGGTGTGGCGGATGAGTTCCGCCGGCGTTTTGGCCGCGCTCACGACGAGCACCATATGCCCCACCAGATTGCCGATCACGAACCCGTCCCCGATCCCGGTCAAAGGAGCGCTGTCGATGATGATCCGGTCAAAACGTTTATCCGCTTCACGCAAGAAGGCCTTCATACGCTCAGACCCCAGGATCTCGCTCGGGTTTGGTGAGATCGGTCCGCTGCAGATCAGCTGTAGATTCTCGACCGGCGTCGGGCGCAGAATCGACTCGAATTCGATATTGCTCGTCAGATAATTGGAAAGACCCGCTTCGTTCTGCATGCCAAAGGAATTATTCAAGGTCGGCTTGCGCATATCCGCGTCCACCAGCAGAACCCGGTTCCCGTCGAGCGCAAGAGAACTCGCCAAGTTCGTCGAGACAAAGGATTTGCCGTCGGCCGGAAGACAGCTGGTGACCAGAAGGGTTTTAACGGATTCGACTGGAGCGGAAAAATTGATGGCCACACGGATATAACGGAACGACTCCTGGACCGCGTTCTTCGTCTCGATGTCCTTGGTCTCATGCTGGGCCACGATCGGCACCGCCCGCTGGGTGCTGTCGATATCGAGCATGAGCGGGATCGGGCCCAAAAACGGGATCATGATCCCTTTGCGCTCGAAATCCTCCATGATGTGGATCGTGTCATCAAAATAATCCATCAGGAAAATCAAAAAGAGCGAAATGAAAACCGAGGCCGCGGAAGCGACCAAAATGATCAGCCAACGGCGGGCCGGAACGGGTTCCGCGGGCGGCCTGGCTTTTTCGACGATCCGCCCCGGTTTGACCTGGAGCTGCCCTTCCGCCTTCTGTTTGACCCCCTCAATGATCCTTTTCTTTTCGGCCGCGATCGACTCCGTCAGGTTTTTCTGCTGCGCCCGGAGTTTAATGATGACCGGATGTTTTTCCCGGTATTTCAAAAGCTGGATATTGAGATCGACTTCCACTTCTTTGATCTGCTCATCCAGCTTTATGATCGCCGGGTCCGCCTTGATGGCCGGCAGCGTATCGATCAATTCTTCATAGCGGATCTTGCGGGCTTTCCCGAGCGGCGAGGTGATCGTGATGTATTCGTCTTCGCTGCCTTCCTGTTCCCCTTTTTCAAGCCAGGTCAGGATCTCTTTGTTGTAATAAAGGGTATCTTCGAAACTTTTTTCGATAAAATTCTGCGCGATCGAATTCGCCAGTTCCGCCGCGAACTCCGGCTCCTTGCCTTCGGCGACAATATTCACGAGCCGCGTATCCCGTACCGCCTCGACCTTGACGCGCTCCAAAACCTCTTCGATCGCCACATCGGGCGATTCGGCCTCGAAATAAGCGGTCAGCTTTAGCTGGTCCACCACACGCCCGAGAACCGTATTCCCGAGCATGATCGCTTTCTGGGTATTGAAGAACTCTTCCCCCACGACCTTCGAGGCATCTTGGGTACTGACCACGTCCCGGAATTCCGTTTCCTGCCAAGCCCCGCGCGCTTGCTCAAGGATGATCTGGGCTTTGGCTTGGTACTTTTTCGGGATCTTGGCCGCATAGATCGAGGACAAGGTGGCGCCGATCACCAAAAAGGTCAGGACGATGGAGAACTTCGTCAGGACGAGATGGATGTAATACTTAAGATCGATCGGCTTCTCGTCTTCCGCGATGATATCGGATAATTTGATCTGCTGAACTGGGTCGGTCATCTTGGGATTAGCCCTTCAGGGTTAAAATACGCTTTCACCGACGCTGACGATATCCCCCGCTTGGAGCTGGACATCGGGCTCCTTGCCGTTCAAGATATTTTCCGCATTCGCTTCGATGCGGGTGCTGACCCCGCTCTCGTTTTTGCGGGCAATCCTCAGGTTTTTGACGTTCGCAACCTCCGAGAAGCCCCCCGCAAGCGAGATCGATTCGAGAAGCGTCAGTTTTGTTTTTCCGGTCGGGAAATAATAGGTCCCCGGCTTTTTCACCTGTCCCAGAACCACCACGGAGCGTTGTTGGGAATCCAGAAGGTCGATCACGGCATCCGGAGACACGAAATACTCTTCGAGAAGCCGGGTCACTTCTTCTTCGGCTTCATGGATCGTTTTGCCGGCCACCTCGACCTTCCCGGCGCCGTCGATAAAGATCCTTCCGTCCTGACCGACAATGGTCATGCCGCCTTTGATATATTCGTCTTCGGGATAAACAACGACCTGGATCCTGTCACCCATTTCGAGTTTGTAATTCTTGTCATAGGTCGAGCTCACCAGACGGTCGGACACCGCTCCGGAACTGGGATTACTGGAGGTGACCAAGGCCTTGGTTTGGGCACTTTTGAGCTCTTTGTTCATGATGAGATCTTGTTCGGCCAATGCCGTCCGCCCCATGCCCCCCAAAGCAAGGACCAGCATACCCCAACCCATAAGAAAGATTTTCCGCATCATAAGATTACCTTGCCTTTTAAAAAATGACATCACAAGTGCTCTTAAAGATCTGATCGATATAAGCATCATCTTGATCTTTGGGCCCTTGTCTTGTATCAAAAGTATAATCCAACGTAAATCGAAGCCATCGGTAAGGATCGTAACGCAACCCTAAAGACGTAGGGAACCGGAATTCCTGGTCCTGACGATCCAGAACATTCCCTTTTTCAGTCTCCGTTTTGACATAACTAGCGGTAAAAGAAAGAGTTGCCGCTAGTTTTCTATTAATACGGGAATTCAATGCGAGTGTCAAGCTATTATTGGTATATTCCACGTCCTGTTTGGTCACTTCGTTGGTCGTATCGGCCACGAGATCCGAACTGGTGTTTTGCATTGAACGGAAAAGCTGTATGGACGATTGCAATTTCGGCGTGGCCTGCCAAATATAGCCTAGCCCGATCGTCACCGTATCGACCGTACTGGTGTCTTTGGAGCGGGGATCCTGGTGAACATAGCTAAGACTTGCGCTAGTCGAAGATTTCTTCGTCACCTGGCCGAAGTAGCCCAGGTTGATCGAATGGGAGTTGCTATCTCCCGCCTTGGTCCGAATACGACTGGCTCCGAACTGATAACCGAGCGAAAGACGGCTCTTCGGCGTCACGCTCCAAAAAACACTCGGCGCCATGCCCACTTCCCACTGGGAATCCTGATCGAAAGCCTCGGTGGTGTAAAGACGCTTGGTGAACGACCAGTCCGTATTCCAGGAGAATTTACGGGTCAATTCATGATTCAAGGTGTTACGCACATTGACGTCCCAGCGGATCTTGCGATCATCCAGCTCAACGGTCCTTGTATTATTCCGAAGAACGTTGATCTGTAACGCATGTTGAAGTTTTTTGAAATATTTTCGCCGGTAGCGGAACCGCTCCCCTATTTCATAATAATCCTTTTCACTATAGACCCAGTTCCATTGTTTTCCCCCGAATGTTTCAGCCTGAAGTGTCGTCTTGCGTCCGGAAAGATCGACCTGCACATTGGCACGTGTATCGAAAATGGAATCCCCTTTGGTCTGCCCGGTCAGTCTTTTGATATTCGTATCGTATTGATATTCCCCGGTGATCCCGCCGCTGATCAGATCTTTTTTGGGGATCACGAGAAGTTCCTGTTTGAGCAATTCGAGCTCTTCGGGGGTCAACCGGTCGATCGCGGTCCCCTCCTGCTGAAGCATTTCCGATGCCGTCTGGTTCGCCGCTTCATCCCGCATCAAAAATTCCTGGAACTGGTCCAGGTCCTCCTGCGTGAATTCATCGAATTCCTCGGCCTGGCCGTAGACCGCCCAAGCCAGCGGCATCCCGGCAAGGAGACCCGCCAAGAATATGACGCCAATCCGCACGCTCCATTCAAATCTGAAGGTATTCTGTCTCATGGACCGCCTCGTTCTACACCGGCACCATCAGGGTCTCGGAGATCTCGAGCTCATCGGAACCCGCACGGATCAACCGCATATTGTTCCTGGCCTCCGGAAGTTCCGGATCGATCCGCACGGCCTCTTGGACCATTTCCAGGGCTTTGGGCCGGTTCCCGGCCGTGGCATAGGCCACGCTCAGATTATTGAGGATCTTGGCGCGCATGACTTGATTCGCCGAGGTCCGGTAATCCTCATAAAGGGCACGCAAAAGCGCGATCGCTTCATCAAATCGGGCTTTCAGGATCATCACGCTGGCCAAATTGAACTGGGCCGGTACAAACGCCCTTTTATGGATCAGAGCATCTTGATACAGCTGCAAAGCACGATCGATCTCTCCGCGTATTTTAAAGATATAGGCCAAAATCGATGAGGTATATTCGTCGGGAAGCGTCTCATAAGCATCCTCCGCAAGCGTCAAAGCTTTGTCCTCTTCGCCAAGGATCAGAAAGCAGGTCGCAAGTCCCGCAAGCGACCAGGCATCCCCAGGTTTAGCCTGCAGCGTTTTCTGAAAAAGGACAATTGCTTCGGAAACATTCCCCTGGGAAAGCGCGATAAAAGCGGCGATCTTGGGTTTTTCAGAAAGACTGAGCGTGCGGATCCGGTTTCCGAGTTCCCTCAGAACAGGATCGGTCATTCCCATCGCCTCAAGGTCCTTGAGCTGGGATTCCAAATGGCTGAAATCACGGAGCTGGTAATTGAGCACGGCCAATTCCGCGCTCGAAACCCCCATCCAGGCTTTGAAATCCGCGAAATCGCTTTTTCCAAGCCCTTTAGACATATTTTGGACCGTGACATAATAATTCCGCGCACGGCCGAGATCGCCTTTCTGTCCGAGCACCTCCGCCAGTTGAGTCCTCAAGAACAACTGCATCTCCAGCGTCAGTTCTTTTTCGTTCAGGAATTCTTGGAGAACATTCTCGGCAAGATCCAGATCGTTCTGGGCGCGGTAGATCCAGCCCAGATTAAAAAGCGCCTGCTGGCGCACTTCTTCGTTCGAGGACGTTTTAAGGACAGTAAAAATTTCGGCGGCTTCTTTAAAATCATAGTTCGCCACAAGCGCTCTTCCCAATTTCACCTCGAACCCTTCCCGCAACGCCGGATCTTTTTCGGAGTCGATCGTCTGGCGATAATGCTCGATCAAAGCCCCCCGTTCGCGCATGCCGGCGATCCTCGAACGGAATTTCGGCGCAAGCATGGCCGCACGGCTCCCGGAATATTCTTTCTCAACGCGCTCCAGATAGGTTCCAGCTTCGTCGAACGATTTCTTTTTAATGAGCACCTGGGCCGCGGCCAGCATGACATAGCCTGCATCTTCTTGGCCGGGATACTGTTTCAAATAAAGCTGATAAAGATCCAACGCGCTTTCGAGATCTCCTTCGGCTTCCTTTTGACGCGCCCTCTCAAACAAGATCCGATCGGAAATGGACCCGCCCCGCAAAGCCCCGCCCCGGCCCTTCCCAACAAACGTTTCTTTCACACGGCCGAGGAACACCCGGATCTCGTAGTAAAAACGGTCCAAATGGAACTTGAGGAACTGAAAAAGCCCTTGGCCGGATTGCTCGATCTCGAGCACGTTCCGGACATAGACCTTCGCGCGATCGAT
>JBMONI010000022.1:0-7293 GCA_049324575.1 Candidatus Omnitrophota bacterium | reverse complement strand
TGGCGGCTTCGCTCCGCTCGCCGATGTTCCAGATCGCGGGGGATACGCTCTTTTGGCTTTCCCATTACGCGAAATCGGTCTGGTCCCGGGACTCTGCCGCCCCGCTGTGGAACGGGGTCGAGCGCTTTGCCGAGATCCCGGAGATCTCTGAACCGGAGAAGGAAAAACTGAGCCGGTTTCTCCGGATCACTTCGGAATTGGCGGTGGAAAAGGATCGTTTGAGGCTCGCCGAACTGATGGATAAGATCCTCGCAGGAACTTCGTACGGGCTCACGGTCCTTGCCGATCCCAACGGCGTGCGCCGTTACGCGAATCTCCGGAAGCTTTCCCGGCTTGCGCGAACCCTTGAGAGTTCGGGACCGATGCCGCTCGGGCTTTTCATCTACACGCTGAAGCGGCTTGAGATGCAGGAAGTGCGGGAAGGCGAGGCGCAGGTGGAGGCAGAAACCGCGGGTAAGGTGGTCAGGATCATGTCCGTCCACAAAGCGAAAGGGCTGGAGTTTCCGGTCGTTTTTGTGGCTGATATGGGTCGCAGCCGGAGAGGGGAGTCGGATGAGACCTTCCTTTGCGATTATCAACAGGGATTTAGCTTCCGGCTCAGGAACGAAAGGCTGCGGGATTGGGAAGATCCTGCTCCATGGAGGCGTATCAAGGAGGTCCTCAAGAAAAGAACGGAGGAAGAATGGGAACGCCTTTTTTACGTGGCGGTCACGCGCGCGAAGGATCGGCTTATCCTGAGCGGGGTCTATGAACGTCCGAAAAAAGAAAAAGAGTCATCGCCGAGCTGGATCGGGACTTGCCAGCTGGCCGAAAAGGAACTTGCGTCTTTTTGCAAACGCTGGGAAGGGACCGAAGGGGCTCGGCGCCGGCCGCGGGGACGGGACCCCCGGCAGGTTCTGCTCAAACGATTCGGGGATTTCAAGCCGCGTTCGGACGAGGAGATCCTTGGCGGGAAAAAGGAGGCGGAGACGGTCCGGGAGCGGGCGCTTTCGATCCTCAAGAATACGATGCCGTTCGAGAAACCAGCAGACAAAGTGATCGATCTTCCGGTGTCGGCCTATGCGGCTTATGCTAAATCGGCGGCCGATTACCGGCGGGTTTATGAGATCGGTTATCCGGACGCCCGGGAGTTCGAAGAGAGACTCGATACGAACGGTTCCGAAGAAGTCTCTGCGGCGGATTTCGGAACGACCTTTCACCGATTTATGGAGAAGCTCGATTTCCGAGCCTCTCGAGCGGCCGCCATGAAGCGTCTTGAAAAACGGTTCGAATCGCTGGGACCCAAGAGTGCGACCAGGGCTCGGGCGATGCTTGAACGGTTCATGGATTCCGGGCTCCTTAAAGCGCTGCGCGCGGCGGCGGAGATCCATCGGGAGATCCCGTTCCTTTTGAATGAGCGCCGCGGCTTGATCCACGGGGTGATCGACGTTCTCTTTCGTGATCCGGACGGGAGCTGGCATGTCCTTGATTACAAGACCGGAGAGGGCAGCGAAGAGAAGATCCTCCGCTCGGGTTACGACCGCCAGGTCGATCTTTACGCGCATGCGGTCGCAAAGATTCTGAAGATCCCGCCGGTTTCCGGGATCCTTTATTTTTTCGGGAACGGCTGGCAATATGACCGGCCGATCGATCGCGAGGTTGCGAAGCGTATCGAGGCCGAACTCCGCCGCACGCAGGAGGAATTGCTGGAAACGCGGCAAAAGATTGGCTAGACTTATCAGGTAAGCGTTCTTCAAGGTTGGCTGAACCGGATCCAAGGAAAGGGCGTCATGCGTTTTGAAGGCCTCTTTTTGAACGAGAACCGCAATCCGGTCCGCTGGTGGTTCGAAGCGGATTCCAAAGAGCTTCTGCTCGCGCATTTGCGCGAAAAAAAATGGCGCATCGCGAGGCTTTCCCGCGTCGAGTTCGGAAAACGGTCCGCGGAAGCGATCCCGGCCGATATGGCGGGGCTCCTTCCGGCGGGTTTCCTTCGCCGTTACGCTGCTTACATCCTGGATCAGCTGATCTTCGCGGTTTTCTTGGTCCCTTTGACCTACTGGAATATGCTCGCGCTGAAGAACGCAGGGATCGCCGTCCTGCTGGGGGCGCCGCTTTTGATCTACAAGCCTTTGATGGAGGCTTTTTTCGGCGCGACCCTCGGGAAAATGGCCTTGGGGGTGCGGGTGATCGACCCTTATGGCGATCGGCTGACCCTCGAAAAGGCGTTCGCCCGCTTCATTCCGTTCCTCGTCGTGACGATCTTCAGCATGATCTCGAACGTGCTGTATGTGTCGAACCCCGATTTCAGGGATATCCGCACGCTGGACGCGCTGCTCGATTATCAAGGGGCGATGACTTTCGACTGGGCTACGGCACTTGCGCAATTGGCCGGACTTTTCCTGACCATCGATTGTTTGATGGCGGCTTTCAACGGGCGGAAACGCGCGTTGCATGATCATTTCGCGGATTCCTATTGCATTCGTTCTCCTGGCCGGATCGTCCGCCGGGCCGAGGCGCCTTCCGGGCCGGCTTCGGAGACGAAAGGAACTTCGCGGATCACCCTGAAACCTCCGGAGGAGCGTTAACGCGATCCGGGAAAGGAGGCTGTTCGGGATGTGCGGCCGTTTTACCCTGACAGTCAGGCCCGAAAAGATCGCGCAGGAGCTCGGTATTCCGGTCGAGCACTTGCCGAAGATCCCGCCCCGCTTCAATATCGCCCCCGGGCAGTCGGTGCTTTGTCTGACCCAAACGCCGGAGGAAGGTCCTGCCGTTTCCTCGTTCCAATGGGGACTAGTGCCTGCGTGGGCGGAAGACCCTGCTTTGGGTATGCATATGATCAATGCGCGTGCCGAAAGCCTTACCGAAAAACCGAGCTTTCGCGGCCCCTTGAAGGAAAGCCGCTGCTTGATCCCGGCCGATGGATTTTTTGAGTGGAAAGCGGCCGAAGAGGGGAAGGTTCCTTATTACTTCCGGTTGAGATCGCGCGGTGTTTTCACTTTTGCGGGTCTTTGGACCCGGTGGACGGCTCCGACCGGCGTTGCGCTCAGGACCTGTACCATCATTACGACGCGGCCGAATGCACTTGTGGCGGGGATTCATCCGCGGATGCCGGTGATTCTCGCCAAAAAAGACCGGGCCGCGTGGATCGATCCCGCCAATTATGATACGCGGCAACTGACCTCGCTTCTCGAACCTTATCCGGCTTCTGCGATGGAAACTTATCCGGTCTCACGGACAGTCAATGATCCCGAGAACGATACCGATGAATGCATTATCAAACTCTAGCGGCTGGAAAGGGCCTCAAGAAGGGGGCTGCCGCGGGGTCGATCAAGCCCAGAAAGATGAGCGGATATCCAACTCCCGGTTTTTCCAGAAGAGTTTCTTCTTTTGTTTGAGCCCCAGCAATATCCGGGAAAGGGTCTCGGGGGTGGTGCCGATGGCCGCGGCCACGTCTTTTTTGGGAAGCGGGGGGAAGATCCCGTTTATTTCTCCGTACTGTTCTTTGAGAAAGAGCCGGAACCGTTCATGGACGTCGTGGGCGGAGAGATAAAGGATGCGGTGGGTGAGATAGCGGTGTTTTTTCATAAGACTCGCCATGAATTTGACCCGGAACACGCGGTCGTCCAGGAGATCTAGGATCTTTGTCTTCGGGATCAGCACGAGTGTGCTTTCCCGGAGGGCCACCGCGGTGACCGGGTAACTGTCCTGCTCGAAGAGGATGATCTCGGCAAAAACTTCTCCCGGTTTTACGGTTTTGATGATGACTTCCCGGCCTTCCGGGGAGGTCTTGAAAAGCTGGACGGCGCCTTTCTCAAGATAGTAAAGGTGATGGCCTTGCTCGGATTCGTGGAAAAGGATCTCTTTTTTTCGGGCTTTTTTCTTGAGACAGGCAAGCCCGAGCAGGCGGAGATGATGAGGGGGAAGGTCCTTAAAAAGGTCGATTTCCTTCAAAATAGGCTCTAAAAGCATAAAAAACCGCCGATTTTCTTGATCTGAATCAAGGTTGTTTTTTGACTTTCAGCGTACATTATAGACACGAAGGGAAAGAATCCCCAACCGTTCTTTTGAACATGAGGAAGTTCCACTAAGGAGGTCGGATATGAATATGTTCTGTTATCAATGTGAGCAGGCCTTTCGGGGTGCCGGCTGCCAGGATAAGGGTGTTTGCGGCAAGGAGCCTGAGGTCGCCGCTCTGCAGGATGTGCTTTTACACGAGGCCAAAGGGATTGCTTATCTTGCCCATGAGGCGAAGAAGCTCGGGAAAACGGATGCGGCGGTGAACCGTTTTACGCTCGAAGCCCTTTTCGTGACCGTGACAAACGTCAATTTCGATTCGGAAGCCATCATCCGATGGATCCGCGAAGCATCCAAGGTCAAGGTCAAGGCCAAAGCGCTTTACGCGGAGGCTTTGCAGGGCAAGGCGCTCGACGGATCGGCTTTTCCCGCGAGCGTCAAATTCGTTCCGGCGGCTGAGAAGAACCTTCTTTTCAGTCAGGCGGTGGCGGTCACCGTGTTGAATGACAATACGAATGCCGACCTCCGTTCCCTGATCCATCTTTTGGTCTATGGGATCAAGGGCATGGCGGCTTATGCGCATCATGCGATGGTGCTCGGTTATGAGGATGAGACCGTGTATGCGTTCATCCACGAAGCGCTTGCGGCGATCCAGAAGCCGGGGGTGACGATGGAAGAACTTTTCGAGCTCAATATGCGGTGCGGTCAGGTGAATCTGAAGTGCATGGAGATCCTGGACCGGGCGCATCATGAGACCTTCGGGCATCCCGAGCCGACGAAGGTCTCCAAAACCTTGCGGAAAGGGCCTGCGATCATCGTCAGCGGCCACGATATGCACGACCTTCACGAGATCCTGAAACAGAGTGAAGGGACCGGGATCTCGGTCTATACGCACGGTGAAATGCTCCCGGCGCATGGGTATCCGGGGCTCAGGAAGTATGCGCATTTGGCGGGGCATTATGGGACCGCTTGGCAGAATCAGGCCAAAGAGTTCGATCGTCTTCCAGCGGCGATCTATTTCACGACCAACTGCATCCAGGAGCCGAAGACGAGCTATCAGGGGCAGGTTTTTACCGGAGGAACGGTCGGATGGCCGGGGGTCCAGCATATCCAGGGCCGGGATTTTTCCCCGCTCATTCAGAAAGCGCTCGCGCTCGGAGGATTCAAGAAAGAGATCCCCGGGGGAACTTTGATGACCGGATTTGCGCACCATGCGGTGCTCGGGGTTGCGGGGAAGATCGTCGAAGCCGTGAAAACCGGAGCGATCCGGCATTTCTTCCTGATCGGCGGATGCGACGGCGCGAAACCGGGACGCAATTACTATACGGATTTTGCCCAGCAGACGCCCAAAGACAGCGTCATCCTGACCCTGGCTTGCGGGAAATTCCGTTTCAACGGGCTGGATTTCGGAACCGTGGCGGGGCTTCCGCGGCTTCTCGATATCGGTCAGTGCAACGACGCTTATTCGGCGATCAAGATCGCCGGCGCGCTTGCTGAGGCGTTCCGATGCGGCGTGAACGACTTGCCGCTTTCGATGATCCTTTCGTGGTACGAGCAAAAAGCCGTGGTCATTCTTTTGACCCTGCTGTCGCTCGGGATCAAAGGGATCCGGCTCGGGCCGAGCTTGCCGGCCTTCATTACGCCGAATGTGCTGAAGGTCCTGGTCGAAAAATTCGATATCAGGCCCATCCAAACCCCTGAAAAGGATTTGGACGAGATCCTCGGCACAAAGAAAGCGTAACCGAACCGTCCGATTTTTACGCCCCGGAGGAAGCACCTTGTTTTTGGATTGTGCACACCTCCGGGGCGTTCTTTTGACTGGGCCGATCCCAGGCCGTCTTGTCCTTCCTTGTAGAATAGATCCATGGGATCCTTGATTCGTAGGGTTTTCGGCGCTGGCACGATCCTTCTTTGGGGAGTGATGCCGAACCTCGGAGCCACCGCGGAGGAAAAAATGGAAGATCAAAACGAGCCCAAAACCGCGATCTTTGCCGGGGGCTGTTTTTGGTGCATGCAGCCTGCTTTTGATACGCTTCCCGGGGTTTTGGATACAACGGTCGGGTATACAGGCGGAGAGACCGCCCATCCGACCTATGAGCAGGTCTCGTCGGGGAGGAGCGGCCATGTCGAAGCGATCCGTATTGTTTATGATCCGGCCAAGGTTTCCTATCGGGGTTTATTGGATGTTTTTTGGAGGAATATCGATCCCACACAGCCCGGCGGGCAATTCGCCGATCTCGGGCCTCAATATCGGACCGTTGTTTTTTACGCGGATGAAGAAGAACGTCATGCGGCAGAGCGGTCCAAGGCCGAACTCGAATCCAAAAATATTTTTGTTCGCCCGATTGTGACCGAGATTCTTCCGGCCCGGGAATTCTATCCCGCCGAAGAAGGCCATCAGAAGTTCTATCAGAAAGATCCCGGGCATTATACCCGCTACAAGACAGGCTCGGGCCGCGCTGGTTTTCTCCGCCGTTTCTGGGGTTAGAGCTTCGTTTTGCTCCGAGGACGGCCTTTCCCAAAGCGTGATCAGGTGGATCGTCTTCCAACGCCGGCGATATCCTTCTCGACCAAGTTATGGTAAACTTTCGCTTTCCCGGAAAAAGGAGGCGTGATGTTTTGTGATTTTTGCGGACGGAATTTCGAACCGCGAGAAGGTTTTGAACAGATCCGCCGGAAAGGCCGCCGTTTCGTGCGCTGCGAACACTGCCACAAAGAAGCGCGCGAAGAGTTTTACGATTGGCGTACGGAGATCCGCAACCGGGGAAGCCGCGGTTCAAGGCGTCCGACTCATTGACCATGAAAAAACTTCTGCTTTATGATCTGGATGGAACGCTGGTCGATACGCGGCGCGATATTGTGGCGGCCGCTAATTTTGCGCTCCAAGAGCTCGGCGAACGGCCGCTTTCGCCGGAGGCCGTGGAAGGCCGGGTGGGCCGGGGCCTGCGGGAATTGATCTCGGGGATCCTGCCGCCGGGGGAGGATCCGAAGCGGATCGAAAGAGGCATGAAGATCTATCGTGATCATTACCGCGCTCATCTGCTCGATCATGCGGTCGTTTATGAAGGCGTCCGCGAGTTCCTGGAATATTTCAAAGAGCGATCCCAGGCTGTGATCACCAACAAACCGGATCCTTTTTCCGAGGAGATCCTCCGGGGCCTCGGCCTCGCGCATTACTTTTTCTCGATCGTTCCCGGGGACGGGGCATTTCCCCGGAAACCGAAGCCCGATTCGATCCTTGCGATGATGACCGAGACCGGAGCGGGACGGGCGGAGACGATCTACATCGGCGACAGTGAA
>JBMONI010000021.1:0-7480 GCA_049324575.1 Candidatus Omnitrophota bacterium | reverse complement strand
CGGCACACGGTTTATGGCGACGCTTACGACTATCAGACGGATGTGATCGCGCAGCCTTTCGACGATGCGCTGATCGACGAGATCGACGGTTTCGCGGACGGGGACTGGTCCGACGATCAGGCGGCGATCGAGGCGCGGGCGCGGGGACGGAGCGTCATGGTCTTCAATTATGCGGGACAGTCGCCGCAGATCGGCGCGCACCGTTTCTTCTGGGTGAGCGAAGAAAAGAACGGTGACGGGATTTTTGTGCCGCGCCGCTTGACGTTCAGCGCCGGCGGCGAGGTGGGGGAGCTGGCCTTTATCGTGGTCGGGCAGGTGGATGCCTTGAGCGGAGAGAACGACGACATTCCTTTTATCGAAGTCCAGCAAGTTACGGCCGGCGGAAAGAGCTATTGGGTGGAATATGGGAGTTACGACCGGACGGCGGGCTGGGGGCTGTATTTCTTCCTCGAGACTTCCGAAACGGTCGCCGTGGCCCATTACCCGGCGGAAGAGACGGTTGAGATCAACGGCTGGGTTTACAAGATCGAGATCGATGAAAGGGGGGTCCTGTCACTTGTGGATCCGATGCCCGTCGTGCCCGAAGGCTGGACGCGTGCCGCGTCGAATGTGAATTTCGCTTTCCGGATCCTCTATACGGACCCGAGCGAAACCGATCCGGGCAATGAGATCCTGCAGGTCCAGGACCTGGTGACTAAAACGGTGACGACGGTTTATTATCGGAGTCTCGGTTTTTCGAGCTTGTGGGGGGCGCCGGATGTGAGTCCGGACGGCGCGTTCACGGTGTTCGCAACGCGGAATATGTTCGGCGGTTCGGTGATCTATGTTGATGAATTCGCAGGGGAAGGGACTTTGCATGAGTTTTTGGCCGAGATGGAGATGCTCGCCCCGGCGATCCCCGGCGATCCTTATCATTTTCTGGGCAATGAGATCCATGTCGACATGGCGGAGGGATCGGGGAAGACCGTCGCTGTTTACCATATCAACACGGTGACCTGGGAAGGGGACCTTTATTGGAATGTGCCGGAGGGCTGGACGCAGACGCCGTCGAACCCGGATTACGCTTACCGAATCGAGACGGTGGGCGGGGAGACGGTCCTGACCCTCATGCATCTGAGTACCGGGATGACAAAGGAGATGCTGCGGGTGGACGCCTCGACGGGGGCGATCGCTCCGCTTTGTGATGTCTCTCCGGACGGGACCGTTGCGGTTTACGGGGCGACCGAGGGCGGCGTCGGTACGATCTATGTCCAGGACCTGTCGCTTGAGATCAAAAAAAGGACGCTCGAAGGCGATTTGCAAGGGGCGGAGTTCCTCGGCGAGAAGCTCGTCCGTCTGACCTATGACGATCAAGGGACCGTGAAGACGGCGATCGTGGATTACAACTCGATGACGGTCTGTGACACGGTTGTCTTTGACGGTTATACGGTGGCCAGCGCTTACCAGTATTATTTGATCCTCGGTTCTCAGGTCACTTTGATCCCGAACCGGAGCCCTCAGCATGCGGATATCCTGATCGGGAGCACGAAAGTGGGCGAGCAGATCTTTTTCCATTTTCAATACATCCCGCGTTCTCAGTGGAAGACCGAGATCTACCAACGTTATGACATCGCGACGGGGACATGGGCTTCTATCACGGAAGAGGAATGGAGGAATGCCAATCTCGTGGGCGGCTGGACCGTGGCGGCGAGCAATCCGGATTACGCTTACCGGGTCGTCGAGACCTTGGTGGGGAGCCAGCTTGAGCGCAGCCTGATCCTTCTCGATCTGCAAACCGGTCAGCAGCGTACCTTCTATGTCACCTATTTCCCTGACGCCTACGGCGCGGTCGATATTTCCCCAGACGGAAGACTTGTCTATGCGGTGATCCTTAACAGCTTTGCCGGGGGCGGACTTGTTTTTGGGTATAGGGAAGGGGCAGAGCAGGAAAGGACGAACGGGAACATGGAGGATGTCCAGTTCACGGAAACCGGAGGGATCTCTTATGTGATCCGGAACGTTTTCCGGAACGGGACCGTGATCGGGGACCGCTATGAGATCGATCCGGATACCCTTGAAACGGAACCAACGTCTTCTTTTTTGATCGAACTCGGCGATGACGCTGTGCTCGAGAACGGGTATCTGGTCATCCCCATGATCAATCCCTACAGCAATACCTATGAAGTCCACTTTTACGATGCGACGGCGGGTTCGGACGATCTCGTGAAACTGGATACGACGATCTTTTATCACGCATGCCAAGCGGCCGGCGGGTGCAGTGGGTCCGGCTTTTATACCCTGGTCGATGTTTATCCGGTTCCAAGCGGTGGAACGGTGGTTTCGGTCGGGATCTCAGCCACCGGCAATGAAGACGTGGATTACAGCAGGACCTTTTTGATCGATCCGGTGACGGGAGCGAGTCTTGTGCTTCCCGGCGCGGCGACCGAGGTTAGTTATGAAGGCGATTATGCCCTTTATACGATCGGAGAAAATATCGGCTTTGTCGATCTGGCCACCTTGACGGAAGTGCCGCTCGTTTCTCCGAGCGAGCCGGTTCTGACGGAAATGACCCTGGCGGCGTTTTCCGTTCCGGCGGTTCGCACGGTATCGGAAGAGGGATCGCCGGCGATCTCGGAAAAAAGTTCGCTTGCGCGTACGGTCCAGCCTCTAACTTATCAGGCGGCGACGACCTCGCTTGCTTCCATAAAAAAAGGGCTTGCCGCCGATCGTTCATCCCAGCTTCTTTTAAGCGATCTTCTCTCTGCGGGAAGTGAAGCCTCGATCACCGGTTCGATGGAAATCTCAAATTCGATCGGAAAACCCCTTACGTTGCAACCGCTCCAGTACAGCACCCTCATGGGGCCTGTCCAGTCCGTTGGCAGTTTGCTGACCGTGCGGTGGGATTCGATGTCCCTGACCGGCGAATAGCCGTAACCCCTGATCCGGAGCCCGTTTCCCTCTGTCCTCGCATCTCCCTTGAGGTATTTCGGGGGCGCTCGAAAGGGTATCCCCAAAGGAGGGGGGCTGTCCCTTGTATTTTCCATACCATGTGCTAATCTACCTGCAGATATTATTTTCTTTCAGGATCGCTTTAAGGATCCGAAGTGGGACGGCAATCCCAGAAGGTTTTGAAGCGAACGGAACGCGGATAGAGGTTATCGGCGTTCCGTTCTTTTATTTTCGGGCGCCAAGCGCGAGTTGCTTTCCGTCAAAGGACGGTGAGGCGGCAAGACCGAGCAGGGAGGCCAAGGTCGGAGCGACGGAGGTCATGCTCACGGTTTCCTTGAATTCGCCCGGGCCGATCCCCGCCCCCCAGAAGACGAGCGGCACATGGCTGTCGTAATCGTAGAGGGTCCCCGAGGCTGCGGCGACGTTCTTATCGTCGTTCAAGAGCCAGTATTTTTCCGGGATGAGGACCAGCTCCCCGCAGCGCTCCTTGTAGCAGGACCGGCGGATCAGTTCATACCACACGTTCTTCTCCGGCCTCAGGGCGCTCCACTCGGATCGGCTGTAGGCTTTTGCGATCCCTTCATGCTGGGTAAAAAAGAGACGGGCCACTTTCTGGGCGTCCTTGGAATAGATCTTGTGGCTGCGGATCGTATGCTCGCTGAAGTAAACGAAAGGATTCAGCCAAACGGCGACGCGGCTTTCCGTTTTGTATTTATAGCGATACACCTTCTCTAGCTCATCCAGCATGGCTTTCGTGTCGAGCCTTCCCGCTTCGAGTCCCTGATCGAGCGAGTGCTCGGGGGAGTCGGCATAGCCCTGGTTGGAAGTGAGAACGACCACCGTCCGCGCGGGATCCACCTTTTGGGCGAGCATTTCGAGGAATTTCGCGATAAGGCCGTCCAGTCGTAAAAGAGAGTCCAGGGATTGACGGCTTTCCGGGCCGTAATTGCGGTTGATGAGCGCATGACTCGAAAAACCGAGGACCAAAAGGTCGGTCGCGGCATCTTGGCCGAGCGCTTCTCCGTCGAGCGCGGCATGGGCGAATTCCAGAAGGTAATGATTTCCGAACGGCGTCATTTGCAGGGCTTCGTAATACTTGGGGGTGAACGTTCTGGGCCCGCCGGTCACAAGAAGAGGGAATTTCTTTCCGAGGCCCGCCCGGGAGACATGCTGACGGCGATTATCGGGCGCCGCGTTCCGGTACGTTTCTTCCGGGGCCGAGAGCTCCCAGTTCCTAAGGAACCATTGGTTTTGCGGGCTCGAGGCGTAAAAGGTTTCCCACCATGCCGGATATTCTCTCGCATAATACGTGCTGGTCATGAATTGACCGGTCTCTTTGTCGAAAAAATAAGCCCTGCCGTTCCGGGCGGCGGTGAGGACGGCGGTCTTGTCCTGCAGCGAAATGGAAACGACCTTGGAGGACGGTTGCTTCGCGATCAAGAGGTCGCCGAGCGCGGGCGCGAGGAGCTGTTTGGGAGAGGGGCCGTTCGGTTTTTTGCCTTCCGGAAGTTTTTTGCCGAGCACCGTCACCGTTTCGTCGAAGACCGCGCCGGTCGTTTGACGGGTCTCCATCCAGGCGTTCCCGACGATCCCGTGCCGGGCGGGATAAGCGCCGGTGATCAGGGTCGCTTCGTCGGTCGCGCTTCCCGTGTGGAGCTGATCGTAGCGGGCTTTCGAAAACGAAGATCCTTCCGCGAGAAGTTTTTTGAATCCGCCTTCCGAAAAAAGGGTTTTGTGTTTTTCGAACTGCTCGTAGCTCAGGCCGTCGATCAGGATCAGGACTACCAGGGCCGGCGAAGTTGACGGAGGAGGTTCCGAGCCGACGGGCGATGCGGGGTTCAGCAAAAGGAAAAGACTCAGGATCCCGGATGAAAAACGGGAAAATAAAGGGCCCCAGGATCTTTTTTCCGGTCGTTTTTTCATGGAGCCATCATCTTATCGAACATTGATCTTCCGGGCAAGGTCAAAGGTCTTTGAACCAAGAACCCTGCTTCCTGTGGGCTTGGACGTTCGCAAGGGCGGGAATCTTCAGCCGAAATTAGAGGGAGAAAAAGCAGGGCAGGTTTAAACCTGCCCTGCGGGAGCAAAAGGAAATGGAGCCGGAGCGTTTTAGATCTTACCGTCCCAGCGGCCGCCTTGGCGGTCGATGAATCCATCCCAGCCAGACCAGAAACGAAAGATCCCGGTGAGCCCCAGAACGGCATGGGTCCAGTTCTTTTTCGTTTGGTTGTCGTTCAAATACTGGCCGATCCCGGGCCAGATAATGAACGAGCAAAGACCAGCGACTGCGGATTTGCCGGTGATCTCGCCGTGGGTAGCGGTGTTCTCGGCAAAAGCGGGAAGCGAACTTCCGAGCAGTAATGCAAGGACCAGGGTCAGAACCGTGATTTTTTTCATGATCCGGTCTCCTTATCAAGGGTTATAGTCGAACTTCTCTCTGGCCGATAATGGAGTATTATAATACTCCATTCAAGTTATTTTTGAGAGGGCGGCCGTAAGAGAGGGCCGTGTTCGGAGGCAGCGTACCATGTCCCAAGATCCGGCGGGCGGTTTTTCCAAGATCGCCGAGGGTTTTTTCCAAAGGATGAAACCCCGGGCCGCGAGGCTCGGTGATATCCTTCATTATCCCCGGATCCTGGGGTCCGTTTTTTTCGCGCTCATTGTGACGGTCCACGCTTTCTGGATTGCTCCGGAACCGTCAGACCGTTTCGAGAACGCCTTCTTCGATCTTTTCATGCGGCTGCGCCCGCCGATCGCAGCGGCCGGCGATATAGCCGTGCTCGAGATTGCGGACTCAAGCTTCGCCAAGCTCGGCCCGTGGCCGTGGCCGCGCAAGGTCTACGCGGAACTTGTCCGTCTTCTCACCGAATGGGAAGTCAAGGCGATCCTTTTTGAAAAGGTATTCAACGAAAAGACCGATCCCCTGCAGGACGAGGCGCTTCGGGCGGCGCTGGAAGAAGCCCGGAAAAATTCTGTGCGTCTCTACCTCCCTTCGGCTTTTGAAGGGCATCTGGAAAACCATCACTGGATCCTTCCGTTGCCCGAATACGAAAAACTTTCGAATGCGACCGGCCCCGCCCATTTTGCACCCGACGGCGATGGCGTTCTGAGACGGGTTCGCCGGGTTTGGAGCGATCCTAATCGAACGGCGCTCCATTTCGGGCTTGCGGCGGCGCTCGACCTGTACTGGGCGGTTTACGGAACGGATTTCCAAGCCAAGATCCCGGTGGATGAGCGGGGGAACCTCCTGCTGAATTGGGCGGGCAAGGGATTCGAGACCTTTGAACGCTGGCCGGTGGAAGAAGTGCTCCGGAGCGGCAAGGGGACGGACCGGGGCCAGATCCCTCCGGTGACCCCCGAAGACCTTCGGGGTAAGATCTGCGTGATTGGCGTGACGGCCGGAACGCATGCTGAGATGGTCCGCACGCCTTTCGAACCGTCCGCGCCGGCGGTCATGGCCTATCCGAACCTTATTAGCAATGTTTTCCGTGGGAATTTTCTGCGGGTGATCGGAGCGGGCGGGTATGCCGCCCTGATCTTTGGGATCGGCCTCCTGCTTTTTTCGATGCTGGTCCCTTTCCGGAATGTCCTTTCCACGAGCGTAACCGCCGGGACCATGCTCTTCTGGGTCCTGCTGGCCTTCTGGGTCTTCTGTGCGCAAGGGGTCTGGATCCCGGTCTTTCAGCCTTTGATGATGATCCTGACGCTTTTCGGGTATGCCGTCGTCTACTCGCATTTTTTCCTGAACCGCGAGCGGACCGATCTTTTCAAATTGTCCACGCGGGACGGGCTGACGGGGCTTTTCATCATCCGCCATTTCCGGATCCTTCTCAATCACGCGGTCACCCGGGCTCAGCAGAAAGGCGGAGCGGTCGCCGTCATCCTCTTCGACCTCGACGATTTCAAACTGGTCAACGACAATTACGGCCATCAGGTCGGTGATCTGATGCTGATGGAGATCGCCCAGGTGTTGAAATACGTGGTTGGCAAATACGGCCGGCGAAAAAAGGACGCTCCGCTCTGTACGGCCGCCCGTTACGGGGGCGAAGAGTTCATGGTAATGGTGGAGAATTTTACGCGGGTCTCTGACGTCATGCGGATCGCCGAAGGGATCCGGAACGCGATCCAGAGCCTGAGCATCAAATGCAAAGACTGCACGACCGGTGTGACCGCGAGTTTCGGGGTTTCCTTCCTGGGCAAAGGGGAGACGATCCCGGATGCGATGGTGCGGCGCGCGGACGAAGCGCTTTATCGGTCGAAATCGCAGGGCAAGAACCGGGTTTCCCTCCAGGAACCGCCGGCCTGAGCTTTTCTCAGGGCCGGTCTCTCCTCAAAGCGGGATTTTCCTCGTCGGACTTTTGCGGGAAGCGCGTTCGCGCCGCTTCATTTGCCGGGCGAGTTTGGCGACGATCTCTTCGGCGGCCCGGCGGTGGTCGGTCAATTTGACGCCCAGCACGTGAAAAACACCGGTCGGGCCGATCAGGAGTTTATGTTCGCGCGAGATCGAGTGGACGGCTTGGGCCGAGCCCGGCCGGGCGAGCGGGCGGATGCC
>JBMONI010000020.1:0-56878 GCA_049324575.1 Candidatus Omnitrophota bacterium | reverse complement strand
GCCGCCACGGCCACATCCCGGGCCGGATCCTCAAGAAACGAAAGATAGCTCGTGATATCGCGGATCTCCGGCTGATGATAAAACCCGCGACCCGAAACCGCGTAATACGGGATCCCGTGCTGACGGAACGCCTGTTCGTAGATCCCCAGCTGGGAAACGGCCGGAAAAAGTACCGCTATCTCCCCGTAATCCACCCCTTCCTCGGTCAAAGCAAGGATCCGGCGCGCGATCGCTTCCGCTTCCCGCATCCGTCCGGCATCGAGACTCTCGTCCTCTTCTTCTTCCGCTTCGATCACGATCGATTCAACCGCCGTTTTCCCCCAACCCTCCCGCACCGCCTCAAGCGGCTCATAAAACGTCCCGGCCCCGCCCCACAGACGTCCGAACAAACCGTTCACGAATTCCAGCACCTCCGGCCGGCTTCGGAAATTCTTCGCAAGCGTCATCCGTTCCCCCGCATCTTGTTTGCGGTAGCGCCGCTCTTGGGCAAGAAAAAGGGACGGCTCCGCTCCGCGAAAGCGGTAAATGGATTGCTTGTAATCTCCCACCAGAAGCAGGTTGGTCCCGGAGGAGATCGTTTCGATCAAACGAAGCTGAAGCGGGTCGGTGTCCTGAAATTCGTCGACCAGGACCTGGTTGAATTTCTTTCGCAGGTCGCCGTAAAGGCGCCGGGAAGCCTTGTCCGGCCGTTCCAGCATGCGCAGCGCACGCACCTGCAAGTCTTCGAAATCGAGCAGCCCCTGCTCGTTCTTTTTTTTCTCATAATGCGCTTCGAACGCAATGGCGAGTCTCTCGAAGACTTTCCGCGACCGCAGGACGTGCGGAAAGAGGCGAAGCTCAAGAAGCTCCCGGACAAGCTCTTTGACCTCCGGCCACGGCGTCTTCTTGTTCCTTGAAAATCCCTTCTGCCAGTTTTTGTAGTCCGTGATCTTTTTCCAATCCCAGTCCTCGTCCTTTAAAAAAACCTCCCAGTCCGGGATCCGGTCCTCGGCTCCCAGCTCCCGCAGAAGCGAAGAGACCTTCTCGAAGGTCTTTTTTCCGGGAGAAGCCGCGGGATAAACCGCAAAATATTCTTCCAAGGTCCTGGCCTCCCGCTTTGCGGCCGTCAGGACCTTCAGGATCCCGTGGGTGATCTTTTCCTGACCGAAAGCGCGAAGGAGGTCAAAGATTTCCCGGTCGGTACCGCAGAGACTTTCGCACACCTCGGCCATGCTTTGCGCGATCAAAAAATCCGCGGTCTCCTCTTCCGCGACGCGGAACTCCGGATCCACACCGGCCTCGACCGGGTGTTCTTTCAAAAGCCGGGCGCAGAAAGCATGGATCGTGGAAATATAGGCAGACTCCAGTCCGCGGAGGTCTTCTTCGCGTCCCAGTTCGCGCAAGCGTTTTTGAATGCGGGACCTCATTTCATTGGCGGCCTTTTCCGTATAGGTCAAGGCCAGGATCCGGTCGACCGGGACCCGCTGCTCGGTCACAAAATACAAAAACCTTTCCACGAGAACGCGCGTCTTCCCCGTCCCGGCACCCGCCGAAACAAGAAGGTTCCGCCCCGAAAAGGTCACCGCGCGCTTCTGGTCTTCATTCAGGCTGATCGTTTCCGCCACGCCGCGTCCTCCCGTTCATGCTCCAATTTGAAATACGGTATCTTCCATTTCTCGATGCGGCAGACCGCCGCAAAAGAGCATCCATCCCGGCATTCGCGCGGCTTGACCGGGATCGCCATCGCTTCCATGTCCGCAGCAAAGCGAAGGACAAAACGCCGCGCGAGGTCGAGGACCTCCCGGAATTCCTCTTCGGAATAGAATGGCGCCTGGGAAGAGGCTTCCGGGAAAAGCCCCTTATGGTCTTCATGGTAGAATCCATTCAATCGCGCCTTTTGCAAATTGTAGATGAGCCCCGCCACCGGCTTGAGTCCGAGCCATTTCTCAACGGCCAAAAGGTACAAAGGAAGCTGGAGCGCAATTCCGGAGGCCAGCGTTTTCTTTTTAAAAATCGCATTGGTCTTATAATCCATGACGATGGCCAGTTTGCCGGAGGAATCAACGTCCACGCGATCGGCCCTCCCTCGTAAACGGATCTTCCGGCCTTCGCCGGAAAATTCCAATGGCCCGGCCCGGTCCCCCTTGTCGCCAAAACTCCATTCGAATTGACTCGGCCGGAAAGGCGCTTCGGCGAGACGCTCCAGTTCCCGGAGCAAGAAATGTTCAAGAATGCGCTCGAGATCTTCGCGCTCGAGCGCCTTTTGGAAAAGTTTCTCATAACGAAAAGAATGCTTTTTGAGCGTCGCCTCGAGATGGTCTTTTGCCGATCGGACCGCCCGGTCAAGATCGCGCCCCCAAGTCTTGTCCCGGCTCCAGTCGTTGAAACAAGCTTCAAGGACTTCATGCAGGACCGTTCCCCGCGTCGCCGCATTCAGGTCCTCTTCGGGATCTTTAAGTTGCAACACCCGCTCGGCGTAATAAGCAAAAGGGCATTTGGCGTAATCTTCAAAACGGGATGCGCTCATCGGATCGCGCAAAAAGACCCCCAAGGCGCGGATGCGCGGGTCGGTTAAAGCGCTTGGAATCTCATAAAAGGCCCGGCAAAACCGCTCACGGCTCGCAGGACGCTTCAAAAGTTCATTCAGCAAAACGACCGCTATCCGTTCCTCTTCGGAGTTTTCTCGGGGACCCGCTGCAAGGCTTCCCAGAAGCGCTATCTCAAGCTCATGCTCATTGACCGCCTGCTCGATCCCCGGATAGGGCCGGGATAGCTCCTGCCGGCGCACCGCGGGCTCGGAAGCTCCAAAGACCCTGCGGACTTCTTCCACATAGTAGGAAGGCAGTTCCTCGTTTCCGTCGAGATCGGTATAGGGATAGCTCAAAAAAAGCTTTTCTCGCGCCCGCGTGACCGCGAGATAAAAAAGATATCGTTCGGTCGCCTGCTGCGCGAGCTTCTCTTCAAGCCAAAGGGAGGATCCGCGATTGAAGAGCTTCCGTTCGGCATCGGACAAAAGCGCGTCTTCGCGGAATTGAACGGGAAAGTGTTTCTCAAGCAGTCCCGCCAGGAAAACCACGCGGTATTCCTTTTGCCGCGCAAGGGATACGTCGTAAACCTGAACCTTGTTGGTCCCGCGTTCATGCAGTGAGAAAAGGTCGAGCTCGACCAGGCGGAAGAACCTTTCCGCGAACGCTTCAAGCGTGATGACGGGTGTCTGACAGCCGCGACGGAAAGAGAGTTCGATCTCCTCGAGTACCGTCTCAAAACGGCACTCAGCGGCGGCATCCCGCCGGATGACATCGGTGAACCCATCGGCCCTTTCAAAGATTCCGAAGGTTTTGAACACATGGCGGCGCAGGCATTCGATGAACGCTTCGGAGCTTCCCGCACCCCTTAATTCGTCCTCCACGGACGCCAACAAGCCAAAGACCGCTTCCCCGGCCCCCTTTCCGGCATCGCCGCCCCCAAAAGCCGTCCAGGCCGTCCTTCCTTCGAAGATTCCTTGAACGATCGCCCGGTGCTCAAGTGCGCAGATCTCCGCAGAGACCTTCGCCGCGTCCCCGAGCGAGCGCACATAAGAGGACCGGAGAAATCCCATCAAGTCCTCCCGTTTCCACCCGTCGCAAAAAATGCGAAGAAGGCCGCTGATGGCCTGAATCGCAGGCGCACAGGAAAGACGTTCGCGCTCATGGATCTCAACAGGAATTGTGTAGCGAGAAAAGACCGAACGGATCACAGGCTGATAGTCGCCGATCCGTCTGAGCAGGACGGCAAAATCGCTGAAGCGGTGATCCCCTTGTTTCATCATCCGCTCGATCGTGCGCGCGATCATTTCGACCTCGCCCTCGAGTCCGACCGCTTCAAAGATCTCGACGCCGTCCGCAGAAAGCGCCGCCGGGGACTCCCCGGACGTAAAAAGTCCGGCCTCGATCGCCGCAAGGGCCGGCGAGAAAACTCGGACCGAAGACAACCTTTTGATTTCACGCACTTGAAAGCCGAGCCCCATGAGGTTTTTTTGCGTTTCAAGGAGAGGCCGGAAAAGGGGTTCGCGTTCCCGCGCAGGGTCCAGGGTCAGGGTCATAGTGACCTCGTCCGTCACGGCCAGAAGTTTTTCAAGATAGGCGAACTGAAGACCCGAAAAATCGTAGAACCCGTCGATCCATATCTTTTTAAAACGTCTCGCGGGCGGCTGAAACATCTCAGCCGAAAAAAGCAGGTCTTGACGGTCTTTCAATCCGTGTTCCGCGAGCGTTTTTTCATACTGATCATAGAGATCGGCCAGTTCCTTGTACTTGTCCCCGAATTCCGGGACCTCTTTTCCAAGAACCTTCATTTTTTCTCTGAAAAGAGGCGCCCGGACCCGGGATTCTTTGAGCTCGGAAATAAAAGAAAGCAGGCGGTGGATAAAACCCGGCGCGCTCTTGACGGGGCCGAAAAAAGGACCGCTTTTCTTTTCGAGCACTTCTTTCAGGATCAAATAGCGCTGGACACTCGTCGCGAAAGCCCCCTCCCCGCCGGAGAAAAGCTCCTCGATCAAGCGGCTAAAAGTCGTCACACGGCGGTGAAAAAAACCGGGGATCCCGCGCTGGATGATCCGCGAAGCGATGCGGCCCACGTGTTCGGCCGAAGGAAGAAGAAAAAAACTGTCCGCGGAAAGCGGGGTCGAAGAGGTCTGAAGTTCGCGGTGGAATTCGTCAAGAAGGGTGTGGGTCTTGCCGGAGCCGGCAGGGCCGACGAGGAGGGTCCTATTCTTCATACATGCCGCATGAGTGCTCCGTTTCCCAGAAAGACACCTTCGTGACTGGAAGTCCCATGCGGCGCGCCTCGCGAAAGATCCACCGGGCCATGGCTTCCGCCGTAGGATTTTCTTTCATCAGGACCACCGGTTCGCCGGCCTGCTGAAGGACCGAAGCCAGCGGGTCCTCTTCCCAAAGAATCATTTTGTGGTCTAACTCGCCATCGATCCACCGTCCGATCGAGTCGCGGATCCTGGAAAAATCCATCACGCGGTCCAGCGCGTCTAGTTTTTCGCTCGCGATCTCGATATGGACCCGGCCGTTGTGACCGTGCAGATGGGAACAGTGGCCCTCGTGCTTCATGATCCGATGCCCATAGCTAAAATGGATCTTTCGTTCGATCTTGAACATGGGATTCACGCGACCGCGCTTCCTCCATCGACCGGAATCAGCGCCCCGGTCACAAAATCGGTCCCCTGCACCAGGAATTGGACCGCCGCCACGATATCCGCGGGACTCCCGAACTTTTTCAGAAGCGTCCGCTCCGCCGCAAGACGGTTCTGCTTCGCGCTGGCTCCCCGGACCGGCAGGATGGGCCCTGGCGCAATGCTGTTGACCTGGACATAAGGGGCCAGGGCCCGCGCAAGACCCACCGTCGCGGCATGGAGGCCCGCTTTGGCGACCGCATAAGGCAAATAGCGGACTGGCGGGCGGCCCAAAGAGGAATCGACAATGTTGATGATTTTGCCGGACCGCCGGGCCTTCATCCTCTTGCCCAGTTCCGCCGCCAGCAAAAAAGGCGCCTTGAGGTTGATATTCAAAGTGCTGTCCCAATCCTTTTCGCTAAGGGTTTCGAGCGGGGCCGGAGCAAAAACCGAGGCGTTATTGATCAAAATATCGACGGGCCGGTGAAATCTTCCAAGATCCTCGAGAAAAACCCGCAGGATTTTCGCAAAGTTCTTCCTGCTGAAATCCGCCTGCAGACACTCCGCCTCATACCCCATGCTCTGGATCTCGCGTTTAAGCGCCTGCGCCGCTGTATGCGAACGATTGTAGTGAATGAGGATGGTCGCGCCGTATTTGGCAATCGCAAGCGCGATCGCGCGGCCGATTCGCTCGGCGGCTCCGGTAATAAGGATGGTTTTGCCGCGGATATTCATGGAACGCTCCGCCTGCGATTATAAAGGATGGAAAGAGGCTTTCAAGAGGCAAGATTGGAGCAGGTCCCTGGGCCTCCGCTTCCATAGACACCTCAGAAATCAAGGCCCCGAGGCGGGATCCCATGAAAAAAAAGAGGGCGGCTGGTTTCAGCCGCCCTCTTGCAGAAACATAACGGACAGGATCTACTGAACTGCCGTTTCGACCGCCTCGGCCGCTTCCGTCGCCGTGGTTTCGGTCACGGCCGTTCCTTCGGAAGCTGCTTCTTCGGCTTTGCCTTGCTTTTGCTTCCATTCTTCTCTCTTCTTTTCGATCTCAGCCTTCGTTTCGGCCCTCATCTCTTCTCTTTTCTTTTTCCATTCATCCCGGGTCGCGGCCTGCTCGGTCTTGAACGCTTCCCGTTTGGCTTTGAGCTCCTCTTCAGCCGTTTTTCGCTCCTCCGGCGTCATGTCCTTCCATGCCTTCCGAGCCTCCTTGGCTTCCTCGCGGAACTCTTCCCGGTTCTTTTTCATTTCCTGATGCCGGGCCTTATGAGCTTCTTTGATCTCAGCTCGCTTGGCCTTGCCGAACTGCCACCAGGGCTTTTTGGCCCCTTCTTCCGCCCAAACATGCGTTGCGGAAAGAAGCATGACCAATGCGACGAACATCGCTATTTTCTTTGCCATCTTATGGCTCCTTTCTGGTTAGGGGAACAAAAAACGAACGTGGGATCTTTTTTTCTCTTAGACGGGAGGGGATCCCGGTTTATTCATCAAAACGATTTCCGCCCAAAGCAGGCGAAAGAACGCACGCAAGGCAAAACGGGTCAGAGGTCTTCTTCATCCTCCCGGCGGGATTTACCGTCCTCGTCGTCCTCTTCCAAAAGATCCCCGCGTTCCCGCTCTTCCGTTTCATTCTCCTCAAGCTCGGCGCCGCATTCACTGCAAACACCGGCCGCCAGCATTTCACGGTCGACCACCCGGCCGCAGAACGGGCATTGCGAAGGTTTCATCATCCCTTGGATCCTCCTTAAAAAATGGCTTCTTCCAGGGCGGGTATCTTACCCCGGAAAAAATGCCGAATCAATTATAAACAACGGTGCAAGAGGAGGCCGACACAAAATCAGGCGTTAGCAGAAAGAACCGAGCCGCATATATCGATTGAAGATTTTCATAAGGCCGCGCACCCCATGGCTTCATCGCTAATGGCTTTCTTTCTCAGCGTGACATGCGAAGGTAGCGGCGGCTCAACGAGATCAAAAAAAGCGGTGTCAGGACGATCCCGGCCAAAGCTTCGAAACAGGCAACCCATCGCGCCCCCTCAAGCGCTAGCAGATCGCCATACCCAACAGTCGTATAGGTCACCACACTGAAATAAAGCGCACTGAAGAAGTCACCGATCCGCTCCCCTCCCGAACTCACCAGCAGCCCCGTACGGTCATAATACGCGGTCGCACCAGCGATCACAAGAAGCGCCCACCCAGAGGTCCGAAAGGGTTTCTCCCCGTGTCCCCAGAGCAGATAGCTGGCCAAACTGAAGATGCATTTCAAAAAAGCGGTCACTCGCTCGCCAAACGATCGATGCCTGGGATCGCTGCAAACGTCACCCGCTCTGCTGCCAAACACGATTGCCCAGAGATGTTTGCGCCATGCGACTTTGGACTTGATATAACAGTTTGAATAAGCCGAGAAATCCCCTTCCTTTTCGAACAACAGCGCGGCATCCTGGAAAAGGGAGTTCGCGTAGTCATAGCTGCTGGCTTTCATAGCCTCTTCGGCCGCCATTTGATGGCGCAATGCAGCACGTTGCAGAGGCTGCCAGCCGGTATGGATATTCCAACAAGTCCCGGCCGAGGCAAAGCAAACCGAGGCCTTCAGATGATCCCCCACCGAACGGTAAAGATGTCCCGCCTCATCGAAAGCCCTGAAAGCCTCGTGGATCTTCGACTGCGCGCGATATTCATGTCCCTGCCGCTCAAGCGCAGCGGCTTTCTCAATGCGCGCCTGGATAGAAACTCTTTCTTCCATAAGCCATTAAAATATCACAAAAGACCGGCGGAATGAAGCAGGACAACAAAACAAGCTCTGGAAGGAGTCGAAGAAATCCCGGTATGAAAGTTCTAGGACAAAGCGACCGACTCGGCCAAAAGATCCAGATCCGGCTTGACCTCCTGGACCGAAAAGCGTGAGCGGAGCGCGACGCGGCGTCCCCGTTCTTCGGGGTATTTCTTGTAATAGATGATCTCTTTGATCGAGGCGTTCTCGCGCAGGCAGAATTTCACGAGACGTAGCGGCACAAGGGGCTCGTCGGCAGTGGAGACCAGGAAAGGGACATAGAGGATCTCCCCTTCGTCGACCTCGGGCAATTCATTGAAATACCGGTCATCCCATTCGGGGATCCGGAAAGCTCCGGCAACCGCGAGGAGATCGCTCCCACGGAAGGAACAATAAAGCCAGCGGCGGTCATGCATGCGGAAGAGATCGTCCATGAGTTCGGAGTCCCATTTCTTCTGAAAGACACCGGAAGCTTTCACCAGTTCAAAGACCTTGCGCAATAAGGTGGTCTCTTTCATGAGCATCCCCTTCCCTGTGCGATCCAGCCATGGAAAGATTACCCGGACTTTACTTATAATAACGGCAAAATTGCCGTTTCTTAAAGCTTTTTTTTAGTGTCAAAGGAGGGGCAATTAAAGGGGCGGCCGGGCGGGCCTAAAAGCCGGGAAAGTTAAAAAACCGCGGGAGGGGCTTTTTCGCTCAGATTTTGCGGAGTTTTTCGTCAAGTTGTCCGGAATTTTCAAGCGCAAAAAGATCGTCGGCCCCGCCGATGAACTCTTCGCCGATAAAGATTATGGGAACCGTGGTCCAGCCGGTCTTTTCCATCATTTCTTCCTTTTTTTCTTCATCATTCGTAAGGTCATAGTCGGCAAAACGGATGCCTTTCCGGGCGAGCAGGTCTTTGGCCTTCCGACAATAAGGGCAATACTGGGTCGTATAGATCTTCACCTTGGGTTCCATCGCTTATGTTTCTCCCTGGGCTCCGGCCACCTGCCAGATCCTTTCGATGACTTCCTCTACCACCCGGTTCGGGGTCGAAGCCCCGGCCGTTACGCCGACCGTGATCTCTCCCGGAGGAAGCCAGTCCCGGGTTTCGATGATACGGACATCATGGACGTTCTTATGCCGGATCGCCTGGGCGGAAAGGAGACAGGCCGCGTCCTGCACATGGTAGGCCGGACAATGTTTCAGCGATATTTCGACCAGATGCCCGGTATTGCTTGAGTTGTAGCCGCCCACGACGAGCATCAATGCGACGCCGTCACAGGCCAGCGCGAGGACCGCATCTTGACGGTCCTGGGTGGCCGAGCAGATCGTGTCGAAATGCCGGAACCGCGCGGCGAGATCCTCTTTGCCGTAACGTTTTGTAAAAGCAAAAGCAACCCGGTCGGCGATCTCCATGGATTCGCTCGAAAGCATGGTCGTCTGGTTCGCGCACCCGATCCGCTCGAGGTCCCGGTCCGGATCGAAACCCTCCGAAACCGCTCCGGCGAATTCCGCAAGGAATGCCTTGCGATCCCCTTCTCCGCGAATATAGGCGCATACCTTTTCGGCCTGAGCCATATCCCGGACCACGATATATTTCCCGCCGGGATGGAGCAGCGCGCGCGAACAGGTGGCGCGCGTCTCTTCATGGTCGTATTTGCCGTGGATAAGGGAGGTGAATCCGTCGCGACTATAGGACTCGACGCGTTTCCAAACGCTCATCACCGAGCCGCAGGTCGTGTCGACCAGCACGCAGCCGATCTTCTGGAGTTTGGCCAACGCCCCTGTCGTCGTGCCGAATGCGGGAATGATCACGATATCCTCACGCGTAATCGAGCCGATCCCCGTCCCGTCCGCATAGGGCCCCGACAAAAACCTCACGCCGCGCTCCTTCAGCTTGGAATTGACCTGCGGATTATGGATGATCTCATTGGTGAGGAAGATCCGCTTGCCGGGAAATTTCGCACGCGCTTCATACGCGTAGTCGATGGCGCGATCGACCCCGTAGCAGAATCCGAACTCCTTGGCGAGCCGGACCGTAACCCTTCCCTTTTTGAGCCGGGCCCCGTTCGCGCGGATCCGGTCGATGAGAGCGCTGTGATAATCGGCTTGCAAGGCCGGACGCACGGCTTCTTTGAGGCCGAAACTTTTACGCTGGAGAGGAGATGCCGGTTCCATAAGGATGATAACAGTATACGGGAAACCGCAAGGCGTCCGTCTCAGCCGCGGCCGTGGTCGATCTTGAATTTCCGGACCCGGATCTGCGCCTCGGCCAAAAGCTTCATCGGAACTTCACTGATCGGATATTCTTCGTTATAGACCACTTCACGGATCCCGGCATTGATGATCATCTTGGTGCAGTTGAGGCAGGGGGAAAAGGTCGTGTAAAGGACCGAATCCTTGATCCCGACGCCGTGATAGGCAGCCTGGACGATCGCGTTCTCCTCCGCATGCGAGCACAGGCATTCGTCGAGCCCCTTGCCGGACTCCCCCATACTGTTGCAGCGCGGACAACCGCCCTCATTGCAGTTCTTAATCCCGCGAGGAGTCCCGTTGTAACCCGTCGAAATGATCCGCATATCCTTGACGATCACGGCCGCCACCTTCCGTTTGACACAGTTCGACCGCAAGGCCGCCACCTTGGCGATTCCCATGAAATACTCGTCCCAACTCGGGCGCGGCTGTTTACGCGTCAGATCGAGCACGATCTTCTTGAGCCGGTGGTGGAGATCTTCAAGCGAACCGTTGTTCTCGACCGTCAGGTCGGCCAAATGGACCGCCGCGTCGAGCTGCTGGTCGCTCGCATTTGCACCTTTGGCCTCTTTCGCCTCGAGCGCTTTGAAGGCTTCGAGCGTCGTGGGATCGTTCTCCCGGCGCCGCGCGCAAAGCCTCTCGAAACGGGCTTCGACGTTGGCCTGGATGTTCATCAGCGTGAAATCCTTGCGGCGGCGGAAGACCTGGACTTCAGAGGGATGGCGGATGGAATCGACCACATAGTTCTTTTCGGGGTCCAGGCGCTGAAAGATCCTCTCGGCAAGGACGCCAGGGCCGAAATCCGCACGAAGGCGGTTGCCAAGCCGGATGAGATTGTCGCGTGTGACCTCGACCTTTTCACAGGCCGCTTCTTCGCGGAGAGCATCGGAAAGCGAGTAATACTGGAAGCCGCGTTCTTTGAGGAATTTCGCAACTTCGCCTTTGCCGGAACCGTTCTTTCCCGTAAGGCCGAGGATCATGATGCGGTTATCTTATTGATTTTCCCGGGAAAGTCAAAGGAACAGTCCCGGAAAAATAGAACCTCAAAAAAAACCGCAGGGCAGGTTTAAACCTGCCCTACGGTCAGTAAAAAAATCGGCTCTTAAAAGGCTTTTAATTGACGAGCTTGTTGCCGGCTTTCTTCGGCGGATCGTTCTTCGCCCGCTCGGTCACTTTGGGATTATCCTTGAACTGGGGAGAAAGCTCGGCGTTGATCTTGGCATAAGCCGCGTCATAATCCTCGCTTTCGACGATCGCACCGACCGGACATTCCGGAAGGCATGCGCCGCAGGTGATGCAGACCTGGGGATCAATGACCATGAATTCCTGCCCCTTGTATTCGCCCGGATAAATACAATCCACCGGACAGACCGACACGCAGGTCGCGTACCGTTCGCCCAGACATTTTTCAGTGATCACATACGCCATTTCAAACCTCCTTATGGGAACTTGCTTTTGAAAAACTTAATGACGATCGATGAAAACTTTTCGGCATTATATCGGGCTCGAAGAAAAAAATCAAAAATTTTTCCTCTCGAAGGACTGGGCCGGTCTCACAGTCCCATGGCCCGCGCTTGGGCTTCCAAACGCGCAAGCCGCTCCTCCAGCGGAGGATGGGTGCTGAAGAGGGCTTGAAGCGGATGGGATCTCTCGGAATGATGGATGAAGAGATGGGCTGAAGCCGGCTGGATCTCGCGCATGGGGATCTGGCGCGCGTGAGCGTCGATGCGCTGAAGCGCGCTCGCAAGATACAGAGGGTTCTTCGTCATCCGTCCCCCTTCGCGGTCGGCGTCGTATTCGCGGCTCCGCGAGATCGCAAGCTGGATCAGGACCGCGGCGATCGGCATCAGGAACGCCATCAGCAGAAGCACAAGTGGGTTGTCCTCGCGCTCTTCACTGCTCCGGTGGCCGCCGAGAAAGAACATCCATCGCGCCCAATCGGCCATGAGGGTCACGGCCCCGGCCAAGGTAGCAGCCAGGCTGGCGATCAGGATGTCGTAATGCTTCACATGCGAGAGCTCATGCGCAACGACCCCTTTGAGCTCTTCCGGCGAAAGCAGTTCCAGAATCCCCTCGGTAAGCGCGAGGCTTGCATGGGCCGGGTCACGCCCTGTGGCGAACGCATTCGCCGCGGCGGACGGAATCCGGTAGAGCTTCGGCATCGGCAGGCCGGCTTCGTCGGCCAGTTCCCGAACCGATTCATGGACGCCGGTCCAGGAACCCGGATCCAGCGGCTGGGCCCGGTAGATCGAAAGAACGATGGCATCGCTGAACCAGTAACTCGCAAAGTTGATCGCACAGGCAAAAAGAAAAGCGGTCAGGGCACCGCTCCCCCCGCCGAACGCGGCCCCGAAAAGGACCATCAGGCAGGTCAGGAGGGTCAGAAGAAAAATGGTTTTGAGGATGTTCTCGTTCATAGTTTCACTCCCATCCTGCGAAGGTCCCGGATCAGCTGAAGGTTGTGGCGATAGCGGATCGCGTGCATGCCCGCCCGTCGCGCGCCCCGCACAAAATCCGGGACATCGTCGATAAAAACCGTGCGCTCCGGTTTGTACCGGATCCGGCGCAGCACCTTTTCATAGATGGCCCGGTCCGGTTTGCGATGGCCTACTTCGTGGGATGGAAAGGTCTTCCGAAAGTAGTTGAGCACGCTAAATTTTCGGCGAATGTAACTGAAATGGAGCGCGTTCGTGTTCGAGATCAGGAAAAGCGGATAACGCGTGGCCAGGCGCTTGAGGACGCCTTCGATGCCGGGATTGGGCCAGAAAATATCGTTCCAGATCTCGCAAAAACGCCGGTAGGAGATGTCCAAGCTCAGATCGCGGCGGATCGCGATGAAGAACTGCCGGGTCGTGATCTCCCCGCGCGTATACGCCTTCTCGACCGGCGAGGTCCAGAAATAATGCCAGACCCGGAGTACGGGAATCCCCGCCTCGCGCGCCAGGCGCCTCGCGGCGATCCTGGCATCATAGCGGACCAGGACGTTCCCGAGATCGAAAATGACCGCCTGAATATCCGGAAGACCTTTTTTCATCACCCGCATCCTTTAAAGGGAGGCATTATATCAAAAATGTCTCGGATTACATCCCGAAGCAATGGCCCTCTGTGGACAACAGCATCTTAAAAGAGTCAAGGCAAACATCCTGTGTCAAAACGATCCACCCCAAGCCCCTTTTATCAAACACCGGGGGTTTGATAAGGTGCCTTTGGGGGCGGAAAAGACTTTTTCTTTTTTGCGGATGAGTTCCGCCAGCCATTCGTTCACCGGAGTGGGAACCCCGTAGCGTTTTCCGATCCTCGCCACTTCCCCGTTCAGCGACTCGATCTCCGTACGCTTGCCCCGCTTCAGGTCCTGAAGCATCGAAGGGTGGTGATAATAGGTCTTCGGCAGGAGCTTCCCGTAAAAAAAACGGCGGTAAGCCTCCACCCGAGACGGTTTTAGAGTCAGACCCGCGCGTGTGGCCACCGCATACACTTCCGTAATCACCCGGTCCATCGCAAGACGCGTCGAAGGATCCTCCCCCAGCGCTCCATAGTGACAATCCATAAGCGAAGCGAGTGGATTGAGGGCCGAGTTATAGACGACCTTCGCCCAAAGAAGTCTTCTCACATCGTGCGTGGTTACGGCGGGAATGCCGGCCCGGGCCATCGCGCGCACGATCCGCCGCACCCGCGGCGTGATCTTCTTCCCCCGAACCTCCCCCACCGCCGTCGGCTGAGCGCATACGGTCACTTTGATCTCGGCCGCCTTGGCTCCATGCCGGACGGGCTTCAACTCGACCCCGAAAATAACGCGGCCGGCAAGGATCCGCGGCCGGGGTAAATATTTTTCAAGCGTTTCGATATTTCCAAGCCCGTTCTGAAGGGAAAGAACGATCGTCTCCGGCGAAAGGTTCTTCTTCAAGGCAAGCGCTGCGGCTTGGGTATCGTAGGATTTGACCGTGACGAGAATAAGATCGAATTTGAGGCCGGCCTTACGGACCGCCTCCGCATCCTCAAAAAGAGCGAAAGAGCGGAACGTATGCCGCCCCCAGATCCCCGTGACCCGCAGACCGCCTTTGCGGATCAGGTCCAGATAGGAACGGCGCCCCACCAGCGCGACTTCATGTTCACGCGAAAGAAATCCGCCAAAGGCCAGCCCGATCGCTCCCGCGCCAAAGACAAGGATCTTCATTCCACCCTCTAAATAAATCCTAAATCAGAAATATGAAATCCTAAACAAGTTCGAAATTCGAAATGCGAAACCCGGGACAATCCCGAATTTATAGTTTCGCCTTTCAGATCCGTTCCCGCATTGCTTAGGATTTCGAATTTAGGATTTCGAATTTATTGATCGCGTCCGTTCGGGGCCGCATCACTCGCAGCCCATGGCCTTCAGCATCTTGGGATCTTTGCGCCATCCCGGGACCGCCTTGACCCACAGCTCGAGAAAGACCTTCTTGCCGAGGAATTTTTCGATCGACTGCCGCGCCTCGCGGCCGATCTGCTTCATTTTTTCCCCGCCCTTGCCGATCAGGATCGCCTTCTGCGAATCCTTTTCGACCACGATCGTCGCCCGGATATCGACGAGCCGCTCGCTCCGGTCCTTGAAATGCTCAAGCAGAACGCCCGAGGCATGCGGCACTTCCTGCCCGGTAAAGCGGAAGATCTTCTCGCGGATCAGCTCCTGGACAAAAAAACGCTGTTGCTGGTCGGAGATATCGTCCGGGGGATAAAGGAACTCGCCGGCCGGAAGGCATTCCTCCGTTTTGCGGAGGAGCAGCGGGATCTGCTCGCGCCGTTCGGCCGAGACCGGGATCATTTCGCGGAAAGACCCCAGTTTCGCGAAAGCCTCGAGCACCGGCAAGAGCTCCGGTTTGGAAACGCGGTCGATCTGGTTCACGACCAGAAAAACGGGCTTCTCCGAACGGCCCAAAAGTCCCGCGATCTTGCGGTCCGCCTCCGACGGCAGGCGCGGAAAGACCATCCAGTAAACGAGGTCCGCCGACTCGAGCGCCTTTTCGATCTCCTGCTGCATCCATTCGCCGAGCCGGTCATAAGGCCGGTGATGCCCCGGCGTATCGAGAAAAACGATCTGGGAGGTTTTCCCTGTGAGGATCCCGCGCACAACGCCCCGCGTCGTCTGCGGCCGCCGGGAGACCGGCGCCAGTTTTTCGCCCAGCATGGCGTTAAGAAGCGTCGACTTGCCGACGTTCGGCTCGCCGACGATCGCGACAAATCCCGCGCGGGTCGCGGTCATGGCGCCTTCTGCCGGATCTCGCGCGTCACGGCTTCCGTGACCTCCGCGGCCATCGCCGTATCGCCCGCTCCGGTGATCCGGTCCACGGCCCTCACCCGGAGCGCGGCATAGTCGCTTTGTAGCTGCGTTAAACGGATCAGGAGATCGGCATTCCCGATGCGGCCGAACATTTTCCCCAGGAAAAGATTGTTGGCATCGATCTCGCCCCGCTCACGGACCGCCTTTTCCACCGCAAGCCAGATCGTATTGTAATCGGCCTTCAGCTTGACCTCGGAAACCCCGCCCTGCGTCGTCTCGACCGCGCTCATAAAAGCCGGCTTCTCCGACGAAGCGCACCCGGCCACCCACACCGCTCCAAGTCCCAAGACCCACGCTAATTTTTTCATGCTCTCTCCTTCTGAGAATGGTTCTTCTCGGGCAACGGCACCACGCCCCCCACGGCTTTCAACGGCGCCGTCACGATCAGTTCCTGGGTCGCGCCGGCAAGTTTCGATGCGGAAGCCCCGATCTGCTGGACCCCCGCTTTCATTTTTTCTCCCATCGCTTTTTGGAACGATTCGCTGAACGCCCGCATGAACTCGAACTCGGGCTGTGCCAGCGTCCCCCGCACCGGGATCCGAAGTTCCATTTCCTTTTCCTGCTCCATGGTCTTCAGAACGGCCTTGATCGTCGTCCCCCATAAAGCCTCGGTCCCTTTTCCCCGCGGCTGGATCTGCAATTCCCTGAATTTGAATTCGGTATCGGCTTCAAGCTTCTTGAGGCGGCTGATGACATGGGCGCGAAGCGTATACCGCCCGCCCTTGAATTTCACCGGCAATTCGTTCCAAAAAGGATTTTCCGGATGGACGACCCCGTCCGGGAGAACGCCGACAAGATCGAAACTCGTCCGGCTCGTCGCGAAATTCGCAAGTCCCCCGGCCCACAGCGGCGCCGGATCCCGCTCCCCGAAGGTCCCCCGCGCCCAGATCGTCTGGATCAGTTCCGACGGGTCCTCGACTGGCCAGACCAGATTCTCCAGCTCCGCCCGAAGCTCCTGGAATTTGAAAATACGCGGTTCATGGCCGTCGGTGCGGTCCTGGAAAATAAAAGTGCCGTTCTCGATCTCGAAGCGCGCGATATGGACCGGCCACTTCGTCCCGGGATCCCGGCGGCGGGTATAGATCTGCGCGTGACGGTACCAGGTGATCACGTTATTGCGTGCGCCCTCGGGAAAGGTCCGCCGGTCGATCAAAAAAAAGGGCCGGTTGAGCTTGAGATAGCTGATCTCGACGCGCTTGTCCAAGATCGCGCCGCTGTCGAAACGCACACGCACATCGCGCATATCAAAATGGGGCCCCGGCTGGAATTCCGGCTGCATATAGAAGGTAATACGATCCGCGGTCGCTGCCCCCGGCCAAAGGTGAATATAGAGGTTCTCGATCTCGACCGGGACATTGAAAAGACGCGAGAGGCTCCGCTCGAGCGGCTGCTCAAACACCGCGCCGACCACCCACCCCGAAACGGCGAAAAGGATCGCCAACGAAGCCGCAAGCACGATCAGCGTCTGCAAGAGTATTTTTTTCATGCGCGTCTCATCCCCTCGGGAAAGTCCCCGGAAGGAAAATAGCGGAAGCACCGGGAAAGGTCAACAAGCAAAACAGGGATTAGCCATTAGCGATCAACTATTAGGAAGATCATTAGGCCATTCGCTATTAGGAAACTATGAAAAAAAACATGCCCCTTAAGACGATCATTGGGGGAGAGAAAACTCATAGCCTGTTTCTAATAACCTAATCGCTAATTGCCTAATGGCCTGCTCTTAATATCGCGGCACGGAAGAATCGACGAAAAGCGACCAGCCGTCGATCCCGTCCTCGAGGTTCTTGAGATCGCGGAAACCTTCCTTTCGGAGGATCCGGAGCGCTTTCATACTGCGATTGCCGTGATGGCAATAAGCCACGATCTCTTTGTCTTTATACGCGTCAAGCTCCCCGAGACGGGCCGGAAGCTGGTCCAAAGGAATGAACAGAGAGCCCTGGATCGAACCGATCTCGACCTCGAAATTCTCGCGGACATCCAAAAGCAAAAGATCGTCGCCACGGTCGATCTTCTCTTTCAAAGCGTCGGGCGAGATCTCCGGGATCGCTTCATCCCCCCGGGAAGCCTCGCTCCCGCGCCCGAGCCCGCAGAACTGTTCATAATCGATCAGTCCTTGGATCGTCGGATGCGCCGCCCCGACCGGCCAGGCCGGATCGCGCCGGATCTTGAGTTCGCGGAAAGTCATCTGAAGCGCGTCATAAACGAGCAGGCGTCCCACCAGTGTCCGACCGATCCCGAGGATCAGCTTTACGGTCTCGGTGGCCTGGATCACGCCGATCACGCCCGGAAGAATGCCGAGCACTCCCCCTTCCGCACAGCTCGGGACCATCCCCGGCGGCGGAGGATCGGGATAAAGGCAACGGTAGCAGGGGCCCGCTTCGGTGCAAAAGACGGTGGCAAGCCCGTCAAAACGGAAAATGGAGCCGTAGACATTCGGTTTTTTCAGAAGCACGCATGCGTCGTTGATCAGATACCGCGTCGGGAAATTGTCGGTCCCGTCCACGACGATATCGTAATTTTCGATGATCCCGAGCGCATTGGCGGAAGAGATCCGGACCGGATGTTTGACGATCTTCGTATCGGGGTTCATCGCCTTGATCCGCTTTTCGGCCGAATCGAGTTTCGGCGTCCCGATGGAATCGTTCGTGTGGAGGATCTGACGCTGGAGGTTCGAAAGATCGACCGTGTCGAAATCGACAAGCCCCAACGTGCCGACCCCAGCCGCCGCGAGGTAAAGCGCGACCGGCGAACCGAGCCCGCCGGTCCCCACGATGAGGACTCGGGCATGGAGAAGTTTTTTCTGCCCCTCTTCGCCGATCTCGGGAAGGATGAAGTGACGGCTGTAGCGCTGAAGTTGTTCGGTTGTGAATTTCATAAAGGAAGGAATTATAACACAAGAAGAAAGCGGTAAGCGATAAGGAGAAATTTTTCCTGTCATCCTGAGCGAGTCCCGCCGACGGCGGGACGAGTCGAAGGATCCAGATCCCTCGACTACTTCGTTTGGGTTGTTCGCTCGGGATGACAAAGATGGGCTCTGGAAAGCTCTGCGCAATAAGGGATGCTTCTGATCCAAAACCGTTTTTGCGCTTTCATGCCCCACCGGAGGCATGCAACATCGGGAAATGAGGCGCACCTCCGGGTATGGTATTGGTTTTCCTAAAAGCTAGCCAGCTAAAAGCTATCAGCTGCTTTTTTACGCGGCTTTCTCGACCGCCTTGCGGGTCGCGAAATCCTTGATGAAGTCGTAGAGTGCCGGCCGGTTCACTGACAGGACACCATTCTTGAAGGAAATGACCGTCTCGACCCCGGTCTCAAAAAGATCTTTAATCAGTTCGGCCTCCATCGCGCTCTGAACCCTAGGATCGTCCTTGATCTTGGTATTCTTCACGCGTCGAGCAAGCGAGACTGCCGCAAGCAGTTTAATGACATTTTCAACGACCAGAAGATAAGGATCCTCCCGCGTCATCTCCCCTGCCTCGGTCGTGATCCCGATCACGATCGGATTGGTCCCGAGATAATCCGGACTCGCCTCGCCATTCACCACGGGGATCGTCTCATTATCGGCCATGGCAGGTTTTCTGATGTTCTCAAAATCCGGAACTCCCTGGACATTCATCCCCCTCACCCGGCCCATTTGCTTAAGCATGCCGCGGTTGACCAGCGCAAGCTGGATATAAGGCGCGACCTTGGCCAAAGCCTCCGAGAAACTGTTCGTCACTTCCGTATCGAGTCCGATCACGAAATTCCCCTCTTCCTCGCTGATCAAATTCATCCGGGCGACGAAGTTCTCGATCACAAAATCGACCACGGCGCGCGCCACTTCCGGCGTCACCAAGTAGGGGCTCACGACACCAACCGTTTCGAGCCGCTGGATCGCGACCGCCGCCTGGTTCCGGACCATAGTTCCGAATACCTGGGCCGAGAGCCCCTGCATCCTGAGGATCTCCGGGATCCTCCCCGCCACCCTGGCCGGATCGCTCCCCGTCAAAATGACCTGGGCCGTTTCACCGGCAAGATCCACCACCACCTTCGGCATCTCGGCTTGCCTCTGTTCCGCGCGGGGCCTTGCCGCAGGTTGTTTTGCATGTAAATTCAAAAGTTCATTCGCAGCATCAATAAGCCTCCTGAGTTGATTCCGCTCATTCTCGGTCCCTGTCGGGTTATTCTGGATCCGCGTGCTCAGTTCACTCGAAGTGATCCAAGCCGCCGGTTCATTCCCCAAACTCACTTCTGCCTCAAAATCGCCTGGGACCCTCTTTAATGCTTCAAGGATCGCGTTTCTCGCTACGTTCAATTGCGCAAGAGCAAACCCCTCTCTTTCTGCGCCCCGGACCGGTCCGCCTATTTGAGAGCGTGAAGCTATTGCGCGAGCAAATTCAGCCGGCACCATCCTCGACTCCGCGCGGAAGGATGAAAGTCGCTCTTCGACAGCAGTGAGCGCCCCTTGAAGCATGTCCAGAACCATGTCAGGGGTTTTTTGTTCGATCTGATCAGCCGCTAAAACGATCGCAAGGGCCGACATGGCCTCGATCAATGCGTAAGGATCGAGATCGCCCTGAAGCGCCGTCAGCACTTCCCCGGCTACATTGCTCGCATAAAGTGTCTCGAACATGACATAAGCGGTTTTGAAGAGGTTACCGTAAGCTCCCGCCAAGGCACCGTTCGCAACCGGAATCGCCGCCGTTGTAAGACCGAGTCGCGCGTTAACCTGGTTTTCCAGTTGATCCAGATCAATGTTCTCCAATTTCTTCGCAACAACCGGCGTCATTTGTCGAAGCGCTTCAAGACGTCCTTTGTTCTCCGACAAGCGCAACTTCTCCAACACAAAGCGAATGATTTCGAGCTCGTCGTTCGTAAGGGGTGTCCTATCCCCGGCGCGGTTGGCAAGGTGTTTTTCGAAAGCGCGGAGCATCGCTCCCATTTCAAGCCATCCCACCCGTGTATTTTGGGGGGCGAAAACATTCCGCACGCCGCTAAGATCCTCCATTCTCGGTGACGGCATTGGAATTGAGTCGAGGATCCTATTGACCTGCTCAATCATCTCGCCGATATCCGCCCTCGTCTCCGCGCGGGAGGAAGCCATGTCTTTGATCTGGCCAAAGATTTCCTCATCGTTAGTCACGATCGTTATTTCAATCGGAGATCCCGTTTCCTGGATATAAGCCTCGACAGCCGCGCGCATCCAGCTCGCGACATCCCGGGCCGATGCTTCTCGGCTTCCTGTCCCGAAAAGTGGCATCACGATCTTTTTCGCGCCATTTTTGGCGGCCAGCTCGACAACTGCCCGTGTCGCAGCCTCAATATTCGCTCTTTCGATGACCTGTCCGCCTTCCTCCGTAGGGGCTTCATGCGACACAACCCGAATCACTCTTTCCCAGGACCGAATGGGCTGATCAAAACCATTACTCTGCGCGAACTCTCCGAGATCCGTAAGACTTGCCTCTCCAATACGGATCCCTGCCAATCGGCCTTCTTCATCTTCTTTCCAATCACCTAGCTTAACCACATTATTGATCTGAATGCCCCTGTCGATATCCCGCTGAGGATTCAGATCATCTCGGATAAGGCCCTGAATATCGATGATCGCCCCACCCGGAGTCCCTGCTGTGTCCATATGCACTGCCACGGTATCCGTGCCAGTCAATAGTGAAAACTCCTTGATACTGCCGAGTTTGAAATCAACCTGGGTGGAACGTGTCGCGGCAGAAGGAGCCGCTGAAGGCGGCGGAACAGCAGGCCGCACAGTTCCGTCCGGAGTCACATCCTCCAGCTTGGTTTTGTAACCGATCCCCGTAAAAACAGGCTGCTCATCTTCGCTGACCACATCAAAAACAAACAGCGAATCAGGACGTTCTTCGGGCGGGACACTTCCTCGGCGAAGCTCGACAAAACCGAGCGGTGGGATCTCTTCCTGTTGGCCGAAAGCCGCCGTCAATCCGTCACTGACCAGACTGCGTTCCGCATCGGTCAGTTGAGTCCGGGCTTGGCCATCAACATCATAGGCCGCATAGGAAACATTCATCTGAATAATGAAAACAACTCCCCGCGATCCAAACACCTGCGCTTTATTTTCCCATGTCCCCCGATCCTGGATAATGGTAATGAATCCCCCCTGGGAAAACATTTGTCCGGCCCGGGAATCTTCCGCGAGGACCGCATCGATCACCTCTTGAGGAGCCATCCCCATAAATTCGCCATTTTCATTGAAGACTTCGATCGAGGACATCGCTTCCGCCGGCTCTTCGGAAGCAGGAGCTTCAGGCTCAGCGGGTCTTGCAGGAGCTGCAATCAGGGCGTCTTCGGAATCGACAGAGATCTGCCAACCACCCGCATTCTCGAACCATCGGCTCGAATCGCTCAAAGGAGCCTCTTCGATCCTCCCCTGAGATATCAATTGCATCTTCGGAGAAGTCACTGCTTCCGCAGGAAGGACGACCTCATAGCGTTCGAAAAGAATGCGCACTGCCGCCAGCAAAGCCCCGGCTTTTAAAATACTTGTTTCATCCCCTTCCTGGATATAGGTTTTCAGCCGTTTTTCGAGAGCTTCTTGCAGCGCATCAAGCTTCGTCTGCTCCAACGCAGGAAATCTCTCCTTTATGCTCGTAATAAGCGCCGTCACTTGGATTTTCGCCTGTTCTGGAGTCCGAACGAATTCTTCCTCGCGAATAAGCTCTTCCATCTCGGTCCCGCTGGAAACAATGACCGGCTCCCCCGCGACTTCCAATGTCACCGCCGCGGTAAAGTTCGGCCCTTCTCGCGGCAAACTCGGCTCTCGCCCCGGTGTAGGCTCTGGAAATTTTTCATTTTTCCATGGAACGGCAGCAGGAACTCCTACTCCCGGCCCTTCTATTTCACCCCAGAATGTAATTTGAGGATATCCGGTGATTGGGGCCACGGATGTTCTTTTTTTCCGCTCCGCTCGTTTTGGAGCTGCGGCTTTCTGTCCCCTCGCCCTCCGGGGTTGTCGCGCAGTTGCTGGCGTTCCCTCACGCTTCCTCAACTCCGCGCGGGGGGTAAGCAATAAGCTTTCCATCTTATTTAAAAGTTCTAATGACGAAAATCTTTGGAGACCATTGTTACTGACCTCTTTCAACGCCTGATTGTAGAGTTGCCTCAATCGTTCTGTTACCGCCCCCGGATCGCGGATCGGAATCCCGGCAGCATTAAAATATTTTTCTATGACTGCCGGTTCATTGCTCAAAAGAAGCTTTTTGTTCTTTCGCTGGTATTTGAAATATTCAGCGATCGCCTGATCGGTCTCATCAAGCGCGCTCATGTCTGATACCACGCCCGCACGCTGAGGTTCTTCCCCCAGCGCCTGAGCTGCAATCGCATCAGCATCATCGGTCGTTTTCCAAGGCATGAACCCCTCATTGAGGATAACTTTCGGATTTCGAGAAGCTCCGCTATAGGCCCTGAGCTTGGCTTCCGCAGCCTCTCTCATGGAATGCGCCCCGTTCAATATGGAATAGCGCAGGCGTTCAAATGCCGGATGCGTATAAACGATCGCCGCAGCAAGGACATCCGCAAGATGGGCTTGTCCAACCATGCCGTGATAGCGCGGTTCGATCTTTGGATCGTCGATCGACCGGGGGCGACCGCGATCGGCTTTGCGAGCCAAAAAATTCATGACACGGTCATAGAGAGCATGAAGTCTCACAGGATAATCGACCACTTTCAGCTCCAGATCTTCGGGGCTCATCTTCGTCAATGCGATCACGACCGCTTGCAACGCCTGGAGCGGCCGCCCTCCCAAATATTCTCCATCCGTCCCCATGGCTTTATCATCCTCTTCAAAGATCCTCCACAAAAGCCGCGCTGCTTTAAAACGTTCCTCCCGACTGAATTCATTTCTGTTTTTCTCATCCAGGATCGCCGCGATCGCCGAGATCTTTCTCGCAAACTCTGCTTCATCCAATGAACTGACCTTCCCCAGTCCTTCGCGGTCTTTATGACGGTCCGGAAAGGGCTCGGTCCCCAACCGTTTTATTTCATCACGCGAAAGCGCCCCGGCCAACTGCGGAACGCGCGCCATGGCATCGAGATCAAGCGGCCCAGCATAACGATGGAAGGGATAGTCAGGTCTTTCGGACTGGATGAAAAAACGAGAACATCCCCCCATGAAACTCGCGATAGCAAAGCTCGCCGCGGCTTTCAGAAATTGCCGACGAGCCATCGCCATTCTTATCTCCGCGCGACCGCCTGACGTCAAATCGAGTCTCCCTGGTCCCAAAATTTCGACTTCTTGCTTCCCAAGTGGATTAAGAGCGGCAAGGGCTTCTAATGTCTGGCGGAAAATTGGACTGGCGGCAATGATCGCAAGAGCCTCGGGATTCATTTTGGATACCGCCGCTAATGTCTTCAATTCTTCTGGAGAAAATCTTGCTAATAGTCTCAAAGCTAGTATGTCTATGGATGGCGCACCCCCCCCCTGGTTTTCCACCATCCGATTCTCGGCGCGGCCGGCTGTCGGGGAAGGGCCTTCTTGTCCATCAGCGGTTATTCCAGCGCGGCGGTCGCGGGTGCCCATGATGAGATAAACGATGCCCGCGAGAAATCCGAGCGGGATCGCGAAGGGGCTGTAAGAGGCCAGCATGGCGCCCGCAAGCGCCGTAACCGCAGAAACATCGGCAAGCGCTTGAGCGCCGCTCGGACTTCTCAAATATTGGTAAAGCAGCGCAGAACCGATGACCAAAATATGAATCCCGAGCACCGCCATAAAGACGGCCCACATCGGAATGTCTCGCGGCTCAGCTGCGACCTGGTCCTGCTCACCCCCGGGCAAGCGGGTCAAAGCTTCGATACTATTTCGAAGTTTCTCGGATATTTCGGCTAAAGCTTCCTTCAAATCCTTGGGCAATATAATGATCTGCTCTTTTCGAAGATCTGCATTCCCGATGAATTGCCCAAAACTATCCGCTAGCTGCTCCAAATCAACACTCAAGGAGGCATCGTCGACAAATTCCGAAACTAGCCTCGCTTCTGCAATAAATACCGGAAGCCCCCGGATCAAAAAATCGAGATTATCACGGGCGTTTCTTTTTTCTCTTGCAGATGCCGTCTTTCCGGCTAGGGTCTCTTGGCTTCTCAGGATCTCCGTTGCGGTCTCTTGCAGTTCTGTCAGCCGGGCAATAGCCTCCGTATCATCAGGCTGCTCCGTTCGCAAGTCCTGGACAAATCCTTTGAGCCCGGTAAAGACTTGGGGACGGGCATACATAAAACCCGCCCCGACAACGATGATCGCCAACAAAGGCAACATCACGGCTTGCGCCACTGAAGCGCCGAATAAACCCGTCAGGACCGCGAATCCCGCCCACACCGCGCCAAAGACAACCACCGTCGTCAAGGTAACGAGACCAAGAATCACAGGCCGCGTCAGCCCTTCGGGCTGTATTTCCGCTTCAGCCGGCACCATCCTCGACTCCGCGCGGGAAGATGAACGAATAATCTGGCGAAGCGCTCCGAACACGACAACGCCTCCGAAAGCCTGCCCTGGATTCTCCCGCGCCCACAGGAACAGGCCTTGAAACATGTTCCCCAAAAGACCGATGATCGAATTGATATGTTCCGTTATTGCGGGAACGGTCAAATCAGGCGCTAGCGGAACTCCGCGCAGGTCCGGTGCAATCATCAGAGCCACATACAGGATCCCTGCGGTCCCTGCCAAGGCGAGGGCCTTCGCAGCCCCATTTCTCATTTCCGCGCGGGAAATTGGGCCGCGAGGCTGGATCACAGTCTCAACTTTCGCGCGTTCTCCGTCGACGGTCCACTTAAGGAGAATTTCCCTTCCGCTTCTGAAATTCATGCGGAGGGTTGACGGTTGCCCCTCCGGACTTTGTGCATCTACGGAAATATTCGAGATCATTGGGCTTTGTTCGGACAGGAAAAACCCTCGAAGAAAACTCGCTTGTGTCCATCCCCGGATAAAATCCTGCATTCGCTCGGGCTCAATGAGATAAGATTCCGTGAAATGCGCCGCGACATCGTCATGAAGTCGTTCGGCGAAACGTTCTTCCGCCATCTGGACAACCGGCCGGAGAAAGGAAGCGTTGCGGATCAATCCGCCCGCAAATTCCGACAGATTCCCACGGTAAAGATTCGCCAGATACATCAGGTAAAGGATCGCGGACGCAAAAACGCCTCCCCCCAAAAGCCCCGAAAGAAAAGCCACCACGGCTCCGCTCGCGAGACTCATTTGAATAACCGCAAACATGGTCGGCGTCGAAACCAATCCGACGGTCAAAAGCGTCCAAAAGCTCTGCCGACCGATAAAATCGAGGAACGGACTCCGTATTTCCGCGCGGGAACCAACAGGGATACCAAACAAACCAAAAATACCCGCCGCTGCTGCGGGCTGGAAGATCGGCGCTTCAAAAAGATGCAGACTTTTCCAGAGAGCAACCACTACATTGACGATACCGCCTCCGGTAAGTGCATCGATGAGCAGCAATGCGATCACCGCGCCAAAAACGGGGGTCAAAAAACGGCTGAAAATATAACTCCTGTCTTTGGATGCAGCCTTTTGTTGCGATGCATTAACTCTCCTTATTGCAGCTGTTACATTATACTTATATGGGGTCATCCGCGTTTCCGCGCGGGGACCGGATACTGGGGCTACGGCCCCGGGTTGATCTGGCAACTGAGGACTGACGGCTGTGGGCTCGGCATATTCAAGAGGGACGGCCAAGCCGGAAGGCCGAACTACCCACCCGCCCGGGACACTGTTGCCTGGGGCAAAAGGAACCACGGCACACGGATCCTGAACCGTCGCAGGCTGAAATAGCTTCAAAACATTGTCGGGCGTGATGGCGTTCTCGGACTCGAGGCGTTTGAGGCCTTCGACGAAAGCGTCCACGCGCGCAAGGCGTTTTTCAAGTTCGGGGTCCTTCGGCTGCGGACCCGCGACCTCATCCAGGAATTTTGTGTACTCGCCGGAGCGTTCGATCGCGCCCTGGCCGGCCATTTCACGGATGATCCCGTCGCGCCAATCTTTGAGAAGGCGCGGATCGGAGAGACCTGAAGAAGAGGACCGAGAGACGAGGGACGCGCCGCGCCCTTCGTCCTTCGCCATGCGTCCTTCCCGCCCCAGCAGCTTGTCCCTTGTCGCGCGCACGAACGCCTTATAGAGATCGATGCGGCTGTTCTCGACCTCGAAATAATCGCGCCAGGAAACGAGCCCCCGCATATGGTCGCGGTAAGCGGGGTTCTCGGGCAAAAGACCGATCTTCGGCATGATGAGCACATAGGAGATCCCCGCTTCGCGGAAACGGCGCGTCATCGCCTCGGCGTGGAAACCGCCCGCCACGAAGACGGCCGACTTGGCCTGCCGCCCGCCGATCTCGCGCGAAAGGTTCTTCATGAATTCGCCGTCGCGGGCCTCGGCGTTCATGTAGAAGGCCATATGCGCAGCGAATAATTTAAAATTAATAATTAAGAGTGAAGAACGAAGGAGAGGATTTGTCTTTTCCCGATCCTGCATTTTCAATTCTTCATTTTTAATTCTTAATTCTTCCTTGATCCGCTCCCAGTCTTTGCTCGAGAGTTCGAGCATCGCAAAGCGCCGCCAAAGGCCGAGTTCGTCGGTCTGGGCGTCGAGATCGCGCTCGTCGTCGCTGGCGAAGAGCTTTTCCTTGACGGAAGCCGCGTAATCGTTAAAACGTTCGAAAAAGCGCGTTCCTTTGATATCGCGGAGTTTTTGCTGTCCGTCCATCAGCGAGGCAAGCGCCTCGGAGGTCTCGACTTTGAGCCCTTCGGCCTCGGCGACCTCTTTCAGAAAAAGTCCGAAGGCATGGGGCGTGATGGCAGAGGTCATGAAGGCCTGCTCTTTTTCGTGGAAAGCCCTGAGTTTCTCTTTCGAAAGGGCATCGGGCGGCAAAGCGCGCAAATGCTTCGAGACGATCGCCCCAAGCTCCCGGACTTCGATATTCGCCTGGTCGAGATCGGAAACGGGGTGCCCGGTCTCGCGCAAAAGGGCGGCGATCTCCGAACCGGCCTCGGGCGCGCGATATTTCGCAAGCGTTTTCAGGGTCCCGAGAATATCGGCGTGCTCTTCCTCGAAGGCCTCCAGCGCGCGGTCGACCTCGAGAAGCTCGGCCGAATAGATCTCCTGTTTTTTCCGATCGAGGGCCTCCTGCTCGGCGCGGAGCGTTTCGAGAATGGCCGGCTGTTTTTCCATCGCCGCCAGATACAGGCTGACCCCCTCCTCGTAAAGCCCCCATTGTTCGACGCCGACATAATCGGCGCCCGGATCGCCAAAAACGGCGGCTGCCGCGGCGCCGGCAAGCTCGCCTTTCTCATGATAACTTTTGAAAACGTCCTTCAGGAGTTTTTTGTCCGGGAATGCGCGGAAAATCACGGCGTCGAGTTTGGCGGAAGCCCCTTCGACCGCAACGAGGCGCACACCGTACTGGCGGCGGAAATGGTCGATCAGGCGATGAATGGCCAGCTGGGCGTCGGGGATCGAATGCGCATCCTGGATGACGAGCACGGTCTTGCCTTTCGTCCCTTCAAAATGTTCTTCGACGGTGCCGAGATGATCGGGGATCCGCAGAGTGCGAAGAGCCTCCGACGGAATGGCGTCCCGGATCGCGGGTTTTGCAGCATCCGTCCAGACCCCGGCTCCGAACGCAGGGCTCACGCAGTGGTTCGTCACCACAAACGTCACCAACGCAAATAAAGCGACGGCTCTTTTCACGAATGGGCTCCCTGAAAGAGGTCTTGGCTCAACAATCCTGTCCTTTCGGTTGACTGCTTGTTTACTCTATCCCACTTATAATTATTACCATATTAAATGACATATTTCAAATCTCTTTATATCTTTTTTTAGTTATTCATATCTTCTTTATCTATATAGACTTATAGACGCTCTATTTAATTAATATGCTACTTATATATAGCATTAAATAGCTATAAACTTGCTTAAAAGGACTTATCCCTAATTTTTAAAAAAGGAGAATCGGCCGACAAGAGAGGGAAAAACCTTGGTAGAGAAATTAAGAATGAAGAATGAAGAATGAAGAATTCAAGGCCGGAAAGAGAGAGCCGGAAATAGTTGTCTTTTTTCCGAATCGATTTTTAATTCTTAACTTTTAATTTTCAATGGCCTTCGATCGGGGCTCCGGAAAAGCCGCCTTTTCCGCAGATCCATTTTCAATTCTTACCTTTTAATTTTCAATGGCCTTCGATCGGACCTTGGGAAATGGCGGCCAGATGATCGCGAAACTGCCCGGCGGATTTCGCTCCGGGAATGACCGTGGTCACTCCAGGGATGCCGATCACATACCGGAGGGCCAGGGTCTTCAGAGGCAGCGCGAGCGCTTTGTATTGTTCCTGGACTTCACGGACCTTCGCAAGATCAGCCTGAAGTTTCTCGCGGCTCCATCCCTGCCGGTGGTCCCGTTCTGGGAAATGGCTGTCGGGTCCGTATTTTCCGCTCAAGAGCCCTTTGGCAAGAGGCTCGCGGGCGAGGATGCCGATCTTCTGGGCCCGGGCGGAAGGCAGCACTTTCGGGACCATCCGGCGGTCGATCAGATTCACAATAAGCTGGATGGACTGGATGCGCGGATCGCGGAGAGCGGCAAGGGCTTCCTCTTCGCTCCAGACCGTTACGCCGATCGCGCGGATCTTGCCCTCGTCGCGGAGTTTGACGAACTCGCCGATCGCCTCCCCATGTTCAAGCGCCTCGACGGTCGCGCTATGAAGCTGATAGAGATCGATCGAATCGACGCCGAGGCGGCCGAGGCTCTTCTCGCAAGCCAGGCGGAGGTAGGCCGGCTCGAAGTTCTTTTTGATCCCGCCGGCACGGTAAAAATCGTGTCCGGCTTTCGAAGCGATAAGAATGCGCTCACGGGGCTTCCCTTTGAGGAATTGGCCGACGATCTTTTCGCTGCGGCCTAAACCATACATGTCCGCCGTATCGAAGAAGTTGACGCCGCCTTCCCACGCGGTTTCGAGAGCCGCCAGGGCATCCTTCTCTTCGACAGAACCGTAACTGTCGCCGCCCAGGGCCCAGCATCCCATGCCCAGTTCCGAAACTTTAAGCCCTGTATTTCCCAGTTCGCGGTAGTTCATATTCTCCCACCCTTTGTGCATACCGGGTATGCACAAAGGGCCGAAAGAAAATCAGAGGAAAGGAAGCGCTTAAGCGCCGGCGACCGGCGGATTCTTCTTCACCACCTCGATCTTACTCTTGCCGCCGTACACATCCCACCACGCCGACGCCCCCTTGTTGAGGACCGCATTCAAGGCCTGGATATTCTTCACGCCCCGGTCAAGAAGCCACTTCTCAAGCGCCTCCGGCCCTTCCTTCGCATAGACCGGCATTCCCTCTTTCCAGGTCGCCCGGCCGCAAAGCACGCCGTTGTAGCGGACCCCGGATTCGGCCGCGAGCTCAAGGCTCTCGCGAAATTCATCGTCGTCCACCCCCGCGCTGAGATAGATAAACGGCTTTTTCGTGACCTTCGCGGTCTTCTTGAAATAGGCGATCGCTTCCGCACGCGAATACGCCGCCTGCCCTTTAAAGGACTTCGTCCCTTCCACGAATTTCATGTTGATAGGCATTTCGACCTTGAGCACATCGACCTGATAGCGGTCCTTGGAGAACTCCTCCATGCTCTTCGCGACCACTTCCGGTTTGATCTTCGCATACTCAAGCGTATTCACGTCCATGCCGCCCGGATCATACCCCACGAACTCGAGGAAGAACGGGATATCGCGGTCCGCGCATTCGCAGCCGATCCGCTCCACCCACGCGTGCTTGAGATCGTTGATCTCTTTCGGATCGAACGGCGTGTAATAGATCAGGATCTTGACCGCATTCGCCCCGTAGGCCGCCAGATCACGGGCCGTGACAAACTTGAGGAGATCCGGAATACGCCCTGGCTTGGTATTGTCATAGCCGGAATCCTCATAAGCAAGAAGGACCCCCGCGTTCTTCGCGCGCGCTTTCACCGCCGGAAGCCCCCATTCGGGATCCAAAAGGATAGCGGTCGCATAAGGCGTCAGGACCTTGCTGACCTTCACCTTGAATTCCTGCATCATGGCATCGGTCACCGCCTTGGGGTCCACGTTCTTGAACTTGGCGATCGATTTTCGGAGCGAACCACGCTGGTCCATCGCCGCGGCGGCGATCACGCCTTTCTCGTTCGAGAGCGCTATCATATGTTTGAACTTACCTTCGGTCATCTTCATTGTCTTCTCCTTGTCGTTGAGGTTGTTGTTGGTGTTTAAAGGAATGTCCGCAGCCGGACCGCTCAATCGTAGACGACGGCCGTGATCCCGGCCGCCCGCTGACAACGGTCGGCGATCTCCTGAAGTTTTTCGAATGGAACACGCCGAAGATGGGGGTCCGCGGGCTTGCGGTCGATCGTATAGACCTGGACTTCACGCGGTTTGATCTTTTTGACCGTTTTGATCCAAGCCGTCACCGCCGCTTCCGTCGTATTGTCATGGCTCCCCTGCACAAAAAGCGTCTGGATCACGATCCCTTTCATCGAGGCCAGCGCACGGACCGTACGGGAAAAATCAAAATGCCCGCGGCTCCTGTTGATCTCGCGAAGCTTCTCGGGAGTCCCGGCATCAAGCTTCATATAGCGCTCGTCAAGCCGGTCGAGCGCTGTGCGAATAGGTTTGCGGTGGACTTGCGAGGCGTTGGAGAGGATCCCCGTCTTCACGCCCGGATAATACTGGTCGCGCAGGGACAGGAGCCCTTCGACCAGCGCCGGGAACTGGGGATGCAGGGTCGGCTCACCGTTGCCGGCAATCGTCAGACAATCGACTGGGGTCCTTTCCTGCTTGTGTTTCTCGAAAGCAGCCCGGATCTCGGCCAAAAGTTCCACGGCCGGCTTGATCCGTTCGCCGGTCCCTTTCGAGGACGTAGGCCCGTATTGGCAATAGACGCAGTCAAAATTGCAGAATTTATAGCTTAGCGGAAGCAGATTGATCCCCAGCGAATAACCAAGCCGGCGCGAGGCGATCGGCCCGTAAACAACACTGTCCTGCAACGGAAGTTCTATTTCCGCGTCTCTCATAAAATGACAGCGATGGATCTCCGGATTAGCGAGCAACGTCATCCAAGACCTTCTGGATTGCTTCCTGGGACTGAAATCCCACGATCCTCTGGACCTCTTGCCCCCCCTTGAACACAAGCAGCGTCGGGATCCCTTGGATCCCGTATTGCGAAGGAGCGTCGGGATTCTCGTCCACATTGAGCTTGCCCACAGCGATCTTCCCCTCATTGGCGGAAGCAAGCCGGTCGATTACCGGCGCCATCATGCGGCAGGGCCCGCACCATTCGGCCCAAAAATCGACGAGCACAGGAATGGAAGAACCCAGAACATCCGTTTTAAAGTTCTGATCAGTGAAGGATCTCGCGTTTCCCATGAGGATACCCTTTCTTGGCTATTCTAAACCCGGCGTAAAGGGCGATACTATACACTGCATGCCCTCGTTTTGTCCATAACCGGACGGCAGGAACCTTCAGGAAGAGTAATAGCGAACGGTCTCCCCGGCCGCAAAACGGTACCGACGGAGAATGCCGAAAAGTTCATTGGCCTGGTCGGAGAATTCTTCGTAAGTGACCACTTTCCCGGGCGAACGGTGTATTTTCGCCGGATGAAAAACCAGCGGGGCCGCCACGATCTGCGCCCAACAGCCTTGAGCGGCGACTTTTTCCTCCAGTTGACGGCTGATCCGCGCATGGACACGCTCAAGCTCCGCTTTCGCCAGCCCGAAGAAGATCGCGCCATAGACGTTCTTTTCGATCTCGCACAGCGTATCCGACAACCGGAACATGCGGCTCATCGCATCGCGGACCCTCGCCGTATCCTTCGCCGTAATCCGGATCACGGCCAGCACCTCATGCCATTCGGGATTCCGGTAAGCACGGTAAAGCGATTCGACCACGCGGCGGAAAAAGAACTCCACGCTGTAAAAATTAAGTTCGGTGATTTCCCGGCTCTCCGGACTGTCGGTCTGGGCGGTCCCAAACTGGAAAACGTCCTGATCAAAATAGACCAGATTGCCGCGCATGGCCTCTTGCTCGCTCGGATCGATCTCATCCGCGAGTGCCAGCGAGGCCCCGGCAGCGACCCGGTTCTTGCCCGCTTTCTTGGCTTCAAAGAGTGCCTGATCCGCCTGGCAAAGCAGGCGATGCATATGTCCGCACAAGAGCAGCTTATACTGGCTGTCGCGCTGGATCTTCTGGAATTTCTCGGGATCCTCGCCCACGAGAACGCTGTAGCCAAGGCTGATCGTCAGCGGGACCGGGGTCCGGTCAGGCATCACGAACGGCGTTTCCTCGATCACTTTCCGGATACGTTCGCAAATAGCCTCGGCTTCCCACGCCCCCGCCTCGGGGAAAAGGATGACGAATTCCTCGCCTCCGAAACGGCAGGCCACATCATAGACGCGGATCGTGGCCTTCAGAAGGTCTGCCACGTGTTTCAGCACCTGGTCCCCCGTCTCATGCCCGTAACGGTCGTTGATCTTCTTGAAGGAATCAATATCGATCATCGCCACGCTGATCTTGAAGGAGTTCCCCTGCCTCAGGAAAAGACTCAGTTCCTGGATAAAGCGCGCGAAAAAGTAGCGGCGCAGCTTGAGTCCGCTCAGGCCGTCGGTGGTCGCGTAAAAGAACAGATGGGCCTTTTGCCGATACGAACGCTGGCTCAGAAAATCGATCGCTTTGGCCCCGGTCAAATAGACCGCGACCAAGCTCGCTGAAAAAAGAACGCGCGGCGAAAAAAGGACCTCCGGAGGTTCGTGGAGGAACATGACCAAGGCCGGCGGAAAATAAAAAAGCCCGATCAGGATCAATGCGTCCAAGAAACGGACCGTAAAAAGGAAAACGAAAAGTCCGGCGAGGATATTCAGCACGAACAAAGGATAGGCCTTCATGAAATCGTCGGCCAGGAGGCCCATGACCGTCCCCTGGAGGGAAAGGAGTAACGCCAGGGACCAGGCCGTGAAGTTATACCAGCGAGCAGAAACCTTCACCTTGAGGCCGACAAAACAAAGAACCCCCCAGACCAGCAAGCTCGCCCGGATCAGAAAGAAATCCAGCGCCCGGTTCGGATAAATCTTCAGATCGAGAACGAAGAGGAGCAGATACAGCGGCATGAGAACCGGAAAAAAGACGCGAAGAAGATTCCCCTCGATCTGTTCCCTGATCTCATCTTCGTATCGGAGCATATGAAATCTCTAGCGTTGTGTATGAGCTTTTAGGTCACACGCCATTTCAAAAGTCTTCGCTCTTCTTGTCATCCCGAGAGAGTCTCGCCCTCGGCGGGACGATCCGAGGGATCTGGATTCCTCGGCTCCTTGGTCCGGGACAGTCGCTCGGAATGACAATATTTTTTATCAAACGAAAACACCCTTATTTCCTAGGTTATATTCTTCGGCTTGGGCACAATTCCACTATAGCACAATTCCGGCAATCCGGGTTCCGGGCTTTACAGCAGGCCCGCCCGTGGGCAATGATCCGGTGCGAATAAAGCGACCATTCCCGCTCGGGGAGAAGCCTCATCAGGTCCCGTTCGATCTTGACCGGATCCGTGCTCCGGGTCAGTCCCAGCCGCCGGTTCAGGCGGATCATATGCGTATCGACCGCGATCCCGGGCACTTCGAACGCGTTGGCCAAGATCACATTGGCGGTCTTACGACCGACCCCAGGCAGCGTCACAAGCGCCTCCATCGTCCCGGGGACCTTTCCTCCGAAACATCCAAGGATCCGCTTTGCTGCGCCGATAATGTTCCGGGCCTTCGCCCGGTAATAACCGGCGGAACGAATGTCGTTTTCAAAAGTCCCAAGGTCCGCTCGGGCATAATCCCGGACTTTGCGGTATTTCCGGAAAAGATTGCGGGTAATGAGATTCACCCGTTTGTCCGTGCATTGGGCGGAAAGGACGGTCGCCACGAGAAGCTGCCAAGGGTCCCGGAAATGAAGCGCGCAATGCGCTTCGGGATAGGCGCGTTTAAGTTTGGCAATGATCTTCGTGATCCTGCGTTTTTTCTGCGTCGCATTTTCTCTCAAAAGACATGCCTCCAAGTTGCGGTTCATTATAATGAAGGAAGGCGCGGTCTGTATATCGGTTCATTCGCAGGACCGGAGCGTCGCCGTCCCAAAGCCCATTTTCCGCTTGCAAATCCCGTTGAAATCCGATACTTTCGGGCTCGAGCCATCGAAAGGCAGTGACCCCGATGAATAAAATGCTTGCCGTTTACTTTGACGAACACGGCGGGACCGAAAAACTGCGGCACGGATATGTTAACCGCCCCAGACCGGGCCGGCGGGAGGTCCTGATCAAAGTCAGGGCTTGCGCCCTGAATCATCTGGATCTTTGGATGCTGCTCGGCATGCGGAGCGTCAAGATCCCCCTTCCCCATATCCCCGGCTGTGATGTCGCGGGAGAAGTCGTCGAATGCGGCCCCCGCACACGCGGCGTCCCCAAGAACAAACTGGTCGTGGCCTCGCCCGGCATTTGTCCCCGGAAAAGTCCTTATTTCAGAACGGATTGGGACAGTCGGGACCCTCATTACGAGATCCTCGGCCTCCAGTCCAACGGCGGGTTCGCGGAATATGTCAAGGTGCCCGCCGCCAATGTGCTTCCGGTCTCCTCGGCCTGGTCCCCGGAAGAATGGGCCTCGGTTCCCCTGGTCTTTATCACGGCCTGGCATATGCTCGTCACGCAGGCCCAGCTCAAAAAGAAAGAGAAGGTCCTTATTCACGCGGCCGGGAGCGGGGTCGGGAGCGCGGCCATCCAGATCGCCAAACACCTCGGTGCCACGGTCATCACGACCGTCGGCCGGCCGGAAAAGATCGCCAAGGCCAAAGCGCTCGGCGCCGACCATGTCATTCCGTACCAGGAAAAAGATTTCCGCGAAGAGGTCTTCAAGATCACCCACGGCCAAGGCGTGGAAGTCGCGCTGGACCATATCGGCCCCGCGACCTTCGCCCATAGCCTCGCCTGCCTTCAGCGGAAAGGCCGCCTGGTGACTTGCGGCGTGACGAGCGGCCCCACCGTCTCGTTCGATCTGAGGCTGGTCTTTTCACGCCAGCTTTCGATCCTGGGTTGTTACATGGGCGGGTTCGCAGAGTTCAAAAAGGTGATTGCGCTCGTAAAGAGGAAAGTGCTCAAACCGGTCGTGGACAAGGTCTACAACCTGCGCGAGGCGCCGGAAGCGTTCCGGCGCATGGAAAGCCGCGACCATTTCGGCAAGATCGTGCTGAAGATCTGACCCCCTCCGCATCGCCATGAACAAACGCTCTAAACTCGAGCTCTCGGCCATTGTGACGATGATCCAGGCCGCGGTCGCCTTTTCCCTGATGGCGCTTTGCGTCAAGATCGCAAGCCGGACACTGCCGAGTTACGAGATCGTCTTTGCGCGCAGTGTGATCGGACTCGCCCTGCTCGTTTACTGGATCCGCAAAAAACATGTTTCATTCTGGGGCAAGGAAAAAAGGCTCCTGATCCAGCGCGGGGTCGCGGGATTCATCGCGCTCAGTCTCTACTTCTATACGCTCTCGAAACTCCCCCTGGGGACCGCCGTCATCCTGAACCACACCGCCCCTCTTTTCGTCGCCCTTTTATCCACATGCTTCCTGAAGGAAAAACTCAGTCCGGGGCTTTGGGCCGCGATCGGGATCGCATTCGCGGGACTTTATCTGGTGGTCGGAGCCGATGTCCGCACCTGGAATTTCCCGATGCTGGCCGGGCTCGTCTCGGCGGTCTTTCTCGCCCTTGCCTACTTTTCGCTGCACTCCATCCAGCGAAGCGAATCGCCGCTGACGGTCGTCTTTTATTTCATGCTGATCTGCGTCGGGGGGTCACTGGCCTGTCTGCCCTTCGGATTCCGCGTCCCTGACACGAAGACCCTGGGGATCGTGATCGCAATGGCAGTCTTCGCTTTTTACGGCCAGATCTGGATGACGATCGCATTCCGCCGGGCACGGGCGTCGCTGGTAAGCCCCTTCATCTATGTGACGCCTTTTCTCGGCTTTCTTTACGGCGTCTTTTTTTTCGGAGAAACGCTGACCCCCGCGCGAACGCTGGGCGCGCTCCTCGTCATCGCTTCGGGAGGATGGATCTCTTTTTTCGAGACGAAGAAAAAACCCGCCAAGGTCACGCTGACTTAGTTTCCGTCGTCATCCGGACCGCCACGAAAAGGTATGCGATGTTCAGGATCACGCTGATCACGTAACCGAACGGGATCGCGCCGAGCGGTGGCAGAAGGGTCCCGAGCCAAGTGAAGACCGTGCCGGCGGTCAGGGCGAAAATACTCGCCGTGTAGAGAGCCCCGTACGAAAGGGGCGGAACGCGGCTCATGTTGAGGACGAGGCCGATCCAGGAAAGCAGGAGCCCGCCCACCAGCAGCACGACCGCATCGAAAAGAAAAACGACGATCGTCATCAGGACGAGGAACCACGGTTTCACGGTCTTGTAAAAACGGCCGATCGTGTCCGGGGACATGGCCAGCGGCCCCTGGGCGAGGCGTTCCTGGTTCCTGTCGATGAAATCCTGGACATTGTAAGCCCGGATATCCCCCGCGGCCTGTTGCAGGTAGATCTTCCCTGCCGTAACATAGACGAAAATATTCTCCATGTCCCGGGCTCCCGCTTCTTTTTTGGAAAGATCGAACGTGGCCAGAGGGCCGAATTCTTCATGAACGATGCTGAAGGGGCTTTCGCGGTCCATCGAAAGGCCTTCGGAGGTCAGCGTAATGACCGGCATCTGGCTCTGGAGCCAGTCCACAAAACGGTCGGCCTCCGGGACCCCGACGCGGGTCAGCTGGAACATGACGAGCGCGGTCGAGACCGCCGAAAGGAAGAGCGCGTACTGGACGGCTTTCCAGACCCGGGCCTGGAGAGCCTGCCGGTAGAACGGAATGCTGAAGAGAGCGAAAAAAGGCGCGGTGAAAATATTCATGCTAATCCCTCCGGATCTTGAGAATTTCAAGTTTGACCTTGCCCGCCGGCACTTGGATCTCGGCCGTCTCGCCGACCGCTTTGCCGAGAAGCCCCTTGCCGATCGGGGAGGTGATGGAGATCTTTCCTTTGGCGAAATCCGCTTCGTCCTGGGCGACCAATTGGTAGGTGAACCGGTCGTCGGTATCGCTGTTCCTGAGCTCAAGCTTCGCCCCGAGATAGGCCTTGTCGGCCGGGATCTCGCCCGCTTCGACGATCCGCGCGTTGCCGAGCCTCATTTCGAGTTTCGCGATGCGGGTCTCAAGGTGGCGCTTCGCTTCTTTGGCCGCGTCATATTCGGCGTTCTCCCGGAGATCGCCGTGAGCGCGGGCCGTCGCCAACTGCTCGGCCACCTCTTTGCGCTTCTTGCTCTTGAGGAAATTCAGTTCCTCGACCAGTTTGTCATAGCCTTCACGCGTTAAAACGACTTTTTCCATGGATAATTCCCTTTCGGATCCTTCCCGATAAGAACGGCTCCAAGATCACCTATTAGATTCGGATCATTTGTCCTAAATCTTTAAACCTAATCAAACCCCCGGGATTTGATAAAAGGTGCCTTGGGTGTAACCTTTTGCCCCATTCGAACAGAGAGCGCCTTTTCACCGGGCCGGACGCTTTGGGGTGCGATACCGCCCGATCTTGAGGATCCTCCCGAGATTGGCCTTGGGATCGATCACAGGCCGCAACGCGCCTTCCGGAGAGGTCATCAGGGTGGTCACTCCGGGCCCATGCCCCGGCAGCAGGCTGTCTGTATGGATCACGATCCCGATCGTGACCGCCCCGCGCCGGTAAGTCCTTCCGAACGAATGATCATGATCGAGGATCGCCACGAAATCTCCGAGGCAGATCTTTTCCAGCCCGAGTTTTGCGACCTCTCGGGCGTCATGGGTCATGAAATCGAGGTCTCCCGTCCCGATATTGTTGTGTCCGAGTCCCGAACCCATCAGCGCCGCAGGGATCATGGCCGTCACCCCGACCTCAAGACCGCCCCGGACCTCCCGGACCGGCATTTTCGCGAGCACGGCCGGATCGAGACTATAGATCCGTATATTGCCGTGCGCCGTCAGCTTGAGCCCCTGCCCATAGCCTTCGATCAGGATATTGTCCCCCACGTTCATTTTCCGCAAGGTCGCGTCCGGGAAATCGATTAACACATGTTCGAGCCCGCCGTGCCGGCCCGTCACCATGCCGACATCCCCTTTGGCTTCTCCGCTCACGATCCGCGCGCGGTTCCCGACACAGGCAAGAAAATTGAATCCCATGTTCGGCTTCGAAGATCTTTTCTCCTCGTGGACGACCGCCGAGACCGCCGGCTCGATATGGTCCCCTTCCCACGCGAACGCGCTGTCGCCGACCTTCACGTTATAAACGATCCCGCCCGAGGACGGCACCGCGAACGGCCGTCCGTCATGGGCTACCTCAAATTCCGAAAATTGCAGGGCATTGGCCACTTTCCCCTGGACCGCGATACGGACCAGACGGTCTTCATTGGTTCTGAGCTTCATAAAATCCCCCTTTGGCTCCGAATGAAAGCCCCCCTGAAAAAATCCTGACGCTTTTTCGCAAGCAGGGCATTCGACTCTCTCTGCCCTTTTTATCAAACGCTCTAAGAATGCATCGCCACCGGCCGGTAAGCACTGTCCACCCGGCAAGGCTCATAACCCGCCTCCCGGATCAATCGCACCAGATCTTCGTCACCGAGATCGCGCGGCTCGCCGGAGCCTGCCTCATGCATGATCCGTTCTTCCAGGTTCGTTCCGCCCAGATCATCGACCCCGAAAGAAAGCGCGACCTGCGCCATTTTGAGCCCGGTCGTCACCCAGTAGCACTTGAGATGCGGGATATTATCCAATAAAAGCCGCGAAACCGCATACACTTTCAGGTCCGTCACTCCGCCGGGCGCGCCAAGATCCCGCATGGGATTCGCCACCGGCTGATACGCAAGCGGAATGAACGACTGGAAACCCCCGGTCGCGTCCTGCTGATCCCTTAAACGCAGCACATGATCGACGCGGTGCGCATCGGTCTCGATATGACCGTAGAGCATGGTGGCGTTGGTGACAAGCCCCAGACGATGGGCGATCCCGTGAATCTCAAGCCACCGCCCGGCCGTGATCTTCTGAGGACAGATCTTGCCGCGAACCTCTTCATCAAAGATCTCGGCCCCGCCGCCTGGCAGTCCGTCGAGTCCGGCGGCTTTCAGCGTCTTCAGGACCTTCTCGGCGTCGAGCCCGCTGCGCGACGCAAGATCGTCGATCTCGGGCGCGGTCAGCGCTTTGAGAAAGATCCCGGGATAAAGACTGCGCAGCCCGCCGAGCACCTCGAGATAATAATCAAGCCCCAGGTCGGGATTGTGCCCGCCTGTCATATGGACTTCATGGATATGCCACGTCTCGACCGCTTCGCGCACACGCGTGAAGATCTCCGCGGGTGAAAGCGCATAGGCCTCAGGCGCCCGCTTGCCCTTCGCAAACGAACAGAACAGGCAGGCTGACGAGCAGATATTGGTGTGATTAAGGTGGAGATTGACCGAATAAAAAACCCGGCGTCCGTTCAAACGTTCACGGACCTGCCGGGCCAATTTTCCGAGACCGTGAAGGTCGGTTGTGCGGTAAAGCCGGAGGCCGTCCTCGAGACCCAGCCGCTCTCCGCACTCAATCTTACGCGCAAGATCACGCCACTCGGAAGACTCAGGCCCCGAACTCATGACCGTTTTAACTTGCCTTTCTTCTTTTCGATCTCCCGGAAAAGCTCATCGACAAGATCTTTTTCATCCACCACGCGGTGCTGCTTGCCGTCGATATAAAGGATGCCCTTTTCCTTCCCGCCCGTGATCCCGAAATCCGACTCATGCGCTTCGCCCGGCCCGTTCACGGCACAGCCCATCACCGAAAGCGTTAACGGATTTTTGAGGCCCATCGCGCGCCTCTCGACCTCTTCGGCAAGCTTGAACACATCGACCTCCGCGCGGCCGCAGCTCGGACAGGAGATCACCCGCACCCCTTTGCGCAGGCCGAGCGCCTCGAGGATCATTTTCGCCACTTTGATCTCTTCGCGCGAGTCCGCGGTCAGAGAGACCCGGAGCGTGTCTCCAATCCCCTCGTAAAGCAGCGTGCCGATCCCGATCGCGTTATGAATACTCCCCCGGAGCAGGGTCCCCGCCTCGGTCACGCCCAAATGGAGCGGATAGTCGAACGTCCGGCTTGCCAGACGGTAAGATTCGATCATGGTCGGCACATCGGAAGCCTTGAGCGAGATCACGATATCCCGGAAATCCATCGCCTCCAGGATCCCCACATGCCGTTTCGCGCTTTCCACGAGCGCGGCCGGCGTTCGTCCGAACTTTTCCTCAAGGTCCTTTTCCAGGGAACCCGCATTCACACCGATGCGGATCGGCACCTTCTTTTCGGACGCTTTCTTCACCACGGCTTCCACCCGGTCCCGGGAACCGATATTGCCGGGATTGAGACGGAGTTTATCGACCCCTTCCTCGAGCGCGATCAGCGCAAAGTGATAATTGAAATGGATGTCGGCCACGAGCGGAATGCGGATCCTGGACTTGATCTTTCCGAGCGAACGGGCATCCGCTTCGGTCGGACAGGCGACGCGCACGATCTCGCAGCCCGCCTCTTCCAGCCCGTGGATCTGATCGACCGTCGCCTGGACCTCGCGGGGCGGCGTGGTCGTCATCGACTGGATCCTGACCGGCGCGTCCCCGCCCAGGAGAACATCGCCCACCTTAACCTGTCTTGTCTTTTTTCGAACGATCATGAGATCTCGAGCATCCTCTGGATACAAAGCCTCGCCCGGTCTGCCAGCGCCTTCGGCACCTTGACCTCCGGCCACAGATCCTTCAGCGCCGCCAGCATTTTCTCGAGGGTGTTGACCTTCATATAACAGCAGATCGCATCCGGCACGGCCGGCAAAAAGGTTTTTCCGGGATTTTCTTTCTGAAGACGATGGAGGATCCCGGGTTCGGTCGCCACGATAAAGGTCTTCGCCTGGCTCTCCCGGGCCCGTCGGATCATGCCCTCGGTCGAAGCGATCGTATATCCGCACTGGATACAGTGTAGCACCGACGCACACTCCGGGTGGACCAGGACCTCGGCATCCGGATACTGTTCGCGGATCTTCTCGATATCGTTGGCCTGGATCATCATATGGACAAGACAATAGCCCCGCCACAATTCGATATTTTCGCGCCCGGTCTTCGCCTTCACGTAGCTTCCCAGGAAATGATCCGGCACAAAAAGGATCTTTTTATCCGCCGGGATGGCCCGAACGACCCGTTCGGCGTTCGAGGAAGTGCAGCAGTAATCGCATTCGGCCTTCACCGCAGCGGTCGTGTTGACATAGCACACGACGACCCCGTCCGGATTCTTTTCCCGCCAGGCCCGGATATCCTCGGGTTTGACCATGTCCGCCAGCGAACAGCCGGCATCGACGTCCGGGATGATCACTTTTTTCTGGGGACTCAGGATACTCGCGGTCTCGGCCATGAAGTGGACGCCGGCAAAAAGAATGACCTCCGCATCGTTGGCGGCGGCGCGCTGGGAAAGCAGGAGCGAATCGCCGGTCAGGTCGGCGATATCCTGGATATCTCCGGTCTGATAATTGTGCGCCAGGATCAAGGCGTTCCTTTTCTTCTTCCACGCCATGATCTCTTCGACTAGTTGGGGCTTGGTGGGGGCCGACATAAGACCTCAGGAAACAGGGATTTTCCGCGGACAATCTTTCCGCGCTTGGGGCGGAGAAGCATCTTTCTTGGGAGCGGCACCGTCCGTCAGCCCCTGAGAAAGACGCATCGAACAGAATTGCGGACCGCACATCGCGCAGTAATCCGCCTCTTTATCCTTAGCATCCGCAAGCACCTCGTCGTGCAATTTGCGGGCGTGTTCGGGATCCATGGAAAGCTCGAATTGTTTTTTCCAGTCGAACGCGAATCTCGCCTTTGACATCGCGTCGTCCCAATCCCTGGCTCCGGGACGGCGGCGGGCCACATCGGCCGCATGGGCGGCGATCTTGTAAGCGATCACCCCTTGTTTCACATCCTCCAGGGTCGGAAGACCGAGATGCTCGCGCGGCGTTACATAGCAAAGCATAGCCGCGCCGGTCTGCCCGGCGATGGCCGCGCCAATCGCGGAGGTAATATGGTCATAGCCCGGCGCCACGTCCGTCACCAAAGGCCCCAGGACATAGAACGGGGCCTCGTGGCAAACCTTGATCTGGCGTTCGATGTTCATGGGAATCTGGTCCATCGGAACATGCCCGGGCCCCTCGACCATCACTTGGACTTCCTCTTTCCAGGCTTTCAGCGTAAGTTCCCCGAGCACATCCAGCTCGGCGAACTGGGCCTCATCGCTCGCATCCGCAAGACTGCCGGGACGGAGCCCGTCTCCAAGGCTGATGGTCACATCGTATTTCTTGCAGATCCCCAGCAGGGCATCAAAATGAGTGTAGAGAAAATTCTCAGCCTGATGCGCTTTACACCATTGGGCCAGGATCGCGCCGCCGCGGCTCACGATCCCGGTGACCCGTTTCCGGACCAGCGGTAAATGTTCTCTCAGAACGCCGGCATGGATCGTCATGAAATCGACCCCCTGCGCGGCCTGATGTTCGATGACCTCGAGAACGATCTCCGGCGTCAGTGCCTCCGGCTTGCCGCCGACCTTTTCCAGCGCCTGATAAATAGGGACCGTCCCCACCGGCACCGTGCTCGCCTGAAGGATACGCGCGCGGGTCTGATCAAGGTCGAGGCCGGTGGAAAGGTCCATGACCGTATCGGCCCCGAATTTCACCGAGATCCGGAGTTTTTCCAGTTCGTTCGGGACATCGGAATTGAGCGAAGAATTCCCGATATTCGCGTTGATCTTGCAAGTGCAGTGGATCCCGATCCCGATCGGCTCAAGGTTGGCATGCCGAATATTGGCTGGGATCACCATCCGGCCGCGCGCGACTTCTGAACGGACAAAGTCCGGGTCAAGCTTTTCCCGGGAGGCCACGCAGCGCATCGCTTCCGTAAGCTTCCCGGCGCGGGCATAGGACATCTGGGTCCGGTGCCCTTCTTTCAAATACGCGGTAAATTTTTCGATCGGTGCGCTCATCTTTTTGTCCTTATGTTCTTCGAAATCCGAGAGGCTTTTCAGCCGCGATCCGGTTCGCCCGCAGATAGGGCGGCGTCCCGAACGAATCCCGCCGGTTCGCCGCCAACCAAGCCTCGAACGAAGGATCATAATAGCGGAAACTTTTTTTGCGATAATGTTTTTCGTTCATCCAGAAAACCCCGGGCCAGGGCCCGATCGCTTCCTTCGCGCGCTCCCAGAGCGCCTTGGCGGGGTCAATCTCCTTCAATTCTGTCTCGGCATAGACCGTATACGGGAAAGAACCTTCGGCATCGCAGGGAACGCAACTTCCCATCCCCGGCAATGCTCCAACCCGGAGGATGCGGTCTTCGCGGACCTCCTTCGGAACGTTCCAAAGCATGATCGCGGCAGGCGTATCGCGTTCCTCTTCCGGGACCGCCCGGATCCCCCGCAGGATCCCTTTTTGCTTGAGATCCGCAGCGGCGCGGATCAGCACCTCTTCGGCGATGCCTTCCTTCTCCCCCATGGCCCGGAAAGGCCGGTCGGTGATCGGGACTTCCTCTTGAAGCGCACGTAAACACCCGATCTGTAACGCACTCCATTCTTGGGCCGATTCGGGATCGCTTGAGCCGGGGATCCCTTCTCCCGTCGAAGAGGCCGGGAAACGGATCCTCGTCACTTCCAGAAAAAAGGGCCCGCTTCGCCAAACCCGGATGCTTTCTGCAAAAACCTCGGAGGAGGGGAAAGCCGCCCGAAACCAAAAGTCCCGGCCCTCGTTACGGACCCAGCCTTCTTTGAACGCCGGGTGCGAGATCAAAGCACGGATCCCGTCTTCGCCGGTCTGCGGTTTGAGGGAAGCGATAAAAAGAGCCTCCCGGTAACCCATCGTACGCAGATCCAGCTTGGCGCGGATCGGCCCCAGCAGGCGGTCTTGACGCAAACGGTGGCTCTTTAAGAGGACCTCGGCCGCATTCGCCCCGCACTCCCGAGCCAACGCCTCAAAAGGCTCCGGCACCAACGGGAGATCCCGGTTAAGGCGCGTCCATAAATAACGATCTAAAGGGTCCATAGTCTTTCAGGTCTTAAAACGCTTCGCGATACGAGCGGAAAAGATCCGGATCGCTTATAAGGTCTAAGCACGGTGTGCTGAAGATTTGCTGGGCATTATAACCGCAGACAGCCTTTTTGGCCAGATTCGTTACCGGAACATAGTATAACAGCCGGGTAAATGTCTTCCCGCAGATCAGATGCGCGTCGGCGCCGAATATCTTGATTGTGAGCCCATCGGAGATTTGTTATAGTATCTTTCAGGACCAATACCGGATCTTATTCATGAGCTCGCTGGAATCTATCTTTAACCGCTGCATCGAGAAGAATGCTTCGGACATCCACTTGTCCGTGGACATTCCCCCCACGTACCGGATCAACGGCCGCCTCCGCCATTTTGGGGAGCCCGTGCTGACCCATGAAACCCTTGAAGCCCTGGTCCACGAACTCGCGGGCGAAAAATACCGGGAAGATCTCCGAACGAAACCCACCGTGGAATTCAGCTACGCGCATCCGAGCGGGAACCGTTTCCGCGTCTCGATCTTCCGCCAAAGCACGCACTTTGCCGCCGCGATGCGGTTGATCCCGAGCCGGATCTTCACGATGGAAGAGATCGGTCTGCCGAACACGATCAAGCGGCTGCTGGACCGCAATCACGGCCTGATCCTTGTCGCGGGGCCGACGGGGGTCGGGAAATCGACGACCCTGGCCAGCATGATCGATTACATCAATGAGACGGACGACCGCCATATCATTACGGTCGAGGATCCGATCGAGTTCGTTCATCGTCATAAGAAAAGTATTATCAACCAGAGACAGCTGGGTTCCGACACAGACAGTTTCGCGAAAGCGCTCCGGGAAGCCCTCCGTCAGGACCCGGACGTCATCCTGGTCGGCGAAATGCGGGACCTCGAGACCATCGAGACCGTGTTGACGGCAGCCGAAACAGGCCATCTGGTGCTTTCAACGGTCCATACCTTTGGTTCCGCGCGTACCCTCGACCGGATCATTGACGCCTTTCCGGCCGAGCATCAGAACCAGATCCGCACGCAATTGTCGCTCAATCTGGCCGCGGTCCTTTCGCAGGAATTGATCCCACGCAAGGACAAGGAAGGCCGCATCGCCGCTTTCGAGATCATGGTGGCCACTCCGGCCGTCCAGAACCTGATTCGCAAAGGGCAGACCTACAACATCCAGAACGAGATCCAGACCGGCGCGGGTTTCGGCATGGTTTCGCTCCAGAATCACCTGATCGATCTCATGAAAAAAGGCATCATCTCCAAAGAAGATACCTTGTTCTATTCCATCGATCAGGACGATACCGCCCGCCGTCTCAAACTCTGATCCCCGCTTCCACCCAGGCATAGTCGGATCCTTCCCCTTCAAAGGAAGTGTGCGCTTCCGGCCCCGGACATACCTCCGGAAGGAGCGAAAGGGACGTGAAGATCTTCTTTAGGCCGCGGTCTGATTGACGAGCGTTTCTTCGACGCGACGGTCGATCGCGCGGAAGAAATGCTGGTTAAACGGCGTCGGAATGCTTCTGGAAAGCTCGACCTTGGTTCTGAACGGCTCCAGTTTTTGCACAAGGATCGTGTGGCGTTGTGTCGGCCGGACATAGCCGGAATTTTCGATCACGATCTTCCCGTTCTGATGATCCGTTTCGGCGACCCGCCAGGAACCCATATCATCCAGCGCGCCCACGGCCAGCATGAACGTTTTGTCGTACGACATCGGGTAGATCTCGGCATCCCTCATATGAAGGGTCGCACAGCCGCAAAAACTCATCAGTATAAGGGATCCCCAAAAAAACCCTGAACAGACCGGATTATTTTTTTTCATCAGCGTTTCCTGACCCAATAGCGGATCTGTTGATGTTCATCGGATATTTGCTTTTGCATCGCTGTCTGGTTCTTGAGGACTTCATCGACCTGGGCCTGCACCTTCTCGAGCTTCTGCTCCATCCGGTCCAGTTTGAGCGCCAGGTCTTTCAAAGTAAGCTCGGCCGCTTGACCGCCCGGCGCTAAAACCGCCGCCGCAAAAAGGACCAGCCCGGCCACCGCCCTGCGGCGGTTATCCTTTTGGGGTTTCAAGGGCTTCCTCGAGCTTATTGTCCATTTTTGAATACTTCATGAACTTCTCGTTCTCGCGCTTGAATTCGGCGAGAGCCTCCTCCGTTTTTTCCCAGTTCTCAAGCGCCTCTTGATTAAAACGGTCATCGGCAACTCGAACGGTCACAAAAATGATCGTCTCCGACCGCTCTTTGGTGGGCGCCACCCTTTTGAAGACCCAACCAAGAAGCGGGATATCGCCGACATAAGGCACTTTTCTGTGGCTGTCGGTCTCGGCCTCATTGATCAGACCTCCGATCACGAGCGTGTCCCCGCTATTGATCAGGACCTGGGTCTCCGCAACCGTCGTCTCGAATTCCGGCGAAAGCACGTTCTCTCCCGTGATCACTTCCTGAAAGCCAAGAAAGCGGGTCAATTCCGGTTTCACGGTGAGCAGGATCTCTTTTTTATTGATGATATGGGGCGTCACATCGAGGGAGATCCCGTCATTGCGGGGCTCGTATCCTGTGATCTCGAGCGATCCGGTCGTCTCGTTCCGCTCGAAGGTCGGAAGGCCGATCTCGCGGCCCGCCTGGACCCTCGCCGGCTGATGGTTCTGCACCACGATCCTCGGATTGGATACGACCTTGGTATTCGCCCGGGTCTTCAGCATATTGATCGCCACGGAGAACTGTGAAAAATCAAGCGTACCAAAGGTGAAATCTTCCGGCTGCATATAAGGGAAACTGCGCGCCATGGGAAAATCCTGGGAGTTGGTCGTCGCAGTCCCTCCGCTATCCGTGATGGTGGAGGTCGACTCGCTGGCCGTCTGTCCTTGAGGATACATACTGTATTTCTGCATGAATTTCGATATTTGATTGCTGGCACCGTCATCATCAAACGGGAACGTCCAGGGTCTTCGGGCCCCGCTCATGCGGATGGCCGTCCCCCAATCCACGCCCATATTCTCCCCTTTGGATAGGGCCGTGCGGATGATCTTGGCGTCGATATGGACCTGGGGCTGACGAAAATCGACTTGGCTGATGATCTCACGCGCTGATTCGACCTCGGAGGGAGACGCTGTAAGCATGATCTGATTGGTCCCTTGCACCGGCTGGATGCGGACATTCCGGACCGAAGCCCCCAAGGCCGCGATCACTTCCGATAACTTGGCATACTTGAGGTCATAGACCTCGGTCCTCACCCCCAGAGACCGCCTTTTGCTCATGGCTTCCTCGGTCGTCACGTAGAAAATATTCCCCTCTTTTTCATACGCATAGCCATAGGTTTTCACGATCGTATCAAAAGCGCTCTGCCAGGGAACATTCGTCAGCTGGATCGTCACATTGCCGCTGATCTCAGGCCCCGTCACGATATTGACGCCGGCCTCCATCGCCAGCACGCGAAAAACGATCCCGATATCGGCTTCCGTCAGATTGATCGAGATGATCTTTTCCGGGCCCGGAACCCCTCCGACAGGTTCCGCCGCGCCCACCGGCGCTCCGAGCGTCAATAAAACGATACAGCCCGAGGCGAGTGCCCGCTCCGCCCGTTGAACCCAAAAGTATTTTTTTCTCATCATGGATCGGTCCTCAGTTCCACTTCACTGCCATTCGGTTTTTGAAGCTTTACCCGCCCCGCCTCGATCGAAACAAGCTTCGCTTTCTTCCAGACATCCCCGACGCGGTAAATATCGCCTTCCAGGATACAATAAGCCCCGCCGCTTCCGACAAAGGTCCCTTCCAGCATAGAGCGCGCCGGCTTCTTTTCTGCGCTCGCAAAGATAGCCGAAGAAAAAGCGGCCAGCGATGCCGCCGCCTTCGGCGATGTCTCCGGCACTTCGGGCCGCGTTCTCATCCATCCGTAACTGAGCGCGCCTATTAAGAATACGGCCGGGAAAATATAAAACATGAGACGGAAAAACGACGGCCCCGAACCCGCCGGGGCTTCGGCCCCCACCACAAAGACATTCGCATAGGCCGCGATCTCTCCTCCGCTTTCCCCAGGAAAGATCTCCGGACGGCTCTGTTCCGGGGTCACCGTACGGGTCTCTGTCTCCGGGATGTTCTGGACCGGCGGTCTTACCCCCGGCGAAATCGTCTGATTTGAGGAGGTTTTGGTCCGGTTAAGGACATCCATGATCAGGCTCATGTGGGTCTTTCCTCCCGCGGTTTCTTCTCCCCGCCGCAGATAAAGTTCATTTCCTGGAAAGCTCCGGCCGCAAGCGCCATCGAGATCTCCCGTTCCCCGGCCGCGAAGGCCGCCATCAGGATCCGGTCGCAGATCGTATTGATCAAACGGGGGATCCCGCGGCTCATACGCGCGATCTTTTCGATGACCTCCTCCTGAAAACGGACCGTGACCGGACCGACGCTCCCCATTTCGAGCCGGTGGCGGATATAGGGTCCGACCTCCTCCATGCCGAGCCCGTCCAAATGCATGTAGATACTGATCCGCTCGCGCAGCTGTCTCAATCCGGTCTGGCGAAGCCGGCCCTGGAATTCCGGTTGCCCCATCAGGACGATCTGCAATAATTTTTGTTTCGAGGTCTCGAGATTCGAAAGAAGACGGATCTCTTCCAGGAGGTCCCGGCTCAGGCATTGGGCCTCGTCGATCACCAAGCACGCGTTCTGCTGGCGCTCGATCCCCTCGAGGAGGAATTTCAAAAGGGATCTATAGATCACCCGTTTGCTGCGGCCGGGCTCCGGGATCCCGAAATCGGCCGCGATCGAAGCAAGCAAATGAGAACTCGAGATCATCGGGTTCAGGACCACCGCCGTTTTCATTTCAGGCGGAAGAAAACGGAGAAAATAACGGCAAAGGGTCGTTTTGCCAGAACCGACCTCGCCGGTGATCACGATAAAACCACGACGCTGACGCACCCCGAACGCAAGATTCGTAAGCGCTTCTTTATGCCTGGGGCTCAGGTAGAAGAACGAAGGATCGGGAGTATTCGCAAAGGGATTCTCTTTGAACCCAAAAAACTCGTGGAACAAGGTAACAAAACGATCGGTGCCCTGGAAAGAGTCCAGAAGCACCTCAGCGGGTTTTTCGATCGATTCGGTCAGAGTATCCAAAGTCACACGTTCAAGCCGATCCTACAAGTTAAGATCCGAGGATCTCCGGCCGGCCCGCCCCGCGCTAGCTTTTCAGCGTCTGGCGTTCCCCCTGGCCATCCTCCAGGACCACGGCATCCTGAGATATCTCTACGATCTTATTATCGGCTATCGCATCACCCTTTTTAACGATTTTTCCGTCGATAATCGCATAGGGATTTTCAGAAGAGAAAACAATGCCCTGGAGCTCCAGCCGACCCGTATCGTCCGCTCCAGCATCCTCCTCATCCTCCTCCCCAAAAAGAAAGGCGTCGGCACCCCATTCATTACCGCTGGCGGGGACTCCCGGAACAGCAGGGACCGTTTTCGCGGTGTCTTGAGCGGCCGCAGGAGCCGACACCGCCTGGGGAGCCGCAGGAGGCGCAGCCGCCGCAGGCGCGGGGACCGCCGCAGCGGGCACCGCCGGAGGCGGGGCTTTTTTCTTCCCTCCCAGAAAAGTATTAAAGAGCAGGACCGCAAGCACCAGGCCCAAGACCGCCAGCACCACGATCTGGATCATGGCCTTCGGATTGCCTTTGGAGCCTTCCACTTTCTTGGATAACAAGATCTTCGGATCATCGACCATAGTCCACCTTCCTTTTTCCGTTCAAACGGAGTTCATTTCTTCTTTGGGAAAACGCATCAGGATACCCAGCTCGAGAGAAGCCCGAAGATTGAAAGCCTTCGCGGTCTCTTCCCCCTTGCGCTGCAAATGCATTCGCTGAACGATCAGATACGGGATCTTTTCCAAGCTGGCCACATATTGGCCTAATTTCGAAAAACTTCCTTCGACCTCCAGGCTGAGGACCGTCAGGAACAGGGCATCCCCCTTCGCCTGGATCGATTTCGGATAGACTTTCATATAGGGGATATTCTGTGTCTGATTGATCGAGACCAGTTCCAGCTTGTAGGCCTGGGCTTGGCTTCCGACCTGATTGATGATCGCGGAAAGCTTCGCCGGCGTAGGAACCGAAGCCTCGTATTGTCTCAATTCGCGCTCGATTTCCTCCAGTTTTTGGGTCGAATTCTTTTCGAGCAGAACCGATTCCTGGATCTTCTGATTCTCGAGATACAGCCCATCCACTTCTTTGCGGAGTTCCCGGACCTTCATCAGATGCGGGAAGATCCAAAAAACACAGAGCAGCAAAGCGACCCCGCCCAGGATCCCGGCCCGGATCGCGAAAGATCTCGTGATCGGAGGTAACGATGCGAGGTTCATACCGCTTTCTCCGTTCGGACGATCTTTTTGATCTTCGCCTCGATCGAGAATGTCCCCTCTTCCGCGCCGGCCGGGGTCGCATTCAGACGGGGGAACCCGACCGAAACGAACATCTCGCTCGCCCGAAGAAGGCGCGCGAATTCGGAGGCCTCGATCGCCCGCATTTTGGCGTTCCCCACAAGGGTCCCTTCCACGACCACCCGCTCGTCGGCGCGGTGGATATCGATCTTGGAGACCAGGATCTTTTTGGAAAGGGTCTTGCTCAGGCCCTGCAAGATCTCGGAGGTCTTATAAAAGGTGCTGTCGATCTCCTTCTGGAAGTTCCGCCATTCCATCAACTCCAGATAGGGCGATTCGATCTTCTTCAGGAAATCATGATGCCCGCTGACCGCTTTGAAGACATCGCCGAGCGAATATTGCTGGATCTGGACAAAGACCGCCCAGGTGATCAGGACCGCCGACAGAAGCACCGCGGCGATACGGCCCGCTGAAAAAAAGATCTTCTGGAGATTTTTCGGAGCCGGCTGTTTGATCCCCAAGCTGGCGTACCCTTCCGGCTTGATGGATAAAGCGAGAGAGGCCGCGTAGGCATGGAACTCGGAACGCAGGCCCGGAGCCGCCGAAGCATCCGCCAAGGTCAGGGTCCCTTGTCCTTCGCGATGCGCCAGGTATTCGACCGGCACGTTCAATTGCTGCGAAAGATAGGCCGGGAAACTCTTGAGATTAGACCCTCCCCCTGCGAGATAGACTTGGGTCACTTTTTCGGCTTCGAAATTCTGGTGAAAATAGCTGAAGGTCAGTTTGAGGTCCTGGATCCAGGCCGAGAGGACTCCCTGGACCGACTGAAAGACTTTCTTGCCGTCGAGCGCCGAGAGGTCCATGATCTCGGCCGCATCCGCTGAGGCCGCAATCAGCATTTCACGGCCCGGCGTCACATCGAGCCTTTTTTTGATCTCATCGGCCTTATCAAGGGTCAGCATGTTCTCGGGGTTCGCCGGATCCCGGTGCATGATCATGATGGAACGCGTCATGTCCTGGCTTGCGAGCGGGACATCCCGTTGGAGCAGGAGCTTTCCGGATTTGAAGAGGCAGATCGAAGTGATCCCCCGCCCGATATTGACGATCGCTTGGGTTTTCCCTTCTTCCGAAAGCCCCAGGGTCTGAAGCAGGCTTTCAAAAGCATAGCCCTGAACCGTCACATCCGGGACCATTTGAAAATGCTCCACGACCGGTTCGACGATCGAAGTCAAGGCATTCCTTTGGGTCACGGCATAATGAAGGAATAATGGGTCCGCGGCCGGCGCCCCCCCGGCCGGCTTGATCTCCCCCGGCGCATATTCGCGGCAAAAGTAGACCATATTCGCAGCGGGGAAAGGGACCTGTCCCGCAAGGGCGCCCGCGATAAGGTTCTCCTGATCCGCGGGCGAAGCTTTTGTAACCTGGATCTTACCGAGAAGGACCGATTGTCCCTGGATATTGACGCTGATCGAATGAAGACGGCGTTTCGGAACTTCCTTGGAAAGAGAACGCAGCCATTGGCGGACGAATTTGTCTTTTTCTTGGGGCGAAACCTTCATTGGACATTCGCCCCATTGAAGCACCTGCATTGCCGCAAGATCGGTCAGGACATAACGCCAGGCCTCCGTCCCAGGGTCGATCCCCAAGCCCAGGGTCCGTGTGCCTTTGAACTTTTTTTCTGAGGTCGTGAGATCCGCTTGGACCTTCATGGTCATCCATGCCTAGACGGTTAAAGCGCTCTTAGAATCATCGTGTTTTTCGGGGATAAACTTAAAAACAAAAACGGGGAGATCGGAACGATCTCCCCGTTCTTGGACTGCGAAAACGAACTGCCAATTACCAAGTCGACGTATCTTCGGTTCCGTCCGAATACGCGCCGGCAACACCGGTCGTCGTCACGAACCAGAAACCATCCGCAGCGTCCGTAGCAGTTCCCGCCGGGGCTGCAGCAACAGCTTTGGCACCATCATTGCCGGTGAGTTTATTCACCGGTAATTTGCCGTCCGCGAAATCACCGACCGTAAGATCGGTCGTCGGAAAAGCTGCATTACCCGCCGCGGCGTTGCTTGCATATGTCACTGCCAGAACTGAACGAACACTGCCCAAGGTCGCCTTCGTCGCGGCGATCTTGGCATCGGTCGTCAGATCCACGAACTTCGGAATTGCCACGATGGCCAAAATACCAAGAATGACCATCACGATCACGATTTCGATCAGGGTGAAGCCTTTAGCTTTCCTGATCAAGGTTATTTTTGACATGATAAAAACCTCCTTGTTTAACTTCCTTGTACTCGGCTTAATTATATCACACAACGCAACGCTTCGGCAAGCACCATCTAACCTATAAACAAACCTCACCCAAGCATTATCTCTATGGATTATCGACGGCGCCTAGAATTCCTTTATTAGTTTTTAAATTTTTTTATGATCTGTTTTTATCTGCGTTTGCTTTTAAAAATCTCCGAAAGGGGTCCGATCCAAAGAAAAAAGAATGGAGACAAGGAGGATGGCGCACTTTATCGGACCGAACTGCTCATAAGGCCGAAGAGATTCCACATCGGAAGGAAGATCCCGAGGGCCATGATCAGTACAAATCCGCCCAAAATGAAAATGAAGATCGGCTCGATCATGGATTCGATATTTTTCGTGCGGATCTCAAGCTCCGCGTCGAAGAATTCGGCGATATGCAGAAGCAGATCGTCGACCTTGCCGGATTCCTCCCCCACTTTGACGATCTGGGTCAGGAGGAGAGGAAAGATCTTCTCCGCCTTCATTTGTTCGGCGATCGCGTCCCCCTGCGCCACGCGGTCCTTGATCCTGAGGATCGAATCCTCGACCATCGCATTGCCGACGATCTCGGCGATCAGCTCGAGCGCCTGAAGCACATTCACCCCGCTTTTGAGCATCATCCCGAGCATACGCGCAAAACGGGAATAGACCGCATCCTGGATAAAAACGCCGAAGACCGGGAAATAGAAGAAGATCCTGTCCCAGAACCGGCGGCCTGAACGGGTACGGTAATGCAAAGCGATCCCGATGATCCCTGCGATCAGCGCTCCAAGCGCCACATACCAGTAGGCCCGCAAAAGATCGCTGGTCGTCATCAGGATCAAGGTCGGCAGCGGAAGGTTCGCGCCGAAAGACGAGAACAGGTCCTTGAAACGGGGAATGATGAACAGCGTCGCCGCAAGAAAGGCGGCCAGCATCGTCGCCAAAGCGAATAACGGATAACGGAGGGCGGCTTTAATCTTGGTCGTGGTCTGATAATCGCGCTCCAGGATATCCGCCAATCGCCCGAGGACGCCGTCCAGTTCGCCGATCGCTTCGCCGGAACGAACCGTCGCGCGGAAAAGCGCGTTAAACGCCTTCGGATGCCGTCCGATCGCCTCCGAAAAGCTGCTCCCTTTCTCGACGTCCGCATAAACGGCCATTACGATCCGCTTCAGCACCTTATCGCGAAGCCCGTCGCTTAGGGTCGCAAGGCTCGGCAGCATCGGCACCCCCGCCTTCAGCATGACTGAAAGCTGACGCACAAAGAAATTGAATTGAACCTGATTGACCGTATCGAAAGCAGCAAGAAATTTGTCGAGCGAGATCGAATCGCGCGTGCGCTTCAGAGAAAGCACCTGGTATTTCTGCTCAAGCAAAAAGCGGCGCGCATGCCCCTCGGAAGCCGCTTCCATCACCCCTTCAAGCACCTGGTGCTGCGGATCCTGGATGCGATAAGCGAATTTTGCCATAGCCTTCCCCCGTTATCCCCGCACGCTCACTTTAAGGACTTCTTCAAGTGTCGTCAGTCCTTCGAGCGCCCGGGCAAGGCCCGAATCCCGCAAAGTCTTCATGCCTTCCTTTTTGCCCTGCGCCTCGATCTCGGCCTCACTCACCCGGGCCACGATCATCTCCCGGATCTTGTCGCTGATAATGACGAATTCATGAATGCTGGTCCGCCCCGCGTAGCCGGAATTCTGGCATTGATCACAACCCTTCCCCCTGTAAAAAACGGCTTTGGGGTCTTGGATCTCGAGCTCTTCGAGAAAATTGGCGGGAACTTTGACCGGCTCTTTACAATTCTGACAGACCTTCCGCACAAGCCGTTGGGCCAAGATCCCGATCACGGAACTCCCGATCAAAAACGGCTGGATCCCCATATCGGCAAGACGCGTGACGGCGCCGCAGGCGGTATTCGTGTGGAGCGTCGAGAAAACGAGGTGTCCGGTCAGAGCCGCCTGGCAGGCGATCTCGGCCGTCTCCGTATCCCGGATCTCTCCGACCATGACCACATCGGGGTCCTGCCGCAAAATACTCCGGAGCCCGCTCGCGAAGGTCAGCCCCACTTTCGGGTTTACCTGCGTCTGGCGGATCAGGTCCAGGTTGTATTCGATCGGATCTTCGACGGTCACAATGTTCTTTTCCACGCTATTGATCGCCGACAAAGCAGCATACAAGGTCGTCGATTTACCGCTCCCGGTCGGCCCCGTGACCAGAATAATGCCGTGCGGATGACGGATGATCTTCTCAAAACGCTTGAGCGTTTCCGGCTCCATCCCGAGGCTGGAAAGGTCCATGCGAACCGCGGTCTTGTCGAGGATACGCAGGACGATGTTCTCGCCGTACATGGTCGGGAGCGAAGAAACACGGACATCGATCTGTTTGCTTTCAAGCTTGAACCGGATGCGCCCATCCTGGGGCTTGCGTTTTTCCGCAATGTCCATCCCGGAAGCGATCTTCACCCGGGCCAGGATCGAATTCTCCATCGCTTTCTGAAAGACATAATTCTCCTTCAACACACCGTCCTGACGGCATCGGACCCTCAGCAGTTTTTCGTCGGGTTCGATATGGATATCACTGCAACGGTCCTGCACCGCGCGCTGGATGATGTGATTGACGAGCTTGATGACCGGCGCCTGGTCCGAAAGGCTCTGCGTCTCGCCGGCGACCCTTTCTTCCGTTTCGGTGATCTGCTCGAGCCTTTCTTTTTGGATCTCATGGACGATGTCCTGGACCTTCTCCTGGAGGCCGTAATGCCGGTCCAGCGCGGCCAGGATATCCTGCTTGGGAGCGAACATGGGAATGATCGCGTGGATCTTCGCGATCCGCCTCACTTCATCGATCGCGGTGATATCCTGGGGATCGGCCATCGCCACGAACAGGACCTGCCCGTTCAGATAGAGAGGGAGCGTGCACAACCGGACGGCATCGGCCTTGGAAAGGAGCTTCAAGATATCAGGCGCGATCGAATATTTGGAAATATCAAGCAACGGTTTCTTGGAACTTTCCAGAACGATCTCGTCATCGCCGGCTGCCGCAGCTTCAGGCTTTTGAGGTTTCTCGGGTTCTATGGGCATCTTATCGTCCCGTGTTGACACAGTCTCCCGCCTATATTACGGCCAAACAGCCTCAGTTCTTTTGACGAAGTTATCCCCCCCCGCCCGATCTTCAAACGATCTCCACAAAACCCGTCTGATGCGTGATCCGGACCGTTCGGCTCAAGGCTCCGATCTGCAAGACCACGGTCGCGGGGCCGCTTAGAGCGGTCCCATTCAGATCACGGGGGGTCCCGAAAGCATCGAACCGGACCTCGGTTAAAGTAGATGAAGCGATCTCGACGCCGGAAGATTCCATCGCCGTTGAGATCTGATAGGTCATGGGCTGATTTTTATAAGGATCCAGAACATTCTGTTTGGAGGATCCCGTCCAGCGAAAAAAACTGTAGGTCTCCGTACTCGCGTTGATCTCGACCCCGTAAGTATCATGCCACTGAAGCGCAATATCCCGGATATACCTTACATCGGCAGCGAATTTATTGGCGGCGTTATTCAAACGCAGGCTTTGGATCGCTCCGACGATCTGAGGCATCACGACAAGCGCCAGGATCCCGAGAATGACCATGATGATCGCAAGCTCAAGCAGAGTGAACCCCCGTCCCTTCCTGCCGTGTCCGCTTCG
>JBMONI010000019.1:0-67830 GCA_049324575.1 Candidatus Omnitrophota bacterium | reverse complement strand
CGGGGCGAGCGGGCGGATGCCGGCATCCGCGGATAAGATCATCGACGGATCGAATTTCTTGGATGGGAAGTAGCGTTCCAGGGCGGCCAGCAGATACTCGATCTCTTCCTCCGTGGGGATGACGGCGTCGAGATCGTACTGAAGTTTTTCCGTGGTGCCGACACGTGCCCGGTCTTCCTGATTGATCACGAAGAACAGCCGTTCGTCCGGCGCTTGCAGGATCACGGAGGTGTCGAGGAACCGGGGGAGTTCGATATGACACCCGGCGACCGGCACGACAAAATCCACGGTTCTTTCCCGGCCGAGGTCGCGTACGTGATCGACCCACGGGCCCGCCGCGTTCACCAGTTTTTTCGCATAAAAGACCTGCACGCCTTTTTCCGTCATGACATCGACCTGGTAGGTTTTTTTGAGCGGGTCCCAGTGGAATGCCGTGACGGGCGAGAACTCCAGCGCGTGAGCGCCATGCCGGACGGCGGATTCGATGATCCGGTTCGTGAGTCCGTGGTCATCGGTCCAATGGTCCCAGATCTCGACGCCGCCGGAAAGCCCTTGGGGATTTAGGAGCGGGATTTTTCGAAGGATCGAGCCTGCGGTGGGATAGATCCGCGGAAGCCTGGGATTTCCCGTCAGGATTGCAAGGAAGCCGTAAAAAAGAGCGCCGGCATAAAGCAGAAGCGGGTTCTTTTTTTGTTCCCGGTAGATCGGGATGGTGAGCGCGATCGGCCGGACGAGTTCCGGGTAGGTCCGTTCGAGGATCGCGCTTTCCCGGAGCGAGGTGATCACGAAGCGGAAATTCTTCCAGACTTCTCCGGGCTTGCCTTCCCAAAAAGCGTTCCAGGCGAGCTCCAGGTAACGCAGGCCGCCGTGGATGAGTTTCGAGCTTTTGCTGCTGGTCCCGGAGCCGAACTGGTTCTTTTCAAGAAGGAGCACGCGGAATCCGCGAAGGGAGGCGTCACGGGCGATCCCGGCGCCGGCGATCCCTCCGCCGATCACCGCAATATCATAGATGTCCTCTGCCTGTGCCAAGTCGGGAACTTTCCTTTCCGCGAGGCTGATTTTCCGAAGCCGGTTTTTCTAGAATTTACTATATTTCTCGGCCTGAAACAGAAAAAAATGAAATGACGCCGGGACCCGGAAAAGACGGCGGCGTTTAAAATACGCTCTTTTCGAAAACCGGCGGTTCGGTTAGAATCGGGCTCCGGTAGTTCCGTTGGAGCAGGAGGCCGTCCAGGCGGCTTTCGAAGGAGAAAAAAGTGGCCAGAAAAAGAGTTTCTAGGACTGCTCAGGATTCCATGGGTTCCGTGCGCGTGCCTGCGGGCGCCCTTTACGGGGCTTCGACCCAGCGCGCGGTCGAAAATTTCCCCGTGAGCGGACGGCGTTTTCCCCGGCCGTTCATCCGCGCGCTCGGGCAGATCAAAATGTCCGCGGCCAAAGCGGGGCTGCGTTTGGGCTGTCTTCCTTCCGCGATCGCAAAACCCGTGGCCCGGGCGGCGGCCGAGGTCCGGGACGGGCGCTGGGACGGGCAATTCGTCGTCGATATCTTTCAGACGGGATCGGGCACCTCCACGAACATGAACGCGAATGAAGTGATCGCGAATCTTGCCAACCGCTATGCCGGAAAAGGCCGGCGGGTCCGCATCCATCCGAACGATCACGTGAACTGCTGCCAGTCGAGCAATGATGTCATCCCGTCGGCGATCCATATTTCGGTCCTGCTCGAGCTCCGCGATGCGCTTTTGCCGGAACTGCGGAAATTACAATATGACCTCCGCGCCAAAGCCGTTTCGTTCCGGAACATTACCAAGATCGGGCGGACCCATCTCCAGGATGCGACGCCCATGACACTGGGTCAGGAATTTTCAGGCTACAGCGAACAGGTCCGCAAGGCGGCTGCGCGGATCGAAAGCGTTTTTGGGCGTTTACGAGAGCTTCCGCTCGGCGGAACGGCAGTCGGGACCGGGATCAATGCCTGCCCGCGGTTTGCGCGCGAAGCGATCCGGGATATCAACCACGCGACCGGAGAAAGTTTCGCCGAAGCGAAAAATCATTTTGAAGCGCAGGCTTCGAAAGATACTTGCGTCGAGGTGAGCGGTCAGCTCAAGGCGTTCGCGGTGACGCTTACGAAGATTGCCAACGATATCCGCTGGCTCGGTTCCGGTCCGCGCGGCGGACTCGCCGAAATCCGCCTGCCGGAGGTCCAGCCGGGGTCTTCGATCATGCCCGGCAAGGTCAATCCGGTGATCTGCGAAGCCGTGCTCCAGGCCGCGGCCGAGGTGATCGGCAGCGATACGGTGGTGACTTATGCGGCCCAGTCGGGGAATTTCGAACTCAATACGATGATGCCTTTGATCGCCCATCACCTGCTCGAATCGATCCGCCTGCTTGCCGCGGCGGCGAAGATCCTCACCGCTCGATGCATTCTCGGCATCCGGGCCGATCGCGTCCGGTGCCAGTCTCTGGTGGAGCAAAGCTTGATGCTTGCGACGCCGCTTGCAAAAGTAATCGGTTATGACGCCGCGGCGCGGATCGCGAAGGAGGCCTATGCCAAGGGCGAGACGATCCGGGAAGTCCTCCGGCGCAAGAAGATCCTGCCGGAGAGAAAGATCGCTGAAATCCTCGATGTTTCAAAAATGCTCTAAGGACGGGCTTCTATTCCGGGGTCTTTTGCCGGCGCGCGGTTTGCGATGCTGACGGTCCTTTTTCTCCTTGCCGCGGCCGCGCTTTTCATCTGGATCCGCTTTATCGAGATCCGGCGCTACCGTGTGGTATTCCGCTCGGTCCCGATCCGGAAAAAATTGCCCCGTCCGCTGAAGATCCTCCACTTGAGCGATTTCCATTTCACCGGCAAGCCCCATCCCTTGGATGATTTTTTCGGCCAACTTGCCCGGGAGCCTTATGATCTTGTCTTCTGCACCGGGGACCTGATCGAACATGATGGGGCAGTCCGTCAGTGCGCGGCGAACCTTGCCCGGCTCCAAAGCCGTTACGGGATCTTCGCGATCCTCGGCAATCACGACCATTACGACTACCGGTTCTGGGACTCCTTCCTCCATGATTTTCCGGGGTGGGGCCTGCCGAAGACGCTCAATGATGTCGATCGCCTGGTACACGAGCTGAAGGTTTCCGGGATCCGCGTCCTTCGGAACGAGACGGCTGAGTTTGTGATCGAAGGCGTACCGTTCCTTGTGCACGGGATCGATGATCCGATGACCGAGAAAGCCAACCTCCGGGCGACTTTGGAGAATTTCGATCCGCGAAAGGTCAATATTCTGCTCACGCATTCGGCCGATGTCCTGCTCGAAGTGGGGGATAATGAGATGGACCTTGCGCTGGCGGGCCATACGCACGGGGGGCAGATCCGTTTGCCGGGGATCGGTCCGATCCTCACGCATACCTGTTTGGGGCGGAAATACACCACGGGGCTTCACTTGTTCCGGGGGACCCCGCTTTCGGTTTCGCAAGGCATGGGGCATTGCCGCTTTCTTCCGTTCCGGTGGATGTGCCGGCCGGAAGCGGTCGTGCTGGAAGTTCGCTCGGACTGAAGAGAGCCTTCTCAGAGGCTCAATGCATGCGGTATTGTTCCTGGTAGATCTTGATCAGCGCAAAAAAAAGCGACAGGACGACCGGGGCGAGGAACATCCCGACCAGGCCGTAAAGTTTGAGACCGCCCAGGATCGCGAAGAAAAGCAGGAAATAGGAGAGCTTGGTTTTTTCTCCGATCAGATAAGGTTTCAGGATATTGTCCATGATGCTGATCCCGAAGATCCCCGCCAGAAGCAGGATGAGCGCTTTCGCCATCGCACCCTGAAAGAAAAGATAGACCACGATCGGGACCCAGATCCCTGAAGCGCCGATCACCGGCAAAAGCGAACCGATGAAAGTGGCGACGCCGAGAAGGACCGGGGCCGGGATCCCGAGCAGCGCGTAGATCGTTCCCGCCAGGAGTCCCTGCATAAAAGACGTGAACAGCTGTCCGCGGATCACTGCCGAGAGCGATTCGTTGATATGACCGAAGATCAGCTTTTTGCTTTTTTCCTCGAACGGCGCGACTTCATAGAGGAAGCGGACGATCCGGTGGCCGTCCTTCAAAAAGACGAAAACCAGGAAGGCCATGAAGAAAAGGTTCACGACGGCCACAAAAAGATTCTTGGTGAGCTCGCCGACGGAACTGGCGGCGTGCTGGCCAAGGGCCTTCAGGGAGTTCAGCACCCAGGATTCCGCCGAATTTTTCAACATGTCCCATTCAACGAACCGGGCTTCCATCCGCTGGATAAAAGGGGCGGCACGCAGGTTGTCGATCAGGATCTGGAATTTTCCGGAACGGAAATAGTCCAGGGCGAGCTGGTAAAGATCGATCGCCTGCTGCGTGACATTGATTACCAGGATCACAACCGGCGGGATCACGACCAGAAAAACGATCACTGTCAGAAGCAACGCGGCGATCGTCTCCGGCATCCGGAGTTTTTCTTTGAAAAAGGCGAGTAGGGGATAGAACGTAAAGGTCAGCACCATCGCCCAGAAGATCGCTTTGAAGAACGGCGAAAAGATATAAAAGACCTGCAGGACGATGAAAAGCAGGAACCCGATGAAAAAGTAGGAGATCAGCTGTTCCCGGTTCATGGTGCGCCTCTTCTGGCCAAGGCCAGGTTATTTTGTGACCGTGGTTGCCGCGATCCCCGTGCGAAGGTAATTGCGCACATAATCAAGGACGCCTTCGCGGGTGGTATAACGACACCGGAAGCTGAGCATTTTTTCGGTATGGCTCATGTCAGCTTCGGTGAAATTCTGATAAAAGTTATATGGATTATCGAAGTAATCCGGTTTCAGGCGGGTCTCCAGGCCTTCGTTGATGGCGTCGATCAGTTCGTTGAAAGACGTCGAGGCGCCGGTGCCGACATTGACGACCGTGTTCTTCTTGGCGTCAAGCGCCCGAATCGTGGCTTCGACCACATCCTTGACATAGATGAAATCCCGGCGCTGTTCGCCGTATTTGAAGATCCGCGGCTGTTTGCCTTGGGCCATTTGCCGGTAGAGCTGATAGGTCATGCTGGCGGCGGCGCCCTTGAAGTCCTCTCCCGGTCCGAAGACATTGAAATAGCGCAGGCCCGTGATCTTGAGACGGTCGTAATAAGTGCGAGCGAGGTTTTCCATGATCCATTTTGAATAGCCGTAAATGTTGTTCGGCCGGCCGCCGTCCTCTTCTTTCATGGGGTGGTCCTGGCTTCCGTAGACTGCGGCCGACGAAGCGAAGACCACGGGACACTTTTTCTCGAGAGCGAAATCCAGAATAAGCCGGAATCCTTCGACATTGTCCACCATCATCTTTTTTTCGTCCAGGACGGTTGTGTCGGTGATCGAAGCCAGGTGGAAAATGGCGTCGATCGGGAGCTTGACGAGAACCGAACACCAGGCGGGGTCGGCAACATTGTAAGCCAGGAAATCGCCGTGGTAGCCGAGCAGATTTTTGAAGCTGGATCCCCGGAGATCGTCCATGGCGATGAGCCTTGTGTCCGGAAACCGCCGCTGGAGCTCCAGGGTCAGATTCGATCCGATGAATCCGCAAGCACCGGTAATGAGGATCGTTTTCATAAGAGGGACTATCCTAGCCAAATCCTTCTAAAGTTCAACCAAAAAACCCAAGACAAGCTTAGGGCCTTGGTCAAGAAGAAGGCTTGAGCCAAGAAGCTCCCGGGTCGTTAATAAGGGCATGGGAAAACGAGTTCGACATACGGCGATCCTTTTGCTCGTCCTGCTCTTGGGGAGTGCGGGGCCTTCGTGGGCGAATCCCGGGCGTATTTTGGGAGGCAGTGCGCGTATGATCGGCTCGGTTTTTCAGATCCCCAAAGCGATCCTGACTCATTCCGCCCAACAGCCTTTCCCTCTTGGGGTCCTTACCGGAACGGTTGACGGGAGTTTCCGGACTATCGGAGGACTCCTTACCGGAGCTCTCGAAACGGCTTCGGGAGCGGCTCCCTACGCCAAATACATGGTCTTTTTCATCTGAGGCCCTTCCGCCGTTCGCGGGATATAAGGCGGCGTACGGATGGGGTTCCCTTGAACCGGGCCGCGAGGCGCGCGAAGGTCTTTTTCGTCCCGGGAGCAACAGCGCGGGGAGCGATCTCGGCGAGAGGGATCATGACATAGGCTTGCCGTTTGTAACCCCGTTTCGGGAGCAGATCGAGATCGATCGTACGCGCGCGATAACGGAGGCGTTTTGCACGCCGCCGCCCCATGGCCTGTTCGAGCGCCGCAAGAAGACGCTTCAGGGCGGAGACCTTCAAGGACGAACGCAGCGTAACGGCACAGTTCCAGAAACAGGCGCGGCCGGCGGGACCGACCGGATCTGTTTCATAGAAAGAAGAAACGCGAAGCCGGCCCAGGGTCTTCCGCAGGAGGCGGAGACTTTCCGGCATGTTTTTTTCAGGATGGATGTTCGAACCGAGGCTCAGGTAATAACGCCGCTTATTTTTTTGCACGAGTGATCTCAACCCCGACATTGCGCGAGTGGCGAAGCGCGCCCGGCTTCGAGAGCCGTAGCCTGAGACGCCGGACGGGGAATTCTCGCAAGATCATCGAGGCGGTTTTTTCGGCGAGGGTCTCGATCAGGAAAAAGCGGCTTTCGGAAACAAAACGCCGGACCCGTTGGGCAAGGCGTTTGTAATCAAGGGCGTTCTCGATACGGTCCCGGCGGGCCGTGATGCGGTTGTCAAAAGGGATCTCGAGATCGATCAGGACCTTCTGGCGGACCTTGCGTTCCCAGTCAAAAATGCCGATCACGCAGCGGGCTTCGAGTCCTTCGATAAAAAGCTTGTCACGCATGGCCCAAGTCTAGCATTTCCCTTGACCGTTTGTCTATTTGCGGGGATACTTCCCGTCATGGTGACCGGCCTCGGAACTTCCATCGAATCCGATCTGAAAACGCAGTCGATTTGCCCGGTTTTTGAATCTTGCGGCGGATGTCTGTATCAGCATCTTGCTTATGAGGACGAGCTTCGTCTCAAGCGGGAAGAGCTGGTTTCGCTCCTGGCCGAGGCGGCGGTGGCCGCCCCTGAAAAGGTCGGGGCCGTCGTGCCTTCGCCCGACATTTATCATTACCGGCATCGACTTGATATCGGGATCTATCGCTTGCGCGGCGGCGAGCTGGTCATGGGTTTCCGTAAAGAGGGGACCCACCGCACGATCCCCGTTGATCGTTGCTGGATCGCGAAAAAGAATATTTCGGATTTCCTGCCTGAGCTGGGACGGTTGGCCGCCGAACGGCTCCCGCCGAAATACCGTACGGCGAATCTTGTGGTGAGAACCGGAGATGACGGCCGTATTTTTTGGGGCGGGATCGGCCGTCGGTCCCTGGAGATGGAGGAAAAGGATTATCTGTGGACCGAGATCGGCGGGCGGAAGGTCTATTATTCGCTCGAAACGTTTTTCCAGGCCAATCTCTCGATCCTGCCGCGTTTGATCGAAACGATCCGTGCGACCGGACTTTTCCGCGCCCGTCCGGAATTTTTCGATCTTTATTCCGGCGTGGGACTGTTCGGGCTTTGCCTTGAACCCGATGCGGCGGGGGTCTGGATGATCGAAGAATGCGCGGGCTCTTCCAAGCTGGCCGCTTACAACATCCAGCGGCACGGATTACAAGAAAAGGTCAAACAGATCCACGGCAAGGTCGAGGAGCATCTCGAAAGGCTTTTGGCCCGGTCCGGCCACGGATCCAAGATCGCCATGATCGATCCTCCTCGCGCGGGCTTGAGCCCGGCCGTTTCGGCACTGCTGGCCGTCATGTCGAAAAGCGCTTCTCCGGCCGGTTTTGAAGCACTTCTTTATCTGTCCTGTTCACCGGCATCACTCGTAAGGGATTTGCGGATCCTGACGGCAGGTTCCTGGCGGCTCGAGCGGATCCTTCCCTTTGATTTTTTTCCACGAACCCGCCACCTCGAAACCTTGGCTGTCCTTCGGCCTGTCGCCTAAGATGGTTGCCGCGAACTCCACGCTTCCTCAAAAAGAATTCAAGGCGCCGCTTCGGGCGGTTCCAAAATATTTTCCGGAGATCCGTCCCGACGAGCTTGCCGCGATGAAAGCTTTTCTCGCCCTTTCCGGGCGCCTTGAGGTCGAGCTCGGGTGCGGAAAGGCGCGGTTCCTCCTTGCGCGTGCCAAAGAGAACCCTGCAGTGCGTTTTTTCGGCATCGACCGTGTGGCGAAATGGATGAATATCGGGAAGAAACGCTCGCAAAAGCAGGGGGTCGCGAATCTTTGTTTCGTCAAAGCCGATGCTTTTGAGATCCTGGAAGGTCATTTGGCGCCCGGGTCGGTGGATTGTTTTCATATTTATTTCCCGGACCCCTGGCCCAAACGGCGCCATCAGAAAAGACGTTTTGTGAACGGCCGTATGCTGGCGAACCTGCACCGCGCGCTCGTGCCGGGAGGAAGCGTTTTTTTCGCTTCCGATGACGAGAACTATGCGGGTTCGGTCCGCGAAATGGCCGAGCAGAACGGCCCCTTCTGGAAGATCCGGACCGGGATTAACGAACGTCTCAACCCGGGACTGGTCGCGAAGACCAATTACGAGATCAAATATGAAAAGGTCGGCCGCAAAATCTTTTATCTGGAGCTTGTGAAAGCATGAGGATCTCGCGCGCGCTTGCCATGGCGGGGCTTGCCTCTCGGAGACAATGCGAGGTTTATGTTCGCAACGGGGCCGTGACCGTGAACGGGGAAGTGGTGCGCGATCTCGGAAGGCAGGTCGAACCCGGGCGCGACGCGCTGGCCTATCGCGGAAAAATGCTGGAATTCCGTTCCTTCGTCTATTATCTCCTTCACAAACCCGAAGGCTATGTGACGACCGCGGGCGATCCCCAGGCGAAGAAAACGGTCTATGAGCTTCTGCCGCATGCGCTGGTGCGCGGATCCCGCCAGCCGGCCGCGAAGCGGACACGCGTGTTCCCGGTCGGGAGGCTGGATAAGGATTCTTCGGGGCTTCTTCTTTTCACCAACGACGGCGATCTGGCGTACCGTCTCACGCATCCGAAATTCGGCGTAGGGAAATGGTATGAAGTGAGGCTCGACCGGGCTTTTCGTCCGGAGGACCGGTTCAAACTGCTTAAGGGCGTTTTGCTCGAGGACGGTATGGCGCATGCCGAAAAAGTCCTTTCAGCTTCCCGGAGGATCCTTCGCGTTCTTTTGTACGAAGGCAGGAACCGCGAGATCCGGAGAATGATGGAGGCGTTAGAATACCGCGTGACCCGGCTTGTCCGGATCGCGCAAGGGCCGCTTGTGCTCGGAACGCTGTTGCCGGGGGAAGGACGATTCTTGAACAAACGCGAGATCGAGGCCTTGCGCCGTGCGGCTGGAACCGGAAAGGAAGACGCGTGAAAAAAGGGCCGCTTATTTTCCAGATGCCGGTCGGGGGAATGGAGAATTTCTGCTATCTCGTCGCGGATCCCGGGACGCGCGAAGCGGTCTGCATCGATCCGGCCTGGGAGCCGGAAACGATCCTTGCCAGGATCCGGGAGGAAAAACTCCGCCTTGCCGCGATCCTCTGCACCCATTTCCATGATGATCATACCAATGCGGTGCCGGCGCTCGTCCGTGCCTGTCCGGTCCCGGTCCATATGCATGAAGCAGATGCGCGCCATTACGGCGGGCGCTCGAAGTCATTCCGCATGACTCGTGACGGAGAAGTGCTCCACTGCGGGGGATTGGAGATCGGGGTCCTTCATACGCCGGGCCATACGCCCGGGGGCCAGTGTTTCCATATCGGCGGGAACCTGTTCACCGGGGACACGCTTTTTATTACGGCTTGCGGGCGATGCGATTTTCCGTTCAGCGACCCGAAAGCCATGTATGCGAGTTTGACGCAAAAGATCGCGGCTTTGCCGGATGAGACCGTGATCTATCCCGGGCACGATTATTCCGATGTCCCTTCCGCGACGTTGGGCGAAGTGAAACGCATCAATCCTTATATGAAGCTGAGGTCTGAAGAACAGTTCCTCCGGTTCCGCATGGCCTGGTAGGCCGCAGCGTTTTCCGTCGATGCCGGAAACCGGAAGGCGCGGGAAAGGGATCGCAATGCCGCATCGCAAACCGAAGATCCGCTACGCACTTGATGAGAAAGAGATCATCGAACAGCATTTTTCCCGCCTGAACCGTCTTTTGCAAGACGAGGAACGCGAGGACCGCCACCGGTACCGTCAAGAGGTCCTTGACCTGGATCCTGAATCCCGTGAGCGAAAAGGACGGGCACTGCTGCGCCTGGCGCTCGTGGAACTTCATTACAATCCTTCCGGCCAGCGGCTCGTGACTTTCGGCCGGGCCGACCGGCGTCCGATCCGGCGTGAAGCGCTCCAGATCGGCGATGTGATCCACCTTGCCGGTTTCCGTACTCCGCCGGCGGAGCGTCCGACAGGCACTGTCTACGAGAAAGACCGGTTGACGATCACGGTCGCTTTTGCCCGGGAGCTTCCGGGTTGGGTGGGGAACGATAAATTTTATGAGCTCAGCCTGGCCGAAAATCAAACGACCTATGACCGGATGTACGAAGCCTTGCGCGCTGTGAGCCAGGCCCGGCATTCTTCGCCGGCGGTCCTGCGCGATATTTGTCTCGGACTCCGGAAACCGAGGCTCTTGGATCCCCAGGACCCGGGGCGTCGGATCTTTCATTTTCCGCAATTGAATGAGGCCCAGAAAAAGGCGGTTTGTATGGCGCTTCAGGCGCAAGACGTGATGCTCATCCACGGACCGCCGGGGACGGGGAAAACCCAGGTGCTCGTCGAAATCGTTTTCCAGGCCCGGGCGCAAGGCGAAACGGTGCTTGTGACCGCGCCGAGCAACGCGGCCTGCGATCATTTGGTCGAGTGTCTCGTGCGGGCGGGGATCCCGGTCACCCGGCTCGGCCATCCGGCCCGCACGACGGCCGCGATCCGCGAGCATCTGCTGAGCTATCAGATGAAACGGCACTCTTACGCCCAACTCATCGAAGAACATCAGGCCCGTCTCGACCAGATCTTCCGTCAGAAGGAGCGGCGCGAGGACCGCCGGGAATTCAGCTATGAAGAAAAAAAAGAACTTGCCGAGGAGATCCGCACGTTGAAACAGGAGATCAAAAATCTTCGGGCCGAGATCTTCAGGCAGGTCTGGAGCGGCTCGGAAGTGGTGATCGCGACCCATACGATGTGCGGAGACCCGATCCTCAAGGACAAGGCCTTCCAATGGGTGATCGTGGATGAAGCCACGCAGGCTATTGAGCCGGCCTCCTGGATCCCGGTGACCCATGCCGGACGGCTCATCCTCGCAGGGGATCACCGTCAGCTTCCGCCGACCGTGCTTTCCAAATCCCAAGGCCCCGAGACCCTGATGTTCTCCCTTTTCGAGCGGTTCCATGCGGTGTTGGGCGAAGAGTCGAAGATCCGTCTTGCCGAGCAGTACCGTATGCATGAAAAGATCATGAATTATTCGTCGGAAGAGTTCTACGAGGGGAAACTCTCCGCGGCTCCGCAGGTCCGTCATCATACGCTTGCGGGACTTCCCGGCGTGGCCGCGACCTCCGAAACCGGAGAGCCGGTCATGTTCCTCGACACGGCAGGGTTGGGTTATGAGGAGAAATGGAGCGACGGTTCGTCGAGCCCTTTCAATCCGGAAGAGGCCAAATTGGCGGTGGTCTTTTTCCGGAAACTCTGCGAGGCTGGGGTCCCGGCGCGCGCTATCGGTCTCATCAGCCCTTACGCGGCCCAGGTCCGTCTACTTATCAGCCTGATCTATCAGGACGAATGGGATATCGAGAAGGGGGAGGGGCCCGAGATCGACAGCGTCGATGCGTTCCAGGGACGAGAGAAAGAGGCGGTTCTCCTTTCACTCGTGCGCTCGAACCTGACCGGGAAACTCGGATTTCTTGCCGATACGCGGCGAATGAATGTGGCCATGACACGCGCCAAAAGAAAGTTGATTGTCATCGGGGACAGTGCTACGATTTCGACGATCCCTTTCTATGAAAATTTTCTTCGCTATGTCGAATCGATCCAGGCCTATCGCAGCGCTTGGGAATTGACGGGATAAATGAAGCGGATCTTTGGCTCACTTGTCTTTTGCCTTCTTTGGGGAACGGTTGCCGCGGACCTTGGGGCCGCTTCGGATCCCTCGGCGGCTCTGAAGGAGCTTTATCCCAAAGCGCTCGAGGCGCTCAAAGCGAGACGTTATCCGGAGGCAAACGCCCTTGCCGGTCAGCTGCTTCGGCTCGATCCCCAAAGTGAATTTCCCTACCAGATCATCGCCTTATCGGCGCTTCGCATGTGGAATTTCAACAGTGCGATCGCGATCGTGGAAATTGCCCGTGCGCAAGGGGTTGAAAGCGCTTTCCTGGATAAGTACCAGATCTACGCGCTTTATTATGCCGGGGGTTTTACGGCGACGCTCCAGGGATTTCGCCGCATAGAAGATCGAGCCGAAAAGCAAGGATGGCAAAATGCTTTTTAAATTTTCCCGCCGTTGGGACAGCGCGTGGATCTATCCGGCGGGGGCTTTGCTCGTTTTTTGCATGGGATACCTTTTGTTCTTCGGCCACTTGGCCTCGGTCAGCGGCTCCTGGAAATACGTAATGCGGACCGCGGACGACAGCTTCTACTGGGCGGCGGCCCAAGCCAGTGCGCAGGTGCCTCCCAGCGATGCCAATCCCTATTATTTCGAGGACATCGGCAAACGCTCGGGGATCCCGAACCTTGTTTCGATGGTTTTGGGTCCGCTGTCAAGATGGCTCGGGGTCCCGGTGCTATTTTTCTTTCCCGTTTGGCATATCGGCCTTCCGCTCCTTCTATGGGGGGTCCTGTTCTTGCTGCTCTACAGGCTCTGGAAATACCCGCTTCCGACCAGCGCGTTCTTTTCCATGCTTGCGCTTGCCATGGCATTGAATGTCCGCGGTCTCGCTTTTGAGTCTTTGTTCCGGTTTTCCCGGCCTGGGAGTTCGCTTTGGATGATCTTCCTGGTTTTTAGTTTTATTTTTTTCGCGAGGACGATCCGGCGGAAGATCTTTTGGACGGTCGCCGTGGCCGGCGGACTCGGTCTGCCCTGGATGAACCCCTTCCTTGTCGTCCCGCTTCTCACCTCGGCCGTGGGGGAATTCGTTTGGCAGGGATGTCTTGAGCGGGACCGGGCCGTGCGGCGCCGCGTGGGAGGGATGCTTTTTCTTCTTCTTGTAGGGCTTGCGATCTACGGGACGGGCATCCACCTTTCCCTTAGCGAGCAACAAGAAGGCCTGAAGATCTTAAAGAGCAATCCGGCTTTTTCTTACCGGCATCCCGAATGGAGTTCGCTGGTGCTTTGGGGTTTCCTTTTAACGTTCGTCATTCTTTTTCACCGGCGCTTCCAAAGTCCTTTGAGCGTTCTCGATCGGGCGGTCCTTTTTCTGTTCTCGGCGCAGGCTCTGTGCGGGAATCTCCAGGTGTTTTGGCCCGAAAGCATCCAATTCGGTTATCACTCCTATCACTTTACCGCCGAACTTGCGTACCATCGTTACAGCTATTTTCTGCTTGAATTCCTCTGCCTCGCGGGGTGGTGCATCGAGAAAATGCCGTACTGGCTCCAAAAAACCAAAGACCGCGTCAGAGCATGGGGGATTCCGACGGTGTTCGCGCTCTGGGGAGCGGTCGTGCTTGTTCATCCCGACATGACGCCTTGGCGCCTTGCGCCCAACGCGAACTGGAAGTGGCTTGATTCTCTTCCGCATCCGGCACTGTTCCTCGGTTTGATGCCGTTTTTAACGCTTACGACCTGGGCTTATTTCCGGTGGAAAGACCGGCTTTCTTTTTTGAAGAAGCGGTGGGTTGCCGTGCTGATCCTCCTCTTGCTTCTTTTTCCCGCTTATCGGGTGCTGGCGCAGCGGGCTTATGATCCAAGGATCCACGACTATCGTTTTGAGAATTTTCCGTTCGCGGGGGCCTATGATTGGCTCAATCAGCATGCGGAAACCGACGCGGTAGTTTTGACCATCCCTCCGACGCGGCTTGATATTGATTACCTGGTCCACTATACGGATTGTAAAACATTCATCCATCCGTTCGGCGATCGGCTTGCCGCGCGTTATCGGGATAACAAAAATGATTACCGTTTCGAGTTCTATTATCATCTTTTGCTCGATAACTTTGCCGGCTTTGTCTATAAAGACGTGGATACGATCCCGGAAAAACTTCGTTATGTCCGTTTGGATTATATCCTTGCGGAGATCCCGAACCCTTATATGGAGGCTGTTCTGAAGAAGCTTGAAGGGTATGTAGAGCCTGTTTACCGCGATGCGCGGAGCGTTCTTTTGCGGGTCCAGGTTTGATCGGAGCGGGGCCGGAAGTTTTGAGTGGCTGGCTGAACGTGAGATAAAACCTGAGTCTTTGTGATAAAATTCTCGGGAAACCGAAAGGGAAGATCTTGGAAACCACACATCCCCGATTTTCTGTCGTCGTTCCGATCTTGAACGAAAAAGAGAGCCTTGACCCGCTTGTCCACGAGATCGCTGAGGCGATGCGCAAGGAAGGCTGGGCCTTTGAAGCCCTTTTTGTCGATGATGGCTCAACAGACGGTTCGGTGGAGATCCTCGAACGATTGGCGCGTGAATGGTCTTTTGTCCGCCTATTCAAATTCCGAAGGCGGCAAGGGAAGGCGGCAGCGCTTGCCTGCGGATTCCAGCATGCCCGCGGGGATTATATCCTGACCCTGGACGGCGATCTTCAGGACGTGCCTGGCGAGGCCGTGCGACTTTGGCAGGCCATGCAAACGCGGCATGCCGATCTGGTTTCGGGATGGAAAAAGGTCCGCCGGGACCCGTGGCATAAAGTCCTTTCCTCCCGGCTCTTCAACGGCCTTACCGCGTTCATCACGGGCGTCCGCGTCCATGATTTTAACTGCGGCCTGAAGCTTTACCGGGCCGAAGTGGTCCGCGAGATCCCTCTGTATGGCGAGCTTCACCGGTTCATTCCCGCCCTGGCGGCTTGGAAGGGATTTCGTGTCACCGAAGAGCCTGTGTTGCACCGCCCGCGGCGGTTCGGACGGTCCAAATTCGGTCCCGAACGGATATTCGCGATGATGGCTGATCTTTCGACGGTCCTCTTTTTGATGCGTTTTGAAGGGAAGCCTTCGCACTTTTTCAGCGGGGCCGGGCTCCTTCTTTTCCTGATCGGCTGTTGTATCAACGGCGATCTTCTTTTCCGGAAACTTGCGGGGGGCACGATCGCTCCGCATTACCCGTATATGGTCCTTGGTATTACCGCGCTTCTGGTCGGCATTCAGTTCATCTTCTTCGGACTCCTTTCCGAGATGATGCTCTATTTCCTGAAACGCGAAAAATCTTCCGCGCGATTTTCGACTTCCGAGCCCTCTTCGTAAACGGCTATGGCGGTCTAGCAAGGAGATTTTGGGGAAATATTTTTGTGGGAACCCTGTCCGGCAGGACCTTGCCCGCCGATTCCTCCGGAAGATCCGAGAAATTTATCCACGATCGTTCCTCCATGAAACGTTGTTTCCTTGGCAGATCGTTCTTTTGAAAACGGCCGGCCGGGACGGCAAGGTTTAAGGATTTTGCGAAAGTATTTCACAGACGCTTGAATTTAAGTAAAATACTGCCTTTTCAACAAGGCCCGGGAGAGGGGAGCTTGGCTTGGCGGATCAACCTACACAGCATAAAATGGTCGGACTGCTCACGGCGTTCACGCCGGAGATCTTCAAGAGCCAGTATTTCAACCGGATCATTTCAGGCGTCATCGATGCGCTCCGGAATGCGGCTTATGACCTCAAAATGATCATGGTCAAGGACGAAGAATATGCGGATGAGAGCCGCAAGATCCTGGACGAGCACCGGATCGACGGACTCATGCTCTTGACCTGGCGCATTCATCCCAAATACATTTCAGAGGCGATGGAAGGCTCGGAACTTCCGGTCGTGATCATCAATGACTATGTGCCCGGCCTGAAGGCCAATATCGTCTATGCCGAGAACCGGCGAGGAGCCGAGATCGCGGTGCGGCATTTGTTGAACCGAGGATACCGGAAAGTCGGCATTCTGCAAGGGCCCGACGAAGCGTCGCTGGACAGCCGCGAGCGTTACAAGACCTGGCTTGAGCTTATCCGCAAGTACGATATGCAGTTCGATCCCGCCCATTACCGCAAATGCGAATACTTTTTTGAGGAAGACGGCTATCTGAAAATGCTCGATATTATCCAGACTTGCGATAAACTACCGCGAGCGGTGCTTTGCTTTAACGACGATATCGCGATCGGGGCGATCAAAGCCCTTCGGGAGTCCGGGATCCTTTGCCCGGAACAGGTCGCGGTCATCGGGTATGACGGAATCGAGCGGGGCAAATATGTGACGCCCACGCTGACGACCGTTAACCAGCCCTTGGAGCAAATGGGGCAGGAGATGGTGCGGATTATGATCGGGCTGATCGAAGGGCGCCTGAAAGGCCCGGTCCAAAAGGCATTTGCGCCCGAAATCATTATCAGGGAGTCCTGTTGACCATGAAACACCGAGCTATCCATGCGATCGTTCTCGCGCTGTCCTTGAGTTTTTCCGCGGCGCCGCTGTCCGCCGCGAATGTTCAGCCGTTGTACGACGGTTTCGAACCCATCGAAAATTCAAAAGCCTTCCAACGGTATCTCCGGCGGGCCGAAACGGAACAGTCGAAGCTTGTTTATCTTCTCGAGCGTTTCAGTCATGCGGCATTCACGGTTCTTTTCGACGGTTACCGGTATGAGCCCAAGCTTGTCGCTGGTTTCGCGCGCGTTTTCCTTTTGCAAAAATATTCCGGCCACACGGCTTCCGTATTCATCAAGGAATGGGCGCATCGTTCTCTGATTACCGGGGAGCCGATCAAGATCGAGCTTCCCAACGGCGAGGTCCGTTTCTTAAGCGATATCCTCCTTGAGGAGCTCAGCTATCTTGAGGAGATCCGCGGGATCATGAAAATGGTGGATGCGCGCAAGGCCCACGGCAGCGCGGCATCGCCGGAGAGCGTCAAGGGCGCATGAGACACGGACGCTACGACGAGGATCGGGACCGGAAGATCTTCAGCCGCGCCTGGGAGGGAAAGAACTGGCGCATTATCGTCGGCGTTTATTCCTACGAAGGGACCCGCCCCAGGCTTCAGCTTTCTCGCGAGAAGATCGGAAAAAAATTCCAGAACCGTCCCTACGCTAAACTCGGGCGTCTTTCGAAAGATGAGGTTGAGGGGATCCTGCCGATCCTCCAAGAAGCGCTCCATCATATGTAAGGCGGTTTTCATGACGGCTAAACGCATCCGCCCTCAATCGGTTCCCCTCCGGGTTCGTTTTTTCAGCACGGTGCGTGAGACATCCCCTTGGATCGTCCTGCGGATCCTGACCGCGCTTCTGTTCTTTTCTCCGTGGATGATCTATGCGATCCTGCGGAGCACCTTTAAGATGCTCCGGTGGAAAAAAGTTGAGACCTGCCGCGAGTTCATCCGCCGGAATTCTCTCGCGTTCCCTGATGTCGACCCGACGACGCTCTCGGTCGAATCGCAGTATGGCGGGATCAGCAATTCGAACCAGATCTGGCGATGCCGCACGGTCCGCGGGGAGCCGAAGGAATATTTCGTCAAAGTCTTTGTGCTGATCGGCAGTTTTTGGGCGCGCCACATGTCTTTGGTGAGCCCTTTCCCGACGATCTATCACGCGGATACGCATGAACGGTTCGCGATCGATATGGTCCGGCGTGTCGAACTCGACCGGCTCGGGATTCCGGTCCCAAGGCTCGTGGCTTTTGATGCCGGGAAGCAGGTGATGGTGACGGAACGCCTGCAAGGGGAGAGCGTCGATGAGATCCTGAAGCGGATCGCCCGGTCGGGCTCGATCGAGCCCGCAGATGCCGGGATCATCCGCCAGTGCGGGTCCGGGCTTGCGCGCATCCATAAGACCGGCTATGCCCTGATCGATACGCAGCCGGTCAACTGTATCTGGGTCCCCGAGGAGCGCAAGATCTATTTTACCGATCTGGAATTCTGTACGCGCGAGGACCGGAGGGTCTGGGACGTGGGGTTTTTCCTCTGCTTCCTCGCGATCCGTTTGCCGCCGAGGCTCAAAGAAGAGGTGCGCCGTCTTTTCCTCTCGGATTATTGCCGGGAACGCCAGATTGACCTGGCCGGGGTCTCGGAGACCGGCGCCCAGCTGAAAAATTATCTCCCCGTCTTCCAGATGATCTTGGATCTCAGGCAATTTACGCCGGAAGAGCTTTTTGCCGAGCTGATCACGGTCTGAAAAATCCGTTCTGAATTTACCCTTTTTTTACGGTTTCCTGCCCTCGCATTGACTCGTCTGAGCTAGGCTGGTGAAAACGGAATGGATCTTCCGTAACTTCCGGCAGGGTCTCAAGATAACGATTTCCCAGGATTTTACTTAGCATTCCCTGGGTTCCAAGTTATAATCGACTCCTTTTTGGAGCGGGAAAGGCGGCCAACCGTTATGAAAAAGAAAAAATACCTGATCGGCATCGATATCGGCGGGACCAAGATGATGGCGGCGCTCTTGGATCGCCGTTTCCGTCTGCTCGCATCCTCCAAATGCCGGGTCGAGCTTGAAAAAGGGGAAAAGGGTTTTCTCAAAACGCTCGATGAGACCGTTGCCGAGATCCTCGCAAAGAAGCGGTTGAAGCTCCGGCAGGTCCTTGCGCTCGGGGTGGGCTGTCCCGGGATGATCGATTTTGCTTCCGGTAAAGTGACTTATTCGCCGAACATCCCCTTCCTCAAAAATTATCCTTTGCGGACGGTCCTCAAAAAACGTTTTCATCTTCCGGTGGTCGTGGAGAACGATGTCAACGCCGGCATTTACGGTGAATACCAGTTCGGAGCCGCCCGGGGCGCGCGCAATGTCGTCGGGATCTTCCTGGGGACCGGCGTCGGCGGAGGGCTGATCCTTGACGGGAAGCTTTATCGCGGGACGACCGGCGCGGCAGGAGAGATCGGCCACACATTCCTTTCGCTGCCGGCCTCCTTTGAAGAGAATCGGGACGGAACGGTTGAGCGGATGCTCGGCCGGCTTGCAATCGCCGCCGAAGCGGGGATGCTGATGCTGCGTGAGCGCGCGAGACACCTACATCAGGCGGTGGATTACGATATCAAGAAGATCAAAAGCGGGGTCCTTTCGCGCTCGATTCGTTCGGGCGACTCGGATCTTCGCGAGCTGATTCTCCGCAAGGCAAGGATCCTCGGGATGGCCATGGCCAATATCGTCAACCTCTTGAACCCGGAGCGTATCGTGCTGGGCGGTGGTCTGATGGAAGCCATGGGGGATCTCATCCTTCCACAAGCGGTAAAGACGATGGAGAAATATGCGTTAAAACCCGTCGTCAAGAGCGTCAAAGTGGTTGCGGCGCAGCTCAAGGACTATGCGGGCGCCCAGGGCGCCGCCAAACTCGCTTTGGATTCCCTGGACTAAATTCGAACTATGACTCCTGAAATTCCGGTTTCTCCCAAAAAAGTCGTTGCGGTGGCCGATATCGGCACGGGAGGGATCCGCATGGTCGTGGCCGAGATCGGTTCGAAAGCCGAGATCCGTTATCTCGAAAATCTTCAGCGCCCCATCCGTTTCGGCCGCGATGTCTTTACCGGGGGACGGATCAGCGCGTCTTCAACGCGCGAAGCCCTGAAGATCCTCAAGGATTTCCGGACGGTCGCGGAAACTTACGGCGTCAAAAAGATCCACGCTGTAGCGACCAGCGCGGTCCGCGAAGCGGCCAACCGCGACAATTTCGTCGATCAGGTCTATGTCCGTACCGGGATCGAGATCGAGATCCTCGATGGTTCGGAAGAGAACCGGCTGCAGCTGATCGCGGTGGAAAGTGCTTTGGAAGGCAAGTTCGATCTCGAAAAAAAGAACTGCCTGATCGCCGAAGTCGGGTCCGGCAGCACCGAACTCATTATCTTGAGCCAGGGGCAGGTCGAACTTACCCGGACACTTTCGTTGGGGGCCATGCGGTTTCCCGAAGGCGTGACGCCGGGCAAGACCGAGCCCGCTGTCATGCGGCAGGTCCTGAAACGGAATGTTCATGAGATCTCGGTCTATGCGGCGCGTGAATATAATCTGGGCCAGATCGACACTTTCGTCGCGCTCGGAAGCGATATGAGGCTGGTTTCCCAGCAGCTGATCACCGAGCAGAATCCCTCCTTCGCGACTTTCACGAAAAAAGCTTTTATGGAATTCATCGCGAAGATCGGAAAAATGACGCCGGAAGATATCGTGACACAATTTGGAGTCCCTTATTCCCAGGCGGAGCTTTTGTATCCGTCCCTTCTGGTCTATGCCAATTTCATGGGAGAAACTGCGGCCGAGACCGTGATCGTTCCCATGGTGAGCATGCGGGACGGCCTTCTACTTGAATTGGCGCAGATGTTCTCGGATTACAAACGCACGGATCTGTCCAAACAGGTGATCAATTCTGCCAAGCACCTCGGCACGAAATACCAGTATGACCGGTCCCATGCGCTGTGCGTGACCGCACTGGCGCTCAAACTTTTCGACACACTCCGCGAAGATCACGGGATGGGGCCGAAGGAACGGTTACTCCTTGAGGTCTCTGGCGTGCTGCACGATATCGGGACGTTCATTTCGCCGGCGGCTCATCACAAACATTCCAGCTATCTAGTGAATGCCGCGGAGATCTTCGGCCTTCGGCGCTCTGAAAAAGAGATCGTCTCGAATGTGGTCCGCTATCACCGCCGTTCGATCCCGAAACCAACCCATATCCCGTACATGTCCCTGCCCAAGTCGGACCGTTCGGTGGTCTCGAAATTGGCGGCGATCCTTCGTGTGGCTGATGCGCTCGACCATGAGCATCAGCAGAAGATACGGAATTTTTCGCTCGAGGTCCTGAATGACGCCTATATCCTCTGGATTCCGGAAGAGGTGGGCGACATCTCCATGGAGCGCGAAAGCCTTCGGGAGAAAGGCGACATGTTCGCGGAAGTGTTCGGCTCGCCGGTCCAGCTCAGGGTCGGGAAGCCCTCGCGGTAAGGCCCCCTTATGGCATATCCCCCTGAAGCAAGATATTTCGATCGGGAACTTTCGTGGATCGCTTTCAATGCGCGGGTCCTGGACGAGGCGATGCAGGAAAGCAATCCTCTCTTAGAGCGGCTCAAATTCCTCGGCATCGTCAGCTCCAATTTTGACGAGTTCTTTATGGTGCGGGCCGCAAGCCTTGAGGGAAGCGGGGCCGCGCTGGCGGAGATCTATGAAAAGGCGTTCGCGGTCATGCGTCAGCAGAACGAATATTTCATGCAAACACTCGGCCCCCAGCTCGAAAAGGAAGGGATCCGGCGTATTCCGGTCCAAGGGCTGAGCGAAGAGCAGAAAAACCATGTGCAGCGTTTTTTTCGACAGGAACTTTCTCCGCTTCTGACCCCGATCGCTTTGCGGGACGAGCATCCTTTGCCGGATCTCGTGAATTTGAGCCTCTACAGCCTAGTGGTCCTTTTCAAGCAGGACTCGCCGGCCGTGAAATATTACGCGCTGATCGAGATCCCGAAGAATTTTTCCAGATTCGTTTCGGTCCCGGCCGAGAACGGGTTCAATTTTGTACTGATCGAGGATGTCCTCCCACTTTTCCTTAAAGAACTTTTCGGCGGTTGGGAGGTCGAGCGGTCCGGACTTTTCCGGATCACACGAGCGGCTGAGCTTTCGCTGGACGAGGAGAAGGACGAAGATTTCTCGAAAACGATGACTGAAGCGCTGCGGGCGCGGCGGCGTAGTTTGATCTTGCGGCTTGAAACCAATGCGCAGGAAGAAGATGTCCGGTACTTCGCGGAGCGGTTCGCAATCCCGGCGGAGAAGATCTTCCGTGTCCCCGGCTGGATGGACCTGAGCGGCATTTCGAAACTTGCCTTCCGGCCCATGTATGAGAACCTCAAACTTCCGGTATGGATTCCCAACCCCATCGTTGAACTCGAAGATGAAGAAGGCCCTTGGGGAACCCTTCGCGAAAAATCTCTCTTGGTCTATCACCCTTACCAGACCTTCGATGCCTTTCTGCATTTTCTGCGCAGCGCGGCTCAGGACCCGGATGTCCTTGCCATCAAGCAGACGCTTTACCGGACCGCTTATCCGTCCGAAGTGATCCGCTGTTTGGAGACGGCGGCTGAGAACGGAAAGCAGGTAACGGTTCTGGTGGAGATCAAAGCGCGGTTCGATGAGCGAAGGAATATTGAATGGGCGAACCGTCTTGTGAATGCGGGGGCAACGGTACTCTACGGCGTGGCGGGTCTGAAAACCCATGCCAAGGCCTGTCTTGTGATTCGCCGTGAAGCGGACGGGATTCGACGATATGTCCATCTTTCAACGGGGAATTACAACGAACGGACCTCCCGGGTCTACTCCGACATCGGTTTTTTCACCGCGGAAGAAGCCTTGACCGCGGACATCAGCGCTTTTTTCAATATTGCCACAGGGTTTTCCCAGCCGATCGGTTTTTCGAAGATCGAAATGGCCCCATATGGGCTTCGCCGTCGTCTCTTGCGGATGATTCACCGGGAGGCCTTGAGAAGCCGGAAAGAAGAACCGGGGTTGATCCTCGCGAAGATGAACTCTCTTGTGGACCCCGAGTTGATCGAAGCGTTCTATAAGGCTTCACAGGCCGGGGTGCGGATCCGGCTCAATGTGCGGGGGATCTGCTGTCTTCGTCCCGGGGTGCCGAGCATGAGCGAGAATATCGAGGTCACGAGCATCGTCGATATGTTCCTGGAGCATGCCCGTATTTTTTATTTTCAGAACGGCAAAGACGAAGAGATCTATCTCTCAAGCGCGGATGGAATGCCGCGGAATCTAGACCGGCGCCTGGAACTGTTCTTTCCGGTCGAAGCCCCGTCGCTTAAGAAAGAGCTCAAAGGGGTCCTGGAGGCTTATTTCAGGGACAATGGGAAAGCCTGGACGCTTGATGCGCAAGGGGATTATGTCCGCAGGATCCCCGGCCCTGAAAAAAGTTTCCGCGTGCAGGAATTTCTTTGCCATAAATTCACGGCGCAAGAGTCGGTTCGCCGGGCCGAAGTTCTCAAAAGCCTTAAACCGCAAAATGCCAAAAGCCATATACGGACTGTTCTCCCGGACCGCTCGTGAGTTTTCAAGGTCTCTCCGATCCACTCGGGCCTTTCCATTTTCATATTGAAAATTCGTATCGAATTGGAGGATAATCCTCTTTGCGTGGCCACCGAGGCCGGTCTTTGATCTTGTGTTTTGATTTTTAAAAGGGGAGGTTCTTACCATGCCGAATCAACGTGGGACGGTGGTTGTTCTTGCGATCTTTGCTTTGAGTTGTCTTTTGCCAAACTTAGGAACAGCGGATGAATCCAACCTGATCAATACGATCCGCAATCTCGAGAAACAAATGGCGGATATGCAACAGGTTATCCAGGACCAGAACCAGAAGATCGCCGCCCTGGAGAACAAGGAGCCCGTGGTCCAGGTCGTTCAGCAGCCTGCGCCGCCGGCCCAGCCTGGATTTGCGGATCCCTACTTTGAGAACAATCTCAAGAATTACATGGGGGATTCTTACCAATGGCTCAAGGACCTGAAATTCAACGGGGATCTCCGGCTTCGATATGAAGGGTGGAGCGAGCACAGCGGATCGGTCAAGAACGCCGACCGGAACCGCTTCCGCTTCCGTCTCCGCTTTGGTTTCAAGAAAAAACTCAGTCCCGATATGGAGATCGGATTCCGGCTTGTCTCAGGGCCGAGGACCGCGACCGGGACCGAGACCATCGGCCAGATTAATTCGACGAACCAGACCTTGGATAATAATTTCGATTTCAAGGACATCAGTATCGATCAAGCCTATGCCAAATATACGCCGGCCTGGGCGGAGGTCGGGCCCATTAAGGGCGTGACCCTGACGGGCGGAAAGTTCTCGAATCCTTTCGGGGAAAAAGGCGGGTCGACCTGGATGATCTGGGATACCGATGTGACCCCCGAAGGCGCTTATGAGAAGATCGATCTCGGGCTCATCAGTGCGGAAGATCTCAACATTGATATGGTCCTGCTTGCCGGGCAGCTTATCCTGGAAGAAGGCGCTCTTTCGGATAATGACGATGCCGAGATGTTCGCTTATCAAGGCGGATTCAAGACCCAGATCAGCAATATTCTTCCGAAGGCGATCAAAACAAAGCATTTCGTCAGTTTTTACGACTACCGTGATTTTACGAACAACAATTACCAAGCAGCGGGCGGCAATTTCACGGGGGGGACATCGCTGGCGGCAGGCGCTTTTAAGGTCCTCGATATCTACAATGAGATCGCTTTCGATATCCCCGGCATGCCCCACTCGTCCAAATACCTTGAGCCTCTGAGCAAGGTGACGTTCTATCATGATTTCCTTTACAACCTCGGGGAAGACGCCGCTTCAAAGGCCCTCGGCGAAGGACAGAACAAGGGATGGCTCATCGGCGGAAAGCTTGGGGAAGCCAAGGACAAAGGGACCTGGGAAGCCGTCTACGAGTATGCCTGGCTTGAGGCCAATGCGACGGCAAGCGTTTTTTCCGATGCGGAATTTGGCGGTACAAACCGCCGTGGCAGTATTTTCCGTCTCAAATATAAGATGACGGACAATCTGGCTTTGCAGACGGCGGGTTTCTTCACCAATAATATTTTGACCGGAACTTCGGCCGACATCGAACGAAGAGTGTTCCAGGTCGATTTGGTTTGGGAGCTTTGATCTTTCGCGCGCTTGGGCCGGGCTTGGATTTAAGATGTGCCGCGAATGGAGACGGGCGGTGCGGATGTGCCGGACTGATCCCTTCCGTTTTGCGCATGGTTGATAGCAGGGAGGCCTTGGCCTATGACTAGCCCATCCAAAGGATTGATCGCCCAAAAAGCCCGTCGCCTCCTCCGTTTTCTCACTCGGAAAAAAGAGCAGATTTCTCCACTGCTTATTCTCACGCATAATCATCCCGATCCCGACGCGATCGCCACGGCTTACGCGCTCCAGTATATCGGGCGTCAGGTCTTCGGGATTTCTTCGCAGATCGTTTATGCGGGGATCATCGGCCGGATGGAAAACAAGGAAATGGTCCGGATCCTGAAGATTCCGCTCAAAAAAATCCGTCCGTATGATTTCCGGAAATTTCGCAATGTCGCGCTCGTGGATACGCAGCCGGCTTTCGAGAACAATATTTTCCCGAAGAACCGCCGGGCCACGTTGATCGTGGATCAGCACCCTTGCGTGGAAAAGCCGGTCGCGGACCTCGCGCTGATCGATACGGACATGGGAGCGACCAGTGTGCTTCTTGCCAAAGCGCTTTTGATGCTGGAGATCGAGATCCCTTCTTCTCTTGCTACGGCGCTCGTCTACGGGATCCTTTCGGATACGCTCAATCTCTACCGCGCCAACAGCCCTGAAATCCTCGACACGTATCTCAGGATCCTCTCCCATAGCGATCTTGTCGCGTTGTCGCGCATCCAGAACCCTTCGCGCTCAAAAGCTTTTTTCCTCATTCTTGCTCGGGGGATCCAGAAGGCGATGGTCAAAAGCCGTTTGATCGTAGCGCATTTGGGGACGGTGGACAGCCCGGACTTCGTTTCTCAGATCGCGGATTATCTGATCACGTACAAACGCATGCAATGGTCCTTTTGTACCGGGAGGCATCGTGGTAAACTCTACGCATCGCTGAGGATGGCCAAACCGCGGGGGAACGCGGCGGAGATCCTGCGCGATGTATTCGTTGATAAAGGCCAAGCCGGCGGACATGGGTCGATTGCCGGAGGAAGCCTTCGGGTCGAAGAGCCCGGTCGGGAAGCTTCTTGGGAAGAGGCGGAGCAGGCTTTGCTGTCCCGGCTGCTCAAGCGGATCCGGGTGCCGGCGAAGAAGGATTTTTATTTTCCGTTCCGGGACCGGCCGGCCGACGATCCTAAAATAGATCCTGCGGCATAAAGGACAAAGAACTCTCGAGGGGGCCATGGGGAAATTCAGGACCGAGCACGAAACGCTGTATCCTTGGGAAACGCTTTACAAGGACATGACCAAGGAGGGGATCAAGCGCTCCTTTGTCTCCAGCCTTTACCACGACCTCGCCAAAGACCGTTATACGACCACCTATTACGATGCTTACCTCGCCTTGGCAAGCGCGGTCCGCGACCGGATCGTGGAACGCTGGATCACCACACAGCAGCGGTACCATAAACAGAATCTCAAACGCGTGTATTATCTCTCGCTCGAATTCTTGATCGGCCGGCTCCTCGGAAACAACATCATCAATCTCGGGCTCTGGAAAGAATCCAAGGAAGCGCTCGAAGAGCTCGGATTCCATCTGGAGGATCTTCGCAATCAGGAGGTCGACGCCGGGCTTGGCAATGGAGGCCTTGGAAGGCTGGCGGCCTGTTTCCTCGATTCCATGGCGACGATGGGGATCCCCGCCCATGGTTACGGCATCCGCTATGATTACGGGATCTTCAACCAAAAGATCACGAACGGTTATCAGCTCGAGGCGCCCGAGGAATGGCTGAAACTCGGGAATCCGTGGGAATTCCAGCGCCCCGAATATGCGGTGACCGTCCGGTTTTTCGGCGAATCCCGCATGTACCGGAATGCCCACGGGCATTTGAAATTCGTCTGGGACAACACCCAGGATATTGTGGCCATGCCTTTTGATATCCCGATCACCGGGTATAAGAACGGGGTCGTCAACACCCTTCGTTTATGGGCCGCACGGAGTACCGAGGAGTTCGATCTCGAGTACTTCAATCACGGCGATTATGAAAAGGCCGTTTATAATAAAATGTATTCGGAGAACATTTCCAAGGTGCTTTATCCGAACGACGCGAACTCGACCGGCCGCGAACTGCGCCTCAAGCAGGAATATTTTTTTACCGCGGCTTCCGTGGCCGATATCATCCGCCGTTTCAAGGCCGACAATGCGGATCTGAAGCAGCTTCCCGAGAAGGTCGCGATCCAGCTCAACGATACGCATCCGGCTCTTGCCGTCGCGGAATTCATGCGGGTCCTGGTCGACCGGGAAGAGCTTCCCTGGGAAGAGGCGTGGGATATTACGATGCGCGTGTTCGCCTACACGAACCATACGGTGCTTCCCGAAGCGCTTGAGACTTGGGCAGTTCCGCTCTTCGAACACCTTCTGCCGCGGCATATGCAGATCATTTATGAGATCAACTCCCGTTTTCTCAGGGAGATCGCGAACCGTTTTCCGGGGGACATCGAGCGCCTGAAGCGGATGTCGATCATCGAAGAAGGGGACCCGAAACGGATCCGTATGGCCTATTTGGCGATCGTGGGGAGCCATTCCGTGAACGGGGTGTCGGCGCTCCATAGCGAATTGCTGAAATCCAAACTCTTCCGGGATTTTTTCGATCTATTCCCGGAAAAGTTCAATAACAAGACCAACGGGATCACCCAGCGCCGCTGGCTGCTCAAATCAAATCGGTCGCTTTCGGAGCTGATCACGCACCGCATCGGCGATCGCTGGGCTTGGGACCTCTACGAACTCAAAAAGCTTCTTCCCTTCGCTGAAGATCCCGAGTTCCGGCGTGAATGGCGGCAGGTCAAGGAGCATAATAAAAAGAACCTGATCGGTTACCTTCACACGCACATGGGGGTCCTGGCCAACGCCCATTCGATGTTCGATGTGCAGGTGAAGCGGATCCACGAATACAAGCGCCAGGTCCTGTTCCTTTTTTATATTATCGCGCAATACCTCAAGATCAAGGAGCAGCCCGGCGAATTCAAGGTCCCCCGGACCTTTTTACTGGGCGGGAAGGCGGCGCCAGGGTACCTCATGGCGAAACTGATCATCAAATTGGCGACGAGCGTGGCGGCGGTCGTCAACCATGACCGGGGGATTGAGGACCGGATGAAGGTGCTGTTCCTCGAAAATTACCGGGTTTCACTTGCCGAAAGGATCTTCCCGGCGAGCGAACTTTCCGAGCAGATTTCGACGGCCGGTTATGAAGCTTCCGGAACCGGCTGCATGAAATTCATGCTCAACGGAGCGCTGACGGTTGGCACGCTAGACGGTGCCAATATCGAGATGGCGGAAGAAGCCGGAATGGACAACCTTTTCATCTTCGGTCTCAATGCAAAAGAAGTGGAGAACCTCAAACATCAGGGATACCGCCCTCAGGATTATATCCGCCGCTCTCCGGTCCTGACCGAGATCTTTCGGCTTTTTCGAAATAATTTTTTTACGCCCACAGAACCCGGTGTTCTTGATCCGCTCGTCCAAAACCTTTTTTGGCACGACCCCTTCCTGGTCTGCGCCGATTTCGAGGCCTGTTGCCGGGTGCAGGAGAAGATCGACACCCTTTATCTTGATCCTGAAGAGTGGACCCGCCGATCGATCATTAACACGGCGTTATCGGGAAAATTCTCCAGTGACCGCACGATCGGGGAGTATGCCCGCGAGATCTGGAAAGTTCCGGCCCGCTCTTCCTGAACGCTTCGAGGGTTTCTGCGATGATCGCATGGCGATGCCGATCCGGAACTTGGGCGAGCGGGCATCCTTACCTTCAATTCGGCCGGGGCGCCGAGCCGCTGGTCGTTTTTCCTCCCCTGCAAGGGCCGTTTTTCGGGCTGACCCTTTCCCCGGGGTATTTCCGTTATCTTTTTTTCGCTTTCGGCCAACGCTATACCGTGTATGCGATCGCCCGTAAACCGATGCTTTCGGTCGGATGTTCCACGCGCGATATGGCCCATGATTACGCGGCGGTGATCGCCCGCGAGATTGGCCCGGCCCACGTGATGGGGTTCTCGCTTGGCGGGATGATCGGTCAGTATTTCGCCGCGGATCATCCGGCCCTGGTGCGGAAACTCGTTCTGGTCGCTTCGGCGGACCGGATGGGCGAGGAAGGACTTGCGATCACGCGTCGGTGGATCCCTTGGGCAAGAGAAAAAGACATGGAGGCGATCGTCCGTACCGGGATGCTGGCCTCTTATCGCGGAAGTTACCGTTGGTTCTGTCCTTTTTTCAAACTCGGGATGACAGGCGATTTTTTCCGCCGGATGGCCTCGCCGGCGGATTTTATCATCGCTCTTCAGGCGGCCATGCTGCACAACGGAAAAAGCATCTTGAAAGAGATCCAGGCCCCCACGCTGATGGTGGCAGGAGACCGCGATACCTTCTTTCCCTCGCCTTGTATCCGGGAGACGGCTCGCGGGATCCCCGCAAGCCAATGTGTTCTGATCCGCGGAGCGGGCCATGGGGTCTTCGAAGAGCATCCGATTCGCGTGACCCGCGAGATCCTGGCGTTCCTGCGAACGTCGACGGTGAAAAAAGATCCCGTCCTTCCCCGTGTGCCGGCTTTTTGGACGAAGCTCGCGCCTAACTTCCGGTCTTGCATTTCGACAAAATCAAACTGAGGGACTGACGCCGAACGAACCGGCCAGGGGGGAAGCGAGGCGAATGAGGATCTTTTCGATCTCATCGTCTTTGGTTTCGCGGCCTTGCGCGTCGTCATGTTCGTCGATGTCCTGATGCATTTCCCAAAAACCCGCAAAAGAGCGTTCGAAAGACCGGTTTTCGGCGTAGGCCCTGGCGGTTTGTCCCATCCCGCGTAGTTTTGCAGGGTCCGAGATCATTTTTTTCATGGTCTGAAGTAAAGCGGGAACGTTCATTCCCGGGATGATGACCCCGGTTTTGTCCGCAAGGATGTTTTCCTGCGGTCCGCCTGCGTCCGTCACGATGACCGGCAGACCGCAGGCCTGGGCTTCCAGCACGACATTTCCGAAGGTGTCGGTGGTGCTCGGAAAAATAAACAAATCGCTTGAGGCATATACGGAAACGAGGTCTTTTTCCTTGAGCTTGCCTGTGAAAAGGCAGGGGAACCCTCGCAGGGAGGAGCGCATTTCTTCCAGATAAGGGCCCTCTCCCGTTACGATCAATTGCACTTTGGGTTCGACGATCGATAGCCTTTTAAAGGCTTCCTCCAAGACCGGAAGATTCTTCTCCCTCGAGATCCGCCCGACATAAAGAAGTTTGATCCCTTGATTGAGTCCGAAACGGCGATGGAAAAACCGCTCATCCCGGGCAGGGTAGAATCGTTCGGTATCGACGCCGCGAGGGTAGATTCTGACTTTTGCGGGGTCGAGCCCGCGGCGGATAAGGTCCCGGGCCGTATTGCGTGAAGGAACGAAAACACAATCCATTCTCCGGTAGAACCAAAGCATCAGTTTTCCCATGAGCTGTTCGGCGCCAGGGTCGCTGACCAAATACCGCATATATTCCGGAAAGGCCGTATGGTAGGTGCCGACGAAAGGAAGGTTCAGCAGTTTTGCGATCCCGAGCGCGGCCAATCCGAGAGGTCCGGGCGTGGAAGCATGGATGTGGGTGAATTTTTGCGTGTAGCAGTAGTCAAGCATTTCGAAAAAAGGAGGGATGAAAAGACGCTGGTCCTGATAGGCCTCAAAACAGAATTGATTGACGGGCAAAAAGTGCTTGATGCCGGGTTGTTCCGGATGCTCATCCGTGCAGGCGATCACGGTGTAATCCTTGCCGGTCTTGATCGCGCTGTCGACCTGCCTTTGCAGCGTCTGGGCGACACCGTTGGTTTCATACAGCGTATCGGTGACATGGCCGATCTTGATCCTGCGTTTGGAGGGCCGGTTCGGCGGTTGGAACCGTCCGATCATCTGATGGCTGAAGCGGACGTCTTTGCTGAAAAGCGAATATCCGATAAGGACCGGCAGGGTGCTGGTCAGCAATAGGCTCGCCGACGAAAGCGCCTGGAAGATCTCTGCCAGGTTGTTTTGAAGATAGTGTGGAAGGTCCTGCCTGCGGATTCTGCCAGCCAGCCGGTTCACGAACCGGTTCACAAAGAGGAACCAATCCTGGTCCATGCGCTCAATGTCGAGCGTGTTGGCGTGGAAAAGTCCTCGCGTTTCCGGGTCGCTGCGGAGCATTTTCCGGAGCTCTTTCTTCAAGGTCGTGATCAAAGAAAACTCTTTGCCGCCGGTCCCCCGCAGAAATTTAACCGTTTTTTTCCACGCGAAACGCCATTGGGCCTTAAGGCTCGCGCGATCCTGGTATTTGGCCTCGGCGGTCAAAAAGAGATCCAAAAAATTGAACAATTGCGAGGGGTTCTCCCTTGGCCGGATGCCTCGGTTGTTTTTATAATATTGATAGACGATCCCGTAGATATTCCTTGAGAAAGACTGCGGCGTTGCGTGACGCCCGATCACCGAACCCTTGCCGGCGAGAATCCCGTCAAAGAAATCCTGAACGTTCCGGGCATGGGGCACCTCGGTATAGCGGCAAGCCAGGGTTAGTCCGCTGTGATCATCCGAACCGCCGATAAAAATTTTTTCCCAGGGATCCTCATAAGACGGGACGATCCCGTGTTTATCGATCAGATGAGCGAAAGCCTTGGGGGTAAGCAGGCGCGCGATTTTTCGGACGGCCAAGTTCAGTTCTTCATTGCGAGAACCGTTCAGTTCCAGGACCTTGAAGAGAAGCAGGATTTTTTCGAACCGATCGAAGGTCAGCTTGCTGTGCGTTGAGAAAAGGGGGTGCGCGATCGCGTGAAAAATCTTCTGCTTTTGCAGATAGGCGACCAGCTCATAGAGGTTCTGGCGAAGTTTTTGGATCTCATCATGCTGGGCTTCGGTGATCCGGTAGACCAGAATATGCTGTTTCATCCGGTCTTCCGGGAAATAGGCGGTGACTTCTTCGCTCAAGAACGTATGGGGCAGATGCGAGATCTCAAGCGCGCCTTCGATCTGATCGTGATCGGTGATGGTGACATGGGTCATGCCTTTTCGCAGGGCCGCGCGGTAGAGGGTCTTGGGGTCCGTGAAGCTTTCGGGACAGCCCAATTTGCGCAGGAACCAATCGCTTGGTTTCCCGGAATATTTTGTGTGGCAATGCAGGTCGATCTTCATGAGTACGGCCCTTCTTTCAGGGGGGACTCATCCTACTCTGTTTTAGTCCCCCTGGGAACAGCGATTGTCGGTAATCTGCCTTGGGGACGTCATGAACAGATCAAGGGGAGGTTTGGGGTAGGTAAATCCTGGGAGGGGCCCGGGGACCGATAGGGCCTATTCAGCACGTTTTTTATTGCCTGAAATAGGGTTCCATACTATGATTCCCGCTTTCAGATCTCCGAAGGAGGGTTTTCATGACCGAATATCCGATGTATGCAACGCGCGAAAGCGTCGAACAAGTCGAGGAAGGCAAGGTCCTTGCCCCGAAGTTCGATAAAGACGGCGTTATTCCGGTCGTTACGACCGATTACCAGACGGGGGAGCTTTTGATGCATGCCTATATGAACCGGGAAGCTCTAGCCAAGACGCTTGAGCTGGGCGAGGCGGTCTATTGGAGCCGCAGCCGCCAGTGTATTTGGCGCAAGGGAGCGACAAGCGGTCTGGTGCAGAAGGTCCGGCAGGTCCTGGTCGATGATGATCAGGATTGTATCTGGCTTCGCGTCGATGTGACCGGCGGAGCAAGCTGTCACGTCGGATACCGTTCCTGCTTTTACCGCAGCGTTCCTTTTGCGAAGGATGCCGATCTGAAAAAGCCGGTCCCGCTTTCTTTCACGGAGGCCGCCAAGGTTTTTGACCCCAAGAAGGTGTACGGCGACGCGCCGAACCCGACGAAGCTTTGATCTCTATTCTCGACACAAGGAGGGAAGACATTTATGCCTGGTGAGATCGTTACCATGAAAAGCACGGAAAGCAGTTATGCCTACATGACGCGGAAGAACAAGAAAAAGAACCCGGACCGTCTTGAACGTAAAAAATACGATCCGATCCTCCGCAAGGTCGTGACTTTCCGCGAAAAAAAATAAAGGGGATCCTTCCTGTGCCGCTTGATCCCGCTCTGCTTGCGATCCTGGTCTGTCCCGAAACCAAGCAAAAACTTCTGGCGGCGGACCGCATTCTCCTCGAGCGATTGAATGGCCGCATTGCCGAACGGCGGCTTACGGACCGGAGCGGTCGTCCGGTCGAACGTCTTCTCCAGGATGCCTTGATCCGTGCCGACCGCAAGATCCTTTATCCCATTCGTGACGGGATCCCCGTCATGCTGGCGGAAGAGGCCATTCTGCTCGAGGGAGCCTCGGAATGACCGGCTCTGTCCTCATCAAGAACGCATCCGTAGTTTCCTCGCGTTCCATCGATATCGCGGATGTTCTGATCGCGGAAGGAAGGATCGCGGCTGTCGCTCGCGATCTGCGTCTCCCGGCTGAAGAGGTGATCGACGCGACCGGGCTCCATGCGCTTCCGGGGGTCCTCGATCCCCAGGTCCATCTGCGCGAACCTGGGCAGACCTGGAAAGAAGATTTTACGACCGGGTCTGCGGCGGCGGCCGCCGGGGGCGTGACCGGTTTCTTCGACATGCCGAACAACAAACCTTCAATCACGACCGTGGCTTTGATGGAGGAGAAAAAAAAGCTTGCGGCGTCGAAATGCCTGGTCCATTACAATTTTTTCTTCGGCGCGACCGCGACGAATCTCGAAGAGCAGCAGGCCGTCCGCAATGTCTGCGGGATCAAGGTCTTCATGGGCGCTTCGACCGGCGATCTGCTGGTCTCGGATCCGCAGGCGCTTGAGAGGATCTTCGCGACCGGACGCACGCTCATTGCAGTGCATGCCGAAGATCACGCGACGGTCCAGGCGAACCGCCAAAAATATGCGGGTTCCAGGGATTTCGCCGATCATGCCAGGATCCGTTCGCCGGAGGCGGCCCTGAAAGCGACGAAACAAGCCGTAGCGCTTGCCCTGGCGCATCACCGCCGACTCCACATCCTTCATTTGACGACCCAGGAAGAAGCGGAATTTCTAGCTTCGGCAAAGGTTCCGGGACTTATCTCGACAGAAGTCTGCCCCCAGCATCTTTTTCTCGCGGCCCCCGAAGTTTACGGGCGTTTGGGTTCCAAGGCCATGATGAACCCGCCGATCCGCGACGACCGCCACCGCGAGGCCCTTTGGAAAGCGCTCCGGGCGGGTGTCATCGATTGTCTGGCCACCGATCACGCGCCGCACACGCTCGAAGAAAAGGACCTTCCGTTCGGCGAAGCGCCTTCGGGCATGCCCGGCCTGGAGACCTTGTTGCCCCTTTTTCTGAACGAGGTTTACCACAAGCGGATTACGCTCCGGGAAGTCGTCCGTTGGCTTTGTGAAAATCCCGTTCGTCTTTATGGGGTCATAAACAAAGGCGTTTTACGCCCGGGCTATGACGCGGATCTCGTCCTGGTCGATCTTAAAAAAGAAAGAAAGGTCTGCGGGCGCGAACTTCTGACCAAAGTGCGCTGGAGTCCGTTCGAAGGCGAAGTTTTGCGTGGATGGCCGGTCATGACGTGGGTGGGCGGCAAGAGGGTTTATTGTGACGGCGAGGTGGATTATAATGTGCGCGGTCAAGAAATCCGGATCCGGGAGGTTCCACCGTGGCCAAACGCGTTCTGATCGCTGACGATGATAAAGCCCTTTTGATGATGCTGGAGTCGGCTCTCAAGGATGCCGGCTACGAGGTCCTTCTGGCGGAAGACGGGGAAGAGGCGCTCCAGAAAGCCAAAAGCCAGAAACCGGATCTCTTGCTCATCGATGCGATCATGCCCAAAGTGTCCGGGTATGAGTTGGTCCAGAAAATAGCTTCCGAGCCTGACGACACAAGCCGTATTCCGGTCATTATCCTTTCCGCACGCCGGTCCATGTCGACCCTATTCGAGGAATTCGCGGTGCGGGCCTTTCTCGCCAAACCTTTGAAAAAAGACGATGTCATTTCAGCGGTCGATGCAGTCTTCGGGATCGTCCGAAAGCCGCCGTCTTCTTCCGAGAAACCGTTGTCTCCCGAAGCGCTTCAGAAAATCCTGGAAAACAAGCCGGACCCGGCCGCACTGATCCGCCAGAAGAAGACCGAAGCGGTCTCGAAACCATCCTCGCAAGGAGCTTCCGAAGTTCCCGAACCTCCACCGCCTTCTGCGCCTTCCGAGAAGGATCGCAACGAGGCCGCCGGGGCCGAGGCGTCAGCGCCTTCGGGGCCTTCTGCGCCTTCGGTCCAGACGCCCAAGAGCCCGGTCCCCCCAAAACCTCCGGCCGGAGAGAAACACGGGGAGTTAAAAACGCTGCAGGACCGCATTGCGGCCGGCTTGGATGAGAAAGGGGAAGAGCATGCCTGGTGGCATGCGAAACTGTCCCTGGACGATAAGACCCATATCCTTTTAGCGGGGACCCAGGACATGCTTCTGAAAAAGATCTCGGGATATTTTCATCAGCTGGGCTATCAGATTACATTATGCCATACGCCAAAGGAGATCCTCGAGACCGCGGAGCGGGAACAGCCCAAGTTCGTTTTCTGTCAGTTTTGGGACGAGGTCTCCGAGTTCATGACCGAGGATATTTATTGCGATCTCAAAAAGAACAAAGCAACCGCCGAGATCCCGGTCATGGTTTTTTGTTATGCGGCTCTTGAGGACCGGGCGATCAAGACTTTCTCAAGATACCATGCGCTGGTGTTTAACGATTTCGAAGACCTGCAGATTAAGTTGAACCAGTTTTTCAGGATCATGAAGGCCGGAGAAACCTATGTTCCGCCTCCTTCTGAAGAGGACGAATAGGGGAGCATGCTTGCCCGGTCTTGTATACTTTTTCTGTATGATCATCAACCTGTATAGGTAAAGGAGGTTCGCCATGGCTTTTGAACTCCCGCGATTGCCTTATGCTACGGATGCACTGGTCCCTCATCTTTCCAAAGAAACCCTGGAGTTCCACTACGGGAAACATCACCAGGCCTATGTCACCAAATTGAACGCCTTGACGGAAGGAAAACCGGAGGCCAAGCGCTCCTTGGAAGAAATCGTGCTTTCTTCGAGCGGTCCTGTTTTCAATAACGCGGCCCAGGTGTGGAACCATACGTTCTACTGGCAGTGTCTCCGCCCTCAGGGGGGCGGGGAGCCCCGGGGAGCGATCGGGGAGGCGATCAAAAAACAGTTCGGGTCTTTTGCGGATTTCAAACAGAAATTTTCCGATGCGGCCGCGAATCTTTTCGGGTCGGGCTGGGCTTGGCTGGTCAAAAATCCGGCAGGGGCGCTCGAGATCGTGCAGACTTCGAATGCGGCAAACCCCATGACCACGAAGCTTAAACCGATTCTCACCTGTGACGTCTGGGAACACGCGTATTACATCGATTACCGGAACCTTCGCCCCAAATACATCGAGAGTTTCTGGAATCTGGTGAATTGGGATTTCGCGGAGAGCCAACTTTAGAACGGCGGGCCCGGTTTTCATGAATGAAACCGCCCTCATCACCGGTGCTTCGAGCGGCATCGGAGCTGCTTTCGCCGAAGCGCTTGCCGGCCGCGGATTCGACCTTGTGCTTACCGCGCGGCGCAGCCGCAGGATCGAAGAACTGGCCCGCCGCTTGAACCGCACCTACCGCATCCGGATCGAGACCATCCCCGCCGATCTGAACTTGGTCCGGGATGTCAAAATGCTGGAGCGGGTCTTTGCGACGCATGGGGTGACCTGGCTGATCAACAATGCGGGTTTCGGGCTCCGAGGCTCGTTCGATCAGATCCCCATCGAAAACATCCTGCGAATGGCGGATGTCCATATGACCGCGGTCCTTCGCCTGACCCGGGCCGCGATCCCGGTCATGCGCGATCGGGGCCATGGGGTTATTATCCAAGTGGCCTCCATGGCGGCTTTTACCCCTTCTCCAGGAAGCGGGATCTATTCCGCGACCAAGGCGTTTTTGGTGAGTTTCTCCGAGACCTTGGCCAAAGATCTCCGGGGAACTGGGATCAAGGTCCAGGCTCTCTGCCCGGGTCTGACCGTGACAGAATTCCATAACACCCCTGAATATAAAGAGTTCCGTCGGGACCGGGTCCCAAAAATATTGTGGATGTCCGCTGAAAAAGTTGTTAAATTATCGCTACAGGCGGTCCATTCCAATAAGACCATCGTCGTTCCGGGCTGGATCAACCGGCTTTTCCTTATCCTGATCCGTATTCCCGGAGTGGCGGCTCTCGTATGGAGGGTTTTCGAGCATAGAAAACGGAAGATTTTTCGTTCCGGCGCTTGAAAATCGGCCATTCAGACGGTAAGTTTTACGGGGTACGAAGAAATCTGCGTTGGAATGTTCTTCCGGCCTAATCCTGAGACACACGAGAAGGTGAGGATCCTGCTTTGTGGCGATGAAAGAAGATTCGACCGGCCCGGGGCCAAAGGGATTTTGGAAAAAATTCTTTTCTGCCAAACGGTCTCAAACATCCCCCGATTGTTCCGAGAACGCACCGCTCCAGAATGAGTGGGAGCGCTTTCACTCCGAACTGGATCTCATCCAGGGGCTTTTCGAAGCGATCCTCAAGGAAGGGCGTTCGAACGCGCGGTTCTATGAGCGCTGGGTCGCGGAAAGTCAGGGAACCCTCGACCGCGCTCTTCAACACCTTCAAAAAGGTTTTTCGGATGCTCCCGTTCCGGGAACGGGTCCCTCATCCGGTCAAGATCCCATCCAGGCGCTGAACCTTTGGCAGAAACTCGAAGTCCTACGGCGCCTTTTCCGCAACTCCGTGCTGACGGCAGAACTCTACGCGGCGGCCGCCGTGAAGAAAGAGAACGCGCGCGAAATGCAGCAGCACGAGCATTTGCTCCTGATCCGGGACCTGCGGCGTCAGCTGGAAGAGATCAAGCAGAGGACCGAAGAAGAGCTGGCGGCGGAGCGCGAAACGTCTTCACTGCGCGCAGCTTCATACGAAAAGATCCGGTCCGAAAAAGAAGCGCTCGAATCGACCCTCGAAAGATCGGCCCGCGAAAAAGAAGACCTCTGCGCCGAGCGGCAAAGGCTCCAGGCCTGTTTGATTGAAGCCGAAGACGCTTTGGCGACGCTGACGCGTGAAGGAGAACGGATCAAGATGACCTTGGAACGGCAGTTCGCCGGCGCTTGTGAGCAGGCCGGGCAATGGAAACGGGAGACCGAGCGGCTGGAACAGAAATTGGCAGGACTTCAGGCCGAACGCGCCGGTGCGGAAACGCAACTCCAGGAAATCCGGACCCAGAAAAGCGCGTTGGAAGCGTCCATCGCGGAGCGTGAGCGGGACTTCGGGGAACTGACGCGCACGCTCGAAAAAGTCCGCGAAGAGTTTGCGGTCGAGCTTCGCACGGTCCGCGAGGAAGTCGAATCGTGGAAGACACAGAATGAACGGCTCAAAGAGCTCTTGAGCGTGGTCGAGGCCGACCGGACCCAACAACTGGAAGCTCAAAAAGGGTTTTTCGAGAAAGAGATTCAGCACGGGGCGAAAAGACTGGAAGCGGCTCTGAATCTGCTTGCCGCACGGGAAAAAGAATATTTGCAGATGACGATCGCGAGCCGGGATATGCAATCGGCGCTTAAAGCCGAAATGGAGGCCGGAGAGCTGGAGCGCAAAGCGCTGCAGGAAACGGTGCGCTCGCTCGAGACAGCGAATCGTGCGGAGCTGGAAGGTTTAAGCGCCCGTTATGAAGAGGCCCTGCAGGAGAAAGAGCGAAGGATCGAGGATCTGCGGCTCAAGATCGAAGAAATCGACCAGCGTGCGCTTGCGATCGAAGGGGAGCGCGCGCGGCTCAAGATCGATCGTGACCGGCTCTTCGAGGAAAAGACGGCGATCGAAACGGGTTCGGCCAAAGCCGAGGCAACCCATCGCGAAGCTCTCGAGATGTCCGAGCGCCGCATCCACGAACTTGAGGAAGAGGTCGGTTTTGCTTCTCAAAAACTGGAATGGATGCAACGGGACCGCAAAGAATTGGAAGGTGCGCTCGAAGAGCTGGAGCAGGCCAAAAAGGAGCTCGGAGAAGATCTCGCTTGCATTCGCGACCGCTATGAGCAGGGGGTGCGCGAGCATGAGCGTGAAAAAGCTGAGCTGGAAGGACGTGTGAGGGAAGAGGTGGAAGCGCGCAGCCGTGAGGCCGAGGCGCGGGAGAGGATTGAAGAGACCAATGCGGGTCTTCAGATGCGGATCAACAGTTATGAAACCGAGATATGGACCCTGCAGGAGCAAATAAAAGACCTCCATCGACGTCTTGAGGAGATGGAAGCGGCCAAGGGATCGCTGGAAGGATTGCAAAAGGACCTTGAAATGCGCCGAGCCGAACTCGAAGGTGCCTTGGGCCGGGAGCGCGAAGCGGGCGACGAACTCCGGCGCCGGAAAGATGAGCTCGAGAACTGGATCGCCGCGCTGGAAAAAGAACGCGCGGAATCTGAAAAGACACGCCAGGAGCTTGAGAGCATGCGGGACCAGTATGCCGAAGAAGTGAAAGATAAACAGCAGACGATCGAACTGATCCTGGCTGAAAAACGGAATGTGGAAGAAGAACGGGCTGTCTTTCAGGAACAACTGGCCTCGGCCGAACGGGAGCGCGAACAGCTGAAACTGGCTATCGGGTCCCTGGCGACCGCAAGTCACGCCGAACTCGAAGGATTGCGGGCCCGTTATGAAGAAGCCTTGGCCGAAAAAGACCGTTTGACGGAATCGCTGCGGGCGCAGATCGCGGAATTCGAAGGGCGTTATCGCGCCGCGGAGGCCGAACGCAATCAGTACCGGGCGGAAAAAGAGCAGTTACTCGAAGCCAAGCAGAAAGCCGAAGAGGCCGCGGCCTGCGTTGAATCGGCGCAGAAAGAAGAACGCGATGCCTGGGGACAGCGTGTCCGGGAATTGGAAGAGGAGATCGGCGGCGCGTTCCAGAAGATGGAGATGCTCGACCGTGACCGCCGCGGTCTTGAAAGCGCCGTGGAAGAGCTTGAGACGGCTAAGGCCGAACTTGAGCAAGGACTGGCCGCGGTGCGCGAGCGTCATGACGCTATGGCGCATCAGCACGCCGCGGAAAGGCAAAGCTTTGAAGAAGCAAAAGCGGGTCTTGAGACCCGCGTGCGGAGCTATGAAGCGCAGGTCCTCGATCTCGAGAGCCAGGTTGCGCAGAAGGTGCAACGGATCCGGGAACTCGATACTCAGCAGGGGGCCCTAGAGACGTTGCGCCGGGATCTCGTCTTGCGTTTGGCCGAGCTCGAAAAAACACTGGACCATGAACGCGCGGAAGGAACGCAATTACGTGCGCGATGCGAAGAGCTTGAAAAGTGGATCTCTGCGTTGGAGCGGGAGAAGGCGGAGTCCGAGCCGATTCGTCGGGGCCTGGAGGCTGCGCGGGATCGATACGAAACCGAATTAAGAGACATGAAACAGACAATCGAGGGCCTGTCCGCCGAAAAGAGAACGAGGGAAGAAGAGCGTGCCGTCCTGAAGGAGCGTTTGGAGGTTGCCGAACGGGAGCGCGAAAGTCTTGACCGGGCCATGGAATCTTTTACGTCTGCGACGCGCCAGGAACTCGAAGAGCTCCGGGGCCGCTATGAGGCCGCGCTCAAAGAGAAAGAAAACCTCGAAGCTTCGCTCGGAGCCCAGTTGGAAGAGTTTCGCCGCCGCTACGCGGGGGCGGAACAGGAGCGTGTGCATCTCCAGGCGGAGTTGGAGCGGGTCCTGGCTGAAAAACGCGAAGCGGAGGCCGGACGGAACCGTTTGGAATCGGGTTGGAAAGAAGAACGGGGGATCCTGGACCATCGCATCCATGTGCTTGAGGAAGAGATCGAGACGACTTTGCAAAAACTGGAATTGATCAAACAAGACCGGTGTGAAATGGAAATCATGCTGGAAGAACTCGAGGCCTCGAAGGGTGGGCTGGAAAGAGATCTGGCCGTGGTCCGTGAACAATTGAATGAAACGGTCCGGACCCATGCGGTGGAGAAGGCGGGACTCGAAGGAAAACTCCAGGAAGAAACCGTGATGCGCCGGCGGCTCGAGGAGACGATCACTGAACTCGGGACAGCATTGACGGAGCTTCGCGAACGCCATGAGACCGGGACCCGGCACTATGATCTCGAGAAAAAAGAAATGGAAAAACAGGTCGAGGAGGCGCTGAGGGGGCAGGGGCGCGAGAGCGAGATCCGTAAACAACTCGAAGAGACCCATGCGGGCATGGAAGTCCGCTTGCGAGGGTATGAATTCGAAGTGAAGAGCCTCAAAGAAGAGCTGTCCGTGATGACGCGCCGTTTGGAGGAGCTTGACGCCGAACGAAGGACCCTTGAAAGCCTCCGACAGGAGATCGAAGCGAAGAAAGCCGGCCTGGAGCAGGCGTTGAGCCATGAGCGGGAGGAAGGGGCCTCGGTCCGTCGCCGCAAGGAAGAGCTCGAAGGATGGGTGTCTATCCTTGAAAAGGAACGGGGGGAGGCCGAAGGAATGCGTCGTGAGATCGAAACGGTCCGCTCCCGTTATGAGAACGAGATCAAAGAGAAACAGGGAGCACTCGAGCGGGCCCTTCTTGAAAAAGGAAGGATCGAGGAGGAGGCCAAACTCGAGAAAGAGAAGGATCTTGCCGAGATCCTCCGCTGGAAAAAAGTCGCCGAAAGCATCAGCGAAGAAATGGTCGAATTCGAAGCGGAACGCCGCAATCATTTTGCGCGGTACCAGGCGCTCGAAGAAGAGAAAAAGGCTTTGGCGCATGCGCTTGAAGAAAGCCGCGGACAGCTGGAGCGTGTCCGGCTGGAGGTGGACCGGGACCGTGTTTCTTTTGAGACTGCGCTGAGACACAAAGACGAGGAACTGCAATCCTGGAAGCAGGCGAAAGAGAACTATGAGAAGCAGATCGGGTCGCTGGAACAGGACAAACATTATATCGAGGCCCTGCGCAAGGACCTCGAGTTCAAAAAAGAAGCGTTCGAAACCCTGATCCGGCAAAAAGACGATTTTATTGAGCGCCTTCGCGAAGAAAAAGAGATGCTGCAGAGAGATCACCGGGAGGCCGCCGAGCAGAGCCGCCAGGAAATGCTCCGGTGGAAAGCCGAAGCGGACCGGCTTAGCGAGAAACTTCTGCGGATCGAAAAAGACCACGCCGATTTCGAACAGGCCCGCAGGGAATGGGAAGACCGGAAAACCCAGTTCGAACATCTCCTTGAAGTTAAACAGCGGGAGTATTTCGAGATCATGGAAAACCGGAACCGTTTGCAGGAAACGATCGAGAAAGAACTAAAAACGAACCAGGAGGAGGTCGAGATCTGGCGCAGCGAAGCCGAGAAGCTCCGCCGCGAGCTGCTCGAGGTCGTGGGCGATAAGCGCGAGCTCGAATCGGTGCGCAATCATCTGGAAGGGCAGAAGCGGGCTTTGGAAGAGCTGTGGGAGGCCAAGCGTCGCGAGTACGAGCAGAAGATCGCTCAGGAAGAGAAGGCCAGGAGCGAGGCGGGCGAAGAGGCGCGCCGCTTGAGCCAGGAGGTCGGCGGGTGGAAGCAGAAGGCTTCGCTTTACGAGAAGCAGGCGGCCGATTTCAAGAAGCGGTTCCTCGAGATCGAAAGTTATCATGGGGAAATGCGGCAGGTTTTCAAGGAACTCGAATTCCAGAAAAAAGAGATCGAGCGCGCGCTTTGGTCCAAGCAGGATGAACTGGAAAAAAGCCGCCAGAGCCGGCAATTGAATGAGACCGGCATGACACGCGAATACGAGAAACTGGTCAAAGAAGCAGCGGAACTGAAAGAAAAATGGGCGAAGGTCGATCGTCGGATCCACGATCTCGAGTCGGAGAAGCAGGCCATGCAGGCTTCTTTGAGCGAGGAGCGCCGCCAGCTTGAGAATTGGCAACGGCAGCATCAAGAGGCCGCCGCGCGGGCACGTGAGCTCGAACAAAAGCTTGTTGTGGCGGACCGCCGCGTTTCGACCGACATGACGCGGGAGGCCGAGGCCCTGAAGCAAAAATGCGCGGAACTCGAAGAAAAGCTCAGTCTCGGCCGCGAGCTCTTCGTCCGGCGTCTCACCGTTTGCGCGGACGAGATCGATCACTGGAAACAGGAAGCCGCCAAGAGCCGGCGGGAAGTGGAGTATCTGAAAAAGCATCTTTTTTCCTCGGCGGAAGGCCTTCCACCGAACTTGCCAGAACCGCCGTTTCAGGATCCGCGGCCCGCGGGGCGGTCCAGCGATGAAATCCTTCAAGATTTCCTTCAAAAAGACGAAAAAAAGCTAGGGGAAAAGAAGCCGAAAACTGAGCATCCGGCAGATCCTTCTGGCGCTATTTCGGACCTGAAGCTTTTCGAGTAAGCGATCCGGCACGGGCCGGGCGGCGGAGACCGGGGGCCGCCGGCAAAGTTCCCGTCAAATCCCAAAGGAACATTGGACCGCATGAGACTGAGCGTTAAGTTCATCCTGAGCTTTCTGACGATCTCCCTTTTTATCGCCGTGGTCGGTAAGATCAATGTCGACGTCGGCGAACGGGCGGTCGAACATTACAGCGCCATCATCGATGAAACGGTCCCCAACGTCATCAATCTCGGGCAGATCAAGGCCGCGCTCTTGCGCATGCAAAGCGAGATCTTTGGGGTCATCCTCGAGGAAAAAGGCGGCGATATCTTTCGTCTCGCGAGCGAAAAAATGGAGAAATGGAAGACCGGTTATTTCCGGGAATCAAAGGACCCCGAGCGTCTCGCGCTGGTCGAGGAGATCAAGGACGCCGAAACGGCGGTCTATCGGCTCGGGCTCGAACTGATCGAAGAGAAGAAAAAAGGCGGGGTCAACGATCTCCGCAGGAAAAAAGCAGACCTTGAAGCGGCCGCGGAAAAAATGAATGGGGTCATCGATCGCGCAATCGCGGTCGAGATGACTCAGCTCAAAAAAGCGAACGAGGAGGCGCGCGCACAGGCCGCACGGGCCTCCGTGATCACTTTTGCGATCATGATCCTGGCCGCCGGTTTCGCGGTCGCGGTCGGGGGGATGCTCGGCCGCTCCATCGTCCGGCCGATCCTTCAGATGAAAGATGCCGCCGAGAAACTCGGCGCGGGGGACCTGAAATCCCGCGTGGGGATCCGTTCGCGCGACGAAATCGGGATCCTGGCCGCCACGTTCAATAAAATGGCCATGAACCTCGACGAATCCAGTACAGCGCTTCGGTCGGCGAAGGACGAAGCCGAACGCGCCAACCGTTTGAAAAGCGAATTCCTCGCCAATGCGAGCCATGAATTGCGAACCCCTATGAACGGGATCCTCGGGATGATCGGTTTTTTGTTGGAATCCAAGCTCGAGCCCGATCAGAAACAATGGGCGGAGACTGCGCAGACCTCGGCTGACAATCTCCTCAAGATCATCGACGATATCCTGAGTTTTTCCACCGGGGAAGCCGGGCAATTGAGCCTGGAACTGAAGTCCTTTGCGCTCGGTCCGGTGATCCGTGAGACTGTTGAAAAGATCCGCCACCGAGCGCAGGCGCAGTCCCTCGAGGTCGCGCTCCGGATCGATGACGCCATCCCCTCGGCGCTGATCGGCGATCCCGACCGTATCGCGCAGGTCCTCGGTTATTTGCTCGATAATGCGCTCAAATTCACGGAGAAAGGGCATATCAAGGTTAACGTGGTCCAAAAGGAAAAGGTGGGGGCTCGCGTGACCGTTGCGTTCTTTGTCGAAGATTCCGGGATCGGCATTTCCAAGGAGGACCAGAAACGACTTTTTGATAAACTGGTGCAGGCCGACAGTTCGACCAAGCGGAAATACGGAGGGCTCGGCCTCGGACTTTCCGTTTCGTCTCAACTGGTCACGATGATGCACGGGCAGATCGGGGTGGACAGCCAGCCGGGCCGGGGGAGCATTTTCTGGTTCCGGATCCCGTTTCCCGTCGATGACGGAACGATCCACATTCCGACGCGCGAAGAACAACAGTTGAAAAAGCTTGAGAGCGAGAAGATCAAGAAAAAGATGGCCGCCGGACCCGCGGGGCCGGAAGATCCTCTCAAGATTGCGGTGCTGCTTATGGAAGATAATGAGGTCGACGCTATGCTTCTCCGGCGAGCCCTCGAAAAGATAGGCTGCAGCGTCGATCAGGTCTCGAGGCGCGAGGATGCGGTGGAGAAACTTTCGACAAATCTCTACGAGGTCGTTATGATGGGGACGCATTTATCGGAGGTTTCCGCCGGGGAGAGTACGGCCGGCGTTTTTAAACAGATCAGCCTGGCGCGTCCCCTGAAAGTGATTGGGCTCGATGTGGAGGCGTCGGAAGGCGGCTCCTTGCCGCTCGGCATGGACGCGGTGGTTCCCAGGGTGATCCAGCCTGCGGCCCTCGCGCAAAAGATCCGCAGTCTTCTTAACGGATGAAGGACACGGTTTGATGGAACATCAAAATCCTCGTCACGCTAAAAACGTGCTGGTGACCGGCGGCGCCGGTTTTATCGGATGTAATTTTGTCCGGCATTTGCTGAACAAGACCTCATGGGGGGTCGCGGTGGCGGACAAACTGACCTATGCCGGAAGCCTGCACAATCTCGAGGAGGTTCAGCAGGACCCCCGGTATCGTTTTTTTAAAGCCGATATCGCGGATCGGCAGGCCATGCGGACCGTGGTGCAAAAGGTTCAGCCGTTCTGGATCGTGAACTTTGCGGCGGAGACCCACGTCGACCGCTCGATCGATACGCCGGAAGATTTCGTACGGACGAACCTGGTCGGGGCTTTCACGCTTTTGGAGGTGACCCTGGATCTTTACCGGACCCTGTCCCCGGAGGCGGCCCGTGGATTCCGTTTTCTTCACGTGTCGACCGATGAAGTGTACGGTGCCCTGGCGGAGCAGGGCCGTGAAACCTTCACCGAAGAGACCCCCTATGCGCCGAATTCGCCTTATGCGGCCTCGAAGGCGGGAGCGGACCATCTTGTGCGGGCGTATTTCCGCACTTACGGTTTACCGGCGATCACGACCAACTGCTCCAACAATTTCGGGCCTTTCCAGTTCCCCGAAAAATTGATCCCGCTGATGATCCTCAACGCGCTCGAAGCGAAACCGCTCCCGATCTACGGGGACGGCGGACATATCCGCGACTGGCTTTATGTCGAGGACCATTGCGAAGGGATCCGGCTCGTCCTCGAAAAAGGAGCCTTGGGCGAGAAATACAATATCGGCGGCGGGCAGGAGATGAGGAACCTTGAGATGGTCGAACGGCTTTGCGCCACTCTTGAAAAATTCCGCCCGGCGGGTGAGAATCCGCAGATGCAGGCCCGCGGTCTGAAGGACTACCGGGAACTCAAGACCTTCGTCAAAGACCGTCCGGGCCACGACCGGCGTTATGCGATCGACGGATCCAAGATCCGGCGCGAGCTCGGCTGGGCTCCGGGGCATGTATTCGATCAGGCTTTGGAGTCGACCGTGCGCTGGTACCTGGAACACGGAGACTGGTGCCGCAAGATCCAAAACGACAATTACGGCCGGGAACGTCTCGGCCTGAAACGACATTAAGGAGCGTGCGATGAAAGGTATCCTTCTGGCGGGAGGAAGCGGGACCCGGCTTTATCCTCTGACAAAAGCGGTCAGCAAACAGCTCGTTCCGGTTTATGACAAACCGATGGTCTATTATCCGCTTTCCACCCTCATGCTGGCCGGGATCCGCGATATCCTTGTGATCACGACGCCTGAGGACCAGGCTCATTTCCGGAGCCTGTTGGGGAGCGGTTCGCAGTTCGGGATCCGGCTTCATTACGCGATCCAGGCCAAACCTCGGGGGATTGCGGAGGCGCTCGTTATCGGGAAAGATTTCATCGGGAAAGACCGCGTGGCGCTCATCCTGGGGGATAATATCTTTTACGGGCATTCGTTGAGCGGGCTTTTGACCCAAGCCGCGAGCCGGCGGTCGGGAGCGACCGTCTTCGGTTATCCGGTTCGCAACCCCGAGCGCTACGGAGTCGTTTCTTTCAGCCGGACCGGCAAAGCGGTTTCGATCGAGGAGAAGCCGAAGCATCCGAAATCCCATTATGCGGTGGCCGGGCTCTATTTCTATGATCATCGTGCACCGCTGATCGCCGAACGGCTGAGACCGTCCGGGCGGGGGGAGCTTGAAATCACGGATGTGAACCGGGTCTATCTCGAACGGGGCGAACTTCACGTAATCCAAGTGGGCCGCGGACTTGCATGGCTGGATACGGGGACCCCGGAATCTTTGATGCAGGCTTCGAATTTCATTCAGGCGATCGAAGAACGGCAGGGGATGAAAGTTGCTTGCCTTGAGGAGATCGCCTTTCGGCTCGGCTACGTTTCGAAAAAAGACCTCCGGCGAATGGCGCTCCCGCTCAAAAAGAACCAGTACGGACAGTACCTTTTGCGTCTTGTCGACGACCGTGGCGGTTTTTCGGATTGAACCGCGGCTCCCGTGTTATTTTTTTCGGGTCTCAGACCTTGAAGATTTTCTTTTTCATGTTATTCTTGCCTCAGGGGTTTTTTAACCGCGACCGAACATTCAAGCGGGCCTTTTCATGCGCAAGCACATTCTGGTGATCGACGATGAACCCGAGATCCTCTCGCTCATGCAAGGTTGGCTCAGCCTCCTCGGCTATCAGGTTTCGACGGCCTCCGACGGGGATGAAGGATTTTGGAAGATCCGCAGCGAAAAGCCTGATGTGGTGATCCTGGACGGTATGCTGCCGGGCCGGAGTGGATACCAGATCCTCCTCGACCTCGAAAAGCAGCCCGAACGTATCCGCAAGATCCCGGTCATCTTCCTTTCGGGACGCCCGAGCATGGAATGCGCCGCCGAAAAAACGTTCGCCTTCGTCGCCAAACCTTTCTTCCCGAAAGCCCTTCTTGAGGTGATCGAAAAAGCGATCGCCAGCAATCCCTACTACGGTTTGGAGGCGCCCTTCGAAGAAGAAGCGGGGCAGACCGGTCCGCTTTCCTAGGGCCGTCCCGGGTAGGGCCGGAATGTCTGTCGGGCCCCGGGGAGAAGGTGGTTTCCTTGACGGTTTTTCCTCTTTTCGCTAGAATCGCCGCCACGTTATGTCAAAACCTTTGACCTTCCAGGAACTCATCCAAGAACTCAACCGGTACTGGTCCGAAAAAGGGTGTCTGATCGTCCAGCCTTATGATCTCGAGGTCGGGGCCGGGACCTTTTCGCCGCATACGTTCTTGCGGGCCCTCGGGCCCGAGCCCTGGCGGGCGGCTTATGTCGAACCGTCCCGCCGTCCTACCGATGGACGCTACGGGGAGAACCCCCATCGGACGCAGCATTATTATCAGTATCAGGTCATCCTCAAACCTGCGCCCGAAGATTCACAGGCGCTTTATCTCGACAGCCTCCGGCGAGTTGGGATCGATCCTTCTTCGCATGATATCCGTTTTGTCGAAGACGACTGGGAATCGCCGACCCTCGGCGCATGGGGGCTCGGCTGGGAGGTCCAGCTCGACAGCCTCGAGATCACGCAATTCACTTACTTCCAGCAATGCGGTGGCATCGATCTCGAAAAAGTCTCCTGCGAGATCACCTACGGGCTCGAGCGTATTGCGATGTTCCTGCAGAAAAAAAATTCGATATTCGATCTCCAGTGGCGCGAAGGGATCACTTACGGCGATGTGCATTTGCAGGGCGAGAAAGAATTTTCGAAATTCAATTTCGAGATGTCGGACGCGGAACTCTACCGCCGCCATTTCGACGAATACGAGGCCCAGGCCGTGCGGCTTCTCGAAGCCAAATTGGTTTTTCCAGCCTATGATTATTGTCTCAAAGCTTCTCACACGTTCAATTTGCTCGATGCCCGCGGCGCGGTGAGCGTCAATGACCGGCCGCGTTATGTCGCCCGTGTCCGGGCGATCGCAAAAGCCTGCGCGCAGGCTTATCTGGATTCGCGGGCCGAACTCGGCTATCCGCTCTTGGCAAAAAAGGGCGGCTCCCATGGCTGATATCCTCATCGAGATCGGGACCGAAGAATTGCCGGTGCCGGCGCTTGACGCTCTTTATGCGGACCTCCGTCCGAGTCTTCAAAAGGCCCTTCGGGAGCAGCGGATCCCCTGTGAGGAGATCCTTATGGAAGCGACTCCTCGCCGTATCGCGATCGGTCTTCGCGGTGTTGGCGCCCAACAGGCCGATCAGACGATCGAAATTACCGGCCCGGCTATCGAGAAAGCCTACGACGGGGAGGGGAAACCGACCCCGGCTTTGGAAGGGTTCCTGAGAAGCCGGCAGGCGAAGCTTTCCGACGTCACGGTCAAGGAAACTCCGCGCGGAAAATTCGTGCTGGTCCGCAAGGAAGAAAAAGGACAGCTGTCCTCCAAGCTTGTTCCGGCATTGGTCGAGAGGATCCTGCTCGAATTCCCGTTCCCGAAAAAAATGCGCTGGGACGCCTCGGGCTGCCGTTTTCCGCGCCCGGTCCGATGGATCGTCGCACTTTGCGACAAAAAAAACATGAAAATGGCGCTCGGGACCGTGAAGGCATCGAATCAGACCCTGGGCCACCGTTTTCTTGCTCCGAAGCCGTTCAAGATCGCGTCGGCTGATTGGACCGCTTACGGGCGTCTGCTTAAAAAAGCGCATGTGCTCCTTTCGCTCGAGGAGCGCAAAAAACTTATCCGGGGGATGCTTGCCAGGAATTTTTCCCAGCCCCGTTGCGACGAGGAACTTGTCCACTGGACTGCGAACCTCGTCGAGGAGCCGTGGCCCCTGAGTGGCCGCTTTGCGAAGGCCTATCTTGACCTGCCGGCCGAGGTGCTTGCGAGCAGCATGAAAAAACACCAGAAGATTTTTGCCTGTTATGACGGGCGGGGAAAGCTCGACGGCCGTTTCGTGGCGATCTTGAACGGCCGGCGGAAGAATCCGTCGAAGATCGCTCGGGACTACGAGAACGTTCTCGAATCGCGTCTTCGCGACGCGCGTTTTTTCGTGGAAGAAGATCTCAAAAGCCCGCTTTCGGCGAAGGTTGAAAAACTGGGGCAGGTCAATTATCTCGGCAAGCTCGGCACCCTTTACGATAAAACGGAGCGGCTCAAAAAGCTCGCCGCGCATTTCGTTGCGATTGCGGGCCTCGGGGATCTCGGGGATGCGCTCGGCCGCGCCGCGCATCTTTCGAAGGCCGATCTCCTGACCCAGCTGGTCTATGAATTTCCGGAATTGCAGGGGATCGCGGGGCGGGAATACGCGCTCAAGAACGGAGAAACGGCGGCGGTGGCCGCGGCGGTCGGTGCGCACTATCTTCCGAAGAACCTTGCCGAACCTCATACCGCTCTCAAACAGCAGATCCCTCTGCTGGGGGCCATGCTCGGTTTGATCGACCGCGCAGATCTCGTAGCCGGCGCATTCTCGATCGGTCTCGATCCGACCGGAAGCCAGGACCCTTATGCGCTGCGGCGTGCGGGCGGGACGATCGTCAAATTGGTGCGGGCCTTCGGATTCCGGTTCTCGGTATCCTCGCTCATCGAAGCGGCGCTTGCGAATTACCGTGAAAAAATTCTCGCAAAAGAGCCGGTCACAGGGTCGGAAGTTTCCGTGCGGATCCTCCAGTTTTTGCGCGAACGTTTGGTAGCCGAAGCCGGGGTAACGGCTGGTACGCGCGACCATGAGATTCTGAATGCGGTGCTCCGCGCCTCGGCGGACGATTGGGCGGATGTTTTTTTGCGTTTTGAGGCTTTGCAAACCATGAACAAAGAGGACCCGGTGACTTTCGGCAAGGCGGTCAAGATCGTGGAGCGGGCTTCGAATATCCTGAAAGGTGAAAAAGCCGGGTCCCGGGGAGTTCCGGGACCTGTCCAAGTGGAACTGCTTGCCGAGCCGGCCGAAAAGGAACTTTATGAGACGCTTCGCGCCGAAGAGAAGCCAATCCTGGAGGATATTCAGAAAGGGCGTTACCGCCGGGCAACCGAACGGTTTGCGGCCAAGCTTTCTGCGCTCGTCCACCGGTTCTTCGAGGAGGTCCTGGTGAACGCGGAAGACCCCGCTTTGCGGGCGAACCGGCATGCTTTAATGCGTCAGATCCATGGTCTCTACGGATCGCGGATCGCCGATCTTTCTCTACTATCCAAATTGGATGTCGGGTGATAGAATACCGCCTTTGTTTTTGGGCCAATCCGTTATAAAGCAATCATAAACCAGTCTTGAAAGGAGCAAATCGTATGTGTCCATCTAAAACAGCCAAAGCATCAAGAACCTCGTCCTCCACAAGGAAAAAAGGAGGCAAACACGTTTATTTCTTCGGCGGCGGTAAGGCCGAAGGCAACGCCGGCATGAAGAGCCTTCTCGGTGGCAAAGGCGCCAACCTGGCCGAAATGACCAATCTCGGGATCCCAGTTCCGCCGGGTTTTACGATCTCGACCGAAGCCTGCGATCTTTTCTACCGAGGCGGGAAGAAATGGCCGGAAGGGCTCGAAGAGCAGGTGAAGGCGAATCTGAAGAAGCTCGAAGAGGTCCTCGGCGCGAGATTCGGCGACCGGCATACGCCGCTCCTTGTTTCGGTCCGCAGCGGTGCCGCCGTTTCGATGCCGGGCATGATGGACACCGTCCTCAACCTCGGTCTCAACTCCGACGTCGTGCAGGGCATGATCGTCAAAACGGAGAACGAGCGTTTCGCATGGGATTCCTACCGCCGTTTCATCCAGATGTTCGGCGATGTCGTCATGAACGTCGAGCATGAAAAGTTCGAACATATCCTCGAGACCAAAAAACAGCAGGCGCGCGTGAAAACGGACGCCGAACTAAGCGCCAACGATCTCAAGGATATCGTTCGCCAGTACAAATTGGTCTATGAAAAGGAAACGGGCGAGGAATTCCCCTCCGACCCGTATGAGCAGCTCAAGAAAGCAATCAACGCGGTGTTCAGCTCCTGGAACAACCCTCGCGCGATCAAATACCGCCAGCTGAACGAGATCCGCGGCCTTCTCGGGACTGCGGTCAATGTGCAGGCGATGGTGTTCGGGAACATGGGGGACACTTCGGGGACCGGCGTTTGCTTTACGCGTAATCCTTCGACCGGCGAGAACAAGTTCTACGGCGAATTCCTCGTCAATGCGCAAGGGGAAGACGTTGTGGCCGGGATCCGCACCCCGGAACCGATGGATAATATGGCCAAGCGTTGGCCTGAAATTTATAAACAGCTTGTGGCGATCCGCGCGCGTCTCGAAAAGCATTACCGGGACATGCAAGATATCGAGTTCACGATCCAGCAGGGAAAACTTTTTGTGCTGCAGACCCGGAACGGGAAGCGAACCGCGGCCGCGGCGGTCCGGATCGCCGTTGAACTTGTGAAGGAAGGTTTCCTCAAGCAGGATGAAGCCATTCTTCGCGTGAATCCCAAGCAGCTCGATCAGCTTTTGCATCCGACCTTTGATCCCAAACAACCCAAAGAGGTCATCGCCAAAGGGCTTCCGGCTTCTCCGGGCGCGGCGACGGGTCGAGTGGTCTTCAACGCTGACGATGCCGAAAGCTGGGCCGCGAAAGGTGATGAGGTGATCCTCGTTCGCATCGAGACTTCGCCGGAAGATATCGGCGGAATGCATGCGGCCAAAGGGATCCTGACCGCTCGCGGCGGAATGACTTCGCATGCGGCCGTGGTCGCGCGAGGCATGGGGAAATGCTGTGTGGCCGGGGCCGGCGATGTGTCGATCAACTACGGTGCGAAAGAGTTTCGCGTCGGCAGCACGGTCGTCAAAGAGGGCGAATACATTTCCCTCGATGGCGGATTGGGCCATATCTACAAAGGCAAACTTAAAACGATTGATCCGGAGCTTTCCGGCGATTTCGGAAAGCTGATGAAGTGGGCCGATGCGGTGCGGACGTTGAAGGTCCGTACGAACGGCGATACGCCGACGGACGCTCAGGTCGCGCGCAAGTTTGGCGCTGAAGGGATCGGCCTTTGCCGCACCGAGCATATGTTCTTCGAAGGCGACCGGATTATCTCGGTCCGTGAAATGATCCTTTCTGACGACAAAGAGGGCCGCGAGAAAGCACTTTCCAAACTTCTGCCGATGCAGCGCGGCGACTTTGAAGGGATCTTCAAGGCGATGGATGGCCTTCCGGTGACGGTCCGTCTTCTCGATCCGCCTTTGCACGAGTTCCTTCCGCATGAGGACGTCAATCAGCGCGAAATGGCGCAGGTCATGAACGTCTCCTTCGAGCAGGTGAAACGCAAGGTGGACAGCCTCCACGAATTCAATCCGATGCTCGGCCATCGCGGATGCCGTCTCGGGATCAGCTATCCGGAGATCTACGAGATGCAAGCCCGGGCGATCATCGAAGCCGCCTGCAATGTGAAGAAACAGGGGATCAAGGTGCTTCCCGAGATCATGATCCCGCTTGTGGGAACGAAAAAGGAGCTCGACACCCTGAAAGAGGACATGATCCGGGTCGTCGAGAAGGTCTTCGCAGAGAAAGGGATGAAGATCCCTTATATGATCGGGACCATGATCGAAGTGCCGCGGGCGGCGCTTGTTGCGGACCGTATCGCCGAGACCGCCGAGTTCTTCTCGTTCGGCACCAACGACCTGACGCAAATGACGTTCGGGTTCTCGCGGGATGACGCGGGCGTGTTCCTCAAGGATTATCTCGACCAGGGGATCCTGGAGTACGATCCGTTCCAGACGCTCGATCAGGAAGGCGTGGGCCAGATGATCCAGCTTGGCGTGGAGCGCGGCCGGAAAACCCGGCCCGAGCTCAAGGTCGGTATTTGCGGCGAACATGGCGGCGACCCCGCTTCGGTGGAATTCTGTCACCGGGTCGGCATGAACTATGTTAGCTGTTCGCCGTACCGGGTCCCGATCGCACGGCTTGCCGCCGCGCATGCCGCGATCAAGGCTAAGAAAAAGTAATCAGGCGGTAGGCTTTCAGGGGAATGAAACGATCTAAAGCCAAACGCAGACCGGTCAAAAAAGGGAGCGCCTCCAAAAAGGGGCGCTCCCTTTCTGTTTCGGCGCGGAAAAAGAAAAGGCGGACTGTGCCTCCGCGTTTTCGACGCAGTCTCGACATTCGCCGGAAACCTTCCGGGAAAGAGGCCCGTGAGCCGGACAAGACGTCTTCGGAGAACGCCCAAGAACCAACGCCGTTTGATCTCAAAAAAATACTGAAAGAAGCGGCGGAAGAAAGGCGTCAGCGCGACCGCGAGGGGGAGCGCGATGACACGCTTGGGGACGAGATCACGCTCGATCAGACGCCGATGAAGATCTACTTGGACCAGATCGAGCATATCCCGCTTTTGCGTCCGGAGGAAGAACAGGCCCTTGCCCAGCAGGCGCACTCGAAATCCCGGAAAGCCGAGGAGGCGCGGCACCGCATGATCCGTTCCAACCTCCGGCTTGTCATTTCCATCGCGAAAAAATACGCGAACATGGGGCTGACGTTCTCGGACCTGGTCGAGGAAGGCAATATCGGGCTGATGCGCGCGGTCGAAAAGTTCAATCCCGCCCGGGGTTACCGTTTTTCGACCTATGCGTCATGGTGGATCAAGCAGGCCATTATGCGCGCCCTTTCGAACCAGGGGAAGACGATCCGCATTCCCGTCTATATGTACGATATCATTTCACGTTGGCGGCGCGTGCGCGACGGGCTCATGCAGAAACTAAACCGGGTCCCGACACGCCGCGAGATCGCCAAGATCCTCAAGGTCCCTGTGAACAAGATCTCGGAGATCGAGAACATCACTGGCAAGCCAAGCTCGTTGAATGCGCCGATCAGTTTGGACGGCGTCGCCGAGCTCGTGGACATGGTTCCCGACAAAGAGACGAACCGGCCGGAGGTCAAGCTCGAGGAGATCCTCAAAAGCGAACGCCTGCGCAAGCTCCTTGAACGGCTCGATGAGCGCGAAAAGACGATCCTGGTCTACCGGTTCGGCCTCGGGGATGCGGAGATCGAGACCCTGGAAGAGGTTGCGCAGCGTTTCAAGATCACGCGTGAGCGCGTGCGCCAGATCGAATCGGTCGCCCTGAGCAAGATCCGCGCGATGTTCATCGCCGAGAACGATCCCATCGAACATTATCTCGAACACTGATCTTTCCAGAGGAGGATTTTGATGGATATGCAGGCGGTCCGAAAACTCATCCGCGACATCCCTGATTTCCCGAAACCCGGTATTATTTTCAAAGATATCACTCCGGTCCTGCAGGATGCTGCCGTCTTTCGCTATGTCATGGATGCCATGGCCGATCAGCTTAAGGGAACGGAGATCGATTGTGTGGTCGGGATCGAATCCCGCGGTTTCATCTTCAGTCCGGTCCTTGCGTATCGCATGAAGATCGGTTTTATCCCGGTCCGCAAGAAAGGAAAGCTTCCCTACAAGACACGGGAGATTCGTTACGCGTTGGAATACGGCGAGGGCATCCTCGAGATCCATGACGATGCGATCGCAAAAGGGATGAAAGTCGCGATCGTGGATGATCTGCTGGCGACGGGCGGAACGGCCCTCGCGACGGCGCAACTCGTCGAAAAACTGGGCGGACAGGTGAAGAAAATCGGATTTCTTGTCGAACTCGAATTTCTGGCCGGCCGCAAAAAGCTCAAAGACTACGACGTCTTCTCGCTCATCCGGTATTAAGAGAACTTTCCGGAACTTATTTTTTGACCAGGGTGTAGGGCAGGTTTAAACCTGCCCTACAAGGTTGATAGGGGGTCCTGAAAGCGTCTTAGTCCGGTCAGGGGATGCTCTTCGATCTTTCTTCCCAGGCGAATCATTGGCCTCATGCTATAATTTCTTTCCATGCCCCCATAGCTTCCCGCCGGGACGGGACAGGCAATTGGAACGATCCAATTTCGCTATGGGGAAATTGACAACAATGTGCCCCCATAGCTCAATTGGATAGAGCATCTCCGTCCTAAGGAGAGGGTTAGAGGTTCGATTCCTCTTGGGGGTATTGTTTTTATACGATCATGTTCTCCGCCACAAAGCATAGGCGGACCCGCCTGCCGGCGAGGCTAGGCCCGCCGAAGATTTTTGGCGGGGATTCATGCTGGGGGCATTTCCTTTTTGCCTTATCAAACACCGGGGGTTTGATAGAGGGTTGATAAGGAGGGTTTCCCGGCGATAGGCCTAGCCCGCTTGAGAAGTTTTCGATAGAATACCCCCCTCTATGGTAGTTCCGGACGCCAAAGCCCTTTTGCGCAACCGAATGCGCAGAAAGATCGCGACAATCCCTTCCGCCACATGCTGCCGAAAGAGCGGCCGTTTATTCCGGAAGCTCATCGGGCTTCCGGCCGTGCGGGAGGCCGCGAAATTCCTGGTCTATGTTTCGTTCAAAAAAGAACCAGGAACGCATCGGCTTATCCGGTATCTCCTGCGATGCCAAAAAGAGGTCTATGTGCCTAAGGTCGATCGGGCCCATTCACGGATGAAGGGGGTCCGGATCCGCCATCTCGAACGCGATCTCGTTCGCGGTGCGTACGGGATCCCCGAGCCGAGAAAAGGCCTGCCGGCCTGCGCGCGGCCGTCGGCGATCGAGATTGCCATCGTGCCCGGACTTGCCTTCGACCGGTGCGGGAGAAGGCTCGGCCGCGGTGGCGGCTATTTCGACCGTTTTCTGCGGCCGCTCCGAAGAACGATTAAGATCGGTTATGCGTTCCGCGAACAATGCGTGAAGAAGGTCCCGGCCGGACCGAACGATATCAGAATGGATGCTGTTTTGACGGACTGAAATATGGACCCAACGAACGCTTCTCATCTCAGGACTTTCGGGGCCAGCCCTGCCTCGATGCGCAAGGTCTACACGGTCACCGAGCTCAACCAGCGCGCGCGCGGTTACCTGGAAGCGCAGTTCAGTGGTATTTGGCTCGAAGGCGAGATCTCGAACCTCAAAAAACACACTTCCGGCCATATTTATCTTTCCCTCAAGGACGAAACGTCGCAGATCAGCGCCGTTTTCTTCAGCCGCTATAACGACAAAATCCGTTTTGAGCTCAAAGACGGGCTCCAGGTCCTGGTTTACGGCAAGGTCTCGCTTTATGACGTGCGTGGACAGTATCAATTCTATGTCGAGCGCATGGAACCGAAGGGGCTCGGGGCGCTCCAGCTCGCGTTTCTCCAGCTCAAGGAAAAGCTCGAAAAAGAAGGGCTTTTCCGCGCTGACCGGAAAAAACCGATCCCGAAATATCCGAACGTGGTCGGGGTCGTCACTTCGCCGACGGGTGCCGCGATCCGCGATATCCTGAACGTGATCGGCCGGCGGTTCCATGGGACCCAAGTGCTGATCTACCCCGTGCGCGTGCAGGGCGAAGGGGCCGCGGAGGAGATCGCGCAGGGGATACTCGCCATGCAGCGCGTGGGCGGAATCGAGGTCTTGATCGTCGGCCGCGGCGGCGGAAGCATCGAGGATTTGTGGGCTTTTAACGAGGAGAAGGTTGCGCGGGCCGTCTATGGGTGTTCGATCCCGGTCATCTCAGCCGTGGGGCACGAGATCGATTTCACGATCTGCGACATGGTCGCGGACTTGCGCGCGCCGACGCCTTCAGCGGCGGCGGAACTCGTGGTGCAGAACCGGGAAGCGCTCGAAGAAAGGCTCGCCGACGACCGCGGGCGCATGGAAAAGGCGCTTCGAAGTCTCCTGGATTATGAAAAACAGCATTTGGAGCGGCTTACCTCTACGTACGCGTTCCAGCAGCCGGCCTTATTGATCGACGGATTTTCTCAGCGGCTCGACGAACTTGCGCGCCAGTTGCAAAATTACTGGAAAGCGTTCGTGGCGTCCCGTAAGCAGGCCTTTGAAGCCTTCGCGGGAAAACTGAATGCCCTGAGCCCCCTTGCGGTCCTCGGCCGGGGATATTCGATCACTTTTGACAAAGAAGGCCGCCCGGTCAAAGAGATCCGCGGCTTGCGTTCCGGGGATATTCTCCGGACCCGTTTATGGAAAGGCGACATTGAATCCAAAATCACAGGGATAGAACCTCCCAAAGGAGCATGACATGACCCAAGAGATCTCGTTTGAAAAAGCACTGGAACGTCTGGAAAAGATTGTGCAGGAGCTGGAGTCGGGGGACGTCGCTCTCGAGGATGCTCTGAAAAAATTCGAGGAAGGGGTCAAACTTTCCCGTTTTTGCCAGGAGAAGCTTTCAAAGGCCGAAAAAAAGATCCAGTTGCTCACCGAGAACCCCGACGGCACTTTCCGCCGGGAGGATTTTACGGCCGAAGAGGACGAAACGCGCCCGGCTCGCAAAGGGACGAGAACGCCTTCCCGAAAAAGCGCGTCCGCCGCAGACGAGGAGACCTTGATTTGAGCTACGAAAATTTTTTCCGGACCGAACGGGAGAAGATCGAACAGGCGCTCCAGGACTGCCTTCCGCCGGAAGCCACCTATCCCGAGGTCCTTCATCAGGCGATGCGCTATGCCGTGCTGGGGGAGGGGAAACGGTTCCGGCCCGTCCTGACCCTGGCGGCTTGCGAGGCGCTCGGCGGGGATACTTCCGAGGCGCTTTGGCCCGCGGTTTCGATCGAACTCATCCATGCTTCGTCGCTGGTGCATGACGATCTTCCCTCGATGGATAATGACGACCTTCGCCGGGGGAAACCCAGTTGTCATAAGAAGTTCGGAGAAGCGGTCGCGCTTTTGGCCGGGGATGCCCTGATCGTCCAGGCCTTCGGTCTCCTGACGCACGCGTCCTCGCCGGAGCGGACGGCCGCCTACCTGGCGGAAATATCGACGGCCACAGGCGGTTATGGTATGATTGGCGGGCAGATCGCCGATCTCGTGGCCGGAGAGGGGACTCCGGATCTGGCGGCGCTCGATTACATCAGCATCCAGAAAACGGGCCAGCTGATCAAGGCGAGCGCGGTTTGCGGGGCGATCGCTGCCGGCGCTTCCCGGGACGACCGGTCCCGAATCCAAAAGTTCGGAGAACTCCTCGGTCTGCTTTTTCAGGCCGTGGATGATTTCCTCGACGGGGATGGTTACCTGAAGGCCATGAAGGCGCAGGAACTCGGCGCCAAGATCCGTGACCTCACGGCGGCGGCCAAGCGCGAGATTAAACCTTGGGGGGCCCGCGGCGCCAGGCTGGAAGCTCTGCTGGATTTCATGATTGGGAGAATATCGCGTTGAAGAAAGTCTATCAGTGGATCGAAAAGATCAATTCACCGGAAGACCTCAAGGCCGTTCCGCTCGCGAAACTTCCGGATGTCGCGGCGGAGTACCGCGACTTCATGATTGATAGCGTTTCGAAAACGGGCGGCCATCTGGGCGCGAGCCTCGGCGCGCTCGAGATCAACCTCGCGCTCCATTACGTGCTCCATCCACCTCAGGACAAGATCTGTTGGGACGTCGGGCATCAGGCTTATGCTCATAAAATGATCACCGGCCGGCGCGCCGGGATGAAAACCCTCCGTCAGCACGACGGCCTGAGCGGTTTTCCGTCGCCGTTCGAAAGTCCTTATGATCCTTTTTTGGTCGGCCATGCCGGCACCGCGATCTCTCAGGCGCTTGGGCTCGCGGCGGCGCGCGATCTGAAGGGCGGCCAGGAACGCGTGGTTGCCGTTGTCGGCGATGGGGCGCTCACGGCGGGACTTTCCTACGAGGCGCTCAACAATGCCGGGCATCTGAAGAAGAACATGCTGATCCTCCTCAACGACAATGAAATGTCGATCGCGAGGAACGTGGGCGGGGTCAGCAAATACCTGAACCGCGTCATCACCAATCCGCTCTATAACCGCATCCGCACCGAGGTCGAAAAACAGCTCGGGCGTTTTCCGCGGCTGCGCCGGCTTGCGAACAATTCGCTCGAGAGCATGAAGCACATCCTGGTCCCGGGGATCATTTTCGAAGAGCTCGGACTCCGCTATTTCGGGCCGATCGATGGGCACGACCTTCCGGGCCTGATCGAGACCCTGCAGAAGGTCCTTGCGCTGCCTCAGACCGCGCTCTTGCATGTGATCACGCAAAAAGGGAAGGGCTACGAGTTCGCCGAAAAGGATGAAGAGCGCCTTCACGGCGTTATGCCGTTCGACGTGCGCACGGGCGAGAAGATCAAGGGCTGCGTCGAGATTCCGGGCCCGGTCCCCGTGGAGGTCGCTTACACGGAGGCTTTTTCAAAAGCCCTTCTGCGGATCGCGCGCAAGAATCCGGACGTGGTCGCGATCACAGCCGCGATGCCGACCGGGACGGGGCTTGCGAATTTTCAGAAAGAATTTCCCTCGCGGTTCTTTGACGTCGGCATTGCCGAACAGCACGCCGTGACTTTCGCGGGCGCCCTGGCGAAAGGGGGCCTAAAACCTGTCTGCGCCATTTATTCAACCTTTCTCCAGCGCGCTTACGATCCGCTGGTCCATGACGTTGCGCTCCAGGACCTGAGCGTGGTCTTCGGGCTTGACCGGGCGGGGCTCGTCGGGGCCGACGGTCCCACGCATCACGGGGTCTTCGATATCGCCTTTCTGGCGCCGATCCCGGGCGCGGTCATTGCGGCGCCGGTCAATGCGTTCGAGATGGAACGGATGCTTGAGCTGGGACTTCGCGCGCGCGGGATCTTCGCGCTGCGCTATCCCCGTTCCAATATCGGGCCCTCGCTCGAGCGGCTTGCGGAGAAACGTTTTTCGGTTGGCCAGGCGGAAATCCTCGAAGAGGGGGAAGACGTCTGCCTTTTGGCCCTGGGTTCGATGGTGGAGCGCGCGCTGGAAGCCGCCCAAAAGATCCGCGCGGCGGGCAAAAGCGTCCAGGTCGTGAACATGCGTTTTGCCAAGCCGTTGGATGGGGCCCTGCTGAAGAAGGTCGCGAAAAAATTCCGAAAGATCTATACACTCGAAGAACACGTGCTTACGGGAGGATTCGGCGCCCTGGTCCTGGAATGGTTCGAGAAAGAAGGCCTCGACCCGGGGCCGGTAGCCCGGCTCGCGCTGCCGGACCTGTTTATCGAGCACGGCTCCCGGGACAAATGGCTCCACGCTTTCGGGCTTTCCGCGGAGCGGATCGCGGAACGGGTGCTGGCCGACCTGCCGGCGAACTTTTTTTCAGGCATGAAGGTGTCCGCTCGATGAAGACCCTCGGGATCGTTGTCAATCTGAACAAACAGGGGGCGCGCGAATTGCACGCCAAGATCCTCGACTGGCTTTCCAAAAGGGACGCCAAGGTCCTGGATTCCCTTTCCCTCTCGGTCGAAGAGGTGATCGCTGGCGCCGAGATCATCCTCTGCCTTGGCGGGGACGGGACCATTCTCTCGGTGGCCGGGAAAATGAAAGAGCGGTCGGTGCCGATCCTGGGCGTGAATCTGGGGAGGATCGGGTTTTTGACCGAGGTCAAGGAATCCGAGGTCTTCGAGGAATTGACCTCGGTCCTTCTTGGACAGTTCGAGGTCGAAGAAAGAATGATGCTTTCTTGTTCGCTGAGAAAAGGGCAATCGAAAGAGGAGCGGCGCGTGATCGCCCTGAACGATATCGTGATCAGCAGGGAAGGCCTGACGCGCCTTTTGCATGTGGAAGTGTTCATTTCCGGCGAGCTTTTGACCCGTTTTGCGGGCGACGGGCTGATCCTCGCTACGCCGACGGGGTCGACCGCCTATTCGCTTTCGGCGGGCGGGGCGATCGTGCACCCGACGATCGAGGCGCTCGTGATCACTCCGATCTGTCCGCACGCTTCGTCGCTGAGGCCGATCCTCGTGCGCGCGGATGAAAAGATCTCGGTCAAGATCCGCCCGACTCAGGAGGGCGAAAAGGCCCTGCTGACCGCCGACGGCCAGCAGAACTTCGAGATCGACAACACATATCAGGTGGAAATCACCCGTGCTGCGAGCCGTATCCAGCTGATCAAAAGCTCCAAGCGCAGTTATTTCGGGACCCTGCGCGAGAATTTCCGTTTTCCGTGAACTCAAGAAAAGCCCGCGACAGGCCGTTCTAAAGAGAAGACGGCCGCCGTCGGCCCAACAATAGGACCTTACGATGAAGATATTGATCGTCGACGATGAAAAAAGCATTTGCGAAGAGTTCCGCGATATCCTCCATGACGAAGGGCACGACGTCCAGATCGCCCTGAACGGCATGGAAGCGCTGGAGAAGGTCGGGCGCGAAGAGTTCGAGGTGGTGTTCCTCGACGTTTTGATGCCGAGGATGGAGGGGCGCGAGGTGTTCGAGAAGATCCACGCCATCAATAAAAAAGTGCAGGTCGTGATCATGTCCGGGTTCCTTCCGCCGAACAAAGAGCGCGACATTCTCGATCTCGGGGCGCTGGCCTGCCTGAGAAAACCGCTCGATCTGAACCAGGTCCGCACGCTCTTGAAATCGGTCCAGTCCCGGCAGGCGGTATAACCCCGGCCGGTCTTCGGGAAGCTCATGACGATCCGAACCCGCTTTGCACCGTCCCCCACAGGTTTTCTCCATATCGGAGGTGTGCGCACCGCGCTTTTCTGCTACCTGTACGCCCGTGGGCAGGGAGGGAAATTTCTTCTCAGGATCGAGGACACCGACCGCGAACGTTCCGAAAAACGTTTTGAGGACAATATCCTCGAGTCCCTGAAGTGGCTCGGCCTCGCCTGGGACGAAGCGCTTGTTTACCAGAGCCAGCGGCTCGAGCGCTACCGCGAATATGCGGCGAAACTCCTGGCGGCCGGGCAGGCCTATGAGGTCGAGGAGGAAGGGCGCAAGGCCGTCCGTTTCCGTTTTCCGAAAAAAGAGGTCATCTTTACCGACATTATCCGCGAAACCGTCAAGTTCGATTCCTCGATCTTCGAGGACATGGTCATCATGAAGTCCGACGGGTTCCCGACCTACCAGTTCGCCTGCGTGGTCGACGACCACGAAATGGAGATCTCGCACGTGATCCGCGGCGAGGACCATCTCTCGAACACGCCGCGCCAGATCCTCGTCTACGAGGCCCTGGGATGGAAACCTCCGAAGTTCGCGCATCTGCCTCTCATCCACGGCCAGGACGGCACGCCGCTCTCGAAGCGCCACGGGGCGGTGGCCTTGAGCGCTTACCGCGAACAGGGCTATTTGCCGGAGGGCCTGCTGAACTATCTGGCGCTCCTGGGGTGGGGCTCCTCCGACAATCAGGAGGTCTTTACGCTCGCCGAACTCGTCAAGAAGTTCTCGCTGAAGAAAGTGACGAAATCCGCGGCCTGCTTCGACCGGACCAAGCTCGGATGGATCAACGGCCAGCATTTGCGCAAACTCTCCGCCGAGGATTACCTTGCGCGGCTCACGGCGTTCTGGGAAGGGCGCATGGACCTGAGCGATGCGGTCCGGTGGAAAAAGATCGCGCTTCTTTACCGGGCCCGGATCGAGAATCTGGGCGAACTGGAGGAGCGGACGCGCTATTTGAGCGGAGATATCGGTTATGAGGACAAAAAATTCCTGGACGAGGTCCGCTCGGACCCGGTGTTCATCCGCGCGCTCGAAGCCTGGATCGGCGGAGCGGAAGGCCTCGGCGGTTTTTCCGATCTGCCCGCGCTCGAGCAGATGACCCGCCGGACGGCCGAGAAGGAAGGGCTCGAGGCCAAGGCGCTCATCCATCCGTTGCGCTATGTCCTGACCGGTCAGACCGCGACGCCGGGCCTTTTTGAGGTCATGGAGCTCATCGGAAAGGAAACTTGCTTGGCGCGCGCGAAGCGGTTCCTCCGGGGGGAGGGGCTTTGATGAACGACCCGGCCCGCGCCGCTTCCAATTTCATCCGCGACATCATCGACGAAGACCTGAAGACGGGCAAGAACGGGGGGCGCGTTCACACGCGTTTTCCGCCCGAGCCGAACGGCTACCTGCATATCGGCCACGCCAAATCGATCTGCCTTAATTTCGGCCTTGCGCGCGATTACAAGGGCCTCTGCAATCTCCGTTTCGACGACACGAATCCCGTCAAGGAAGAGGTCGAATACGTGGATTCGATCCGCGACGACGTGAAGTGGCTCGGCTTCGACTGGCAGGAACGCGAATATTACGCGTCCGATTATTTCGGCCGGCTCTACGAGTTCGCGGTCCAGCTCATCCGGAAAGGGAAGGCCTATGTTTGCGACCTGAGCCCCGACGAACAGCGCCGTTACCGCGGGACGCTCACCGAACCCGGCAAGGACAGCCCTTACCGCGGCCGCTCGGCGGAAGAGAACCTTGCGCTTTTCGAGCGCATGAAGGCCGGGGAGTTCGAGGAGGGCTCGCGCGTGCTTCGGGCCAAGATCGACATGGCCTCGCCGAACATCAACATGCGCGACCCGACCATGTACCGTATCAAGAAGGCTTCGCATCACCGGACCGGGGACACCTGGTGCATTTATCCGATGTACGATTTCACGCACTGTGTTTCGGATTCGCTCGAAGGGATCACGCATTCGATCTGTACGCTGGAGTTCGAGAACAACCGCCCGCTCTATGACTGGTTCCTGGACGAGCTCGGCATCCACCATCCCCAGCAGATCGAGTTCGCGCGGCTGAACCTGAGCCGGACCGTCTTGAGCAAACGCAAGCTCCTCGAGCTCGTGCAGAAACAGATCGTCTCCGGCTGGGACGACCCGCGCATGCCGACCCTCTCGGGCTTCCGCCGCCGCGGCTATACGCCTTCGGCCATCCGCGCCTTCTGCGACGAGATCGGCGTCGCGAAGTTCAACAGCGTTATCGACTACGGCGTGCTGGAGAATTCCATCCGCGCCGAACTGAACCGCGCCGCGCTTCGGGCCATGGCGGTCCTCAAGCCCCTGAAGCTCGTCCTGACGAATTATCCGGAAGGGAAGACCGAGAAGCTCGAGGCCGTGAACAATCCCGAAGACCCGTCGGCCGGGACGCGCCCGGTCCCGTTCGGCCGGGAGATCTTGATCGAAGAGGACGATTTCCGGGAAACGCCGCCTCCGAAATTCTTCCGTCTCGCGCCGGGCCGGGAGGTCCGTCTGCGTTACGCTTATTTCGTTCGCTGCGAAAAAGTGATCAAGGACGCTGCGGGAAAGATCGTCGAAGTTCATTGTACCTATGATCCCGCGACGCGGGGCGGCAACAATCCGCCCGACGGCCGGAAAGTGAAGGGGACGATCCACTGGGTGTCGGCCGCGCACGCCTTTCGCACCGACGTGCGTCTCTACGACCATCTTTTCACCCAGCGCGACCCTGAGGATGTGCCCGAAGGGCGCACCTACCTGGATAATCTCAATCCGCATTCCCTCGAGCATGTCGAGGCCTGCCTCGAGCCTTCCTTGAAGGACGCCGCACCGGGAAGCCGCTATCAGTTCGAGCGCCTCGCTTATTTTTATGCCGATCCCAAGGATTCCGTGCCCGGCCATCCGGTCTTCAACCGCATCGTCTCCCTCAAAGACACCTGGGAAAAGATCGAAAAGAAAAAGTAAGGCCTCGGTCCGGAAAACCCTCAGCGGAAGATTTCGCACGAGAGCGGTGACCTTCGGTCGCGGCTGTCCCGTGGACCGGCTTCAGACTTCTTTCAATAACATCCGGATCTGTCCTGGGGAGGGCAATTCCTTCCTGAGGGATCTCGGCACTTCGGTGACCAGCTTGTACTGTCCAACCCCGATCGGTTTTTTACTTTGCCGCAAAGTGTATTCGACGATCATTCTCCGTTTGGATTTGCACAGGATGATCCCGATCGACGGATTTTCGTTGTTCTCTTTGACGGTATCGTCCAGGGCCGAGAGGTAGAATTGCATTTTCCCTGCATATTCGGGTTTGAACTCGCCTATTTTTAGTTCGACCGCCACAAGACACTTCAAACGGCGGTGGTAGAGAAGGATATCGATAAAGAACTCCTGTCCGTCGACCTCGAGACGGTATTGATCTCCGACAAAAGCGAAAACGCCGCCCATTTCCCTCAGAAAACGGCTGATATTGGAGGTGAGCGCTTTTTCCAGCTCGAGTTCGTTGTGCTCTTCTTTTAATCCAAGAAAGTCGAAGACATATTCGTCTTTCACGGCTAACTGCGCGCGATTTTTTATCTTTTCCGGAAGCGCCTGGTCAAAGTTGGTCTGACCGGAGAGGGTTTTTTCATAAGTCTTGTTTTCGATCTGATGGGTCAAGATATTCCTCGCCCAGCCCATCCGCCTTGTCATGCGGATATAAAACTCACGTTCCAAGGGGTTTTTGCATTTTTCAAGAATAACCAGGTTATGCGACCAGCCGATTTCTCGCACCATCCGTGCGAGTTTTGTGTTCTGATGATATTCAAGGTAAAAATTACGCATCCGCCACAACCCGGAAGATGAAAATCCTTGGAGGCCGTGGAATTCTTTTTGCAGATCACAAGCGATCTTCCCCACGACCGCATTTCCCCAGGGATGCCGCTTTTGCCGAGCCACGATCATTTTTCCGATATCCCAGTACAACCCCACGAGTTCTTTATTGACCGCCTGGAGCGCTTGATGCTGAGCCGCGCGGATGCGGTCCTTCAGATCGGCCAGGAATTTTGCATAGCCTTTGGACAAGGCCACCTCCCGCTTCGCCATCGCTTCCGCTCTATTGGGGATGAGAGGCTTCATGTTGAATTATAATAATATATCATATAATTATTAATAATAAACATATTTTAAAATGACAGGCCCGCCGGGAATGGAAGGGCCTTGGCTTGGAGAATGACATGATCGCTTGCGGACAAAGACGGGCCGGAGAGTGGCTGGGGGACTAGGATTCGAACCTAGACAAACAGGTCCAGAGCCTGTTGTGCTACCGTTACACCATCCCCCAATGAGGAAGCGGAATTATAACGGCTTCACGGTCTCATGACAAGGCCGGGAAAACGAAGATGAGGCTCGTATTTTTTCCTCGGATGGGTACAATAATCGGCGATCTTTCCGGGAGGAAAGAGAAAATGCGCTTGAGTTCCTCAAAAAATATTTTGAAAATAGCCGGCCTGTTCTTCTTCACCGGTGCGTCCCTCGTTTTTGCGGGGGAGCCTCCCGCGCCGGAGCCCGCGAAGCTCGTCGTGACGGACGCGACGCCGGTCGAGCCGGGCGGGGTGGAGCTCAATTTCGTCTACACGCTTCTCGGTTCGAAAAAACAGTGGGCGACCGACGGCGGCCGGCATTCCCGCAAACTTCTGCGTGAGCACGCCTTCGACTCGGTCGTCAATATCGGGCTCTTCCGCGGGTTCGATGTGGGGATCGCCCAGGGATTTTCGCTTCTCACGGACAAAGAGAACAACTACGACGAAACGGGGGGCGAGGTCGATCCCGCGACGGGGGAACCGCTCGACGCGACGGACGGGCCCCACCGCGGGCACGGGCGTTCGGACCTGGCCGTCAACGGGCGTTGGGTCTTTTATCAAGCGCAGGAAGAGTCCCTGCGTTTCGCCTATATTCCTTCGGTCGTCATTCCGACCGGCCGGCGCAGCAATTACGACCATCTCGGGCCTTCGCAGGGCTATCCTTCCATGGGAAATCTGCTTGCGGTCACCAAGGACTTCCGGCGCTGGACGGCGACTGCCAATGCCGCCTATGAAGTCCCGCTCCAGAACCGCCGGCATACCGAAGACGCGGCCGGGACGCTTTCGTTCGGCTTAGGGGCCGGGTATCAGCTTTTTTCGTGGTTCCAGCCCGAGGCCGAGATCCTTTACGGGCAGGACTTCGAGGTCGAAGGGAAAGGCGCCAAAGGCGTCAGTGTGGCCGTGGGGGCCATCCTTCCCGTGCACGAGCATTTCCGTTTCGATCTCGGTCTCGTCCAGGACATTGCCGGGAGCGGCCGCGAGCAGGCCACCAGCGGGGTCTTCAAGCTGATCGTGTTGGTGTAGCCGTTTTCAAGAGGTCGGCCCGGCTTGGGAGTAAAGGTCGGTAGGGCAGGTTTAAACCGGCCCTACCGGAAATCCCAGCGCCGCCTTTCCAGCGCCGTTCTACCGTAGAAATATCATTTGGTGATAGGCTTCGATATAAATATAATTGACTCCCTTCGGGGAGGAATGCTCAGGGGAAGTTATCTTGGAGCCTCCCCGGGCGAGTCATCCTGAGCGTAGTCGAAGGATCTCATCGCATCATTGCGCTTGTAGAAAAGCCTTGTGGAAGGCCGCTCAAGCAGGTAAGGATCTTTTTCATGCGGGCGTGGCGGAATTGGCATACGCGCAAGACTAAGGATCTTGTGGGGCAACCCTTGGAGGTTCAAGTCCTCTCGCCCGCATTTTAAATTACGGTGGTATTTTAAGGGGACACGGTGAAGGGGGGGGAGGTTCTCCGCCTCATCATGAAGTGCATGATGAGGACGGATCCGTCCTCGCTCAAGGCGAGGCGGAAAGTCCTCTCGCCCGCATTTTTTAACCCTTCGATCACCCCCGGGGTGATAGAA
>JBMONI010000018.1:0-79039 GCA_049324575.1 Candidatus Omnitrophota bacterium | reverse complement strand
AGAGATTTTAAGTAAAGTTGATGCGGCTCAGGAAAAAATAAACGCATTGCGCCCTTTTAGCAATGAAATGAACCATCAGATAAAGGAATATTTTCGTATTGGGCTTACCTATTCAAGTAATGCGCTTGAGGGGAACTCTCTGACTATATCGGAAACAAAAGTGGTCATAGAGGATGGTCTCACCATAGCCGGAAAGCCGCTTAGAGATCATTACGAGGCCACCGGGCACAGTGACGCGTTTGATCACATGTATGCGCTTGCTACCGGGAAAACAATAACGGAAGAAGATATCAAAAAGTTGCACGCGCTTTTTTATCACCGCATCAAAGAAGAAGATGCCGGTGTGTACCGGAAGGTTCAGGCCATTATTACGGGGGCTCAATATCCTTTGCCTACACCAGACGCGCTTCCCGGGATGATGCAGAAATTTATTAAGGATTTGCCACGTTTAAAGAAAGACACTCACCCTGTTGTCTATGCCGCTAAGATTCATAAAGAATTTGTGTTTATTCATCCGTTTGTTGACGGCAATGGGCGAGTGGCCAGACTTTTAATGAACGTGGCGCTCATGCAAGCAGGATATATCATCGCGATAATCCCACCGCTCAAGCGGTCGGAATATATCAGCGCCCTTGAAAAAGCGCATAAAAATGACACCGATTTTATTAAACTTATAGCGTCATGCGTCTATGAGACCCAGAATGATCTACTGCGCATGGCTAATGGAAAGAGCTAAAATGATTCTTGTTCTCGCTGGAAATAAAGGCGAATTTGAAAAGTTCTTGGAGAATCATGAGCCCAAGAACATTTTTCGATTTATCACCAATGACTCAGATTATGCAGGGCATAAGAAATGCGATCTGCTTCGAATAGGATCTTACGAAGATAATCCACTGTGGAAAGACATGGATAATCGGGAAAGGTTAGAGAAATATTGCCGTTCGAACGAAGTTGACATAAACGATACTTATTTGCGCAGATGATGCGCGATTAGTGCGCGATTTGCGCAATTATTGCGCGATTAGTTAATGAGCCATAAATGAGCCAAAAAGCACTTGCTGAGACGGTTTTTATAGGCGAGATCGTGTTGCAATCAAAGATTGCAGAATTGGCCGCTAAACGTTTATTGGCTATCAAGGACAATTTCGATCAGATTGAAGTCTGGAGTTCAATTCAATCGATTCTCGTGGCCGCTGGAAACGTATCGAAGATTTTATGGCCACAAAAGGAATATGCGGCAAGAGGCGAAAGATTGCGGAAGCTCCTTAAAGTCACCGAGGACAATCTTCTTTCTGATCGTAGCTTACGTAATCATTTCGAACACTATGACGATCGAATAGAAAAATGGTTTAAGGGGAAATCTTCGGCGGTCTATAGCGACTTGGCAATAGATCCATTAAAATCGATGAGAAGAAACTTCCCTACAAATCATCATAGGGCATATGATCCCTTAACGCAGACTTTGACGTTTCGCGGTGAATCGTTTGACTTGGCGGCAGTGCTCAAAGAGCTTAAAGAGATTCGTATTAAGTGCCGCGACTTTGTACTTCCGTAGGACAGTTCGATCGCGGTTTAATTCGAGAGAAGAACAGAGAAGAAAATGGTAAAAGAGAAGAAAATAACAGGAATAAAATCATGGCCTGTGGATGACAGGCCGAGAGAGAAACTCCTCAAAAAGGGTGCGGGAGCTTTGAGTAATTCCGAGCTTCTGGCCATTCTTCTTCGCACTGGCACGCAGGGCACCAGCGCCATTGACCTCGCCCGCAAGATACTCAAGAAATTCACTACATTCCGCAATATGGCCCACACCGATGCCCGGGACTGGAAAGAGTTCAAGGGCTTAGGCGGGGCCAAGATGGCCCACATTCAGGCCGCGCTTGAAATCGGGCGGCGCTATCGACAGGACGATGTGTCCACCGGGAAGCAGAAGATCACCTCTGCCAAGGATGTTGTGGATATCGTCATGCCACAGCTCCGCGACCTTAAAACAGAGGTCTTCAAGGTCGTCTGTCTCGATTCAAACAATCGGATTATAGATATCACAGATGCGGCGGCGGGAACAGTTAACCGTGCGATGCCGATAGTTAGAGAGATTATTCACTGCGCCCTGCAGAAGTTCGCTGTGTCAATCATCTGCCTGCATAATCATCCATCTGGGGATCCGAAACCCAGTAAAGAGGACAGGGATTTCACAAGAGAGCTCTGTCAGGCAGGCAATGTGATGCAGGTCAAAGTGCTCGACCACTTAATCATAGGGGATAACCAGTATCACAGCTTCGCTGATAGCGGCGAGTTGGTCGCTTACAAATAAGGGAAAGTATGCCGGAACAAAACTGGAACGAACATAGGACAAGAAAACAATATATCGACAAGCTTCTGCTTAATTCAAAGTGGGGGCCGATTGTTCCTTTTGAGGAAGGCAAGGCTTATGGGCATGGCTCCGTTGAGGAATATCCTACACAAACAGGCCCTTGTGATTATGCCCTCTTTCATGACAAGCGTTCTTTAGCGGTGGTCGAAGGGAAAAAGGTTTCAGTCGGACCTCAAAACGTGCTTCAACAGGCACAGCGATATGCCCGAGGATTTCAGAATAGCCCGTTTACATTCGGTGAATATCACCTGCCATTTATCTATTCCACAAATGGCAAGATTGTCTGGTTTCAGGATTTGCGTCATCCGTTGAACCGCTCCCGCGAAATTGCCGCCATTCACACACCTAATGCCTTGGAAGAATTGTTATCAAAAGACGAAGATGCCGCAAAAACGTGGCTCAAAAGCAACGCAATAGACAACCGATTTTTGCGGCCATATCAAATTGAAGCAATTTCCGCTATCGAGCAGGCTATTGCTGACAGAAAACGCAACATGCTTGTTGCCATGGCCACCGGCACAGGCAAAACATTCACAATCATTAATCTGATATACCGGCTGATGAAGTCAAAACTGGCCAAGCGTATATTGTTCCTCGTAGACAGGCGCGCGCTGGCGGCTCAGGCTGTGACCGCGCTTGCAAGCTTTGAGGCAGAACCGGGACTCAAGTTTGATAAATGTTACGAGGTTTATAGCCAGCGTTTTCGACGAGAGGATCTGGATGAGGATATCAAATATGACCCGAAGGTTTTGCCTACTGAATACTTAACTGATCCAAAAAGTAGGGATAGTTTTGTCTATGTCTGTACCATTCAGCGAATGGGCATCAATCTTTTCGGCAAAGACGGCATGTTTGGGCAATCAACCGGTGATTTAGATGACGAATCCGACGCAGATGAAAAGTTGGACATCCCTATTCATGCCTTTGATGTAGTGATAGCTGATGAATGCCATCGCGGCTATACCGCGCAGGAGGAAAGCAAGTGGCGCGAAGCCCTGAAGCATTTTGATGGTATCAGAATTGGGTTGACTGCCACGCCAGCGGCACATACGACCGCTTTCTTCAAAGAAGTCGTTTTCCGCTACGAATACGAGCGAGCTGTTAAGGAAGGATTTTTGGTCGATTACGACGCGGTTTCGATTAAGTCTGATATCACATTCAACGGAGCTTTCTTAAAGGAAGGTGAGGAAGTTGGATTAAAAGACACCAAAACCGGTCAGCTGGTTTTTGATGTATTGGAAGATGAACGTGTCCTTGCGCCTGAAAGCAATGAGGCAGAGTGGACGGCACCCGACAGAAACAAAAAGATCGTGCAAGAGCTCAAGAAATACCTGCTGGCTCAAGAAGCATCTATCGGGCATTTCCCAAAAACCTTGATTTTCGCGGACAACGATTTACCGCATACGTCGCATTGTGACCAATTGATTGAGATTTTGCGGGATGAATTTAACCGCGGTGATTCCTTTGTTCAAAAGATAACCGGCAGTCCAACAGTTGACAGGCCGCTTCAGCGTATCAGGGAGTTTAGAAACAGACAGAATCCCGGTATTGTTGTGACTGTTGATATGCTTTCGACCGGCGTTGATGTGCCGAAGATCGAGAATATCGTTTTCCTGCGGCCGGTGAAATCAAGAATCCTTTTTGAACAGATGATGGGGCGCGGTACAAGGCTATGCCCGGAGATCAATAAAACTCATTTTACTGTTTTTGATTGTTTCGGTGGCACGTTGCTTGAATATTTTAAGAAAACTACCAGCATTACAGCCGAGGCTCCTGTTAAGCCCTCAAAAACAATCCGCGAGATCGTGCAGGCGATCGCTAATAATCAAAGTCGGGCATATAACATCAAGGTTTTATCCAAGCGGCTCCAGCGTATTTCAAAGAACATTACGCAAGAGAGCAGGAACGAATTCAACTATATCCTCGGTGAAGACATCGCAGATTTTGCCATGACCCTTGAAGATAAGCTGTCCAAGAATTGGGCTGGAACGATCAAGATTCTTCAAAGTGAGGCATTTCTGCATATCTGCGAGAATTACCAGAGGCCAAAGCGAGAATTTGTTATCGCGGAGACGGCAGAGGACCTTGTCACTTCAGAGGTTATTTTCAGGGCGGCTGACGGCAAAGAACTTAAGCCCGCCGATTATCTGGCTTGTTTCGAGGAGTTTGTCCGGAAGAACCCCGAGCACATTGACGCCATCGATATTTTGCTCAATAAGCCAAAAGAATTTCATACGGATGAGCTTAAAGCATTACGCGAGAAGTTGGCTACCAGACCGGACAATCTGGTTGATAAGTTTAACGAGCGAAATCTTCGCCGGGCCTATAACAAGGAGCTTGCCGACATCGTTTCTATTATCAGGCACGCGGCTAAAAATGACGAGCTTCTAACTGTTGAGAGTCGCGTTGATCGGGCCTTGGCGAAGATAAAAGCCAAACATCAATTTTCAGAAGCGCAAAGCGCGTGGCTTGAGCATATTCGTTATCACTTGGTAACTAATTTGCTTATTGAGAAGGATGATATCGACACTTTGCCTATTTTTACAAGGCAGGGAATGAACTATTTAAAACTCAACCGTATTTTTGACGGCAAATTGGATGAACTCTTAAAAGAGATAAATGAGGCGGTGCTTACATGAGTGATGTAGTCGGAAAATTATGGGGATTTTGTCACACGCTACGCCATGACGGCGTAGATTACGGTGATTATATTGAACAGCTAACGTATTTGCTGTTTTTAAAGATGGCGGAGGAAAAAGGTGCGGATATTCCCAAGGAATATTCATGGCCAGTCCTTCGCGAGAAGTCCGGAACAGATTTAACTGATTTTTATGTGGATGCTTTACGCGGCCTCGGCAAACAAAAAGGAACGCTCGGCGATATTTATGCCGGAGCGATCTCAAAATTTGCTAATCCGGTCAATCTTAAGAAGCTCATTAACCTGATAGATGAGACCGAATGGACAAGTCTAAACGTGGATGTTAAAGCGGCCGCTTACGAGGGGTTGCTTGAGAAGTCCGCGTCAGAAGGAAAGAAAGGGGCTGGGCAATATTTCACTCCACGTGTTCTTATTCAGTCAATCGTCAAATGTATGAAGCCGGATCCGCGCAAGTCCAAGGATTTTGTTATTCATGACCCGGCGGCAGGCACCGGAGGTTTTTTGGTCTGTGCTTATGAATGGCTGATGGAGCAGACCAAGGGTAGTCTTGAGCGGGATGATGCCAAGCGGATCACGAATAAAGTTTACACCGGCACTGAGCTTGTTGCCCGGCCGCGCCGCCTTGCGTTGATGAATCTATACCTTCACGGGATTCATGCGAATATTTATCTCGGTGATTCGATTTATGAGCCGTTAAAAAGCATTCAATACGATTGTATTCTCACGAATCCGCCGTTTGGCACCAAGGGCGCGAATCAGGCACCGGAAAGGGATGATTTTACGATTTCAACGAGCAATAAACAGCTCAATTTTATTCAGCATGTCGTGAATGTGCTACGCCCCGGAGGCCGTGCGGCTATGGTTTTACCGGACAATTGCCTTTTTGAAGACAAGGCCGGAGAGGTGATTGAGATTCTGACACAGGATTGCAACCTGCACACGATTTTACGTCTGCCCAGAGGGACATTTACGCCCTATAGCCAAGGAGTGAAGGCGAACGTGATTTTCTTCCAGAAGGGATTGCCTACGGAGAATGTCTGGATATTCGACGGTCGCTCCAACGTGCCCGGAATCACTAAAAAGGATCGGCCGCTTTCAGAGGAGCATTTTAAGGAATTTGAGAAGTGTTACGGCTCCGATCCTAATGGACAGAGCAAGAGGACAGACCTTGGCGTCGACGGACGTTTTCGTCGGTTCAACATTAAGGAGATCAAGGATCGCGGCTATAAGCTCGACGTAACATGGCTTAAGGATGAATCGTTGGACGATCCGGAGGACTTGCCGGAGCCGCAGGTTTTGGCATCTGAAGCTATTACAGAGCTGGAAACGGTTGTCGACAGCCTTAAAGAAATCGTAGCGGAGCTGGAGAGTAATGGAGAATAAATTGCCAAAGGGCTGGGAGATCAAGAAATTGGTCGACCATGTACCCATTATTAAAACCGGTGTGGAAAATTTTATTGGGGATAAACCATATTATTCTACCGGTTCGATTACCGATAAGGAAATGACTCCGGAGGGGAAGTTTAAGTTTCAAGACAGACCTGCCCGCGCCAATAGATTGGTCTTAGAAAAAGATGTAGTACAGGCGCGTATGAAAGAAACTCAAAAAGCCCTTCTTATCGATAAACAGTTGGCGGGCAGTTTGTTCTCAACTGGTTTTTTACAATTCCGGCCAGAAGATCATGGCTATGACAGCAAGTTGTTTTATTACTATCTGCGTTCCGATAAATTTTTGAAACAGAGAGACGAACATGCTACTGGTTCAACTCAAGTTGCCTTAACGGATGACGGTGCAGAGAAAATTGATTTAATTATTCCTCCTGAAAATATTCACCAGCGTATTGCCGATAAGCTCGACAGTCTGCTGGCAAAAGTCAAAGACGCCCAATCCCGCCTCGATACAATTCCTGCTATTCTTAAACATCTGAAACAGTCTATTTTTATATCCGCATCCAATCCATCAAATGGTGACTGGAAAGAATGCACATTAGCAGAGCTGTGCGATTTTATGGGTGGAGGGACCCCTTCGAGGAGTAATAGTAAATATTGGAATGGATCTATTCCTTGGGTAAGCCCAAAAGATATGAAGCGTGACCGGATTGCTGATAGCCAAGAGCATATTTCAGATGATGGCCTAAAAAATTCGACTAGCAAAATGATTCCCAAGGGGGCGCTCTTATTCGTAGTGCGAGGCATGATACTTAATCATACTTTGCCCGTTGCCATCACAGATAGGGAAGTCGCTATAAATCAAGACATGAAGGCCCTGATCCCAAAAGATAAAGAATTGAGTGAATATCTTTTTCTGGCATGTAAAGCGGCTAGTATGCAAATTTTATTTTATGTCAAAGAAGCAACGCATGGGACGCGTCGAATAGAGACGGATTTACTGAAAGACTGGAAAGTATATGTTCCCCCCAAGGAATCTGTTAAAGCGATAGTAGAGAAAGCCAGAAGAAATATGACTGCTGTAGACGCGCTAGAGAAAAAATTTGTGGGGGCATTGAAATATACCGATAAACTTGAGCAGTCTATATTAGCCAAAGCCTTCCGTGGGGAGCTGGTTGCATGAATTTTTCACGGATAATTTAGAGGAGGCGTCATGAGCAATGATAAGAATACTGGGCTGGAGAAAGCGGCAGTCGATTTCTTGCAAAATGATTTTAATCAATGCTTTGATCAAGTCAGATATTACGATGCGCAGATAGTAGATGTTTTTAAATTTTTAGCAACTTTTTACACCACAATTGCTGGTATTGCGATTGGTCTCTATCAATACTCGATCGACAAAGGGTTAAATATAAAAGTCGCGCTAATTGCTGGCCTGACGATTGCCTTTGTTTTCGGTCTTTGTATGTTTTTTTTGATTGTCAGGAATAGGGTTTATTTTGTTTTTTGTATGCGGTATATCAACGAACACCGGGGATTATTCCTTTCAGCCAAGCCTTTGGGGTTTGAGAACAAAAGTAAAATGTATACCAACTGCGCAAAGCCGCCTTTCTTCAATATTTTAAGTTCTCAATCGTGGTGGCTGTATCTTGTGGGAATTCTAAATTCAGCTTTATTAGCAGTAATTTTATATGTCGCTGGGCAAACAATAATAACCATAGCGATTTCGTGTGTTTTGGTCTGCGCGATTCAACTATTCAGCGGGATAGGTTATTTAAATTCGCGTGAAAATAAATCTGCTTCGGCGGCTGTCTTTGGCAAGGAATAAGGTGAGCATATGGCAAAAGTCCCTCAATGGGCCCAAACGATCAAAAGTTTTATTTGGATATTCAATGTTGGTCGTGGATTAAGTATTTTTATCCGGACTGGTTTGAACCAAGGAATCTTATATGACTTTGGGTGTAGCCAAGAATTCAGCCCCACTGAATTTTTGTCTAAGCACATAATCCCGCATCTTGATGATTACAAAAAATGCAAGGTCGCCCAAACGATTATTTCGCATCCGCATGCAGATCATATTTCGGAAATAGCCTCGCTTGCATCAAAAAATGGTAAGAACTCGCCCTTTTATTCTTCTCTCCATACTTGCCCACATGATAAGACAGATGGTTCTGCAAAACCCGAGGCGCTTGACTGGGAGCGGATAAAAAACCCGAAGGGGAGTGAGGAAAATATCACGCTATATAAAGAGATTTATTCTTCTAGAACATTGCCACTGCAAACAATTTGTTATGAGTCTTCGCGGTCTGTACCTAATCTTGAGTATGGTCTTTTTTATATGCGACCGCCAGTTGTGAATGAAGTTCATCCTAAGAATGATCAAGATTATGGCAATGGAATGAGCTTGGTGCTTTTTTATCGCCATGGAATTCATACGATCTTGATCCCGGGTGACATAACCCCTGATTGCCTAAAGCATTTATTAGATGACGGGAAGGGGCTGGAAAAACGTTACACGATATTCGATCGGCAAAAAAGCTCTGAGCATCCCAATTGGCATTCCGCGTCCGGCAGTCAGCCATCCCTAAAGAAGCTACTGAAAGATTACGGTCTGTCTATTCTTATCGCTCCACACCATGGATTAGAATCAGGGTTTTCGGAAGATTTATTTCATTCGATGAAAAATAATAAACCCGCATTGGTTGTGATTTCTGATAAGCGGCACGGAGACGATAAGGATGGATCAATTGACAGCAGGTATCAATCATCAGAAGGGGCCTCTGGGTTAAGCGTTGATATTGACGGGGAAACCGAAGATTGCTTTTCTGTAAGCACGCGAAATGGTCATCATATTCTGATTTCTTTCGAGGGCACTGGTGGAATGCCTAAAGTATACATGGACTCAAATGCTGAAAACTTATTAACGAAGATAGGAGTATAGGAAGTGTCGTTTAAAGCTCATTTTTTAAATGTCGGGTGCGCGGATTGTGCGATTTTTGAAATGGATAACGATCTTGTTGTCATAGATTGCGGGTATAGGCGTTTCAGTAACGGGGTATCAAAACCAACAAACATTGCCACTTATTTAAAAAACACCATCGGGAAAACTTATATAGATTTGCTGATTATCACGCACCCTCATCACGATCACTACTTGGGGATGGAGGATTTGGTAGGCAATTTCACCGTCGCTGAATTCTGGGGCTCCCCGTATCAGCGCAGACACGGGGATAACTCGTTGTCGTTAGATGATTGGAATGAATACTGTAAGCTGAAAGACGCGTTGGTGCCAGATAATCAAAAAAGGTTTACATGTACAAAAGATGTAAGGAAAAAGTTTTCCGACTGTGAATTCCTCGTCTTGGGGCCGCGAAAGGACGTGAATAATAGCGAAACGCGAGAGTGCCATGATGCAAGTCTTGTTATTTGGATTTCTAGTCCTGCCAATAATTTTTTAGTCTGCGGGGATGCGTCTGATTCTGAACTCGATCTAATCAAGGCCGATTGGAAGCTATCGAATTGTCATGTTTTACGAGCAAGTCATCACGGTTCTGAGAACGGAGCAAATTTAGATTTTATAAAAGCCGTATCGCCCAGAGATACGATTATTTCAACTCAGTCAGGTGTTTTTGATAATCTTCCCAGCAACACAGCTCTTCAGCGATACAAAGCATATAGCACCAATGTATTTCGTACTGATAGCGGTGGAACCTGTACGACACCGATGAAAAGCAATTAGACTCTTTTCGCCCCAGTTTTACCCTCCAAATAATTATTACTATTCTGTAGTAACGACCCTCTTGAGAAAGATTCACGCTGTTATATGATGAAAGCGTGAGGAGGACGATTTGCTATTTTGTAGTAATGACCCCCTTGAGAAAGATCGGCGTTGTCATATGATGGAATCGTAAGCGCGATTTATTCCATATTCTGGTAACGACCATCTTGTCGGAATTTGTGATCGCGGTAAGATTGAATTAGAAAGAAACGACCAGCCCAAGGCGGCCATCCTCCTTCGCCTAAAGGCTTCGGAGAGATTTCGCAGGGACGCTTGCGAGGCTCAACCTTTGCTGGATCGGAAAGCCCGTTCTCGTATACGAGCGAGAGCGGGCTTTTTCTTTTTAGGGTTCGACACTTTGAAAAATATTGCGTGTACATAGGTGAGGGATGCGAAATCGTGGCCCGGAATACATATAACTACGGTGAGGGTGGGACACTTTGGCAAAAAAAGTCGTATATACGCCTTGGAGAGGAAAGTTGAAGGATTATGCGAAATTTTGAGCCCAAAAACGTAATAACTACGGTAGAGGGACCCGACACTTTTGGAAAAATCCCGTCTTCACCTATGGGAGGCAAAAAAAGTTAAAAAAGACCCCCGACACTTTTGAAAATTTTACGTAATCACTAGTGGAGGGTTCGACACTTTTGAAATTTTCCTGTAATCACCTGTGGGAGGGTAAAAGTCCCGACACTTTACGGGGAAATCCGGAATATACGCATTAGGGGTGTTACACTTTCAAATTTTTTGCGTGTTCATATATGAGGGCAGAAAAAAGATGCGAAATTTCACAGGCAAACAGGTGATACCTACTGTGGGAAGCGAAAAAGAGGGTTAACAATGGAAGATCAGTATTTTGAAGCGGGGAACATATATCTGGCGGCTTACCTTGTGTCAAAAGGGCTGTCCATGAAAGGCATCTCGGGCTTTGGCAGGCAGAAACGGGTGCTTTTTGAAAACAGCGAAAAGACAAAGAAGCTCGCGGATGAGTTTTTCAGGAACTCCCAAGAGGAGCAGTTATTTCAGTGTTACAGAAGGGTTAAAGACTTTTTATTTCAAAACGGAGTGTAGAGATGAGCCAAGAGAGAAGAAAAGTGAAGAGGTGGGAAGAGAAGAATATCCCTCCAGAATTAAAAGCCATGCCTATCTGGGTCGGGTTTAAGTTTATCCCCCAAAAAGACAAGAAGGCAAAGAAGGTGCCGATCAATGTCGCGACCGGAGGCAATGCCAAGTCCAACGATCCAAAGACATGGCACACGTTTGATGAAGCTATCGCCCGGACTGAAGCGCTGGGCCTTGATACTATCGGTTTTGCCATAACAAATCCGATCGTTGGGATCGATATTGACGGATGCGTGACGGACGGCGTTATCGCTCCAGAAGCCCGCATAATTATATCCGCGGCGGACAGCTATACCGAATTTTCTCCCAGCGGCACGGGTATTCATATCCTTTGTAAGGGCGAGCTTCCTGACGACCGCAAGTTTAGCGAACTTGGCGTTGAAATGTATTCCGGAGGCAGGTTCTTTACGATCACAGGCGATATCGTGCCGGGATGCAAAAGCACGATTGAAGCAAGAAAAGACGAGCTCTTGAAGCTGTTTGAAGAAGTGAAGCAGGCCGAAGAAGAAAAGAAGGGCGCGCGAAGCATACTTGGCAAGATAAGAAAGAGCAACGACAACGAGGCGTTCTTTGCCCTTTATGAAGGCAGATGGCAGGAATCATATCCGTCGCAATCAGAAGCGGACCTTGCGTTTTGCAACAAGCTCGCCTTTTGGACTGGCAAGGACGCCGGGCAGATAGATGCGTTATTCCGGCAGTCCGGGCTCATGCGCCCTAAATGGGACGAGAAACATTTCGGTGACGGCAGGACATATGGGCAAGTTGTTATTGAAAAAGCCATTGAAGGCTGTGAGAACACGTTTCAATCATCGGGCGATGAGTTCAAACATAAGCCGACTCAAGGCGAGATCATCACCCGTGATTGCGAGGAAAACAGCAAAGACTTTTTCCGCGATCAGCACGGCAATTCAATTCTGGTGCTTCCGGTCGACACCCATCTGGAAGTATGCCCAACAAACACCTCAAGTTTTCGTAATTGGACAGCGACCCGCTACCGCAAGAGATTCGGAGTGCCTCCCAAGATTGACGCTATCAATCAGGCAAAGGTTCAGCTTGAGGCGCGGTGCGCCACATCAAGACAGGTTGAATTATTCAATCGGGTCGGCTGGCATGACAATAAGATCTTCTACGATCTTACCGCGGTTGATCATAAGGGCGTTGAGGTCTCACCGGCAGGATGGCGAATAACTCAGCTCCCGCCGATATTCAGGCGCTATCAACATCAGATCGAGCAGGTTATTCCTGTTCAAGGCGGGGACGCGAAGGATTTCTTACGTTTCTGCAATATCGAGGCTGAAAATCACTGCCTTCTAATGACGGCGATCGCTTCTTATTTTATCCCGAACTTTCCGCACGTCATTATCAGCATGACCGGCGAGCAAGGCACCGCTAAATCGAGCAACTGCAAAAAAATTAAAGAATTGGTCGATCCCTCTAGAGTCATGCTCACTTCAAGTCCTAAAGAGCTGGAACAGGCGCAGCTGACCGCGGACAAACACTGGGTCTGCGCTTTTGATAATGTCTCGCGTATTCATGACTGGTTCAGTGACTTTTTATGCCGTGGTGTCACTGGTGAGGGCGACATGAAGCGTTCGCTTTATACCAATGACGATGAGTTTATCCGTTCATACCGAAGGTGTTTTGTGCTTAACGGCATTGGCTCAATCATGTTTCGGCCGGATCTCATCGACCGTGCGATCATCTTCGATATTCCGCTTCTTAAAGATACATGGCCGGAAACCATCATGGTCGAGGAATGGAAAAAGGCTTTGCCCGGGATCCTTGGCGGATTCTTTACCGCTGTTTCAAAGGCGATGGGCGTTGTGTCGCAGGTTAGCGGCCATGAGAAGTTTCGCATGGCTGACTTTGCCCGGTGGGGCGGCGCATTGTCGGAGGGCTTGGGTTATTCGCGGGATGAATTCTTCGCGAAGTATCAGGAATCAGTGGATTCCAAGTGGCAGGACACCGCGGATGAGAGCACCTTTGCTAAGAAGATCAGGACGTTTGTTGAGAGTCATAACGGTTATTGGGCAGGATCGCCTTCTGAATTGTTATCGGAATTAAGCTCTGATGAGAATGAGAAAGGAATTCCTAGAACAGCCAAATGGCTTTCGAATGAACTTGTCCGGATTGCGCCTGTCATGCGCCATGTTGGCATTGACATCATAAAAGACAAACGCGAAGCCGGAACCGGCAGGCGGATTTATATTCTCCAAAAATGCGCGCCAAACAGGTGTGAAGATGGTGTGAAGATCCGTGAGTTTTGTGAAGATGACAGCGGGGGCTACGATGACCGGCCCTTCTAAATCTGTGAGGATGACTTCACATCTTCACGGAAACTCACAGACATCTTCACAGGGTCAACTCGCCGAGGCACAACGAGTTACGCAAATCTGTGAAGATTGTGAGGCTAATTTCCTTAAAGTTCTAAAAGAAAGAAAAATAAGGAAAACAGGGCGGAAACTCACAAAAAAAGCCCCTAAGAGGCTGAGGTATGAGAGTAGGGATTGTAGCTTCACAACGTTCACAAGCTCACAAAAAGGAGGTGTAGAGATGTAGACAGAGAAATCGCAGGTTACGAATTGAGGTCAACCATTAACCAAAACAGGAGGAATAAAAAAATGAACCAAGCGCACGTATTAAACACAATAAGCCAGATGATCAGGTGGTATGTCCCGGGCTCGACCGAAGAAAAACAGCTCGTGCATTTGATCGATGCGAATCTTTACATGAACCGCCACAAATGCGCTTTAACCGAAGCGTTGCAAGCGACGGCCAAGCGTAATCCGACAACTGTCAGCGAAGGAGATATTCGTCTTGCCCATCTCAAACGGGCTTACGAATATCAGGAGAAGTTTGAATGCACGTTGACGGACGCTCTGCGCAGGACAGCGCCAGAGCGCAAGACCGATCAAGACACCGCGTTAATCGCCAGCCAGCTGGATCATATCTGGCGGGCAAGGCAGTATCAGGATGAGAACGAATGTTCTTTTGACGAGGCGATGTCAATCACAGCGCCAAAAAGAGTTTCAAACGAAGGGAGAAAACGCCATGAAGCTTAATTTTCTAAATGTTTTAAAAGGCAAAAGCACGCCAGAGGAAATCGCCGAGCAGATCGTCGCTCTTGAAGAAAAGCAGAAGCTCTGCGAGCAAGAGAAAGCCGAAGCTAAAGAGAAAGCGAAAGAAATCAGAAGCCGAGTCATGTGCGGTGAGCGGGTCAATCCCGACGCTGTAAAGCAGGCGGATCTGGCTTTGGAGGAGTGCGACATCAACCTTGATGTTGTTACCGAAAGCTTAACGAAGCTCAAGACGAAGCTCGAAGAAGCATTGACCATCAAGCGCGATGAAGAAGCGAAGCGGATCATCGAAGACCGCAAACGGTTAAATCTTGATCGCGAGAAGGCCATGCTTGAGCTTTGGCGCGCTAAGGGCAAGCTGTTCGCGTTAGCGTTCGCCATTTACGGCCACCCGGAAACCACCAGACGACATCTGGAAGAGTTCCCCGAGTTTAGCCCCGGACTTGGAACAGACGAGTATAAGCATTTTCATGCCGAGATAGACAAAGGCATTGCTGAGTTACGACGCCCCACAATCGCGGATGTCGAGGAAGGTATTCGGGGAAGAGATCATTGGGTATCGCACTTTGATCTTGAGCATGAAGTCAAAGCGCTGATGAGGAAGTATCGGCCTGAGCAGGTAAAGCCAGCGGAGCAGGCAGAGTTGGTGGCTGAGTGAAATCATAATGCGGAGGAACCGGAGCGGTGTTCTTGTTAGTGCATCCCATCGTGAAAGTTTTGCCAGATAAACGCGTCTGGCAGAGGGTATCCTCTTGCCCTTCTCCGCACGCATTCTTTTAAGCGAGGTGTTTATGGGCTGGTACAGCTTTAAGTACAGGAAGAAGAAATGGAGGCCGGGCTTCTGGGTGGATGCGCGCTTTCCGTTGCCTGATGGCCGGAGCATAACTTTACGCCTGCATGTCACACCCGCGTCTTTTAAGCAATGGGTCCTTCTGGGTGGGCTTTGGTGCGGGTCGGGCGAGGCGCAGTCTTTCAGTGATACAAATTTTGAAAATCGATGTCATGTCATATAGGGTCGATGTCAGTGTGTCAGAAATGCCGAAAACGCGCTAAAAACAGGTATTTTTGAGGCAAAAATGGGCTTTTTATGGCGATTTTACGACTTTTCGAGTGACATCCACTGACATTTTGGATGTCAGTATGTCAGTGGTAGCAGGAAGAGAGCATGGAAAAGGAATCGGGCGTAATCAATGAAGTCAGGACAGAGCCAAGGGGCTGGGACGCTTTGGAAGCGAAGCTCAAAGCCCGGGGTCTGTCTGCGCTCGAGATTGCGGATGCCCGAAAATCCTTTGCTTCCGGCATAGAGCTTTTATCAAAAATGTTTTTGCTGTCGTATGGTGATGAGAAGAAAGACCTTGTATGATGGTGTATATTAGGGTATACTGAAGCCCAATCATAGAGGGCTTTGATATGAAAACGTACAACATGAAAGAGACGGCAAAAAAACTGGGAGTGCACCGGCAGACTATGCTCGCGTGGGTGCGCAAGGGATGGATCAAGCCCAAGCGTGATTACAGGGACTGGCCGGTCTTTACGGACGAATGTATCGCCAAAATCAAGGAATGGCGGGCAACTTTAAAAGATGATAACGAAGGTAGCATTATACACAAGAGTTAGCACAGAGGATCAGGCGCGGGAAGGCTTTTCGCTGGAGGTGCAGAGAAATTATCTTTTGCAATACGCGAAGAACTTTGGCTGGGATGTCGTTTGCACAATGTCGGGCAGAGATGTTTACATGGATGACGGCTATTCCGGCGGCAATATGGAGCGTCCGGCATTGCAAAGGCTTTTACTGGACGCCCGCAATAAGCATTTTAATCTGGTAATGGTTTATAAGCAGGATCGTTTAAGCAGACGGCTCAAGGACCTGCTGGGTTTATTAGAAGAATTTGAGGCACTTGGCATTGGCTACAAGTCAGCGACTGAGCCGTTTGATACCACGTCAAGCGCCGGTAAAATGGCAATTCAAATGCTGGGCAGTTGCGCCGAGTTTGAACGCAATCGTTTGGTTGAGCGTGTATTCCCGGGTATGGTTGTGGGAGTGAAGCGCGGGCATTGGCAGGGCGCACGCTACGCGCCGTATGGCTACCGCTATAATAAGGAAGCCAAGAAGCTGGAAGTCCACGCGGATGAAGCGCGGATAGTTAAGGATATTTTTACGCTGTATCTTGGCGGAAAGAGCACAGCCCAGATCGCCGGGCATTATTATCATCTGGGGATTCCGTCAAGACAGGGCGGACGATTTTACGGCAAGTTTATTTCGGATATTTTGCGCAATAAGATTTATCTTGGCATGCTGGTGTGGAATCGCAAGCATTACGATATGAAGACCAAGACCAAGAACGGCGAAGGCAAGGGGTATCGTTACGTTCTTAATGATCCGTCAAAGGTGATTGAAGTGCCGAATGCCCACGAGCCGATCATTACGCAAGAGACGTTTGACGCCGCGCAGAAGCGGCTGGCTACCAATCGCACCAACGCGGTTGTGCGGTTCAGGAATAATGTGTATCACTTATCCGGAGTGTTAAAGTGTAATATGTGCGGCCGGAATTATCGGGGCTTGACGCTGACGGCCAATCATCGCACCAAGGCGCGCAGGCCGTGGTATTGCTGTTCATCCGTTGGCGTGTCTTATGTGAAATGCGGCAATAAGTCGGTGACGGCTGATGCTGTTAATCAGCAGGTCTGGGATATTATTGATATCATCAGCAAAAATCTGCACGTCATCGAGGAGCTGGGTGACGTGATCAAGATGACCGCGACTGAGCCGGAGCAGTATCTTATTGATGAGCTCGAAGGCAAGGAAAAGGCGCTCAACAAGAATATCGAGAAGCAGAAGGTGCTTTATGAAGTTTTCTCGGAGGATAAGATCAACGCCGATATTTACAAGGAGCGCGCTGATCTTTTGCGTAACGAGGAGAAGAAGTTAAAGCAGGACGTCAAGGCCGTGCAGATCAAGATCCTCGAGAAGCGAAACGCGGTCAATCTGGTCAAGGCCACGCAGGACTTCTTGGTTCGTCTGCGCAGTAATCCGAAGGATGAGCAGAAGGACTATTTGGTCAAGTCGTTCATGCGGATCATTTTTAAGGCGATCTATATTCAAAATCAAGAGATAGTCAAGGTCGAGATCAACGAACCTTGGAAAATGTGTTATGAAGAGGGGATGAAATGTCTGAAAAAGAGCGAAGCAACGAACAAAGAGGCGATTCCGACGGAGAAAGCCAAGAGAAGTTACCTGCCATATCAGCAGGAAAACGCATACTTTTGGTCACGTTCGGATGCCAGATGAACACCTACGATTCGCAGGTGGCGGCGGGGATCCTGGAACGGGCGGGTTATGAAGTGATCGCACGGGAGGAAGAAGCGGAAAACGGGCCGGGCGGGAAGGAGCCCTCCGCTGAAGCCGCGAAGGCCGATGTCGTGCTGCTGAATACTTGTGCCGTGCGCGAACACGCCGAGGCGCGGGTCTTCGGAAGGCTGGGAATCTACGGAAAGGCGAAGAAACAAAGGCCGGGGCTTCTGGTCGGGCTCATGGGATGCATGGTCGAGGAGCACCGGGAGGCGCTCTTCAAGCGTTTTCCCCAGCTGGATTTCATGATCGGGACCCGCAATATCAAGGAGCTTCCGCAGGTGATCGCGGAAAGCCTCGAGCGGCGGCGACAGGTCCTCCGGATCCGGGAGGACGGTCTTGCGATCGAATATTCTGATTTTATCAAGCGGGAACGTGGATTTCACGCCTGGCTTCCGATCATGACCGGCTGCAATAAGGTCTGCACCTTTTGCATTGTTCCCAAAACCCGAGGCGCCGAGGTCTCGATGCCGCCTGAAGAAGTGCTGAGGGAAGCCCGGCGTCTTGTTGCCGACGGAGTAAAATGGATCACGCTCTTGGGTCAGAATGTGAACTCCTATCAGGGATCAGGAATCAGGGATCAGGAGTCCGTGGATTTTTCAGGATTGCTGGAACGGCTTTGTGCTGTTTCCGGCCTCGACCGCATCTCGTTTACGACTTCTCATCCGGCGGATGCAACGGAGGCTCTTTTCAAAACGATCGCGGCCCATCCGAAGATCTCGCGCCGGTTCCACCTGCCGCTCCAAAGCGGTTCCGACCGTATCCTCAAACGGATGAAGCGTCTTCACACCTACCGGGAATTCAAAGAGAAGATCGATCGATTACGCGCTCTCGTTCCCGGCATAGGTCTGACAACCGATATCATCGCCGGATTTCCGGGCGAGACCGGGGAAGACCATCAGGCGACCGTTCAGGCCTTGGAAGAGATCCGTTTTGACGGGGCGTTCATCTATAAGTATTCCGAGCGGCCGGGGACTCCGGCCTCAAAGCTTGCCGACGATGTGCCGATACATATCAAGGAGCAAAGGAACCGGGAGCTCCTCGAGATCCAGAAGCGGATCACGGAGGAGCGCAACCGAGCGTATCTGAGCCGAATCCTGGAGGTTTTCGTTGAAGGAACGAGCCGTAAGAAAACCGCCGGTCTTCTGGGTCGCTCTCTTGAAGAAAAGAAGGTGGTCTTTCCTGGTCCAGCGGCCCTCGTGGGCACTTTTCAGAAAGTGACGCTCGAAAAGCTTGTCCATGACACCTTTGTCGGGGAGCGTGTCGATCCCTGATCTTGTGCTATGCTTTAGGTAGACGGGATCGGAGCGTCTGGAGAGCGAGAGCAGGCGAATGAGACAACGTGTGCAGTGTTTTTTTTCGAAACATCCTTCCGGTTTTACCCTCGTTGAGATCCTGGTCAGTCTGACAATCCTGGCGGTAGTCGCGCTGAGCGTGATCGGCCTTTCGACGCACAGCCAGAAATTCGCCGTGGATATGCAGCATCGATGGGATGCCCTTGAGATCGCCGGCCGCCAGATCGCGGAAATGAAAGCCAAAGGGATCTCCTCTTATGCGGACAGCGGCTACGGACATCCGCTCGAAGGCGAGGGGCGCGCGATCCCGGAGCTTCCGAACGCCCAGATGAGGGTTTTTACCCGGACGATCGAAGAAGACCCCGATCTCAAGCATGTCCTGGTCGAGGTCAGCTGGGAAGATCTGCGGGGCGAGCGGATCTCTGATACGCTCATGACGGTGGTTTATGACGAATAAGCCGAGGGTACAAGGGATGACGCTGCTGGAGCTGGTCCTGGCCCTGACTATCGTGACCCTGATCGCGGGAGGAACGGCTTTTCTTGCCCAATATCAGGGAAAGATCTCCGCCCGGGGGAATATCGAGGTCGAGCTTCAAAACCATCTTGCCTATGTAATGAAACGGATCGAGAGCGATGTCCGCTCCCAAGGCTTTGACACGAATAAGGGGAGTTTGATCTATCGCGATGGGGGGAAGGTCCGGATGGACCTTCCGAATATCTACGAGGCAACGCCCCACAAGATTGTTTACCTTTTTATGCAAAACAACGATCTCACGCGATATGTGTATGCCAACGAGGGAGATACCAGGCCTTTTTTGGAGAAGATCAGCACGGGGAAATTGCAGAAGTTCGCGGTGATCAAGGATTACAACAAGGACGGGCTCATCAATAACTCTGACATCAATTTTATCCGTTCGAGCTCCTTGGGGATTACGCCGTCGCTGGGCGGGACGCTGCCGGTCCATATGATCTTTGAGCTGTCCGAAGACCGGAGGATCCTTTACGCGAGTTTTGAGGCTGCGGTGTATCCGAGTTTTGAGAAAACCAAACCGGTGCGGGTCGCGCCGGTGACCCGGGCTATTTATCTCAACTATACGGGGTGATGCGAACCGTGAAAAAAGATCGAGGATTTGCATTAGTCCTTACCCTCGCGCTCGTCGTGGGAATCTCCGCGGTGGTTGCGGGTTCCATGCTGAACGCGGCCCGCAGTCAAAAGCAGATCTGGCGCCAGAATCTTCAGATCAAGATGGAATGGTCTGCCAATGCGATCATTGACCGGGGGATCAAACTTTTCCGGGACTATATCGTTCTGACCAGCGCTTATCCTCCCAAGGCGGACGACCAGCGGGTCCGGGGCGCGAAGGAAGTCGAAGGCGAGTCCGCGCCGGATTATTTCGACGCCTATCTCGTTGCCTGGTGGGAAGAACTGATGGCTACCCTTGACGCGGGGAGCCTTCCTTTTGAGATCCGGGACCGGATGGTCAAGGACTACCGCAATATCGAGATCATGACGATCCGCGTTATCGAGGTCGACCGGCACCTCCTGGATTTTCACCGTCGTTACGAGATCGCGATTGCGATGAAACACACGCCGTCGAAGACCGAAAAGGTCGTTTCCCTGACCTTCCGGCTTTCCCGTGCGAATCTTTTCGAGTATTCCGTTTTCTTTGACACCGATCTCGAGATCGCGCCTGGGCCGGATTTCATCCTGGAAGGGCCGGTATTCACCAATTACAACGCCTACCTCATGTCCGGGATCAATAAGACGCTGACGATTTCATCTCCCTTTGACGGCTCGGCGAAAGGAACTCTCCGGGATTTTGCTTTGCGCGCATCAGGCAACATCTACTTTTATTTCAAACGGGGAATCGGCAGAAATTACATGCTTTATAATGACGACGGTACGGAGAAGGAAAATCTCTACGCGGAGGCCATTGCTCCTGATTATGTCCGCGATCCGAACCAGAGGGAGCGTCTTCCCCTGACCTTTGATTATGCCTGGGCCTCCTCCGCACAAAAACCGATCGATACCGAAGCGATCTCCCTGCGGCCTTTGTTCTATTATTTTTCGAACATGCTTGCCCTGAGCAACGTGACCCAGCACCATATCCAGTTCCAGGACGGGGCGGCGGTCTATCCCGTGATGATCGAGCCTTTTTCTCGCGCCAATTATCAATGGGTTTGGGCGGAGGGGAATCCGGGATCTTTCACGGCCTATGATCTGCCGGACTACAACGCCTGGGAGATGAGCATTTCACCGGCTTATTCCAAGACGAATTTGCCCATGATCGACGGTGCGTGGGCGCTGGATAATCCCGGCGGGACCGTGAAGCCCCTGACGAATCCAGGGTGGACGAATTATTACGGCCGCGCGGGGCTTGTCAGCGAGAACAGTCCCCGGCTTTCCCTGCCGATCGGCGATCTGACGGGGATCCGGGCGAACAATCCGAACCATGTCCTGATCGAACCGCTTTCGGCTTCCGATTCCGCCCAACTCAAAAGCGTCAAATTGCAATCGTTCGCCGATCTTACGTTCCAATGTGCGGATGCGATCTGTTCGGATCATTCAGCCCGGCTCAAGGACGGGACCGTTCTGGATTCAACGCTTACGGCGGGGGGAATAGGATTGGCGGGGGTCCGCGATTACCGTTTGGGCAGTACGCGTCGCTCGGATTTTGCCCAAAGCACTTTCCGGACGCTCGTGATCGATATCGGGCTTTTGAAAACGTTCCTTGAGGAGACTTACCCGGACAAGATCGATTCGGGTTATACCGTTTATGTCCAAACAGCATCGATGCTGGATCCGGCGAATGTGACCGATACGTCGGTCCGCCTGGTGCGTTTGGTGAACGGCACACGGCTTCCGAGCGGGGGACTGACCCTGGTTTCGAACGGACGGGTATGGGTCCAGGGCGATTACAATGTTTATGACGTGAACGGGAACCTTTGTCCGAATTTCGACCTCAGTGGACAACGGATCTTCGGGACGGTCAACTATTGCGAGGTTCCGCCCGCTTCGATCTTCAGCGACAGCTTCGGCGTTCTGTCCAACGAGTGGAATGATACGGGGCAATGCTGTACCTTCAGCCTTCCGAATGGAGGACAATCGTGGGAAAAGCAGGCCTATTATCACCGGGTCCAGAACGATGTGACGGTCAATGCGGCGCTGGTGACCGGGATTTTGCCCTCCCAGCTTCAACCGATGTATAACCGGTGCGCGGGCGTGACGGAATGGGACGAGAATTTCGGAACCTGCGCCTGGTGGAAGAACGATTCGGGTTATTACATCAGTTACTTTTATCCTTATGGGACGGCCTGCCGTCTTTGCTCTCCCTATAAAACCTGGGACTCCTGGGGGACTTCGGTGGGAAATACCGGCGAGTTGGGGGTTTATGGACCCCATTACAACGGATCGTATGGTCCCTACAAAGCTACTTCCGTTGCGACTTCGCATGACTGTGTGTTAAGCGGGCAATATGACTCGAATGGGAACTATACGGGCGGAAGATTGTGCGGGAGAAGACGGGATCCGGAGACGACGATCGAATATCTCATGCGTTCCAAAATGCTTCTTATGATGCGAAGTTGCGTTATGCCGAACGGGACCAATTATTGCATATCGGGAAGTTATGACCTCGTGACGGCGTTCGCGGAATGGAAAAATATGAATGCCCGCTATGATGGAAGCCCGGACGCCAATGCCTATATCGATATTGACGATGACATCAACGACAACGGTATTGCCGATCCCGTCGATCCGCTGACGGCCACTATCCCCGCATCATTTCCTGCCTCGGTGACAGGAACTCCCAGTTGGTGGCTTGGGGCTCCGTTGGATACTTTGCAGGATTTTGACCCCGAGACCGACGATACGGTGCTCATCAATAATGTAAGGCAGGATCTGGTGAACGCCGGATTCCAGAACTATGTTTTCCGTTTGCCGGTGGAACGGTTTGACGCTGTGAGCGGAGAGTGGACTGTCTTGATCCAGAACAAAACGACTAAAACGAATCAGCGTTTTATTCGTGTGAGCGATCTTAATCCCGATGTTTTTATCCAGAACGAGATTGTTATGAGAGAAGTCCGCATTCCCTTCCTGGATTTTCCCAGGGAGCAAATTCCGGCATGGACCGACGGATTCATGGTATGCCCGGATACAGTGACTCCGCAGACGACGCCTTGCCAGCAATATCCGGGGACGAGCATGATCCGCAGGGACGGAGCCCCTTTGTGCTCCTCATGTTACCCGAGGCCGACCTATCCTTTTCCCGGGACCCATGTCTGGGATGTCGTTTATTATCATGCCGGACAGGCGCGAACCATTACCCTGGCAAATGCGGTTTGCCCGCCGCCGATCTGTACGATCAACAGCGAAACGGGGGCTGGGACATGTGTTTCGGGAGGGCCTTGCACGGGATCGACCGTACAAGTCACTTATTTCGAAGGCATGGCGGGCTTCGATGCTTCCGGGGCGTATTGCCTTAATAACACAGGCGGCGGGAATTATTCGGCGTTGTATCAGCCGATGTACAGCGGGGGACTCGAAAATCTGATCAATTTTCAGGAGGACTGGGAATGGGACCGGAACGCGAACGGGGTCATCGATGCATCGGATACGAATACGCTTTTTTATTCAGGGGCCTTGATCGTTCCTTGGCATTCCGAAGAACTGATCAAACCGAATAAACTGAGCAAAGCGTACTACGACACCATCTATTACACGGCCCCGAAGCGGATCTTTGATTACAACGCCCGTTTGGCCGAGAAACCGCCTCCCACGCCGCCGACGATCTATGCCGTCGTCCGGGAACGCTACCAGGACCTGGGAGTCCTTGACACCAATGATTAAGACCAAAGGCGCTACGCTTCTTGAGATGATCCTCGTGGTCGTGATCATTGCGGTTGGCGCGGCCATGGCGATCCCCGGGATGCAAAAGAACATTGAGAACAAGAAAGCCGTTAAAGCGATGGATTCCTTGCGGGACCTCGCCAAGATCATTCGCATGTTCCAGACCGAATACCGGAAGGACGTTCTTTCGGACTACGTGACGGGGATCCCGGAGGAGGATGCGGATACGCTTTTCGCAGAGCTCGAAGGGCGGGGCTATCTGGATGACCTGCATTTTAGCGAGGAATTCGAATATGAGATCGAGGTTGGAACGACCGAAGAAGGGGCGGAGGCTTTGGTCTTAAGGGCCATCAAAGGGGAACGCGTTCTTTGCTATGAAATGAGCCCCGGGCTCTCTAATTCAGACCCTCCACCGGGGGGCATTATGCCGATTGGCTGGAGCTTACCGCCCGGAGGACAGGACCTGGAGATGGATTCGACCCAAGATCCAGAAAAATGCAAACTTTGACCGGATCTTCTTCTTCCGGTCTTTTCCTCTTTCCCGCCTCCTTTTCGATCAAGGTTTTTCCTTCCTAACCGATAATATTAGAAAGGGTTAAGGAGGGTTTATGATCGCTTCCGCAGACCAAAAAACAACGCAATATTTATCGCCCAAGGCTTTTTCCAGAAAAAAGCTCTTTAGCCATTATCCTTGGCTTGAAAAGAACCGCATCATCCGGGGCTGGCGTGAAACCCGGGATATGGACCGTCCGTGGGCGGGGACGGAGGGTCTTTTTATTAAAAGAAAAACGGGGCTTTCGATGGCCCGGATCTCGGCCGTCCTGTTGCTCGTTTTTTGCGCGGCCGGTGTTTTTGTGGCTTGGTCGGAAGGCGGGTTAAGAACCCATCTGCAAGGCCAGAACGAGCTGACTCAGAAGTCCGGCCGGAGGCTTTTCCATGAAGCGATCCTGCTGGCGGATAAGAACGCGACCCAGAGACTCGAGATCCGCCGCATGGCCGATCAGATGAAGTTCCTGGCTCAGTTCCAGGACCAGATCGATCTGACCCAGCTGCGTTTCGATAATTTTCGCCAGGAGCATCACCGTGTGTTCGCCGCCATGCAGGGGAAATACAAAGAAAACCTCGCCTCATTGAATATTGCTTTACTTGAACGCGAGGAGCGGATACGCATCCTGACCGCCGAACTGGAGCGCCTCGAAAAACTGCAGGCAGAGGCTGCGCAAAAAGAACCGGCCCCTGCCTCTTTGACGGGGACGGCGCGGGTGATCGGGGTCAATAAAGACTTTGAGTTCCTCATGATCGATCAGGGGAAGAAGAACAAGATCAAAGCCGGACTCTACGTGGAGATCTATGCGCAGAACAAGTTCGTCGGGGTCGGGATGGTCGAGAAAGTATACCCTTCGGTCGCAGCGGTTCGCTATCTGGCTTCGCCCAAAACGTCCAAGATCCAGGTTGGCAGTGAGGTCCGCATCTCCAGCCGCAAAATGTCGTCCTGAACGAGGAGATTCGCTTGGCTTCGGGGATAGGTCTTTACGTCGGAGATGAACGCGTCGTGGCGGTCCGTGTCAGTGGATCGTCCAAAGCCCCCAAGATCGATGGGTATGCCGAGGCCTTGATTCCGGAAGCCGCTCCCAAAGAACCTACGGTCTCCAAGGGGAGATTTGCGTTTTTGATGCCGGAACGTCCGCCCGTTTCCAAGGCGATCCGTGAAGTCTGCGAGAAGATCCGGGTCCGCCATCAGTTCATCTATGCGGCGGTCGATCCCGAGCATGCCGTGACCCGGTACTTCCTGATGCCGGAGATCCAGGGAAAAGACAAGGGGGAGGCGATCCAGTATGAAGCGATGCGCTTTAGTCCCTTTAAAATGAGCGAAGTGGTGGTGGATTATCGGGAGCATCAGGAAGAATACGAAAAGGGCGCGGTGACGGCGACGGCCGTGCGTAAAAGAGGGATCCAGAGCCTGGTCATGGCCGTGAAAAAGGCAGGGATCGGTCTGGAGGAGGTTGAGACTGTCCCGGATGCGCTGGGCCGGTATCTCAAATTAACCGGAAAGTTCGATCCGAATGTTTCGCAAGGACTGATCTTCATGAAGGAATCCGGCGGCGTACAGGTCCTTATCTTTAAAGGTTCGGTGATCAAATTGGCCCGCGACTTCAGTCTGTCGGATGATTTTGAAACGGACCGGCATAAACTGTTCGATGAGATCAAGGCCTCCGCCGATTATTATCTCAGGCTTTCCCAGGGAGAATATCCCCAAAAGATCTTTATGACTGGCTATGGCCCTTTGACCGCCTGGCGGGATTTCCTGAACACCGCGTTTGTCTCCAAAATGAACTTTGAGATTGTCCAGGGGCTCCCCGATCTGCCGCCGGAGACCCCGGAACCGGGCGGTCTTGTGCTTGCCGCAGGACTTGCGATGCGGGGACTCGAAAGAAGCTCGCCGTTCGGGACAAGCGTTCTTTTGCCGCGGGAGAACCGGCAAATGAAGCCGGGGTTTTTCTACACGATCCTTGTGGCAGAGTTCGTTCTGGTCTTTCTGATCGCGATGATCGTTCAAACCGCTTTTATTCAGCCGATCGGCCGGATCTACCTTGCCCAAAAACAGGAGCTGGATCGTTCGGCCGCGGCAATGGGGAATTTTTCAGAATCGACAGCCCAGCAATTACGGGTCCAAAAGACCGCCGTCGAGAATCGCGTCGAAACGCTGAAAAAATTCAACCGCACCAAGATCCCCATGGCGGCGATCCTGACTAGGATCTCGGAGACGATCCCCCGTCCCATGTGGCTCGATGAGATTACCGTGGCGAAGGGCGGTGAGGAAAAAGGTCCGGGGGTGTTCGTGTTGCGCGGGATGAGCTATTACGGGAATTATCAGAAAGAGACCACGGCGATCAATGAATGGCTGCAAAAGATCGGGGACGCGAAAGAGATCCAGGGGCGGTTTCCGCCGCTGGCGGTCCAGGAGCTGAGGCAGGACAAAATGTACGGAAAGGACCTGACGCGATTTGCGGCCAATGCGGTCGCGGAGGAAAGGGGAAGGAATGCAGGTCGTTAGACTGAATGAGCCCCAAAAAGAACTTTTGATCTTTGTCGCGGCGCTTTTTTGCTTTGCCGCCATCGGCTATTTCGTTTCTCTCAAAGGGGCCTGGAAGGAGGTCCGGCAACAGCGAAGCGAGGCCGCAGATGCCGTGGTGCGGAATGGGTTGATCGAAGACCTTTTAAAAGCGAAAGAGGCTTTGAACGCCGAAGAAGGAAAATTTTTGACGGAGAAACTTCAGTATTCAGCTTTGGACCGCTTGACCGGGTTTGCCAAAAAGCACCGGCTGATCGTTGAATCCATGACCCCGCAAAAAGTAAGACGGGATGGGCCCTACGGATATTTGACCATCGATTTCCAGGGGGAGAGTAATTTCCAGAATCTCGTCCGTTTCCTGGCGGAGGTCGCTCGTAGCGAGGTCCCGATCTCGGTGGACAAAATCATGATCAACCGAAGTTCCATCTTCGGGAAGGATAAAGCGCCGGATCTCTTGCGGTATCAAATGCAGCTGACCACGATTCTGAAGATGATGGAGAAGCCATGAGAAAAATGAAGTTCGGGGTCATTCTTTTCATGGGGCTGACGCTGAGTTTCGCGAATCCCGTGGACGGGGCGGAAGATAGCGAACCGGTCCCGGACGGGAAGATCACCCGGGATCCCTTTCAGATCGCGATCTCCGCGAGCGATCGTTCTCCGGAACAAACGCGGCCGGACGACCTTTCCCGGGGAAGCCTTCGTCTGGAGGGGATCATCTGGAGCGAAGACCAGCAGGTCGCGGTGATCAGCGGTGAAAAATACAGGCTGGGTGAGACCAAGAAAGGGATCACGTTGTTTCAGATTCGTGGCAAAGAAGTCGATATTATCAGTGGAGGGGAGACCGAGACCCTTCGGCTGCACTATGCGGTCCGGCAGGACGAAAATGCAGCGGCGGAGTGGGCGCCTTTGGACCTCTCAGGGGAAACGATGGCTCATCCGCTGAGCGCCGAAGGGAAGGGATCTCTTATCCCGGGGGTGCCGGAAGGGTGTGACCCCAATCAGCCTGGAGGTTGTCATGAAAACGGTTGAGCGGAATTCATACAAGTTTCTTGTGCTTTTTTTGTCCATATGGCTTTCCTTGGGTTTTCCGGCCTATTCGGAAACCGTCGATCCTTCGGCGGCCGGGATCGAGGTTCAGAAAACCGGCACGGGGCTGATGAACCTCGATTTCAAAGGGGCTGCCCTGATCAATGTACTGGGGGCTTTGTCCGAGGTGTCCGGCATGAATTTCGTAGCCGGACAGGAGATCGCCGACCGGAAAGTCAATATGAGCCTGGATAATATCGATCTGGAGAAGACGCTCAATGCCCTCTCCCGCGGCTGCAATGTCACTTTCGAATATATCCCGCAGACGAAGATCTATCTGTTCCGAGCCACGGCAGACACGCCCGGACTTGCTCCGATGTTCACCCGGGTCCTCAAACTGAAATATCTGCGGGCCAGCGAGATCCGGGAGATCGATGCTGGGGAAAGCTCAAGCGGCGGGGCCGCAGGACTGGCGACCCTGGATACGGACGAGGACAGCACCGGGAGTGCGGAAGGGAAGACCATGGCGATCGTGAAGATCGTTGAGGGAATGCTTTCGGACCGGGGCAAAGTTTCGGTGGATGATCGCTCCAACAGCCTGGTCGTGACCGACAGCGAGGACCGGCTGGGGATGGTGGAAAAAGCCGTCGAAGAACTGGATAAGCCTCTCAAGCAGGTGTTGATCAGCGTGATCCTGGTGGAGACGTATGAAGACCTGGACCGCGAGCTGGGGATCGAATGGGCTAACACCGCGACGGCTGATGGCTCCTGGATGCTTTTGACCGGAGGGACGTCCGCGACAAGTTTTCCGTTCAACTACGCGAAATTCTGGAAAGAGCATACCGGCTGGGAGGGATTGGACCCGGAGCCGAATTTGACCACTCTAGCGCTGTCCGGAGATGAGGTGAAGGGGACAAAGGATTTTTCACGCCTCACGATGGAGGTGAAAGCTTTGCAGGAAGCTTCGAAGCTCAAGATCCTTGCGAAGCCGCGGATCCTGGTCCTGGATAATCATCCGGCCCTGATCAAGATCTCGACGAGCACGGCCGTCGGTTCGATCGTGACGGCGTCCAATACAACCGCCCAGGGCGGATCCACGGGGATCAATACCGCTCAAGCCGAACGGGCGGAGATCGGGACGATCTTAAGGGTGACCCCGCAGATCAATGACAAAAAGAAGGTCACGCTGACGATCGAGCCGACTTTCGCGACGGTCGCCGAATCGAGCATTATCAGTGATACGGGGGACCCGACGGTCCGGGCCGCGCGAACGACGCTCATGGTCAATGACCGGGAAACCCTGGTCTTGGGCGGGCTTTTGTTCAGCAATCAGGAACTCTCCGAGCGCAGGGTTCCCTTGCTGGGAGATATCCCGCTTCTCGGAAGGGCTTTCCGCAATGAGCAAAAGATCATTCGAGACCGCGAGTTGATTCTTTTCATGACCCCCGAGATCATCTCGGATCCCTCGGAACTGAAAACGACTGATATCCCCGACCGCGAGAGCCGTTTTGAGGATGAAATGGCCGCATTTTGGAAATTCAAACGGAAAAATTGGTACAAACAAATGACCGGCAAAAAAGCTCCTCCGAAAGAAGACTTTGAGGATTATTACAAGGTCATGCGCGGCGAGATGGATGCAATGGCCAAGGAAGTCGAAAAAAAATAGCTTGTGAATCCCCTAGAACCCGGCTCGAGGGCCTCAAGCTCGGCCAAAACACGAAAAAAACCGGGAAGCGATCATGAGAATTGACAAACCGCTGGGTGAGATGCTCATCGAACGGGGCTTTTTGACATCCGAAAAGCTCAAACGCGCGTTGAGCGAACAAAAAGAGACCGGAGAAGCGCTCGGAAAGGTTCTGGTCCGCCTGGGTTTTCTCCAGGAAGAGGATCTTAAAAAAGTGCTTTCCGAGCAGCTGGGGATATCCTTTCTGAGCGTGGCCCAGCTCAAACCGCGCGCGGATCAGCGGCTAAAGATCTTAGTGCCTCGGGAGATTGCGCATGAGAACACGATCCTGCCGATCGAACGGACCGAGAAAACCCTGACGATCGCCTGCGCGATGATCCCGAATGTCATTTTTCTCGATAACCTTCGCAAAATGACGGGCCTTGAGATCAAGACACAGCTCGCCAACGAGTTCGACCTCAAGAACATGATCGCGGCTTTTTACGAAACGACGGATCTGCAGGAAGTCGCGACCTCGGAGGCTTTTTCAAAGGCTACCGAAGGGTATGTCAAGCAATCGGACCGGATCGATGAAGATCTCGAAAAAACGATCCGGGAAGCCGAAAAGGGACCGGTCGTCCGCTTTGTCGATCTGCTCCTCAAAAAAGCGCTGGATGACCGGGCCAGCGATATTCACATTGAACCGATCTATGACAAGACTTCGATCCGTTACCGTATCGACGGATCCCTTTACGAGCTTCCGCCGCCGCCGGAGGGGATCCATGCTTCGCTCGTCTCGCGAGTCAAGATCCTTTCCCGGTTGAATATTGCTGAGAAACGCTTGCCCCAGGACGGTTCTTTCTCGATTCAGTACGAAGGGCGCAAGATCGATGTCCGCGTTTCGACCGTTCCGTTGATTTTCGGGGAAAAAGTTGTGCTGCGGCTTTTGGATAAGCGGCCTGAGCTTCTCGACCTTGCGGTCCTTGGATTCAATGCGGACCAACGGGCTCTGTTCGAGGAGGCGATCAACAAACCCTATGGACTCGTTTTTCTTACCGGGCCGACGGGCAGTGGCAAATCGACGACCTTGTATGCGGCGCTCAATAAGATCAAATCGACCGCGATCAATATCGTGACGATCGAGGACCCCGTGGAATATCAATTGAGCGGGGTCAATCAGGTCCAGGTCCAGCCGGAGATCGGACTTACCTTCGCTTCCGGCCTCCGGTCCTTCCTGCGGCAGGACCCCGATGTGATCCTCGTGGGGGAGGTCCGGGACCAGGAAACGGCCGAGATATGCATCCGCGCGGCGTTGACCGGCCATCTGGTCCTGAGCACGCTGCATACGAACGATGCCGCCTCGGCGATCACCCGTTTGCTCGATATCGGGATCCAGCCCTATCTGGTGGCAGGAAGCCTTTTGCTGGTCGTGGCGCAGCGCCTGATCCGCCGTCTCTGTCCTCATTGCAAAGTGCCCGTGAAGCCGGACCCGAAATCCCGGGAGGAGTTCGGGGTGACGGCCGAGACGATCTTCATGGAGAAAGAACGCGGTTGCGACAAATGCCGCAATATCGGGTTTTGGGGACGGGAAGCGATCTATGAATTCCTTCCGGTCACATCCGAGTTACGGCAAGCGATCGCTGCTCACCGCGACGCGGAAGAGATCCGGAAGATCCAGAAAAGCATGGGCCATGTTTCCTTGTTCCAGTCCGGTGTCGCCAAGGTGAATGCCGGGCTCACTTCGTTAGAGGAGATCATGTCGATCGCTTATGTCTGATCTTGGACCGGCCATAAAAGACGAAGGCATCGGGGAATACGAATGCTCCGTCACGCTCCGCGACGGGGGCGGTGGCCCCGAAAAGAAGATCCTCTATGCGCACGACAAGGACGAGGTGGTCGAACAGCTTCTCAAACAGGGGTATCTGATCGTCTCGATCAAGGAGAACAAAGCCAAAAGAAGAAAAGTGAAAAAGGCCAGGCCCGCGGGCTCGGGGAAGCGATCTTTCTGGAGCTTTGAATTTTCCGTTCCTTTTCTGAACCGTGTCTCGGCGCGGGAGCTGATCTTTTTCGCGAACCAGCTTGCGGCTTTGCTCAGTTCCGGTGTTTCGATCACCCGTTCATTCGAGATCATCCGCCGGGGGCTTGCGAACGCCGGTTTCCGTTCCGTTTTGCAGGATATTCATGACAAGGTTAGCGGGGGCATGCAGCTCTGCGATGCGGTCAAGGGGCATCCGCGGGTCTTTCCGCCGATCTGGCAGAATTTGATCGAGGTGGGGGAGCTGTCGGGGAACCTTCCGAACATCCTCAAAGAGATCTCCCGCTATCAGGAATCCTCCGAATCGGTGAAAAGCAAGGTCGTTTCAGCTCTGATCTATCCGGCGATCCTGGTGTGCGTTGCCACCGGGGCGCTGACCTTTCTTATGATCTCGATCATTCCGAAATTCGAGGAGATCTTCGTCTCGCAGAATCTCGTGCTCCCGGTCCCGACCCAGATCGTGATCGCGATGAGCCGTTTTATCCGCTATCAGTCGGCGCTGGGGGTCCTGATCGTTCTGGCGATCGGGATCTTGGTCTCGTTTTATCTGAAGACCCCCGCGGGGATAGCGGCTTTTCATCGTCTAGTCCTTCGTCTGCCGATCATCGGCGGCCTGATGATGAAGGTGGCTTCTTTCCGATTTTGCCGGAGCCTGGCGACCCTGACCCAGGCGGGGGTGCCGATCCTGCGCGGGCTTTCGGGCAGCGCCAAATTGACCGGGAACCGTTATCTTGAAGAGACGATTCTGGAGGTCCAAGATGCGGTTTCCAAGGGCAAAGGCCTGGGGGCGAACCTCGAGCAGAAAAATGTGTTCCCTACTTTCATGACCCAGCTGATCGCCGTGGGGGAAGAGAGCGGAGATCTTCAGGGTTTTTGCCATATGATCGCGAATTATTATGAAACGCAGGTGGACGATTACCTGAAGCGGATGACGACCCTGATCGAGCCTTTGCTCTTGGTGGTCATGGGGATTCTGGTTGGCTTTATTGTTGTTTCCGTATTTCTGCCGATCCTTCAGATGACGACCGGCGGCAGTTGATTATGAAGTTGAAACGCTATCCAGGAGGGGTTAGTATTGGAGTGGAATCAATCTTGGATTTTAACTGATCTTGAAAAGGAGTTTTCAAATGAGCCGAGAAAAAAAAGGTTTTACCCTGGTCGAAGTCCTCATCGTGGTGGTGATCCTGGCCCTCTTGGCGGGCCTTGTGGTGCCCCGTCTTTTGTCCCAGCCGGAAAAAGCGATCATCGCCGAGGCCCAACATACGTTGGGCATTATCCGCCGCGGGCAGATCACTAATTACAGTCTGACCAATAGCTACATTGCATTTACCTGCACTACGGCGGTGTGTACCGAAGAGGCCACGGATCTCGCGCGGTTGGGGTTGTCAGCGATTACCGGCGGATCAAAATTCTTGTATTCCTGTGAAACGACGAGCAACACTTGTCAAGCAAAACGGGTCGGCGGTGATTATGGGGATGCGACAGTGACATTAGAGATCGAGGATGGTGACTTTAGCTGCGGGCCTGCTTCGCCAGGGGCCGGTAAAAAAGCTTATCAGCTCTTCGACAGCAGCGATGCCAAGAAAGGCTGTACGACAGCCGGATAAGGCAACGGCTATCGTTTATCCGCTTTGCAGGATAAGGGGATCATGAAAAAAAAACGGATGGGTTTTACGCTGGCTGAGCTTTTGATGGTGGTCGTGATCCTCGGGATCCTGGCGGCGATCGCTCTTCCCCGTTTCTATCCCCAGGCGGAAAAAGCGCGTGTTGCTGAGGCGATCGGGATCCTGAGCGCGATTAGGGTCGGCGAAGAGGCCTACTATCTCGAGAACGGGACTTGGGTGACGAGCTCGTCTTGGGGGGACCTAGGCTTGGAAGATCCCGCCGCGACGAACAAGTACTGGACTTTCGGGGTCGGTTCGGATTCCTCGGGATTTTTGGCGACGGCGACCCGCAATGCGGATGTGGATGACGATTATGCTTCCAAAACGATCACGCTCGATCGCGACGGCGATTGGGGCGGCTCGCATCCTTACAAACCCAAGGCGTGAATTGAAGCGTTCAAAAGCCGTCTCACCGCCGTTCCTTAACCCGCTTTTCTTTCCTCATTCCTTCCGCGCTCTCTTTCGCAGGCGGGGCTTCACGATGGTCGAAATGCTCATTGTCATGATCCTGATTGCTCTTGTTGCCTCGGTCCTGATCCCGCGCTTGTTCAAACAGGATGAGCGGGCCCGCGTCGCGGAAGCCTATATGATCATCGGGAACCTTGCGGGCGGAATATGGCAATACCTGGACGAGAACGCGAACACCGGACAATTGGAGGATCTCTATGCCCTGGGGACGCGGACGGCCGGCGCGGGGCATTGCGATCCGGAAGTGGCCGAGGCGATCGCGGAGGACCTCGGCGTGGTGCTCAAGGCCTGCGACGAGAAAAAGCCCGATTGGGAGTTCAGCCTCGAGATCGAGCCTGATGCGTTCCGTATTTGTGCGCTTCGCCGCGACACCAAAGGATTCGAGAACAACGGGGACGACTATATCCTGGGGGATTGGGACAGTAATCCAGTACGCGGGAAACAGCGTTACAAGGTTTATTTTGACGGGTCCGGCCGTTTCGCGGAGGACGGCATCTATGCGATCCCGAAGCGTTCTTAGGCGAAGGGGAAGCGGCTTTACCTTGGTCGAAGTCCTGATCGTCCTGGTCATTGTCGCCGTTTTGGCGGCGATAATGCTGCCGAAGTTGATCGGCAATTTTTCGAAAGCGGATGTGGGCGAAGCGCGCGAGGTTCTGGGGACCTTGAGACGGGCCTATTTGAGGTTTTTGGATGAGAACGGAGGCCGGATGGCGAATGGGAGTCCTTTTTACGAATATATGGAAGGCAAGGACTCTTGCCACACTGCATTTATTCCCGACATCCGGGAGTTCTTAATGGTGGAAATTCCCCATGCCCGGAGTTCGGAAGGCGGAACTCCGTGGTGTTATGAACTTGTCTACGACAGTACTTCAGGCGGGATTTTTTTAGCGCGACGCCATGACAATTACAATGCCTATATCGGACTGACGGAAAAAGGCAAATGGCTTGGGACGGGAGATTATGAGCCCGGGGTCGGAAAATACGATGTGTCGGCTGAATGATCCGCGATTTTTGAAAGCATTTCCAGCCGGGCCCGCGCCTGAAAATGCGAAAGCGGTGAGCCATGGACCCTAGAACCTCTAATCTTCTCGGCCGCCGTGCGGGTTTTACTCTGGTCGAACTTTTAGTCGTGGCCGTAATCATTGCTTTGCTCGCGGCGATCGCGGTTTCCCGCATTTCCGGGAATGACGAAAAGGCCAAACAGGCGGAAGCGCGAACAACCCTCGGAATGATCCGGCGCGCTTACCTCCAAGCGCGCGATGCCGACCCGGGGTTTGAGGCGCGGACAGGGGGGAATTATTTTGGACTTAGCCATTGCAATCGGATCGAGATTTGGAAGCAAGAGCTCGGGATCGAGTTTCCGCCTTGCGATGCAAGCACTTTATGGTATTACGGAATATTCATGGGGACGTCAGGCGGAGTGAATTACCGGTATTTTTTAGCGACGGCCAATCCATCGCGACCGGGTGCAGGAAAGGGTATGATCCGATTGACCGAGGACGGCGAATGGCAGGACAGTGGGGTGGGAGACTACCAGACGCAAGGCAAATACTACCTTCCTTCGCAATAAACCGATCGAATTCATGGCGACTCATAATGGGAACAGCGTATCCGACAACCTCGGTCATCAGAGACTTGGAATCTCGCGCCGCCTCGGTTTATGGGATCCCCACGCTTCTTTTGATGGAGAATGCGGGGCGCGGCGTTGCGGAGTTTCTTTTTCATCACGAGCGCTCCGGGCGTGTGACCGTCGTGGCGGGAACCGGAAATAACGGCGGGGACGGATTCGTCGCGGCACGACACTTGTCCAATAAGGGCTTTTCGGTCGGAGTGCTTCTCGTCGGGAGTTTGACGCAACTTCGCGGGGATGCCGCGCTCAACGCATCGGTCGCGAAAAAAATGGCGATCCCGATCCTTGAAATTTTAGAGGCAACTCCGGAAGCGGAGATCCGCGGAATGATCGGCCGGTCGGAGATCATCCTCGATGCCCTTTTCGGGATCGGCCTCAATAAACCGGTGACGGGGATCCAAAAAACGGTGATCGAAGCGGTCAATCAGCATCCGGGACTCATCCTTGCGGTCGATATTCCGTCCGGGATCCAAGCGGATACAGGGGAGGTTTTGGGGGTCGCGGTCCAGGCGACCCATACCGCGACCTTGGCCGTCCCGAAACGCGGACTTTTTCAGGGGGCGGGGCCTCAGCATGCAGGGCAAATCTTCGTCGTCGATATCGGCATCCCCCGGGAACTTTTGCGTCCCTTTTGCGCCTGACGACGGCGCGGTCCTTTCCGGGTCCAATCCTCCTTGACACCCCAGAGCCTTTTTGATACAAACACTCGCTTTAAAGGGGTTTTATGCCTGTCATCAATCGCGAGAGACTGCCGGCATGGTTCCGCCGTCCCACGCCCCTGACGGCTCTCCAGGCAACGGAAAGCATTCTGAGGGCGGGACAGCTTCACACGGTTTGCGAGTCGGCCTTGTGTCCGAACCGGACCGAATGCTTCGCAAGACGGACTGCGACTTTCATGATCCTCGGGAATATTTGCACGCGTTCCTGCGGATTTTGTGCGATCCCCAACGGGACTCCCGAGCGGGTCCGCCCGGAAGAGCCGGCGGAAGTGGCCCGGGCGGCGGGTGAGCTTGGATTGAAATATGTGGTTGTGACTTCGGTGACGCGTGATGATCTTCCGGACGAAGGGGCCGGGCAATTCGCGGAAACGGTCCGGGCGGTCCGGCAGAGGATACCGGAGGGCCGCATCGAGGTCTTGACCCCGGATTTTCACGGTCGCGACGATTTGATCCGGACGGTGGTGGATGCGGGGCCGGATGTTTTCAATCATAACCTTGAGACCGTGGAACGGCTGCAAGGGGAGGTAAGGTCGGGAGCGGATTTCGGACGCTCTTTACGGGTGCTTGCCACGGTCAAAGCGATCGCGCCGCGGATGAAGACAAAAAGCGGGATGATGGTCGGTCTCGGCGAAAGCGAATCCGAAATCCTGGATGCGGCGATCCATCTGAAGAAAGTTGGATGTGATATCCTTACGATCGGGCAGTATTTGTCGCCTGGCCGTGGCCATTTGCCAGTAGCGGAATATAAAACGCCTCAGTTTTTCAGGGAATTAGCCGAAAAAATAAGATCGTTCGGATTTGATTATGTGTTCGCGGGCCCTTGGGTCCGCAGTTCTTATCACGCCGGGGAGGTTTTCTCCCTGGCGCATTCGGAAGGAACGTTTTTATCATGACTGAGATTTCGCTTGCGACCCTTGCCAAGCAGTATGCCGAGGCGACCGTGCAAGCATGGCATGTCGAAGAAGGGGATCCTGTGGAAGCGGGGGATGATCTGGTCGATCTGATCACCGAAGATGGAGTCGTGACGATTCCCGCGCCGGTTTCCGGGGTTCTCGTGGAGGTCTATTTCGATGCCGGTGAGCTTGCCGGGCCGGACGACCTTTTGTGTGTGATCGAGAAAGCTTGAACCGAATGTGATCTTTAATTCAAAGAAGGAGTGAACTGTTATGCACATGCATGAAGCGAACCGAATGAAACGCTTGCCGCCGTATCTTTTTACGGTCGTGGACGGATGGAAGCGCGAGATGCGTCAGCAGGGAGTGGAAGTCATCGATTTCAGTATGGGGAATCCCGATTTTGCCCCGCCTCCCCATGTCGTGCGCGCGCTCAAAGAATGCATTACGGACCCGGGGATCCATCGCTATTCGAAATGGGATGAGCAGATTGAGCGCGAATTCCGGAAAGCGATTGCCGAATGGTATCACGGGCGATTTGGGGTCGAGCTTGATCCGGACAAAGAGGTCCTGCCATTGATCGGTTCCAAAGAGGGCGTGGCCCATCTCTCCTTGGCATTCCTCAACAATGATGACCTGGCGCTCATTCCGTCTCCCGCCTACCCCGTCCATTTTAACGGCGTGATCATGGCTGGCGGGATCCTCTACAACATTCCGCTCAAAGAAGAGCACGGGTATTTGCCGGACCTGCGGACGATTCCCAACGAAACCGCTCGCCTTTCGAAGCTTATGATCGTGAGTTATCCGCATAATCCAACCGGCGCGACTTGCGATCTTGATTTTTATGAGAAGCTGGTTTCTTGGGCGAAGGATAAGGATATTATCCTTGCGAATGACAATGCCTACTCGGATTTCGTGTTGCGCGGCAAACGGTCCCGGAGCATCCTGGAGGCTAAAGGATCGCGGAAATTCTGCATTGAGTTCCATACGATGTCGAAATCCTACAGCATGCCCGGCTGGCGGATCGGATTCGTCGTCGGGAACCATGAGATCCTTCAGAGCCTCGCGAAAACCAAAAGCTATGTCGACTTCGGCATCTTCCGGGCGGTGCAAAAGGCAGCGATCCGCGCGCTCCGGGGACCGCAGACCTATGTCCACAAGATCGTCGATATTTACCGCAAACGAGTGGATCTTCTGGTGGACGGCCTCAATGCGATCGGATGGGAGACCCCCAAGCCGGATACGACGTTCTATGTCTGGACCAAGCTTCCGGCCCGGTATCGGGCTCTGACGGCCATGGAGTTCACGGAGTTGATGATCCGTGAGACCGGGGTCGCGGTGGCGCCGGGGACCGGATTCGGAGAATACGGCGAAGGCTATGTCCGGTTCGCGTTGGTCATCGACGAGCCTTTAATCAAAAAAGCCCTTTCGCGGATCAAAAAATTCCTGGAAGAGAAGGATTGAAGAAAGAACGAACGAGCGCGTCCGGGCGAGGGTGTCCCAACCCGATCGGGGTTTTCGATTCAGGGCTCGGGGGGCTGACGGTCGTTCGCGAGCTCCGCCGGCTCTTGCCCACGGAAAAGATCATTTATTTCGGGGATCTCGCCCGTCTTCCATACGGGAACAAATCCCGCTCGCAGATCCTCAATTATTCGATCCAGAACACCCTGTTCCTGCTGAAACACCGGGTCAAGGCCGTCGTGGTGGCCTGCAATTCCTCCTCCAGCGTCGCCTACCGGTTTTTGAAACGCCATTTCGATCTGCCTATCTTCGACGTGATCCAGCCGGCGGTCGAGGAGGCGGTGCGGCTCGGCGGCAAGGAGCCGGTGGGCGTGATCGCGACGAAAGCGACGATCCATAGCGGTTCCTACGAGAACGAGTTGAAGCGGTTGTGTCCCGGACTTCGTATCCGAACGCAGGTCTGCCCGCTCTTTGTGCCGCTTGTGGAAGAAGGCTGGCTTGATCATCCGATCACCCGGGATGTGGTCCGACTTTATCTGGAAAAAATGAAGCGCGCGGGCATCAAAAGCCTGATCCTCGGCTGTACGCATTACCCGCTTCTTCGCCGCGGCATCCGCTCGTACTTGGGATCGCGAGTCCGGCTGATCGATTCGGCAGCCCCGACGGCCCGGAAACTCAAAACGGTTTTGACGGAACGAGGCTTGTTGGCCCGCCGTCCGGGAACGGGGGAACTGCAGATCTTCGTCAGCGACCTTTCGAGCAATTTCAGAAGAGTGGGAGAGCGGTTTCTTGGAGAAAAACTTCGGGGGGTCCGGATCGCCCGGTCTTTCGAATAACATCCATGGGGCAAAAAGCCGTCTGTTTACTTTCCGGCGGTCTTGATTCGGCGACGGTCCTCTACGAGGCTCGTCACCAAGGCTACGAAGTCTTCGCCTTGACGATCTCCTACGGGCAGTTGCATGGCCGGGAGATCGAATCGGCTCGGGCTCTCGCTTCGGGCCTGAAGATCGAACACCGGTTGCTCACGTGCGATCTTTCCTGGAAAGGAAGCGCTCTTCTGGATCCGCGGATCCCGATCCCCAGCGGTTCGGAATCTCCCCCAAAGGATCACATCCCTTCGACCTATGTTCCGGGGCGAAACTCGATCTTCCTGGCTCTGGCATCTTCCTGGGCCGAGGCGATCGGGGCCGAAGCGGTTTTTATCGGGGCGAACGCAGTGGATTACAGCGGATATCCGGATTGCCGTCCCGAATATCTGGAGGCCATGGAAAAGGTGTTTAGGATCGGGACTAAGGCCGGGATCGAGGGAAGGGCGGTCCGGATCATCGCGCCGCTGGTCCGCATGACCAAAGCCGAGATCATCCGGCGCGGGCAGGCCTTAAAGGTTCCGTTTGAGAAAACATGGTCCTGCTATCGAGGCGGGAAGATCCCCTGCGGCGATTGCGACTCTTGCCTTCTCCGCGCCCGCGGGTTCCGCGAGGCGGGATGGAAGGATCCTCTGGTGCCGGCATGAGCGAAATCCTGCGGGCGCCGGTTTCCGAGATCTTTTCGTCGATCCAGGGCGAGGGGATCCACGCCGGAGAACGGCATCTCTTTGTCCGTTTTGTCGGATGCAACCTCGAATGTTCTTATTGCGATGAGCGCGGGAAAAAAGGGGTTTCCCTTGCTGTTGAGGATGTCCTCGCGGAAGTGGAACGGCTGGAGAAAGCGAGCGGGCCCCACAGTTTTGTGAGCTTAACGGGCGGGGAGCCCTTAATCCAGGCCTCCTTTTTATCGGGTCTCCTGCCCCGTCTCAGAGACGCGGGATTCCGGAATTATCTTGAAACGAACGGGACGTTTTGGCGGGAGATCGCGAGGATCGGCCCTTGGTGCGATTGCATTGCCATGGACCTTAAACCAGCCAGCGTTACGCATACCCAAGATTGCGCTCAGGACCATTTTCAGTTCCTGGCGGAGGCTAAGGGGCGGGATCTCTTCGTGAAGATGGCGGTCTCTGAAGAAATTGATATGACCGAATTCGAAAATTTGATTAAAATGATGGCGCATGTCGTGCGCGAGGCCCCTCTCGTTCTGATGCCGGTGACGGCGCCAGGCCGGGCGGCCCCCCCCCGCAAGACATGGGATCTCCTCTATCGTTTGCAGGGGATCGCGCTTCGGACGCTTCCGGATGTCCGGATCCTTCCGAGGCTCCATGAGCTTTTTCATCTTCGTTGATCAAGTGCCCAGGGAGGGATCCATGGTTTCAAGGTCGAGAAAATCCGATGAACTTCGCAAGGTCGTTATCACCAAAGGTTATCTTAAAAACGCTTTGGGATCCTGCCTCATTCAGATGGGGGATACTAAGGTGTTGTGCACGGCGACCCTGGAGGATAAGGTCCCGCATTTTTTGAAGGACAGCCCGCAGGGATGGCTGACCGCCGAGTATGGGATGATCCCGGCATCCTGTTCGAGCCGCATTGCCCGTGAGTCCTCCAAGGGACGGCCTTCCGGCCGCACTCAGGAGATCCAGCGCTTGATCGGGCGAAGTCTCCGGGCCGTGGTCGATCTCACCAAGCTGAGTGGCAAAACCTTATGGATGGATGCGGATGTGCTCCAGGGGGATGGGGGGACGCGGACGGCGGCGATCACGGGATGCTTTATCGCCTTGGCCGAAGCGGTCCAGAAATGTTTGAAGACGAAATTGCTTGCCGAAAATCCGATCCGCGATTACGTAGCGGCCGTAAGCGTGGGGATCCTCAAGGGCCAGCCGGTCCTGGACCTGTGCTATGAGCAGGACTCGCAAGCCGAGGTGGACATGAACCTTGTGATGACGGGAAGCGGACGATGGATCGAGATCCAGGGGACGGCGGAACGCGAGCCGTTCAACAAAAGGCAGTTGGATCATTTGCTTGCGGTCGGGCAAAAAGGGATCCGGCAGTTGATTGAGATCGAAAAAAAGTTCATCCGTCTATGAAACAGATCCTCTGGCCGTTTTTAGTGGCAACGACAAATCTCAAAAAGCTCGAAGAACTTCGGTGTTTTTTGACCGGGCTTCCTCTGGCGATGGAAACCCTTTGCGGGCTTGCAGGGTATCAGAAAATAGAGGAAACCGGCGCGTCGTTCGAAGAAAACGCGGAGCGGAAAGCGCTGGGATATGCGGCGCAAAGCGGAAAGATGACCTTGGCGGAAGATTCGGGTCTTTGTGTGGACGCCCTCGACGGGGCTCCCGGGATCTATTCTTCGCGCTATGGCGGGATCGAAGGGGACGATGAACGCAATAACCGGCGGCTGCTGGAAGCGCTTCGCGAAGTCCCGTCGGAGCGGCGATCGGCTCATTATGTGTCGGTGATCGCGATCGCGGAACCCGGGCGCCTGATCGGGACCGTGCGCGGCGAAGTTCATGGCCGGATCGCTGAAAGTCCGCAGGGATCGAATGGCTTCGGCTATGATCCGCTCTTTTATTATCCGGATTTTCGCCAAACCTTCGGGCAGGCGGCCCCGGAACGCAAAGCGAAGGTGTCGCATCGGGCCCGGGCTTATGAAAAAGCCAAAGAATTACTGGAGCGGTATCTGCCCGAAGCGTTTCTCAAGGGGGATCGGGACTCCGGGGGAGTGGGAAATGGTGGGCGGTAGAGGACTTGAACCTCTGACCCCTACCATGTCAAGGTAGTGCTCTAACCAACTGAGCTAACCGCCCAAGGAACGAGGAAAGGGCGTCATCATAAACTGAGACCATTTTTTTTTCAATCGGGAATATGGCTTCTCGTAAGCCGATTAAGGAGGACACCATGGGAATGGATCATAAAAGGCGGATCAAAAGAAAAAGGGCCACGGCCTATTACAAGCGCTTGAAAAAGCGGTTAAAAGGCAAGAAAGCCTGACGGACGGGGGAAAACAGTTGCGCTACCTGCCCTTCACGGGTAGAATACGCGACCTAAGTTCAATCCTAGCAGGAGGTTGAGAGAAATTTTCGCATTATGACTGAAATAAGGAATGAGGACGCGATTGAGCGTCTCCGGCATTCGGCAGCCCACGTTATGGCGCAGGCCGTTCAAGCCCTCTATCCCGGCGCGAAATTCGGGGTAGGGCCCACCATCAAAGACGGTTTTTACTACGACATCGAATTAGATCAGCCTTTGACCGAGGAAGATCTGCCGCGCATTGAGGAAAAAATGCGTGGGATCATTGGGGCCCAGCAGGAATTCAAGCGGACGGTCATGGAGCGCTCGGCAGCGATCGATTTTTTTCGCAAAATCGGGCAGGATTACAAATGCGAGATCATTGCGGGGATCCCCGCCGGAGAGACTATCTCGCTTTACCAGAACGGGGATTTCATCGATCTGTGCCGGGGCCCTCACGTGGCTAACACGCGTGAGATCCGAGCGTTCAAACTGCTGTCCGTCGCAGGAGCGTACTGGCGGGGGGATGAGAAGAATAAAATGCTGACCCGTATTTACGGGACAGCCTTTCAAACCCCAAACGAGCTTGACCGGTATTTAGTCCGGCTGGAAGAAGCGAAGAAGAGGGATCACCGCAAGCTGGGCCGGGAGTTGGACCTGTATTCGATCCAGGAGGACTTGGGTCCCGGACTTGTTCTTTGGCATCCAAAAGGCGCGCGGCTTCGCAAGACGATCGAGGATTACTGGAAGGCGGAGCATGAAGCCGAGGGGTACGATTACGTCTACTCGCCGCATGTTGCGCGGGGTCATTTGTGGGAGACGTCCGGCCATACGAGTTTTTACAAGGACGCGATGTTCTCGCAAATGAAGGTGGAAGAGCAGTTCTATCAGATCAAGCCGATGAATTGTCCGTTCCATATCCTGATCTACAAGACCCAGACCCGTTCCTACCGCGATCTTCCGATCCGTATGGCGGAGCTCGGGACCGTTTATCGTTATGAACGTTCAGGCACCATGCATGGTCTTTTTCGTGTCCGCGGGTTCACGCAGGATGACGCCCATATTTTCTGCACGCCGGAGCAGCTTCGCGAAGAGATCCAGAAAGTGCTGGAGCTGGCTTTCCGGGTCCTGAGGACCTTCGGGTTCGAGAATTACGAGATCGATCTTTCAGTCCGCGATCCCCGGCAGCGAGACAAATATGCCGGGAGCGACGAGGAGTGGCAGCAAGCCGAAGCGACGCTGAGCGAGTGTCTGGAAGCCAAAGGATGCCGTTTCAAGAGAGCTGAGGCCGAAGCGGTTTTTTACGGACCCAAGATCGACATCAAGATATTGGACGCCATCGAACGGGCTTGGCAGTGCACTACGATCCAGTTCGATTTCAATCTCCCTCGGCGCTTCGATCTGAAATACGTGGACCGGAGCGGCAAAGAGCAGTACCCGTTCATGGTGCACCGGGCGATCTTCGGTTCGCTCGAACGGTTCATCGGGATATTGACCGAACATTATGGCGGGGCGTTTCCGCTATGGCTGGCGCCGGTTCAAGCCGTGATCGCGACGATCACTGACCGGAGCCATGAAGCGGCGCTTCAGGCGGCTCATGCGCTGAAGAGTTCGGGGTTCAGGATCGAAACGGATCTGAGGGCCGAAAAGATCGGCTACAAGATCCGCGAAGCCGAGCTCCAAAAAGTCCCTTATATCCTTGTGATCGGGGATAAGGAAGCCGCCAGCGGGTCGCTTGCGGTTCGGGCCCGGGGCCGGAAGGATCTCGGTGTCCAAACGATCGACGAAGTCCGGAAACTTTTTTTATCAGAGACCCAATCGTCCGTAAAGGACTAACCCAGGAGGTATTTTTTGAGTATCGATCCAAGAAGTATTCGCGCGAATTTCAAGATCCGGGCCCCACAGATCCGCTTGATCGCCGCCGACGGCCGGCAGGTCGGGATCGTGACGGTCAAAGAAGGCATTCAGCTCGCCCAGGAAGAAGGGCTGGACCTGGTGGAGATTTCTCCGAATACCGAACCGCCGGTGTGCCGCATCCTGGATCTCGGTAAATATATTTATACGCTTAATAAAAAAGAAAAAGAATCGAAAAAGAAACAGAAGACCATCGATATTAAAGAGGTCAAGGTCACCTTCAAGATCGGCGAACATGATTATCAGACTAAGCTGAGGAACGCGAGGCGTTTCCTCGAGCGCGGGGACAAGGTGAAACTGACGATGTTCTTCCGGGGGCGCGAGATCTCGCATTCGCATTTGGGCCAGAAGGTGATCGACCGCTTCACCGAGGATGTTTCGGATATTGGATTCATTGAAAAGCGGGAAGGATTTGACGGGCGGTCGTTCCATCTGCTGTATGCGCCCGGAAGTCCAAGCAAGAAACCAACTTCAACGAAAGGGAATGACGATGAAAATCAAAATGAAAACCAACAAAGCAGTGCGAAAACGGTTTAAGATCTCGAAAAAGGGAAAGGTCCGTTCGACCGCGGCACTTCGGCGGCATTTGCTGGCCGATCGCCCGCGGAAGAAAAAACGCCAGGCGCGCGGATGGCGCGAGGTGGATGTTTCGGACCGCCGGCGTATTCAAATGATGCTGCCTTACGGGCAATAACACGAAAATCCTGAAAGGAGTCCTCCTATGCCAAGAGCTACACGGATCCCCGCGACCCAGAAAAGGAAGAAAAAGGTCTTCAAGCGGGCGAAGGGTTTTTTCCACGGTCGGCGGACGCTTTACCGTACCGCCAAAGAAACGGTCCAGCGGGCGCTTGCGTTCGCGACGCGGGACCGCAAACAGCGTAAGCGGCAGTTCCGCGTTCTTTGGACGGCGAGGATCAATGCGGCCTGCAAAGCGAACGGGCTCGTTTATTCCCGTTTCATCCATGCTTTGAAAGCTGCGAAGGTCGCCTTGAATCGGAAGTCTTTATCGGAACTCGCGGTTCGGGACCCGGAAGCGTTCGCTAAAGTCGTTCAAGCGGTCGCGAAATCCTGATCCCAATACCCAGGGCCAGCGCGGCAGCTCCAGGATATCTCCATGGTGGATCACGTTCAAGAAATCGAGCGGGAAGCGATGAGCAAGCTGGCTTCGCTCCGCACGTCGGAGGAACTGGAGGCCTTTCGGGTGCTTTTCCTTGGGAAAAAGGGCAAGGTCACGGCCCTTTTAGAGGAGATTCGCAATTTGGCCCCGGAATCCCGCAAGGCCTATGGCGCTGCGGTGAACCAGCTCAAGAATACGCTTGAACGGGCCTTTCAGGAGAAGAAGAAGACGGCCGGGGCTCCGGTCCTCCGCGAAGGGGTGTTCGATGAGAGCTTGCCCGGGATCGCGCCACGCCTTGGCCGGACGCACCCGATCACCCAGACGATCCGTGATATTGCGGGGATTTTTTCCAAGTTGGGATTTAGCGTTGTGGACGGTCCGGAGATCGAGACCGAGTTTCATAATTTTACCGCCCTCAACATTCCTCTGGACCATGCTTCGCGGGATGCGTTCGACACGTTCTATGCCGGGGATGGATATCTTTTGCGCTCCCAGACCTCGACGGTCCAGATCCGTGTGATGCAGGCCCAAAAACCACCGCTGCGGATCATTGCCCCGGGGCGCGTCTACCGCCCCGATACGGTGGATGCGAGCCACTCGTTCATGTTCCATCAGATCGAAGGGCTGATGGTCGATGACCGGACCACGTTCAGCGATCTGAAAGGGATCCTGCATCTTTTTTTGCGGGAGCTTTTCGGCCAGGACGTCAAGATCCGCTTCCGTCCGCATTTCTTTCCTTTTACGGAGCCCAGTGTCGAGGTCGACCTCCAATGGGGGAACCGAGGCTGGCTCGAGATCCTCGGTGCGGGGTGCGTAAATCCGAATGTTTTTAAAGCTGTGGGTTATGACCCAGGCTCGGTCCAGGGCTTCGCTTTTGGTTTGGGGGTGGAACGGATCGCAATGCTGCGGCACGGGATCCAAGATATCCGCTTATTCTATGAGAACGATCTTCGTTTCTTGAGGCAGTTCGCATGAAGCTCAGCTTGAATTGGCTCCAGGAATTCGTCAATATCGCGCCGCCCTACGGGCAGATCGCCGACCGTCTGACCATGGCGGGGCTCGAGGTCAAAAAGTTCGAGCTTTTTCCTCCCACCAAAGATCATCTTTTTGAGGTCGAGGTGACAACGAACCGTCCGGATTGGCTTTCGCATCTCGGGGTCGCCCGCGAGATCGCGGCAGTCGAAAATCTTTCGCTTAAAATGCCCTCAATCGATGATGGGAAGAACCGCAAGGCGGTTTCCGGATGGAAGATCGAGATCCGCGATCTGGAGGCCTGCCCGTATTATACCGGCGTTCTGATCGAGGGGATCGGACAAGGCGAAACACCCGAATTCATGCGCCAGCGCCTCAGCGCTTGCGGGGTGCGCTTGATCAGCCCGCTGGTGGATATTACGAACTATGTTCTGCTAGAAACCGGCCAGCCGCTCCATGCGTTTGACGCCGATCGTCTCGCCGGGCAGGAGATCAAGATCCGTCGTGCCAAAGACGGCGAAAAACTCCTCCTGATCGACGGGCGGGAGCTGGAACTGAAAGCGGCTGACCTTGTGATCGCCGACCGGGATAAGCCCGTGGCGCTGGCGGGAGTCATGGGCGGCAAGGAAACGGAAGTCACGCTTCAAACGCGGAACGTTCTTCTTGAGTCTGCGTTCTTTCATCCTCGCTGGATCCGTCAGGCGGCGCGCCGTTATGGGCTTTCGAGCGAGTCTTCTTACCGGTTCGAGCGGCGGGTCGACCCCGAAGGAGTGGACCTTGGGCGGGAAAGGGCGCTGACCCTTATCCAGAAATATGTCAAACCCCGGTTGATTGGGCAAGGGATCCGTAAAGGGGATAAGCCTGGCATGCCCCGGCCGGTCATTCAGCTGCAGGCCATTGAGATCGTCAAAACGCTCGGGATCGAGATCAAGGAGCATCAGGTGCATTCGATCCTGACGCGTTTGGGGCTCGGTGTCCAGACGGCGTCGCCGAAATGCTGGAAAGTCACTGTGCCTTCTTTTCGCGAGGACCTCGGCAAGCCCATCGACCTGATCGAGGAGATTGCGAGGATCTACGGTTACGAGAATATCCCCGAGCATTTGCCCGAACGGGCCCCTTCCGGGGGCGGAGATGCGCCGCTTTTTCGCTTTGAAGAGCGTCTTGCCGGGATCTTTTCCGGTTTGGGCTTTTTTGAGCTGGTGACTTTTAGCCTTATTTCCGAAAAGGGTTTGGACAAAGACAAGGATCTGGCAGGGGCGGTGTTCGTTTCCAACCCCCAGAATAAAGAATTGTGCTGGATGCGTCCGTCGTTTACGACCAGCCATCTGGAGGTGATCAAGCGGAATAACTTCCATGGGAATACGGATAACTTTTTTTTCGAGATTGCGAATCTCTATCAGAAGGGGCCTCATGCCAAGGCGCCGCAGGAGATCAAGACGCTAGGCGTCGCCATGGCCGGGCATTGGAAGCCCAAAAGTCGCTCGGATGCGGGGCGTCCGGTGACCTATTATGATTTAAAAGGGGTCCTTGAGTCGGTCTTGGACCGCCTTGGGGTGGGGACCTGGGCCTGGACGCGGGCACGGATCCCGGCCTGGTGCGATCCGGGCATTTGCGAGTCCCTTCAGATCGGGGAGAGGATCGTCGGATTCATGGGGCAGGTCCGTCCGGAACTTGAAAAGCACTGGGGGCTCGAATCTCCGGTTTTTGTGGCCGAGATCGCGTTGGAACTGCTTCTGGATGTTCTGCCGCGTGTCAAACCTTTCGCGGAATGGCCTAAGTTCCCTTCGATCGAACGGGATATTTCCGTAACCGTCCGCCATGAGGTGAAAGCCGATCAGGTGATTGGAGTGATCCGAAAGCTCGGAAAAGAAATGGTCCGTCGGGTGGAGATCTTCGATCTTTTCGAAGGGGGCCGCGTTCCTGCCGGATGCAAAAATCTGGGGCTTCGGGTCACGTATCAGTCCGACGAACGCACACTGGTCTCTGAGGAGATCCAGGTCCTTCATGACCAGATCGCGGCAACGATCGTCCGCGAATTCCAGGCAGCCTTTCAATAGCCCTCAGGGAGCCTAGGAGGCTTCGGCATGCCGAAAAAGAATACTCCGGACATTTCTCCGGACCTTTTTGGAGAGGGAAGAGGAGCGGGGGAAAGCGCTAGCGACCTTCGTAGGGATCCGGATTTGCTTCCGCTCGCGGTCCGTATGCGTCCCGCCCATCTGGACGATATCGTCGGACAATCCCATATTTTAGCTCCGGGCAAGATCCTGCGGCGGGTTCTTCAGGCCGACCGATTGCAGTCCCTTTTGTTCTACGGGCCTTCGGGCAGCGGAAAAACGACCCTGGCCCTTGTCATTGCCAAGATGACCCAGGCGAAATTCATTTCGCTGAATGCGGTCGAGGCGGGGGTCAGTGAGCTCAGAGCCGTGATCCAGGCGGCCCGTCAACTCCTCCGGACCTCCCGGCGAAGGACCGTTCTCTTTATTGATGAGATCCACCGCTTTAACCGGGCTCAGCAGGATGTCCTGATGCCCGATGTTGAGCATGGGGTCCTGATCCTCATCGGTGCGACGACCCAAAATCCTTCTTTCGCGGTCAATGCGCCGCTTCTTTCCCGCGCGATTGTTTTTGAGTTGAGGCCGCTGGGGGAACCGGATCTGCGCCAGGTCCTTTTCCGGGCCCTGAACGATCCCGAACGGGGGTACGGCAAGATCAAAGTGCGGATCGAAGAAGAGGCGGTGGAGCATCTGGTGCAGAGCGCGTTGGGGGACGCCCGGAAGGTCCTGAATGCGCTTGAAGTGGGGATTCGGTCCACAACGCCCGATCAGGACGGTGTGATCCATTTTGATCGCAAAGTTGCGGAAGAATCCTGCCAAAAGAAGTGGCTCTACCACGACAAAGCAGGGGATTATCATTATGATGCGGCCAGCGCTTTCATCAAAAGCATGCGTGGGTCTTCGCCCGATGCGGCTATCTACTGGCTGGCCAAAATGCTCGATGCTGGGGAAGATCCCCGTTTCATTATGCGGCGCATCCTCATCCTGGCGAGCGAAGATATCGGGAATGCGGACCCTCAGGCATTAATCCTGGCCGCCTCGGCGATGCAAGCGATCGAGTTCGTCGGGATGCCGGAAGCGAGGATTATTCTGGCCCATGCGGTCGTTTACATGGCGCTGGCGCCCAAAAGCAATGCGGCGTATATGGCACTTGAAAAAGCGTCGGCTGACATTCAAAACCATGCCGTCAAAGAAGTTCCGGCCCATTTACGGGATTCAAGTACATCTCTTTCCAAGAAATTAGGCCACGGACAAGGCTATCAATATGTTCACCATTTCGAAGGCGGGTTCGTTCCTCAAGAGTATCTCCCCGACTGTCCTGTCTATTATGTTCCTACCGATCGAGGCTTCGAAAAGACCCTCGCTGATCGTCTTAAGCAGATCCGTAAGTAATTTTGCATAGCTAGCTAATACTATAAATAGTTATATATTTATGAGCACGTATGCTAATTAAAACTTTTTTATGATACTAATTTGATTTATTAAGTAACGTATGCTATCGTTACAATGTAATAGATAATAAAAGCTATTTATTAAGACTAGGAGAACTTAATTACATAAAGGAGAAAGCCAAATGTTCGTCAAAAGCCAGATTAAATCCAAAAGCGTCGGGAATGTCAGGATCTTTGAAATCATGGGGAATTTTTCCGGCGATTTCGTTTACCAGGCGGAATCCGCCATGAAGAAAGTGCTCCGGAATAATCTCAGGAAGAATGTGCTCTTCAATGCCGCCGACATGAGCACGATCGATGAGACCGGGGTCGCTGCCATTCTCAATCAGACGGTTTTGATGAACAAATGCGTTCTCCTGTCGCCGGATGAAGAGGTCCGGAACCGTTTTCAGACCCGGGACGTGGCCCACCGGATGTTGTGTATCGGGGATCCGATCGATGCGACCTATGCATTGGCGGACGAGTTGGCCGCCTCACCGCTGGATGGGATGTATGAGGCCGAAAAAAGGCGGCATATCCGTTTGGGGACGGTACTGCCTCTCGAATTCGTTTTTGAAACTCAAAAAGGGAAGCCGGAAGAAGGCTACGCGGTCGTGACGAATCTGAGCGAGGGAGGTCTTTACGCGGAATTTATCAACTCCCGGGTTGAGGATGAAATGCGCCGCTCGATCGATCCCTATGATCTCAAATTCCTGCAGATCAAACTTTTCCTTGAGAACGATCTCGTGATCGACGGACGCGGAAAGCTTGTCCACGGGCATTTTTCAGACGGGGGATTTGGTCTCGAGTTTTACGGCTTTGCACCCGAGATCCAGGGGATCGTGCGCGAGTGGATCGAAAAGCACGTTACGGCCAAGGCCATGATTGCACGTAATAAAAATCTAAAGAATGGGGGCAATGCCTTCCGGGGCGAAGGATCCGGCGGGCGAAACCAATGAAACAGCTCAAAGTCAGCACGCGAGAGATCGGCGCGGTAGGGATTTTCGACCTCGACGGCCACACCACGGAAGCAACCGTGCAGGACGCGGCCCATAAGATCGAACGGATGATCCGACGGCGCAGGATGCAGCGCGTTATTTTAAATCTCAAACACACGGACGGATTGGACCCGATCGGGGTCCGCCGGCTCATGGCGGCTTGCCTTCGGCCTCACGACAGTCTTATCTACGGAGCTTCCCAAGAACTTGCCGGGATCCTGGCCGATACCCATGTTCCGCAGAACGTGACCCTGTGTCAGAAAGAAGAGGAGGTCGCGGAGTATCTCGGGCCGTATTTGATGGAAAAAAGCCGGGAGAAAAAGATCGTCCGCGAATCTTCCTCGATTCGTGAAGAGTCGGTCGGACATGCCTTGGAGCGCCGGCGCGCCAAACGAATGCATGTGGCGATTCCCGTGGAACTCATGATCCGTGACGCCGGCGGCAGGGAAGTCCGCGCCCGGGCGATCACGACGAATATCAGCGAGGGCGGTCTTTTCGCTGAATTCCTGGATCTGGATGAGGCCGAAAAAGTCTGGCCGCTCACCGAGCGCGCCGATTACAAGACCGAGATGACGTTGCTGCCCTGTGCGAATTTTCCGGAGAAATATTGTGTCACGGGGCAGGTTATTCGCTGGGAGATGAAGAAAAAACAGATCGGTCTCGCGGTCAAGTTCGACGAAACCCATTGAGACAGAGCGGGGTAAGCGTTCTCCGATAAGCAGGGCGTCCGTGAGGTGTGGCGACGGGCGCCCGTCGCGTTTTGGAACCCAAAATCTCGTTGACTCGAGTACTTCCTATGTTATACTTCTTCCGCTATAGCAACATGCAATACGCTGTTTTCCACACGGGCAGTGATGTTCGATGGGGGAATCCGGCAAAAATGAAGGAGAACGTTCCGTATGGCAAAGGGTGTTGTGAAGTGGTTTAGCAACCAAAAAGGTTATGGGTTCATTACGCCTCAGGGTGGCTCGGCGGAAGGAAAAGATATTTTCGTGCACTTTTCCGCGATCACCGGAGACGGGTACAAAAGCCTCAAAGAAGGCGAAGAAGTCGAGTTTGAAATGAGCCAGGGGCCCAAAGGGGCGCAGGCGGTGAACGTCGTCCGGATCAATCCCCCGAAACAAGACTGACCCTAGACCGAGCCTTCATTTTTAGTCCCCTTTTTCCCGGAAAAAGATCTTGGGAGGAGGGACTGCTTTGTGTTTCCGCCGAAACTTCGCGGGAACCGGAGTCGAAGATCAACCGAGATACGCTATTCCGAGCGGGGTCTAAATGCCATCTTCCACAGGGATCGAATCGCCTTCTTCTCGCCTTCTTGCCGCCGGGCAAAGCCCCTGGCTTGATTTTATCAGCCGGGATATCCTTACCAGCGGCAAGCTCAAAAAAATGATCCAGGAATCCGGCCTCCGGGGCGTGACTTCCAATCCGACGATCTTCGAAAAAGCAATCAATCATCCCCAGAGCGATTATGCCCGCGAGATCGCCCACAGGGTCCAAAAGGGGTCCAGCGCTCTCCAGATCTACGATGCCCTTTCGATCGCGGATATCCAGAAGGCTTGCGATCTTTTCCTTCCTGTTTTCAAGGACTCTCGGGGCGCCGACGGGTTCGTGAGTCTGGAGGTCGTTCCGACACTTGCGCATGACGAGAATGCGACTGTCGTGCAAGCACTGCGGCTTCATGCTACGGTCAAGCGGCCGAACCTTATGATCAAGGTCCCCGCGACCGCGGCGGGTGTTCATGCGACCCGCCGTTTGATTGCCCGCGGGATCAGCGTCAATGCGACCTTGATCTTTTCGGTGCGCCAATACCGGGAAATCGCCGTCGCGTATCAGGAAGGGTTGCAAGAGCTTGTGGATAACGGGGGGGATCCCTCCAATGTGCATTCGGTCGCCAGTGTCTTTGTCAGCCGGTGGGATACGCATTTGGATCAGCAACTGGCTCTCCTGCTGAAGGGAGAAACGGACCCCGGCAAAGCCGAACGGATCCGGAGCCTGCAAGGGAAAGCGGCGGTGGCTAACGCCAAGCTCATCTATCAGGAGTTCAAGCGGCTTTTTTCCGGCGAGCGGTTCGGCGCCCTGGCGGCTCGAGGCGCGCGGATCCAACGGCCGCTTTGGGCGAGCACCAGCACCAAAAATCCTCATTATCCGGAGCTGATCTATGTGACAGAATTGATCGGCGCCGAAACGGTCAACACCATGCCGCTTGCGACCTTGGAAGCTTTTCTGTGCACGGGGGATGTTCCTGCCGGACGGATCGAAACGGAGCTGCAGGCGGCCCGGGATGTCCTGCAAAAGATCGAAGCCCTCGGTTTGGGGATCGAGGCAGCGGGGGACTATCTGCAACGGGAAGGGCTCCGGCTTTTTTGCGAATCCTTCTATGCCTTGATCCGGAGCATCGAAAAAAATGTGCAGAAGCGCCTTTTGGAACGGGTGAAAGGGCCCGCGCAGGTGGCGATCGACCACCCTTGGTCGGAGCGTGAAGATTTTCTCGAGCTCCTGGGTGAGATGGAAGAGAAACGTTGCCAGGCCCGGTTTTATGAAAAAGATCCGACGTTGTGGAAAGAAGAAGAGTCCCATCAGAAGGTGATCCGAAACCGGCTCGGCTGGATCCCGATGCCGGAATGGATGCTGGGCCGGTTGTATGAGATCGATGCGCTTCGCGAGGAGATCACCAAAGAAGGCTATCGCCATTTGGTCCTCCTCGGCATGGGAGGATCGAGCCTGGCGCCCGAAGTGATGCATGCGATCCTTCCTCGGACGGGTAATCCTCTTCTGACCTTTTCGATTCTCGATACGACGACCCCCGAAGGCGTCGCGGCCTGCCGGAAGAATAATCCGCCGTCCCGGACGCTCTATCTGGTTGCCAGCAAATCCGGCTCGACCGTCGAAACGGTCTCCCAGTATTATTTTTTCCACCGTGAACTGATCAAGTATTATGGCGGCGAGAATCCCGATAACCTGCGTAAAGCTGGCCGTCATTTTATCGCGATCACCGACGAAGGGTCCTGGCTTGAGCGGACTGCCGCGGACCGCTATTTCCGAAAAACATTCCTCAATCCGTCCGATATCGGCGGGAGGTATTCGGCCCTTTCTTATTTTGGATGTGTGCCGGCTTTGTTGGCGGGACTTCCGGCGCGTGAAATGATTGCGACCGCCGCCGTTTTGAGCCAGGCCTCACAGGCCGAAGTGAGCCTCGGGAGTCATCCCGCATTCCGTCCGGCCGCGCTTTTGGCAGGGCTTGCGGCGACGGGAAAGAACCACATGGTTTTCATGCTATCGAAGAAGCTGGGCCCCTTTGGGGCATGGCTTGAACAATTGATCGCAGAGAGTACCGGAAAGGAGGGGAAAGGAATCCTCCCCGTGATCGCGGATCTCCGGAGCGAATTAAGCTCTTTCGGAGACCGGGCGGTCTTTGTCTTTATGGCCATGAAAGGCGATCGCTCCAAAGAGTGGGCTGCAAGACTCAATGAATGTAAGAGCCGGGGCTTGCCGTATCTGGTCTTTGAGTGGCCGACTCCGTCCGCTTTAGGGGCCGAGTTCCTCCGCTGGGAGATCATTACGAGTGTGATCGGCATCACCCTCGGGATCAATCCTTTTGACGAGCCGAATGTTAAGGAAAGCAAGGATATCACCGGCAAGCTTCTCGAGACCCTCAAGCGGACCGGACATGTCCCCGAGCCGGACGAAATGATCACGCACAAAAGAGGCGGATGGAACGTGGGCAAAAAGTCAATGGACGGGAAACGGGTCCTCCAGAATTTCTCGAAGAAGCTTGAAACCGCCGAATATCTTGCCCTTCTGGCCTATGTGGCCCGCCATAAATCCAATGCGGCGATTTTGCAAAAAGCGGCTTTGGCGCTTCAGAAAAAACTAAAAAAACCGGTCATCGTCGGTTTTGGCCCGCGTTACCTCCATTCGATCGGTCAGCTTTACAAAGGGGGGCCCAAGACGGGGGCGTTCATCGAGATTCTCACCGATGATGCGATCGATCTTCCAGTCCCTGACAGCCATTTTACGTTTGGCGAGCTCAAAAAAGCCCAGGCTCTCGGGGATTTTGAGGCGCTGGCTTCAAAGAACCTTCCGGTCATTCTCCTCCATGGCGGGGCCTCGATGGCGAAAACGATCGGATCCTTCCTCCGGACCGTCTAGCTCCGCAAAGAAAAATCCTTCCCGGATCGAAAAGGCTAAAGATTTCGGCGGAAAGCATCGTTAATCCCAAGGAACCTGATGACGATTTCATGAGATATTTCCGCTACATTTCAAGCGTTGCGATGATCCTGCTTTTTGCCGGTTGTGCAGGCGGGCCTCGATACACACCCTCTCAACCTGCTTATATTTCTGCCACGGCGGTGGCCGCTTCCCAGGGGAATTTGTACGGGACTCCGCAGACACTCACCCATGTGGTGGGGCCTCAAGAGACGCTCTTTAGGATCAGCAAAGTTTATGGCGTCGATATCCAGACCCTCATGCAGGCGAATGGCATTCAGGATCCGAACGTGCTCAATAAGGGGCAAAAGCTCATTATCCCGGGGACTTTCGGTGCGCGTCCTGTCGTCACACTTCTCCCCAGCCGTAAATGGAAATATATCGTGATCCATCATACGGCGACGGATGTGGGGAATATGCTGAGCATTGATCAAATGCATCACGATCGCGGATTTTGGAACGGCTTGGGTTATCATTTTCTGATTGATAACGGCTCCAGCGGACGCGCTTCGGGGCAGATCGAAGCCGGCCCCCGGTGGATCAAACAGATGGACGGAGCGCATTGCAAAGCGGGCGGGATGAACGAAATGGGGATCGGGATCGGGGTCGTCGGGGATTTCAGCAAGAATTATATGTCCCAGAGCCAGATGGATTCTCTCGTGTATCTGGTCAAGACCCTTCAGGATTTTTACGGGATCCCGACTTCCCGAGTCATCGGTCACCGTGATGCGCCGGGCGCCAAAACGGAATGTCCGGGGGATCTTTTCCCTTGGGTTGAGTTCAAGCGCCGTCTTTCCTGAAAATCCCTTTTGTTGTTGTTCGCGATTCTTCATCGAACCGATCGAGGATTTCTGCTAGTATTCCCCCGGGCTTGAGGCCAGACCGAAAGTCCGTTCTATGCTACAACAGATCCACATCGAAAATTTCGCGCTCATTGACGGGCTGACGATCGATTTTTCCGAAGGGTTCCATGTTCTGACCGGAGAAACCGGGGCCGGGAAATCCATCCTGATCGATGCCCTCCAGAACATCTTGGGAGAGCGTCTCGAGAACCATCAGATCCGTGACAAGGAACGCCTTTGCGTTTTGCAGGGGACTTTTCAGGCCGCCCCCGCCATTTTTCCCGAGAATTCACAGCTGCGCTCCATGATCGGAGAGGACCATCTCCTGATCCTTCGCCGGGAAGTGGGCCCGGACGGACGCAGCCGCAACTATATCAACGGGGCCGCCGCGACCGTCCAGATGCTCAAGGAGGCCGGTCGCGCCTTGGTCGATATCCATGGCCAATCGGACCACCAGTCGCTATTCGAAGTCGCTTCACATCTGAGAGTCATCGATCGTTTCGCCGAAGCGGGGAAGGAAGGGGACGCTTTCAGGAGGGCTTGCGCGGATTTTGGACGTTGTTATGCGGAATATCTCCGTCTTGAGGCCCGGAGGAAAGAGATCGAATCCAAGGCGGAAATTCGGGACCGGGAGATCGAACTTTTGAAATATCAGACCGAGGAGATCTCATCGGTGGCTCCCAAGCCGGGAGAACTGTCCGAGATCAAGGCGGAGTGGGCCAAGACAGCCCACCGTGAAAAGCTTCTGCAGATCTGTGAGAGGATCCTCCTGGCCATGAGCGACGGCGAGGTTTCCGTTTCCACGCTGATGGCGAATGCGGCCAAAGAATGGGCTCAGTGGGAGAGAATCGATGATTCCGTCCGCCCCTGGAAAGAAGTTTTTCTCGAATCCCGGCTCAAGCTCGATGAGTTGGCCGCGGAGGTTCAGCGCTATCGCGAGAGCCTCGGATACGATCCGGCTCAGCTGGCTGAGATCGAGGAACGAATGGCCCGGCTGGAGCAGTTGGAGAAAAAATACGGGGGGTCGATCGAGGCCGCTTTGGAGTTCCTAGAGCGGGCGAAACGGCAGCTCGATGAGATCCAGAACGCCGAAGTCTATCGCGAGGAGATCAAGGAGAGCCTCAAGAAGAATGGGCGGGAGATGGCCCGGGCGATGAATGAAATGACCCGGGTCCGCAAGGCGACCCTGGCGGCCTTGAGTCAGGCGATTGAGCGGGAACTGCAGGACCTGGGTTTCAAGGAGGTCCGCTTTTGTTTTGAATGGGTCCAGACCGAACCGGGGCCGTCCGGACAAGACGCCGCCCAGTTCCTTTTCGGCCCGAATCCCGGCGAACCGCTGATGCCGCTTTCGAAGATCGCTTCAGGAGGCGAAGCGGCCCGCGTTATGCTGGCGATCAAAGCGGTCCTGGCCAAGGCCGATGCGGTTCCGACGCTTCTCTTCGATGAGATCGACGCGAATATCGGCGGACGTCTCGGACAAAAGGTCGGGGAGAAGATCCGGACGATCTCGCGATCGCATCAGGTTATTCTCATTACCCATCTTCCCCAGATCGCATCGTTCGCGGTCCATCACTACAAGGTCGAAAAGCAAGCGGAAGGGAAGCGAACCCAGGTCCGATGCCGGCGGCTTTCGGAACCCGAGCGCGTTCGGGAGGTTTCCCAGATGATGGACGGGGAATCCGATACCGAGATCTCCAAAGCGCATGCCCGCCAGATGCTCCGGACGCCGAGCCGCTGATTTTCACGAGGCAAGCTCCAAAAAGCATTCAAGATTCCTCCTGTTTTTCCGATAAATAAAATGATGATACTGACAAGCCTGAAAGCAATGAAATTGCTGACCATCTGTCCGCAGATGACCATGGGCTTGGTTCTGATCGTCGCAACCGTTCTTTTTGTGTTCACCATTGGGTTCTGGACAGGGGGGGATCGCACCTATGATCAATCAGATGGTTCTTTCGACCGAAATTGAATGGATCGGCTACGAACGCAAAACCAAGGTTCTGCAGGTGGAGTTCATTGCGGGCGCGACTTATCAGTATCAGAATGTCCCGGAATTCATCTTTCAGAATTTTTTGAATGCCCCTTCCCACTGTCAGTTCCTTGATCAGAACATCAAGGGGAAATTCCCTTACCGCAAGATCCGCTGATTCTCCGGTGTTTCGCTTGCCTGAATTTGCTTCCGCGCGTAGAATCTCTTTATTCTTTTCCTGAGGAGGAAGACGTGGTTTTGCTCAATTCCAATCCAACCCCGGCCGGGGTCCTGATGCCTGCGTTCGCTTTGCAAGGGATCGATGGGAAGCTCTACCGTTCCGAGGAATATTCGCATGCGCGGGCGCTTGTGATCATGTTCCTTTGCGGACATTGTCCCTACGTGCAGGCCGTGGAAGAGCGGATCGTGGCGCTGGCTCGGTATTTCCAAGGCCCAGAGGTCCAGTTCCTGGCGATCTGCTCGAATGATCCCCGTCAATATCCGGACGACGGACCGGCAAAGCTCCGGGAACGCGCGGAAAAGTGCGGGTATGGCTTCCCTTATTTGATCGATGAAAGTCAGCAGGTCGCCCGCGATTTTGGCGCAGTCTGCACACCCGAATTTTTTCTTTACGATAGTTCCCGGAAACTCCGCTACCACGGACGGCTCGATGACAGTTGGAAAGATCCGCAAAAGGTCCGACGCGAGGATCTAAAAGAGGCGATCGAATCCGTCCTCGCCGGCCGCGACGTGCCGAAAGACCCAAAACCCTCGATGGGTTGCTCCATCAAGTGGAAGGAAGGCGCATGACCCACCGAGTTTCCGGCAGGGAAAAATGGGGCAGCCGTATCGGGATCATTCTTGCGATGTCGGCGAATGCGGTCGGGATCGGGAATTTTCTTCGCTTTCCTGTCCAATGCGCTGCCCATGGCGGAGGCGCTTTCATGATCCCGTATTTCATTGCGCTGCTCTTTCTCGGGATCCCTCTCATGTGGATCGAATGGGGGATCGGCCGGTTCGGCGGCAAATACGGACACGGGACAACCCCGGGCATGTTCCACTACCTCTGGAAGCATCCGGCCGCCAAATACCTGGGGGCGATCGGAATCTTCATCCCGTTCGCGCTGGTCATCTATTACAACTACATCGTCTCCTGGACGCTGGGCTACAGCGTTTTTTCGGTGATCGGAAAATACTTCGGCATCGGCACGCACGAGGGAATGGTGGATTTTTTGGCAGGCTATCAGGGCAAAGAAACGAACGGCTATTTCGCGGGGATCGCACCGGCTTATGTTTTTTTCGTGATCTGCTCGGCCTTGATGACCTGGATCCTTTCCCGGGGGATTTCGAAAGGCGTCGAAATGCTTTCGAGGCTTGCCATGCCCTTGATCCTGGTGATCGGGGTCTTTCTTCTGATCCGGGTCTTTACGCTAGGGGCTCCCGATCCTGCCTATCCGGACCGCCATATCCTGAACGGGTTTGGGTTTCTGTGGAACCCGGATTTTTCCAGGCTCAAAGACAGTAAGGTCTGGCTCGCGGCGACCGGACAGATCTTTTTTACCCTGAGCCTCGGGTTTGGGGCCGTGCAGACTTACGCCAGCTATTTATCGAAAAAGGATGACGTGGTTCTTTCGGGTCTTGCAACGACGAGCACGAACGAATTCATCGAAGTCATTATCGGCGGTTCGATCGCGATCCCCGTGACCGTGGCCTATTTCGGGCTCATGCGGACCCAGGAGATCGCCCAGGCCGGGGCGTTCGACCTCGGTTTTTTTGCGCTTCCGGTGATCTTTCAGCAAATGCCGTTCGGGCAGGTCTTCGGCGCGTTGTGGTTCTTCGTGCTATTCCTGGCAGGGATCACTTCGGCCGTCGCCATGGCGCAGCCCTTAATGGCCTTTTTGCAGGAGGAGTTCCAGTTGCTTCGTCGGCAGGCCGCCTGGATTGTCGGAGGGCTCGTTTTTCTTTTTTCCCAACCGGTGATCTTTTTTCTGAAATACGGGTTCCTGAACGAAATGGATTTCTGGATCGGGACCTTGGGGATCGTGGTCTTCGGGATCATCGAAGTGATCGTTTTTGTCTGGATTTTCGGTCCTAAAAAAGCCTGGGCGGAGATCTCGTTAGGGGCGGATATCGGGATCCCGCGATTTTTTTTCCCCGTCATTAAATATATCACGCCGCTTTATTTGATCGTCCTGCTTGGATTCTGGATCTATCAGGACGGGATCCATGTGCTGAGGCTGGAAGGGGTTCCTGCGGAGCATTATCCCTACGTCTGGTTTGCCCGGTTCATGCTGGTGGTCCTTGCGGTGGTCATGGTGGTCCTGGTCCATATCGCATGGCAGAAGCGCCATTATATCCAACAGAGGATCCCGCAATGAGGCCCAGCGGGTGGATCTTCATGGCGGTTAGCTGGACGACGATTCTTTTCGCGATGGTTTTTGCTTACGCGAAGATCCTGGCCCGGCGCGGGCCCCACTAGACGGTCCCGGAGCGCCTACGGTGTTCTTGTCATGAAGAAAATCAGTATCGGAATGCTTTCGCTCGGCTGTCCCAAGACCCTCGTGGACAGCGAAAATATTCTCGGGCTTCTTCCCCAACGGGAATTCCGGATCGCCGGTTCGGTCACGTCCTGTGATATCGCCATTCTCAACACCTGTGCTTTCATCCAAGACGCTAAAGAGGAATCGATCGAACGGATCCTGGAGCTCATTGAGCTCAAAAAAGAACGGCGGATACGGGGGATCCTGGTGGTCGGGTGCCTTGTCCAACGGTTTCCCGAGGCGTTGCGTGATGAGCTTCATGAGGTGGACGGTTTTATCGGTTCGGGGGATTATCGCAAGGTTCCGGAAATGCTCCGTTCGATCGCACAAGGCAAGCCCGCCAGTTTTTTGAGCGGCCCCGGTTATTTGGCTTTTGCCGGGGATCGACGGATCGCCCTCACGCCCCGCCATTACCGTTATCTCAAGATCTCTGAGGGCTGTGACCGTCTTTGCTCTTTCTGCAGCATCCCGAATTTCCGGGGCCGCTACCGGTCGCGGGAAGTTCCGGATCTTGTGAAAGAAGTCCGCCTGATGGTGAGGGAAGGGGCCCGGGAGATCATTTTGACCGGCCAGGACCTGACCGGGTTCGGGAAGGATACGCACCAGCGGGAGCTCTTACCGCAGCTCATCCGCCGTGTGGAGCGCATTTCCCGGCTCAAATGGATACGGCTTCTTTATGCCCATCCCGCTTCCGTCAGCAGCGCCTTGATCGATCTGTATCGGGACTGCGGAAAGCTATGCCGGTATCTTGATATTCCGCTTCAGCATATCAGCGATCCCGTCCTGCGCCGGATGCGGCGCGGGATCAGCCAGAAGCGGACCTGCGAACTGCTTAGCACGATCCGCAGAAAAGTGCCTGGGATCGCCTTGCGCACGACCTTCATCGTGGGGTTCCCGGGCGAAACCGACAAGGATTTCCGGGAGTTGCTTGATTTTATGAAAGTCATGCGCTTTGAAAGGCTGGGGGTTTTTATGTACTCCCGGGAAGAGGGGACGGCGGCAGCGGCCTTTCCTGATCAGATCCCGCCGAAGATCAAAGAAGAACGCTGGCATCAGGCGATGAAACTTCAGCAGGAGATCGCGAGATCGCTCAATCAAGAGTGGATTGGCCGAACGGTTGAATGTATCATAGACGAACGGGATAAAGGCCGGGGGCATTGGCTCGGAAGAACTTTTATGGACGCCCCGGAAGTCGACGGGATGGTGACCGTGACCTCTTCGCGGCCGCTTCAGATTGGCGGCATCTACCCGGTACAGATCCAAGGAGCGAAGGAATATGACCTGGTGGGGAAAATTTAAGTCCGAATGGATGTTGGTGCCCAACCTTCTGAGCTTCGCCCGGGGGCTGGCCGGCGTTGCCGTCGCGTGGATGATCTTTGCTCCCTCTCCGATGGTCCATGGGGTTGCGTTCCTTCTTTTTTTGGCCGCGGCGCTTACGGATTTTTTGGACGGATTCATTGCCCGCCGATTCGGGCTGGTGACCGCGCTCGGGAAATTTTTCGATCCGGCTATGGACAAGGTCCTTGTGCTCGTTCCTTTGTGTGTTTTTGCCCATATGGGCATGTATTCGCTTTGGTGGGTCGTTCCGATCGTGGCCCGTGAGGTCCTGATCACGTTCCTAAGAATGGGCTGGGCCTATGACGGTATTTCGGTTCCGGCGGAGCGTCTTGGAAAGTGGAAACTTCTGGCCCAGGTCGCGACCGTGACCGCTGGTTTCATGATGGTTATGACCCGGGATGGAACACTTCCGATGGATTGGGATGATCGGCTGGCGAAAAGTCTTGATGTTCTGATCGTCCTCAGTTTGGCGCTCGCGCTCATTTCCGGATTTTCGCTGTGCTGGGCCCAGCGCGCCCAGTTCCGTTCTAAAAGATTCTCTGCTTTCGTCCTGGCGCTCGGAGTGGGTTTTTCAAAATTCGCTCCGGGGACCATGGGTTCTCTCCTGGGGCTGCTGCTGGTCCCTCTGGTCAACTGGAATGTCGGGTTGCATCTTTCCGTTCTGATCTTTCTCGCGCTCAGCGGTCATTATGCGGCGAAGCATCTGGACCTGGGGGAGGATGAGGACCCGCATTTTGTCGTGATCGACGAGGCTTGCGGGATCCTTCTTTGTTTTGTCGGGATCCCGATCACCTGGATATCCTTGTTCGCGGGTTTCCTGCTCTTCCGCTTTTTTGATATTCAAAAGCCTTTTCCGATACGCAAAATCGAGGAGATCGGCGGCTATACGGGGGTACTTTTCGATGACCTGATGGCGGCAGTCTATGCCTGGATCTGTCTCTATTTGGTCTACGGGGGGATCTTCGGATGACCTTGCAGGCGAGCGTTCTGACCATCGGCAATGAGCTTCTCCAGGGCCATACGCTCAATACGAACAGCCGTTTTCTCTCGGCAAAGCTGACCCAGGCGGGATTCCGGGTGGTTTCGCAGATCGCCTGCGATGACGAGATCGGCACGATCAAAAAACAGCTCGGGGCGGCGCTGGCTTCCGCCGATGTTGTGCTCGTGACCGGCGGATTGGGTCCGACGCCCGATGATGTGACGCGGGATGCGATCGCCGATTATTTCAAGGTCAAGCTCCGTTTTTCTCCCGCGCAATACCGGAAGATCGAAGCCTCTTATGCGAAGTACGGCGGTAAGGTCCCGGCTCTCGTAAAAAAAGAGGCCTGTTATCCCGATCATGCGGCCCCGCTGCTCAATGCGGTAGGGATTGCTTTGGGTTTCAGCATGCGCGTCGGACGGAAAACCGTGGTCGTGCTGCCGGGGGTCCCGAGCGAGCTTGAGAATATGTACGAGGCCTCCGTCAAGAAACTGCTGGCCAAGCGATATCCGGATACGCGCCCGCGGCCCCATTTGACGATCAAAGCCATCAACCTGTCCGAGCCTCGCGTCATGCAGCTTTTGGGCAAGGATTTTTTTGATCAGCCGTTCAAGTTCGGCATTTATCCGGAAGCCGGGCAGGTGATCGTCCGTTGTTCGGCTGATCGTCCCCGGATCATCGAGATCCTCAGGAAAAAAGCGGTCCAGAGGCTCGGGGAAGACATCTATGCTTTGGAAGAGATATCGCTTGAAGAGGTTTTGGGAAAGCTTTTGACGGCCCGGAAGAGAACGGTTGCGGTCGCCGAAAGTTGTACGGGAGGGTTGTTGGCGGCGAAGATCGCCCAGGTGCCCGGCGCCAGCCGTTATTTCAAAGGCGGGGTCATTGCCTATTCTAATTCGGTGAAAGAGAAACTCGGTGTGGATCCCCGGGCGATCCGCTCCCAAGGCGCGGTCAGCGGCGAAGTCGCCTCCCAAATGGCCTCCCGGATCCGGGAACGGTGGGGAACCGATTACGGCGTGGGGATCACCGGGATTGCGGGGCCGGGGGGAGGCACGCGTGAAAAACCGGTTGGATCGGTCTACCTTGCCCTCGCAACAAAACGTTTGGTGATCGTCCGAAAAGAACTGTTCTGGGGCGACCGGCCGCGGATCCAGCAGCGCGCGGTCATGAAAGCCATGGGAATGCTCTGGCAGGACCTTCGGTATCCCCGACGAAAATGACACGCGCTTTTTTGGCCCTCCCGTTCCATGCCCCATTCCACCAGGAGATCCAGGAGATCCAGGCCCATTTTCGCGCACGGTTGCCCGGCGCCCGATACCTTCCCGTTTTTCAGGTCCATTTGACCCTGCATTTTTTCGGAGAGCTGTCGGATGCGCGCATACAAACCGCCCAGGAGTTGCTTCGGGAGCCGGTGAGCACCACTCCGGCTTTTTTGCTGGGACTAAGAGGAAGCGGTGTTTTTCCCGATTGGGAGCGGCCCTCCGTCCTTTGGATCGGGCTCAAGGGAGAGATCGAGAAGCTTGTGCATTTTCAAAAGATCCTCGAAGAGAAATTATTGGCCGGGGGATTCGGGATCGAGAGCCGGCTTTTCAAGCCTCATTTGACAATCGCTCGTTTCCCCCGGGCCGGAAAAAACGGAAAGGATCCCAAGATTGCGGAGCCATCACGCGCCCTCGGGGTAGATTCCGAGATCAAAAAAATATCTTTGGCCGTGTTTTATCGAAGCCTCCTCAAACCCGAAGGCCCTCAGTATGAACCGATCGAGACCTATCGTTTTTCATAGCGCGCGGCGCCTGGGTTCTGCTGAACTGTTTCGGGTCTACCAACGGTTGCGCGAGCGGTTCGGCCATCAACGATGGTGGCCCGGAGAAACCCCTTTTGAGGTGGCGGTGGGGGCGATCCTGACCCAGAACACGGCCTGGACGAACGTGGAAAAAGCGATCACGAATCTCAAACGCGAGCGCTTACTTCGCCCCCGCGCCTTGGACCGGATTTCCTTGCGCCGGCTTGAAAAAGCGTTGAAACCTTCCGGGTATTTCCGAGTTAAGGCGGTGCGTTTGAAACATTTTGTCGGATTCTTGCTCAGGCGCTACGGCGGAAGCATGGAGCGGATGCGCCGGGAACCGGTTTTGAAACTTCGTGAAGCCCTGCTCGGGGTGAACGGGATCGGCCGGGAAACGGCCGATTCGATCCTGCTTTATGCCTGTGGGAAACCGATCTTTGTGATCGATGCCTATACGCGCCGGATCTTTGGTCGCCATCGTTTGCTTCCGGCAGACTCCGATTATGATGGATGGCGACGGTGCTTTGAGCGGGCCCTGCCCAAGCGGGGATCCCTCTATAATGATTATCATGCTCAGATCGTCCGCTTAGGGAAAGAATTCTGCCGCCCCAGGCCGCTTTGTCAAGGGTGCCCCTTGAAGCCGTATCTCTAGATAAGGTTTTTCTTGGAGAATGCCGTTAATCAAGGTAAGATATTCCGGTCTTTTTATTTATTTCGGTCAATTTCAACAGAATGCCCTAGAGGCCATTCGCACCCAGGAATGGGGCTGTGGAGGCCCTGCAAGGAGCAGGGGGAGCCGAAACAGCGCTTCCATTCGGCAAGGAAATATTTCGGGAGACTTTGGTTCTTCGGAAACGATACGATGATGGTCTGGAACCTGTTCATAAGCCCATACTTCGGTGAAGGGTCAGCGAGCGCAAGACGGTGCTTTCCCAAGAGGCATACGGTGTCTGTTCAACGGGTCCAGCCCCAGAGCTTTCAAGTCCACCGATCCTATTATTCGGACTGAACAAAGTCCGTTTCCTGCCTGCCTGCGAAAAGCCTCGGGGTTTTAGAAAAGGGGCTCACTATGCCAAGAGAAATTCTCATTAGCCATGACGCGACCGAGAAACAGGTCGCGATCCTTGAAGACAACAAACTCGAAGAATTCTATATCGAGCGTGTGGATGATTACCGCATGTTCGGGAATATCTACAAGGGGGTCGTCAAAACGGTCATCCCGGGAATGGGCGCCGCCTTTGTGGATCTGGGGACCGAAAAAGACGGATTCCTGTATGTGGATGATGCCTTGCGTTCGCCGGTTGATCTGGACGCGGAGTTCGACGAAAAGAACGGGGATGCGCCGCGTGAAGAGTTCCGTCGGCCCCGGAACCAGAATATCCATGATGTGCTGAAAGTCGGCCAGGAAGTGATTGTGCAGGTCGTGAAAGAACCGATCGGGACCAAGGGGCCCCGGCTGACCACCCATTTCTCGATCCCGGCACGGTACCTGGTCATGATGCCGGGACAGGAGAAGGTCGGAGTTTCCCGTCGCCTGGAAGACCGCAAAGAGCGGGAACGGATCCGAAATATTTTCCGCAACATGGACCTTCCGAAGGGGGTCGGTTTCATTGTCCGGACCGCCGGTGAGGGGCAGTCCGAAAAAGAGTATGCGCGGGATATCCGCTATCTGCTACGGTCCTGGAGACGGGTCCATGCGATGATCGCGCGCAAGAAAGCGCCGAGCCTGATCCACCAGGAGCTGAACCTGGTCGAACGCGTGATCCGCGACCACCTGACCCAGGATACCACGCGGATCGTGGTCGATCAGAAAGATACCCTTCGCAAAGTGAAACGGTTCCTGGGCCTGTATTTGCCGAACGATTCCATCCGTGTCGAACTCCATCAGGGGGTTCCGATCTTTGAGCGTTTCGGGATCGAAAAAGAGATCGAACGGGCTTTCTCCAAAGTGGTGATGCTGAAATCCGGGGGCCATGTCGTGATCGAACAAACGGAAGGCCTGGTTGCGATCGATGTCAATACCGGGAAATTCACCGGCCGGCATAACCTGGAAGACACGGTCTTCAAGACCAACATGGAGGCCGCGTGGGAAGTGGCCCGCCAGCTTCGCCTGCGCGATGTCGGGGGGATCATCGTGATCGACTTTATCGACATGGAGCGGCATGATCACCGCCGCCAGCTTTACCGGACGTTCCGTGAAGCGGTTCGCGGCGACCGGGCCAAGATCAATGTGATGCCGATGTCGGACCTCGGGCTCATCGAAATGACGCGGCAACGGATACGGCCGTCGCTTGAAAGCGCGGTGTATGATACTTGCCCCTATTGCAAAGGAAAAGGCATGGTCAAATCGGCGTCGACGATGGCCATTCAGACCATCAAGGAGATCCGTAAAACGCTCGGGACAACCCAGGGCCGTGTGCTCAATGTCTATCTGCATCCGGAGGTCGCTGAGAAGCTTCTCTCCCAAGAACAGCGGGCCCTGCATCATCTCGAAAGGAATAGCCGAAGCCGGATCTTCGTGTTCTCGGAACCGAATATCCATATGGAAGATATCAAGATCACCTTTCTGAAATAGGCTGACCTATGTCCAGTTCCGTCATGATGGCTCTGATCTTTGCGCTAGCCGGTGCTGTCGCCGTGATCATAGTGCTTTTCCGGAAGCTTTCGGCGGCAAAGCCCGCGGAACAGACCCCGCAGACCCTGACGCTTTTTGCTGAGCTCCAGCGGGACCTCCATCAAATGCGCTCCGACATGCAGACCCAGATCCTGCAGATCGCCCAGCAGGTCAATTCCCATCTTGATCAGAGCACCCAGACCCTCCGCTCATCGCAGGAGACTTTCTTCAAGACGGTCGGACAGGTCCAGGAACGGCTGGGACAGCTCCATGAAAGCACTCAAAAAATGGTCGATATCGGCCAGGATATCGCTTCGCTCCAGGATATTCTCCGCACGCCGAAGCTTCGCGGAGGATTAGGCGAATTCCTTCTGGGGGAGCTTTTGAAGCAGGTCCTTCCGGCCGAACATTATGCCGAACAATACCGTTTCAAAGCCGGCGTCCAGGTCGACGCCGTGATCTTTTTGGGGCAAGGCGTGATTCCGATCGATGCGAAATTCCCGATGGAGGATTTTCAAAGGATCCTTGCTGCAACCGAAGAGCCCGAGATCCAAAAGGCCAGGAAGGGTTTTTCGCAGGCCGTCAAAAAGCATATTGATTCGATCGCCTCGAAATATATTCTTCCGGACGAAAAGACCTTCGATTTTGCCATGATGTATATCCCCGCAGAGAATGTTTATTATGAAGTCATCATCAAATCCGATTTTGAAGACGAGAGCATTCTCAAATACGCCTTGGACAAAAAGGTGATCCCCGTCTCGCCGAACAGTTTCTACGCGTATTTGCAGGCGATCGTGCGCGGCTTGAAAGGGCTGCGGATCGAACAATCCGCGAAAATGATCCTCCAAAGCCTGGGGCAGATGGAGGCGGATCTGCGGGTCTTTCTCGAGGATTTCGACAAGGTCGGCGGCCATCTCGGGAATGCCCAGACCGCTTATGGGAAAGCGATGAAACGTTTCGAAAAATTGCAGAACCGGTTCGCGGCTATGCAGGATTCCGGGGATACGGCGCGGCTTGAAGGACCGGGCGCCGAGAAGATCACAGTGAAGACGGGTGGATAAGCCGTGGGGATCCTGGATAAACTAAAAGCATCGGTTGATGTGATCGCCAAGATCTGGGCGGCGCCTAAGCCGTCCACGATCCGGAAGTCTTCAAAAAAGAAACGCGCCGGGAAGTCCCGGCCTCCTTCGCGTGCGGGACGCCGTCCGAAGAAGAAAAATCGTTCGGTTGCGGTCCGAAAAGCTCCTCGTTCGGCAGGGAAATCTCGCGCTAAGGTCTGTCTAAAACCCCCCCAAACTCCGAAGGCCGCCCGAGTGGCTCCGAAAACCAATGAGCAGTATCTGGGATCGGTGAGCCACTATTTTCCGAAAGTCCATGCGGCCGTCCTTCTCCTCGACGCGGGAAAGCTTGAGATCGGGGATCGGATCCACATTGCGGGAAAGAAGAACGATTTTGTCCAGCCGGTACGCTCGATGCAGATCGACCGAAAGCCGATCTCCGAGGCCTGTTCCGGGCAAGAGATCGGCATCGAGGTCAAACGCGATGTCGATGTCGGCGACCGCATCCTGAAGATCTTGCCGGGAAAGAAGCGGTCATGACGCGCGAGCTTTTAAGGACCTATCATGAGTTCGACCTTGAAGATGTGAAAAAGCATCTTCTGATCGTCGGCGATCTGAGCGGGGACTGCGCATCTTGCCGTGAACTGGGGATCGATCCTTACGGGGCGACGGTCTGTCCGAAGTGCGGGACGACCTTCAAGTATATTTCAAGCCGCCGCGTGGAGTCGCATCCAGGGGAGCGTTTTCACATTGTCCGGCGTTTTAAACAGAAACGCCCCGACCTGACCTTCATCGATTATAGCGATTACTCCAAAACGCTGGGTGCAAAACAAGCGAGAGATTTTTTTGGATAGGCGCACACGAGAGATCGCGTTTCTTGCGGGGATCGTCTACTTCACGCAAGGGGCCTTGGGGATTGCGGGGATCGCCTTGCCGCTGTATCTCCGGGGGCTCGGATGGAGCGTTTCCGAGATCACCACGATCTCGTCGGTTGTGGCGTTTCCCTGGGTGATCAAGATCCTCTACGGGCTCCTTTCGGATTGTCTTCCGCTCCTGAAATACCGCCGGAAATCGTATTTGGTCCTGTTCGCCTGCGCCTCGACGCTGGGATGGGGCGGGCTGGCCTTGCTGGCTGCCGATCGCTGGATCATTATTTCAGCGATGATCGTTTCGAATCTGGGATTGGCGGCTACGGATGTGATCACCGATGGCTTTATCGTCGAACATTCCAAGGGCGAAAAAAGCCATATCTTCCAAAGTGTCGCCTGGGGGACGAGAAGCGTGGGGGCGATCCTGAGCGGCTTTGCGGGAGGATGGCTGGCCGAACATTGGGAGGCACGGTATGTTTTCATGATCGCGGCCCTGTTGCCGCTGATCACGGTCGGTGTGGCGTTCCGCCTTCGGGAGATCCGGATCAAGAAAAAGACCTTCCTTTCCTTTGTCGATCCCTTTCGAAGATGCCTCCGGCTTCTTTTAGAACATAATTTGCGATGGTTCATCCTTTTGATCGTCCTTTCGCAAGTCGCGTCTTCCTTCGGGCTTCCGTTCTTTTTTCACATGAAAGAAAACCTGCTTTTTAGAGAATCCTTTCTCGGCCTGTTGATCAGCGTTGGGTGGGCCGGGGTCGTGATCGCCAGTCTCATCTATGCGCGCTGGCTTCGAAAGTTGCCGCCCCCGACGATCCTTCGCTGGGCATTCCTTTGCGCAGCGGCCAATATCCTGTCGACCCTGTTGATCCGGGACCGTATGACCGCGCTGGTCCTTGTTTTTTTGGGGGGGATGCTGGCTTGTATTACGTTGCTGCCGATCCTTTCGATCTCGGCGCTCTTGACCTATCGGTCGGGGGTCGAAGGGACCTTGTTCGCGGTCCTGATGAGCATCCACAATCTCGGGCAGATCTCGTTCGGTTTCATCGGGGGGCGGCTCTATAACCGGGTCGGGCTCGAGACCCTGATCTTTTTTTCGGCGGCGATCAGCTTGCTCGCCATGCTTTTCATTTCTAAACTTCGCTTTGAAGATGCCGAGGGCGCTCATCATGGACCTTAACAATCCCAAGGCTCGAGGGGCGATGGCGATCGCCGAGCAGCTCCGGCGGCATAAGCACCGGGTCTATTTTGCCGGCGGTTGCGTGCGGGATACCGTGATGGGGAAGACGCCGGACGATTACGACATCGCGACCACCGCGACCCCGGCGGCCATCGAAAAGCTGTTCAAGAAAACGATCGCGGTGGGGAAGCAATTCGGGGTGATGATCGTAATCGAGGGGGAGACGGCCTACGAGGTCGCGACCTTTCGCAGCGATGCGGGTTATCAGGATGGCCGTCATCCGAGCCGCGTCGAATTCGTCTCACCCGAGCAGGATGCGCTCCGGAGGGATTTCACCGTCAACGGTCTTTTCTACGATCCCTTCGAGAAGAAGGTCATCGATTTTGTGCAGGGTTTGGAGGACATCCCCCGGAAGCTCATCCGCTCGATCGGGGATCCGGCCAAGCGCTTCGAAGAGGACAAATTGCGTCTCATCCGGGCGGTCCGCTTTGCGAGCAATCTGGGTTTTGAGATCGAACCGAAGACCTGGCGGGCCCTCGGCGAAAGGGTGGAGGAGATCCGCTCGGTCAGCGCCGAGCGGGTTCGGGACGAGCTTGTGAAAATATTCACCCGGCCCGGCGCGGGCCGCGGGCTTGAACTGCTTTCCGCTTGCGGCATCCTCAAGGTCGTTCTGCCCGAGATCGAAGCCCTGCGGGGCGTCGAACAACCCGCGAAATTCCATCCGGAAGGGGATGTGTTCGCCCATACCAAATTATTGCTCGATCATTTGTCCTCGCCTTCAGTGATCCTCGCGCTTTCGGCGCTTTTTCATGATGTCGGAAAACCGGCGACGCTTCAATACAAGGACGGCCGGCCGACTTTCTATGAGCATGCCGCCCGGGGAGCGGCCATGGTGCGGGAGATCATGCGCCGTCTCCGGTTCTCGAATCAGGAAATCGAGGCTGTGTCGTCTTGCGTCGAAAATCACATGCGATTTATGGATGTCAAAAAAATGCGCTTGGGAAAGCTCAAGCAGCTGATTGCCCGCCCCACCTTCGCCGATGAGCTGGAACTCCACCGGATCGACTGCCTTGCTTCGCACGGCATGCTGGATAATCATGTTTTTTTGATCGAAACGGCCCGCTCGCTTGCGGCCGAAGAGATCAAACCCAAGCCTTTCCTGAACGGTCATGACCTGATTGCTGCCCACGTGATGCCGGGCCCTCGCATGAAGGAGATTCTCGATGCGGCCTACGAGGAGCAGCTGGAAGGCTCTCTGACCGACCGCGACGGAGCGCTGGAGTGGTTGGAGCGATATCTGAAAGAACATCCTTTGAATCCCTAAGAAGAGGAGATCCACGATGAAAACCCTTATTCTTTCCATTCTGGGAAAAGACCGTCCCGGGATCATTGCGGCGGTGACCGGTGAATTGTACAAAGCCGGATGTAATTTGGAAGATATCAGCATGACGATCCTGGAAGGGGAGTTTGCGATGATGCTGGTCCTGACGCCGAAGCGGGCCCCAGCGTCCCGGATCCAGGCTGGGATCGGCCGTTTGGCTAAAAAAATGGGGTTGACGGTTACGTGGAAAATTTATTCGAAGGCGCTCCGGCGCGGTGAGAAACATTTGCCACGTTCCGAATCCTATGTCATCCGCGTTTCGGGCCATGACCGGGGTGGGATCGTGCACCATGTCAGCCGTTTACTTGCGGCCCGCAAGGTCAACATCAGCGGATTGACCAGCCGGATCTTGGGATACGGGAAACAGGCGCTTTATCTGATGATCCTTGAGGCCGATCTCCCCGCCGGGGTCCCGGTCCCGCGCTTGGAAGCCGCGCTTCAAAAACTTGCGGGGAAGCTTCAACTCGAGATCAGTTTTCGTCCGCTTGAAAATATCCAGGCCTAGCAATGAAATATCCGATCCTGCTTTATCCGGATCCTCGTCTGAGAAAATGTTCCGAGCCGGTCGTGCGTTTCGACGGGCCGCTCAAGAAATTCCTTCAGGATCTGACTGATGTGATGTTTCGTCAGCCCATGGGGCTCGGGATCTCGGCACCCCAGGTCGGGGTTTTGCAGCGGATCCTGATCGTGGATGTCGGGAAGAAAATGCCGGGAGCGTCGCTGCGCTGGATCCTCAATCCCGAGATCCTGGCCGCCGAGGAGCCTGTCTTGGGGAAGGAAGGGTGCATGAGCATTCCGGAATATACGGCGCATGTCCGTCGGCCGCGGAAAATTCGCCTGCGCTGGCAGGATGAGAACGGCCGGTTCTGTGAGAGCGAATTCTTCGATATCGAAGCCCGGTGTATGCAACATGAGATCGATCATCTCGACGGGATCCTCTTCATCGATAAAGTTGTTTCCCTCAAAAGCGACCTCATCCCTCGTCGCAAATAGTTGCAACGCGTTTTTAATTTCCTTCCCTTTGAACCTACCGGGCAACCTATTGAAAAATCAAATATAGCAATTTTGATCAAAAGATATCAGACCAATTTAAGATTAGAAACGCAGGTACATTTGACATCAATATGGGGTAATGGTATTATTCTAATAGCTTCGAGTTTCTTAAATATTTTAGTAGGTCTTTTATTAGGCAAGATGAAATACTTGCCTAGATATTTTTAAAGGAGCAGCGCTTGATGGATGCGGCGGAAAGTAAAATACATCGCCTTCTTCCGATGCGTGTCACCAGCATCGTTGTTCTGATTACATTCCTCGTCACTCAGTTCGATATCCAGCTAGCCTTTTCCTATGCGCCTCCAAGCCCGATCGTCAATCCCATCACGACTCCGCCCAAGGACGATCTGAAGGATATTCATTTTGCTCAGGACTTCGACGAATTGGAAGGGGATCAGCCCGGTCCGCTCACTCCGACGGCAACTCCGGAGGAGGTAACGCTCAGCGAAGAAGAGATCGCGGAGCTTCCAGAATCTTTTTTTACGATCAATCCGCTTTTGCACGCCGAAGGCGAATTAGAAGTGACCGAGATCGAGGGCCGGTTGCGGTTCAAATATTCGAACGGAAGTTCCTATGAAGTTGGAAAAGAGGACGGCAAGATCTACGTGGTGAAGGATTTTACGGGCGCCGAGGATGAGAATGGGGATCCGACCCTTGAAACGCGTACGTACAGTTATTTCACGGAGAATGAACAGAATTATGCCCGGATCGACATTGCGGGCGAACGATTCGAGATCTATGAAATGGACGCTGATGGGATGATTGCCGGGATCGTCCGAAGCGGGATCCTCCGGGATGGAGCGGACATCGTCACGCGCGTTTATGACCGTGAGAGCCGCACGATCACCGTTACGGATCCGGACCAGCCGGCTTTTCAGGCCGTCTACGAAATGGATGACTATGAGAACATATGGCGCTTGCTGAGTTCCCACTCTCTCGAGAACGGGGAGACGATCGAGCTTGAGATCCGCTATGATGATCAGGCCCAGACCCGGACCTTGATTAACCGGACGAGCGGTTTTTTCGAGGTCCATCGGCTGGTGGACGGGACGGAGGCGGGCGATCTGCTCCGGATCGGGACCCTGGAGGTCTCGGGTTCCGCCGAAACGCTTCGTGTGACCCATGAGATCACGATTTCGATCCTGGAGAGGGATGGACAGATCCTTCCTGTTTATATCAGCAAGGATACGGCCCTGCCTGACCTCAATATCATCCGGGAGAGACTGCCTTCCGGCGCTTTGGGGCGCTTGCTGGCGGTGAACGGCCTGGATGAGAACCATCAAATGGTGCATCAGGAGTTCTTCTATTCGACGGATACAAACGGGGTCGATATCGTAACCGTGGTGGATTACGTGGCGAAAAGCTATTTGAAACTTGAGATCGAGCCGGAAACCGTTCCGGATGGCTTTTGGATCCCCTCCGGCCGTGTGGTCGAAGCGGGCGAGGCCGATCTTTTAGCGACCCCTCCCACGGGGACGGCGAGCCTTCGCCGCTCCGACGCTTTCGTGGATCTCCTGACCCTGAGCCAAGAACGCTATTATTGGGCCGAGGACCAGTTCCTGCGCCCTCATGAGGCGAACTGGATCCAACTGAGGGGCCCTCCGATGGATGACAGCGCTGTTTCTTTTGAGATCTTCCAGTATGAGCGATCCGCCTATTTCTTCCGCCTTGCTTCGATTCTTCAGATCGATTTTCCCGCCTATATAGAGGTGTCGGCCGAGAATCCGGATGTCGTTCTTGAGGAAGGGGCTATAGGGGCTTCTCCCGACGATGGCGGGGTCCTTTATCAATTCACGGTGGCCCTCCCCGGGGCCGAAGAGCCGGCCTCCCTCCCTCAAGAATCGGGAACCGAACCGACAGGGGCTCCCGGCGTTGGCCTTGGCGCAGATCCCGCCTCCTTAATTGGCGATGAGGCGGGAGCGTGGAATTTATCCCAATTACTGACGCGGCAGATCATGGGCGATAGGGAAGGGGAAGTCACGTTTATTTCTATCGCCGCCATGAGCGAAGAAGGAAAAACGGGGTGGTATCAGATCACGGTCACGGCGGACGGCAAAACCTATGTCTATGAATACGACCCGAGTCAGGAAAAAATTTATTATCATGCCCTCGATACTGCAAATCAAGATCGCCTCTATCGTTTTGATGCCGAGGCGCGCCTTGAAGCCGTTTTAGACCCCGAGACCCAGGAGGTCCTGAAAGAGTACCGCTATGATCTCGAAAAGGGTCGGGTCCTAGAATTTAATTACGAGAACCATGTCAATGCGTTCCAGATCTATCAGCTTGAAAGTGACGGGCGCACATCAGGCCGGCTTTTGATGCTGGGTTTTTTTGATCTGGATAAGAAGACCTACAGCCAGCAGGAGATCGGCAAAAGCGGGGTCGCCTATTATACGTTTGGTGACGACGGCCTCATGCTGAACGAGGATGACCAGGTTACGACCGGTGGAACGTCCTCCTCCTCAGCGACCGGGAGCGGTGGCAGTGGCGCGGATCTCAGTGTTTCCGGGGGCGGCTCGGCCGGCGGGGACCAAGATAGCAAAATCGAAGATCTGAAAAGACTGATACGAAGATTCGTGCGATGCGTCCAAGACCCAGGCCGGAAAGATTTTACAGCCTGTCAGCGTCTTTTTGATGACATTGAAAGCCTTCGGGCGGATCTTGAGAGTTCCGGAGTTTCCGGCGGAGGTCTCGGACTTAGCCTCAATTTGGGCGGAGAAAGCGGCGGCTCTCAGGACCTCAATAGGGGAACGACCAATGTCCCTCCGGTTCTGCTGCCGAACCTATCCGGGATCGGGATCGCCCCTATTGCTAACCCGGATGCGGTGATCCAACAGCTGGATCAGCATTCCGCCTGGATCGATCTCAACGGCACGCGGCAATTGTGGCATGCTGGCGGGGATGGTGTCCTGGGATCGGGCGACGACATCTTGGAGGAATATCAGCAGGATGCAGGTTCCGGTAAAGTTCTCAAATATCTTTTTGACGCGACGACGGGCCGTTTAAAGCAGGCCGTTCTGGTCGATCCCAACGCAGGCACCACGACCGTTGTGGCGCAATATTCTTATGATGACGCAACGGGGATCTTTACGGTCGAGCAGGAAAATGGAAATATTTTCCGCTTTCACTATGAATCGGGTCAGGACCCTTTGACAAAGCGGGAATTGCTTTCGTATTCGTATATGAAAAACGGGGTTCTGATTACCTGCAATTATGCGGACGGCCAAATCCAATCGGTCCTTCATGACGGACTGCTGTTCGCGACCTATGCTTATGATGCGCGCCAGAATACGGTGCTGATCTCCCAGGCGGACGGAACCACGCGCACTTACAATCTCGGCGGCGACCGGAGTTTCGGGACTGACGATGATTTTCTTATCAGTGCAAGCGGGGTCGAGTTAGCGGCGCTTTTAGCGAGCGGGGATTATACGACTGAATTGAATGATGCCGAAAAACAAGCAAGGCTTGTTTTTGAAGGAGGGCGGGAATTGATCGTCGGCTATGGCGAAGACGGGCAATGGGGAACCGCGGATGATCAGCTTCTGTCTTCCTCGGGATTTGGTGTGGTGACACAGCGTGATGCTTCTAGCCGCCTTCTTGCGGTCGCCGATGACGCTTCGGGACTCTTGACGCGTTTTTCTTATTCGGGAAATGAGACAGGCATTTCCACCCTGGATTTCGACGGGAATGTCATGCTGACGGCGGTTCTGAAGCTCCTCGCCGATGGACGCCATGTGCTCAAATCCCTCGAGGGGAACCGCGAGGGACGGACTTTTAAAGAGATTTTTGATAATGAGGGAAATATCCTGATCCGGAACGGTTGGGAATCCGTATTGCGCCGGAATGCGGACGGCATGTTGCTTAACGAAGAAGGCATGGTCGTCTTCACCGAAGAAGAGGCGGCTCGGGAGTGGCGGCATGTTCTGCAAACCTATCGCCTCAATGAGGACGATAATTCTTTAACTGTGATCACCCAGCGTTTTGATGCCCAGGGGAACCTGATCCTCGAGCCGATCCGTCAGGTGACCACACAGTTGGGAGACGACGGCCTTTGGAACACGACCGATGACCGCGTGATCCACATGCGGGTGGATGACGGGGAGGATCGTTACGAAGAAGCCTTCGATATTTTAGGCCGTGTGGTTCTGCATCAGAACTTGGCGACCGGAGATGCCCTGCAATACGAATATGACGACAATGCCGGTACGGTTACCGTCACTTCCAGCAATGGAGAATTCAAGCAGATCTATGCGTTCACGGAAGGACATGCGGGGGATTGGAGCTATGCAACGCTTATTTATGAAGAAAATGCGGGAGTCCGTCGCAGTTGGGATGAGGGGGGAGGTCTGACCTGGGTCACGGATGCGGAAGGCAGGACGAGCTACTATCGCAACGGCGTTCTGGCCGCCGTAACGGATGCCCAAGGTAATATTCTTCAGCAATTTCAGCATTTCCAAAATCAGTTGACCGGAGAGATCACCGGTGTCGGTTTTGAGGGCCAGGCACTGACTTCTTCCGTGGTGGTCGACGAAGGGGTTAATGCCAGCGGAAACCGTCAATACAAGATCGTTTATTCGAACGGCGTGATCCTGCATTACGAGTGGGATCAGTTGCGGCAGAAGTTCAATGTCTTGACCTATGACGGCGGAAATGAATTTGTGAACAAAGTGGAGTCCAACGGCGCTTTCCTTGAGATCTTTTTCCACGACGGCCGCGTCATTACGTATTCGCAGATCGCCGGCTTGTATCAGATCAAGTCGGTGCGGGATATCTACGGCACGGAAGAGGTCTATTATTATTTCGAAGAAATGCCGGCTTGTGAAGAAGCGCCGGGGACCTCGGGCTGTTCCGATAAGGCCGATCTGGACTATTCGATCCGGGCGAATGGAACCAAGGTGGTCTATCAAAAAGATCCCATGGGCGACACGATCGAGAACAATACGGGCGAAGCGCTTGTCGAATATGTTCTGGCGTCAAACGGCCATAGGACCTACTACGAGTACGACGGGCCGGACGAGAACGGCCGCTATGAGATCCGGAAAACGTGGGAAGTTCGCGACGATGGCCGTTATGTGCAGATCACTCTTTATGCGGATGATCCGGACACCGCAGATCGTGATATCAAGGCCATGACCAGCTACCAATTCAGTTTTGACGGCACCCGGATCCTGTCCCGGCAGGTTTATGATTATGATAATACGAATGCGACCATGGTCAGCACGATCTCACAATACAATCTTCAAGACATTCCCGTCGCATCGTATTTGACCTTGGATGATCCCGAAACCCCGACCGATGAATTCGCATACAACCTTACGCCGATCGCGACCGCCGGCTGGTTAGAGGCCGTAACACATTTTATGCCGAAGACATACACCGACGGCACGTCGGGGGATATCTATGAGATCGGGTTGGTGGACCGGATTTTTAATTATGCCCAAGGCGGAGATCTCCTTACAGCGACCTTTTATACGTATAACGTGATCTATATGACCCACACGACCACCTATGTCCCTGCCCAGGAAGGCGCTGTTTGTACCGATCGCCATAGCCTTGCGCAGTGCCGGAAAACGGAGATGACGATCTACGAAGAAGGCGCTTTCGGAGAGCGCAGAGCCCAGAGCACGACTCATTACAGCCGGGATTGGTCCAGCGCGGATCCGGCCGCGGTCCTTGTCACTTCATATGACGAGTTTAAGTACCGGGCTGATCCGGTCAAGGGGGATCCCAATAAAAATTCAGAAACGAACGAATACGATTATACGATCCGCTATGCGGATGAAACCAAAACCACGACGATCAGCGCTTTTCGTCAGATCGAGATCGAAAGCCGCTATCCGGGGGCCGTCGGGGCTTATTTGATCCATGACTTTGGCGATGATTTTATCCCGAGCGGGGACGATCAGTTTACGGTGCAGATCATGAAAAAAGATACCAACGATCTTGATGGGGATGGAGATCAAGGCGAGTTGGGAACGGAAATATTCGTTTTTCGTACTTACGACGGGACGGTGTCCCCGGACGGTGACTATGGGATCTCGTGGGATCCGTCGAATCGCATCTGGAGTCATCTCGGCGGACTCGAAACCCACAGCTTCCAGGTGACCGGCAATGAAGAAGAGAACAGCGCGTATATTCAAAATTGGCGCGTCGTCGACGGCCAAGAAGTTCCGGGGGACTATGAATGGATCAAACAGATCCTTCATGAGGGCCCCAGCGCGATCCGAGATGAGTTGCTCTCCTCCGGCGAAACTTCCTGGGAAGATCTCTATGAAATCATTGGCTACGACCGGGCATTTAACGAAGCAGGGTCCAAGATGACCTCGCATGTCTGGCAGCTGGATGT
>JBMONI010000017.1:0-79752 GCA_049324575.1 Candidatus Omnitrophota bacterium | reverse complement strand
TTCTTCAACCATTAAGATCTTCTCCTTTGCACTAATCGATTCTTCGTCTTCGCCCATCGCATCGAGCGATTCACTCACATATGAAACTTTGCGTATACTTGCTTCTCTCCTACGGATAAGGTCAGCGATTTTGTTTTTCATGATTCTGTTTAAAAATGTCCGTTCGGATGCTCCGGATTCAGGACGATGCTGGTCTTTTGCAAAAAACCAATGGATCAAACATTCCTGCAGAAGATCATCCGTCCCTTCGATTCTCAGGCTGACGTAGTCGTGCTGAGCCTCCCTGATCAAGCAAAGAATCTCCCGTAATTCCCATTCTTGAAATAGGCCTCGATAGTTTTGGCTAATACGGACACTCCTTTTTTTGAGGGTGTCCGCAGAGATCCCCTAGCCTCCGCCAACTTATAAATGTTTTTCCTTTGTAATTGGTTTGCATCCCAGTAATTCATCTGGCGTCGGCTCTCTTTTTAATATTCCGGTTAAGACTGCCTTCACGGCATCAAAGATTCTTTGATTCTGTATCCGCCTTTCCTCGCCCTCCAAGGGCTTGTCCGGATACACAAGAAAGAATCCATTCTTGAACCGTTTTTGTAAGTTTGAATTTTGCCGTTCGCCCATAACGCTCCTCTACTGACTACATACGCAGACTTTTTGAAAACAGACGAAAAAAAGTTCGAAAACAAAAAAATTTCCGTCACCCTGCAGGAAATCTGCGTATATAGAAAGAGAGAACGTGCGAGTGTGCGATCTCCAAGCAGAACAGCTCTAAGTTGTTGTAATAGCTTGACTTGTGGCTGGTTCTATTATAGGGTTGGGTCGCAAAACGAAAAACGAGTTTAAGCGATGAGCATGACACCAATTATCAAATCGAAAGAGAAAAAAAGATTCGTGATCTACACCCGGTGTTCAACCGACGATCAAGCGCAGGGTGATTTCACGACACTGGACGCGCAAGCGCATCACTGCAAAAACATGCTCGATGCGTTTGGCTATGAGCTGGCAAATTTTGGTAAAAACGGAGTTATTAACGATGATGGTTATTCCGGCAAAGACTTAAACCGGCCCGGAATTCAATCGATCCTTAAGGATATCCAGAAGAATAAATCTTTTGACGGCATTATTTTCTTCAGGCTTGATCGTCTGACCCGCAACCCGCGCGACCTTTACGGCATGATCGACCTCTTCAAAGCTCAAGAGGTCGATTTCTTATCAGTCCGTGAAAATCTCGATAGCTCAACGGCCATAGGCCGCGTGGTCATCGGAATCATTGGTTTGTTATCAGCGTTCGAACGAGAACTGACCGGCGAACGCGTGAAAGCCTCTGCGATCGCAAGAGCCAGACAAGGCAGGTGGGTCGGAGGGAAACCTCCGTTCGGTTACAAGCTGGTTAAAAACGGCGATCCCCTCCCTAACGGAAGGCAACCGCACAAAATCGAAGTTGATGAAATAATCGCCCCTTATTTAAAAACAATCTTCCAAATGGCCGCGGACAATAAGACGTTATCAGAAATTGGATCCCTCCTCTTACAACACAAAGTGCCAACTTCTAAAAGCATGGTATGGAGAAAACAAACAGTGGCTAAGATAATCAAAAATCCCTTCTACAAAGGCATAATTGCCTATTCGGGCGAAAAACACAAAGGCACCCATCTGGCCATCGTTGATGAAGATTTATGGGATAGAGCCAATAGAGTGATTTCCGCAAAACTACCCGGGCACAAGTTCTCAAAAATATCTAAAGATTATGCTAATCGGCTTAAGGGAATCGTACGGTGCGGAAAATGCGGGAGCTATTTCGTCTCCACAATAGCCCACGGACATGGAGATAAACTCTTTTATTATTATGAGTGTAGCCGGGCAAGGCAGAAACTCGGGTGTGATGCCAAGCGGATATCCGCTACGGCATTTGATGAAGCGGTGATAGATTTCTTTAGGCGGGCGTCAGAGGATCAAGATATCCTCGTCAAATGCATGATAAGCGCGGTTAAGGACTGCACCGAAAAGCTGGACAGCTATGAAAAAGAAATCAGGATAATTGAAAAGAAACTCAAGAAAAACAAGAAGGCCGCTGAAGACCTGCTCAATCTTGCGATGGAACAAAAGATATCGAAAGGCGTGACCTATACCGAGAAAATGACCGGACTTGAAAAAGAGATCGCCGAATTAGAAACCAAGCTATCGAAGCTTGAAGCTCAAAGACGGGCCGCGGATATCTCCGCCAACTCCGGCCAGTATTTATATCAAACCCTGCAATTTGCCATGAAATATATAGACGAATCCCCCGCCGATGCCCAGATCGGCTTATTAAAAGCCCTGATCCGGGTAATCGATATCCACGACGATCACGTGATGATGCGGCTATATGTGGGTGAACCTTCGCAGGAAATGGCCTGTCTTATAGGCCCTGAAAAGCAAGGAACCCCGCCCGATATCTCTACCGGACAGGGTTCGCCTGTGCGTCAACTATGGCGGAGAGGCAGGGATTCGAACCCTGGAGACCCTTGCGGGCCTAACGGTTTTCGAGACCGCCCCGATCGACCACTCTGGCACCTCTCCCGCAAACCATGGAAGACCACGGAAAACGGCGATTGTATGTCTTTCCTGCGCTTGGGTCAACCCGCCGGAAGCTCGACGCAAACCCGGTTCTTCCCCGTCCTCTTCGCCTGATAAAGCGCCTCATCGGCCCGCCGCACCATGAGATCGGGGACTCTTTCGCCTTCCCGAAGCTGAGAAACGCCGATGCTGATCGTCACGGGAAGTTTCTTCCCTTCCCACTCAAAATCCATTCCGGCGATCTCGGAACGGACCCGTTCCGCCGCTTTGGTCGCCGCATCCGCAAGTTTCGTTTTGCGGAGCATGATGATGAACTCTTCCCCGCCGTAGCGCCCGATGCAATCCGCTTCCTGGAAAGGCCGGCGCTGGCGAAGCTTCCCCTGGATCAGCTGCGCGGCTTTTTTGAGAACCATGTCCCCGGCGGCATGTCCGTAAGTATCATTGATCCCTTTGAAATTATCCAGATCGATGAGCATGACGCATAAAGGCTCCCCGCTTTTACGGCAAGCCTCGACCGTCTGGTTCAGGATCTCCCGGAAATAACGGATCACAAAAAGACCGGTCAGCCCATCCCGGGTCGCGAGATCAAAGAGACGAGCCTTCTCGCGGCCGGTGACCACATGGCCGTAGATCGTTGAAAAAAGAAAAAGACACGTGACCAAAAGGACCGGCTGCAGCGCAAAGATCCAGATCCCCGTGAACCGGAAAAGCAGATAAACCCCGATCAGCCACGCAAAAGAAGCTGCGAGCCCGATCACGAACGAAGCGACCGGGCGAAGACTGACGAACACCACCGAAATAAGACATCCCAAAAGGGCCATTCCGATCACATTCCATACCAGCGGAACAGGGATAATATGCCGGCCCGAGCGAATATTCTCCAACGTAGCGGCCAGGATTCCGAGCAATGGATAAGCCGCATCGACGGCAGTCACCTTAAAAGTCCCCTGCGCCTTCGCGGTCAACCCGATCAAGCAGATCTTGTCGCGAAACTCAGACGGTTCGACGATCGTCGGCAAACCCTGTTTCATGGCCTGGGAACTGCGCACAACATCCGCAAACGGGACTTTCGAAAAGCCATGGCTCCAGGACCCCGGCCAATTGACGAAATACGCGCCGTCGGATCCGAGGGGCAGCGAGAATGTTTCCTGGGGCCGGGAGCTCGAAGGCCTATCATCCATGGCCAATTTGAGCGCAAGATGCGGATAAACGTCCGCCCCCGCCCCCAGGAACGGGCGGATCCTTCGGAAGACCCCGTCCATATCGGCATCGGCATTCAAATGACCGATGCCTTTGGCAGCGGCTTCGATCCCAGGGAGGTTCCGCCGCCAGCCCTTACGGTCGGGATCCGCATCAAGAATGATCGGCAGGGAATGCACCCAGAATTTTTTTTCCGGCCGCGTTTCAAAAAAGACGGGCAGGTAAACGATATCCCATTTTTTCAGCGCATTTTCCAGCGCCACTTCATCGTCGCGGTTCGAGGGCTCAGGGAACACAAAATCAAAAGCCACCGCACGGGCCCCCCATTCTCCGAGGATCTCCACGATCTGCGCGAAATAAACCCACGGCCAGGGCCAACGGCCGATCGCCTGCAGGCTGTCCTCGCCGATCTCGATCAGTTGGACGCCGGAATGCGCCTCGACCGGAGGACGTTGCCTCACGAAAGCGTCCAGAAAAAGGTATTCCACGCGGCTCAGTTTCCCCGTGGAAAGCAGGATCAGATGTAAAAGGATAAAAAGACCGCAGAGAAGAAGCTGAATAAGGTCCGGCCGGGAAAAAAATCGGGCGCGGCGGCTGCGCGTGAAGAATCTTTGAAGATTTTCAAACATACCCGAATAGCTTAAGCCGAAAGCGCTCCGGAATCGACAGAAATCTACAATCCCCGGCCGTCCGGCCGGACTCACTTACCGATGCAGAATTCCGAAAAAATAACGTCGAGAAGATCTTCCGTATAGACCTCCCCGATCAATTCCCTCAGCGCATCAAGGGCAGTCTTTAACTCGATCGTGACAATCTCCAGCGAATTCTCGGCACGGAATCCGGTCTCGGCCCTCGACATCGCTTGCAGAGCGGCTTCCACGGCGGTTTTGTGACGAACCCGGGTCAAAGCTTCGCCTTCGCTAATCCAAGCCCCTTCGGTCACCGCAGAAAAAATCCTGCCTTCGAGGACCTCCAGATTCTGACGCGTCTTCGCAGAAACGCGGATCGGTTCCTGATCGCCGATCAGGGCTCTCAACGCATGCAAGTCCAGCCGGTTCTCGAGGTCTGACTTATTGAGGAGAGTAATCACCGACGCCTTCCCCGAAAGTTCACGCAGGATCCTGTGATCTTCTTCGCTCAAGGGTTCGGACGCATCAAGAACATGGACCACCGTATGTGCTTCGGAAAGAACATGGCGGGTCTTTTCGATACCCATGCCGTCGAGAACGTCCTTCGGAGCTCCCGCCAGACCCGCCGTATCCGCAAGCCGTATATAAAGCCCCTGGATCTCGAGGGCTTCCTCCAAATGGTCCCGTGTCGTCCCCGGAATCGGGGACACAAGAGCGCGGTCGCGTTCGAGTAACGCGTTGAACAGGGAGGATTTTCCAACATTGGGCCGGCCCGCAAGCGCCACCAGTGCTCCTTCCCGAAGCAGACTTCCGCGTTTGAAGCTGGCCGCAAGCGTTTCCAATTGTTCGCGGATCGTACGGAATCTACCGAGAATTTCGCGATCGCCAAACACTTCGATATCCTCTTCGGGAAAATCGAGATAGGCCTCGAGATGCGCATAAAGACGCATGATCTCTTCCTTGATCCCGCGAATATTCCGCGAAAGGCTTCCCGCCACTTGTCGCGCTGCGGTTTCCACCGCCGCCTTGCTCTTTGCATGAATCAGGTCGGCAACAGCTTCTGCTTGGGTCAGATCGATCCTTCCGTTCAAAAAAGCCCGTTGGGTGAATTCTCCGGGCTCGGCATGCCGGGCCCCGTGACGGATCGCCAGTTCAAGGATCAACCGGCTGACGCCGATCCCTCCATGAATGCTGATTTCCGCGACATTTTCTCCCGTATAGGAATGCGGTTTCCGAAACACCGCGAGCAGAACCTGATCGAGAAGCCCGCTGTTTCCGTCCCGGATCTGGCCGAAATGAAGTGTCTGCGAAGGGAGCTGATCGACGGCATGGTTCTTGGAGGAATGGAAGATCCTCCCCGCGATCGTCAATGCTTCCGGGCCGCTGAGCCGGATCACCGCCAGTCCTCCTTCGCCCGGAGGAGTCGCGATCGCGACGATCGTATCTTCCCAGCGAACAACGCTCATGGCTTTCTCCTGAATTTTTTTTGCCCCAGTATTCTTCTTATTTCACCGACAAGATAAAAAGATCCGGTCGCAAGGATACAGCCACCTTTCGGAGCCAAACGAAAAGCCAGTTCAAGCGCCGAATCCGTATTCCCCGTTGGAAAAATATTCCCGAAAAGACCTCGCGCTTCCCGGGCCAATGTTCCCAGTTCCTGTGCGCGAGGATTCGCAAAACGCGTCAGAATCACCGTGGAAAAATAACGCCCCAGGACTCGCAGCATCTCGTAGGAATTTTTGTCACGGGAAGTTCCAAAAATGAGGACCGCCGAAGCCGGAAATCCCGTTTGCTTTAAATAACGCACAAGCGCGCGGATCGAAACAGGGTTATGCGCCCCATCGACAAGCACCCGGTAACGGCCGAAAAAGGACTCCAGCCGGCCGGGCCACTGCTGCGCGCGGATCGCTTTCGAAAAACCTTCCGGCCCGATCTCCCAGCCGAATTTTTCCCGAAGCACGCGAACGGCCTCCCAAGCGGCACTCGCGTTCATTTTTTGATGGTCTCCTTTCAACCCGGGCTCGAGATCCTGCCGGACCTTCACAGGAAAGATCTCGGCTTTTTGACGAACCGCAACGCTTCGGATCACCGCTTGTGCCGCGGAAACCTGTGGACTCACCACAACTTTGGCGCGCGGCTTGATGATCGCAGCTTTTTCACAGGCGATCTTCGCAATGGTCGGCCCGAGAATATTCTCATGATCAAGATGGATCGGCGTCAGGATCGCCAGTTTCGCGTTCAGCACATTGGTCGCGTCCAGGCGCCCCCCCATGCCGACCTCGAAAATGCCAATGCGGCAATGATTTTTCTTGAAAAGAAGCATCGCGAGAAGGGTCATAACCTCAAAAAAAGTGATCGGATCCGCCTGGCGCCATTGGCTTTTCCGGGAAAGCCGGCCGCGGATCCTCGAAAGCCCCCAAGTCCAGTCTTTCGGGCCTATGGTCTTTCCCTGAATGCGGATCCTCTCGCGCGGATCTTCGAGATGCGGCGAGGAATAAAACCCGACCGGGATCCCAGCCGCCACCAGCGCGGTCTCGAGAAAATACCCCGTCGACCCCTTTCCTTTCGTGCCGGCGATCAAGACCGGGAAGAAGTCTTTCTCAGGATGACCGAAAAGCCGGAGTAAGCGGCGCATCGTGCGGAGATCCCAGGAGGTTTTCCCTGTCAGCGAGGAGAAACGTTCGAAATTGAGAAAGGAGTTCAGGTAGCGGGAAGCTGTCTTCAGATCCATGATAGATCCAAGATACGGTTCAATGACGAAAATGCCTTCGCCCGACGAAGACCATCGCGATCCCGAAACGGTCACAGGCCGCGATCACATCCGCGTCACGCACCGATCCGCCGGGCTGAATGATGGCTTTGATCTTGTGTTCATGGGCGACCTCGATCGAATCCGGCATGGGGAAAAAAGCATCGCTAGCAAGACACGCCCCTTCGGTCCGGTAGCCCGCTTTCTGGCAGGCGATCATGACCGAGTCGACCCGTGACATTTGTCCCGCGCCAATCCCGACCGTTTGCCGCCCCTGGGTGAGGACAATGGCATTGGACCGTACGATCTTCGCGCATTTCCACGCAAAAAGGAGGTCGTCCATTCCTTCCGAATCGACCTTGACCTGCGTCACACACTGAACATCGCCTCGAAGGGAAGGCCAGTAAGAGTCCACCGGCCGGTCCCGGTCCTGAAGCAAAATCCCCTGCTTGGAAAAACGCATATCATAAGGGCATCCATCGCCGAGCTTCCCGGTCTCGATGATCCTGAGATTCTTCCGTTCGCGCAGCATCTCAAGGGCCTTGGCATCGTAGGAAGGCGCCACGATCACTTCGAAAAATTTCAACGCGTCGAGGACCGTTTCGGCCGCCGCGCGGCTGCAAAGCCTGTTCAGACCGACGATCCCGCCGAAAGCTGACATGGCGTCGCATTCAACGGCCAGCTCGATCGCTTTGGGAATGGAGGCGTTCTCGGCGATCCCGCAGGGGTTGTTATGTTTCACCACGCAAGCGGCCGGAGCGGAGAATTCACGAAGGACATCGATCGTCGCTTCAATATCGAGAAGATTATTGTAGGAAATTTCTTTGCCGTGAAGCTGTTCGAACCGGAACCAAGGCGCGCGATCGGCCGCTTTGTAAAGCGCAGCGCGCTGATGCGGATTTTCTCCGTATCGCAAAGACTGCGCCCGGACGTAAGAGAGCTCGAGGCGCTCGGGAAGCTCCCCCAAGGTCTCCGCGCCGGTCCGCTGCTCGAGGAACCGGGCGATCGCCCGGTCATAGGCGGAGGTCCTTTGAAAAACTTTCTGCGCAAGGCGACTCCGGAACTCCGGCGTCGTTGCGCCCCCGTTCGCCGTCATCTCTTCGAGGACCCGTCCATAGTCCGCGGGATCGCAGACCACGGTGACCGCCGCGTGATTTTTGGCTGCGGAACGCAGCATGGACGGCCCGCCGATATCGATATTTTCTATCGCCTCTTCGAGATCCACATCCTCCTTGCGGACGACCTGTTCGAACGGATAAAGGTTCACCACCACAAGGTCGATCGGTTGGATCGCATGTTTTTTCGCCTCATCCCGGTGCGTCTTTTTATCCCGCCGGAAAAGCAGCCCCCCGTGGACTTTCGGATGAAGGGTCTTCACCCTCCCTTCCAGGATCTCGGGAAATCCGGTGAACTGATCGATCGCGACCGCAGGGATCTTCGCATCGCGCAAAAGCTTCAGGGTCCCTCCGGTCGAAACGATCTCGACCCCGGCCCGGTTCAACGCTTTGGCGAATTCGGCAAGACCTGTTTTATCGGAAACGCTGAGAAGCGCGCGGCGGATGATGACTTTGGACATACTCGAGAACCCTCTTTTTGAACTCGCGGTGAATTTGCTGTGTTCGGATCCCTGGAATTTTATTACCGATCTCACGGCCGTCCAATTCGCGGACGGGGAGCACTTCCCACGAAGTATTGGTGAGAAAAACCTCCGCCGCGTTGAAAACCTCATGGCGGGTCAGCGGAACTTCTTCGACCCGGAGCCCGAGCTGGGAGGCGCATTCTATCACAAACCGGCGGGTCACGCCATTCAAGATCCCCAGGACAGGCGGAGTTTTGAGGACCCCGCACGCCCCTTTTCCCGGCCCTTGCGAGGGCGCCAGGAACAGATTCCCAATACTGACCTCGGTCACCAACCCCTCCCGGTTAAGAAAGACCCATTCATAGATCTCCGGGGCGCGGGGTTCCATAAAAGCCATGACCCCGTTCGGGTAACAGGAAGTCTTGGCTTCGGGAAAAGACGCCTGAGTCAACGCCCGGCGCACGGGCGAAGTGCGTAGCCGGACTCCCTGTTCGTAAAGGGTTTTCGGATGGACTTTGGACCCCACCATGATGAAAAGCTCGTCCTCCATGAAAGTGAGACGGATCACCGCATCCAAAGCCCCCTGATCCGCGATCGCATGATCGATCTCCGCGCGGATCTCGCAATCGGTCCGCGGTAGACGGTACCCGGCGGTCTTCGCGGATTCCCTTAACCGGTCGAGATGTTCCTCCAGGTGAAAGACCACACCATCGTAAGCGCGCACGGTTTCAAAAACGCCAACGCTCTCTTCGGGAATATTTTTGAGAACTTCCGGCTCCACGCGTTCGCCGCGCCGATACAATCCCACTTTTCTCATCGTCGGCCCTCGCGTTCCATGAGGGCTTCCCGGAGGGCCTCGCCCTTATGCAAGGTTTCCTCATATTCTTTGCGCGGTTTCGAATCATGAACGATCCCCGCACCGACATGGAAATATCCCCGCCCGCCGGACAGAACGATCGTGCGGATCACGATATTCAGGTCGAGATCCCCTTTGAAATCGATATAACCGACCGAGCCGGTATAGACCCCGCGCCGGATCGGCTCCAACTCATCGATGATCTGCATGCAACGGACCTTAGGGCATCCCGTAATGGTCCCTCCCGGGAACATGGCCCGGATCAGATCGAATCCGTCGCAATCGCGCCGAAGGTGCCCGGCCACACTCGAGACCAGATGCTGGACATGCGAATATTTTTCGATCCCCATGAGGCGGCGGACCCTGATGGTCGGCCAGGAACAGACACGGCCCAGATCGTTCCGCTCGAGATCGACCAGCATGATGTGTTCGGCGCGCTCTTTCGCGCTTTGGGCCAGTTCACGCGCAAGCTGACCTTCGGTTTTGTGTTTCTGAAAACGCGGACGCGTGCCGGCGATCGGCTCAGTCTCGCAAAACCTCCCGTGCTTGTGGACCAGCCGTTCGGGCGAACTGCTGACGATCGTCAGAGTCCCGCACTGCAGAAAACAGGCGAACGGTGAAGGATTGATTGCACGCAACCGCAAATAAAGTTCGAAGGCCGACCCGGTATGCCGGAAAGAAAATCGCTGTGAGAGATTCGCCTGATAGATGTCCCCGGCCGCGATATAGGCTTTCGCGCGGCGGACGATCTGCTCAAAATCCGAACGCCCGATATCCGGCCGGAAGGCCTTCAAACGAAACCGAGGTCCGGAAATCGGCTTGTATCGTTTTTCCACGCTCCGGATCTTTTCGGCGAGAACGACCGCCTTTCGTCTCGCCTCTTCCCTCCCTCGGGCAAGTCCCTGCTTTCCCGCCACCCTGCCATGGCTCACGGCCCAATAACACCGGCGCCGGTGATCGTAAACCACAAGATCCCGATAAGCGCCGAGATGCATTTTCGGGATCTGGGGCCCTTTTTTTTCCCGAAAACGGATCTTCTCGGCATGTTCGGCGAATTCATACGCCCAATATCCCGCCAAGCCGCCGGTCCAGAACGGATAAGGGGTTTTGCAGGGATAACGGTACCGGCGCAGGACCGCCCGAAGTCTTTCGAGAGGCCGCCGAGAAGGATAACGCTTCGAGATCTCGCCTTGGACCGTAAGCGCCCGTTCCGTCAACCGGATCTCGAGGAAAGGAGAGAACGCGAGGTAGGAATAAAGTTGTTTGGGAGGCGCATAGTCATGGCTGTCGAGAAAGAGGCTCATCTTCCCGGGACGGTTCAGGGCCCGGAAAAGCTCCTTGGGTGCAAGCGGCGACTCGACTCGTTCGGCATGAGGGATCAGCACAGGATATCCAATCTCGATCGGCCGGGGCTTTGGGTCACAAGGTAAAAGGGCTCGAAGACATCTCAGAGGAAGGGGTCCCGCTCAGGGACCCCTTCTCTGAAGATAACCGTCCGCGGCGCCGCCCCAACCGCCGGATCATTCCCCTTTTTTGAGATATTTCAGGAAATCGCTCTCGGTCGTGAGGACCATTTTGCTTTTGGTCAGCGCTTTCGGATATTTCTCGAGCGTGCTAAGGAACGCGAAAAATTCGGGATCCTTCGAATACGCATCCCCGTAGATCTTGGTCGCCTCCGCATCGGCTTTTCCGACGATCTTTTGATATTCGCGGAAAGCCTCGGAAGTAATACGCTTAAGCTCCTTATCCTTCTGCCCCTGGACTTCGGCGCGCACGCCCTGTCCTTCGGAGCGGAGCTGCTCGGCCGCCCGTTTCCGTTCCGAGATCATCCGCTCGAAAACCTTGAGCTGCACCGAAGGGATATAGTTGATCCGTTTGATCCTCAGGTCGATCAGCTCGATCCCGTATTCCCTGACAATATCGCGCGCCGCATCCAAGATCTGGCGCGTGATCTCGTCCCGGCCGGCCGTGATCCTCTCATACGCCTGCTCGGAACTGATATCATCTTCACCCGCGGTCAGTTCGAGAATGCGGTTCGAACTGCGGACGATCTCGGGAAGATCGTTGCGGGTCACATAGTTACGCGTGATCCCGTCCATAATGTCGTCCAGACGGCTTTGCGCATTGGTCTCGGAGTGCATGGTCTGCAGGAACTTGAGAGGATCGTCGATCCTCCAGCGACCCGTCGCATCCACCCAGATGAACTTCTTGTCCCTCGTCGGGATCTCGGAAGGATACCCGTCCCATTCCAGGATGCGGTTGTCGAAATAATGCAGCTCCTGGATAAAGGGGACCTTCCAACGCAATCCCGGCGCCTTGATGGGGTCCCCGACAGGCTCTCCGAACTGCGTTACCACGACCTGCTGGGTCTGGTCCACGAGGTAAGCGCTGTTGAGGAGCAGGATCCCCGCGATCGAAAGAACGATGAGCAAAATAGCCAACGTCGGCTGTTTCATGACTGCTTCCCTCCCTGCTCTTGAGTAAGATTGAGGAACGGCAGCATATTCTTTTCCGTTTCGTCCAGGATCCACCGCTGTTCGAAATTCGGGAAGGTCTGCTCCATGGTCTCGAGATACATCCGGCGCTTGGTCACCTCCGGCGCTAACTTATAGGCTTCCCAGCTCAAACGGAATTTTTCCGCATCGCCGGTGGCGCGGTTCACGCGGTCGATCGCGTAACCTTCCGCCTCGCGAATCTTCTGTTCGGCCTCTCCATGGGCCCTAGGGATGACCCGGTTGTATTCTTCCCAGGCCTGGTTGATCAATTTCTCTTTCTCCTGCCGCGCTTCGTTCACCTCGTTGAAAGAGGGCTTAACCTCGTCCGGCGGCGTCACATCCTGCAGGATGACATTGCGGATCTCGATCCCGGCGCGATAACTGTCGAGCACTTCCTGCAACTTCTTCTCGACCTCGCTCTGGATCTGTTCACGGCCCGCCGTCAGGATCTGGTTGATGTTATGATCGCCGATCACAAGCCGCATGATGGCCTCCGACATATTGCGGATCGTTTCACGCGGATTGCGGATCCGGAAAGCGAACTGCACGGGATCTTTCACGCGGTATTGTACGATCCATTCGACGATCGCCACGTTTAGATCGCCCGTGAGCATCAGGGATTCTTCGAGAAGGGGATTTCCGCCCGCCCTCGGAAGAAGATTTTTCCGCTGCATGCGCACCGGACGCTCCTCTTCACCGTCATAAATCGATCGCGGGCCGCTCGCCACGGTCCTGAAACCGAATTCTTCTTTGAAAACATGGGTCACTTTGATCTTTTTGACCGTCTCGATGCCGAACGGCAGTTTCATCCGCAAACCGGGACTGACGGTCCTCGTATAAGCGCCGAAACGCTGGACGACCCCGAGTTCATCCGGCCCGATCTGGAAGAAAAGGGACCCGAGCGCCGACACGAGCACTAAAAAAACAAGGAACGGCACGAACCACGCCCCGATCTTCAGCGGCGGGATGCCCGATCCGGGGGGCATGTTGATCTCCATAAAAGCCTCCTCTGGAGTTTCGGTTCTATTTTAAAAGCATGGACGAACGGTGTTCATAGAATACGATCCCGCTCGCCAGTTTCGGATAAAAATAAGTCGACTTCTGCGGCATCAGCTCCCGGGCCTCGCCCATTTTCTTAAGGATCCCGACCCCGGGGGGCTTCAAAAGAAAAGCGGCCGCATGCTCACGAGCATGATACATGGCCTGGCAAACATCGCGGGTCGCATGCGTGTATTCGATCAGTCCTTCCCATTCTTTTTCCGGAATGTTCCAGAGTTTCGCCAGGATCAGATAGGAAACCAGGCTGACATCCAAGGCATACCACGCATCGGCTTTGCCGGGCGGCATCAGCGCTTGGGCGCCGGCGGGATCCTTTAATGTAAGCCGGAAGGCCCGTTCCCCCAGAAGCAGCCCCAGGGCCAAAGGCGCGGAATCCCGGGAAGCCAGGGTCTCTTTTTCGAGGGAAGAAAAATCGGAAGGTTCGACGGAAAAAAATCTCCGGAGCGGTTCGAGCAGATTTTCTTCCCCGCCCGAAGGCAAGAGCGCCGAGCGGCGAATCAAACGATGGGTCGGATAGATAACCAATCCGGGGTCCTGGAATTCGACAAGGGCCATGAGCGCAAAATCCGACGGAAGCTGGGTCTCCTCGCCGGCCTTCAGTCGCTTGCGCTGGGCCTGGGCGTAATTCAAGGCGGTCTGATAACGATGATGCCCGTCCGCGATATAGATCTTCGAACGGCCGATCGCCTTACGGATCTTCTCGGTCGCGTCGGGTTCCGTCAGAGCCCAGACCCGGTGATGGACCTTTTGTTCATCTTGCGCTTCGGCCATGGGACGGGCTTTAAACCAATATTTTTTCCCTTCGGCAAAAAATCCTTCGTGGTCTTCGAACAGTCCGAAGACCGGGGAAAAATTGGTACCCGTCGCTTCCAGCAAACGCCGCCGGTCTTCGCAAGGCTTTGCGAGCGTGCGCTCATGAGGGACGACCCCGCCCTTTTCAAAAGACTCCAGCTGGATCACCCCGAAGATCGCGGTCCTCTCGAAATCCTTTCCGCGGGCAGGATCGGTAAAACGCTGATGGTAGAGATAGAAAGCGGGTTTTTCTTCCCGGACGAGGACCCCTTCCTTTTTCCACGATTCGAAACATTGCCGGGCGCGCGTATAACGGTTTTCCGCTTCCGTATCGGTTTTTTCGATGCGGTTCAGGATCAACCGGACACAATTATACGGCGAGCGCTCATAAAGGGCGGTCTGTTCCTCGGGAGAGATCACATCATACGGAGGGGCGATCACTTGCTTAAAAAGTGCTTTGGAAGGATGGTATCGCCATCCCCAAAAAGGCCTGAAATCCGCCACGTCCTACCTCATCCGGGGGGTTGTTGCCGTGTGAAGAAAACTGCGGGCGATAGTAGCACAACAGTTTTGCTTTGACAAGATAAGCTCCGCGAATTTATGATGAAGACAATGGCTATCGAACATGCCCCCCAAAAACTGTTCCGCAAGATCCACCGGTACCGGACCTTCCGGGTCATGCTGCTACTCGGGATCGTCGCTTTCATCGCCTATTGGTTCCTGAAAGGCGATGTGTTCACTTATCTGCTCGTCGGACCGCCCCTTTATATTATCGATTTTCTCCGCAGGTACCTGGGTCCTTATCTCGAATTCATTCCCTGGACCCACCCCTTCCTCGTGATCTTACCCGCCGTCGTGTTCTACTACGCAGCGATGGGTTGGTTGATCAATATCGCAAAATACGAACGGAGTTTCTTACGTTTCTTTGCGGTGGGCGGGATCATTATCTTTATGATCGTGATCCATATCTACGCCTGGTACAACCTTCAGCTTTATTACGTTTCTTACGAACCTTACGTCCTCGCTCACTGAGGCCTCAGCGGACCCTGGCCCCCGAAGGAATATCCCGTTCGGGCGCAATCAGCGTCAGCATCTGATCGTCCGAAGCCGCCAAAAGCATTCCCTGGGATTCAACCCCCCGGATCACCGCCGGTTCAAGATTGTCCACGATCACGATCTTTTTGCCGATAAGCTCGGTTTCGCCGTAATGAAGACGGATCCCCGCCACCAGGGTCTTCAAGCTATCGCCCACCTGGATCCCAAGCACATAAAGCTTATCCGCATTCGGATGCGGCGCGACGCTCTTGATTTCCGCGACTTTGAGCTCCATTTTTTTAAAATCCTCGATCGTAATCATCCTCTCGCCTCCTTTTTCGAAGGCGCATTATACCTTGTTTTAGGGACTGAAAAATACAAGGTTTTATGAAGTTTTCAGGATGAAAATTTGAAATATTATCGGACTTTGAATTTTTAAGTGTTTTATCCATAATCACTTGCGAATCTTAGCCTTTTATTCTATTTATTTTAAAATTGAAATCGCTATAATAAAGCTCCTCGGTTAAATCACATCCGAGTTTTAAAATCTCAAGGGAGGAAATACTCAATGGGTAAGATCAAGTTGGCCATCGCAGGCGTCGGAAATTGCGCAGCATCGCTGATCCAGGGGATCGAATATTATCGTCATTCGAACGATGAGAAAAAGATCCAGCATCTCGGTCTCATGAACTATGATATGGGCGGCTATCGGCCGGAAGATATTGAGGTTGTGGCCGCTTTTGACATCGACAAACGCAAGGTCGGTCAGCGTTTTGATATCGCGTTGCAAGCCAAACCCAACTGCATCCTCCCTCTTTTTACCGATATCCCGAAGAGCAAGGTCATCGTTCAAATGGGCCATGTTCTGGACGGCGTTTCCGCCCATATGAGCGAGTATCCGGACGACCGGACCTTCATTGTCGCGGACAAAGAGCCTGTGGATGTTGAAAAAGTCCTGTGCGATACGGGAGCGGACATCCTGATCAATTATCTTCCGGTCGGCTCGCAGAAAGCCACGGAGTTCTACGCGAAGGCCTGCTTGAAGACCGGGGTCAGTTTCATCAACTGCATGCCGGTTTTCATCGCCTCCAATCCCGAATGGGCCAAGAAATTCGAGGACAAAAGGATCCCGATCGTCGGGGACGATATCAAATCCCAGCTCGGGGCGACCATCGTCCACCGGACGCTGGCCAAATTGTTCACCGACCGAGGAATCACGATCGACCGCACCTATCAGTTAAACACGGGCGGTAACACGGATTTCCTCAACATGCTGAACCGCTCCCGGCTTCTTTCGAAGAAGATCTCGAAAACCTCCGCCGTACAGAGCCAGCTGGATACCCCGCTCCCGGACGATCTGATCCACATCGGCCCCTCGGACTATGTTCCATGGCAAAACGATAATAAGGTCTGCTATTTGAGGATCGAGGGACGCGGTTTCGCCGGTTTCCCGATGAACCTCGAACTCAGGCTTTCGGTTGAAGATTCTCCCAACAGTTCGGGCTGCGCCATCGATGCGATCCGCGCCTGTAAGATCGCCCGCGACCGCAAGGTCGGCGGACCGCTGATCTCGATCTCGGCCTACACGATGAAGCATCCGCTCAAACAGATCCCCGATTTCGAAGCGCGGGACCTGGTCAAACGCTTCGTCGCCGGCACGTGCCCGAAATAAACCGGGGTTTGCCATGCTCAGGCGAACCGTTTATCCGTATATCCAGAAGGCCGTCGATCAGGCGGCCGGCTGGCTTAACCGGACCGGATTCACTCCGAATCAACTGACCTTGGCGGGTCTTGCCCTAAGTTTCGCTGCAGGGATCCTGTTCGCCTATGGCTGGCTCATTCCCGGAGGATTGATCCTGATCGCCTCGGGTCTCGGCGATATGCTCGACGGCCCACTCGCGCGCCTGACGGGCAAAGCAAGCCCGTTCGGCGCTTTTCTCGATTCCACCGTAGACCGTTATGCGGACTTTTTCGTCCTGGGCGGTCTTGCCCTTCTTTTCGCACGCACGGGAGAGGCCGTTCTCCTTCTTCTCACACTCGGCTCCCTGGCCGGTTCCTTTGTTACGAGCTATACGAAAGCACGAGCAGAGAATTTCATCGCCGCCTGCTCGGTCGGGGTCTTTGAAAGAGCCGAACGGATGATCCTCCTGATCCTCGGAACCCTCCTCCCTCCCCTTTTGAGCCTGATGCTTTGGGTGCTTTGCCTAGGCTCGAATGCGACCGCGCTTCAACGCCTTTTCTACACGAAGAAAAAACTCTCCGGAGAGATCCCCCCAAGCGCCTGAGGGCTCGGAGCCCCTCTTGTCCCGCGCTTTAGGATCGCCCGTCAAAAGCCGATAAAAAACCCCATGATGAAGCGTTTCCCCTTATGCCTCATGCTCCTAGCTTTGTTCACCGCCTCGCCTCTTCCGCTCGCCCAAAGCGCGGGCAATTCGGTCACCCACTCGCCCTTGCCGGGGATCCTCCAGAAGATCGAAAGCCGGCGGGGGTTGTGGAATGGTTTTTCGGGGACTGTCGATATGCGCTTTCTCCGGGGCGAGGCCCCGGAAGCCGCCTGCCGGGGCGACATTCTCTATGACCGGCTCAATGAGCGGATGGTGATCCGCTGTTTCAATGAGGAATCCGATTTGCTCTTCGCGTTCAAGACCGAAGACCGGGAATTCAAACTCTACCTGCCCGGCCAGAACAGCGTCTATGAAGGGAACATGTTCGACGCCAAATATGACCCCGCGATCGAAATGCACGTGAGCCCGCTCGATCTCTACCGCGCCTTGAAACCCATGATGATCCCCGAGCGATCGAGCGAGATCGAGCGCTGGGGAGAAGATGAGATCATCCTGAAGGTCTACGGCCAAAAATACACGGCACCTTATCTTGCCCGCCGGGTCCATGCGTCGAGGGAGGGCGATGTCTTCAAAGAATCGTATTATTCGCCGGCGGGAGATCCGGTAACCGCGATCTATCGCTCCGCCTTCAGGGAATTTTCAGGCAAAGACGCGTGGATGGAAAATCGCTTCTACTATCCGGAAAAGATCGCGATCGAGAACGAATCGAACGGAAGGGCCACGCAGCTTTTCTTCGACGATCTCCGGTTCTTTGTGGACACCGGAAGCGAGAACTGGGAGCTTGAAATCCCGAAAGACGTCCAGGTCACCGTCATTCCGCCCGTCGAGAAGGAAGATTTTTTCGCCTAGTGAATGAGGACGGCAGCGGCGATGACGGTGGTCCAGTTGCCGTTCTTTTCTCCGCGTGCGCTCTGCGTGATGTTCATCGTTTTGAAGATCTGATTCGAGATCTGCCAGAGCTCTTTGCGTTTGTCGTAGCTTGAATCGGGATCGAACTTCACCCCCAGGATCGTCGCCAGCATGCTGGCCGCGAGGTCCTCGGCGTAATCTCCCGTCTTTTTTTCGGTGGTCCCGTACGTGTGAACTTCGGAAAGATAGCCGTACTGTTCGGAGTTCTTGGGGATCGACACGCCGACCGAAGCTGCGATCAGACGGTTCGGCTCGTTCGTGGAACACTCGGCCACAACGGTAAAAAGGACCTGGCCCGCGCTGAGGTACTTCAGGCCGGCCTCTTTGGAGATCATTTTGCAATAAGGCGGGTAGATGCTGGAAACCCGGACGATATTGAACGGCGCGATGCTCGCATTGCGGAGCGCGGACTCATAGCTGGAAAGTTTTTCGCGGGCGATCCCGACGCCTTTGGTCAAGAACATCTTTTTGGGTAAGATCATCGCATCTCCTTTTTCCCGGCCAGCTCCCGCCGCTTTTTCATTCCGGCATCAATCCCGGGACGCCGGCAAAGGATGGCGGATCCCCTGCTTGTCCCCGTTCTCCCGGTAAAAAGTCACTTCCCGCTCTCCCTTTTTCCAGGAATAATAAATGATCCGCCCTCCTATGCAACCCATGAAATCGATCCAGCCAAGTTCTACGCTCCGGACAATGCAGCCGAAGGCCTGAATCGCGGCAAGGTCCCCTTCAAGCCCATGGACCTCTGCCTCGAGGCCCCGGATATCTTCTTCGAGGGCCGACAACGGGTCGTCCCCGGCCGTCCGTTCGCCTTCGGCCGCGTCCAGAAGTTCGTGCATGAGCAGAAGATCGTGGCGGCGGGTGCAGGCCATGCGCTTTTCCTGGAGCGTGTTCAGTCTTTTTTCCAGTTCGGGGATAAGGCGGTTGGCTTCTTCAAGAGTGAACATCCGTCGTTCAGCTTTCATAATTCCCGAAGGAAGGCCTCTGGCCCCGGCTCGAAGGAAGGTTGATGCGATCGTTCGTCATTCTCACAGGTCCGTTCCAAGATCCGTCTACCGCCCTTGCGTCTTCCCGAAAACCCCGGCCGTTCCCCGGTCAAGCCCGCTGGGCGATCGGTGTGTACGGCTGATACTCGGGACCGATGTAATGCGCTTCCGGACGGATAAGGCGGTTGTCCGAGAACTGCTCGATCACATGCGCGGTCCATCCGGCGACTCGGCTCGCCGCAAAAACCGTCGTAAAAAAATCCACCGGGAATCCGAGCACATACAAGACCGGGGCCGAATAAAAATCCACATTGCAGGGGATCCCCTTTTTCTCCATGACATATTTTTCCATGCGCTCGGCCATTTCGTACCACTTCCCGTTGCCGGTCTTTTCGCAAAGGCTTTTCGCGATCTCACGGAAAATATCCGAGCGGGGATCGACCTTCTTATAGATCCGGTGGCCGAAACCCATCACTTTTTTCTTGGCCGCCAAAAGCGCTTCGACATAGGGCTCGACCTTGGACACATCGCCGATCTCAAGGAACATTTCCATCACGCGCTGATTGGCCGAGCCGTGCAAATCCCCTTTCAGGGTCCCGATCGCAGAGGTGATCGCTGAAAAAAGATCGGATTCGGTTGAGATCGTCACGCGAGCCGAAAAAGTGGATGCATTCAAGCCGTGATCGGCAAGAAGGATGAGGTAAGTATCAAGCGCCTTTTCCATTTCCGGAGTCGGCACTTGCCCGTTCAGCATATAGATGAAATTCGCGGCATGGGAAAGATCCGCCCGCGGCGGGATAGGCTCGAGCCCTTGTCTCAAGCGGCCGAAAGAGGCAATGATCGTTGGGATCACCGCGGTCAGCCGGAGGGCTTTGCGGCGTTTGAATTCGAGGCCGATGCAATTGGCTTCCGGATCAAAGAGGCCGTAAGCCCCGACCATGGTCTTGAGAACGCCCATCGGATGCGCTTTCCAGGGAAGGTCCTCAAGCACGTGGCGCACACGGTGCCCCATGGCGCGGAAGCCCGCGAGTTCCTTTTTAAAGCTCTCGAGCTCGTCTTTTTTCGGAAGGCGCGCATTGCGAAGCAGATAGACCACTTCTTCGAAACAGGAATTTTTCGCGAGTTCCGTGATCGGGATTCCCAGATAACTGAGACGGCCGTTCTCGCCGTCGACGTGACTCAATTTTGTGCGGGCCGCGACAACGCCCTGTAAGCCTTTTGAAAAATTATCCACTGCCGGATCCGCCATGACAAAAATTCTCCTGTTGTAAAGATGCGTTATTATACCCAATAATTTCCCGACCCGAAGCGCTTTTTTGCCTGAAAAAACGGTTTTGGCGGGTTCCGGAGGCGGGATCTAAAAACGCGCGAACCTCTGCCGGGCGTGCCGCTCGGCAAGACGGACATAGGCCTTTGCGCCCGCATAAAGACCGCGGATCTCCGTCCGAGTAAGCGCACGAACTCTTTTTGCCGGCCGTCCGAAATAAAGAGACCTGGTTTTCAGGATCTGCCCGCGGGTCACAAGACTTCCCGCTCCCAAAAGAACGTTCGCTCCCACCCGGGCCCCGTCCAGAACGATCGATCCCATGCCAAGGAGGCTCCCCTCCCCGATCCTGCAAGCATGAAGAGTGACCTGATGCCCGACCGTGACATAATCGCCGACCCGGCACGGGAGATCTTTCTCGACATGGAGAACGCATAGATCCTGGATATTCGAAAAACGGCCGATCCGGATCCCTTCGATATCACCGCGCAGGACCGCCCCAGGCCAAATACTCGAACCTTCCCCGATCTCCACTCGTCCGATCACGCAGGCCGAGGGATCCACATAGGCTGTCTTGGCGATCTGAGGGAAATGCGTTTCCCGAGCATTCACCGGGCCGCCAGCCTTTGCCGCAGGACATAAGGAAGGATGCCGCCATGCGCGAAATAAGCCGCCTCGGCCGGAGTATCGATGCGGCAGAGAACCTCGAACGTTTTTTCGCCTTCCGGACTTGAAGCCTTTCCCAGCAGCTTTTTTTTCGGATGAAAATCACGTGCGATCCCTTCGAACGCAAAGACCTCATCCCCCTTAAGCCCCAAGCCAGCGATGCTGTGTCCTCCGGTAAACTCGAGCGGAAGGATCCCCATCCCGATAAGATTGCTGCGGTGGATCCGTTCGAAACTCTCGGCGATCACGGCTCTTACTCCAAGAAGCGCAGGCCCTTTGGCCGCCCAATCCCGCGAGGACCCGGCGCCGTATTCTTTTCCCGCAAGAACCAGGGTCGGGGCCCCCTCGCTCCGGTACTTCATCGCCGCCTCGAAGATCGTCATCTCCTTCCCGTCAGGAAAATGGCGGGTCCATCCGCCCTCTTTGCCCAGCATAAGAAGATTTTTCAAGCGGCCATTCGCAAAAGTCCCCCGGACCATGACCTCATGGTTGCCTCTTCGCGCGCCGTAGGAATTGAAATCCTCAGGACGGACGCCTTGTTCAAGGAGATATTTTCCAGCGGGGCTCTCCGCAGGGATCGATCCCGCGGGAGAAATATGATCGGTCGTGACCGAATCACCGAGAACGACCAACGCGCGTGCCCCGTGGATATCTCCGGGCGGGACCGGATTCGGGCCGAGCCCTTCCAGAAAAGGCGGCCGTTTGATATAGGTCGAATGCTTCTCCCAGGCGAAGGTCTCGCCTTCCGGAAACTGGATAGACTCCCAAAAAGCATCCCCCTTTACCGTATTCTTATATTGTTTTTTGAAAAGGTCGACATCCACTTCACGAAGTACTTTTTTAATTTCCGCCTCCGAAGGCCACAGATCCTTGAGATAGACCGGCTTCCCTTCACGATCCTCCGCCAACGCTTCCCGCTCAAGGTCCAGGTCCATTCGTCCCGCCAGGGCGTAAGCGACGACGAGCGGAGGGGAAGCCAGATAATTCGCACGTACGAGAGGATGGATGCGCCCTTCAAAATTCCGGTTGCCGGAAAGGACCGAGGCCACCACCAGCGAATGCACGCGAACCGCCTGGTCCACGCCTTCGATAAGGGGCCCGGAATTGCCAATGCAGGTCATGCAACCGTAGCCTACATTGTAAAACCCCGTGCGTTCCAGGGCCGCCAACAATCCCGTTTTTTCAAGATAACCTGTCACGACCTGGGATCCAGGAGCCAAACTCGATTTGACCCAGGGTTTCGCCCGGAGTCCCTTTTCAGAGGCCTTTTTCGCCACAAGCCCCGCCGCGATCATCAAAGACGGGTTCGAAGTATTGGTGCAGCTGGTGATGGCAGCGATCGCGATCGTCCCGTCCCGGATCGTCCATTTTCTGCCTTCGATCACAGCCTCGGCGGCAGGGGTCCCGTCCCTGCCTTTTTTGATCAGCGACGGGAGGGACGCTTTGAAATTCGAAGCGACCTCGCCAAGCAGCGCGCGATCCTGGGGACGGCGGGGCCCCGCAAGGCAGGTCGATATCTCTGCGAGATCCAATGCCAGGGTCTTTGAAAAGACGGGCTCCGGCGAATCCTGTCCGCAAAAAAGCCCCTGCTCACGGCAGTAGGTTTCCACAAGCTTGATGAGATTTTCGCTACGCCCGGTCAGGCGAAGATACTGGATCGTTTCACGATCGACCGGAAAGAACCCCATTGTCGCGCCATATTCAGGCGCCATATTAGCGATCGTCGCGCGGTCGGCCAGTGAAAGCGCGGTGAGCCCGGGGCCGAAGAATTCAACGAATTTTCCGACCACGCCCTGTTTGCGGAGCATTTCGGTCACTGCAAGGACCGCATCCGTCGCCGTGACGCCTTCACGAAGCGCGCCTGAGATCCGGACTCCCACCACTTCCGGTACCAGCATCGGAACCGGTTGACCGAGCATGGCCGCTTCAGCCTCGATCCCGCCGACCCCCCATCCGAGCACTCCCAAACCGTTGATCATGGTCGTATGGGAATCCGTCCCGACCAAGGTATCCGGATAGGCGCAAACACCGTCGTGCAAAGGTTGAGTCATCACGACCTGGGCAAGGTATTCCAAATTGACCTGATGGACGATCCCGGTCCCTGGCGGGATCACTCGGAAATTCCTGAACGCTTTTTGCCCCCATCGAAGAAAACGGTAACGCTCTCCGTTTCGTTCGTATTCGCGGCGCATGTTTTTCTCAAGGGCATCGGGAGTGCCGAAAAAATCCACTTGGACCGAGTGGTCGATCACGAGATCGACAGGCTCGATCGGATCGATCGTCTTCGGATCGCCCCCCATTGTTTTGAATTGATCGCGCAGGGCCGCGAGATCGGCCACCGCCGGAACGCCGGTAAAATCCTGAAGGATCACGCGGGCCGGGGAAAAAAGAATCTCCCTTTCGGGCCCCGGCTCCGGGGTCCATCCAGCAAGGTTCTCGATGTGCTCCTTGCGGATATTCTTTCCGTCCTCGTTCCGGAGAAGATTCTCAAGAAGAACACGGATCGAATAAGGCAGGCGGGAAATGTTCTTGAACCCCTTCTCCGCAAGCGCACCGAGACGGAAAAAATAAAAGGCCTCCCCGCCGCTTTTGAACTTGGAAAGGGTTCTGAAACTGTCGATCGGTTTTTTTTCCATGAACAGATCCTTCGAAAAAGAAGGTCTACATCAATCCGAGCTTCGCGCAATTCACACGGACATCTTCAGCCGAGGCTACGAGGGCCTCGGCTTCGGCAGGTGTCAGTTGAAGCGGAATGATTTCCGCTACCCCCTGTTTTCCGATACGCGCAGGCACGCCGCAGAAAACATCCTGTAATCCGTATTCACCGCGCAAATATACGCAAGAAGGAATGACTTCATGCCGGTCCTGAAGAATGGATCGCGCCATGCGCACGACCGAAGACGAGGGCGCATAATAGGCACTTCCCGTTTTTAAATACCGGACGATCTCCGCCCCGCCCTCCCGGGTCCGCTGATGGATCCTTTCGATCGCCTCCGGCGACAAGAGTTTCGTGAGCGGCTTTCCCCGGACCATGGTATGCGCTGGCAGCGGAACCATTTGGTCCCCATGGCCCCCGAGCACAACGGCTTTCACATCCCTCGGCGAACACGGAAGCTCCTGCGAAATAAAATAAGCATAACGGGCCGAATCCAGTTCGCCGGCCATGCCGAGCACTTTGGAATGGCGGAAACCCGACTTTTTCCAGGCCAGATAGGTCATCACATCCAGGGGATTGGTCACCAGCAGGAAAATCGCCTGGGGAGAATAAGGCGCGGCGGCTTCCACGATCTTCGAGACGATCGCCGCGTTCTGCGTCAAAAGATCGTCGCGGCTCATGCCGGGTTTTCGCGCAAGACCGGCCGTAATGATGATCAGGTCCGAATCTTTGGTTTCATGGTAATCGGTCGTCCCGCGGATCGTCGTGCTGAACCCTTCGATCGGCGCCGATTGCATTATATCGAGCGCTTTGCCCTGCGCGAGCCCTTCCACCACATCGATCAGGACCACGTCGGCGATCTCTTTTTCGACAAGGCGCTGGGCCGTCGTCGCTCCGACGAACCCTGCTCCGACAACGGTGACTTTGGGATACAGCACGATCAAAACCCCTTGAGTGGTAAGGGATAAGTTTTGAGGGATAAGCACAACCAACATCGTTGCGCCATTTTATGTGCTTCTTTTTTGATTTTATTCATTTCCCTATCTCTTACCGCTTATCCCTTATCGCTTATAACTTATAATTTATAGCTTGTTGATGATGGCCTGTCCCATCTCCCGCGTTCCGACCGCGGAAGGATCCTCGCGGTCTGCTTTCATATCGTAGGTTACGGCTTTCCCTTCACGGATCACCGCCGCGGTCGCACGCTCAAGCCGGTCCGCCGCTGCGGCTTCACCGAGATGCCGGAGCATCAGGACGCCGGAAAGGATCATGGCGGTGGGATTGACTTTATTCTGTCCTTTGTATTTGGGGGCCGAACCGTGCGTTGCTTCGAAAAGGGCTCCGTTCGTGCCGATATTCGCGCCCGGCGCGACTCCAAGACCTCCCACGAGTCCGGCACAAAGATCGGAAACGATATCGCCGTAAAGGTTCGGCAACACGAGCACATCGTAACGCTCGGGCGTTTGGACAAGCTGCATGCACATATTGTCAACGATCCGGTCTTCGAAGGCGATCGCGGGATAATTCTTAGCGACCTCTCGCGCCACCTCGAGAAAAAGCCCGTCGGAATGTTTCATGATGTTCGCTTTATGGACGGCGGTCACTTTTTTACGCTTGTTCTGCACCGCATAATCGAACGCAAACCGCACGATCCGCTCGGAGCCCGCCACCGAAATGGGCTTGATGCTGATCCCGGCATCTTCGCGGATCTTCCTTCGGGCGTTCTTTTCGATCACGGCCGCGACCTCGCGCGTTTCCGGGGCTCCTTTCGGGAACTCGATGCCCGCATACAAGTCCTCCGTATTTTCACGGACGATCACGAGATCGATGTTCTTGTAACGGCTGCGCATTCCTTCATAGCTTTTGCAAGGACGGACACAGGCAAAAAGATCGAGTTCTTTGCGAAGCGCGACATTGACAGAGCGGAACCCAGTCCCCACCGGGGTTGTGATCGGAGCTTTGATCGCGATCTTGTTCTTGCGGATTGACTCCAGCACCCGCTCCGGAAGCGGGGTCCCTTCCTTGGCCATGGTTTCTTCCCCGGCTGTCTGGATATCCCACTCCCACGCGATCCCGGTCGCCTCCAGACAGGCCTGGGTCACTTGCGCCAATTCCGGCCCAACGCCATCACCCGGGATGAGGGTTACGCGATATTTTTTCATGCAACTCCTTGTCCTGTCTTACGTAACAACTTGACGAACGGAAAAATTACTGTTAGATAAGGCGCTTATTTTATATGAACCGGCTTAAAATTAAAAGCACCCTGTTCCGCTGCCTCGAAGAGGCGGGAAAGATCCTGTCCCGCTCGCTCCATGAGCGCCGCATCGTTCGCATGAAAAGCTCGGTCAACCTGGTCACCGCCACTGACCACGCCTCGGAGAAACTGATCATCAAGACCATTCAACGGACCTTCCCGGGCCATGCCATCCTCGCGGAAGAATCGCTCGCGCAGGGGACGGCCTCTGCGCACCGATGGATCATCGATCCTTTGGATGGAACGACCAATTTCGCCCACACCTTCCCCGTCGCCTGCGTTTCGATCGCTTACGAGGAATACGGGGAAGTCCGGATGGGCGGAGTCTTCGATCCTTTCCGCAACGAGCTTTTTTACGCCGAAAAAGGGAAAGGCGCCGCCATGAACGGAAAAAAGATCGCCCCCTCCAGAACGCCGACCCTTGCGAAGTCCCTGCTCGCGACGGGATTCCCTTACGACCGCGCGAAAAGAATGAAAGATTATCTGCCTCTTTTCAAAGACTTCCTTTTACGCGTCCAGGACATCCGCCGTCCGGGCGCCGCCGCGCTGGATCTTTGTTCGGTCGCTTGCGGCCGTTTTGACGGATACTGGGAATGCAATCTCCAGCCTTGGGACGCCGCCGCAGGCGCACTCATAGTCCAGGAAGCGGGAGGCAAGATGAGCGATTTCTCGGGCCGGGCCTATAAAACAGGCTCTTTTCAAACGCTTGCCGCAAATCCTTATCTCCATCCGGAAATGCTCCGGATCCTCCGCCCCTATCGCCATCTAAAGCCGTTGGGTTAACGCACCTAACGGAACCTGCTTCCCGAGCGCTTTGCAGAGCAAGCTTTTCTATGAACATCCGGAAAAAGTCTGTTTTCACGATCCTCATTTCCATCGTAGGGCCCACTTAAGTGTGCCCTGCGTGAGTGCGCCCTGCTTAACCGTTCCCCGGCTAAAGAAAATTCTCCGAACATCCATAGGAACGATCCATGAGGATCAAGATTTCTGTTCGAAATGTTTCCGGTTTTTGAGATCCTGGAAGAACTGGAACGGCTTTTCCCAGAAATCTTCGCCGGCGATCTCTGCCAAGCGGTTGTGATCTCCACCCGGGACAAGGAAGATCCCTTTGGGTTCCGGTGCCTTTTCAAACAGCCGCTGAGCCATTTCCACCGGGCAGATCTCGTCCTGGATTCCATGGAGGATGAATAGCGGGCATTTCGTGCGGTCCACGATCGAGAGTTCATCGAAAACGAAATCGGAGAGGATCGGACGCAGGAGGAAATCCGGCATAAAAGCATAATGCTTTCGGGCAAGTTCACGGAAGGAAGTAAAGGGCGCTTCAAGGATCACGGCCGAAGCCGCATGCTCGGTTGCTAAAAAAAGCGCAGGATAGGTCCCGACGGACTCGCCGTAAAAAACGATCTTTCGGATCTCGATCCGTTTGATCCCGGCAAGCCAATGCAAAGCCCCCCGGGCATCCCGGATGAGATCCTCTCCGTGCCGGATCTTGCCGGAACTCTTTCCATAGCCGCGGTAATCCACCAAAAAAACGGAATAGCCGCGCTCAAGCCATCCCCTCATTTTTGAGACCCGGGCCGAGATATTCCCCGCATTGCCGTGCAAATGAAGGATCACGCCGTTCTCTTGAGGGGCTTTCAGGTACCAGCCGTGAAGGGCCGTGCCATCCTCGGCAGAGAAACGGACGTCCTCATAAGCGATCCCGAAGTCCTCGGGGCGCTCATAGATAACGGAATCCGGAAAAAAGATCATGGAAGTGATCATGGCCACGAGGATCCAGCGCATATCATAAAAAGGGGCGGACTTCTCCGCCGGATAAACGATCCCTTGGACGTGCTTTCCAGAAACCCGGGATTTGCGTTCCGCACGAAGGACAATTCCCGCCGGTTGCCGACAGGGCATCCTTTAAGACCGTAAAGCCCTCCCGTTCGATTACAAGCCCGCCGCAGGCGTGACAATAGGTGTTTTCAAGCCCCGAGACGGCTCCGGGAAGGTTCCCGGCATAGACATAGCGCAATCCAGAGCGTTTGCCGATCTCGGCCGCGCGGAGGAGGTCTTCGGCTTTCGTGTTCCGCGCCGTCGTCATCCGGTAATCCTTGTGGAAAGCGGTCACATGCCAGGGAATATCCGGCGAGACCGAAGCAACGAACTCCGTCAGCCTGACCAGTTCTTCTTCGGAATCATTGAAACCCGGGATCAGCAAGGTCAACGTCTCCAACCAGAACCCCTGCCGATACAACAAACGGATGTTCTCGCAGATCACTTGAAGCGATCCGCCCAGGGATCGGTAATGCGCTTCCTGGAAACATTTGAGATCGACTTTGACGAGATCCAGCCAGGGCTTTAAGTAGCCCCAGACTTCCGGCGTGCCGTTCCCGTTCGAGACATAAGCCGTGTAGAGACCGCGGCGTCTCGCTTCGCGAAAGATCCCGGCCGCCCATTCGCTCGTGATCAGTGGTTCGTTGTAGGTGCTGGTCACGATCTCGCAGCGCTCCCGGACCGCGAGAGCGACCAGATCTTCGGGGCGGATCGGATTCGGATATTGGACCGCTTCTCCATTCCGAAGCGTCTGCGAAGTCACCCAATTCTGACAATAATCGCAGTGAAAATCGCAACCGAGCATCCCGAAACTCATGGCGCGGGCCCCGGGCAGGGCATGATAAAAAGGCTTTTTTTCGACCGGATCGTCCTGGACCCCGGAAACATAACCCCATGGCACACGAAGTTTCCCGTTCTTCACGAACCGGACCTTGCAGATCCCGGACTTCCCCTCCGCAAGCCGGCAGCGATGGCTGCAGGCAAAACATTCGAGCCTCCCATCCGGCATGGGACGGACCAGCTCTCCTTCCCGGGTATGTTCGGCAAGCAACTCTTCAAAGGTCATGTCTTTATTATACCTAACATCCCTCATTCTGCACACGCCTGCCCTATCCGGAGGACCGCCTGCTATAATGTCGCCATGGAAAAGATCCCTGAGCCTGATGCTGCCCCTTTTTCCCGTTCCCTGCTCGTTTGGTACAGGCATCACGCGAGAAAACTGCCCTGGCGTCGGACCCAGGATCCCTATCGGATCTGGATCTCGGAGATCATGTTGCAGCAGACCCAGGTCGAAACCGTCATCCCCTATTATCTCCGCTGGCTGAAAAGATTCCCGAACCTCGCCTCCCTCGCAAAAGCCTCTCGTCACGATGTCCTGAGAGCTTGGGCCGGTCTCGGATATTATCGAAGGGCCCGCATGATCCACGAAACCGCCCGGCTTCTCGTGCGGCAAGAAGAGAAAAACCTTCCCGCCTCGGTGGACGCATTGAAAAAACTTCCCGGCATCGGCCGCTATACAGCCGCCGCGATCGCAAGCATCGCGTTCGGGATCCCCGTCGCGGTTCTTGATGGGAATGTGATCCGCGTCCTGACGCGTCTTTGCGCGATCTCAAGCGACATCCGAAAAGCCCGGACCCTTGAAAAACTTTGGCAGACCGCGCAAGCACTTCTTCCTCCAAAACAGCCGGGAGATTTTAATCAAGCCATGATGGAGCTTGGAGCAACGGTCTGCCGGCCCGGGATCCCGCTCTGCGCCCTCTGTCCCGTCCGTCGCTTCTGCAGAAGCGAAAAAGCGGGCGCGGCGGCTAGCCTCCCTTTTCAAGGAATGCGGACGCGGATCGAGAGCAAACGGACCGCAGCCTTGCTCCTTCGGGACCCCAAAAAGATCTGGCTCGAAAAACAACCTCAGGATGCGCGCTGGGGAGATCTTTGGACCTTGCCTTACTGGGAAACTCTTCCGGCGATGAAGCGTGCGCTCGGACCCTGCGCCGAAAAAATGAAGAAACTTTTTTCAGTTCGCCATGGGTTTACGAAATATCAGATCACTTTGGAGATCTTTGAAGCGCCGGCGGAGATCCGTCCAGCGCCGCCGTCCGATCGGAAGTGGCGCCAAGTCCCGATCGGGGCCCTTCATCGTTACGCGTTCCCGTCCCCGCACAAGAAGATCCTCGAAAGACTTTTTCCTGAATGGCTCAAAAAAAAGTCTCACGAGCCGGCAAAAACCGACTCGTGAGACGCTCAGGTCATACTCCGAAGGACGAAAAGGCTATACCGGGAAGGGAAATAAAACGCGTTTTTATTTCATCCGCTCGGTAAGCCAGGCATCCAGAACGTCTTTCTTAAAACGCCATTGCCCGCCGATCTTGGTCGCCGGAATCTCTTTCTTCTTAAGGAGCCTGTAAACCGTAACCAGGTGAAAACCAAGATACTTGGCAGCCTCCTTAGGCGTCATAATTTGCGTTCTTTCTCTCCTCGGCTGATTAGGATTCAGCCTCGGATCCACCCTCTGCTCCATATTTCCATCCTCCTGCATATTGACCACCTATCTCCTTTTAATTTTTTATCATTCCGTATCGCATTCTTAATACGGAATATACACAATTTTTAGAATAAGTCAAGTAATGATACGATTTATTATAAATTTCTATCTATTTTAAGTCCTTTGCTGGCTATAAGTTATGACAATATTAAGTCTTTTTGCTAGGCAGGGCTGAAAATTGCTTTGAATCGATGTTTTACGGAAATCTCGCTTTCAACTCTTTTTGTGGATCAGCTTAAAGCATACGCCATCATCCCTTAACATTTGGACATGAAAAAACAGGAGTTTGACGATTGCGGCGGAAAAGACTCTGCGAGGCGATTAGGAAAGGCCTAATTCCTTAAGCTCAAAGATAGGAGAAAAATTATAGGCGGCCAAGGTCTCGGCGGCGCCCTGATTGCGATCGACGAGACAGATGACCTTGACGACCTTGGCTTTCAACTTCTCAACGGCTTTAATCGCCTTGAGAACACTTTCGCCCGTCGTGATAACATCCTCGACCATCACGACTTTGTCTCCTTCCTGAAGCGCGGGTCCTTCGATCATTTTTTGGAGACCATGGGCCTTTTCCTCTTTGCGGACAATAAAAGCCTTGATGGGATGGCCCGAATGCGAGCTCAAAAGAGCGACCGCGGCTGCCATGGGATCGGCTCCCAGGGTGGGCCCCCCGATCGCATCGGCTTGGATCCCATGGATCATGGCATGGATGAGTTTGGCCGTAAGGAAAAGCCCCTGGGGATCCAGGGTAACTTGTTTCCCGTCGATATAGAATCCGGCTTTTTTCCCGGACGCAAGCGTGAAATCCCCCTTCTGGATCGCTTTTTCCTTGAGAAGGATCATCAGATCTTCTTTGAATTTAGTTTCTTCCATGGCCGCTTGACTCCTTGGGGTAGTGTTTATTGTACAAAATCCGTCTCAAAAGACAAACAACTATTGTGCCGGCCTTTTTGCCTGCGCGGTCAAAGATCCGCCAGGGATTTTCTCCCGGATACGCCGAGCAAGGCCCTTGATCATCTGTGCCTCGCTCAAAAGAAGTCCGCTACGCTTGATGAGCCCATGCAAAGTGGCCCGGATCCTTTCAAGCTTGTCCCCCTGATGCCCGTAATCAAGCCGTCGGAGCGCTTCGGCGAAAGCATCGAGCGCCTCTTCGATCTCGGCCCGTGAGACAAAGCGCAGGTCCCGGCAGTCCGGCGCATCCGGCGAAGGGAAATGCCCCCTTTTCGGCGCGGGGCGCGGCAGGCGGATGTTTTTGTCGAAAAGCGCGAAGGCAAAGATCATCACGGCCTGCGCCAAATTGATCGAAGGATAAGCCGGGGAAACCGGGATAGTCGTCACCGCGTCGCACTGCCGGAGGGAATCATTGTCGAGGCCTTTTGACTCCCGGCCGAACATCAATCCAATGCTCCTCGTTTTCCGCCGGACCTGGATCTTTCGGAGGACTTCCTCGAAAGGCATAAAAGGCCCGCGCTTGGGCCCTGTGCGGCGTGTCGTGGCAACAACAAACTGAAGATCGGCGATCGCCTCTTGAACCGTCTGGAATTCAGCCGCAGTGTCGAGCACATCAGCCGCGCTCATCGCCATCTTCTTCCCGGATTCATCCCAATGGGCCGGCGGTCTCACAAGCCGCAGATCACGCAACCCCATATTTTTCATCGCCCGGGCGACCGCTCCAATGTTGTCGGGATTTTCGGGATCGACCAAAAGGATCGCTATCGTTGGAGACATCGAAACCTCGAGTGGGTTTTAAAGAAAAAGGCCTAATGGAAGTCCATTAGGCCTTGGTCTCTAGAAGATGAATAAGAGCGGCGACTACGCCTGCTCTCCCGCAGCCAGGATCCGCTCGCGGATACCGGAACGCGCTGTCTCTTCCCGGTCATACCGGCGCTGACGCGAGAACTCAAGCGTCCTCTGCGCCTCGGTCATCTGTTCCTGGATCAACGGATTCGTTTTATTGCGAGCATTGACATAAGCATCGGTCGAGCTCCAGACGTGATTGGCGATCAACGGGCCAAGGGCGACCCAAGTGACACCGCCGCCCACCACGCCGCCTAAGATAGCAAGGGTCGTAATGCTCGCAACCTCGACAGCGGCCATGATCTTGGTCTTGCCGCGGCCCAGCTGATCATTCATCGCTTGACCAGTCGTCGGCAAAAGGAGCGAGGCGCCGGCTTCTTTAAGGCCTGCCGCCATGACCGAAGGCGTTGAAAAGGAAAAAACCATCAAAAGGGCAAGTGCGAGAGCTGTTGTTTTTTTGCTCATGGTGAACCTCCTCGAGCAATTAGGTGCGCAGGTTATTCCGGCATTGCAAAAAGAAATTACTTAATCCGTATTTCGGATGTTATTTTGATTCATCGCGAAATTTTTTTCAACTGGATTTTACGGCCGCCCTCGTGCCTCGGCCCGCAATCTTCCGGCTTTTGTAAGGAAAAGACGTTATTTCCAGTCAGAAAAAAGCGCCACGAGAAGCCTGACGCCGGCCCCGGTCGCCCCTTTCGGACAATCGAACCGCTTGCTATCGGTCCAGGCCACGCCGGCAATATCCAAATGCGCCCACGGCGTCTTTGCGGGCACAAATTCCTGCAGGAATTTCGCCGCTGTGATGGTCCCGGCGAAAGACCCGCCGCTGTTCAGAAGGTCGGAATGATGCCCTTTGATCAGCTCGGCATACTCATCCCAGAGCGGAAGCTCCCAGCACTTTTCCCCCGCCTCCAGGCCCGCCTTTTTGACCCGTCCCAGCAGTTTTTCATCATTGCCCAAAAGACCGATAGCCTTATCCCCGAACGTATAGGCGCACATGCCCGTGAGTGTCGCAAGATCGATCATGGCCTTCGGCCCGAACTTGCCGGCATAGGCCAGCGCATCCGCCAGGATAAGACGTCCCTCGGCATCGGTATTGATCACCTCGACCGTTTTTCCGTTATACAGCCGGATGATATCGCCCGGCCGTTGCGGATTTTCTGCGACATTATTCTCGACCGCGGGCGCAAGAGCAACGATGTGGACCGGGATTTTGAGGTCCGCCGCGACGCCCATGAAGGCGATCACCGCCGCCGCGCCGGCCATGTCGTATTTCATTTTTTCCATATCCTTCGCCGGTTTGATCGAGATCCCGCCCGTATCGAACGTTACGCCTTTGCCGACCAGACAGACCGTCCCTTTGTTTTGATATTTTTTTCCGTACTCGAGAACGATCAACGCCGGAGGCGTGACGCTCCCCTGATTCACCGCAAGGATCCCCTGCATCTTGAGCGCTTTGAGCTCCGCAAGCCCGAGAATTTTGCAGGAAATCTTTTTCTCGGCCGCGAGTTTGCGCGCTTCCTCGGCCAGCCTCGGAGGATTCATGACATTGCCGGGTTCGTTGATCAGATCGCGCGCGCGGACAACGCCCTTGGCGACGATCTGCGCCCAATCCGCTTTTTTCTGGACCGCGGCCGAAACGGCCTTTTTCTCGATGAGAAGTTCGACGTCGACCTCCCGAGGCTTCGGATCCTCATCCTTCGCTTTGGATTTATAACGGTCGAAATCGTAAAAACCGAGGACTTGCATCTCAGCAAGAGCGCCTGCAGCGTCCTGGACAGAGACCGAGCCGGCACAGAAAGTCTCAAGAAGAACCGCGATCCTTTTCGCCTTAGCCGCCCGGGCGATCTCGATCATGCGCGCCCCGATCCTACGGGAATTTTCGACTTTGTATTTGGCCTTCTCGCCCAGTCCAAGCAGAACAAGCTCAGAGGCCTTGGCCCCCGGACCATAGGAACGAAAGATCTCGTCCGCCTTTCCCGCAAACCGCCCGCTTTCGATAGCGCCGAGGACGGCTTTCGAGAAAACAGGCTCGGCGGCCGCAAGAGTTTTGGCCGGTTTTTCTTTCTGAAAACATCCCGCAAAGAGAATATCCGCGGGCTTTTTTGCCTCGGACAGGGAAAGGATCTGGATCGCCATGGCAAGGATCTCCTTTTTTAAATTAGGACTTCGTATTATAGCACTCTTGTCCCGCCTTCAAAGCGGAGCAAACCACCGCTCTATGGTGTCAGAAGGCAGCGCAAGCGTCTAGAAGAAAAAGAGTTTAACGGAAACGGCCACTAAAAAGACGGCGAATAGCTTCTTCAGAAGGATGACATCTAGTTTCAATGAAAGCCCCGCTCCGAGCCAGGCCCCGAGCATGGAAAAGATCACAAGCAGGATCATGGTCTTCCAATCGACCATGCCGCCCTGCTGATGACGGATCGTGGCGATCAGCGAAGTCGGAATCACGACCGCGATCGAAGTTCCGATCGCTAGGTGCGGGTCAAATCCCCGTAGCAGAATCAAAAGCGGCGCAAAAATCGCCCCGCCCCCAATTCCGAAAAGCCCCGCCGCCACCCCGCCAAGAATGCCGATGAAACCAAGAACGAGTAGACTCATGAAACTCTCCTTATAGATCTATGCCGGTTTATGTTGAGGAGATTTTTTTGCAAAGCACCCTCCAACAGGGTCCCTTGACTTAGGGCGTCCTTAAATAGGACCCATTTACGCAGGGCACCCTTAAGGGTGCCCTGCGCTGGAAGTTGTAGCCGCTAATAATAAACTTCTTTTCCAGATATCCACAGGCCTGTCGTTCGATCCTTGCAACCCCGAAAGATCTTCTTCGTTTTGTTCGTTTTTAAAACCCTGCGAGGTTGAGGGCGCGGTTGACGAGTTTGTCGACGTGGCGGATCTTTTCGTGCTCGCGCGGCAAATGCTTGTAGGTGACCTTGCGAAAATGCTTTTCTTTTTCTTTGACCTGAAGGAAAAGCTCGCGGATGTGATCGGTCTTGACCTTGTAGTCGCCCGAAAGCTGGCACGCCACCAGCTGGCTGTCGAGAAAGTAGCGGATCTCCTGGCCGCCAAGCGCGGCCGCAAGTTCCAGACCCTTGATCACGCCCCGGTACTCCGCCACGTTGTTGGTCGCATCGCCGATCGTTTCCTGGAAATCCCGCAGCTCCTCATCCTTAGCGTCGCAGACAAGAACGCCGATCGCCGCAGGGCCGGGATTCCCGCGCGCGCCGCCGTCGGAATAAACGTGAAGAATCTTAGTCATAGAGCGAAGGACCAAAGAGGCAAGAGGCAAGAAGCAGAGAAAAAATCAATGAAGTAATGATCATAATAAAAGAACCGTTATAGTCTCATCGATCAATTTTTTTATCCTCCCACTTTTTACTTTCCAAGTTTTATCTCTTCGTTCCTCTGAGCTACAACTTCTTTTCCGTTTTTCTCTCATCCTTCTTCCTTTTCTTTGCCTCTTCGCATCTCTGCTTCTTCTGATGATCCCTTATCACTCTTTATGATATTTCCTGATGAGCTCGTCGAGCCGCTCAAGCTCTTTCTGAAGAGAGCGCACGCGGTTCTTGAGCTCATGGACAGGATCCGGAAGATCTCCGTGATCCAGAGGAAGGTCCTTGCCCTCCGGCGTCCTCTTCTTCACGATCTCGGCCGGCACACCGACCACCGTGCAATAATCCGGGACCGAATGGATCACGACCGAGCCCGCCCCGATCTTCACATGATTCCCGATCTTGATATTCCCGAGCACCTTGGCCCCCGTCCCCACAACAACATAGTCCCCCAGCGTCGGATGCCTCTTTTCCCGCCCGAGGCCTGTTCCGCCCAACGTCACGCCCTGATACAGCGTAACATCGCGTCCCGCTTCCGTCGTTTCTCCAATCACCACTCCGCTTCCGTGATCAATGAAGAACCCGGGCCCCAACTTTGCACCGGGATGGATCTCGATCTGCGTAAAAAAACGCGCCAGCTGCGAAAGGAACCTCGGAATGAACGGGATATGGAGCCGGTGCAGAAAATGGGCGATCCGGTGAAACAATACGGCATGAAAACCCGAGTAAAGGAAAATGACCTCGAGGAACCCGAGCGGCGTGCGCGCGGCCGGGTCCCGTTCAAAGCAAGCCTTGAAATCCCGATCGATTACGTAGAAAGGGTTCATGGGAGGGATTATAGGACAGAGAGAAGACTAAAGTAAAGAAGGACGAAAGGCAAGAAACGAAGGAGGAAAGACGAAGGACGAAAATAAGAAAGAAAATAATTGGACCCAATCGAAGAGCTATCTATTACTTGCAAAAACTATCTGCTTTCCGCTCCATAGCCGTTAACATCGCAAAGATATGCTCATACTTCTCATTCAAGGCGCCATAAGTGCGATTTTCAATATAACAACAAGCTAAAGCGAATTCCAACCAGGTTTGTGTTTCGGCCGCTTCTTGTCCAGCCTCAGCAAGCTTATGGACAAAATAATTTTGATATTTTCGTTTTCTCCATGCTTCCGAAATGCTTGCGCAAATAGACCTCGAAGATCTTCGAATTTGATCTGTTAATGAATAGCGTTCTTCTTTGGGAAATTTTTTTGAAATCTCAAATATTTCCATCGCTGAATCAAATGAGAGTTGGTAAACTTCGAGATCTTTTACAGTCCGTATGATTTTGCTTTTCCCATCCATTTTTCCTCTCTCCCCTTTCTCCCATCGTCCTTCTTCCCTCGTCCTTCTCCCCTCTGTTTTTCCGTTACGCCATGCTCCCAAACAGCTCAGCCAAGGAGGCCTCGCGAAGAAGATCCTCCGCCGCCTGAAGGACAACAAGCCGCCCGCCACGCATGCCGACGATCCTTTCGGTGAAAAACTCGGGAACACGCTCAAGGAGCGAAGCCGTGATCTCGGTTTCTTTGGCGGTGATGAAATTGATCAGCATGGAGGCCGCGAACGCGCCGCGCCCCGCCGGTTCCAATTCGACCTGCCGGAATTTGTCGCGGGTCAACGCCAGGACATGCTTCGGCGCCCCGAACATCAGAGCGTTCGGGTGGTCGATGAAGAACATGTTGATCGCGCTTGCAGCGGCACGCCCTTCGGAGATATTGACCGCCCGTGCCATTTCCGGATCCTTTAAACCCGCGCGAAAGCGGCTGAAGTCTTCCATCTTCTCATCGGAAACGATGAAGGCGGTATCGAGCGAGATCCGGTCCGCATAAGCCGCCTCGCTTTCGAGCCCGGCCACTTCGTCGAAGAAGGCCTGAAGCGCGCTGAGCACTTCTTTATCGGCCGGCAATTCCTGCACCCATGCGAACCGGAGGCCGCGGGCCGGATCCGCATCAAGATATTTCCGAAGCACCGCCCGGACCTTCCCTGGTTCTGCAACCACTGCTTCGAGGAAATGCTGATTGAATTCGATCTGTTCGCGGGTCCTGGATCCACCGAACACCAGCGCAAGGATCTTGGGAGAATTGGCCACCGTCAGAAATGTCCGTCGAAGCGTTTCGTTCGGTTCCGTTTTCGAAAGTCTCGCCGCGGCCTCTTCTGAAAAAGCGTCGAGGGCGAGCCCTTCCACGCTTTGCTCGGCAAGACCAACCAAGGACCGGTCCTCCCCTTGTCCCAGGACCTGTCCCTGGTCCTTGCTCCTCAGCTCCGCGCGTGAATATTCTACGGAACGTTCTGCGCCGATCTCTTGCATCCCCTGCCCGCTGGCGATCGACGACGGCTGCTTGATCTTGACCACGACCAGCGGTCCCAATCCATAATTGCCGACAGGAAGTACCGGCGAAGTCTTTTCCGTGAATTCGCGCACTTCAAGGTCGGGATCTTCGGAAAGATATCGTTCGAGATTTTTACCTTCTTCCGCCATCCAATCGTACCCTTCCCGGACCCGGAGCGCTTTCGAAGGCGATTGGGTCTTGGCAAGACGGATCAGGATCAGACCGTCCGGTTTCAGAAAATATTTCGCTTTTTTCAGCCAACGGCGGAAATCCACATGGCTTACGTCAAGCTGAGGCGCATTGATCGTCACTATATCCAGTGAATGCGCCGGCGGAAGAAAAGACCCTTCCAGAACTTCGATGCGGGACGGGAAGAAATTCTCCTTGATCTCGAATCCTTTGGCCAAAGGCGTCCCGTTGTGAAGAGGATTGTTCCAGTCCGCCACAAAGGGCGTGACCCGTTTGAATCCCAGGTAAGTCAGGTATTTTACGAACCGCAAAGCAAAAAGACCGTTTCCGCCGCCAAAATCAAAAAAACGGATATCTTCGCGCGGCACCGCCGGCCATTGCCAAGCCTCGGCAAGGACCGCCTCAAATCCTACACGCCGTTCATCCGGCAGGCCTCGCCGATGACCGAAAACCGTTTCGGATGGGATCTTCTTTTTTGTGGACTCTTCCGTCAAACGGACCTCCGCGCGCCCGCGGCCGGTCTGTTCGTGGATCGCTTCCATCCAATCGAGTAATGCCTCTAGCTTTGCCTTGTATTGGGCATCCTCCCGATAAGCGCTGAGAGCCTGGATGATCTCCCGGGAAAATCCCATATAGACATAGTGCTGGAACTTTTCCAATGTTTCCGGGGCGTTCACAACGCTTTCCATGAGATCGAGAACCACCGCCGCGATCGTCTGCCGGGCCGCTTCCCTGTGTCCATCCGTAATCCGGATCGCCCCCGACTCAAACACCAGGATCGGTTCCCGGACGCGGAAAAGGGCATGATGGATTTTCTGAACGAGTTCCGGATTGAGAAGCGTCCCGTCTTCGCCGGTCCCAAACAGCCGCGCAAGATAGAAAAGCACTTCGGTGTCCTTAACCGCCACGCTCAGCTTGCGAAGATAATCGCCGATCTTTTCTGTCCGGATCACCCCGGTTTCGTCATGAAATCGATAGGCTGTCTTTTTAAAATGGTTCTTCCCCAGGAGCCGGTCGATCTCGATGCGCATCGCATACAGGATCTTGACGGCCTCCTCCGAACCCGCGAGACGAAGACCCGAGACCGCCGCTGCAAATCCCGCGCTTTCTTCCCGCTCGGATCCCTCGTTCAAAGCGATCCTCAATTCAGCTCGCCTTTGTTTTTCTGAAAAAGATTCGATGTCGGTCCGAGAACCGCGTTCCCGAACATTCGCACCGCGTTTCATGAGATAGGCGCCGGCCCAGATGAAAAGCCCCGCCGCAAGCTGACCCCAGGTGCCCACAACCCCGGTCAACGCAGCCGCCCAAAGAAAAGCCCACAATGGCCGGGTCCCGAGCGCCAGAATGACATTGGGATAAGCGACCCGTTTAAACGAATAGAACAGGCCCAGCCACGAAAGCGGAAAGATCAGGGATTGAAGAAAAACCAGGGGATGCGCAAGAAAGATCCCGGAAAATCCGCCCCAAACCAGCTTGGCAGGTTCCGCCAAAGCCGTTTGTATGAGAACCGGCAAGGAAGTCCAGAGCCCAGTGGAGATCAATGCAGCGGTCAACAAAATCGTGCTTGTGGTCAGGATCCACCCGCCGAAATAACCGGTCTTCAGCATCAGGAAAGAAACTTCATCGCGGACCGACGGATCTTTCTCCTTAAATCGCGTCACATGCTTTTGCATCAGTTTCTGCGCGACTTCGGAGATCGCGAACAGGAACGCAAGCCCGATCCCAGGAGCTCCGAATCCCGCCAGGACCGCCCCGATCAGTCCCACGCCCGCAGCCGCTCCGCTATGGATACCGAGGTCGGCCAGCAGCACAAGGACCCCCGCCGAAACAGAAAGGAAGCAGGCCAGGCGGAAAGGATCCGCAAGTTTCCCCGCAACCTGGGCCCATCCCCCGTGGAACGCGATATCTCCGATCACGGCGTTGATCCCCATCCCGACCATCGCGATCAGCGCAAAAACTTGCGGCTGGATCGAGGTCATGAGCGCGTAGGCAAAAAAGATCGTCATGACAAAATGGCTTAGCATGGAATTCACGACCAAAAGCCCTTTGCGAACGGGATCGAGCACTTGCCGCCCCGGAGCTTCAGGCCGGAGAAGATCCGCTTCGCGATCAAGCAAAGCGCCATGGCTCAGATCCCAGGCGACCTTTTCGCCCTTGCGCAGTCCGTTCAGTTTCTGGGCCCCGGCGATCACGAACATCCAAAGGTTGATCAAGGTAAAGATCGTGAACATGTAGGCAAAAGGATTCATCGCCGAGATCTCGAGGATCTGTTTTCCGATCACAAGCGCCGCTCCAAGCGCCACCGGAATGACAGGCAAAATAACTTTGGAACCTAAACCAACCCCGGAGGTTGGCATAGGTCCGGCGCGGACTTCCGCGCGGGCGGCGGATGCAGAATCCTTCAGGACCAGCGGTTTCGGGAAATATCCCAGCATCACCGGAACCTGCTTCAGGGCGATATTGCGCAGCATTTCGAGACCGACCTTCGTCCCTTTGAATTTGGATTCGGCCGGCGAATCGAACCACGCGAACGGCACTTCCCGTATCCGCTGGTAAGCCGTGAAAAGAAGACGGAGAAAATACCGGAGCCTCCCGAACCCGCCCGACGGGACATCGCTTCCCGCGGCAAGCAGCGTCCACTCGGTATCCCATGAACCGTGAACATCGGCCGCCCAAAGCGCGACCCGCGCGGCGGCACCCTCCGTAAGCAGTTTAAAACCGACCTGGGAATCATGGATGAACCAGAGAGGCCAAAGCATCATGCGTATCGCCAGGTTGTAGACCACGCTCACAAAATGCGCACGCGGAGTCCTCCCGACAACATAGGATCCCCGGATCCACTTCGAACCCATCGCAAGTCGGACCTTGGGATCCTTGAACTGCGCCCACAAATTCGGGGTTTGCATGAGATTGGTCGCGGTATCGGTGTCCGTGATCCCATAATACCGTTTGACGATCTTCTTTCCGTCCGCGAGCAAAGGATCTTTCATTTTCAGCGCTTCGCGGACAGCAAGGATCAATGCGCCGCCTTTCTTACTGCCGATCCTGTCCTTGTCTTCTTTGGAAAGCGTCACGAACCGGACCTGATCTTCCTGAAGCCCCGGGATCCCCTCCTGTTCGGCCCTTCCGCGCCGGAAAGAATCCCACCGCACACGCGCAAGCTTCTCAGAAGCCGCTTCCTCCGTGCCGTCATCCACGGCGACAAGCCGCCAATGAAAATTGGGATTGAGCTTCGCAAGGCGCTGGAGTTGCCTGATCTTCACAATGAGAGCATCCTCGCCATTCGGATTATGGACCGCATCATAAGGGTTGAGCCGAACGGTCTCGCGCCACATCGGCATAAGAAAAGTGAAAAGCGCCGGTTCTTTGAGCTCCGCGTGTTCCTCCTCCGCTCGGCGAAGGAAAGCCGCTTCTTCCTCCGAGCGAGCCTCCAGCCCGGAATACACGGCCCGATCGATCGGTTCTCTTCCATGGCTGCGGGCTTCCGCGCGCGAACGGACCGCGGTCATCGTTTTGACGGTATTCAAATACTGGGGAGCCGTTTTTTGCTCGTCAGCCGCCATCGCCCAGGCAAAGTAATATTCATGCGCTGCGGTGGAAAACCCTTCGCTTTCGGCTTTCCGGTAGAAGGCATCCGCCATGAACTCATGGTCGGAGACGAAAGCGTTGTAACCGGCGCTGATCAAAAGCCCCATTTTCGTCAATCCCGTAAGAAGTTCCAGCGCATAGCGGTCCGCCCGTCGGTACGAAGGCCCGAGATTCATCGCGGCCGCAGCGGCTTTCCGGATGCCGGGATGTTCTTTCAAAGTTTGAATAAAAACCGGGTCCTCCAGATCCCCGAGGATCGTCTCGTAATGTTCGCGCCTCACGCCCTCCGCCTCAAGAAGGGCTTCTGCCGTGCGGTGATGCTCTGGTCTCTGATCGACCAGAAGGACCCGGGCGGCCCCGAGCCGCAGAGCGACCCGAGCCAGGATCCCGTTCCCTGACCCCATATCAATGAAGGTTTTCCCTTCGAAATTCCCGCGGTGTTTTGCCATTAAAAGAACCGTGGTCGCGGTATAAGGGCTCAGAAGAAAATGCTGGTTCTCCGGTCCCTCCGCCATAAAATCGGATCCTGTCGTAAAGAACAAATTCGGCCTGAGCGCCTCATGCTCCTCACCAAGCTTTTCTTGGAACCAGCTTTCAAGCTCTTTCGCCCGCGCCTCATCCCCCCAAGGGATCTCCGCAAAGAAGAACCCTCCGATCCGCATGAAGCGGAAGATGCCTATCGGCCCTCCGGCATAAGCTGTTTCAATTCCGTGAGTTCGATCCGCGAGCCGGACCGGACTGTATTTTTTGATCTCACCGCGCGAAACTCCGAGTTTTTCGGTCACCGACATGAAAAGCCGCTCGGCCTCGGGCTCCGAAAGATCGCGGATCCGAAGTCCGACGCCTGTTCTCAGATGGGATAGAACCGAGCTTGCCGCTTCGCGCAGGCTGTGTAAAAGGGCGGTCCCCTTCTCCTCCGGCGAACGCAGCTCGGCGCGAGGGAGATACGGTTCGAAGGCTTTTTCAAAAGCTGTAGCGATCTTTTCTTCAACATAATTCTCGGCGTCACGGACCAGCATGTGTTTCGTCTCATTGGCATAAGCAAGTGTCCCGAGGTACAAAAGGCTCTCGAGCCCGCGCATGATAAGGACCTTCCGGTCCAGATCTTCCGTATGCTGGAACGCGCGAAGACATTCCACGGTCGCCTCGGCCCACATGGCCGGACTGAACACGATCTGATAGTTCCGCCGCCGGAAACCTTTCTGTTCGCTCATAACGACCGCATCCTGACTGCCTGCGCGGCTGTCCGGCACGAGCCCGCGAACCGAACTGACAACCCCATCGAGTCGGTCCCCGAGAACTTCCCGGTAAAAACCGGGCCAGGCATCTTCGATCGCCCGCGCGTATTTTTTGAAGACCTCAAGAAGCGGCCCGCGCAGCTCGGGAGGCAGCCAATCCTCCATTCGCATCCCGCGCTCATCGGGATCCTGCATATAGGCTTTGATCGCCTCGAGTAATTCCGGAAAACGCTCACGAGGCAGCCACTCCTTGACCACTTCGGCCAGCTGCCTCAACTGACTCTCGATCTGCGCCCGGTTCTGGCGCTTGTCGACCGTAAGCCGCGAGCGGACACGCCCGAGATCAGTTTCCAAGACCGGGGCCACCATATAAAAATGAGGCCAGATGGCGCGGATCATTTTTGCGATCACTTTTTCGAACTTTTCTTCTTTGTGGGCCTTGACCCGCATCCGCCGCTCGACGGCGACCATCGGCCGCTGGCCTTTGTAAGCCCGAGACCCGAAAATAAGATTCTGAGGTTCTTTGGAGTAGATCCGGTCCAGAATAAAGAATTCGGTCGCAAGGAGTTTTTTCACCAATCCCCGGCGCATGGAGAATTCCCCTCCATGATCAAGCCGGTAACCGTAAGCCCCCGCCGCGAAAGGAAAAGAAAAAAGATGGAAGATCCCGTCATCCCATTCATAATCGCGTGTCGCCCTCAGCGCTTTGTATTGGACCTCCTCGGGTTCGCTGACGAGGGTTTTGTCCGCCGTCATTAAATGATCAAAAAGAAGGTTCTGCAGGAAACTGTAAGAGCTGATCGGTCCGTGGGTGAACCGCAGATCGGCATCGGCCGTGATCAGATCCGCCCCTTGTCCGCCACGCGCGAAACTCGAGGCGATCTCAGTCGCTCGAAGCGCGGAAGGTTTTTCAGGAAATTCTTCGCCATCGATGACCGGTTTTACGAAACTGGCGACGCGGAAAACCCCTTTGGAATATTGGACAAAACCCGCGTCATCCAAAAGCTTCTTCGCGTTGGCTTCCCCGCAAATAATGACCGCCATGGGGACCTGCTTTCCTTTTTTATCCATAATAAGCCGAGAAGCCGATCGAAAACTGCGAAGCATCTTTTTGAGGTTCGGGATGAGTTCCGGTGCATTATGAAACGGGATCCCGATCACCACTTCGGCATTCCTGAGGGCCTTGATGACTTCCGGTTTCGAATTGATCTGATCGACGACCGCCGCATCGAAACGTCGCGTCCTTTCAATGAAATAAGAAGGCGGCTTCGCAAGAAGCGCTTTGATATCCTGCGGGATCATCTCGGGGATCTCGATATTACGCAATTCCGCGCGAGACTCCCCGGTGTGTGCCTGCGCAAAATAAAGCCGGACGACCCCGGCCGCATCCTCCACCTCTTGGGGAAGGCTCTTGCCGAGATCGCGCAATTGATCGGTTGCTTCGAGAGCAGAGTGCATCCGCTCAAGCGCAAGCGCATCGGGCTGTTGCCCCGTCTCGACGGCAAACGGAAGGTCCGCCGGATAAGCGAAAAACTTTGGCAGCCAGGTCGGTAAATTCTCCTCCGCGGCGATCTTTGACCATTCGGCCTGGTAGATTTCCCGGGTGAGCCTCATCCTCCAGGGGAGTTGGATGAACGCGATCTGCTGCGGCAAAGCCCCTTGCTGGCGGATCATCTTCGCCAAGACGCGAAGCTGGTCATGAATATTCGAGGATCCGTCGAGGGGATAGGTCGAGATCCGAAGTCCCCACTGGGCATCAAGCGCCATGAGAGATTCTTTCAGGAGTAGAGCATCCGGTTTTTCGTTCCCGGCAAGACCGCGCCCGGCAATCATGATCCGCCGAGCCTTGAGCTGCTGAAGGATCGAGGAGACTTCCTCGGGATAACCCGGATCATGGCTGGCAAGAACAGCCGTCACATGATCCGCTGCGGGGCCTTCGTCGGAACGGGTCGCGTGATAATCATAAAGCGTGCGCGCCGCGTTGGCCTCTTCGTCCGATAAAGGCTTGGCGGTTCTCTTATCATCACTGCGCACTTCCGCGCGCGGACCCCCCTTTCGACTGACGGCTTCAGCGGCCGAGATCGCGGATGGCTCTGCTCTCGACGGGAAAACTCGACGGAAAAGGGCGTCACGGTCGTCCACCTGTTCGAGCAAGGCTCCGTCGGATAATGTTCGCTCGAATTTTTTAATCCGTTCGGCATGGGCCCGGTAGATCCCCTTTGCTTCGGCGTCCCGCCGGACAACTAAAAGAGAAACAATCAGATTGTAAAGATCGCGCTCATCGTCCGGAAGCGTTTTGCCCCGCTCTTCGTAAAGCTTCACAACCCCGGCAAAATCCCCGTTGGCAAGATACCGGTCCTGCTCCGAAAGGATTTGCATTCGTTTCGCGATATCGAAAGAGATCTTCACAGGATCGGGGCTTCGGTCCACCGGTAAAGGATCCCGTACTAAGAATTCACTCACCCGATCGCTCTTGTGGGAAGATCGGGACATCAGCGGATATTCCTCCTCCCCGAATTCGAGTCCTTCGCTCATGCGTCGATGCGCTTTGTCCAGAAGAACCGAAACGCGTCCAGGGTCCAGATCGCCGCTCCAAAACCCGCGGAGGTCTTCCTCATTGACCCATTTCCCGAGATAAGTCCGGACAAGTTTTCGTTTCCAGTCCTTTCCGAGGACCCGCTCGAGCAATGCCGTATTCCGCTCAAACTGTTTTTCAAGCTTGTCGAAGTAATACTCGACATCGGCCCGCGCCCATTCCGTGAACTGGATCGGGGTCGTGAAATCTTTCCGGTATTTCGCGAGATCGAGATCCCGAACCTGAACACGCTTCGAAGACGGCGCCACGCCGGCATTCCCGGGATGAAAGAAACGGTGGATGATACCGCTCTCGTGCATGCCGCCAAGCGCGCGGCTTGATTGAAAAACAAGCTCCCGGGTCAGGACGGCAATCGCCTTGTCCTCTTCCCGGACAAAATCGTTCTTTTGCGGATCGAATTCAGCCGCGGTCAGACGATCGATCAGATGCCCCAAGCGCGGGTCGGCGATATCTTCGATGATCATCATCACCCCGCCAAGTTTTTTCCCGCGATAAGTCAGTGCCGGGTGGTCGAATTCGATCGCCCCGGCCGGTTCGACGGAAACCTCGGGATCGCTCTCATGAATCACCTGGAGAAGTTCATTCTCCCTTTGTGCAGCCCGGAAATGGATCCCCCCTTCGATATGTCCGTCTACGGCAAGCGCGTTGAACCGCGTTCCTTCCTTATCGACCACCACGGCCGAAGCGACCCGGCCTTTGCCGGTATGGCGGGCTGGTCTCTCTTCTCCGTTCATCAGCTTGTGGATCTTTGCCGTAAAACCCTTGATCACAAGGACTTTACCCTGGAGCTCTCGCTTCGTTTCATCGGCGTCAAGCCGGATATAAGCGCGACGGCCATGGATACGTTCCGGTTGGATCCGTCCCTCGATCACCCCTTTGAGCTTTCCAAAGTTCTTGCCCAAATAGGCAGGCAGAGAAGAAGGCACATGCAAAGTATAAAAATCACCCGGCACTGCTATTTGTTCTCTTACCTCAGCTCTTAAACTCTCAGTTCCAGATGCAGGCGAAGGCCCTTCCTGCGGATAAAGCCATTTCCCGGTCAGGCTTTTCCAGACTTTTCCGACGTCCTCTGGAAGATTTTCAATATTGCCGCGGATCTCGGCGGTCAATTCATCGGCCTCGGCTCCTTCAAAACCGGCTTCGCGGACCATGGCCGACACTTCCTCGGGAGCGATCGTCAAGAATTCCTCGACCGCCGACCGGACCTTTTCTCCGGTCAAACGCTCCGCATTCAGAAAACCGGTCCCGATCCCCGTTCGCTCGATCAGCTCTCGCCATTCGTCTGGACCGAGTTTTTCCAAAAGCCGCCCTTTGCGTACCCCCTGCTCCGCGGATGCTTGCGGGTCCTTCGGAGCCGCCTCCAAAAGTTCGGCGATCAAGGGAGCGTCCCGATCGGCAAAATGGCTCCATTCCGATTCCGCTCCCCGGAGAAGGTCCCATAAAGGAAGGATCAATGTATGGTAAAAAAAGTAGGAACGGAAGGCTTTCAGATCCGGATCGTTCTTGCGGAGGAATCTTTCCCGCAAAATTTCGTGGTGATCGATCCCCACGGGGATCTTCCAGTTTTCGCCGTCGACAAAAGCCAGATTATCCAGCCGCGCATTCGTTTTGCGAACAAGTATATGGAACACAAAAAGTGCCGCATAGGCCTTCCCGATATCTTCATTGACCAAACTATGCAGCCCGTAAAAATCCCGTCCGTCATCCGCCCAAACCGACGGAAGCTCGGGAACCGCTATTTCCGAAGGAAGAACGAGCCCAGATGCGTAGAATCTTTCACGTGAATCGCCGGACGCCTGCAATTGCTCCAATAGTTCGCCGGAAATTTCTTGTTTTTGCAGCAATCGCACTTCGGCCGTATTCGCTTTGCCGGCCCCGATCAAGGAAGCCAGTTTCTCATAGTTTCCGGCATAGCGTTCTTCCGGCTTGGGAAGCACCCGCTTCATGACCCAGTATTTCGCCCCGGCATCGATCGCCAGCGTCAAATGTTGAAACCCATTGCGGGATCCTATCACCCGTTTCCCGACCTCCGGATGAGGTTCGCGCGGAATCCCGGGGTCGAGCAGGAGATCTTTTAAACTTCCCCCCGCCGCCTGGACCCCCCCACGAAAACGCCTCAAATATCCAATCTCGGCCGGAAGCCACTCGGCTTCAAGTTCGTTCATGATTGCCGCACGGATCGCTGGATTTTGGAGAGCTTCTATAGTGATCTTCGATCCGTTGCCGGCCCCCCGGACCTCCGCGCGCCCTTTGCGGACGCCAGCCCCTCGGGGAGCATCGGGCGCAGACGCGCGTTTCGCTTCCGCAAGCATCGCAAGCGCTTCATCCGCTCCGTAAGCATACCGGATCAATTTCAAATCTTCTTTTTTGAAAAAGCGGATCGGCGGCAGCCCGAGTTTTTCAAACTCAGGCGTTTGATGTTCCGCCATATGCTTTTCGATAAAACCAAAGAAATATTCCCAGAACCGCTTTGAAGGCTCCTGTTTGGCTTCCGGAGCATCGACGAGGATAATCGGCCGCTCCGGGATCTCGCCCCGGGACATCTGGACCAGGGTGCTGAAAAGTTTATTGAAAGTCCTTCCCCCGCCCCGGAAGAAAACATAAGCGTCCGCATTCCGGGTCAGAAGGATCTCATAAACGACCTTATGCGAAGCAACGATCGCGCGATGATTCATCCGCACGACCATCTTCCGTTTGGCAGGCCGCCCGTCGCGGTTGAAGATCAAAGCCTGGAGATGAGATCCCTCGGTGGAATTTTTTGTAAGACTCTGATGGATGGCTTTGAACAAGGTTCCACCGCTTGCGACACGGACCGCATGTCCGGTTTCCGCCATGCTCTCCACAAAACGCTCGACCTCTTTACCGTCCGAACCGTTCTTGGCCGGCTGGCCGATAACCACCGTGGCAGGCTCAAGCGCTTCCATTTGCCTCCACAGATCGGAAAGCTCTCTTTTGATTTCTTCCGCTTCTTTCGACGAAAGGCCCGGGCGAAGTCTCTTATGCCGTTTGACCTCGCGGATCGCGGCTTCAGGGGTTTCCACCTCGTGAAGAAGATAATGAAGTGCCCCCAGAGAATCGTAGAGCCCCGCCCGCGTCTGGATCGTCGCATAATGTTCGACGATATCGCGATAAAAAGGCCCCCACGCGACGAGAGGATAACTGTGCCGAGGAGATCGTCCGCTCGCAAGCCGTTCAAAAAATTCATCCAGGGATCCGATCCCTCCCGGCAAGAAGATAGATCCTTGTGAATTCATTTCGGTCCCGGCTTTGCGGAGTCCAAAATGCGTAAAGCTGGCCACGCGCCCCCGGGGCTGATAGTAACCGTGGATGTGCTGTTCCTGAGCGATCAAGGAATGACGGACCGCCTGAGTCTCCGTTTCCCCTTTGCCGGCCTGGATCTGATCTTTCATCCATGCCTCATAATGTCCACGCGCGGAGGCATGCATGATCCCGGGCCCGCCGCCGTTCCTTTGCGAAAAGCCAGCTTCATATAACAACTTTCCGATCTCTTCGGCCAAACCATGGTAAGGATGGTCCTCCGGAACTTGAGAGCCGCCGTAAACGTTCACGGCAGGGTCCCACTGACCGACAGTAACAAGTTCGTCGATCTCCTCCAGAAGATCCGGGAGGGTCATCACATGCTGACGCAGCTCGGAACGATAGAATGCTGTGGATGTTTTTTCCAGTTCCACCCACCAGGCATATCGGTTCTTTTCGATCAAAGACGAAGGCCGCGCGTGAAGAACGCGAAAACCATGATCCTCTGCGATCCGAACAAGCTCGGAAAATTTTTCAGGGGTCAGAGCGGCCTCGAGCTGCTTCTGGGCAATATAGAATTTCTTCTGTAAATAATCGACGAGGTCGGCCGCTTCAGCGCTGACCCCGAACGGTTTTTTATCAGGCATTCCCGCCAACCCGGCGGTATGATGCTGAAAAACCTCTTTAAGGAAAGCAAGGATCCGGCTTCCCAACCAATTCGTCGCCCGCTCTCCGAGCACCGTGCGATTGGCGCGTGCCGTGATGAAATCCCAAACCTTACTTTCCGCCCGATGAAGAGCCGACATCGTCGCTCCTGGAATTTTTGAGCTCTCCTTAAGATCCGCTTTCGCAAGATCCGCCAGCAGGCCGACCACCCCGGCCCTTGAGAAAGAATAAAATTCCTCCTCGATCCATTCCTGCTCTTGGGAGACCAGCGACGCCCGGTTGTGCATCATTAAGAGCACTCGTCCGCCGTTTTTCATGACCCGGTTTAAAGCGCCCAGGGTCTTTTCCATGTCGGAATACTCAAAACCGAACTGACTTACCGCAAGATCGACCGAATACAGGTCCGTCGAATCGGCGAGAGCCTCCATGGAAACATTCTCGAATCGGACCCCTTGGGGAACCGGGAAATTTCCAAGCGCCGAATCGACCGCAACGATAGCGGCCTGCGGAAAAAGACGGCGAAGCAGCCTGCTCAATCGAAACTGGCCGGCGCCCAGATCGAGAACGGTCGAAGGCGCCCGCTCATGAAAAAGGTTTTTCAGCCGCTTCCGCCAAAAACTGGCTAAGCGTTTCCTGGCATACCACGGAAGCATGCTGCCGTGCAGCGATCCCCCCCAAACTGCTTCGCTCGAAAAAGCCCCTTCCTCAGGTCCGGCAGGGTTTTTCGGAGAAACCGCGCGAAGTTCGGCTCGGCCCTCGATCCCTTGCTGTGCCTCGAGAACCGCGCGGCGGATGTCTTCGGCCGTTCCCCCAAGTGCCTGGCCGATCCCGACCGCAGTAACGCCATTGGCTAAATACTGGGGAATATCACGCGGCGCGATCCCTCCCGTCATCACGAAATCCATACTGACCCCCGGGGCCACACGACTGCGGACTGAGCGCATCAAACGGAATTGAAGTTCCCGCAACCGGGGATGCCCATTCTCCGGATTCCGGAACACATAAAGCCGGAGCGCGCTGACGGCGATAGCCTCGTCCATTTCCGCATAGATCCTTTCCCGGGCAAGACGAAAATCTTCTTCAGCATAGGGGAAATCCGGCGGCTGAAGTTCCGGCAGCAATTCCCGGACCGTTGAAAACCCGATCACGACCGGCACTCCGCGCTCATACACAGAGCGGACAAGTTCCGGATACGGATGATGTGTGATCAAAAATTTCGCGCCATCGGCCAAGGCCTCTTCTTCTCCCCTGTTCGAAACCAGATCGGCTCCGATCCACAAATCACGACGGGAACCTAGTTCCCTGTTCAGCTCGCGAAGCGCGCGCGCCACGGCCCTTTTCCGGCTCTTCTCCGCCGGAGAATCGTAATACTTCAACGCGATCATGGTCTTACGGCCTTGCCGCGCTTGAACGATCGCGCGAACTTTGTCCACGATCTCATTCCATGTTTGCCCGTTCACATAAAAGATGATCTTGGCTTCGCGAAGATCCCGGGTAAAAGCAGTAACAAGCTGCATCGACGGCGGGTTGCGAAGTTCCGCGCGCGGGACTTCTCCTTTTTCATCAACGCGGGGATCTTTGACTGCATAACGACTATGAACGGCCCTCAAGAGCCAGACCGCCGTGCTCCGCATTCCCGCAAGAAGCACAAAACTTCCGCAAGCGCCCCAGAAAGCCAGGGATGGAGAAAGGCCCATGATAAATAAGGCCCGGCCGAAGAAAACGAAATATTGGATCATCAAAAGCGCGTAGAGGGCCTTTCCGAACCCTTTCAAGGCGTAAATTTTATCGACAACCTTCGAAAAATAACCGGAAACGGGAGCCGTCACGGTGCGTCCGATGGCAGCCAGTTTCTTATGTTTCGGAAGGCCGGCGATCTTTCGGCTCTGTTCATCAAAACGGCGAAGCAGTTTAAAGTCCGAGGCATGAAGAAAAACGGTGTTGAGCACATCCCAGAGGAAATCCCCGAGGTTCAGAATGGCGATCGTGATGAGGCTCGAGGGAAAGATCAGCGCGAGCGGATCGACGATGCCCCAATAGACAAAGGCCAGACGCGCATACCGGCCCAGATTTCCGTTGCGGATATCCACGGGTAGTTCCTCGCGGCCGTCTTCCCGCACCGCCGACCGGATAAGAGAAAATTCGACCGGATCCATATAGAACGAACGCAGCAGCTGATGGACAGCCAAAAGCCCCAGAACACCCGGCCAGGGCAGCAGCTTGAAGATCCACCCGTAAAAGACCATGAAGTGAATCGGAACGAAATAAAGCATATCGACCGCAAGACGGCGGAGCACCTGCTGAAGAAGCGGACCGCGGGCGGCATAAGTCGAAGGATCTTCGAAGCTTCTTGCGACCCAATGCCCCGATACGGTCGTCAGGACCTGGCTGAGCGCGCTGATCAGCGCGAAGACCGCATAGGACCCAATAAAGGGCCATCCCTGCATGAGGGCAAAAAACATCATCTCATGGGACAACACCGGCTCATAGTAGAAGACCGTGAAAAAGAAAAGCCCGAGAGCCATGACGGAACCTGCCGCGATTGAAAACCAGAATCTCGCTCTCGAAGGACGGCCTTCCGCCGGGGCTTTTTTGTCCGAAACCTCTCCGGCCGAGCGCGTTTCGGAACGAAGGCGCGGATACATGGTGCGCAGATTCTCATCGATCAGCGTCACCAGATCATGGATCGACCGGACCCAGGAATGCCGCTTATGGTCCGACCTCGTCAAGGCCTCCAAGATCTCAGTGCCGTATCCGGCATGCGCAAGCGCGATCAGAGCATAGAAGGAATAATAAAAAGAATTAAGCGCGCTCAGGACCGGCTGATCCTGCCTCTGCTCTTGGAACGCGATCATGAGGCCATGGATAAAATCACGAAGGCCACGAAGAAGTCGTAAATACCCATTGCCCTGAGAGGGTACGAGATCTTCAAATTCTTCGCTCGCGCCGACCATTTCCAATACTTTTTGCAGAGTTTCGTTCAGTCTCGCCGCGACCTCTTCCTCATCGACCTCTTCTTCAACAACGGCCTCGTCGTCACGACCCGCTTCTTCGGCAAGATCAATAACACCTTCGGCGCCGAGAACCTTGAGCGCTTCGTTGATCTCTTCGACTTCGTCAGCGATAAACTCTTTGCGCTCATACAGCGTAGAATGACTGGCTGTCAACTGTCCGCGGATCAATCGAACCGAATCCATCTTTCCGATTTGGCGTAGAAACCGAGCAAGGAATTCCGGGTTCCGGACCCGGCTTGAAGATCCGTCCTCAGATCCGAAGAGTTCCGCGAACCGACTGTAAAGCCAATAGACACCGCGTTCTGGCCATCCTGCGAGCGAGTGGAGAAACGTATCGAGAGGTATCGCTGTGTACCCATCTTCCGCGTAAACATGGATCCTCGCTGACTCACCCGAACTCCAAAGTTCCCTGACCAGATCGTCAAACAGCTTGAATAGAGCTTCCACGGCCTGAATTTGCTGTAGGGTCGCCTTCCGCGCCGACAGGTCTTCCCCAAGCTTGTGCAACGCCTGCACGAACGCAACGTTCCGTTCCGAGCCCTCCCTGGAAAGCGGCGAACGGACTTCCGCGCGCGGCCCTTCGTCCCGATACCGTTCTTTCATGATCGCGAGCGTATGCCGGTAGATCGAATGAATGACCTTCCACTGCGCTTCCGTCGGCTCAAGGAGAGGCGCAAGGAATGGCTGGTAATCGGAGAGCGCGCGCGGCCCCTGGAAACCAGCTAAGCGCAGGAGGACCCTGAAAATGGCCTGGGCGTAGTAAAGAATCCTTTCGAGGAACAGGGCCGCAGGCTTTTCATTCACAGCTGTTTTCTGCCCGCCTTGTTCCGTTCGGAGTTTTTCCGGCAAATAAGCATTGTCCTTAAGCACAAGAAGTTCCCAGACCCGGGTCTTCGAATCGAATGCAAGAACGGTCAGCGAAGCATTCGGCGGCGAGCCCAAAAGTTCTTTGACCGCCGCATCCCTGGTCGGTGGGATGCCAAGCAGGATCTCAAGGATCCATCGGATCGTAAGGCCATGTGTGCCAATCAGGATATTCTTGTCGTTTCCCTCTTCGATCTCCCGGAACAATTTCCTCAGATTTTCGAGAACCTTCGGCCCGGAAAAGGTAGGGAGCACATAGCGCTCGGGATCCTGGTTCATGAAGGTCACGAACTGCTGATACAAAGCCATGATCGCGGGGCGGGAAACGCCTCCGAAAGGATGCCCCATGAGTTCGTTCAAACGCCTTTTGACCTCATGCGGGATCTTCTGCTTGCGCGCAACGCCTCCAACGGTGTAATGAGCACGCTCCAAGGCGCTCGAGAATACTTTGTCAAAACGGATCCCCCGGGTTTGGAAGAAACGCGTTAAGGCGCGGCCCTGGCGGTATCCAAGCAAGGTCGGCGGCGAAAAAGTAAGGTTCGACTGGACGATCGCAAAAAGATTCGAAGTGGATTGCACGTGCCGCGCCACGGCCAGAAGGATCTTGTCCGGGTTCGCTCTCCTCCAAGCCTTATACTGATCGAAAAACTCCACGGCCGATCTGAATTTCGGGACAAAGCGCGCCCTTTCCTCGGCCGAAAGCTCGGCTTGTCGCACTTCCGCGCGTCCGAGCGACCTCAGCGCTGTTTCATAACTTCCGTTCGCCGCTTCCGCCGGTCGTCCCTGTTCGAGTCTCCGAAGGATCGCCCCTCTCGCCGCAGGACTGACCCTCGCAAGGCCCGCGAGATGCCGGGTCGCGACCGCGTTACGCAGGAAGGCATTCTCAGAATTCAACGCATCAAGCATGATCTGTGAACTCTCTTCGAACGTATAGCCGGCCTTTGCAAGTTCATCCGCAGGGTCCCGGTCCCCGTTCTTTTCCGCCCGGTGGATCGCCGCGGAAACGTGCAGAGCCCTAAGGTCTTTGATCGCCCTACGGCCGAGCATCCCCAGATAGGTCGGGATATATTCATCGCGGACAAAACGAAGCCAGCGGTTATCCTGATCGATGAGCTCTTCCTGGGCGCGGCGCCAAGTCACGGGCTGGCGGACAAAAAGGTTTTTCAGCTTGGCGAGCGATACGAACCACGCAACCGGGTTGAACTCCTTGAACGTTTCGTTGAACGTGGGGCGGCGAATCGCTTTGTCTTTGAGGCCATCGCGATCGGTCAAGTGCCGTACGGTCCCGACGCCGGCCGCTTCCTGGTTACTGAGACCGCCGGGCTCGGAAGCGGAAGGCATCCCGAAAATATCGGCTCCTTCATAGATCAGATCATAAAGTTCCTCGCGCGGTGCTGGCTTGACAAAGCGGGGGATGAAACAGAACTGTCTCCGGAACCGGTGTTCGATATCGTAAAACTGCGATTCGAAATCCGTGAAAGGATCTACGCTGCCCGCCACGATGAATTGGGCGTCAGGATTGAGGATCATGAAAACTTCGACCGCCCGCAGGGTCTGACGGTCCCGGGCGTAATTGCGCAGCCGCCTCCGCTGATCCCTCGTCAACCGGATCTCTCCGGTCCGCAGATCGGTTTCGAGACCGACCGCCTGGAAGATCTGACCGGCGCGGACCGGATCCCCGTCTTTGTTAAAGCGCATCCACTGGCCGGCGTTCAGACGAAGCTTGTCCGGCTGGCTCCGGTCCCAGATCTCGGCGAACAGCAAATGCTGTCCTTTTTGCTCTCCGATCCTGTGGAGCATCGCATAGACCAAAGCCCTGGGGTTCTCTTCGAACTTGAGCTTTCGCTGAAGTCTCTTTTTCGCCGCGGGTTTTGCGATCTCAAAGACAAATCGGGCCAGGAGCCTTTTTTCCTCGCCGTGACCGCGTTCGAGGAAACTGCGGATGAAAGGCTGGATCTTTTTTGCATGCGGGGCAAGCAACGTCTTCAGGGCTTGCTCGACGCTTCCCCCTTCTTCTGGATGCCGGTCGGCAAAATATTGCCGCACGGCCGGCATAAACTCTTCGGTGCCTTGCAGCATGCGCCTCAGGAGATCCCGGTAAGCCGGCTCTTCGGAAGGCGTTTCGGCGATCCGGGCCATCTGGACGCGGATCTCGGGATCAAAAAGCGCTCCCCGCAGAAAATTTTCCTGCTGATCCACGAGTTCAAGCCCGTTCAACGTGCCGGAATAGACGCCCTGCTCCCTTTTCCATTGAAGCACCGGGGTTAATTTCCCGAACTCCCATTCGGAGCCCATATCGGCACTGCGGTCGCGATACCCGACGCTGACCGCTTTGAGATGGTCGGCGGTAACCGCCATGGTATAGAAAGGATTGATCACGTTCGACTGGTCCGGGAAAACAAAGGTCCGCGCGTTTGCATGCCGCGTTTGGCCAGAAGCGTAAAGAACGTCATGATCCAAAGCATTGTCCATGCCAAGATCGCTCTTGATCATCAGGTCCCTAGCTTCCCAGGAAGGCGCAGTGATCCGTCCCTGATAGTATTCGCCCCCGTTGTGAATGATCGCCAGCACCCTTGTTCGCGAAAAATGAGGGTCTTGGGAGAGCGCGCGAGCGTCGCCGTGAAGCCGTTCCCGTCCTTCTAAATAAGGTTTCACATAAGCCGTGGTCCAGTCGTTCGTTTCAATGATCCCCGCATGGATGTTCATCTCGCGCAGCGTAAGCAAAGTCCCGAGGGATAAAGCGCGGGCAAATCGGAGCCGGAATGCGTCCGCGCCGTTGTAGGCGCTCCCCCCACCGCCTTTGAGCCTTGAAAAATAAGGTTCGTTCTCGAGATAAAAGACCCGGACCCCTTTGATGCGGGCCTCATAGATCTTCAAGACCGCATGTTCGAGATACTCGCGCCTGGGGTCTTGAGGATCGCGGCCGTTGTAAAAAGGAATGGTCACGACCCGGCCGGTATCCCGGGGACTGAATTTCTGGAAGATCGCCGCTTTATCGTTCGCGAACATGGGAACGACAAGGTTCACATTGAGACCTCGTTCGGCGAGCGCAACAGCCTGCTCCCAGACTTTCTTGGCAAGACCGCCTGAGCCCGAACTCACGAGGGATTCGACGCTTGTAAGCGCATAATCCCCGACCGGAGCGCTCTCGAGAACTTTGTTCGCGTTCTCCGAGGTCCTGGCGTCGACATCAAGGTCCTGGACCGCCACTCCCACCAAATGCTGCTCGATCGAAGGGGCAAGATCAGGATAAAATTCCATGATCTCACCGATAATGCTGCTCAAGTCTCCGACCATGAACTCGCTGTTTTCCTGCACGATCGCGGAAAGTTTTCCGAAAAGGAATTTAAAGCTCGAATAAGCCTGCTCGCCGCTCTGTAAAGCGCGACGGATCTCCTGCGCGATAAAGCTGTATTCAACGCGGTGCTGAGGACCGTACCGGCGGTAACGCGCAAGCGAATCCCTGAGCTGGGCCATGTATTCGGGAGAATCCACATGGAAGGCCCCCGGAGAGACTTTCCGCAGACGATAGATCCTGTTGGTAAGGATCTGGAGCGGAAACCGCGGCCCGATCCCGAGATTCTTGATCTCGAGGCCGGTCAAAAGCATGCGGTCCCCGGGATTCTCTTCGGAATCCTCGGGATGTTCGTTATCGAAGATCTCTTCGAACGCATAGACCGCATCGTCCTCGAGTTTGCCAAAGTAATCCTCCGGCATGAAATTGATGTCCGCCGCGTAAGGGGAACCCAGGTGGGAGAGCATAATGGCGTATTCGCCCTGCGCGTTTTGCCGGCATACCGCGGCAACGCGGTCATGGCCGACATTGACTTCCCGAACGTTATAGCGGTATTTCTGAACCAACCGGTAAAGACGCTTGTAATGATCTTCGAGACCCGCAAGGAACCGATTGTCGCGGAACGCTTCTTCCATCACGCGGAACCTGGCTTCCCAATCGGCGCCTTGCCAGTAAACCCCGTTCACAACGCGGCGGGGTCCGTAATTGTTGACATAAACCTGCCACATCTCGGCAAAAAGACGTTTGAAATCGATGCGACCGTGTTCGTCGGCATAGCTGTGGTAGAGGTGCGAGAATGAAACTCCGCCGGAACCGAAAATCAGAGAGGTCGTCGCCGCGAAAACACTGCTTTTGAAAGCATCCACCGCGGGAACTTCGTAATCGTGACTGTTGATCACGGTCAGGGTCCCGCCGCCGAACTTGTTTGTAATCTTTTCGCGAAGCCATTCCATCGTCCCTCCGATCACACCCCAGGCGCTCTGGCCCTGGCGGACCACATCCCAATGGTTCTTGATCAAGGGATCGTACGGGAAATCCACCCCGGCCATGATCTGGCGGCCTTCCTTCGCGTGCCAGTTCTCACCGTAGAACTTCACCCATTTTCCGTTCTGCCAGCCCGCTTTTTTGAGCTCGAAAACGATCCAGCCAAGGACCGTGTTCACTTCCGTTTCGGGAGTGCCTCGAAGATCGAAGACCTCGCTGGAGTTCATGCTCACCACTTCGCCGCGCACCCGCCCGAAGCCGTAGGTCGAGCGGTTCGGCATGATGTTCGTATCGAAAACGTGTCCGACGTCGACGCGGAAATTAAAACCCTGCGATGCGAAGAACTTGAGATCGGAAATATAATCGCGAACATTCTGCGGATCGGCCCAGTTGCGGGCCGCGCCGTCCAGCCAGTCCTGCGAAAGACCGCCGTCGGAAGCCGCTTTGCGTCTTAGCCGGCCCCCGGTCTGGGTCCACGCGACCGTCCGCGCGGGCGATTCGCGATTGGAGATCGAGGTGTGCGGGATCATATCGAGCGTCAGCTCGATCCCGACCCGGTCCGCCTCTCTTTTAAGACGCATCAGCGCAGGCAATCCGCCCGCGCGTTCGCTGACGCGCATTTGACTGAGCGGAGAGAACGGGGAAGCGTCCGGACCGGCCTCGCCCGGAGCGCCGGTCTCGAGCACCTGGAGATAGATATCCCCGAAACCCTGATCTTTTAAACTTTGCAGCTGAGGAACAAGGTCGTCCAAGGTCCCGACCTGAAGGTTCCCGAAATCGTCGACCACGGGAACGCCGTCCTCGAAGCGGAGGTTGAAAACCTCCGGGCGCAGACTCGCCATGCGAAGACCGCGCACATCCTGCTGGAATTTGATGATGCCGTTGACCCTTCCGAGAGGATCGTCACGATGGGCTCTCGGGCGAATGAATTGCCACTTCCCTTTGACCTGAATCTGGACCGCATAATGGACCCAGCCTTGGACCATCGGGACCTGCCACTGGAGTTCGGCCGTGCCGTCCCCAACCGGCTTGACGGCGACCTGTTCGTCCGTTTGAACCGCTTCGCCGTTGACGCTATAAAGAACGCGGAAGCGGGCCGGAGGGCCTCGGCTATCGGGAAGCTTCGCGCGCGCCTGGAGCCGGTACGGGGTGCCGTAAAACGCGGAGTAATTGAAATTCGTCTGAGGAAAATCCGCGGGCCGGTCCGTGACAAGATCGAACGCGATGCGGTTCAACCGGATCCTGTGCCAGAAATCCGGGTGGGTTTTTGCCAACGAAAAAATGATATCCCTGGCCTTTGCGGTCAATTCAGGGCTTGCTTTCCCCTTGCCCTTGGCCCACAAAAGAAATTTTTTCAGCGCCCGGTCCCTGAGCTTTGCGGAATGGGCGTTCAAGAGGTTCATTGTGGGAAGAAATTCCGGATTTTTTTCGAGGAACTCCCGTTCGCGAAGGATCTCGGACGCGTAAGCGCCCGCATCATAAAGGATATCGATGCGAAGCGGATGCAAGACGACCTCGGCCGAAGCGTCCGGAGAAGCCAAAGCGTCCTGCGTATGGTCGGGAGCAAGGCGGATGATCTTATGGACTTTGTCCTCTCCCTCCCCCAGCTCGTAAACAAGATAGACGTGTTGGAAAGTGCCGCCGTATTCGTTGGTGTAGGTTTCGACATAGAAACGGTTCGGGACCGCGATATCGACGCGTCCCCGGAAAACCTTTGCAAAGACCGCCCGAAGCCGGTCCCCGGCAGGTTGGACTTTCGTCGAGATCCTGGTCAGCGAATCATAAAGAGCGCGCGCCTGCTTGGAGGAGATCTTATCCCGCCAGCTGTTGGAGATCCCGACAAGGGCTTCGGCCTGGGCCAGCGACGCCGTCCAGGGCCGCCCGAAAAATGTCCTGCCCTTTTGCCGCTCGTTCAAGGTCCGCACCCAGGTTTTCCAGGCCCGGCGAATCGCCGTCGACCTCGCGAAATGCGCAAGGGTCCCCTGAAAGATCGAAATATCATGTTCCTGATGTTCCGGCGCGTAACGGCGCAAACTGCGCCGCAGGCCATGGAGGAGGACGAGTTCCAGCAGCCGTTGGGCGATCTGCGGCCATTGTTCAGCCGGGATCCCTTCGGGTTTTCTCAAAAGATCCGCGTTCAGAATGATCTCTTCGTGAGTCACTTCCGCGTGATAACGGACATCCTCCCCGGAGCGGATCCTGATCGGAAGCGGTTTTTCGATCCAGGGATCTTCGCCGCGTTTCTCTTTTGCGCGGGAAAAGATCCTGTTCGCCTTTTGAATGTCGAAAAGTTGCTGTTTTTCACTTTCCTCGAGCGCCTGGTAGGCATTGCTGAACGCCCGGCTGAGGATCCGGGTCCATTCTTCCGACTGCTCGCCAACGGGCTCCATGCCGGCTTCCTCGAATCCCTTCGGCCGCTCCTCCAGCACATAACGCCGTCGCGCATCGAACCAATAATAAAGGACTTGCCCCTCAGCCACCCCCGAGATCGTCGTATACCTTACTTCGGAGCGGACGCGGCTCGCCGCACGGACCCATCCGGCGCCCACAGACACAACGCCCGACCCCGCGAACCCTTCTATCACCCCGGGGGTGATACCGGGTGCCTTCGGGTTCACATCACCCTTCCTATCACCCCGGAGGTGTGATGAAGGTGCTTTTTCGGTTTCGCGAATCTCGGTGCGGGGACCGGGAACAGCTTCCTGCGGAATCGGAACCCGCGTCGGTAGCATTTCAGCCATTTCAACTTTGGGAACTTCGAACATGGCGGCCGGCACAACGCCAACGGGGATCATAACTCGTGGAACAGCGGTCGGTGAGTTGGCAAGACGGAGAATGTTGTCGGCGGTCAATTTTCCGCTCGTTTTGAGCGCCTGAAGCCCATCGACGAATTTTTCGACCTTCTGGATCCAGGCCCTGCGCAGGACTTCTTTTTCAGCGTCCGAGAATCCCCGATCGATCTCGTCCAGAAAACGCGTGTAGTGAAATGCCCGCGTGACCGCCCCTTCCCCATGAAGCGCGCGGACCAGATTGTCGCGCCATTCTTTCAAAAGACGGGCGTCAGGAACCGGGAACTCTTTAATTCTTAATTCTTCATTCTTAATTCTCAGTTCTCCATTCTCATTTTTATTGATCAGCCGGTCTCTCGCCGCGCGCGCAAAGGCGGCCCCGAGATCGATCTTCCCGTCCCGCACTTCGAAATGATCGCGCCAGGAAACCTCGCCCTGCATCAGATGCCGGTAACGATCCTCGGCCGCTAGCTCCCTGATCGCAGGCGTGATCACCGCATAGGAAAATCCGCGCGCCTTGAAAAGGGCCGCGAGCCCTTCGGTGTGAAATCCCCCGGCCACCATGACGGCCGAGCGTTCGCGGCCGCTCGTCATTTCCGAAACGAGATTCTCGACCATGGCGCGCTCGCGGTCGAACGCGATCTGGTAGAACCCTCCGATGTCTCCGTCCATTTTCAATGCCGATGCGATCCCGGCCACTTCGCGGGCCATCTCGTCAAGATCGTCGCGGATCCCCGCGCGAGGGGCCGGAAATCCGTTTAGAAACAATTGCCATTCTTCCCTCGAAAGCTCCATCGCCGCCGCCTTCTTCAAAAGCCGCATCTGGTCGGTCAGGCCCGCGAGAACCCGTTCTTGCTCATTTTGGATCATTGCATCCCGAACGGTCCGCATGAAACGTTCGAGCTCATCGAAGAATTCCGCGCTTCGCATCGAGGTCATCTTCCGGCGCTCTTCCATGCGCACCAGGGAAGCCTGGGAGAAAACTTCCGTGATCCCTTTCGCCCGAAGGACCTCTTCGAGATCGCCGGCGAATTCCATTTCGCCGATCCGTTCCGTCGCATAATCTTGCGCCTTGGCGTTCAGTTCGGCGAGCGCCTGCTTATCGGCAAGCCGCTCACGCGCGCGCTCCAGTGCTTTGGCGATCTCACGCTTGAGGACTCCCTCGCCAGGGTTCGGACCCTTTTTCTTTTCCGTCCTTAATTCCGCCAAAGCCGTTTTTAAATGCGGGAAGACCGCCGAGATCTCCTGTGCGTCGTGTTTTTCGGCCAAATATTCCAGCGTTCCGGCCAATCCTTCTGAACGAACAAAATAAGGCGCCGTGTTTTTTTCAAATTCCAAAAGCGTTTTCGAGTAAATCGCCTGTCGTAGTGTTTCCAACTTTTCTTCGGCGACTCGAAATCGTTCCATCCGTGGCACTTGGACCGCCGTATTACGGAGAAAATATTCCGCCGCTTTTTGGTAGAGCGTTTCGTTTTCGACCCCGGAAAAAACGGTGGGATCTCCGGAAAAGACCGCGGCGGAAAATGCCCCGGAAAGTTCTCCGGCGTTCAAAAAACCGTCGAGCGCACTGCGCAGTAGCGACGGCTCGGGGAACGCGCGGAAAAATCTCGCATCGATCTGGCCGCGGAACCCTTCCAGACCGACCCGGCAGATGCCGTATGTTTTTTCGAGATGGAGCAGGATCGCTTCGATCGTTCTCTGCGCGTCCGGCACGGCGTGCGCATCGCGCAGAAGGATCACCACCGGAGACTTCTCCCCGGCCTGGTGGATCTTTTCGATCGAACCGAAGGAAGCCGGAAGGGTAAGACGGGCCAGATCGTTCGAAGAGAGCGAGCTGACCACGGGACTATGCGGATCCGCAGTCTTGACCCCTTCCGGCGTAAAGGTGGTTGAAGCATAGGAAGATGGCGTAAAGACACTGGTCGTAAGGAAACTGGCGATAGCCAGGCAAGCGATGAGAGTCCTGGAGAGTCTATTTTTTCTGATATTCATCATGTCCGCATAGTCCATGATCGTGGGAAAAAATAATGCAACCCAATTGTAGCCGATGAGTTACGAAATTTCAAAAGTGCTTTTTATATATATTTATAAATGTGCAAAAATGACCGGGATTGCTATAGATTCATAGAATTCGCTGGGAGGGAAAAAGAGGGTAGGAGTAAGAGGCCAGAGGCAAGAAGCAGAGAAAGGAAAAGGCAAGGAAAGGTTGTAAAGAATTAAAAACTATCGCCAGTTCTTTGTAAAAAAAATGACATAGCCCCGACCTCCGAATGCCGGGCCATAAAAGATTCGTAAGTTTCTTGATGAAATGGGAACATCGATAGGCGAATTCGAGCCAAGCTTTCATTTCCTCTTACTTCTAACTTCTTCATTCTCACTTCTAACTTCTTTTTATCCTTTACACATTGAACCGGAAAAGCATCACATCGCCGTCTTTGACGAGATAATCTTTGCCTTCGATCCGGAGCAGCCCCTTTTCCTTCACGGCAAGCGCGCTGCCGAGCCCCAAAAGATCTTCGCAGGTCATCACTTCGGCGCGGATAAAGCCGCGTTCAAAATCGGAGTGGATGACCCCCGCGGCTTCCGGCGCTTTTGCGCCGCCACGGACCGTCCACGCGCGGACTTCCTTCTCCCCCGCCGTGAAGTAGGTGATCAGGTTCAAGAGCCGGTACGTCGCGCGGATCAGCGCATGAAGCCCAGGCTCTTTGAGCCCGACCGCTTCGAGAAAAGATTTTTGCTCTTCCGGCGAAAGTTCCGCGATCTCGGATTCGACCTTCCCGGAGATCACGACCATTTCCGCGCCTTCTTTTTTTGCCCACTCGCGCACAAGCGCCACCTTCGCGCCGCCTTCGGGAAGTTCGTCCTCTCTCACATTGGCGCAGTAAAGAACGGGTTTCACGGTAAGGAATGCCAGATCACGGACTTTCTTTTTTTCATCGTCGCTTAAGCCCAATTTGCGAAGCGGCGTTCCAGCCTCCAAGGACGCTTTGATTTTCTCATAAAGCGGCATGATGTCGCGGGCGTCCTTGTCACCGGAATGAGCGAGTTTATAGGTTTTGTCGAAGCGTCCCGCCATGGTCTCGAGATCTTTGAGGCAAAGCTCGGTATCGATCACTTCGATATCGCGCAAAGGGTCGACCGCGCCGGAAACGTGGATGATGTTCGGATCCTCGAAGCAGCGGACCACATGGAGGATCGCCTCGACTTCCTTGATATGGCCGAGGAACTGATTGCCGAGCCCTTCGCCTTTGGACGCTCCCGCGACGAGCCCGGCGATATCGTAAAATTCGACGGCGGTCGGCGTGGTCTTCTGGGGCTTGTAAAGGGCCGAAAGGCGGTCCAGGCGGCTGTCGGGGACGGGCACGATCCCAACGTTGGGGTCGATGGTGCAGAAGGGATAGTTCGAAGCCGCGGCTTTCGCGTTGGAAAGCGCGTTGAAAATGGTCGATTTCCCGACGTTCGGAAGTCCTACGATCCCGCAGCGAATAGGCATGATGGGACGGCACTATAGCAAAAAAGCCCGATCGGCACAACAACCCCTCATTCACCTCATCCCATCCCGGAGGTGGGATGAAGAAATGATATGGGAAGGCGGCATGAAAGCTCGAAAATTGTGCTAAAACAACATACAAAAAGCACCTTTATCAAACCTCCGGTGTTTGATAAAGGTGCTGTGGGTTTGATAAGGTTATGGGATTAGGCGGACCAGGCGACGACCTGATGGCTCAGGTAATCGCGAACGCTTTCAAGCCAGGCCCGGTCGCGAAGTTCGAGTTCCCCTGCGCGCCGGACGAATGCGGGATGCTCGCCATCGGAAAGCACATACAAAAGGGCCATGGCGATCATCCCTTCCGTATTCTCAAGACGAAGGAATGGCATAGCGGACCGGACGCGGCGCCGGGACAGTTTTCCGGTCAGGACATCGACCGCCGCTTTGCCAGGAAAACCATACCGCCGGTAAGCCGAACCCAGATCTTGGTCCGTCACAAAAACATTCCGCAATCCGAATAAATCATGCGCGAACGCCGGATCCCCGCGAGCCGCAGGCCCATAGATCACAAATCGCGCTTTCGGCTGATTCGCCGCCACCGTAAAAAGTTCTTTCCGCTGTTTTTCAGTGAGCTCGCGCAATTCGGCCCGCGCGATCAGAAGCGTTCCACCGTCCTGCGGCGCTTCGATCAAATCACGGGCCCTGGAAAACCCAAACCGTGCTTTTTCAGCCTGAAGCGGCACGGACACAAGGTCCGCAAAAGCGGCGTCAACTTCCTCCGCCCTGCGAAGCTCCGCCCGCGATCCGGATCTCTTCGAACCCTCCGGTTCCTTTTGAACACCCTTTCCCCTCGAAATAACGGGCTCCTGTGTGAAAAGCCAGCGCCGCAGGATCGCATACCCCATCGCGAAGACCGCATGGGTCGCCGAGACCCCGTAACCGCCCGAAGGATCGAGGAACCAGGAAATGCCCATCAGCACAAAGAGCGCGACGAAATTGACCGGATACATCCGCATGAAATCGCGGACCGCCACCGAACGGTAAAGCGGCCGCGTAAGCGCATTCTGTTTCTTCTCGCCGACGATAGAACCCATCAGGACCATCATCGGGCCGTGCACGAAAAAGGTCACCAGGGTCAGGTCAAAGCCGATCTTCAGCCAAGCCGTCGACGCCTGGGCCGCGATCGTCTCCGGCATGAAATTCGCGAGGAACGGAAAATAGAGAGCGACCGGGATCTGCGCCCCCATGAACGGGTAAAAGATCGCATAGAAAAAATAGCCGAGCACAAGGCCGTCGGAAAGCGCCCAGCGCAATGCCGTCCGGAGCGGGGTCGAAGCCGGGTCGGCCTCTTTCTTGAAAAATTTGATGTCCGCAAAACGCGAGAACCAGATCCCGACAAAAAGTCCCGCCAGGCGAAGCCCGATCTTGGCCAATGTTTCTCCGGTCTGCGCCTGCGCGTTATAAGCCAGCGCCGGGACCAGGGCCGGCAACGCCACATGAAAGACCGCGAACAGGACCGCAACCCCGGCCGCCATCACCGCGATCGTAACGCGCGCATCCTCCTGCCGCGTGAGGCGGTAAAGAAGCATCGAGATCAGCCATCCCTCCACGGCGATCGGAAGATAATGCAAATAGACGATCCCCGGCATCGCAAAAAGCACAAAGGGCAAGGTCACCGCAAACCCGGCCCAGCCCACGGCCGAGGCCGATCGCATGCCGAACTGGATCGCTTTTTTGACCGCCCCTTGGCCAGCGGCTTTATCGCTTCGCACTTCGGCGCGGCCTTTCGTTTTTTCAGCCGCCTGTTTATTCAAGATCTCCGCCGGGACCCCCGCCCGGGAAATATCCTTCGTGACAAAACGTCTGTCCGTATTTTCCTTCAAAAACTCCTGGAAGCGGCGCCGGTCGTCCTTCCATTCATGGCCCAAGGCCGCCTTGAACCCCTGCTCGAAGATCTTCGCGAATTTCTTGGTCCCCCGGGCCGGGAATTTGAGGTCCGCCGAGATCTCGAAATAGCTCAGCGCATTATCAAAGGTCAGCACAAAAGGCGCGATCCCCGCATGCATCAGGATGAGACTGACGGCCAGAGCGCCCGTCCGGTGATTGCCGTCGTCGAAAAGCTGGGTCGCAAGCACCGCATCATAGATCCCCGAAGCAAGCTTCCACGGGGAATCGTCCACGTGTTTTTCAAGCCAGCGGAACAAGGGCCCCACATGTTCGGCGAAGCGCCTGCGGGTCGTTTCGATGAATCCCTGGTATTCAAAGGACATTCGCCAGTTATCACCGAAATGCGCCCAGACGTTCATCTGCCAGAGAGATTCCCGCAATAAAGTTTTCACATCCCGTCCGGAGGCCAGCTGTTCATTGACTTTGCGGTAGGCGTAAAGCATCGGATGAATGACCCCATCATCAAAGGTGCGGCCCGCCCCGACCTTTTCCCGGATACGCCAAAAATTCGTTTCGAGGTCCCGGAAATTCTTCTCGACCTCAACGAGATCGATGAATTTGGGGTCTTTCGAACGCAGTTCGGCGCGTCGGCGGACCGGCGTTGCGATGACCCATCGGCTCGCGTTGAACTGGCTCTCGTAAGCGGGATAATCCGCGGGCATATCGAGAACCTCGACCGAAAAACCGGCCGCTTCGATATGGCGCACGATCCGGTCCTCGAAATCATAGAACACATCATTGGCCTCGATCGTCGCGAGGAAAAGCCCGTCCTCTTTGACAAGCTCTCTGGCGCGCTCCGCCGTCGTATCCAAAAAGATATTGTTCGCGGTCACGATATCAAAAGCATGTTTCGGGAACGCGCGGAGAAAATCGCCCTGCCCGGTATCAATGTCGAAAAAGGAGATCCTCTGGTGCGGCGCGAACCGGCCGCGGAGGACCTCGGCAAGTCGCGGCGCCGGCGCAGAACTCCTCAGTTCGGCCCGCCTTTTCATCGCCATCTCCCTCAGGACTTCCAACTCTTCGAGCGGAAGACGGGGCATCAGGGCAAAGGTCTTGCGGAATTTGCCAAGCAAAATCTCGAACGCCCCGGACAGAGCCCTTTCCCCGAATCCCTTGAAAGGCTCATCGTGAAACGGAACCCCCCGGCTTTGGACCGTGATCAAAAATTTCTTGCTTTCCTCGATCAGGGCCTCAACTTTTTGGGGCGCGACCCCGGGCAGGCCTGCGGTCCCAAGCGCCGAAAAATAATCCGAAAGGTCGGCGCTCCCTTCGACGGCAAGTCCGTGATACGCCCCCAGCATCATAAGCGCGAGGTAATCGACATCCCAGGTAATATCAACGCGGCCCGGTTTCTTGTACATAAAGCGGTCATCCCTTCCGAAAAGTCCGAGCGCCCCACGCGCGAAGGCGCGCTGCCAGGCCGGCATCGCCTTGAGCCACTCGTATTTTTTCGCGACGATCTTTCGGATCCCGTTCGCGAGCGCGCGAGAACGGATCGGCAGGCCCGCAAAGGTCACCGGACGGTCATAAGCAAAATTCCGGACACTCAGGCTTTGCACCGACGGTTCGATATAGCCGTAGTCGATCGTGATCACATACCCGCCGTCCCGGTCAAGGATCTTCGCCAACGCCGTTTGCCATTTCTCGAGCTCAAGAGAGACCGCCACCTCACCGCCGGCCGCCCACACCTCTTCATAGCGCCCTTTCAGGAACTCAAGGTAGCGGAGCAATCCGCGTTGACGCTCATCCGCGCCCGTAAGCGGCCTCAATTTTTCGACCAGCTTTCCGTTCCGGCCAATCCCGACATGCACTTCATACAAAGCTCCGTTCCGTTGGAGGACCCGGTCGACCGAAAAAACATCCAGCAATTCGTTCGAAGCGAAGATCTTCGGCACCCGCTCATTCAAGATCCCGCTCTCCGGCGAGAGGTCGCTCGCCGAATCTTTTTTGATCACCGAGACCTTATCTTCATATCCCACCAAAGCCATTTTCTGGTCCCGCTCCGATTTGGTACCCTTCTCGACGATCCCATAGGTCATCGCCGCATAAAGATCCGGGTGGTACTCGCGCAACCGTTGAAGCGTTTCCCGGGCCATGACCCCGGAACCCGCTCCCATTTCGATGATCTGGAAACGTCCGGGCCGGCCAAGCCGCCACCACATCTCTTCATACTGTTTTGCAAGCAACGCCGCAAAAGCTTCCGGATGCTCGACCGGCATCGTATAAAAATCGGTTCCACCGCCGCTTCCAATGTGGACATGGGTTTCATAAAAACCGTCTCGATAGTAGAGCGAGAGCTCCATGAACCGGCTGAACGGGATCGAACGCGTGGGGCTCTGGAGGATCTCCCGGCGGATCGCCTTTTCGGCCTCCGTCGGCCCAAGCACGGGGATCGGCATCTTTCGGATCTTCGGCCGCTTGAACTTGGCCGGACCGGCACTTCGCACTTCCGCGCGCCCGCGACCCCGGTCCATCGCAATAACGAAATCCGAAGGGCTCATCCCCCGGCGCATAACCGAAGTTGCGCGCTCGACCAGGCGGTCCCGTATCCGCTCGGGAACCGGAAGCTCGTAAAAACCGGGGACCCGCGCCGCTCTGCGAAGAGGCGGCGAAACCTCGAACCCATAGCGCGATCCCGCCATCAGGCGCTTGTATAATTCACGATGGGAATGGCTGACCTGACCGATCCTGGGAGTGATCACGGTATAGGAAAAACCCTTCTCGCGAAGGATCTTTTTGATCGCCGTCTCATGAAAACCGCCGAAAACCAGCGCAAGACGGGTTTCCTGAGGCCCCGGGACAAGATCGCGGAAAATCTGATCGACCGCACGGTCGCGGAGGACCGCAAGCCGATAGAACTCGAGTGAATGACGAACGAGATCTTCCCAGGCCCTTGAAAGCACGACCGCTTTTCCCGAATGCTCCGCGATGAACCTCGCCATGTCGCTCGTGCGGAGCCCTTGAAGGACCGTTCCCGCTTTTTTGAATTCTTCCGCCGTCAACCGCACTTCGGCCAACCGCTCGAGCCAAGCGATCCCCCGAAGATAAGCGTAGACCTTTTGGGCCGAGGGATCCTTCAATTCCCGGGCCGCAAAGGCCCGCTCCCAGCGGGAGAGCTCTTGCATCGCGCGGGCAAGATCCGGTGGGTCCGCCTCCCTAGCGGCAGGGTCCCGAAGGACACGAAAAAGCCCGGCCAATGCCGGAAAATCCTCGAAAAGAACCCCCGCTTCCGGGCCCTTTTCCTTTTCGAAGGTCCCGACCCGGGCAAGATAATCCGGCCAGGAGAGTTCGCCCCGCTCCGATCTTTCTTTCCAGCGAAACCACGTTTTGAAATCCGTCGAAAAATAGCGGTTCGCAAGCCGATCGAGCTTGGCCCGTAATTTCCGGAGGTCTTCCCGGATCGCTTCCCGCGCTCCGGCGCTGGCGCGATAGCTTTCGATATGGGCAAGATGCAGCCGGATCTTATCGACGCCGATCAATTTGAAATCTTTCGTGCGCGTAATATGCGCGAACTCGGCACCGCCAAGCCGGAGTTTGTCCATCAGATAATAGGCGATGTTCTTGCGGAGCTCCGGCTCCCGGATCGTTCCGAAATAGCGGTCGGTCGGGACCGGACCTTCATAGCCTTCTTCGTAGACCGTTTGGACGCCGTGACGGCTCACGAGAAGCGAAAGGATAGATGCGATATTCTGCTGCGCCTCGAACGAATCGTGCGCATCCTGGATGAAAAAAACGGTTTTTCCTGAATTTCCGCGATAACGATCCGTAATAGTCCCGAAAGCGTCCGGTATTTCGGGGAGGATCGCCGCCTGCTTCGCCGCCGGAACGAAGGCCGAAGCGGCCGGTCCCGCAGGCGCCGCGCAAGCCGCGTCCGTCCCGGCAAGGCACACCACGAGCGCCCATGCGATCATTCGTTCATGAAAACGGCAAGACGTTCGCCCTCTCATTGGTAAAAAGATCCCCCTCCTTGCCTGTTCGGCTCGCTCTTTTTAATAGGTGCTTAAGGTATACCCGTTGAAATGCCTTTTTTCAAACGTCCTCCAGGCCGGAAAAAGCGTTTTTCAGCATAGAGGAAGGTCTTTTCTATTGAAATATTCATATTATTTATATATAATATTAATATTTTAAATATCCAGAAAGGATTCCCCTATGAAAAAACCGTCTCAAAAAACCCTTCTTCTCGTTCTAAGTTCGCTTTTTTTGACCTCACCCGTCTATGGCCTCTGGGAAAAACCGAACCAGCCGCCCGTTCTTTCCCGACTGGCCTCCGCGACAGCCGACCCGGCGGAAGCGTCACGGCTCCTCGCCGCATCCGGCAATGCGATCTATGAAAATTCCGCCCAACAGGGCTGGGATCTGCGCTGGAAGCTCCCGGGCTCAGGGCACGAGATCGAAAAGATCCAGATGCACGGCGAATCCCCGCGAACGCTTTTTGTGCTGACGCATCGAGGCCTTTGGACCTGCGACCGGATACTCGACGTCTGTTCCCCTTCTTTTGAGCAGGCAAGCCGGGATCTCGACGTCGCGTGGGCCCTGGCCGTCATTCCGGGAGATCCTGACCACTGGATCCTCGGGACCGCGGAAGGCCTGATGGAAAGCGACGATGGCGGAAGGACCTGGTTCCGATTTTCAAATTTTCCCGAGCGAAAGCCGTTTTCCGTGCTTTATGCGCTCCCCGATGCTCTTTACGCCGCTTCCGAAGACCGCCTCTACCGCACGCAGGACCTCGAACATTTCGAAACCGTTCTGCAGGACCTGCCCGCCCAGACGGACCTTACGGACGAAGGCTTTTCCGAAGATCTTTTCGCTGAGGAGGCGGAACCCTCTTCCCGCGCCTGTTTTCACGCGCTGGCCTCTTCCGTCGAACTCCCGAGACATCTCTGGGTCGGCGGAACACACGGTGTGTTCGAAAGCCGGGATAACGGAAAAAACTGGCGGCTCCTCCCGGGCTCGGGCATGCGCGAGGCCGAAGTCTTTCATCTGGCTTATGCGCCGCAGCATCAGATCCTTTTTGCGGCGACGGCGCGCGCGATCTACGCCTGGGACACGGTCACGGAACGATGGCGCGAGATCTTCGAAGGGCTCACGGATACGCATGCGCAGGCCCTTTTTGTCGCTTCCCGGGAAGGATCCGAGGCGCTCTTTGCCGTGACCCGGGACGGTCTCATGCACTTTGACCTATCGTCCGAAGAAACCGCCGGCCGAAGCCTCTGGCTCCCCTCGCCCGAAACTCTGGCGCTATTTCACCGCTATCTTTCGCTTGAGCCCACAGTCCGGGATATCCAGAAAGCGGTCGTCCGTTCGGCAAACGTCGGGGACTGGAAGATCCGGCGCTGGCACTTCGAAAGCCGGCTGAGCTCGCTCCTCCCGGACCTCTCTTTCGGAAAAGATTTCAGCCGCTCGGTCTCGATCGACCTCGACCGGGGCGGGACAAGCGACGCCGACCGCTATATCACCGGCCCGGACGATATCGACAAAGGCTGGGACTTCGACATCAGCTGGGACCTGGGGGATCTCCTTTGGAGCTCGAACCAGACCTCGATCGATTCGCGCGAAAAGCTCATGGTCGAACTGCGCCACGATCTTCTCTCGGAAGCGACGCGGCTTTATTTCGAACGGCGCCGGCTCCAGCACGAATGGATGCGGATAAGCCCCGCCGCGGCGGACGCGCGCGCCGAGAGCCGCCTCAGGATCGATGAACTGACGGCGATGCTCGACGCCATGACGGGAGGCTATTTGGGGAAACGGCTGGAAAAGCTCTACAGGCAATGGCCGGAGATGGAGGAGTTATGGATCTGACAAAATCCGAAATTCTGATCAATCAATCCGAAACTCCAAATCGCACCAAAGAAGCGTGCGGGGTAGGGCAGTATGACAGTATGACGGTATGGCAGTATGGCAGGAGGGCAGTATGCGGAATGGTCAAATAATTAAAATCGAAATGTTATGAAGAATAGCTTTCAAAAAGCAAGATCGATAAGAGATCTCCACATTTGGAATAAAAGTATGCGGCTTACCAAAAACATCTACGCCGTAACATCTCAATTTCCAAATCATGAGCTATACGGGATTACTTCACAAATGAGACGCGCCGTCATTTCTATCCCCTCGAATATCGCCGAGGGCTTCAAAAGAAATTACGGCAAAGAATTCAAACGATTCCTTCATATCGGCCGCGGTTCTTTGGCGGAACTCGAAACACAAGTAGTTCTCTCAAGCGACCTTGGATATTTGAATCCATCAACCGCTGAAATTTTGGTAGCGGAAATAGACGAATTAAATCGAATGATCTATAAATTAATCAAAAAATTAAACTAATCTGCATACTCCATACTGCCATACTGGCATACCTTTATTCCGTTTTTCTTCTCAGCCTCAGCTGTCCGCACGCCGCGGTGATGTCGCGCCCGGCGGTCTGGCGAAGAAGGCTTCGGACCCCGCGCTCATAAAGTACTTTCCGGAAAGCCGCGATCGCCGCCTCGTCGGGCGGACCGTAGGTCTCGCCTTCGATGGGATTGCAGGGGATCAGATTGATGTTCGTCCCGAGGCCTTTGGCGATCCGCACAAGCTCCTCGGCGTCGGCCTTGGAATCGTTCACGCCGTGGATCAGCGTATATTCGAAGGTGATATCGCGCTTCAGCCGGCCGCGGATATCATGAAGCGTGCGCAAAAGCTGGTCGAGGGGATAGCGTTTATTGACCGGGACCAGGCGCGTCCTGAGCTCGTCGCGCGTCGCATGAAGGGACACCGAGAGCCGCACGCGTCCTTCATTTCGCTCGACGAACTCGACGATCTTCGGAGTGATCCCCGACGTCGAGACCGTGATCCTCCTCGAACCCATGGCAAGCCCCCACGGCGCCTGAAAGATCTTCAGGGCCTTCATCGTCGCTTCGAAATTATCGAGCGGCTCGCCCATCCCCATAAAGACGATATTCGTCGCCCGCCGGGACTCGGCCCGCTCGATCGCAAGCACCTGCTCGACGATCTCGCCCGGGGAAAGGTCCCGGACGAATTTCCCCTTCCCGCTCGCACAAAAAGCACAGCCGATCTTACAGCCGATCTGGGTCGAAACGCAGACCGTCGCGCGGTCCTTCTGGAGAATCAGAACGCTTTCAAGAAGCTGGCCGTCCGCGGCACGGAAAAGATATTTCAGGGATTCGCCGTTCGAAGACGTGAGCCGTTCAACCCGCTCCAGCGTCGCAATGGAATATTTTTCCGCAAGAAGCTCTTGCTGTTCTTTGGGAAGATTTTTCATCGCCCCGAAATCCTCGACCCGTTTCTGGTAGATCCAATCGAGGACCTGACGCGCGCGGAACGCCGGCATCTTCTCAGCCAGCATTCGTTGCTTCAGCTCTTCGTCATCGAAATTGTAAAGGGAAGGCTTCATCAGACCCTAAGGGTTAATTTAAAGTTGAGAACTGAGAATTAAAAATTTGGAATGGGAAAATTTTGAAGAACTAAAAAAATACTTGGAACGTCTTTCTGAAATTATTAATTCTTACCTATAAATTCTCGATTTTTTCCTCAGAACCACTGCTTGATCTTCATCCACACAAGCAAGACCAGCGTGATCAAGAGCGAGATCCCCATCGCAAAAGGATATCCGTAAGGCCAGCTGAGCTCCGGCATGTACTTGAAATTCATGCCGTAAAGGCTCCCGATGATCAGGGCCGGCATGGCCAGCGTCGCGATCACGGTCAAGTGTTTGACGATCTCGTTCAGCTTGTGGGAGGAATACGAAAAATAGGCGTGCAGGATGTTCGAAAGGTTCTCGTGAAAGGATTCGGCCGCGCTGTAAAGACGCTGCAAATGGTCCTGGATGTCCCGGAAATACATCATGTTCTTTTTCTTGATAAACGGCTCCGGGTCCCGAAGGAGATGGGCCATCATGTCCCGCTGAAGCGCGACGGTCCGCTTGAAATTGAAGATGTCCTGTTTGACCCGCATCACCGTCGCCAGATAATCGCTCGGCGGATTATTGAAGATCTCTTCTTCCAGGTTATCGATCGTCCGGTCGTACTGGGTCACGAAGGGCTGATAATTATCGACCAGATGGTCAAGGATGGCATGCGCAAGGATATCGGACCCTTGGGCGATCCAGCGTTCCGGCTTCCGCTTGACCAGGTCCTGGACCGTTGCGATCGAGCGGAACGGGACTTTGTGGAACGTCACCACGAAATTCGGCCCGAAGAAAATATCCAGCTCCTTGCTTTCGAGCTCCTCGCGCTCCTTGCCTTCCTCGCGCACGAGATTCGGCGCATGCGTCGTGATGAAAAGATATTCCTCATAGTCGTCGATCTTCGGCTCCGAGTGGTCAGCCAAACAATCCTCGACCGCGAGGTCGTGGAAGTTGAAGATCTCGACCAGGCATTCGCTCTCAAAATCCGTCGGGTCCTCGAGATCGACCCAAAGAAGATTCTCCTTGTCCTTCAGGGCCTGGAGCATATCGGCCCGGCTGACCTCCGTCGTGAACCCTTTGTCCTTTTTCCAGAGAAACGTCTGCAGCATGATTATTTCCTCAATTTAAAGCCGGCGCGGAAAAGCGCCACATTCACTATAAATAACGACAAAAACAGCAAAAACACGACCGCCGCCGAAAGGACCGGTGAGGTGTCCGAAACCCCGAGCATGCCGTAGCGGAGACCGTTCACCATATAGAACATCGGATTGAATTCCGTCAGCCAGCGCAGCGTTTCGGGGACCATCGCGACCGAGTGGAACACGCCGCCGAAAAAAATGAGCGGAGTAATGACGAAGGTCGTGGCGATCGTCAGGTGCTCGAACTCCTCGGCGAAAAGAGCGACCATCATGCCCACCGACGCAAAGGTGAGCGACACCAGGACTCCAAAATACAGAACCAGCCACGGATGCGCAACAGGAAATTGCACGAAAAGCAGGGACACCAGGTACACCCCGCCGGCCACGACCGTGCTCCGGGCCAGGCTCCCGAGGAGCATCGCCGCGACCATTTCGAGGTAGGAAAGCGGCGTGACCAGAAGTTCCTCGATATTGTTCGCCCAGCGCGAGATAAAAAGCGAGCTGGAAGTGTTCGTGTAAGAACTTTCGATGATGTACATCATCAAAAGTCCAGGCACCAGGAACTGGATATACGGCATCCCCTGGACCTGAGCGATCCTGGCGCCGAGCGAATATCCGAAAATGAAAATGTAGAGGAAGCTCGACACCAGGGGCGGAAAGATCGTCTGCGTGAAGACCGAGAGGAACCTCACGATCTCGCGGCGCACCAGCGTTTGAAAACCGATGAGTTTATTCATAGATCAGCCATTGAAAAATAAAAATTGAGAACGAATAATTAAGAATGCCGGCAACTGACCGGCCGGCCTTTTGTTTTCCTCGCTGCTTATCCTTTTTAAATTTTTCATTCTTCGCTATCCATTCTTCATTTCTTTTTATTTCTTCCGGATCAATCTCAAGAACGCATCTTCCAGGGTCGGCCGGCGGACATCCAGATGCTCGACCTGCGCGCCTGCACCGTGAAGCGCCGCCAGAACGCGTCCGACCGCGCCGTCTTTCTCCTCAAAACGGATCTTTTTTCCGTCGGCTTCCAGCCGGACCGGCACATCCGCCAAGGCGCCCGGGACCCTTTCAAGCGTCTGCTTCAAGCTGAGCTCGATTTGGTCCCCGCTCATCTTCCGGATCAACGCCTCGGTCGGATCGAGCGCGATCATTTTTCCGTGGTGGATCACCCCGATCCGCCCGCAGAGTTTTTCGGCCTCTTCGATGTAATGCGTCGTCAGAAGGATCGTCGTTCCGCCGCGGTTGATCTCCCGCAAAAAGTCCCAAAGACGGTAGCGGAGTTCAAGGTCCACCCCGGCGGTCGGTTCGTCCAGGATCAGGATCTTCGGCCGGTGCATCAGGGCCCGCGCGATCAAAAGCCGCCGTTTCATGCCTCCGGAAAGCCTTTTGTAACCTTCTTTCCGTTTTCCGGTCAATTCAAATTCGGCCAAAAGCGCTTCGGCCCGCCTTTTCGCTTCTTTCCAGGGGATCCCGAAATATCCGCCCTCGAAATTAAGGATCTGCTCCACGGTCAAGAATGGATCGAAATTGAATTCCTGCGGAACAAGCCCGAGCAAGGCGCGGCTCTTGCGATAGTCTCTCATCACATCATGGCCGAAGACCCGGACCTGGCCGCTCCGGTAATTGGCCAGGCCGGTCAGGACATTGATCGTAGTCGTTTTCCCCGCCCCGTTCGGCCCCAAGAGACCGAAGAACTCCCCCTCCTCGATCTCAAGGGTCACTCCGTCAAGCGCCTTGAACCGGCGGTAATATTTCGTCAGCTCGTTGATCGAGATCGCTGGAATCATTTCAACTTTCACGGTTCTCCCTGCGGAATAAAGACGCTCCAAGGATCTTAATAAGAAAGGCAGTAGAGTTGATTATCTTCGACCTGATAATAGAGAGAAGCGACAAGGATCTTCGGATATTTTCGAGTCAGACGGTCAGCCTCGCTGAGGACGAAGTCCATCTCGTTATCGAGCTCGTGCAAAGGCGCCAGATTCATGAAATGGTCTTCGGCGTCTTTGTGGGCCCAGCCGGCGCGCTCCACGAGCCCGCGGATAAACTCTTCTTTCCGCGAGACTAGATTGACCATCCCGCAATGATTATGCGCGATCAGAGCGATGGCCGTGACCTGCCCCACCGCGATCGCGTAAGAGACCTTGAACTCACTGTAGCGGAGATTCGCCCCGCCCGAGCGGATAATATAAGCAAAATGGTCGGGGATCCGCAAATGCTTGCGGTTATCCATGCACATCCCGATCAAGATCTGGGCCTGCGTATACGGAAGAAACGCTCTCCCCAAATTATGATATTCGAGTAAAGCGCCGACCGGGGTCCCGCGGTAACGGGAAGGGATATCTTCCGATCTTAAAACAGGTTTTTTCTGATAGTTCATACGCACCCTTCCATAGGACGGCGCTTCATAAAAAAGCGTATCGAATGACCTGCGGAGAGTCCGCCAGCCCCGATTCATAATTGGGGCGGGCGAGACTTCTCCGTTTTTTGCTACGCAAAAAACGGAGAGGGCGAGATTCGAACTCGCGAGACCCTTTCGGGCCTACTCGCTTTCCAAGCGAGCGCACTAGACCGGGCTATGCGACCTCTCCGCGTAAAAAGCTCGAGATTATACAACAGAACAGGAAAAAATAATTGATAATTCAAAATGAAGAATTAAGAACGAGGGCCCCAGAAAACTCTTTGCGTTTCTTTGAAGCATTTGATTCTGCTCTTGGGTTTCTGGATTTTTAATTTTTAATTTTTAATTTTTAATTTTTATCGTTTCCGCCCCTTACCTTTTCTCCTTCCTCAAACTGCGGAAGAATTCCTGGAGAAGCGACCGCGACTCCTCGGCCATGAGGCCCGCCGTGACGTGGAGCCGATGGTTCAGGCGGTCGTCCTGCGTAATCTGATACAGGCTCCGGCAGGCCCCGGCTTTTGGGTCCAAAGCGCCGAAATAAAGGTTTTTGATCTTGGTCCAGACCATGGCCCCCGCGCACATCGGGCAAGGCTCGAGCGTCACATAGAGCGTACAGCCCTCGAGCGAGCCCCGATGGTTCTCTTTTCCTTCGGAGAGTTTTTCCGAAGCCTGCGTCATAGCGATCATCTCGGCATGGGCGGTCGGATCGCGAAGCATCTCGGTCTGATTGTGCGCCCGCGCGATGATCTTATTTTCGTGAACGATCACCGCGCCGACCGGCACCTCGTTCTTGTCGAGCGCCAGCACCGCCTGTTTCAGGGCCTCTTTCATGAAATGATGATGGAGGGATTCTTCCATAAGATGAGAATTGATCATTAGTAATTGATAATTAAGAATTAAAAATTAAGCCTCGGCGGGACCGTTTCTTGACGGCTGTCTTTATTCCTTGCGGTTGGAGTGTTTCGCCTCTCTGCTGTTCTATTCCTTAATTTTTAATTTTCAACTCTTAATTTTCCTACGGCGTCAGGTATTTTCTCGCTTCGGGAAGCTGTTTCTCGATCTCCGCGATCCTTTTCTCGGTCGCGGGATGGGTCGAAAGGAACTCCGGGGATTTTGACTTCTCCAGGGCGCTCATTCTCTTCCAGAGGGTCATGGCGACCGCGGGATCATAACCCGCGCGGGCCATGAGGATGAGCCCGATCCGGTCCGCTTCGCTTTCATGGGCGCGGCTGTAAGGAAGAAGCACGCCATACTGCGATCCCGCGCCATAAACCTGCTTCAGGATCTTCTGGGTCGCTTCCGGCTTGGATTTCAACGCCTGCGAAAGGCTCATGCCCCCGAGCTGGACCAACAGCTGCTGGCTCATCCGCTCGCCTCCGTGATTGGCGATCGCATGCGCCACTTCATGGCCCATCACCGCCGCAAGACCGCTCTCATCCTGAACGATCGGAAGGATCCCGGTATAGACCACGATCTTCCCGCCCGGCATGCAGAACGCGTTCACGGTTTTCGGATCATTGATCAGATTGAACTCCCATTGGTAGTTGGCGAGGTCTTTTTCCATGCCGTTCTCGCGCATGAAAGTCTCGGCGGAAGCCGCGATCTTCTGGCCGACCGCGATCACGGTCTTGTCCCAGTCCGTCCCTTTGACGACCTGCGATTGGCTGAGGATCTGGTTGTAGCTCTGGCTGCTGAGCTGGGTCAGCTGCCCCTGCGGAATGAAAGAAATCTGTTTGCGTCCGGTGATCGGGACCGTCGAACATCCGACGAGCAGGATAAAAGCGAGGAGAATAGGGGTTTTCTTCATAACGGCTCCTTGTTGGCAACTATTGTATCATGGCTCGCGAGAGGGCAAAAAGCGAAGGTCGCAGGAAGTATCCTAAGTGAGGGGCGTGATCGTTTTTTCCGGTTTTAAAATCCACTCCAAGAAAAGCCGACCGTTCTCTTTTTTTACCACCCTGCAAACAACCTGACCGCGCTATAACTCACTGCGGCGATCACTGCCGAACAAGGGATCGTAAGCACCCAGGCCCATACGATATTGCCGGCCACGCCCCACTTGACCGCGCTCATCCTGCGAAGCGATCCCACCCCCATGATCGCCCCCGTGATCGTGTGCGTCGTGCTGACCGGAACTCCCAGGGCCGAAGAAACAAAAAGCATGGTGGCCGCGCCGGACTCCGCGCAAAAACCGTCCATCGGCCGGAGCTTCGCGACCTTCTGCCCCATGGTCTTGACGATCCGCCAGCCGCCGAACATCGTTCCCAGCGCAATGGCCGCATGACAGCTGATCACGACCCAAAAGGGAATGTGGAAATCCTTGCCGAGCATGCCGGCGCTGAAAAGAAGGCTGGCGATGATTCCCATGGTCTTCTGCGCATCGTTCCCGCCATGGCCCAGGCTGTAAAGGGCCGCCGAGAGCAGCTGCCCTTTCCGAAAAACATTGTCCGCGAAAAGAGGCGTGGTCTTCCGGAAGATCCAGTAGACCGCGACCCCGAACGCAAGTCCGAGCAAAAGGCCGGCTGTCGGCGAAATAAAAATAAAAAGGACGGTCTTGGAGATCCCGGCCCAGACAAGCGAAGGCGGGCCGGCCTTCACGAGGGCAGAACCGATCAGCCCTCCGATCAAGGCATGAGAAGAACTGGTCGGCAAGCCGAAATACCAGGTGATGATGTTCCAGATACAGGCCCCCATGAGGGTCCCGAAGATCACGTGATTATCAATGATCCCGATATCGATGATCCCCTTTCCCATGGTCTTGGCCACATGCAAGCCGAAGAACAAAAACGCCACGAAATTGAAGAAAGCGGCCCAAACGACGGCTTTGCGCGGCGTAAGGACACGCGTCGAAACGACGGTCGCGATGGAATTCGCGGAATCGTGGAACCCGTTCAGGAAATCAAAGACCAGGGCGAGGAAGATAAGAAAAAGAATATAGACGGTCATGGAACCTCTCAGGCCTGCTTGACGAGGATCGACTCCACCACGTGCACCACGTCTTCGCAAATATCGAGGACCGTTTCGGCGT
>JBMONI010000016.1:0-278384 GCA_049324575.1 Candidatus Omnitrophota bacterium | reverse complement strand
ATTCGCCAATCCGGCGAATCCCCAGGTCCATCGGGAAACCACGGCGGAAGAGATATGGCAGGCCTTGGACGGGAAATTCGACGCCTTTGTGGCGGGGGTCGGTACCGGCGGGACGGTCACCGGTTGCGGGGAGATCTTCAAGAAAAGGAATCCCAAGATCAAAATCATTGCGGTGGAGCCGAAGTCCTCGCCGGTCCTTTCCGGCGGAGAACCCGGCAAACACCGCATCCAGGGGATCGGCGCGGGTTTTGTTCCCGAGGTCCTCAACCGGCTGATCCTTGATGAGGTGGTCCAGGTCGACGATCATGACGCCTGGAACGTAGCGCTTGAACTTGCCAAAAAAGAAGGTATTCTATCGGGAGTTTCGACCGGAGCCATTTTCTGGGCGGCCTTCAAGATCGCCCGCGAACTCGGGCCCGGCAAGAAGGTCGTCGCGATCGTTTGCGATACCGGCGAACGCTACCTCAGCGTCGACGATAATTTCAAATCCTAGGAGCCTAGCGTGTCCTATTTGAAGTGTTTAAAAAGCAAGGGGAGCGGACAGGAGTATCCGCTGGAGCCGATCTATGTCTGCGAGTACGACTTCAGCCCGCTTGAGGCCGACTATGATTACGACGGCCTCAAGAAGGTGATGACCCGCGAGCGGATCGAGAAAGGGCCGCGAAGCCTTTGGCGTTATCGCGATCTTCTCCCGATCCAGGGCGAGCCGACCGTGGGGCTTCACAGCGGGTTCACGCCGCTTGTCCGCTCGAAAAGGCTCGCTGAAGAGCTGGGCGTCCGCGAACTTTACATCAAGGATGATTCCGTTTGCCATCCGACCTGGTCTTTCAAGGATCGCGTGGTCGCCGTGGCCTTGACCCGCGCGAAAGAATTTGGATTTGACACCGTTGCTTGCGCGTCGACCGGGAATCTTGCGAACGCGGTTTCCGCGCACGGGGCGCGCGCCGGGTTGAACCGCTATATTTTCATTCCGCATGATCTCGAAAAAGGGAAGGTGATCGGCTCTTTGGTCTATCAACCGCATGTCGTCGCAGTGCGCGGCGCTTATGATGAGGTGAACCGGCTTTGCTCCGAGATCGTCGCGAAATACCATTGGGGATTCGTGAACGTCAATCTCCGCCCTTATTATTCGGAAGGCTCCAAGACGATCGGCTATGAGATCATGGAGCAACTCGGCTGGCGGGCGCCTGCGCATATCGTGGTGCCGGCCGCGAGCGGTTCCTTGATCACCAAGATCTGGAAGGCCCTCAAGGAGTTCGAAAAGCTCGAGCTCCTCGAAAGCGAGGTCCGCACCAAGATCCATTGCGCTCAGCCGCAGGGATGTTCGCCGATCGCGACCGCGATTCTCGAAAAAGCGGAACATGTTTTGCCGGTCAAGGCCAGAACGATTGCCAAATCGCTTGCGATCGGCAACCCGGCGGACGGTTATTACGCCAAAGACGTGGTCCAGACTTCCGGCGGGACGGCCGGGATCGTCAGCGATGACGAGATTCGCGAAGGGATCAAGCTGCTTGCCTGCACGGAGGGGATTTTCACGGAGACCGCGGGTGGGGTGACGGTAGCAACCGCAAAAAAACTGATCGAGCGCGGAGACATCCCGAAAGACGAGGCCATTGTCCTTGCGATCACCGGGAACGGTTTAAAGACCCAGGAGGCGATCCAAGACGCCGTGGGGGCGCCGGTGACCATCGATCCGAGCCTGAAATCATTCGAAGAAAAAGTAAAACCCTCGCAAGGGGCTCTGAAACGCTGAGCCGGACTGCGAAGCAACCGTCCATCGATCCAAAGGAGCGTGTTTATGGCAGTAAAAGTAAGAATCCCGACCCCGTTGCAGAAACTGACCGGACAAAAGGCCGAGGTTGAGGTGGACGCGGCTAGCGTTCAACAGCTGGTCGAAGCGCTGGAGCGCAAGTATCCGGGATTGAAAGAGCGGATTTGTGATGAGAAAGGCAAGATCCGCCGGTTCGTTAATGTCTATGTCAACGAAGAGGACATCCGTTTTTTAAACCAGGAAAACACTGCGCTCAAGGCGGGCGATGAGGTTTCGATCGTCCCCGCGATCGCCGGAGGATAATCCCCTTGGCCAAAAAAGCATTGCATCTTTATTTTGCGCAGAACCTGATCAAAGAGCCGATCATGTACCTTGTCGCGCGGGAGTTCGACCTTGTGCTGAATATCCGTCTTGCGAAAATCGATCACATGGTCGGCGAGGCGACGATCGAGTTGGAAGGCAAGCCGGAGGATCTCGAAAAGGCCGTGAAAAAATTCCAATCCCGCGGCGTCAAGGTCGAGTCGGTCCTCGGCGATATCGTCGCGGGGTAGGATGGGCATCCGGGACCCCTTGGATCTTTCCTGCGGGCAGATCGACCGGCTCGCGGCCCGCGTGCTTGAGGGCGGCGAGGTCCAGGAGGCCGAAGCCCTCTGGATGATCGGCCTGGAGGATCCCGGGACGATCCGTTATCTAGCCCGGGCGGCGCATCGGATCACGATCCGTTTCAATGGCAAGACCCCCCGCCTTTGTTCTCTGGTGAACGCGAAAAGCCATCTCTGCGGGGAGGACTGCGCGTTCTGCTCCCAATCCGCTCGCTACCGGACCGAAGCCGAACCCTATTCTCTGATGAGCGCGGAGGCCGTCCTCGAACACGCGAAAAAACTCGAAGCGGCCGGGACCCGTGATTTCTGTGTCGTCACAAGCGGCCGCGAATTGAGCGAAAGCGAATTCGAAAAAGTCCTCGGCATTTTCCGGCTTCTCCGGAAAGAGACCCGGCTTCATCTCGACGGATCCCTCGGGTTCCTGACCCGGGATCGGGCAAAACGATTGAAGGAAGCGGGGCTTCGCCGTTACAACAATAATCTTCAGACCTCGGAACGATTCTATCCCCGGATCGTTTCGACGCATTCTCACGCGAAGCGGCGAGAGACTCTCGAAATCCTCCGCGAAGAGGGGATCGAGATTTGCGCGGGAGGGATCCTCGGGATGGGGGAATCTCGCGAGGACCGCGTGCGTCTTGCGTTCGAGATCAAACCCTATGCGCCGCATTGCCTTCCGATCAATATCCTGAACCCGCGGCCGGGGACTCCGCTGGAAGGGCGGTCTAAAGAGGATTTTCTCGAAATCCTGAAAACGATCGCGGTCTTCCGTTTTGTCCATCCGCGCGCGAATATCAAACTGGCCGGCGGCCGGGAATACAATCTGAGCCCCTCCGAGCAGGAAGAGGCCTTGCAGGGCGGCGCCAACGGCATGATCACCGGCGGCTATCTTACGACCGAGGGGAACGAGGTGAGCGACGATCTCCGGATGCTTATCCGGATCGGATATGAGCCCGAAGGGCTCGAAGCCTTGGGCCTTTCCCCCTCGGCAAAACTCCCTTGAGCGGCATCCTTCACCAGAAAAAGATCGTCATCACAGGCGCTAGCGGAAGCCTGGGACGATGCTTTGCGCAGAAAGCGGTCTGCGAAGGCGCGGACGTGATTTTGACTTACGGCCGGCATCCCGAGAACCTTCCGTCGCTTCTGAAAGAAAAAGCCCTTGGATTTCCGATGGAGCTCACCGACATGGCCAGTCTTCGCGCGTTTGCCTCGGAGGTCCGCTCGCGATGGGACGATCTCGATGTGCTTATTCACAATGCGGCCGCGATCCGCGACCGGACGGTCCAGAACATGACCGAGACCGAATGGGACGAAGTGCTTACCGCCGATCTCAAGGCCCCGTTCCTTCTTTCCCAAGAGCTGCTTCCCTTGATGCTGGGGAAAAAGGGGAGCGAAGAAGCGAAGAAAACGCGGAAGATCTTTTTTCTGACAAGCCGCATGGCCTTTCACGGAGGGTTCGGCGCGGCCAATTATGCGGCCGCCAAAGCCGGTCTCATCGGCCTGGCGAAGTCCATGGCCAAGGAACTCGGAAAACGGCGCATCCTCGTGAATCTGATCAACCCCGGGTTCATGCGTTCGGCCATGACCGAGGGGATCCCGGAAGCCGCGCTCCGGCAGAATCTCGACAGGAATCCCTTGGGGAACTATTCCGATCCTGCCGAAGTCGCGGATTTTCTTGTTTATCTTTGTTCGGACAAAATGACCCAGGGGACCGGGCAGATCTTCCATTTTGAAGGAAGAGAGATCTGATACGAGGGGGTTCCTGGAGCCTGTTCCTTGTTATTGTGCAATGGCAAAGAGGAACGCTATAATAGGCCCTCAGTGTGATGCTTTATGAAACATCTCGATAAACTCGAAAGCCTTTCGATCTATATTCTGCGCGAGGCGTATGCCCATTTTAAGAATCTGGCCATGCTCTGGTCCATCGGCAAGGACAGCACGGTGCTCTTGTGGCTTGCCCGAAAAGCCTTCTTCGGCCACGTGCCGTTTCCGCTGGTCCACATCGACACCTCCTTCAAGATTCCGGAGATGATCACTTACCGCGATAAGCTTGCGCTGGAGTGGAAACTCAACATGATCTATGGGCAGAACGAAGAGGCCCTGCGGAACAAACAGACTTTTCCGGCGGGAGCCATCGACCGTATCGCCTGTTGCAAAGCGCTGAAGACCGAAGCGCTCGTGAATACGTTGTCGGGGAATTGGAAACGCTACCGCATGGACCATGGGCAGAAAAAATATGTGGTCGATGAAAACAAAGAGCCTTTTACCGGCGTTATCGTCGGGGTCCGCTCGGATGAAGAAGGCAGCCGCTCCAAGGAGCGTTACTTTTCTCCGCGCGACCGCCACCGCGATTGGGATATCGGCGACCAGCCGCCCGAGCTTTGGAACCAGTTCAAGACCGACTTTGCTCCGGGAACGCATATCCGGGTCCATCCGCTCCTGGACTGGACCGAGCTGAATATCTGGGAATATATCGAACGGGAGAAGATCCCGGTCGTTTCGCTTTATTTCGATAACGGCAAGGGCGAGCGTTACCGATCGCTCGGATGTTATCCGTGCACCTTCCCGGTGAAATCGACCGCCAAAAACGTCCGGGAGATCATCGAGGAGCTCCGGACCGGGAAGTTCGCGAACATCGCGGAACGATCGGGCCGGGCGCAGGATGCCGAGGATGGCGGAGGGCTTGAGACGCTCCGTCGCGAGGGGTATATGTGATGGCCGAGACCGCGATCAGGCCCAAAATGAACATCGTGATCGTGGGGCATGTCGACCACGGCAAAAGCACGCTGGTCGGCCGCTTGCTGGCGGATACGGATTCGCTTCCGAAGGGGAAGCTTGAACAGGTGAAGAAAAACTGCGAGCGGAACGCCAAACCGTTCGAATACGCGTTCCTTCTCGACGCGTTGAAAGACGAACAATCCCAGGGGATCACGATCGACAGTGCCCGCTGTTTTTTCAAAAGCAAAAAACGCGAATACATCATTATTGATGCTCCGGGGCATATCGAGTTCCTGAAGAACATGGTCAGCGGCGCCGCGCGCGCCGAAGCGGCACTGCTTTTGATCGACGCTCAGGAGGGGATCCGCGAGAATTCGAAGCGGCACGGTTATTTGCTTTCGATGCTTGGGATCCGCCAGGTCGCGGTCTGCGTCAATAAAATGGACCTGGTCGGATACAAACAAAAGGTCTTTCGCGAGATCACGGCGCAATATGCAAAATTCCTCGAACCTTTGGGGGTGACCCCGAAAGTCTTCATTCCGATCGCGGCGCGGCTCGGCGAGAACATCGTGAAAAAGTCCGCGGCGCTTTCCTGGTACAAAGGGCCTTCAGTGCTTTCGGTCCTGGATTCCTTTCAAGAGGCGCCGAACCTGGAAGACCGTCCGTTCCGGATGCCGGTGCAGGGGGTTTACAAATTCACGGCGGAAGGCGATGACCGGCGCATTCTTGCGGGGAGAGTCGAATCGGGGTCCGTTCAGGCCGGGGACAAGGTGATCTTCCTTCCTTCGCATAAACGGTCCGAGATCCATTCGGTCGAGGAAATGGAAAAGACTGTCCGCAAGAAAGCCGCGGCCGGAAGTTCCACGGGACTTACGCTGAAAGAGCAGATCTATATCAACCGCGGCGAGATCATGTGCAAGGAAGGGGAGCCCCAGCCCCTGGTCAGCACGCTTTTTGAAGTCCATCTTTTCTGGATGGGAAAACAGCCGATGGTGTCCGGAAAAGAATACAAGCTCAAGATCGGGACGGCCAAGACGCCGGTCTGGCTTAAAAAGATCAAGGCGGTGATGGACGCTTCGAACCTTGCGAAAGAGAAGAAGGACAAGATCGAGCGGCATGATGTGGCCGAATGCGTGCTGGAATGCTCCTATCCGGTCGCTTTCGATATTTCGCAGGAGATCGAGACCACGGGACGATTCGTGATCGTGGACCGTTATGATATTGCGGGCGGCGGGATCATTAAGGCGCTGGTCAAAGATACCCAAGCCGAAACGCGCGAACAGGTCCAGGCGCGCGAGATGAAATGGGATTTCAGCATCATCGAGCCCAAGGCGAGGGCCGCCTCTTACGGCCATCTTCCCAAGCTGGTGCTTTTGACCGGGAAGGTCGGTGTTGACAAAAAGACCGTCGCCAAGCTTCTGGAAAAAAATCTATTCGAAAAGGGCAAAAAGGTCTATTTCCTCGGGATCGGGAACCTGCTCCGGGGCTTGGGTGCGGACGTTGAAAAGGACCGGGCCTCGCGGCGTGAACATGTGCGCCGGCTGGCGGAGGTTTCGCATCTGTTGATGGATGCCGGCCTCATCGTGATCGCGACCGCAAGCGGCCTGAACGATGAGGAGCTTCGCATGATCCAGGAAGTGACAACCCGGGACGCGATCCTGGTTGTCAATGTCGGCGCGAACGATTTTCGCGAAGGGGCGGTGGACCTTGAATTGGACCCGAAAATCCCTCCCCAGCAGAACGCGCGCAAGATCGGCCGGCTTCTGGAATCCGAGAAAGTGCTTTCTCCCGAAGCGCGGGAGAATATTTTAAAACCATCCTGACCTCATCCGGGGATTTTTCGCAGAGGAACCGCAGTCATGATGAAACGCAGGGTCGTCGTCACCGGGATGGGGGTCGTTTCGCCGGTCGGGCTGGATCTCGACACCTTTCTCCGGAATGTGAAGGAAGTCCGCTCGGGCCGTTCAGAGATCACGTCTTTTCCCACCAAGGATTTCCCCGTCAAAGTCGCTTATCCGGTGCGGGGGTTCGACCCGAAGCCCCTCGGAGTCCAGGTCCTCGATCCTTTTATCCAGTTCGCGGTCGGCGCGGCGGCTTCGGCGATCGAAGACGCCGGACTTCCGGTCGGTTCGATCGATCCTTACCGGATCGGACTTTCGGTCAGCTCGAGCAAGGGAGGCGTGAGCACGATCGACCGCTTTGCGGAACGTTTCCGGAAATATCCGAGCCCCATCCTCGGTGCGCGGATGTATCTCAACTCGGTCCCGAATTTCGCGGCGCAGTGGATCGCGCGGAAATGGGAGATCCGAGGGCCGGCGCGTTGCTATGTGATCGCCTGCGCAAGCGGGACCGCTGCGGTGATCGAAGGGGCGCGAATGGTCGAAGAAGGGACGGTCGATTATTGTATCGCCGGAGCCAGCGACGCTTCGATTACGCCGCTTATGCTGGCTGGTTACTTCAACATGAAAGCGATGTCTCCGAGCGGATGGATGCGGCCTTTCGACCGGCGGCGGGACGGTTTTTTGGCGGGCGAAGGCGCCGGCATGGTCATTCTGGAATCCCAAGAGACCGCGCAAGCCCGCGGGGCGAAGATCTACGGGGAAGTGCTCGGATTCGCGTACGGTTGCGACGGCCGGCATGCGATCCATTTCAGCGCCGAAGAGAACGCGCTTTCAAGGACGGTCGGGCTTTGCCTGAAGGCTTCGGGCCTTTCGCCGGAGAGGATCGGCTATGTGAACCTTCACGGAACGGCGACGCCGGCCGGCGATCTTTATGAGGCTGAACAGATGAAGCGGGCTTTCGGCGGATACGCTCAAAAGATCCCGATGAGCTCGATCAAGGCGGTGACCGGACACATGCTCGGAGCCTCGGGCTCGGTGGAGATCATCGCGACCCTGCTTTCGATGCGGGACGGATTTCTCCTTCCGACCGCCGGCCTTGAGGAATCCGATCCTGCGTGCGATCTCGATTATGTCGCGGGGCGGGCGCGCGAGGCGAAAGTGGACAAAGCGCTTTCGGTTTCGATGGGCTTTGGCGGGCAGATCGCGGCGATCGCGGTGGGAAAGGGCCATTAAGAATTAAAAATTGATAATGAAAAGTTAAATATGAGCACAGTGATTTTAAAAAACGAAAGCCCTACCATTCTTAATTCTCAATTTTTAATTGTTGATCGTGTCCCATGACACTTTCCACGCTCCAAGAGGACCTCGCGGACCTTCGCGATAAAAGCCTTCTTCGCAGCTTGCGGACCCTCGAGCCTGTCGACAGTGTCCACGCCCGTTTGAACGGACGGGAGGTCACGCTTTTTTGCGGAAACGATTACCTCGGGCTGACGCATCATCCGGAAACCGTCCGCGCGGCCCGGAAAGCTCTCGAAAAATACGGGACGGGGGCCGGCGCGGCGCGGCTGATCTCGGGTTCCTTCGGCGTCCACGAAGCGCTGGAACGTGAGATCGCGAGGATCAAGCGCAAACCCAAAGCGCTTGTCTTTTCGGCCGGATATCTTGCGAATCTCGGGACCATCGCGGCGCTTGCCGGAGAAGGCGACCTTGTGGTCCTCGACAAGCGATGTCATGCGTCGCTCATCGACGCGGCTCGTCTTTCGGGGGCAGAACTTCGCGTTTTTCCTCACAAAAATTATGAAAAATGCGAAGCGATCCTGAAACGGGACGGACGAGCTGGAAAAAAACTCCTCATTACAGATTCTGTGTTCAGCATGGACGGGGATCTTGCGGACCTCGTTGCGTTGGCGGATCTTCGCGATCGATATCAGTCCATGCTCATCGTCGATGATGCGCACGGGACAGGGGTTTTGGGAGAAAAAGGGTGGGGGGCTCTGGAAGATTTCCCGCGCATGGATTCCGTCGATGTCGTGACAGGGACTTTGTCGAAAGCGCTCGGCGGGTTGGGCGGATTTGCGGCCGCTTCCGAAACCGTGATCGATTATTTGATCAATAAGGCAAGGCCTTTTATTTTCGCGACCGCGCTTCCGCCTGCGTGTTGCGCCTCAGCCCTGAAAGCGATCGAGCTTTTGAAGACCGAACCGGCTCTCAGAACAAAACTCTGGAAGAACGCGGAAACCTTACATGCGGGAATCCAGAAAGCGGGGTTCAACCTCTCTCCGCTCACATCGCCGATCCTTCCTGTGATCCTCGGGGAGGAGCAACGGGCGGTCGAGGTTTCTCAGGGCCTTCTCGATCGAGGGCTTCTCGTTCCCGCGGTCCGCTATCCTACCGTTGCCAAAGGCAAGGCGCGACTTCGTGTCACGGCATGCGCTGTCCATGACGACGCTTCCTGCGATCTTCTCATTTCCTCTCTTTCTTCTCTTTCCTGATACAACCCGCAACAAAGCTTTGGCCGTTTGATGAAGGAGCCGTCTCAAACACGGAAAAACGAATGGCATCCTATAACAATGAATAACATCAAGCGGCATAATTTTTCTGTTTTTTTGTCATATTTGCTTTTCCATAACCCTATGATAAACTTTGGCTTAAGTTCATTTTTAACTTATTGCAAATAAGTTTAGTATCGGGGCTGAAGAAAATGAACCAACTAAATAATTCCAAGGGCGCAATCTCTCTCAGGAGAAGTGTTGCTGTTCTTGCCACGGCCCTCGTCTTCCTCTGTCAGGATATTCTTTTCTTTCCTTCGCAACTTCTTGCATCCGAGTTTCATTCCGATTCAGTTCGGCGTGGGATTTCCCAAGGCAATCTTCATTCTTCAGCCCCCGAAAAGGAGATTGTCGTCCCCGCCGAACTTGGCTTTATAGAAAGCAAATATGCCGTGTCGAGTATGCCGTATGGAGAAAAAACCAAAGGAGCGATGGAACGAGAGGAAGAAAAGACCGCCATAGCGCAGCCTGCATACTCCCCGCCTCAACCCAAAACAATCGTATTCATCCAGGACGCGCACGACTCCCTGGAAGCGCAGGAGAATATCGCCGGGATCCTTCGCTTGCTTGTCGAGCAGTACGGCGTCCGAACGGTTTTCGAAGAGGGCGGAGAAGGAAGGGTGCCGGCGGAGGACTACTTCAGGTTCATTCCGACCCGCGAGAAAAAAGAAGAAGTCGCCTATTTTTTGATGGACAAGCTCCGTTTGAGTGGAGCGGAATTCGCGCATGTGACGCGGCGCAAAGACTTCCGCCTTGTCGGAGCGGATAATAAGGCGCTTCGAAAAGAGAACCTCGAGGCTTATCGGAGCGCGTCGCGCCTCCAGCCCAGAATTCTAAAGGACCTTGAAACGATCGAGCGGGAGCTCTTGGCGCTTGCACATCAGGTCTTTCCCAAAGCGCTCAAGGAATGGATGCGCTGGAAGGAAGCGCAAAGCCGTGACGAACTGCCTTTCTTTGATTATGCCAAGCGGACCTACGATCTCGCCCGTTCGCAGAAGCTCCAGGAAAAAGACTTTCCGATCCTTCAAGCGCTTTTTGCGCGATCTGCCGAAGAGCCTTCCAGGCCCGATACCCAGGGGTTTTTCGCCGATCTCGCCCGGCTTGAAGAAGCTCTGATCCGCGCGCTGATCCCTTCGGGTCCGGACCACGAGCTTTTCGAGCTCTATCGCTGGATCCTTCTTGTCAAAAGGCTGAATGCCTTGCAGGTCTCTTCCGAGGAATATGCGGTGGTGGAGGAGAGGATCCGGACCCTGAATACGCAACGGGCGGCCGAATTCCTGCTCACCCGCACCGGCCGGCCGTATGTTTTCTCAAAACGCTGGGAACTGGCAATGCGGGAAGCAATCCGTTTTTACGAGGTTGCCCATCGCCGGGACGAGGTCCTCGAACGCACGATCGCCCGATTCGGCGCGCAACGGGAAGAGCGGATCGCGGCCCTTGTTTTCGGGGGATTCCATGCCGCGCGGATCAAAGCGCTTTTGCGCAAACAAAAGATGTCCTACATCGTTATCACACCGGCGATCACGAAAACGAGCGAACGTCACCGGTATTATTACCGCGCGCTCATGCGGAAAGGACTGCATGATTTCGAAATTCCTCTGCAGGTCGCCAAGGCCTTGAGCCCCGAACGTTTGGCCGACCTTCCGGATCCCGGTTCCGAGGTCCGCGCGATCTATGACACCATGGCGCGGCTTGGGATCCGCGGCTTGGGAGAGAGCAGTGTCCTTGCGGTCGATCTCGGATTGCGGACCCTTGCCAGAGGGAGCGCCCCTTCTGTGGCCGTTGGAAAAAAAGGAACGGCCCTTGGGATCTCCAACCGATCTTTGCGGAGGGCGGAAGTAAGAGAGGGAATCCGCGAGCAGCGAAAAGATCTCGGCGTTCTTCGCGGAGCAAGGCCGGAAGCGAGCGCGAAAACCGGAGCGCCAAAGATTGTCCTGGTCCATGTCGGCAAGCGTCAGGACAATGCACCGAATTTTCCGACGGCTCTTTATGCGCTCAAAAGTTATCTCGAACAGCGATATCAGGATCAGGTCGATGTCCGGGTCCTGGATATGCAGATCGAGGATGCCGAAGAGATCGCAGGATGGATCGCGGAATGGAAACCGGACATGCTTGGGCTTTCTTTGATTGCCGGGGAAATGGGGGCGGCCGATCGGCTGATCGCCTTGGTTAAGGCGAAACTGCCTCCCCAGGAAAGGCCTTTGATGGTTTTTGGAAAGAATATCCCGACCTTTGCGCCCGGAGAACTTCTCAAAAAATATCCCGAAGCGATCTGCGTCCGGGGCGAAGGAGAACTCGCGATCGGGGGCCTCGTGGAATATCTTCGCGGGAAGAGGCCTTTGGCGGATATTCCGAACGTCGTTTATATGCAGGAGGGTCTCATTACGGAGAGTCGCGCGGGCCGAAAGGTCCTTTCCTCTCTCTCTTCGCTCGGCAAGATTGCTTATAGTGCAGCCTGGGATTACATCCGGCGCGGCGGGAATTTCTGGATGGAGACGGCGCGGGGATGCCCTTGGGGCGTTTGCACGTTTTGCTCGACGCGTATTTTCTGGGGGACCAAAAAGCGTTCGGTCTGGCGCAGCAAAACCATACCGCACATCCTTGCGGAATTAGAACAGCTTGCGGCCCGGGGCATCCGGAGGGTGACTTTTACCGACGAAGAATTTTTCGGCGGGGGGCCGGAGGCGATCCGGAATGCCAAGGATCTTGCCCTGGCGATTTTGAAAAACAAGATCAAGATCTCCTTCTATATCAATGTTCGCGCTGATTTCATTTACAACGAAAACGATGATCGAAAAACGCGGCGCGCAAAACAAGAAGCCTTGCGGCTCTTGAGGAAGGCGGGGCTTCAGATCGCCTTTGTGGGGCTCGAGACCGGTTCGCGTGAGCAGAACAAACGATACGGCAAAGGCGTTTCTCTGGAAGAAGCTGAAAAGGCGATCCGGATCTGCCGGTCCATGAGGGTCGACATGGCCCTCGGATGGATCATGCTCGAGCCGCTTGTGTCACGTGAAGAAATCCTCGAAAGCATTGCCTTCATCCGGCGCAACAAGATCCTGCCTTTTCTCAGCACGCCTTTGAACCAGATGCGCCTGTATCCCGGTATTACCTATCTGACGATGCTCCGCAATGAGGAGAAGAAACTCGGCCGGAAGCTTGTCGGCGACGAAATGGATCTCGACAGCCTGACCTATGAGACGGTTGGCTACAAGTATCCCGAGATGGGCGTCGTCGCGCGTGCCGCGAAAGCCTATTCGGAAGGGGAATATGATCTTTATAACAGCATCAAATGGTTCTTCCGGTTCTTTCAGAACGCGCCCCGGCGGGAATACGATTATTTGAGGACGATCCTCGAATCCCTGAAGGCCTTGCAGATCGAACTTCTCGAAACGCTTTGCCGGAGGCCTCTCGAAGACCTGATGGACGAGGCAAAAGTCAGGCAGGTCTATCAGCGAGCTATTGAAAGAAGGAAAGATCTGATCGCCCGGATGCGCGATTTGATCGTTTCGCGCGGTCATGCGACCGTGTGCAGTGGTATTCTCGGGCAAACCGAACAGCTTTTGCAAAATTCCCACGGAACGCCTCCTTTCCTTTTGACGGGACAACTCCCTTCCGAAGCACCAGCGCCAATTACCGAAGAAGTTCTGACGAGGAAAAACGTTTTTAAACGGTTCGGCCGGGGCGCGCGGAGTCGTTTGCCGAAGGGGCCCGGATTTTATGGTATCGGCACGGCGGTCATGCTGCCTGCCGATGAAAAGATCCGCCAGAGGATCGCCGAGATCCGGAAAACGCTCGAGAAAACGCAGGCTTTCAGGAACGGAAAGATCAAGTGGGTTCCGCATCGTTCTTTGCATCATACGCTACAGAGCCTTTCCGAGTGGGGGAGGGACAGGATCCGCGGAAGGGTTTTTGAACGCCATGCCCGGAAGGTTCGCCAAACGCTTGACGGACTTCCCGCCGGCGCGATCTATTTTGAAGGAGTTGCTTTAGGGGACGATTATCCGAAGCTCGTCCTGAAAGGACATCCTTCGGAAGATTTCCGGGCGCTTGAAGCGAAATTCCGGACCCCACCGCTGCCTCGAACGGATATGAAATTCGGCGTTGTGGTCGAGGCGCTGACCGACGAAGAATTCGCAGAATTAAAACAGACGGTCGAGAAATTGTCGAAGGCGCCGATCGGTCTCGCTTCGATCGATGAAATATCGGTCCTCGCGGTGCGAGATCATTTCGCGAGGAATTTATCGCAACGCAAAGTCATTCGGCTTGGACCAAAGCTTTCCAGCGAGGATCGCTTGCCGCGGGCGCAGAGGATCCTCCGGCGTGACCCGCGGACGATGTCCGAACGTCTGCCAATAAGAATGCAAGGGCGCATTGGACGGCCGCAGCCTGAAGTTTTGAGGCAATATCGTGCGGAAGTGCGGAACGCCGGTCTTCCGCAAGAAGAGACCATTCCTTTGGCGGCGCCGAGCCTTCCGCTTCGGGCCGTGGTGTTCGACATCGGGAATGTGTTGATCCGCCTCGATTTCCTGGGGGCGGCCCGCGCTTTTCTCGCCGAGGGCGCGCAGGGGGTTACGGTCGAAGCGATCCGCCGGCGTCTTTACGATTCGAAGGAATACCATCTCTATGAGACGGGGCGTCGTTCCATCGGGGAATATTCCGCTTGGATCTGCGGAGCGCTCGGGATCGGCGCAATGTCCCCTGAAAAATTCAAAGAACTGTGGTCACGGAACATGCTTGAAGCGATCCACGGAACGGTCGCCTTGGCGCGCCGGCTCAAAGAGGCCGGCTACAAGGTTTTCTTTTTGAGCGATACCAATCCCCTCCATATGGAATATGCCTATGAGCATTATGATTTTTTTGATGTGGCCGACCATGTTTTTACTTCGTACGAACTTGGAGCGCGAAAGGGTCACGGTCTCGAGGCCTTTCGTATTTTGGGCGAAAGGACCGGGATCCCGCTCGACCGGATGATCTTCTTTGATGATCTCGAGAAGAACGTTCGATTTGCGAATCAGGCCGGTCTTCCCGCCCGTGTTTTCACGACGCCGGAACAGGCGGAGCAGGAACTCGCCAAACTCGGCATCGTTCTTCCTCCCGCCCGCGCGGAATCCCGTCATGGAATAACGCGAGCCGAGGGGCGCATGTTCGACGCTGGATTTTATGCCTGGACCGCCTATGAAGCCGGGACCTGGCTGTTGGGAGTTATTCTTGCGAAACATGCCGGCGATTGGATCCTGAACGAGATCCGCAAAAGAGCGACTCAGGTCGGGCCTTTCCGAGCGAAGAAAAAAATGCTTGTTCTCGTGAGCGGCGCCGATCCTAATTCGCAGGAGAACGACCTGATCGCGATTCCCATCGCGCTCAGGCCTTACTGGTGGCTGAAAGGATATGAATTAGAAGTGGTGACGGACGCTAGGATCGAAGACTTGGCGAAAGCGCTGCTCTCCGACCAGGTCCCAAACATCGCTTTGATGGGCCATGGCGCCTGGGATGCCTGGGAAGCGACGGACGGGGCGGTCTATGAAAGGGACCTTGCCAAAGTGATGGAGCGAGTCGCCCATCGGAAATCCCTTTTTATCACTTACACCTGCGGGCACGATCGTTTTTCGATCGATAACGAAGCGGAAGAAAAATTCGGATACAGCGCTGTCAAAGATCCCGAAACCCAGCTCAAGGGGACCGCGGGGCGCGCCTCTACGCACTGGTGGTTCGACCGGCCGGGGCTTTTCCTGATGAGCCATTTGAAGCCCAAGAACGCTTTTGCGCGGGCGATGCATTCTTCCCTCTACCAAACGGCTAACCACATCGGTCTGGTCCTCGTCATGTTTTCGTTTTCGGCGTTGATCTATTTTCTCATCGACAACGTTTCGCTCTTGATCCTGACGGGGGTTGCCGCGCTGCAAGGCTTCGCTTCGCGCGGTCTCACCGATCTTCTGACGGACGAGAACCTGCGGCCCTTTATGTATCTTTCGGCGTTCGTGAAATCCGGTATTTTGACGGGGATCAAGTATTTCAACGCCGTTCGCCCGCCGCGCCGTGCGGAAGTGAGAAGCGCGCCCTCAAGGACGGTTTTCGAGGGACGGCCGATCGCGGCTCTTCTAGAGAATATCGCCGTTTCTCATGCGGCTTTGCTTCGGGAGGCCCGCGAAGCGGAGAGTTCCGGCCAGGACAAGGTGGCGGCTTATGCCCGGATCGGGCTCGCGGAAACGGCTCTTGCGAGACTCGCGCTCGAAGATCTCAGAGATCGCGGTTTGCGGGTAAGCGAAGAGGCCGGGCTACTGATCAAAACCTATTCGGTTTGGGATCGCGAGAGCGAAGGGTTCCAGCTCGAGGATATTCCCGAGTTCAAGATCATTGAGGAAGGCGGCGCGGTCCGTACGGGCCCCCATGCCGGCCAGGTCCTTGGGAAAAACTTTTATCGGGCCCATCATATTCGCCGCGTTCAGACCTTCTTCAGGGCTCTCACGGCCGGGAATTACGGCTACTATCTTCGCCGCCTTGCTCCGGGAGAAGATCCCGTCCGGTACGAAGCGGCCCTTCGCGTCATCAAGCAGCAGTACGATCGCTTGAGCCCGTCCGAGAAGAAAATGATCTGGGCCGAGATCAAACTCCATGATATCGGCTATGCCGAGGACGTGCGCTCAATCGGTCATGAGGAGCGTGGAGCGCAAAGGGCCCGCAGTATCCTGAGAGAGCAGGCTTCGTTGAGTGAACGGGAGATCGAAACCGTAAGCCGGGTTATCGAAAAACACACCCTGACCGGAATGGTCTATCTCGGCACGACCCGCATGGAAGAGCTTTTGAAGGTCGGCAATGAGACCGAGCTCCGTCTCCTGCTCCTGCACAATCTGGCGGACGGACCCTCGGCGGGGATCGGGGAAATGCGCATGACGGCGGCCCAGATCGAAGCGGTGGGTTCCTGGTTCGATCCCGCAAAACAGCGGGCGATGACGGAAGATTTCGCCGCCTACCGGCTTTCCAAGACGGCAAGGGTCTCGATGATCGCCAGGGATCTCGATCCCACGGAGCTTGTGAAGCTCGAGGGAATGACGGATGAAGTTTTCGGGCATGAAAAAGAGGAGATCCTTCGATCGATCCGCCACCGTCTCGATATCGCCGATGGGACGGGCGATGTTTTTTACCGTCTCGCGGTGCGTGATCCCTCTTATCGGGACTTCGCGAAATTCTGGAAACTGCTCGCCTGTCTTGGCGGCATGGTCGAAAGCGGGGAGGTGACCCTCCGGAGCGATCTCCTGGAACCGATCGCCGGAATATCCCGCGAAAAGAGTATCGCATTGAGAGTCGAAAAAGTCGCGGACCGTATTGCCGCGGCCCCTTCGGATTTTGATCTTGTTTCGACACGGGCGCGGCTGAGGGGTTTGCCGGAAAACGAAACCGTCGAATTCTACGGCCTTCCGCTTCGGCGGACCGGCAACGCGGTCACGATCGAGACCGGGCCTTTGATCTCGCCTTCGGCGAACATCGTCGAAGAAAAAGACCTTCCGGATTTTTCAGGAAAGAGCTACACGTTGACCGCCCCAGCGCTTGATCCCGGGACGATCGAGCTTCTTTCTGACCGGGGGGCCCTCGGTCTCCGGGAGATGCTTCTTCGTCCTGAAAATGCAGAAGCGGGGAGCGTTGGCAGGCAAGCGATCGCCCTCCTTCGTTTTGTCGAAGGGAGGATCGAGGTGGCGCTTGTCCCGCGGGTCCAAAACGGCGGGAGCCGAAACAGCCATCAGGATCTGGCCAAGAGGCTGGCATGGTCCTATCCGTGGGACGGCATGGCCTTCATTTTCAATTTTCAAGCCGAGGGCCTCGTCCCCGGGACCCATCTTTTTTCCGCTCATAGCGCGCGGCTTTCCGAGACCGCGTTCAGGGATCAGGTCATCGAGGCCGCTCGCCTGGCGCAAAAGATCCTGGAAAAGGCCGGTCCGGAGGACCGCAAAGTCCACTGGACGAACGTCGCCGGGGTGATGAGGGTCATGACCCCGGACGACGAAAGCCGGTTGGAGAGGCGCGAACCCGAAGATTTTGCGATCACCATCGGGAGCATTGCCCGGCTCGCATTATCTTCCGAAGCGAACACGCGCGCGGAAGTCCGCTATGAGCCCAGCAAAGCGCAGAGGGAAATCCTGGAAAAGCTCCATCTCGAATGGGACCCGGCGGCGCAAAGGCTTCGCTACGGAAAGGATTTCAGCCCTCTCCCACTGAGATCCAAACTGATCTATGTTCGCCACGGGAACACGCTTCAGATCGAGGAGATCCTGAAAGGGGCGCCGATAAGATTCCAGGGGAATGTGGATGAGCCTCAAAATCAATTGAGCCCGACCGGGCATCGACAGGCTGAAGACCTTGTCCCGAAACTTCAGAGGATCTTGGAAGGCGAAAAAGGAAAGAGGATCCGTTTCTTCTCAAGTCCGCGGCATCGAGCCGTCGATACCGCCCGGCCGGCGCAAAAGGGGATGGGTTTTAAACTGGAAATAAGGCCGAATCTTCACGAAATGAGTTTTGGAGAGTCGGAAAATCTAAGCGAGGCCGAGATCGAAGCAAAGCTTGAGCTCGGGCCTGAAGTCGCGGATAGGGCCAGGGCCTACCGGGAGCACAATCCCTTTGTCGCGCAGCCCGGGGGCGAGAGCTTCCTCGATCTTTTATGGCGGGCCCGGCAGGAGCTTTTGGATTTGGACCGGATTCTGGACGGGGACACAGGTGTTCTTTTTGCCCACGGAACGCTCGGGCTTGCCTGCAAACTTCTTTTTGGGGAGCCGGGGTTCGTGACGGCTTCCGGCCATCTCGAATGGCGGCATCATCCTCCGCAAACGGCGGAACCTTTCGTTCTTTTTAATCCCCCCACGGTACCCGGTACCGAGGGGACAGGTAAGCGCGCCGAAGTCAGGAAAGGGGAGCCGGCCTTTGTCAGAGCGCCCGATGACCCGCAGCGAACGGAAACGGCTTGGACAATTTCCACAGAGGAGGTCGAAACGGTTGAGGAAGAGATCCGAAGCATTTTCGAGAAAGCCGAAGTTCCCATGCGCTTTTATACGGAATGGCGCAAAGGAACTTTTGCGCCGAGTCATCTGGGCATGCTGCCCGAGCTTGCCGAAAAACTTGGTTTGCGGCGCGGCCAGCCGGCGACGTTGCTTGACGCCGGGCATGGCCAATTGCAAGTCCTCCTTGCTCTGGCGCTGATGAACCCGGACCTGCATCTGATCGGTATCGAAGCCCATCCCGAGATCTTTTCGGAAAGCGAGGAGATCCTGGAGGAAGCCCGCAAGCGCCATCCCCGTTTGAAAGACCAGATCGAGATCCATCATGGCGATCTCACCAGCCAGGCTTTGGCCGGTCTCTTTCGCCAGACCGATGCGGTCTACTATTTCGGGATGGGAAGCCACGCGGAATATTTGCTCCTCAAAACACTTTCGGAGAATTTACGGGACGGGGCGCGGCTTCTCGTCTACAAGAACGATTCGATGATCCGGGAACTCCTCAGGGGAGATCCCTCCATCCGGCTGAGTCCGGAAGGGGCCGTTCGTTCCGAAGGCGCACAGATCCATGCCTATGTCCGCCGCGCAGAGACGCGGGTCAGCGCGGAGGAAGCTCTCGATCGGGTCCAAAATTTCATTTCAGAGTTCAACGCGGCTATGGAGGAGATCCGGAGGAAGAGTTATGAAATACCCCCGGACGTGGCGGGGGCTTATTTTCATAGCGTGGGCTCCCTCTTCGTCAGCGTATGGGCGGAGTCTTTGATCGAAGCGCCGCCTCTGCAGAAATTCAACGGGATCCTTGCTTATTTCCGGATGCTCGGCGAGGACCTCGAAAATTTCAGCGATAGCGTGAAGGGCAAAGCATGGGCCGTGCATTTTCACTATCAGTACGCGAAAACGGCAACCGCCCTGAGCGTGCAGGGCCAGCCCATGTCGGCTAAGCTCGAAGATCAAAAAAAGGTCGCGGATTTTCTCGAGACGGCGCGGGGGGATGAAGACGCCATCCAGGATATGAAAGGGTTGTATGCCGTATGGCAAAGACATCAAGAGCCTTTGACCGCCGCGATCTTGGGGGTCCTCGGGGAAGCCGAGGAAACGGGATTCGATCCAAGGGCCGAGGTGCGGGGAGAAAAAGAATCTTCCTCCGCGGGGCCGCAGAGAATAAAAGCGCATGGCCGATACATCAAAAAACATGACTTCGCTGCTGCGTTTGACGGCGATATTCATATCGAGATCGGGGCGCGGCTGGAGCAAAGTCCGGGGCTGTTCACGGTGACGCCGCTTTCGGAAAACAAGCTCCGCCTGCGCATTTATATCAAGAAGCATGATCTTACGGCCGCGTTTGACGGCGATATTCATATCGAGATCGGGGCGCGCCTTGAACAAAGTCCGGCGCTGTTCACGGTGACGCCGCTTTCGGAAAACAAGCTCCGCCTGCACATTCAACGAGGTGAACTGGAGGAGGAGTTCAATGACATCGAGATCGGAAAAACCTATATTGTGGCCCGCAAAAAAAGTCCGGACCGGGTTTACAAGGCGGATGAGTTGATCCTGGTCGATGAGGAGGTCATCTCGGAGGACCGGCACTTTTCGTTCAAGGTATTTCCACGAGAGGGACGGTTCTGGTTCCTGATCACCGATTACGGCTCTACCAACGGCACGACCGTAACGGCGGATATCTATACCGATTCGATCAGTTTTTCCAAAGATCTGGCGGAGATCGTTAAGGCCCAGATCGAAGAAATACTCCAGCCGAAAGTCATCACTCATTACTGGAGCGATCAGCCCGAAGGGCCGGACCCCGACGCTCTTTTCAGCCAAGGGCTTCACGAGGTCGATCAACTTTACCGGGCTAGCATGGAATTCCAGGAGCTGGAACCGCTGCGCCATGATCTGATCAAAGATTATTTCATCACGAACATGGTAGGCGCTTCCGAAGAGAGATACCGAATGTGCATGGTCTGGTTCTCCCGCTACCTGATGGAGGACCGGCTTACCCTCTGGATGCCGGTGCTCGAGCAGATCGTAAAAAATCTCCGTGCCTTTCGTTATCTTCCCGATCGTCTCAAATCCATTCTTTCGAACAAGAAATTCGAAGAGGCGCCTTCATGGTGGATCGAGGATCTCCGCAAGGCGCTTGCCGCGCAAAAGATAGATCCCGAGGATCTGGGGATCCATCTTCCTCAGCGCGTGGGAGATTGGCGCAGGGACACCGTAAAACTGAAACTTCCGCCGCCTCGTTCTGCTCCCGGCAACAACCTTCGCGCCGAGGTGCGGGAGGGCGGTCTTTTTACGGATAGCGGGCAGGGGCTTGTGGCGCATGGGACAGGGCGGGAATGGGCCCGCGTGCTGGATTTTCAGCGTGAGCACATGGCTCGGACAGAGAAATTTGTCGTGAATATCCGGGAGAGCCTGAGGCGTTCGGGCGTCGATCCTGCGCGGGTGACTCGGGCGGTCTATCCTGCGGGAGGCCAGGATGTCATGACACTGTTGAGTCTGGCGGCGATCTTCGAGAACTTGAAGGAGATCGAGGTGATCTCTCTCTATGAAGGCGGCCGGTTTGACGAGCGGATCGAGCGCGAGGCGCAGGAACGGATCAAGCGTGATTTCCGGGAAATCGCGCAGAAGCTGAAGCAGGATGTTTCGCGTGTGAAGATCCGTGTCCGCAACCGGGATTATTACGAAACGGGTCCCGCCGTTGCGGGCGAGTCCGAACCTGACGGGCTCACGGTCATCGTCGATAAAATCCCCGGCTACCGATCGACGATGCGGCTGGATCCGCGATTCCGCGATGCCCTGCTCCGGGACACCCGGCCCGGCGATCTGCTTTTTGCTTTTCGGGATAGCCCTGTCCCGCCTCTTCAGTGGACGTTTCCGCCGCTTGCGGAAGGACTAGAACTTCCTTATCTCTACGATTTCCGGAATTGGCAGATCCACCGCTTTGCGGCGGCGGACTACGCCGGCCGGTCCCAGGAGACGGCTGGAAGCGCAGAGGCGGATCTCCGTTCCACAGTTCGTCATGAGCGTCCGCGCGCCGAAGTGCGAGGGGACTTCACAGCCCGAGCGGTTTCCCGCAACAAGTGGCAGGTCGATCTTCGCGGCGTTCCCTGGATGGGGTACGAAGCAGAGGACGGGACCGTCTCGATCGACTTTGCGGAGCCGAGAGATTCGGCGAGGACTTTCAGGGGAGATCCCGGCGAAGTGGCGCTTGCGTTAAGCAGGAGCGTTCCATTCGACGGAAGGGGGCCGCTCGCTCTTTTCGTAGGACATGAACGCGGACGGTTTTTCATATCGGCCGAACCGGCGCGGCCTTCCGGTCCCTCCGATCTCCAGTACGGGATTTCATGTTCCTGGAACGATCCGAGCGCCGTCACGAAAGCGATCGCGGAAGTGCTCAATCAGGCCGTCTTCGAGACAAGAGCGGATCAGGTCTCTCCTCTATCGGCTGAGGCTGACCGCAAGCAGTGGACCAAGTTCCGGAAAAAAGAGCACAAGATCACACGATGGCTGCTTGCGATCGCCTATACCATTGCCCCTACCGGACTGATCGCCGGCGTTTTCGCGCCGAATATGGCTTTGACCTATGTCCTCAGCGCTTTCGGAGCGTTTTTCATTCTCCCGCGCGTGGTCCGGTATCTTCGTGAAAATAAGGACCTGGAACCTCAGTGGGAAATCCTGGGAAAAGCAAGTGAAGAGCACCATCTGCTGGACCGGACTCCGGAAGAGGGGATCGAAGCGCCTCAGGCCGGCATCTTCCGCGGAGCGGCCTGGCTTTACCGGCTGGCGACCGAGGCATCTCCGCTTAAACAGCCGTTCCTGATCTCGGGGATCGGAGTCGCTATTTTTTCGGTCGTCGATACGCTGAGCCAAGGGGCTCTTCTCAAGCATGTCGGGGCGTTCCTCGATGCGCTCGACAACGCGAACGGAGCGGTCATGACTTCCTCGGCCTGGATGGTGGGTTTGGGGATTGTTCCCACCCTGCTTTTGGCGAACTGGTGCCTGGGCCAGTTGCAGGGCTCGATGAAGTATTTCCTCGAGACCATGGTGACGCCGCGCAATTTCATCCACTTGCTCCGCCGGCATGAGCCGGGAGATCCGCTCCTGGAGGATGCGGGGCAAAGGATCGGTCCGGATACGGCCTCGCTGATCCAGGGGTCCATCGATCTTTTCGTCCTCTTCTTCCAGGCGGCTTTCCGGGGGTCGTTCTTTATCCTGATGCTTTGGCAATTGACTTCCTGGGGACTTGTGATCGTGGTCTTGGGACTTCTTCCCATTCTCGTCGGTTCCTGGATCGCCAAGAGGATCAATGAGGAGATCGAAGAGCGAACGGACCGGGTCGCGACCAAAGAAGGGTTATTCCGCGCCTTGATCGAGCGGACGAAAAGAGAAAGGGAGAGACAAGAAGGCGAGATGGACCGTGCGAGAGCTGCCGCGATCTGGAAGAAGCTTACCGCGGCGCTTTTTGATCTCGAAGTGGAAAGGGCGGGGATCGTGTCGGTGCAATCCCGCAATAATTTCATCAACGGCGGGATTCTCAAGGTCGCCGAATATCTTCCTTACCTCTTGATCATCGTTCCTGTCCTTGGGAAAGAGATCGGCTGGGGAGGCGTTGCGATCATTTTGCCGGCCGTCGCGCTCATCCAGGGAGCGGCCAGGTTCTACATGGAAAAAGCGACTGAGATCGCCCGGCTCCTTTCTTTGGAGCGCCGGGTCCTGAACTTATACGGCGCCAAAGGAGGCTCTGCCGCTTCTTCGCAGCCGAAAAAGACCGTTAAGCGAAACAGCCGTTCCCGCGCCGAGGTGCGGGATCTGAAAACAAAAACCGCCCCAGCACCACAAAGGGTGCGGGGCAGGCATGAACCCGAAGTGGTTCATGTTGGCCAAAAAGAAAAAACCGCCCGGCCGTTGGAACAGCCGAGCGGTTCTAAACCCTATAGCTCAATACCTTACATTCGCGAACGCAATAGTACCCTAGCATACCCTATTGCGGATGTCAATGAAGCCGGTCGTGGATCTCCGGCCGAAGACCCACGGGTTGAATCGGCCCTGCCGGGATTCGAACCCGGATCTGTGCATTCGCGAATGTCACGCTCTATCCACTTGAGCTACAGGGCCGCTCAACCGGGGAAGACTAACATAGGTATTATTAATAATCAACAAAAATATGTAAATAAAGAATACATAGGAAGGCGTATCGATGCTGGGCATGAAATAACACGCGCCGAGGTGCGGAGTGTTCCGGATCCTCAGAAAATACCGCTTGGTTTTAATGCCAAACTAGAAAGGGCTCTCAGCGTCACCGCGGGCTTTTTATGGTTTTCGCTGGCGCTGCTTGCCGCAAAACTTTTGGGGGAGGTGGCGGGCGGACCGTCCGCTGCGGGATTTCTCATTCAGATCCCGATATTTTTTGTGATTGCGATGCCGGTCGTATTGTTAAGCGCCATGGGGCTCATGAGGCTTGCTATGCGGGGACATCCCCGAGCGCTTGAGGACGCGGCTGCGAAGTGGGAACAGCGCGAATACGAAATCTCAGCTTCGGCGTCTTTCGGAGGATCGCTTGACGAAAAATCCGCCCACGATTTGTCCCCGGTTTCTCGCCAACCCCGCGCGGAGGTGAGGGAAGGTCCGAAAGCGACGCGCTCCAGGCCGGCATTCCCGCGGGGGATAAAATACCGCGTTGAGATGACCCGGCTTTTCCACGTTTTACGTGCCGTCCAAAAAGCGGAAAGTCCGGAAGAGCGCGATGCCGTGATCCGCGAAAGACTCATCGATTGGCAATTGCGCGACGGCGGCGAGTTGGCGAGGTTTGTGGACGGAAGGATCGCGGCGCCCGCCCAGATGATCTTGGGCCATCTCGACGAGCCGCGGATCGTGCGTCAATTTTATCCTGAGATCGTCGACTTCTTCATGCGGATCCCGAACCGGAGGACCTTCGATTTTGTTCTGACGGAACTTGCGGCGGCTGCGGCGGGACCGGCATCCGGACAGCGTACGCCGGCAAGGGCCTTTCTGACCGGAATGGTCTCGCGGCGGATGATCCGGACGAACGCTCCGAACTTCCCGTGGCTCGAACGCTTCCTGCGGTCCAAGCACTCCGAAAAAGGGGGCTATCTGGGGAAACTCGAGGCGGCCTACCGTTTCAACCGGGCGAGGGTTCATGTTGCGTTTGAAGGGTTTAGCGCGGCGGGGCCCGTTGCCGGCGGAGAGCAGATCATCCGTGCTCACCGGAAACATCCGATGCAATGGGCCGCGGAGTACGAAGAAGACCCGGTATTTTTCCGGAAAAGCCACCGGCCTAAACCGAGAAAAAGAGCCGAGGTCCGTACTGCCGGAGAAGATGAGAGACCGGGCACGGATCTTTCGAAAGCATGGGGACGATTGCTTCGATTCCTTCGCAACATCAGCCCGGCGGTGGCGCGCCGGATCAAGCCGCATGCCAAACGGGATCCGACCGAGCTCGAGATCGCCCGCCGGCAGCGCGAATGGTGGACAAAAAAGTCGCCGGCATGGACGACCGAAGAGATCCAGAAAATGCCGGCGATCCTCCGGGCGCTTTATGAGAACGGGATCAATCTGAAGGGCGGTGTCGTCCAAAACAATAAATCTCCGGAAGCGGCGGCGCTGGTCGAAAGCGTATCGGGATTTCCTCGCACGCCCGCCTCGGTGTACGCAAAAGCGCTGGTGCTTTATCGCGGCAAGGGCGGCTGGCCCCAGGCCTTGCAGGATGCGGGGCTCGACCTTGGCAAGATCGCTAAGCTTCCCGGCGCAATCGAAGAAAGAAATATGCGTCTTGCGGCGGAAGAAAAGAAGGCGGCGGAAGAGGCCCAAAAGGCGAGGCCCCGGTTCCCGTGGCTCTCGTTCGGTCCGAAGCCCGGCGGCCGCGCGGAAGTGCGGGAAGGCGACGCCGAAGAAGAAAAAAGTTTTAACCCTTATCCGCTGCTTTTGGAAAGGAATAGGGGCATTTTACTTGCGGCGCGGGCCGAGATGGAGCGGGCCGTTGCCGTTTCGGGGCCGGCGGTTCCACGGATCCTCGATCTCTACCGCGACAGTCTGCGCAGCGCCGTTCTCGTCGGGAAAGAAGGCCGTTCTTATGATCTCCGTTGGGACCCTTCCTATCCGACGATCTTCAGTCATCTCGCTTTCGATATTTTTACCGGGCAAGACCGGGCGGGCGTATTTTCCCTGAGGGTTCAAACGGATGGGGCGCGGATCATTCTGACCGAATCCGTCTATCTTTGGCCCGAGCACCAGGGGCAGGGCTTGAGCGGCCAGATCCTGGCGCTTTTACGGGAGGCTACCGCGACGAATCTGGAAGTGCGTATGCAATCGGTCATTGCCAATATCCCGACCTTGCGGGAGATGAACAGGCTGTTGCCTGCCAGGCAGCAGCTTGGGGTTGTGGATCTGCTGGCGAGGCCCGAAGAGGGCGTTGACAATTTCTTTTCCGATGACGGTACGGCGAGGCGTTTGACCGAGAACTTTGCCGCAGCCTGGCGCGCGGGGACGAAGCCGTCCCTGTCCGATATTTTGGGGACCAAAGGGGCGCGCCGGCTTGCCCATTTTTCGCCCGAGATCCGGATACGCCTGGAAGACCGGTTCGGAGCCGGGCACAACATCGTTCTCGAAAGCGATCTTCAACCCGGGGACCGCACGCTTCGCGCCGAGGCGAGAATCGCGGGGATTCCGTGGAGCCCCGAAGCCAGGGAAGCTGTGCTTCAATATCATGAAGCCTTGGACAAAGAGGCCCGGCAAAAGCTTGCCCGTCTTGTCCAGTCCACAGCGCTTCAGGACAAAAAGTATCTGGCCGAGGGAGACTGGTTCCGGTATCCCGATACGCGCCTGGTTCTGTGGAACGAGACGGAGGATCTTCTGAGGAATTTCTCCCGTCTGCGGGATGTCCTGGCGGGCTTTGAGGGAAAATACGAAGACGTTGCAGACGGTCTTGAAAAAACGCTTCAGCCTTTCCGCGCGGAGGTGCGATCGCAGGGCGAAGAGACGGCGTTTTCATGGCCGGGATTGAGCGCTCAGGAGAGCCGTGAGCTCGACGAACTCCGCGCGTCCGGATCGCGAAAGTATCCGGGTTGGCTTCGGATGATCCGGTTGATCGTCAAAACGCTTCCGAAAAAAGACGGCTATTCTCCAAAAGAGATCGCCGAGGCTTCGCGTGGAGCTTTCACAGATAAACAATTGACGGATGCGATCGATGCGGGAACCCGGTATCGCGGTCGCGGGTCGGGACCCGTGTATCGGCAATTGAAGATCCAGAGAAGGAAAGTGCCTATCCAAGAGAGTCTTCGGACCCTTGAAAAAGCGGTCCGGAAGTTAAAAGGCGGGACAGTGGCGGAGATTTTGGAAGAGACCGGCATGGGTGAATCCAAATTTTGGTGGCTTCTCAAGAAACCTGGGGTTCGCCGGAAAATGACCGACCAAGGTCTACAATTGCCCGAAGAAGCTCGAGACGGTCAACCGGATGATCGGGTCTCGAAAGCGATGGAAGCGCTGAGGCAGGCGGGAATGGAGATCACGGTCACCGGGATCGTGAGCGGAGCCGAAGGCCTTACCCGCCGGCAGGTGCAAAAAGTCCTTAACCGGTGGCAGCGCGAGAAGAAGATCCCAAGGGCGGTTGCCGATCCCGAACGGGATGCGCGCGAAACGAAACGTGAAAAAGATCTGGTTGCTACGATCGATCGAATGATCCTTGAAACGCCGTGGGAATACATCACTTATGACCGGCTGGCGGCGGCTCTGGGCCTCAATAAGCCGCAGTTGTCGATGTGGAACAAGGGGCGCCGCAAAAAAGGCCAGTTTTTCACGGCGGCGAGCGGCTGGAGAAGCCGGTTGTTGCTGCTTCAAAAAACATTTGGCGCTACGGATCAAGAGATCGCGGAGGCCCTCGGCCGTGAGAGGCTTGACCGGGTGTCTGCCCGAAGCCGTCCGGCGATGATCGCCAGGGTCCGTCGCCGGCTTTACGATGAACCGAATGCCGCGAAAATGCTTTGGCAACCCGAGGTCGAGCGGATCGTCCGTCCCATTGCGGCGATCGCGGCGCGCGAAGGATTTTTACGTGGCCAGAAACCAGAGGGGATCTTCGCGAATTTTATTTTGATGAACCGGGAAGAATTCCTTCAAGAAGTTCCTCGTAATGTCGCGGCGATGTTCCTCAGGAGGGCGCTGATGGCCGGCGTCTATCATGAGGGCCTCGCTTCCTATGCGAGAGAACTCAAGATGGGAAGATTGGCGGAGGCTTTTGAAAAAGTCCGGGAGATCGCGGCCTTCTTTGACGCAGCTCAAAAATTCGGAATGACTCCCGAAGCGCGCGCGAGTATCGGACTTCCTCCGGCCGATCTGGAGGGGATCGGCGAAAGGCCCTATGGGAATGTTGCGCGTGCGATGCTCGGGCATGTGGCCGCGGTTTCCTCGACGTCCGGAGAACAGGTTACGCGGGAAAAAACGATCGTTTTCTCAAAGTTGCTTGAGGCCGCAAGAAAATACGATCCCGAGGCGGCCAGGATCTTTGCATTCCTGGCTGCGAATGCCTATGAAGAGACCAAAACCTTGCTTCGTTTCTATCCCGATGTTTTGCAGGGCTTCACAGCTACGCAGGCGGGACAGGCCTTCTTGAGACGGTTCGGCTATGATCATCTTCTTTTCGAGGAAGAAGAGGAAGAGGTGGAAGATGCCGGCCGCGCCGAAGTCCGAGCGGTGACGACGGAAACGATGGCTATTCCGCTTCATCTCGGTGAGAAGCACGATGAGGCTTTCACCTGGTTCAAGAGCCAGATCGATGCAGGTGTTCTTCCCAGAGGTTTGACGCTCGTCCTTTTTGATTCTCATGCGGATGCCTATGACGACCTGGCGCTGAACCCGACGAATTGGGTTTTTCACCTTCTGAAAGAAGGCTATGTGTCGAACATTCTTTGGGTCCTTCCACCCTGGGCGAGAACATTACCGGGAGATTCCTACGGGGCCTATGAGGGGGTTGCCGAGCAGGCACGCGAACTTTTTAAAAAATATGGGATCCTGCCTTCCGCTTTTTCGTGGTGTTTTCTTGACGAAATGCCCGTTATCGACAGCCCGGTTCTGGCGAGCGTGGATTATGATTTCCTTTCCCGGGATGAGGATACGATCTACCGGGCTGGCGAAGAAGAGATCCGGGAACTTGCGTCCGCGGTTTTCGAGACCCTCGAGGACCGCGGAGCTCACGTGCTTGCCCTCGATCTTACCCGCTCCGGCGAGCCGTATACGTTTCCTGATCAAGTTCCTTTTATCGAAGCGGCTCTACGATCAGCGATCCGCGGTCATGAGGCCGGGGCCCTTGCGCGAGAAGAAAACAGCGGACGCGCCGAGATCCGCGAGGAGCCGGTCATTCCGGAGGCAGAGGAGCGCGTTGCGATTGCGCTTGAGCTCGAAGGGTTTGATCGGCTTGCGGCGAAGTTCAGAGAAAAGAGAGAGTTGGTTGTTACAAGAGCTAACGGAGAGGCCGTTCATTTTGCGATCACGCTCAAAACCTCCAAGCCTTATGAGCTCGAACTTGAGTTCATTCCGGAAGAGGCCCCGACCCTCGAAGATCTCGTGAAGGCTCTCGGCATTTTGGAGCACAGCGTTGTCGCGCTTGTCAACCACGCTCAGCATCTCGGGGCTTTCCGGGAATGGGTCCTCGAAAAAGCACATGATGTCAAACTGCGTCGCAAAGGGATCAGCGGCGATTATTATGAGCGCGCTCGGGGAGCGAAACAAAAAAGAAAGCATGCGATGGCAAAGAAAACCGCGAAAGCGGGAACTTCGGAACGGGGTTATGGACGGGGAAAAGAGCCTGATTCGCGTCTTGGAAAGAAGATTCTGGATCTGATCGCTAAAGGGAAAAACAACAAGGCCGAATGGAAACGGATCATTCAGGCAGCGGCCCGGATCCTGGGGGAGAACGCAACTTATGCGGGGATCGCGGGGCTTACGGGGATCGGGGTCGTGAGTTTGCGGCAAGCGGTAAGCGATCATCGGCTTTCGCCCCGGGGGTTAGGGATCGTTCTCGAACGCAATGACGCCGCGACATGGCGTGAGCGCATCCGAGAGGCGGCGCAGGCGGTCCGTGGCCGCACCGGAGGAACGCCTACGCTCCAGACCGCGGCTGCTGAAATGGGCATGACGGCGGATGATCTGTCGCGAGCGATCGACAAACACAATCTCGGTTATTTTGCCATGGATGTGCGGCCGCGTTATTTTCGCGATCCGGAGGAGTTCTGGAAATTTACGTTACGCGAGATCAAGGATCTCAAGGCAAAGGGATCGAGCCTGGATGCCGGGAATCTTTCCCGGGCGATGGGCATGGAACCGAGCTCTTTTATCAAATCGGTCCGAAAAGCCGGACTGAAGAGCAGGCTGATCGGGGAAGGATTTATGTATGGGGCGAAACCGGCGAGGTGGAGAAAAAAAGCGGCTGAGGAAAAGGGCGGGATCAAGGGAACCCGCCCGGCGGAAAGGGAGGGCGCTAAAGATGGGGTTTCGTCCAAGAGAATAAAAACGCCGAGAGTGCTCTCAAGATCTGAGGTAAAGCCGGCGTCTGAAGGCTCTCCCTCTCCCGTGATGGAAAAAGTTGTGCCTCCGGTGAAGCTTTCCGCTCCTGCGAGTGAAATTTCAACAGTCCAAAGCCCGAAGATTCCGCAGCCAGCGCCTTCGTTTGCGCCGGTCGCGATCCCGGAGGAGATGCATCCTTCTTTGAAAAGGATCTTGAGACAATTCAACGATGGACTTGTTTTGGAGAGCCAGGGGAGTGAGATTCTGAAAACCCATGAAGACGGCGCGCATGCTTCGGTCCTCAAGGCGTGGCGATATGCGATGGAAGTGAAGAAGAGATTTGTCCCGCCTTTGCAACCGGGCGGCGTGATCGGCAATTTGCTTGAGAGCGCACGTTTGACGCCAGGCTCTTTCGACGTCACCGCATGGAAAGCCGCGAGAGACCTTTCGAAAAAATTACAAGAGGACTGGGCTGAACTTGAAAAACGGAAAGATCCCGAGAAGGCTTATTTGGGAGCCTTTCTGGATAAGACCCGCGCGCGATTAAAGGGCGCGGCGGAAGAGCTCGAGCGTGTGGGCCTTGCGCGGGGCCTGCTTGTGGTCGAACCGGAAAAGCCGAAGCAGCGCTCCAGGAAACGCGCGGAGGTCCGGAGCGCGAGCATCTGGGATTTTTCGAAGGAGGCGGTCTTTACGCTGGAGGCGTCGGCCCTGGAGTCGATGAGCCGCGCTGAGGTCCGCGAGCTTTTGACGGTGGCCGGACTCCACCGCAAGAACCTCAAGATCCTGATCACAGGAGAGACCGTGGGAGCTTTGTCGGCGACGGCCCAGGAGCGGTTGAGTGATCTTTCGGCGTTCGGGAATGTGCTCAGCGAAGAGCAGGCCCGGCGCCTTTCGCCGACAGCGCTTCGAATCGGTTTTGTGAGCGGGGGAAAGACGCCCGAGCGTCGCTTTGGCGAAAAATATTTTGCCGAGGTCCGGGAGGGAAATTTCGGCCTGGCACTTCTCTTTGCGCAGAATGAAGGCGTCATGCCCGGCGTCCAGCCGGATAAAAAAGACATCCTCCGCGATCTGACCGGCGAGTGGCTTGACCGGATCACTGGAGAACTCCGAAGCACGGCCGTCGCTGTCGCCCGTTCCGCCTGATCCGATTTTCCCGTGAACGGCCAAGTAAGCAGTGCCAAGTTTTTGTGCAATAGGGACGGTTCTCCCGGAGAGAATCGTCCCTGGCAAATTCCCAAAGACTTTTGCCCGGTTACGCAGATGATTTTCTTGAAGTAGAGCACCCTTAAGGGCACTCTACTCTTGAAGGGTGATTATCAAAAAGGGACTTCTTTTCCAGAGGCCGATAATCACACCTCCGGGGTGATATTAGGGTGATGTTAAAGAGCGGGAGAGGGGGCCTGGGCTCGGGATGAGCGCTGTTTTCATCCTCTCGAAATGGCATATAATAGCTTCTGCATTTCGTCTTACTGGCCTACACCTTCAAAGGAATGTTTTTTATGGGCAACCGTTGGATGGATCTTCTGCAAAGGACATGGAAGGAAGCCCGCAGTCGAAAGCCTTTCCCTCTTTATATCTTCTACCATATCGCAAAAACGGCGGGGACCACTTTCCGGGTCCATCTGGAGAAACATCTTCAACCGTTCGAGATCCTGCCGGTTTATCCTCCAGGGACGATCCGGTATTTCAATGTCCGGCAAAGCCACTATGCGACGATCGATGAGACTTATGATCCTGATGCTTATCTCGGCTCTTTGACGGAGCCGGAAAAAAACCGTATTCGGATCATCCTCGGGCACAAGGTGCGCTATGGGATCCATCGGCATTTCCATCGGGAGGCTCGTTACCTGACGTTTCTGCGGGACCCTGTCGACCGGGCCCTCTCTTTTCACGCTTTTCAGAAGAAGAGATTCGAGGCAGGGGGGATGCCTGACGGAGAAAAGAAATATTTTCTGGATCCCGGAGGGCGCTTTCTTGAGTTCGAAGAATGGCTTCGCGTCTTTAAAAGCCATGCGTTCATTGTTAGCTTTAATCTGGCCAAGGATTTTTATGGGCATCGTTTTCCTTCCCCCGTGGATCCCCGGGTCTGTGTCGAGCTGGCGAAAAAAGTCCTGCGGGAATTCTTCTTTGTGGGGATCACCGAGACCTTTTCTCAATGGGCGCCTTATTTATATGGGTTTTTCGGCATCCGGGAAACGCCGGAACCGAAGGCCGTCAATCTCGATCCGTCCTATTTAAATGCCCGCTCGGACCTTCGGCGCCGTTTTGCCGCCGAATTTTCCTATGACCGGGAACTTTATGAATATGCGAAAGCGCTTTGCGCTGGGCATCTGAAAAAGCATTCGGTCCCGTCTTCCTTCTGGTAGCCTTGGTTTTTGGCGGGAGTATACAAAAAGCTCCAAAATAGGGATAATAACGCGTTTATGCCATCCGAACCGCTCATCTCGATCGTTATGCCGTCCTTCAACAGCGCGAGGTTTATCCGTGCAGCGGCGGAATCTGTGATGAATCAGGACTCTCCCGCTAAAGAGCTCATCGTCATGGACGGAGGAAGCACCGATGGCACGGTCGAGATCCTTCGCGAACTGGCCGCCCGTTATCCGGGACAGATCCACTGGGCGAGCAATCATGACCGCGGCCAATCGGATGCGATCAACAAAGGTTTTTCGCTCGCCCGCGGCGAGATCCTGGCTTGGCTTAATTCCGATGATCGGTATGAGCCCGGAGCCTTGTCGGCGGTGGCGGAATATTTTCGAACACATCCCTCCACTCGATGGGTGTTCGGGCATGTCAGGATCCTCGACGCGCGTGGCCGGGAGATCCGAAAATTCGTCAGCGCTTACAAAGCCTTCCAACTCAGGCGATACTCTTTCGCAAGACATCTGGGCGGGAATTTCGTTTCCCAAATGGGCGTTTTCTTCCGGAAAGATCTGTGGCGCGAAGCGGGCGGGCTCGATCTCGCGCTGAACTGGGCCATGGACTACGATCTCTGGCTTCGCTTCGGGAAGATCGCCCAGCCGGGCTTGATCGACCGGACCCTTGCCTGTTTCCGCATGTACGGGACCACGAAGACCGTTTCCGGTTTCGAAAAAGGATTCGGCGAGGACCTGGCCGTCGCCCGCCGCTACGCCGGGGCGAAGACCTCGGCTCTTTTCTGGCACCGCTTCCACAATTTTCTTATCGTCAATATCTACCGATTGCTCGGCTGGTTCGAAGGATCTTCCGCGAAAAAGAGCTTATGAAGTCCGACGGTCTTCTTCCTCCCCGTTTTTTTGATTGGAAGGCTTATCTCGACTATTATCCGGACCTCCAGGACGCGGGGATCCGCACGAAAAAAGCCGCGATCCGGCATTGGTGTGAATACGGATGTGAAGAAGGCCGTGTTTTTTTCCGTAAAGGAGGCGTCACGCTTCGGGGCCGTTACCGTTTTTACGCCTGGATGACGGCTGTTCTGAAATTTCTGAAGATCGGCTGGGAGATCCTTTTTTTTGACTGGAAGTATTATGTGGAATTCTATCCGGACGTTCGCAGAGCGAATATCCATGGTTTTATTCCCGTTTACCGGCATTGGCGCCGCTGCGGCCGCTGGGAGGACCGGACGTTCCCGACCGGTTTTTTCCTGAACCGGCTCTATCGCTGGATCCTTCAGAAGAACTTTGACGGAGATACCTATTTGTCCGCCTATACGGACCTCTTGAAGAACGGAATCAGCACCGAGCGCGAAGCCTTCCTGCATTGGTGCTCGCACGGCCAGCGTGAAGGGAGGACTTATTTCAGCAAGGCGGCCGGCCGGAAGTACCGGTCTCTGCTCAGCAAGAACGTCCTGCGCGCTTCCCGCAAACGAAAAAGGATCCTGATCATCAATCATGAGGAATCCAGGACGGGCGCTCCGATCATGCTTTTCAAGATCGGCATGGCGTTGAAAAACTCCTATGACCTGACGGTCTTTTCCTTGGCCAAGGGAAGCATGTCCTATGAATTCAACAAGGAGTTCCCGGACAGGATCTACCTCGAAGCGCTGACCAGCATGAAAGAGGAAGGAGAGACGCGGGAGGAGGGGTTGAAGCGGATCCTCGCCAAAATGGAACCGGACCTCGTGTACTCGAATACGGCGGATACGATCGCCTTCGCTCGCATTGCCAGGGAGATGGGGATTCCGACGCTTCTGCATATTCATGAGCTTCTCGACCGCGAACGGTTGAGTTTGTGGAATCTTTTCGATCCCGACGAGGTCCAAGGGGCGGCGGATATCTTTGTCGCATGCTCGGCCCCGGTCCGGGAGCGCTTGATGCGGGATTTTGCTGTGGATCCGTCGAGGATCGAGCTCATTCATTCTTTCATTGCGCATGACGAGGTGCGCGCCAAGGCTGAGAAAGAAAAGAACGGCTGGAATGCGCGGATCGGCGCCGGGGGGCGGCGTGTGGTCATGGGCATGGGAAATCTTTCGACGGATTTTCAGAATTACCGGAAGGGGTTTGACCTTTTCTGCGAAGTTTACAAAAAAGTCCGCGAACACGGCCGTTATCAATTCGTTTGGATCGGCGTCTATAACCCCGAGTTTTTTTCGGCTTCCGCCGCGGAGGTCGTTCCGGAGATCCTGATGACCGGAGAGCTGGAAAATCCGTTCCCGGTCCTGAAAAAAGCCGATTATTTTCTCCTGACCTCACGCATCGACCCTTTCCCGCTGGTTTGCCTGGAGGCGATGGCGCTTGGGAAACCTGTGCTGGCTTTTCGCGAAGGGAGCGGTATTTATGAGGCCCTTGAGAAGGGCGGAGGGATCGTCATCGATCAAACGGAAGCGGAGGATATGGCCCAGGCCTTGCTGCGCCTAGATCGGGACGCTTTATTGCGTCAGCGCCTGGAAACGCAGGCCCCTCAAGTCCAGAGATCGTTTTTCGACGATCGGGCTGTGATGCCGCTTGTCGAGGCGGTGACGGCCAAAGCGCTGTCGCTTTCTCAGGAAGCGAAGCGCATCCGGTTTTCGGTGATCCTTCCGAATTTCAATTACGAGCGTCTCGTCCCCGAAGCCATCCGGTCGGTCTTGGGTCAAACTTACCGGGATTGGGAACTGATCCTTGTCGATGACGGGTCGACGGACGGTTCGCTCCGGACGCTGAAGAACTTTGCGTCGAAGGATCCTCGCATCAAAGTCGCGACCCATGAAGGAGGCCATAATCGAGGACTGACCCTCACGCTGAAGCGGGGATTGCGGGAAAGCACCGGGGAATATGTCGCTTTTCTGGAAGCCGACGATGTTTGGGAACCGGCGAAGTTGGAGAAGATGCGGGAATCGGTGCGGCGCTCGCCGGAGGCTGTGCTTCACTATCATGACTTTTCGGTTTTTAGCGACGATCCTCAGATCCTGGAAAAAAGGAAGGATATCCTCGAGGGGTATCAGATGAACTTGAAAGACATTCCGGAAGGGCCGTCCTCCTTTGTGGCGCGGCTGACGCTTAAAAACCCCATTCTCTCGCTCTCGTTCGTGACCGTGAAGAGAAAGCATCTCTATCAGGTGGATTTCATCAATTCCTTCGATCCTTGGTTCGATTGGTGGCTTTATCTTCAATTGAGCCTGAAGGGACCGTTCTGCTACCGGCCGGAGAAGCTTGCCCGGTGGCGGATGCATGAAAGAAGCTACAACAGTTTCTTCCATGCGCAAATGAAAGCCTCCGATCAAACAGGCAAAACGTTGCGCGGACTCCGCGACAGGATCCGCAAACGGTTTGATCGCTTGGCAAGGGGCGCGCGATGAAGAACGTGGTCATTCTTGGAAGCTGGGGGAGCGGACTCAGCATTCCTGCGGCCTGTCTGAGCCGCGCCGGCTATTTCATGGGGGAGAGCCTGGCCGCGGTCTTGCCTCACAAGAAAGAGACCGGATACGGGCTTTATGAGGACGATGCGATCGTTCGATTGAACCGCGACATTCTGAACGATGCCATGCTGAACCGTAAAACCCTTGAACTTTTGAGAAGCTCTGGCCCAGGAAGGGCCGCCGTGGATCCCCTCGAGCGTGAAAGGATCGGCGGGGTTTCCTATAGACCGCTCTATGCTTCGGATTTGTGGAGGGAAAAAGTCTTTTATTTGTGCGGGAAACAGCCTTTCTGCTTCAAGGACCCCCGTTTTTCGCTGACCTTGCCTTTTTGGCAAATTCCTCTCGAAGGCGCGCTTCGGATCTGTGTTTTTCGCGAGCCGCAATTTTGCGCGGCCAGCCTGATGCGACGGGGCATTGCATGCTCCGAAGCGGAAGCGATCTGCTGCGATGCCGCGAATGCCGAAACCCAGGCCGAAAAACACCTGGCGATCTGGATCTTCATGTATCAGCACATTCTCAGTTATGTGGTCCGGGAAAGAACTTCCGAGCAGTGGTTTTTTATTCATTTCCGCGATTTCTTTTCGATCCGCGGGATCCATGCGCTGGAAAAGACCCTGGGGATCTATGTTTCGCCCAAGGAAGTTCATTTTCGAAAAGACACTGAAAACGGCGAGGACGAGATCCCGGGACCCGCGCAAGCGATCTACCAAACGCTTAAACGCTATGCCAAATATTGCGTTCTTTCCTGAACGGTGTTTTCGGGGGGCCGGCCCATGCTAAAGACGAAAGACAAGTCCCTTATGCCGAGCCATCTCCGGCACCAGCGCGTCTTGGGCCAATGGAAGGCCGCCCTGGACGAAAGGCTTTTCGGCCAGGGGTTGACTTCAAGTTGCCGCAAGGCCCTGGGAGTTTTCGATCCGAAGGAACAGAAAAAAAGAGTTTTGGTTTTCCATGTGGCCGGGCTTGCGGGCGGGTCGGAAGAAGCATTGGCCTTGATGCAAAAAAAAAGGGCGGCCGCTTGCGATTACTTGATCCTGCACGATGTCGGGCGGGGGCTGTATTGGGGGATCGCGAACCGAAAACCGGCGGGATGGTTCCGGCTTCGGACGGAGAAAGATTTGAAACAAGTCATTGCTTTTTGCCGGATCGATGACTTGCTTATCAATCAGGCCGCCTATGCGGATCCTGCGCATTTGGCCATGCTTCTCACGGGATTTCGGGGGCGGTATGATCTTGAAATCCATGATTATTATCCGGTCTGTTTTCATACACAGCTGGTGGATGAACAAGGGAAGTCCTGCGAAGAAAAATGCGCGCAGGAGGGGCCGGAACTCGAAGAGCATCGGTCTTTTTTTCGAAAGATCCTCCAGGGGGCCCGGGAGGTGCGCGTTCCAAGCGCTTCTGCGCAGGCGATCTACCGGCGGCATTTCCCGGAGGTCGCGACACGGGTTGTTTCGCGCGAGCCTTTGTATCACTATTTGAATATTGCCGGTCGCATCCCGCGTACGGCAACGGAGCTTCGCGTCGGGGTCCTTGGGGCGTTGGCGGTTGCGAAAGGCGCACATGTTCTCAAGGAGCTTTCCCGGCGAGTGCGCCAGGCGGGACTTCCGATCCGGATCAAGCATTTCGGTTACACGCATCTTTGCCGCCGTGGGAAGTTCGAGCGCGGCGTTTGGGAGATCTTGGGGTGTTACGAACATCAGGAACTTCCGGCGCTCATCGCCCGCGAGGAGATCGATCTGTTTCTTTTTCCGTCGATCTGGCCGGAAACCTATTCTTATGCTTGCGAAGAGATCCTCCAGCTTGGATTTCCCATCCTGATGTTCGATCTCGGCGCGCAGGTCGAACGGATCGCGCAAGGCCGGTATGGATGGACCGTTCCTCTCGAGGCTGGAGCGGGCGGGCTTTTCGAGAAGCTGAAGCTCTTTTTGAAGGAACGCAACATGATCACGGAAAAAAAGGAGAATCTCCGGCGGGAGAAAGTACAGGCCGACATCGTTCTTCCTTTTTATAACCGGCTTGACCGACTGAAGGCGTGCGTAGCGTCTCTCATCAAAAATACCGATGTGCGGAGCCGGCTCCTTCTTATCGATGACGGGAGTTCAGAAGCCGGGATCGATGCTTATCTGGGCGGACTACGCAGTGATAATCCTTGGGTCGAGATCAAGATCTTACGTCAACAACAGAACTCGGGATTTGTTCGGGCTGTAAATATGGGGTGGCAGTACTCTGGCCGGCATGTAGTTGTCCTTAACAGCGATGCTCTCGTGCCTCCCGGCTGGCTTTCAAGGCTTTTGGCGCCCGCCTTACTCGATGGCCGCGTTGCGAGCATCACCCCTTATTCCAACAACGGAACGATCTGTTCCTTCCCGGAGATCGATCGCTATAATCCTCTTCCGGTCGGGCATACGGTCGATTCTTTGGACGCTTGTTTTCGTATTTTGGATCAAGTTAGGCCGATTTTAATTCCGACGGGGGTGGGTTTCTGTATGTGGTTTAACCGGAATGCGATTGCCGACGTCGGCGATCTTGACGAAACATTGTTCGGGCGAGGATACGGGGAAGAGAATGATTGGTGCCTTCGCGCTTCCCGGAAGGGCTACAAACATCTTCATGTCCAGAATCTTTTCGTTTATCATGAGGGCGGGGCAAGTTTTGGCGAAGCGGCCGATGCACAAAAGCAGGAGAATATTGGCCGTTTGCTTGCAAAATATCCGGACTATCACAAGAAAATCGGCCGCTTTATCGGAAGGGATCCGGGCCGGAAATTCCGGGAGCAGGTCATGGCCCATCTCGGCGGAACCGGGATCTCCGGAGCGAAAAAAGGAAATTTATGAAGATCCTCATCCAGGGCGTTCCCAAGAGCGGGACGACCGCGCTTTATTACCACCTGAAAGCGTCCATGCCGAAAAGGACGGTCTGTCTTTTTGAGCCGGTCGCTTTTCAGCCGGCCGATGAACGTGCCGGAAGGGATCTGCTGGCCAAGATCTTGATCTACAACCATAGCAAGATGCGCTATGAAACTTTCAGGAGTTTTGAAAAAAAAATCCTGCTGGTCCGGGATCCTCGCGATGTCCTCATCAGCCGGCTTTTGTACCAAAGCGCTTACCATGAGTTATACGGCACGGACGAGATCGCCAAAAGTTTTTATCACTTACTGCGCGATAAGGAAAAGTCCCCCCGCCAAGGATCGTTCCTTCAACTTGCATTATATGTCCGGCAATATTCCGAGTTCAGTCTCAGAAGCTGTTTCCAGCCTTTCGAGATGATGCTCCGTTGGGATACGGCCGGAGCTTTTGTCTATCATTATGAAGATCTCTGCGAAGGGCGTTTTTCCGCTCTGGAAGACTATCTCGGGTTCAAGCTGAACGGACAATGCAAGGTTCCATCCTTGCACGCGCGCGTCGGGAGGACCCGGAGCTTTGGGTCCTGGCGGGACTGGTTCACTCAAGAGGATGTGGATTATTTCAGGGAGCCTCTGGGGTCTTTCATGAAACGGTTCGGCTATGATCCGGACGATTGGGACCTGCGCTCAGAGGCTGTCATCCCGTCCGAACATGCGTCGCTTTATTTTCTAAAACTGGTGAATGAGGTCCGGCGCGAGAAAAAGATGAAACCCCTTAAGATCAAAGAAAGCGGCCCGCTCTTCTTCGGGGGTGCGCAGAAGGTTTCAAAAGCCGAAAAACTGAATGTGGATGCTCGACTTTCTCTTTCGCCCCGTGTCAAACCCGCTTTGTTCCTTCACATCGGCACACAAGAAGCGGGGACTTGCGCTATCCAGGCTTTTTTACGGACAAACCAGGGGAAATTAGAGCGGCAGGGGATCGGTTATCTCGGGGAGGCCTTGGAGCATGCCCATCCGATCTTCAGGAAAATGTTTTTTTTAAAGGACAGGATCCGGCACGAGACCCTCGCATCTTATTTCCGCGATGCGCCTTTCTGGGAATGGCAGGAGATCTTTTGGGGAGGAGCGCTGCGCGGGCTGGGCCGTATGATCCTCAGTTATCCCGGTTTGTTTTACGGCGGGGAAGCGGCCGCGCAAAAATTTCGTTTGGCCACCCGCTCTTTCCCGGTGCGCGTCGTGGTCTACCTGCGGCGGCAGGATCTTTGGTTCCAGAACATTTATGCGAACAGCCAGATCTTTTCAAAAACCTTTCCCGGTTTTCCTCAAAAGTTCCAGGATTGGGTCATGGCCCAAAAGGAGCGCGGTTATTATGACCGGTGGCTTGCTCCGTGGCAAAAAGCCTTCGGAAAAGAGAATGTAAGTATCCGGGTTTTCGAAAAAAAACAACTGAGAGCAGGGAATGCAGCGATCGATTTTGCGGAATGGATCGGGATCAAACAGCCGGAAGAGTATGATTTTTCCAAAGCGGTTGAGAAAGCCTACTCTCGGGATATCTTCGGGCTGGCCCTCGAGAATCTTCGGGCGTATTCCCGGCGGGCGGATCCGTCTTTTCCTCCGATCGAGTTCCTGGACCGTTCTTTGGGCGGATTGGAAAAGATCCCTGCGGAAGATTTCGAGCCATTCCTGTCCTCAGCAGAAGCGCGCGAACTTCTCCATCTCTACGAAGCCTCCAACCAAAAGATCGCCCGGGAAGGGCTTGGTCGAGACGATGGGAAGCTTTTTTATGAGGGGCCGGAAACGGCAAATATTCCTCAGGGGCAAGATCCGTTCGAGCAGACCCAAGCGACGGCCCGGATCCTTTTCCAGATCTGCTTCTCTCAGGAGAGAAAGATCAAACAGCTTCATGCCATGGTCCGTGATCTTCAGATGAAGGCTCCTGGCAGGTCTAAAGAAAGCACGGGCCCGAATGTAAAAAAGGCATCGGAAAAAAAGACGACGCAGGACCGCCCACGCTATTTGGAGATCCTCGAAGCAAAAACCCACCCCTTGACGGAAAAAGAAGCCTATTTCAGCGGTTTCCAGATCGAACAATTGGAATGCAGCCAAAATTACGGGGTGTTCTTTCGCGGATGGGCCGTCGGTAAAATCTCAAGACCCGCCCGTTTTCGTTTGCTTTATCGGCATACGGTCATTGGGGAGATGCCTTTTTTGCCGGGCTATCGGCCTCTTAGCGGTTCTCCTTCCGGGGCTCGGCATGGTTTGTTCGGCGGATTTTCGGGAGCGATCTCCCTCCATTTGCTTCCAAGCCGTTTCAGGGTCCGGATGAACGTTTTTTTTGAGAATGGGCAGGATGTGGACATCGGGTGGTTGGAAATAAAGAGCATGTTTTATTACAACAACTTTTATTTCAAGAACGACCAGCACCCGATGATCTATGCGGGGATCCCCAAAAATGCATGCACGCTTTTAAAGTATAATTTTACGGTCTTGAGCGGGGATCTCGCTTACGATCCTGCCAAAGAAAGCGTTCATTATTATTTGAATGCAAATCCGCTTGCGCCTGCCCACCTGCAAGATCCCTCCCTTCTTCAGGACAGGCGCTATTACAAGTTCGCGATCCTGCGTAATCCCTACCGGCGGTTGATCAGCACTTATTTTGATAAGTTCGTCCGCTTTTTGCCGGCCATCGAAGCTTTCTTCATGCCTGCGGTGAAGACGATCTGCCGCGCGCAAGGGCGAGAGGGGGCAGAGACCCTGTCGATCAGCTTTGAAGAATTTGTCCGCTATATTGCCGAGCGCGAGATCGATATCGACGACCAACACTGGAGACCGCAACATCTTTTTTTGGGGGATGTCAAATTCGATCATTACGGGCAATTCGAAAGGCTTGATGTGACCCTGGATCATCTCGAGAAAAGATGCAAAATCAGTTTTCTTCGGGATCTGGGACACGCGTTCCCCGTCGAAAGGAAGATCCCTTATCAATATTGTCCGGGGCTCAAGGAGCCGTGGAAAATGCTGGGAGCGGAATTGAAACAGGCCGGGGTTTTCCCTCTGCCGGCGCAGATGCTTTCGAAAGAACTGACCGCGATCCTTACGGATCTTTATGCGGAGGACATTGCGCTCTATGAGCGCAAGTTTGGCGTAGATTGCCTTCAAACGATCATGACGGAAACGGAAAAAGCCTTTGCGACAGAAAAATCGCAGATGCCATGATCCGTTTTCGAGAGAGCCTGGCCAGGGGGATTTGCGTGATCTTGGGGACTGCCCTTGCCCTGGTTTTGGCGGAGATCGTCGCGCGCGGCGTGATCGTGTGTGTGGACAACCCTGTGGGAGTGGGGGACCATTTTAAGGCGATTCACGAACCCAAAGCCGCGCGCTATTTGTATCATCTCAAACCCCATTCCCGGGCCGTCATCAGCGCGAAGCTGCTTTATTCGATCAACTCGCATGGGTTGCGGAGCCCCGAGATCCCTTACGCCAAACCCCCGGGAGAGCAACGAGTGCTTGTGCTGGGCGATAGCGTTGCGTTCGGATTCGGTGTTTCCGATGAACAGACTTTCAGCAGGATTTTGCAGGAGCAACTGGGAGAGGGTTATGCCGTGATCAATGCGGGCGTCGGCGGGTATAACACCTATTTGGAATATGAATTCCTCCGCGCCGAAGGGATCCGCTATGATCCCGATGTCGTTATCCTGGCGGTCTGTCTGAACGATGTGGCGTATCCCCTCATGCATTTTTCAAGTCATATGCTGAAATGCCTTGGGCCGATCCCCGCGGAAGCTTACCCGGCATTGTCTTGGGTCGATTTTCTTCAGGCCCGGTCGGTCTTGTTCCGTTGGGTTTGTGAATGGCTGAATTTCGGGAGCCATCGGATTTACCGTAAAAGTGTGAGCGGCAAGCGGTCCGGGCCGGCGCCTTCGGAAAACGATGCCAGGGAGAAGAAAACAAGGCGGCATTGGGAAGGGGACTTGAAAAAATTGATGGACCCAAGATCAAGAGAATGGAGTTGGCTGAGAAAGCAGATCCTCAGGATCCGCGATGGGGTCCGTGAACGAGAGGGCCGGCTGATCGTGGTGGTTTTCCCCTTTCGTTATCAGATGCAGGAGGATGCTTACGATGGGATCTTTCAGCATTTTTCAGAATTTTTTTCCCGCGAAGGAATAGAAGGGATGGATCTTTTGCAGGCATTCCGTCGCCATGAGGAGGAAAAGGGGACCGAGCTTTTCAGGGATACTTCCCATCTCAATCCCGAAGGGCATCGGCTTACCGCAAAGCTTCTCGCGGAGCCTCTTTTGAAGAACGCGCCGGGGGTCTCATGAGGTCCTGGAACTGTCTGAAGCCGCTGCTTGCATTGGCCTTTTTCCTCTTAATCTGGCAGAGCATCGGGGCCGGGCGTCTGCTGCTGTCGGCCGGGGATTCCGGCTCGCGATTTTTTCGCGCTGCGCATTACGCCATGAAGCCTTCGCAGATCTTGCAGGCCCGGGAATGGGCACAATCCCATCCCCCCGTGCCCGCTATCCTTCAGGCTTTTCTGATAAGGCAATGTCTCGACGAAAAAGCAAAAGATCTTTCAGCGCCCATCCAGGCCGTCCAATTGGCGGCGGCATTTTTGACGCTTGCGGGCTTCCTTCTTTTGAGCAGTGCGATGGCGTCCCAGGGAGGCCCGAAGCCGGCGTTTTTGTTCTTCGTTTTTTGCTTCGGGGAATATTCTCTTCTTAAACTTTCCGCCACGGCAATGGCAGAACCCTATGCGTTCTTTTTTGTCGCGGGGGCGGTGTGGGTTACCCTTAGCTTTGTTCACGGACGGATCAAGGTCTTCTGGCCGGCCGTCCTTTGCCTTTGGCTTGCGACCTACTCCAGAAATGAGACCTTTATCGTTGTTTTTCCCTTAGCCTTGTATCTTTCCAGCGCCGGATATGGACGACGGGCCCTTGCCTTCCTCTTCTGGATCGCGGGAGGGGTTCTGCTCAGGTTCGCCCTTTCGTTCGCCACGATTCCGGGAGAAAAATTCTACGAAATGGGGAAAGTGTTTGTCCAGGATAAGCGGGGGGTCTATTTCTTCCGTTTTTTTTACGATCTCTTTTTTTTAAACCGGGCCTATTTTTTCTTTTTGATCCTGGTCTTGTGTCTTGCGGGAGCTGGATGGCTCTGGACCCGGCCAGGAGCGGTGGTTTGTTCCGAGAAAAGCTTCCGAGAAAAGACTTCTGCGCTGTCCGGGAGGTTTTGGAGATTCTTTCGAGAAGCGCCCGAGTGCTTTTGGTTTACGGGTTTTCTCTTTACGGCCGGGATCTTGTTCGAAGAGATCCTCCGGGGGAACAGCAATTATCAGGACCGTTTTCTTTTTCTTTCTAACATTTTTTTAAAGGGCGCCCTGGCGCTGCTTTGCATGCGACTTTTGGAGGGGCTGCCCAAACCAAAAACCTTCCTAAGGGCTTTGGGAGTTGTCGGGATCCTTCTGATCGCGGGATATTCTCTCTGGACCGGAGTCCGGATCGCGAGCGGCACCTATGAATCCGGGGGGCGCTGGGGAGCTTTCCAAACGCACCATCGGCATTGGCAACCCGAGAAAGAAGTGATCGCTTTTCTCAAAGAGAACTTGGCGCCTCGAGAACAGGTCGCTTACGATGAGCTGGCGAGTTACGATATCATGCTCAGCGCTTATACGGTCAGGCCGGCTTATCTCGCCTTCTCGATCTACTTTTTTGACCGGGCGGAAACCTTTGTGTCGGCGACGGTCAAAAGAAGCGGCGATCCTGTCATGCGATTCACGGCCCGCAAGCATGCCTATCTTCATGCCGAACGGCCGCGATATCTCGTGCTTTTCAACGAAGCGACCTTTCGAAAGCAAAGAGGGCGTTTTATTGCGCGGACGGGGATCACTTCCGATTTTTTCAGAAAATACCTGACGCGGGTGAGCGGAACAGGCCCCCGGTACCGCTTTCGCTCTCCTTATGTCTTCCCGGGGCGCACGATCGATTATGGAAAAGTGTTTGAAAATTCCCGGTATATTATTTTGGAGAAAAGGGCGCCGTGAAGATCGCTGCGATGCGATGGATCGACCGCTGGATCGGCATTCCGCTATGCTTTTTCGCGAGCCTTGCGGAAACGCTCTTCCAAAGAATTGCATCGGCGCGGCCCTCCCGCTCCGTAAAAAAGATCGCTTTCATCAAATTGTCCGAACTTGGGGCGATCCTTCTGGCTTATCCCCTGATGAGGAGCATGAAAGAAAAATTTCCGAAGGCGGATCTCTTTTTTTTGACCTTTGCACGGAATGCCGAAGTCTTCGGGCTTTTTCCGGGATTGATCCGGCGCGAAGATCTTCTGCTGATCCGCGAAGATTCGTTCTGGCATTTTCTTTCGGATGTCTTCCTCGCCCTGAACCGCCTGAGGCGGGAGAGGGTGGATATTCTTTTTGATCTCGAATTTTTTTCGAGGGCGAGCGTTCTCCTGGCTTATTTCAGCGGAGCGTTGAAACGGATCGGTTTCGATCGATATACCTTCGAAGGGCTTTACCGGGGCCGGCTTTTAACGCACAAGGTCCAGTATAATCCGCATCTTCATGTTGCGGAGAGCTATGAGATCCTCAGCCAGGCGGCGGATCAGGAGAAGAAAGAGTCGCCAGAATTTTTTTCGCGCGGTGATGCGTTCCGGGTCTCTTTTCCCGAATACCGCTCGGTCCCGGGGGCCCGGGAGAGCATTCTGAAAAAGCTCGGGGCGATCGGGATAGGACAGGAGAAACGGATCTATCTCGTCAATCCGGGCGAGGGGATGCTCCCGCTTCGGGAATGGCCCTTGGAGAATTTCGTGAGCCTTGCCGGGAAGATTCTGGAGGATGAACGGAACGCGGTCCTGGTCGTAGGGACGGAAACCGCTCATCCCAAGGCCGCTCTCTTCTTGTCGGCCGCGGATCATCCGCATTGCCGAAGTCTTGTAGGGGAGACCCGTCTGCAAGAATTGATGGAGCTGTTCCAGTTATCCCGGGCCTTGATCACGAACGACTGCGGACTTGCCCACCTGGCGATGCTGACACCGGTCAAAAAATTCATTTTTTTCGGGCCGGAAAGCCCCAAAGTCTTTGCCCCGCTTACAGGGCCGACCCATATTTTTTACACGCACTTTCCTTGTTCACCTTGCTTATCCGCGTTAAACCATCGGGAATCGGCTTGCCGGGACAATCGCTGCCTGAAAGCGATCACTCCGGAAGAGGTTTTCAGATCCGTTCAGGCGGCGAACTGATCCTGGGGGATTCTGCGGAGGAGGGGGCGGGGATCGGCCCTGTCCCCGAGCCATCCTTGTCTTTCAAGAAATTCCAGGAGGCCGTCGGCGATCACCTGGTTCCCGAGATCCGAATGGTGATAATTCTCGGGATCGTAAAAAGCGCTGAGCGCCAGACCGTTTTTTCGGGCATGGTCCTTCAGGAGAAGATCGGTCGCGACAAAAGGGACCTCGTGCCGCCGGAATTCTTCCACAAGCAATTTTCTCTGCCAAGGCTCCTTTCCCATGTCTGATTCATTGAAAAAAAGCACGAAAGCAAGCCTGCGGTTCTCTCGTTTTGCGATCCTTGCGAATTCACGGATAAGCGCAGACGTGACCTTTTCTTTTCGTTCCCGGAGGGCAGCGCGTTGCTTCCGACTTTCTTTTAAAAAATAGCGGTGGAGGAAACGCAGGAAATAACTTCCGACGAAAAGAGGGTTCCTTTTTAAATAGGAACGCTGGTCCGGATCGAGCGGAAGGCCTTTGAGAACGAGTTCTCCCGTGGGGGAAAGATCAAAAAAGGGTTTTTGAAGCGTACGGTAAGAAAGGATCAAGCGGTGGATGTCATCCATGTAAATGCCGACTAAAAAAAGCGCATCCGGATCGAGGGCGTAAGAGTTCTTGAACATGAGAAAGATCTGATCCAGGCCATAACTGGCGCATGCGAAAGAAGCGACTCTGAAGGGTCTGGTCTTTTCATCCATGAAGTCCGGGATCTTGATCTGATTGTTCGACATCCCGGTGACATAGGAGTCCCCGTAAAAAAATATCTTAGGGGCATTTTCCCGGAGGATGCTCAGCGTGGCCGGATCCAGACCCAAGGGATTCTCGGCTGTCGGCAGGTTCCGGACCCAGCCGATCAAGGGGTGGGCTTTTTTCCACAGATCATGCGGGTTCCAAATGTTCCGGATCTTATAGAAGGCGTCATTGTCTGGTGAAAAATACAGGATGGCATTCTGAAAATGCGGGATTTTCATAGCGATTCCTATCCGGAAAAAGGTCTCGGCCAAGACGGGCATGGCCACGAAAAGGGAAAACAGTAATAAAAGTCCGTTGAGGAGAAAAGATCGTGCCGTTCTCATAAAGGATTTTTTTTGGTCTCGGGGCCTGGAGCGAATGCGGCTTGTGAGCGTTCCTGAACCGAGGACGGCAAAGGCGGGACTGTCCCGAGAGTGGAAAGCTGCAGAGCGAGTTGTTCTGCAATAAGGCCATTGGCGAAAATCGTGTGATGCGGATTTTCGGTTCCATAAAGTTTGAGAGGGGAGATTCCTTTCCCCTTGGCGTATTGGATCAAAAAAGGCTTAGTGTCAAAAAAAGGCATCCCTTGCTCAAGAAGCGTATTTTTAAGAAAGGATTCCCGCCAATCGTTTGCAAGAAGCAAGGCCTTCGGATAAAAAACAATAAAAAAATAATTCACGCCAAAAAGTTCTAATTGTTGTTTCATGGCCTTGAGGATCGCAGCATTTAACGTTGTTTTTAAGCGGTATTGGTTGAAGGGGTTGGCGAAGACGGTGTTTTTAAGATAGGCGATAAAATAGCTTCGGAGTTTCAAAGGATGGGATTCGAAAAGTTCGGTGGGAGTCCCCCGGATGGGGACGCCTTCGAGGATAAGCTCTCCTTTTTTTTCCGTCCTGAAGCGAGGTTTTTTGGAGACCCGGAGCGACAAGATCGCCCGGTCGATATCGGTCAACATGATGCCGACGATGACCACGGACACATCGGAAAAAAGATGAAAGGTTTCCTGCATGGCTAGAAAGATCTGGTCGGTCCCGAAACCGCCGGCGCCGAGGTTGACGATCTCGAGATCGGGCAGCGCTTCGCTCAGGAAAGCCGGAATATCTTTTTCCGACCCGCGGATATAGGAATCCCCATAGACGAGGATCTTTTTCTTAGAAGAGTGGGTCTGTTCAAGGACTTTCGGATTAAGGGCTTGAGAATTCTTCGAGAAGGCCGATCCCTGGAACCAACCCAGACGGGGATGGCTTTTCATTGTGGCGACCTTTTCGTGTTGGAGCGTGTTTTCCCACTGGTAATTCAGTTTCCAATAATCGTCGTCCGAAAAAGGATCGGCGTAGAGTTTGGCTTCTTTGAAATGCGGAATATCCGCTGCGATGACGAGGCGGAAAAAGAGCTCGCCGAAAAGGAAAAAAGACAACCCGGCGACGGTCAGGGAAAGATGGATGTTGGCAAGAAGAGAGCTTCGGTTTTTAGCCCATGCCAGCAGGCCCAGGGCGATCAAAAAAAAGCCGGCCCAGCCGGCCAGGCGTTCGAATTTGGAATAGCGGTCGAACAGGGAAGGGAGATGGGTTATGAAAAGCCATAGTCCGCATGCGATATCTGCACTTCCGAAGAGCTTCAGTAGATTGTTTTTGATCGGCATGGGAATCGAAAAGACTATAAACAACAAGCCGGCAGGGCGCAAGCGCGAATATTGCGTTCAGGCGGCTTGAACGGCGGCTGCGCCGCGGGCTCTTAAAAATCCAGCCGCGCGGTCAGATAATAGGTGTGACCGCTGAACTCGTCCTTCGTTTCCCAGTCGTAATTGGCCGTGAGCGTCATGTTGCCTTTGTTGAGCCAGGCCACTTCCGCGCCCCAGACCATGGCGCTCTGGGCCGGTTCCGCGCCGCTCGTCTTGAAAGAGGGGCCGCCGCCGGCGAAGGAGGAGGTGGATTCGGGCTTTTCGCCGATATAATCGTAAAGCCACATGCCTTTGACGGCCGGGATCAGCGTCCCGATCTTTTTCGAACGAAAAGGATAAGCGAATTTCATTCCCAGCCCCTGCTCGAGAGCGTGATACCCTTCGCCCTCGACCTTGAGATTCAGGGAGTCGGCGCCGGTCTCCGTGTAACCGTGCGTGTAAAGATAGCTGTATTCCAAGGAGGCGATCGGCGTGACCTCAAGGGCCTGCGTACGTTCAAAAATGAACGTGTAGCCGCTTTCGAGCTTGCCCGCGTATTGCTGGCCGGAATAGTCGGCGTAAGCGTGCCGCAGGACATTCGAAAAATCGATATCGCGCACGCTTTCGTATTCGTTATGGGCGAAGGCCAGAATGCCGTCGACATAATAGTAGTTCCGGTCGGTTTCCTTGGCGGTGGCCTGCGTCCCTTCTTCCGGCGCCTTTTGCTCGCGAGGATCATAACTGCCGTAAAGCGTTCCCTGGAAACTGTTGATGCCGGTCCGGGGCCGGCCCGTATCTTTGCTGTTCACGTTGGCGTATGAATACCCGAAAGCCGCGCCGCCGCGAAAATGATCGCTGAGTTGCTTATCGATACCCGCCGCGGTCCCGAACGTATTGGCCTGATAGCCGGGGACCCCCTTGCGCGTGTCCTGTTTCGCATGGTTCCCCATGCCCTGCATCCAGAAGCCGGTTCCCTGGAACATATCGCCGGATGAAAACCCGTTCCCGCCTCCGACAAAACCGTTCCGCGCGAAGCCGAGGCGGTTCCCGATCGCGTTGAGTAGCTGGTTCAATAGCGCATAGGTCCCGGCGAGGGAGCCCCCGCTGTTATCCGGATCCATCTGCTGGAGCGCATCGTCGATCTCGGTCCCGCTGACCATGGAGTCGAGAATGCTCAGGATATAAAGAAAGTCGCCGACCGCGCCGGTCCCTCCGGCCTCAAGCGCCGCTCCGACGGCGCCGGAATTCCCGCTTCCCGCGGCATTGTCGTAGGAATTGGTACGACTCACGGTCAGGACCAGGTCTCCGTTGGACGAAGAACCGATGAAGTCGATCACATAGCTGTCGTCAGTAATGGTGGTCGGGACCAGGACGCCCGCGCCGCCCGTGCCGTCGATGATCCTGAAAGCGGTTCCGCTCAGAAGGTAATTATCGGCGACCGTAACATTGATCGTACTTCCGGTCGCGACCGAGGCGTTCCCGTTGGTAGCGGTTCCTGCGACCGCAATGTTCCCGAAGGTCGTGGTATTGATAATGTTCAGATTGAGAGTCGTCCCCGCGCTTTGCGTATAGATGCCGGTCCCGTCGAGGGTGAGCGTGTTCGTCCCCAGATTCAGGATGCCGGAATTGGCTAACGTCAAATTGCCGGTGATCGTCCGGCCCGCGCCGGGGGTCAATGTTCCGCCGGTGTTTGCCGCATCGACGGTCAGGGTGGTCGCGAACACATCATGGTTCAGGGTCAGGGTCCCGCCGCTGACATTCAGGGCTTTCAGGGCGTTTCCCGCCGCTCCGAAAGCGGCTTGGGAAGCGACGTTGCCGAGATAGGTCAGCGTGCCTTCGCCGTTCCCGGTCACCGAGATCGTCGAGGCGAAAAGATTTTTCCCGCTGGCGATCGTTGCGATGCCGTCGTCGTTGAAATTGAACGTATCGGTGTAGACATCGCCGGTAAAAGCGACCGTGTCCCCGTCGCCCGAGGCGTCATTGTTCCCGAGCCTGACGGCCCCGAGCGAAGCGCCGGAAGTTCCCACATCCCCGTTTACCGTCGAATTGCCGAGGAATTGCAAAGTGCCGTTCCCTCCGGTGTCGGTGGTCACATCCGCATTGATGTTTTTGGTGTTCGCGACCTTGGCGGTGCCGGTGGAATCAAAATTGAGAGCGGTTCCCGAGAAATCGCCGTTGAAGGCGACCGTTCCGGTCCCGGTCACGGTGGCGTTCGTCGCGCTGACATTATTATTAAAGGTCGTGATCGCGCCGTCCGCGCCGCCCCGGACTTCCGCAAGAGGATTGGTGGCGCCGATCGCTCCGGTAAAAGCGTTCGTGCCCTGGGAGACCAAAGTGCCTTCTCCGGACGTCGAAGCCTCGATGGCCGCCTGGACGTTATGTCCGGCCGCGATGTTGAGCGTATTGTCGTTGGCAAAATTGATCGTCGAGGCTTTCACATCGCCGTCGATCGTGACCGTTTTTCCGTCGGTCGAGCCGTCGCCGACCGTGATCAGATGCAATCCGGCGCCGGTGCTGCCGACGTTCCCGGTCAAGGTGTGGTTACCTTTCAGAACAAGCGTTCCTTCGTCACCGTTGGCGTTGGTGATCGCGCCATTGACATTGACGCCGTCATTAAGCGTCATGGTGGCTTCGGCGGAAAAATTGATCAGCTCGGCATAGACGTTGCCTTGGAAAATAGTATTTCCCGAGCCGTCGAAATCCAGCGATGAAAGGTCATTAGCGGTCGATACACCGGTAGTGCCTGAGATCGTGACCGTGTTCGCTCCGGAGAACTGCACGCCGCCTGTTCCGTTTTGTCCGTTCGGATCGAAGCTAATGCCTCCGGACGAACCCACATAGACGGCTCCGCCCGCGCTACTGATAGACAGAAGATGATCTCCGGCACCGTCAAACCAAACGCCGTAGGTGTTGGGAGTACCGTCAGCGCCGTAATTCTCATCACCGGTGACCACTTGCGGATCATTGCCGTCGGCCCAAAGCGCGGGGGAGAAGGATAAAAGGAGCGCGGCCCCGATCAATAATAAAAATTTCTTCATAGACCTCTCGATTCGTAAAAAACAGAAGCAAGAACCTTTTCTATTATCGGCCTGAGGTCAATTAAACCTAAACGATGTCTTGGGTTATATCGAAAATCTACTTATTTCGGGAAAACGGGGCTTGGGGTAAGATATCCACAAATTGTATCCTGACACGGGTTTTGAACAGGACGAGAGCGTATTGATGAAAAAGATTTTTGTGGTTTCCCTTGCGGTTGTTCTCGCCGCAATTCTTTACTTTCTTTTCCATGGGCAGCCGGCGAAGCCTCCAGCTTCTTTGCCCTCGGCATTGGATTTTGTTCGCTTGCGTCTTAGGGATGACCGCGGGCTTATCGAAACCTACCCTTATGTTTTGGAAAAAGTTCCTTCTCGCCCGGATTATCGCAGGGAAGCGCTTTCTGAGTCCGCCGGCCTTTGGATGCAGATCCTGCTTGCGGCCGGCGAACGCGAGCTTTTTCAGCATCAGGTTGAACAGGTGAACCGGTTCTTCCTTTTAAAAAATCAAACCTTGAGTTGGCGGCTGGACTTGAGCGGCGAGGTCCCTCAGCCCAGCGAGTACAGTGCTACGATCGACGATCTCCGGATCATCCGAGCACTATTGGAGGCCGGAGAAGCATGGGCCCGTCCCGATTATATACGGCAAGCGCTCGAGCAGGCCGCGGCGCTCAAACACCATGCGGTCCGTGACGGGCTGCTTTTGCACCAAAGCCTGGTCTATGAAGGAGATGACAAGGACCGCGTGATCGATCTTTCTTATCTGGACCTGAAGGCCCTCCAAAAGCTCGCCGAACGTGATCCCGAATGGCAACCCATCCTCCGGCGGTCGCGTGAGATCCTTGAAAAAGGCATGCGCCCGAACGGTTTTTCTTATGATAAATATGACGCCCGGACCGGCCGATATTATGATGTTGAGAAAAACCTCATCAACCAATTGATCGTAGCGATCCACAGGATCGAGGCCGGCGGGAACCCCGGGTTTTTACTAGCGTTTCTCGAGACGGAATATGCGCGGCATCACCGGCTCTTCGGGCGTTACGATCCCGAAACGCTTGAACCGCTGGTCCGGTATGAAAGCCCGGCGGTCGAGGCTTTGACGGCAAGGCTTGCCTGGTTTTGTGGAAAAAAGGATTTCGCGGAAAAAATCATGGAAAAGATCCGGGTTTTTGCCGGAAAACAATCTCGTTCGGAATGGCGAGGAGCGCTTTGTAAAAGCGCCTGCCATAGCTTTGATCATCTGCAGGCCCTTCTGACGATGGCAATCATGGAGCGTTCGAACTGATCGATGGACCCGAAAGAAAATGAACCTCCGGCGCCGACCAAGGTCCTTTTTGTCGAGGACGAACCTGATATCCAGCGTCTGATCTCCGTTCGCCTGACCCATGACCCCTTCAGTCCGTTTGCTCTCGAAGGCCTTTCCTCCCTGGGCGAGGCGATCGAGAAACTCCGCCATACGGCTTTTGACATTGTGCTTCTTGACCTGGGGCTACCGGACAGTCAAGGGCTTGAGACATTCATCCGGCTGAACCGCGAATACCCGAATCTTCCGGTCGTGATCTTGAGCGGTTTGGGGGATGAACGGCTGGCCTTGAAGGCGGTCGAGCTCGGGGCGCAAGACTATGTGGTCAAGGGGACCGGCCTTGAAATGAAAGTCCTTCCGCGGATCCTGATGTATGCGCTCCGGCGCAAGAACCTCGAAAAACAGATCCAGGCCGCCGAGCGGATGGAGGCGGTCGGGAGTTTGGCCAGCGGGATCGCGCACGATTTCAATAATCTGCTGCTCGTGATCCGCGGGAATGCGAACCTTTTGGCGCAGGGGCTTCCCGAGGGCGATGCCGTCCGGAGCGGGCTTCAGGAGATCCAGAAAGCGGCGCAGGACGCGGCCGACCTGACAGCCGAGCTTCTGGCCTTTGCCCGGAAACAGACCGTCAAACCGGTCGTGATCGATCTCAAAGAGCTTCTGGAGGATGTGGCTAAAATGCTCCGGAGTCTTGTGAAAGAATCGGTCGCGCTCGAGATCGAACCGGCGGGAGAGGTTTTGCATGCCAAGATCGATCCCCTGCAGCTGCGGCGCGTGATCACGAACCTTGTCGCGAATGCCGCAGATGCGATCGGAGAACAAGGCGTGATCCGCATCACGACCCGCGCGATCACGATCGAGGAAGGGGACCCCCGGCTCCGTTTTCATCTCCAGCCGGGCCGTCATGCGGTCCTTGAGATCCGCGACAACGGCATCGGAATGGACGAGGAACTTCTTGCGAGGGTTTTCGATCCTTTTTTCACGACCAAGGGAAAAGGCAAGGGAACCGGGCTGGGGCTTTCGAGCTCTTACGGGATCATTTGCCAAGCCGGCGGCCATATCGAGCTTGCCAGCCGTCCGGGCGAGGGAACGACGGCCAGGGTCTATCTCCCAACGACCGAGGAGTCCGCGGTCCCGATCTCCGGGCCGGTCCCTTCCAAGGAAGAGCTGCGAGGGACAGAAACGATTCTTCTCGCCGAAGACGATGCGAGCGTGCGCGCATTCACGGTTAAAATGCTCCGGAGTTTCGGCTACGATGTGGTCCCGGCCGCGAACGGGCAGGAAGCGCTTCAAATGATGGAAGGGATGACCGGCTACCCCGTGCATCTTCTTGTGACCGATGTGATCATGCCGGTCATGGGCGGGGCGGAGCTCGTCGAGGAGATGAAAAAACGCCATCCCGAGGTGAAGACTCTTTTTATGTCGGGCTATACCGACGACAAGATCGGGAAAAAAGGCGTTCTGGACGAGTCGGTCCCGTTCATCGCAAAACCTTTCCTTCCGGAAGAATTTTTGAGAATGGTGAGAAAAATCCTGAAAAATTAAAAGACCCCGGGCCGCCTTAAAAACGGCCGGGCGGAGGCATCTTTATGGAGCAGAAAAAATACCGCGCGCTTCTCGTGGAAGACCAGGAAGGGGTCGCCAAGATCATCCAGTCGGGGCTTGTGAATTCGAAAGCCTTTCAGTTCGAGGTCGAACGTGCCGGGGATCTGCGGGCGTGTCTTTCCAGGCTTGCGGCTTCCTCCTACGATGTGATCGTGCTCGATCTCGGTCTTCCCGATTCTTCGGGATTTTCGACCTTCGAACAAGTGAAAGCCAGGGCTGGCAAGGTCCCGATCGTCGTCCTGACGGGCCTTGATGATGAAGCCGTTGGAGTCCGGGCCGTCGAGCAGGGGGCCCAGGATTTTCTCGTAAAAGGACAGATGGATGTGACCGCGCTTCCGCGGACGCTCTCCTTCGCGATCCGCCGGGCCGCCTCCTAGGAGACGACCGATGCGCATCGGTTTGACCGGACCTAAACTGAGAATCGGGATCAGCGCGACCCTCGGAGTCTCGCTCCTGGTCTTCTCGTATATCCTTTATCTCGCCCGCGCTTCTTCCGAACAATATCTGGCGGCGATCCTTTTCCAGTCGCTCATGATTCTTTCGGTGTGGTTCGGACTGGCGTCCGGACTTCTTTTCTCGCTTTTTGCGGTGCTCGGGCTCGGAGGATATTATTTCTTCTGGACCTATTCGTTCCAGGGAGCCGGGGACATCGGGTTCGAAGAGTCCGTCTGGTTCTTCCTCATCCCGCTCGGTGCGTTAGTGGGAGGGTATCTCGGGGATGCGGTCCTTTTCATCGTCCGGCTCTTCGCGAGGTTCGAGAGACAGATCGAGTCCCTCGTCACGACCCACCAGCTCGGGATGATCGGGGATGAAAAATATTTCGAGCAGGCGCTCGGAGAGGAATGCGCACGGGCGCGGCGATCGCTTTCGACATTCTGCGTGATCGCGATGGAGATCGCCAATCTCGAGGAGATCGAGAGGCTGATCGGCGCCGATGCCTCAAAGATCGCCACGGACAAAATGGCCGAGGCGGTTTGCCGATCCACCCGGGATATCGACAAGAAAGCCCGGCTTGCCGGATCACGGGTCGGGCTTATGCTGGTCGACTGTTCCCGCGAATTCTCCGAGATCGTGATTCGTCGGATCGTGACGGCTCTGTCGAACACGGAGCTCGAATACCGCGATCGCGCGGTCAAGGCGGCCCTCCGGCTCGCTCATGTGGTTGTCTCTTTCCCCGAGGACGGGGATACGCCTTCAAACCTGATCCGGGCGGCGACCGATAAGCTTTCGGCTTTGCCCAGAACGGCCCCGGCCCCAAACCGGAATTGAAAAGAAACGTGTTCAAAAAAAAACGTATCGTTCCAGTCGGGCCCCTCGCATGCTTGATCTTCGGGGCCTTTTTTTTGCAGGGACTCCCACGCCTGTGGGCTGCGGACAAGCTTCCTGGCTCGCCTAAGAAGGTCCTCCTCCTTTATCATCAACCTTCGGAAGGCGGGCCTCCGGCAACACCCGCCGGGATCCCCGATAATGCCGTCATGCTGACGAACCTTCTCGGGCACTTCGATGTCGAGACGGCCAACGCGCCCGTCGAGCGCTATATCCCCGGGATGATCCGGTCTTACGACTATGTTTTCTATCTCGGATGGCCGTTCGGCGCGAAAGCGCCGGCGGATCTTGAGGAGGATATTCCGAAGTATCCCGCAACGACCGTGGTCTGGCTTCGGTGGAATTTCGAGTCTTTTATCGCGCGCTATGACGCAGAATACGGATTCAAGGTCCTTCCCGCGCAGGGAGGGCTCGTCCGGCTGATCCATGAGGGACAGGTCCTCAGCCGTGCTACGGCTGAGAAGGTCCCCGAGATCCAGGTGACGGATCGCGGGATTGCAAGGACCTCCGGGCTTTTGGACGGGACCGCAGGCTCGATCCCGTTCGCGGTGCGCGCGAAGAATCTTTGGTATTTTCCGGATCATGTCCTGGGCGGGGTTTCCCAGCTTCTTTTCTGCGAGCTTTTGCATGAGGTGTTTGGAGAACCGCATGTCCGGCGTCCGCAGTTCTATATTCGCATCGAGGATATCCATCCCAACCGCGATCCGGCGAGGCTTCGCGAGATCTGCCGGGAGCTTTCCGGGCTGAACCTTCCTTTCATGATGGGGGTGATCCCCCAGTACCGCGATCCCAAGACCGGAAAACAAGCTGCGCTGAAGGACCGTTTGCATCTGGTGAGCGCGCTCCGCGGATGCATGGAGCAAGGCGGCAGTGTCCTGCTCCACGGATACACGCATCAGTGGAAGAACGAATCGGGCGAGGGGCATGAGTTCTGGGATGTGCCCCGGGACCGGCCGATCGAGGAGTATTCCGAAGAGACCGTCCGCGAAAAACTGGAATCGGGCATCCGGGAACTGGTCGCCCTCGAGCTCTATCCCCTGGGATGGGAGACCCCGCATTATGCGGCCTCCGAACGGGATTACCGCACGATGGCCCGCTATTTTTCGACCGCGGTCGAGCGGCGACAGGTATCCGATCGCACTTACAAGGCTTCCCAGGAGTTCCCCTATATGATCCGCGACATTTATGGACAGCGGGTGATTCCGGAGAATCTGGGGTACGTGAATCTCGAGGAGAATAAAACGGCGGAGGATATTCTCCGCCGTGCGGCCGAACTCCGGGTCGTCCGCGATGCGGTCGCCGGCGTTTTCTACCATTCCTATTTCGAGGAGAAGTATGTGCGGAAGATCGCCGAAGCGCTCCTCGATCTCGGCTTCGAGCCCCTGGACCTGCGTGAATTTCCGGCCGTCGTGCGCGGGGAGAACGCGATGATCTTTGCGGGGATCGGCGAAGATCCTTTTCCTCTCTTGCCACCGGTCCTGGACCTTGCGATGGGCGGCGAAGATCCCCGGACGCTCGAATGGCCGATGGACGGCGAATGGCTGCGTACGGCCCTCATGGACTTCCGATGGCGTACGCGGTCCGGCTTCCTTTCGTCGTCGCCGGTGCGGGGCCGCGCGGTCCTTTCCGTCCCCCTGAAGGACGGCGGGATCCTGCTCGCGGAGAAATTGAAAGAAAAGCCCTCGGTGTCGAAAACGATCCTTACCCGCGCGCAATATTTCCTGATCGGGGAGACCAACTCCCTGGTCGGGACGGTGCAGCGCTGGCTTGTTTGGGCCCTTTTGATCTTTACGGCTTTTTTCGTCGGGCGCGTGGCCATGATTCTTTTGGACCGGACCTCGTCTTACCGTAGCCATTTCAGGAAAAAAGACTGAGCGGGGGGGGGCGCATGTTCCAGCACGAAGTCCTGGATATCCTTTTTCTGATCTGCGTGATCGGCATGTGGGCCATTCTTTTCTATCATTCCTTCCTCCTGATCACCGCGTATGATTTCTTTCTGAAGAGCCGGGCCCGTCTCCAAAAATATCTGAAAGACTTCTCGGACCCGCCGTTCGTGACCGTCCTTATCCCCGCGCACAATGAAGAGATCGTGATCGAACGAACTCTGCAGGCCATGCTCGAGCTCGATTATCCCAGGGACCGGATCGAGATCGTTCCCCTGAACGATAACTCGAGCGACCGGACCGGCGAGATCCTTGATCGGTTCGCGTCAAAGTACCGCAGGGTCCGGCCGGTCCATATCGCGCCCGGGGTCGGCGGAAAAGGGAAGTCCCATGCGCTGAATCTCGGGCTTAAACAGGCGCGTGGCGATGTGATCTGTGTCTATGATGCGGATAACAGCCCCGAACCCAATGCGCTCAAATACCTTGTTGCGGAACTTGTTTCGGATCCGAAACTGGCGGTCGTTTGCGGAAAGGTGCGGACACAAAACCGGAAAAAGAACCTCTTGACCCGTTTCATCAATCTGGAGTTCATCTCGCACCAGTGGATGGTCCAGGGCGGCCGCTATCATCTGCACGGGATCGCCACGATCCCGGGAACGAATTTCGTGGTCTGGAAAAAAGTGCTCGATTATCTTGGCGGATGGGACACCCGCGCGCTCACCGAGGACACCGAGCTCTCGCTGCAGATCCAGGAGCTGGGTTACCGGATCAGCTTTAATCCCTTTTCGATCACCTGGGAGCAGGAGCCCGAGACTGTCCCCGTCTGGTTCCGCCAGCGGCTGCGCTGGCTGCAGGGGAATCAGTATATCGTGCAGAAGTACTTCCGCCCGGACCGCTTCAAGCTAAAGAACGTCCGTGTCGTTCTTTACATGGTACTGGTCTATGCGCTTTTATTGTGGTCGCTCATCATTTCAGACCTGATCTTTGTGGGCGGAGTGATCGGGCTTCTCAAAGTGACGGTCGCCGGGCCGCTTGTCTTGACCTGGATGATGGCGTTCTTTCTTTTCGTCATCTCGATCTGCGTGACCCTGACCTTTGAGGAGACCTCGGAATTTACGCTGGAAAATATCGGGATCGCGGTGCTAATGTATTTCACCTATTGTCAGATGTGGATCGTGCTGAGCGTCTGGAGCATGATCGCCGGTTTGGGCAACCGAAAAGGAAGGCCGTTTTGGAGCAAAACACAAAGATTTCATTTGCAAAAATAAGCGTTGTTTTTTTTGCGGTTGCGTTGCTTGCCTCCACGGCATTCGGTGCTTCGGAGCCGGCCTCCAATACGGCTTTGCCCGCGGTCGAGCGGGAAAAGATCCTCACGGCGAAAGTTCCGCTGCTCCCAGGGCAGAATTATGTGGCAACCGGGATCTATAACGAACGCTATGCTTGGGTAACGATTCCTGAGAACATCGAATTGGTCGGGCCCCCGAAGTTAGTCTACGGGATGAGCCATTCGGAAACGCTTTCCCAGGAGTCGACCTTGACGGTCTGGTTCAATGACGAGCCCAAAGCGAGCCTGGTCCTTTCGGGTGCGAATGCTGCCAGGAAGACCTATGAAGCAGAGATTCCTCTGTCTGCGCTGAAGGCCGGGATCAATGGGGTCCGGTTCCGCGCTTATGCGATCGGCGATATCGAACATCCCTGCCAGGAACTATCCAATCCCGCGAATTGGGTCGTGATCCACAAGGACTCCTACCTGGAATTGAAATACCGTCTGAAGGCCGTCGAGGAACTTCGGATCTTTCCCAAACCTTTTGTTGAACGTGGGCCGATGACGGCTTTCCCGCTGGCTTTCGTTCTGCCGGCCGAACCGCTTGCGGAGGAATTGCAAGCCGCCGCGGTGTTTGTCAAATATTTCGCGGAACTCGAACCTTTCAGCTATCCCGGCATGCGGGTCTTTCTCGGGCGGCCGCCGGCGGATATCCTCGGGTCGCACAATGTGATCGCGATCGGGGTCCTGGACCATCAGCCTTTCCGGGAGGACCTCGTCCGGCGATTCGGCACGGAGGATCTCGCGGGGCTCGAGAATGACCGGGGGCTTGTCGCGGCGGGAGAAACGGTTCCGGGTTCCGGCAAAAGCCTCCTGCTGATCTCAGCGCAGCAGCCCGCTGCGGTTCTGGCGGCGGCCCGTGCGATGACGGATCCGGTGATCGTCGGAAAAATGAGCGGCGATCATGCGATTGTGGACAGCTCCAAAGCGGTCCGCAGGCTCGAAAAATTCCCGAAACGGGAGAACCCCTCTTTCAAGGACCTGGGTTACGGCGCGACGAAGCTGACCGGGATCTTCGAGACCAGCGCCGATCTCTTGTACACGGTCCCGCCGCAGTGGGAGCTTCTGCCGGGGACTTCCCTTGAGCTCGACGTGAGTTATTCTCCGCTTCTGGATCCGAACGCCTCGATCCTTTCCGTTCTTTTGAACGATACCCCTCTGAAAAGTTTCAAACTGACCGGCACTGAGGGCAAAGCGAGATTCCAGGTCCGTCTTCCCGAGGCCATGCTGGAGCAGAAGCATTTTTATTTTTTGATCCGCGCGGCGCTTTCGCTCGGGTCCGGCCGCACCGAGGAGTTGTGGTGCCTGGATCCCCATCATGACAAGGCCTGGGTCATTTTGCATGACACTTCGCGCTTTCAGACGCCGCACGGGATCCGGAGCGAAACGGATCTGAGTTATTACCCCTCGGCCTTCATGGACGAGAAGGGGCTGTCGTCGGTCAAGCTGGTGCTTCCGGATGCGGCCGGGGCGGAGCATTTTGAAACGGCGCTGAATCTCGTCTATGCGACCTATTCCCTGACGACTTCGCGCGAAGACGCGGAGATCCGGATCTTGAAGGTCTCCGAGGTCGAAAAAGCGCAATGGGGCCAGGACGATATGATCCTGGTCGGTTCGCTTTTGGATCACGCGATCATCCGGGAGCTCAATCCCAAGCTTCCGCTTCCCTTGGATACGGACAAAGGAGAGCCGCTCAGGAGCCGTCTCGAGATCCTTCCGCAATTCGTTCAGGACGCGGCCGTTCTGCAGTGGCTGCGTTCTCCATGGGCGGCCGGCCGCTCGGTGCTTGTGCTCACGGCCGGGACTCCGGCCCTTCTGAAAAAGGCGTCCGAAGTCTTTCTCGACCGCAAGGTCGCTTCCGAATGGTCCGGCAATATCGTTCTTGTGAACGGCAAAGGCCAGTCGGATTCCTATGCCCAGGGGCTGAAAAAGAAGAAAGGTTTTCGGGGGATCCCGCTTGCGGCCAAGGTGTGGGCGATTTGTGTGATCGTTCTGATCCTGGCCGTGGTACTCATGCTTTTCCGGCGCCACCGGAGTGGCGGCCAGGACCCTTTCAAGGAGATCTGATGTCCTTTTCCCTGCGTTCCTTCCGGGCAGGGTCCTGCGCTATTTGTCTTTTCCTCCTTGGGGCCGGCGGAGCGTTTGGCGCGGAGCTTCCCGGCGACTGGGATACGGACGCGTTGGGCCCCGAAAAAAAAGCCGTTCTTGAAAAAGCAAGATCCTACCGCGATCTTAAAACCTATGATTTTGCGAAAGAAAGTTATGCGCAGCTTGTCACTGATTTTCCGAAAAATCCCGATCTCCTGAAAGAAGCAGGGGATGTCTTCGCGGATGCGCGCGATTGGGACCAGGCAAAACGGAGTTTTGAAAAAGCGGTCTTTCTCCGCCCTTATGCCGCCGCGCTAAGGCTCGCCTGGCCGCGGGCGCTTGAGCGGGGCGGCCGGCGTCCGGAAGCAATCGCGGCTCTCGAAAGACTGCTCGCCGAAGATCCCGGTTTCAACGAAGCCCGGCGCGATCACGCGCTTTATCTCGAATGGGAGAAACGCTGGGAGGAGGCTTTGCCCGAGGTCGAATCCCTTTTGAAGGTCGATCCTGCCGATCCCGGAATGCTTTTGCGGAAAGGAAGGCTCCTCAACTGGTCCCATCGCTTTGAAGAGGCGATCCCTGTCTATGAAGAAGTGCTTCGGCGCGAACCAAAGAATTGGGAAGCGATGAAAGAACTTGCCCAGCTTTACAGCTGGACCCAGCAGTGGGAGAAGTCGCAGGCTTATTATGTAAAACTCTACGAACAGAGGCCTGAAGATCCGGAGGTCCTGCGCGAGCTCGGCTATGCGTATCTTTACGGAGGCAACTATGATGCGGCGCGCGAACTTTACGGCCAGCTTGCGAATTTCAATCCCGAGACCGCGCGCCAGCTCAACGCCCGCATGAACGAGATCGATCTTACGGCCGGGCCGAACCTCGCTTACTCGTTCCTCTACTATACGGAACGCGACCGTTCGGGAACACAGCGTCGTCAGACCGAGACCCTTTATCATGCGGTCGAATATGCCCATCCGCTGACCCGTTCGCTCAAAACCCTTTTGCGGTGGGGGACCCGTCATGACGATACGACGAAAAAGACCACGGCCAGTTATGGCGCCGGTCTTCAGACGAGGCTTCATGAAAGACTTTGGCACCGCGTTGTGCTGAACTGGGAGCCGGCCGATCATGATCTCAACCCGCGTTGGAATTTGAGGAACAGCCTGACCTGGACGCCGCGGGACCGCTGGGAGGCTACGCTCCAGCATCAATATTTCACTTTTTGGGATTCGAACAAGGCACATAGCGCGGGTTTTGAGATCGCTCGCGCTTGTTTTGAAAAAAGGGATGTCCGTTTGACCTATCGTTTTACCTATGACCTGACGGACGATGCCAGTCCTTATTTCACGACGATCAAGGTCCGCGAGGAAGAGAGCATGGATCTGGTGACGCAGGGCCTGAGCGCCGAAAAATATTGGGGGCTTTACGCGGGGTTCACGGCGACGACCGGCGTCAACTATCAATTCACCACGCTCGGCAGGAATACGCTCGGATTCTACGGGTATCTCGGGCGGAGAGTGTTCCAACGGGTCGATCTGATGGGCGGCTTCTCGTGGTCGCGCGACAATCACAATATCGAGGCCATGGCCGCGACCGGTTATGCCAACCTTTATTTTTGAGAGGGGTCTATGAAGAAAAAAATTCTGATCTGCTGGGGAACGCGGCCGGAAGCGATCAAGCTGGCGCCGCTGGCGATCGCGATGAAGCGGCATCCGAAACTTCAGCCGGTGATCCTCGAAAGCGGTCAGCATGTTGAGCTCCTGAGGCCGGTGACCCGGCTCTTCAAGCTCCGGCCCGATTACGATCTCCGGGCCATGACCCCGGACCAGACGCTGGCCGGGCTGAGCGAGAGGATCCTCTCCCGCGTCGCGCCGCTTTTGAAGAAGGTCCGGCCGGACTGTGTGCTGATCCAGGGGGATACGAGCACGGCTTTTCTGATCGCGCTCGCGGCGTTCTACGAAAAGATCCCCGTCGGCCATGTCGAAGCCGGGCTTCGAACCGATGACAAGTACCAGCCTTTTCCCGAGGAGATCAACCGGCGCCTGATCACGCAGGTCGCCGATTTTCATTTTGCGCCGACCGAGATCGCGGCTAAAAGGCTTGCACGCGCCGGCGTGGAAAAGCGGGCCATCCTCATGACCGGTAATACGGGGATCGATGCGCTTTTCATGATGAAACGCGCACTCGAAGAGCGCAAGGAGCCGCCCCTTGCGGTTCCGGCTTCGGGGAAGATCATCCTTGTGACCGCGCATCGCCGCGAAAGTTTCGGGAAACCGTTCGAGTCGCTTTGCCGGGGGATCCTTGCGGTTGCGCGCGCGGTGCCGGAGGGCCGTATCTATTACCCGGTCCATCTGAACCCGAACGTCAAGCGGACCGCCCAAAAAATGCTTGCCGGACACCCAAGGATCCGTTTGTTGGCGCCGCTCGCCTATGACCAACTCGTTTATTTACTGATGCGCGCGGATGTGATCCTGACCGATTCGGGAGGGATCCAGGAAGAAGCGCCGAGCTTTCACAAACCGATCGTTGTGTTGCGCAATGTCACCGAGCGGCCGGAAGGCGTCCGGGCGGGTTTCAGTTTCGTGGCAGGACAGGATCCCGCGAGGATCCTGCGCATGACCCTTCGGTGCCTCGAGGACCGGTCGCTGCGCGCGCGGCTTGGGCGCAAGAAAAATCCTTACGGGGACGGCCGGGCCTCTTCGCGTATCCTCCGATTTCTCGCCGCGCGTCTCTGAGATTTTTCGAAGCCTTCTGGGTCCTTCGGGGACCCTTGTGATAAACTATCCGCATGTATCGCATCCTCATCGCGGGCGCGGGCTACGCCGGCCTCCGCATCGCATCCTATTTCGTCCGGGAAAAGCAGAAGGTTTTCGGTCTCATCAAAGATCCCGCCCGGCGCGAAGCCCTTGAAAGAAAAGCCGTGCTTCCCGTCCTGGCCGATCTCACTCGCCCCGGAACGCTCGGCGATCTTCCGGCGGTTCATTTTGTCGTGATTGCCGTGGCTCCCGACGGGCGGACGGAAGCCGATTACCGCGCAGTCTATCTCGAGGGGATCCGGCATTTGCTGGACGCTTTGCGAGTTCATACGCCGCCGCGACTCATCGTTCATCTTTCGAGCACAGGGGTTTACGGGGAAAAGCACGGCGACTGGGTCGACGAAGAAACTTCGCCGGAGCCCGAGAATGAAAAAGGGCGGATCCTTCTCCGGGCCGAGGAGCAGGTGCTCGGCTCGGGATTTCAGACGGTCGTGTTGCGCCTTGCCGGGATCTACGGGCCCGGGCGGAACCGTGTCGCCGAGGTGCGCGCGGGAGGCCTTCCTCGCGGAGAAAAAGAAAAATACATGAATATGATCCACGTCGACGATATCGCGCCCGCGGTCTACGCTTTGTTCAGAAATGCCGAGCCGGGCAAGGTCTATCTCGGCTGTGACGATGAGCCGGTCGCTTCGCCGGTCTTTTTCGAATGGCTTTGCGCCCGCCTTGGCGCGGCTTCAGCATCGAAAAAAAAGGGGGAGGGGCCGGTGCTCGGAAAGCGCTGCCGGAACGGCCGGCTTAAATCCCTTGGGGTCCAATGGACTTATCCGACATTTCGGGAAGGCTATGACTCGATCCTCAAGGAAGAAGGGATCCGCGTATGAAGATCGTGGTGGGCGGAGGGACAGGATTTATCGGAGGTGCTTTGGTGGAGGCTTTAGCCGCGAGGAAGCAGGAAGTGGTCGTTCTCAGCCGGAAGGTCCGGCCGGCTTCCCGGACGGTCCGTTATGTTCTTTGGGACGGAAAAACAGCCGGTCCCTGGGAGCAAAATCTTGAAGGGGCCGAGGCGGTGGTGAATCTTTCGGGATCTCCGATCGCGGGGAAAAGGTGGACGGCATCCTACAAAAGAGAGATCGTCACAAGCCGCCTTGACCCGACCCGTGCTTTGGTCCAGGCGGTCCGGACTATGGCGAAGCCTCCGCGGGTTTTTCTGAGCGGATCTGCGGTCGGCTATTACGGCTCGACGGGATCCGAAACGGACGAATTGTCTCCGGCCGGACGGGGCTTTCTTGCCGAGACATGCCAAGCGTGGGAGCAGGAAGCCCTTCAGGCCGAACAGGCGGGCGTTCGTGTGGTCCTGCTCAGGACCGGCCTGGTGCTCGGGCGTGGCGGGCTCCTTGCCCGGATGGTCCCTGCTTTCCGCGGGTTCGCGGGGGGCCCTTTCGGTTCCGGGGAACAATGGATGCCGTGGATCCATCTGACGGATGAGATCGGCGCCGCGCTTTTTCTTCTCAAACACGGGACCGCAAGCGGCCCCTTCAATCTCACGGCGCCGGGGCCGGTCACGATGCGTGAGTTCTGTCGCCGGCTTGGAGAGATTCTCGGCCGTCCTTCCTGGCTCCGGGTTCCGGCCGGTCTTCTTCACTTTGTGTTCGGGGAGATGGCTGAGGAGGTCCTATTGTCGGGACAGAACGCGCGGCCGCGCGCGCTCGAAGCGCTCGGTTTCCGGTTCCGTTACGGGATCCTTCAGGAAGCCTTAAGCCAGATCCTTGCGGGTGGAGACGGCCGGTAAGGGTTTACCGTCCTCGGTCTTTCCCGCCGGACGTTTTACGCGCGAGATCCGTAGCAATTCGGTGGGCGTAAATTGTTTCTGAAAAACGATCTCCGCGGGCCAATCGCTTGCCAGCGTCGTTTCCTCTTTCGTTTTCCCATCTTTCAGGGAGATCTCCTGGACGATAAAAATATGTTCGTGCAGGAATCGGGCGTAATTATCGAGGACTTTCTTTTTGAAATTTTCCGCTGACACAAAGGTCAAGGCGCCGTAGCCGTATATCGTCAGGTGGCCGGGCCGGTCGGTAATAACCACGATATCGCGGGTCGGATATTGCTTGAGGAAATCGAGCTCGACCCGCAAGCGACGCGGCAGGTTTATTTTATTCGTAAGGCCGTGCTGAGCGGGCAGGGTGTGATAGAGAAAGAAAACAAGGAAGCCGACGATCAGGAGCGGAATGTGCCTGCGTTCGGGGATGCGGAGATAACGGAGAAAGAGGACCGCGGCGAGCGAAAGCGCCAGAAAATAAGGGAGAAAGAGCCGCCAGGTCCCGGGGGACGTGACCTCGCCGTAATAGAAGGCGCAGAGCAGGATCCACTGGGCCAGGGCCCAGAGCCAGGCGATCCTGCCGATCAAGCGGTCCTCGGACCGCAGGGCCCACTTGCTCGCAAAAAAAAGGATCCCGTAGGTCACAAGACCGCCGAGGCCGAGAAGGTTGATGATCGAGGCCGAGGAAACGAATTTTTCCGAGGCGATGAGATGCGCGAAGAACGATTGCGTATGCTCGATGAAATAGGTCCAAGAGAACGGGACCGCGTTCTTCAACTGTAAATAAGGGGAGGGGGCCAGGAGCCGTTGCCACAGGGTCGGAAGCAGCAGGATCGGGGTCCAGGCAAAGAGCCAGGAAGAACGGAAGTATTCTTTTCGGAGATGGCCGGTCAAAAGGAGCGCGCCGAGGACGAAGGCTGCGAGCAGGATCGATTCGTAGCGCACATTCGCAAAAAGGAGCAGGTGGATCCACAAGAGCTGGAAGCTTGGCGCGTCCCGGGACGAAAGAAAGAGCTTCAAACTCAGGAAACAGACCCACAAAAGCAAAAGAGAACAAAGATCGAAGCCGGCCGACGCCGCGCTTTCGGCGATCGCGGGTTGCGCGGCGACAAAAAGGACGGCGAGATAATTCCACGGAAAACCATAGGCCCTTTCGAAGGGGACCCAGATCAGAAAAAGAAAAACCGCAAGCAGGATGAAATTCAGCAGAAAAGCGTTCCAGACATGATAGCCCCAAAGGCCGTGCAAAAAATGGACCAGGAAAGGAAAAAGAAGAGGCCGGATCGGGATGAGCACGGTGACCGGGACCAGTTTGAAGCCGATCTGGAAAGCTTCCGGGAGGGTATCGGCGGTGCGCATCTGCGCCATGGATTGCGAAACGCTGACGAGGCCGGATTCGTCCGAAAGGACCCGCAGGTAAGGCGGGTTTGAAATGAAAATAACCGCAGAAATGGCGATCGCAAAGAGGATTCCAGGGCCGTAACGAGTGAGAAGATAACGAAAGCTGAGGCCCGCATGCCGCCAGGCCCGGCAAAGGACCAACACCCAGAAAAAGACGAGGACATACATCAGGGCGTAAGCCATTCGGCCGAAAGATTCAAAAATAAGGCCCGGGAAGAACCCCGTGGCGCCGGCGCCTGCAAGCGCCAGCCCTGCCAATAGGACCGAAACAGGATTTAGAAGACGTTCCTTCATGCTGCCTCCGGATATGGACGGAAGGATTCTAGAAGATTTGTTTTTTTTATGCAATTTTAACTTGGAGGCCGTTTCGGGGCTTGTAATTTTGGACCGGTATGCTACACTCCCCACTGAGGTCATAAAAATGCAAACTCAATTCCTCTATCACGCGGTTACGCGCGTTCGTCTGCCGATGATCTCGATCACGGCGGCGAAGTGGGCCGTTTCCTGCCCTCAGGGCAAGAAACCCCACCGGGTCGCGGGCCGAAGGGGGAATGAGATTTTGTAATCTAAGCTCGAAATCATAAGATCATTCAATCAGAAGCCCATGACTCGAAAAGTCATGGGCTTTTTTATTTTAAGGAGGTGGACCATGCCGAAGACGAACGAAATGCGGTTCTTCCTGTTCCCCAGGATCCGCAGGGATCCGGTCAAGCTGACCGCCCTTTTGTACCTTCAGGAGGCGTTGCTCCGGGAGAGGTACGAAGAGTGCGCGGAGATGATCGAGATCGCTCGGGAATTCGGGGCGCAGCCGTTCGAGATCCGGAACGTCCTGGAGGAACCGAGAAGAAAGCTGACCGCATGAGGACGAGGCGCGCGATGCATCCGGGATTCTCCGATCGGGAACCGGGGCTGCGCAAGGATCGGAGTGTGCCTGTTTCAGGCCGCTGGTTCTGGCGTGGGCGAGCTTCCAATAAAAGAGGGGACCTGATAATCTTCCGTCGCGTCCTCGGCGTCGAGCTTGATCTTGCTTCCGAAAGAGCTGATTGTTTCGGAGGAGCCGTCCGTCAGCGTGACTTTTGCTTCGATCTTTTCATCGCCCCAGATCTTTCCGTCTGCTCGCAGACTGACCGCAACGGCGTTGTCGGGCAGGACGACCGTCTCGCCCGGATAGAGCCGGCGCCTGAGACGGCGTTTCTTTTCCTCGATAAGCGCGATCACGGTATTGTTGCTTAAGTTCTGGATCGTGGGTTTTTCGTCCACCAATTCCTCTTCGAATTCTTCGCCGACCGTCACTGTGCTCCCGTAAGTTTTAATCTCTGAAGTTTCGCCGTCAGGCTGGACTACTTTGATCAGGACTTCTTCGTCCCCACGCGTGGGGCCTAGGGGTTTCACCGTGATGGAGACCGTATCGCTTGGCGGGATCAGGAGCTGGTTCGGGTTCAGAACGGCACTGGCGGTCAGCCCATTCTTTTTCTTGAACACCAGCTGGACGGACTGGTTCCCTTCGTTGGTAATCGAGGCTTCGAGAGGAAAAGCCAGTAAAAGGAATCCGCCTGCAAGCAAACCAAGGAGTTTCAAAAAACGGCTGAGCGGTTGCCCGCAGCGGAGGAGGACAAGGGGGAGCGTTTGCATATAAAAATGGTATCATATCCTCCGATTTTACCCAAAAGGAGTTTGCCGATGAAAAAAGCCCTGATCGTTCTTGCCCACGGGAGCCGCTCTCCAGCCGCCGCGCGTGAGGTCCGAAGTTTGGCGCGCGCGATCGGACGGCGGTGCGGTTTCGCGATCGTCCGGCATGCTTTTCTCAGGACCGCAAAACCGGATTTCGCCGAAGCGGTGGCGGCTTGCGTGAAACGGAAAGCCGAGGAGATCACGGTGGCTGTCCATTTGTTGAACGCGGGACGGCATACCCTCCGGGACATTCCCGCGCTCGTCCGTCGTGCCCGGGGAAAATATAACGGGATCTGTTTCAAAGTCCTGCCCGCACTCGGGCTTTCCCGGGACCTTGTCTTTGTTTATCGAAAGATGATCCGTCGTCAAAAACGGGGTGGGCGGAGCCGGCCGCGCAAGATTCGCAAAGGAGAAGCCTCATGAAAACTTATCGCGAAGAGATCTGGTTCCAGACTGAAAAACGCCGTGAATTCATCAATATCACTGCTGAGGTCGAAAGGATCGTGAAAAAGTCCGGGGTCCGCGAAGGACTCGTGCTCGTCAATGCCATGCATATTACGGCAAGCTGTTTCATCAATGATGATGAACCGGGCCTGCACCATGATTTTGAGGTTTTCCTGGAGAAACTAGCCCCCTATGATCCGAAGGGATACCGCCACCATCAGACCGGGGAAGATAATGGCGACGCCCACCTGAAAAGGCAGCTTTTTGGCCGGGAAGTGGTGGCTGCTATTACGGGGGGAAAGCTTGATTTCGGGCCTTGGGAGCAGATTTTCTATGGGGAATTCGACGGACAACGCCGGAAACGGGTCCTCGTGAAAGTCATTGGCGAATAATAGAAATTCTTTATTTTTTTTTGTTTCCGGGAGTATAATACGCCATGAATGCTCAAAGAGTTAAAGTCCAATCTCAAGCGGGATTATGGATATGGGGATTTGTGATCCTCGCCCTCGCGCTTATCACCTACCTCTATTTTTTCATGATGCGTCCGCTTCCGCCGGATGTCTTTGAAGTAACCCAGTTCGTCGGCTCGCCCGAGATCTATTCCGACGAAGAGAAGGCTTGGAAGCCCCTCAATCGCGGCGATCTTTTCAAGATCAATGATTCCATCCGAACGGATGCGGGCGAGGAAGTCGATTTTCGTGTCCAGGGAAAGATCAATGTGCGCGTCAAAGAAGACACGGTCCTTGAGAACAAGCCGCCGAAAGCGATCACGACCAAGACCAATTACCGGCTTCATCTGATGAAGGGGGCTTTGCTGGGTTCGACCGGTAAAGGTTATTCCGCTCAGGACCTTCTTGAGATCACGACTCCGATCAGTGTGGCTTCGGTCCGCGGCAGCCTTTTCCGCGTGGAATATAATCCGGATCAGGAACGCGCCTGGCTCGGATTGCTGCAGGGCCATATGACGATCGGTCAAAAAGGTTTTGCCCAGCGCAAATTCAAACTGAAAAACCTCCAAAGCATCGAACTGGTCAAGGGGAAAGCGACCCAGACTCCGATCAAAATCTCCCGGGAGGACTGGGATCTGATGAAGGAAGCCTATGAATTGATCGAAAAAACGGCGGCCTCCGAGGCCCGCCAGCTCGATCTTTCCAAAGAGGGCGGCGTTCTTTTCAGCGAGTATGTGTTCGATCACGGGACCTTTTATGTCCCGAAATTCGGTTTTATGGAACGCGAGTTCATCCGCGACCCGATGACCGGCCGTGTTTTCCTCAATCTCAGCTATGACGTGTTTCCCCGGGGATCGTTCGTCGGGATGTATATCAAGACCCGCAACTTCGACCTTTCCAAGTACGGGGTCCTGAAATTCAGGACCCGCCGCATTCCGGGGGAGGACTTCCCGGCGGCGTTCCGGGTGGAGCTTAAATCCAAAGGGCAGGTCATCCGGGCGTTCGCGGCAAAAATGATCCGCCATGAATGGACGGATCACGCGTTCAAGTTCCATCTGAAAAAAGAAACGCTGATCGATGAAGTGGCCTTTGTGTTCACGCATGTGCAGGTCGGGGAGTTCAAAAAAGGCGCCCTGCAAATGGCTGATGTCGATCTGAGCTTGCCCGAGCCGGAAGCGGTGGCCGAAGCGGTGGTCTCCGAAGAAACGGTCCCCGCGACCGTCCCTGTACCTTCTTGATCCCTCAAGGTCCTCTTGCTTTATGAAAAAGATCCTCACCGTGGTCGGCATTGGCTTTGCGGTGATCGTACTCGCAATCTTGATCTATCCGACCCAGAACCGTTCCCAGAAGAGTCTTGAGAAAAAACCCGCCGTGCCGCCGAAGCCTGTAATTACGCAAACGGCTCAAGTCGAACCGATCCGTGAACTCGCCGTTTCCGTCAAAAAAGTCGAACCCCCTCCCTCCGCTCCGTCCCAAATGCCGCTCAAGCCCGGGGAAGACCTTTCTTATTATGTCTCGGGCGCGATCAGCGCCCAATGGACCTTCGGGGCCGATCTCAAATCCGGGGTGTTGCGCACTTATTACAAGACCGGAGAGCTCTGGATGGAGATCCAGTTCCGGGAAGGCCGGTTGAACGGGACCTGGCGGAGTTTCTATCCGACCGGGAAATTATGGACCCAGGTCCTCTATGAAAAAGGGGTGCGAAGTTCTGCGTGGAAGGTTTTTTATGAGGATGGGGAGGTCTGGGCCGAGCTTCATGAGGAAGAGGGCGTCGTGAAAACCCCTCCCTGCCTTTATTCGTTCGGCGGCAAGCCGGCTTTGGGGACCCAATTCGACCAGTTGTCCGGGAGCGGATATTTCAAGGCCTACGATGCCGAAGGCCGTCCGATGAGCGATTGGGGTTTTTCGAAGGACGGGGCGAACTCGGTCAAAACCTTTTATCAAGATGGACGCATGAGCTCAGAATGGTATCTCAAGAACGGGATCCCGCACGGGGAGGTGAGATTCTATTATCCGGACGGCACCTTGATGGCCCAGCAGATTTTTCAGGACGGACGCCATTCGGGGGACGGCGCGCTGCATTACATCAACGGCCAGCTTTGGGTCGAGACGAAATATGACGCAACCGGCCTCGAAGACAGTGCAGCGTTCTATTATCCAGGCGGCGCCCTCTGGTTCAAGATCGTCTTTCAGCCCAAAGGCGAAGCGAGTTATCCGAAACTTGTTTCCGAGATCAAGGTGAGCGCCGAAGCGGTGGAGGAGTCCCCGTCCCCCGCGGTCCGTTCCTGACCGGACCCGCCCGATCCTTTCTTTTTCAGCGTTTGAAATTCCACGCGGGGTCCCCGTACTTTTCGCGCGCGAGCCGGGCGATCTCCGCGTAAGGGATATCCGTCAACGGGGATGCGGCTTCCCAGGTTTTTTTCAGGACCTCTTTCAGGAGGCCGGGGGCGATCCCGAGATTCACGAGAAAAGAGCCATGCGATCGGTCATGGCGATAAGAGGGACGGCGAGGCGGTATTTTCAGGAAGGTCTCGATCTTTTTTAACGCAAAAGCGACGAGAAAGGTCCCGTGGAAAAGGACGAATTTCCGAGCGCGGCGCTGAGCATTCCCGGAGAATTTGAGATCGCCCAAGCAAAGATCGCTGATCCCTTCGATGCGGATTTCTTGCGCGAAGAAGGGCTGCAAAGCTTCCCGGTGGCGGTTGAGCACATAGCGGTTCGTTCTTTCAAGCGTACTGCATTCGGGTCGCGCGGGGAGGGAAAGGATCAGTGCGTAATTGAGGCAGCCCGGGCCTTGGAGCACGGTGGAGCCGCCGCTCGGACGGCGAAGGATCGGAAGGCGGGCTTCCCGGCAGCGGTCCAATTCGAGTGTTTCTCCCGTCTTGTCTGAAAAACCGGCGACCGCAAAGTCCTTCGGGGATTCCCAAAAACGAAGGATCTCCGGCCCTTCGTGCTTTTCCGCCCCTGCGAGCAGGGCTTCATCGCAGGCGAGGTTCTCTTCGGGAGATGGAAAACTCAAATCGAGATATTTCATCGGCGCTCATTTTATACTAAAATGCCCGCTGGGCCTATCCCGGGAGCGTGGCTTTACAGGTATGGCAAAATATCTCGTTCGAAGGATAACCCTCTGGCGGAGCTTAAGTTAGGGAGTTTTGGACGATGACGACCAGTGAAGATTTTCTGCGTTCGCTCGAACATATTGTGCGCTATATCCAGGCGCACAAGGGCCAGGACCCGATCCGTCTTGTGTCGGATAAGCTTGTCACGGAGCTGAGAACGGCCGGCGTCGATCTGGGCTCGTTGGTCACGACCCCTTATGTGAATACGATCCCCCCGGAAGAGGAAGTGCCCTATCCCGGCGACCGCGAGATCGAACGGCGCATCAAGAGTTTTGTCCGCTGGAACGCGATGGCGATGGTGGTCCAGGCAAACCGTTTTCACGAAGGGCTGGGCGGCCATATCTCGACCTACGCGTCGCTGGCGACGCTCTACGAAGTCGGCTTCAATCATTTTTTTCACGCGGGTAATGAAAAACGCTACGCGGATCTGATCTTTTTCCAGGGGCATGCGTCGCCTGGGAATTACGCAAGGGCCTTCCTTGAACATCGCCTTAGCGCCAAACAGCTTCACCATTTTCGCCAGGAGCTTGCGCCGGGCGGCGGACTTTCCTCGTATCCTCATCCCTACCTCATGCCGGATTTCTGGCAGTTCCCGACGGTCTCGATGGGGCTTGGGCCTATCCTCTCCATTTACCAGGCCCGTTTTATCCGTTACATGAAAGCGCGCGGATTCCTCGCCAAAGAAGAGCCGAATGTCTGGTGCTTCGTCGGTGACGGCGAATCGGACGAGCCTGAAACGCTCGGAGCGTTGACGGTGGCTAGCCGCGAAGGCCTGGACCGTTTGATCTGGGTCGTCAACTGCAATCTCCAGCGTCTCGACGGGCCGGTGCGGGGGAACGGAAAGATCATCCAGGAGCTCGAAGGGCTTTTTCGCGGGGCCGGATGGAACGTGATCAAACTGATCTGGGGCTCCGACTGGGATGCGCTTCTCGCCAAAGACCACAAGGGGCTTCTCCTCAAGCGCATGTCGGAGGCCGTGGACGGCGATTACCAGAAATACACGGTCGCTCCGGGAAGTTATATCCGCCGCCACTTCTTCGGGACGCATCCTGAACTTCTCGAGATGGTCAATCCTTTAAGCGACGACGACTTGAGGAAAATGCTCCGCGGCGGGCACGATCCTCAGAAGGTCTACAATGCTTTCAAGGCCGCGACCGAGCATCACGGCCAGCCGACGGTGATCCTGGCGAAGACCGTCAAGGGCTACGGCCTCGGCGAAGCCGGGGAGGGACGTAACATCACGCACCAGCAGAAAAAGCTCAATGAAAAGGAACTGCGCGAATTCCGCAAGCGCTTCAACGTTCCGATCTCCGATGAAGTGATCGCCGAAACACCGTTCTACCGGCCTGGCACGGACAGCCCCGAGTGCCGTTATTTGATGGAGCGCCGGCAGGCCCTCGGCGGATTCCTTCCGAAGCGCGAGGTCTCCCTGGAAAAGCTGGCGCCGGCCTCGGAGGACCTTTTTGACGAGTTCCGGAAAGGGTCGGGCGCCCTGGCCGCTTCGACCACCATGGCTTTTGTCCGGATCCTCACGAAACTGCTTGCCGACAAAGCGATCGGCCCGCGCGTCGTTCCGATCATTCCCGACGAAGCGCGCACGTTCGGAATGGACGCGCTCTTCCGCTCCTACGGGATCTTTTCCTCCAAAGGCCAGCTCTATGAGCCCGTCGACAGCGATACACTCCTTTATTATAAGGAGGACGAGTCCGGGCAACTGCTGGAAGAGGGCATCACGGAAGCCGGGGCCATGTCCTCCTTCGTCACGGCCGCGACCTCTTACGCGAGCCTTCAGAAACCGATGATTCCTTTTTACATCTATTACTCCATGTTCGGCTTCCAGCGGATCGGAGACCTCATGTGGCTTGCCGGCGATATCCGCGCGCGCGGATTCCTGCTCGGGGGCACGGCCGGCCGCACGACTTTGAACGGCGAAGGCCTGCAGCACCAGGACGGCCACAGCCATCTTCTCGCGAGCGCCATCCCTTCGCTTTTGGCCTATGATCCGGGGTTCGCCTTCGAGATCGCCGCGATCCTCAAGGAGGGCCTTCGGCGGATGTATCAGAACGGCGAAGATGTTTTCTATTACCTGACGCTCCATAACGAAAATTATCCGATGCCGGAAATGCCGGCGGGGAGCGAAGAGGGCATTTTGAAAGGCCTGTACCGTTTCCGTAAAGGCCAGGAAGGGCTCGCGCACAAGGCCCATCTCCTGGGGAGCGGGACCCTGATCCATGCGGCGCTTCGGGCGCAGGAGATCCTCGTCCGTTACGGTGTTTCGGCCGATGTCTGGAGCGCGACGAGCTATAAACAGCTCCGGACCGACGCTTTGAATTGCCGCCGTTGGAACATGCTGCATCCGGAGGCGGCGCCGAAGCGTTCCTATCTCGAACAGATCCTCGAAAAAGAAAAAGGGACCTTTGTCGCGGTTTCGGATAATATGAAGATCGTATCGGACCAGATCGCCCCATGGGTGCCGGGCGGTCTTTTCAGTCTCGGGACCGAGGGTTTCGGGCGCAGTGAAACGCGCGAGAACCTGCGCCGGTTCTTCGAGGTCGATGCCGAATGCACGGCGGTCGCGGTCCTCTATGCGATGGCCGAAAAGGGCCTGATCGAACGTTCGAAAGCCGCTTCGGCGATCAAGGACCTCAAGATCGATCCCGACAAGGTCCATCCGATCCTGGTCCATTAACTTTTGAAGGAGCCAACAGAGCCATGGATATCCGTGTTCCGCAATTAGCCGAAGGCGTAGAAGCCGGGACCGTGGTCGCGGTCCGTGTGAAGGCCGGCGACCGGGTCGAAAAAGGCCAGACCGTGGCCGAGATCGAAAGCAATAAAGCGGTGGCAGCCATTCCGGCCCCGGAAAGCGGCACGGTCTCGAAAGTTCTTGTCAAGGAAGGCGATGCGGTGAACGTAGGCGCGGTCCTGCTTTCGATCGGGGCCGCTGGCGTTTTCGCGCCCAAAGAGAGTCCGGCGCCTGCCGAAAAAAATCCGGCGGCCGCAAGGCCCGCTCCCCCTGTTCCGGCTGCGGCTCCGGTGGCCGCTCCTGTGCAAAGTTATTCCTCCGGTGCGGGATTCCCTCCGCCGGCCTCGCCCACGGTCCGTAAGCTTGCCCGCGATCTCGGGATCGACCTTACGCGCGTGCGCGGAACGGATCCCGGCGGGCGTGTGACGATGGCCGATCTGCGGACTTATGTCCAGTATTTGCAGAACATCGCGCTGACGGGAGCCGAAAGCGCGGAAGGGAGGGGCAAAGCCGCGCCGAAAACGATCGACTTCTCGAAATGGGGGCCGGTGATCCGAAAGCCGATGTCTCAGCTCCGCCGCACGATCGCTCAGGCGATGTCGGAATCGGCCAGGGAGGTTCCGCGCGTGACGCAATTCGACGATCTCGAGATCGGGAAACTCGCCGAACTGCGGAAAAAATTTGCGCAGGATTACGAAAAAAAGAACGCGAAACTTACGCTGACCGCGGTCCTCCTCAAGCTGTTGCCGTCCGTGCTGAAAGAGCTCCCGGACTTCAACGCAAGCCTGGACCCGGCTTCGCATGAGATCATTTACAAAGAGTACTATCATCTCGGGATCGCCGTCGATACCGAACACGGCCTTTTCGTGCCGGTGATCCGGGATGCGGACAAGAAAAGCCTCCTCGAGGTCTGCCTCGAGCTTCAGGCCGTGGCCGAAAAGGCGCGGACCCGCAAACTTACGATCGAGGAAATGCAGGGCGGGACTTTCACGGTATCGAACCAGGGAGCGGTCGGCGGCAAGCATTTTACGCCGATCATCAATCTTCCGGAGGTCGCGATCCTTGGGCTCGGCCGGGGTTACGAGGCGCCCGTGGTGCGGGACGGAACTGTGAAAACGGCGCTTCTTCTGCCGGCGGCCCTCTCCTACGATCACCGCGTGATCGACGGAGCGCAAGCGGCGCGGTTCATGGTAGCGTTCGCGGCCAAGATCGCGGAATTCGGCGAAAAAGAGATCGCCCTGTCCTGAACGGATTTCATCGAAAGGGAAATGCGCGTTATGAACAAGATCCAAACCGAAATCGTGGTGGTCGGGGCCGGGCCCGGAGGTTATGCGGCGGCTTTTTACGCGGCTGACAAGGGCAAAAAGGTCATTCTCGTTGAAAAGGAAAAAAGGCTCGGCGGCGTTTGCCTGAACCAGGGCTGTATTCCTTCCAAAGCGCTTTTGCACGCGACCAAGCTCGTCAAGGAAGCGATGGAGTCCGGTTTCCGCGGGGTCCATTTCGAAAGGCCCCGGATCGAGCTTGCGGAAATGCGCGTGTGGAAAGAATCCATCCTCGAGAAGCTCGGGCAGGGGATCGCCGGCCTTGCCAAGCGGCGCGGGGTCGAGGTGATGAGCGGGCGCGGTTATTTCGAGGATTCTTCCACCCTGCGGGTCGAGACGGCCGAAGGCCAGAAATTCATCCAATTCCAGAAAGCGATCATCGCGGTGGGCTCGAAGCCGACCTTGCCGCCCGCGTTCGACCTCGGCAATCCGCGCGTGATGACCTCAAGCGAAGCGCTCGAGATCCAGGATATTCCCGGGGACCTTCTCGTGATCGGCGGCGGCTATATCGGCATGGAGCTCGGGACCGTCTATTCGATCCTGGGGAGCCGGATCGTGATGGTCGAGGCGCTGGAGGCGATCCTGGGGGGCGCCGATCCGGACCTCGCGCGGCCGGTCAAGGATTACGCGGCCAAACATTTCCGCGAAGTGCGCGTGAAGACGAAAGTGCTGCGCATGGCGACGCACGGAAAAAAGATCAAGGTCGAGATGGATTACAACGGGCAGAAGCTCGAAGAAGAATACGACAAGGTCCTCGTTTCGATCGGCCGAGTCCCGAACTGCTACGATCTGGGCCTTGCGAATACGCGCGTGACGACCGATCCCAAGGGCTTTATCGAAGTGAACGAACGGCAGGAGACCGCGGACGCCAATATTTACGCGATCGGCGATGTCGTGGGCGGCGCGCTGCTTGCGCACAAGGCGCACAAGGAGGCGAAGATCGCCGTCGAAGTGCTCTGCGGCGAGCCGAGCGCTTTTGAGGACATCATCATCCCGGCCGTCGTTTACACCGATCCCGAGATCGCCTGGTGCGGACTCTCGGAGATCGAAGCCCGCGAGAAAGGCGTTTCCGTCGAGACCGTGAAATTCCCTTGGGGGGCCTCCGGCCGCGCGATGACCTTCGACCGTCCGGACGGCCTTACGAAATTCATCGTGGAGCCCGAGACCGAGCGTGTGCTCGGCGTCGGGATCACCGGGCATGGGGCCGGCGAGCTGATCGCCGAAGGCGTCCTGGCGATCGAAATGGGGGCCACCGTCAAAGACATCGCCGAGACTGTCCACCCGCATCCGACCCTGTCGGAGACCCTGATGGAGACAGCCGAGCTTTTCTACGGCCACGCGACGCACGCCTACATGCGCAAGCGCGCCAAAGAAGATCCCGCCTAGGAATTTTTCCTGAAACTCACAGCTCTTCTACACGCACACGCTTGGGGTGCGTGCGGTCGGAGGTTCAAATCCTCTCGCCCCGGAATTCAAAAAGGGGGTTTTTACCCTGGACTTTTTGAGTTTATGGAGGTGAGTGAGAGGATGCCTGTAAACAGGAACTACAAGTTTTCGCTGGCCCCCTAGACAATACCCTATACAATTCCTATACGATATGGTAAGATGATTCCATGCTCAAAGCCAACTGCAGGATCACCACACATCTTTTAAGGCTGTTTGAAGAGATTGCAACTGCCGGCGCTCTTGTGAGGAGTGCCCGGCTGCAGGCTTCCGTTAAGACATCTGTGGAGCGGGATGCTTTTGCTAGAAGTGTTCATTCGTCGACATGGATCGAGGGCAATCTCTTGTCTTTGGCCCAGGTCAGGGCTGTTGCGGAGGGCCAGGACCTTTTGGTTGAAAAGAAACAAAAGATGGAAGTGGAAAACTGCCTTGAGGCTATGCGGTGGGTTTTGAAGAATAAAAACAAATCCGTCACAAAAAAAAGGCTTTTAGCTGTTCATGACCGAATGGTCCGAGGACTTTTGACGAAAGAGCGGACAGGGCGTTACCGTAGGGTCCAGAATTATGTTGTCGATGCCCGCAATAAAGTGATTTTTACCCCACCGCCGCCCCCGCAGGTGTCGGGCCGGATGAAGTCCCTGTTTGCATGGTTAAGGAATGAAGATTTACATCCGATCATCCGCAGCGCTGTTTTTCATCATGAATTTTTGACGATCCATCCATTCACGGACGGCAATGGACGTGTCGCCAGGGCTATCAGCCAGTGGTTGCTTTGGGAAAGGGGTTTTGATCCTCTTTGCACTTTAGGTCTCGATGATTTTTTTGCCCAAAATCGTCCCCGTTATTATGAAATGATCCAGCAGACGAGGGATGTGGACGCTGATTATACGTATTGGATCGAGTATGTCGCTGAAGGTTTAGCGCGTTCTGTCGAGAATGTGCAAAGCCGCATCAAGGAAGGTCTCCTGAAGTTGCATGGGATCTCTTTGACCCCCAAGCAGGAGGAGCTGTTGGCCCTGTTGGACCGCAGAGGGATATTGGGAGCTGCCCAGATCTCTGGGACCATGAAGATCAATCGGGCCCGCGTGAACCAGCTGATTGCGCCGCTCATCCGATTTGGGCTGGTGGCCAGGCAAGGGGCGGCGAGGGCCGTGAAATACCGATTGAGTGAAAAATAAATCCGCGAAAACCGACTGCCTGCCAGTAGGCGGGGATGCGATCCGATACTAACGAATAAAGATCCATCCCTTACCCAACCCGGGGGTGATTGTGATATTGCACGCATGGGCAATTCGGCCGATTTTTAGGGGGGAGCGCCATTGAAAAGGCGTGCGTTACAAAAAGTTGCCTTAGGAACGCTTGGGGTGTGTACGGTCGGAACGGGGCGGTTTGAGAACGAAATTACGCGGACTGGAGGAGCTGTTCGGCGAAGGCGGCGTCCGCGGCAAGGTTTCGGATGAATGCCGCCGCGGCGGCGTTCTGGCCGGCGAACTGGTAAGCGCCGGTGATGAAGAAAATGAAGGATGAAAGATCGTTGGGAAGCAGGGCGACCTGCTCTAAAAGTTCCCCGAGGAGATCGGGCTGATCGATCGAGGCCGCAACGCGCCGGCCCTTGACCTCGCTTGCATACTTGGAGGCGAACCGTTCGGGTCTGAAATTCCCCACCTGCTGATAGACGGCTCCTGCAGCCGCCCAGTCCGGATAATCGAGCGACTGGTAATAGACGAAAATGAAATTGTTCCGGTTGCTCGTGATCCCTTTCCAGAGCTTTTCCGCCAAGGCCGGGTTCTTGGCGTTCTGATCGATCTCGCGGAGCGCGGTATCCGTGATCAGGAGGATGTTCTTGAGTTTCAGGTTTTCGACGGCCATTTCCGCGAGGAGCGTTTTCTTTTCTTCGGGGGCCGTCGCCGCCACGAACCGGTCCCACAGCGCCTGAAGGCCCGGAGCCTCCGCGCGCGCTTCCGCGCGAGCGGTTTTCCCGGAAGGGGCTCCCTCGATCGCCGTGATCACGGTCCTTTCGGCCGCGGGGATGTTCGGGCTTGTGGCCTCAAGCCCCTCGACTGCTTGCGCGAAGGGTTCGTCGAGGAGCGCGTAGCGGTTCCCCTCCGAACTCAAGGTCTGGGTCATGGGGATGCTTTGCATTCTCGAGAAATAGAGTTTTTCGCTCATGGATTCTTTCCCGAGATCGGGGGTCACGACGATATAGGAGATCCCCGCATGGCGGAAAAGTTCGCTCAAACCGTCCGTATGGAATCCGCCCGTGACGACCGCGATGTCCTTTCCCAGGGGCTCTTCGGTGGTGATCTTCTTGAAAAAGATCTCGTCGCGCTGTTTTGCGAGCCGGTAAAAATCCGCGGCCAGGGCCAGCGGATCGGTCAGTCCGAGCCCGGCCGCTTCCGCTTGGACCGAGGCTTCCTCGGCCTCGTATTTACGGATATCGGCGGGCGTCGCCTTGAACGAAGCGAGCGTTTCGATCAGCGCAAAGGTCTTGGCCCGGACCGCCAGGGCCTTTTCGGCGTCCGTCGCCGTGAGGGCTCCTTCGACTTGGGCCGTCAGGGCCTCGATCTCGGCGAAAAAGTCCTGATGCGAAAGCTCGTCCTGCCGTTTCATGATATCCCGGTAAAGTCGGGTCTGGGAATAATAGGCCAGCTTCTCTTCGGAGAATTTCCCCGCGCGCAAGGCCTCTTCGAAAGTGATGCGGCCCTTGGGCAGGGAATCCATGAGCCTTGCCGCCTCGCTTTTCAGTTTTTCCGCGTCGAGGCCCGCTTCAAGCGTGAGGATCTCCTTGAAAAGGGCGATCTGGGGATACGCCGCGAGGTCGACCGATCTTTCTCCGGCTTTCGTGATCAGATAAGGCAGAAAGGACTCCGCTTTCTTTCCGGCCAGGAATTCCACGCGCTTGGCATCAAAGGCGGCCAGTTCGGGATTGAAGGCCGTTTGTTTGAGCTGATGGATGTCCTGCGAGGCTTTTTTCAGCAGGAGGTCGATGCGTTCCTTGTCGGCGAGGTATTTCAGATAAATGTCGCGGTTCTTGAGATAGAGCTCGCGGTCTTCGATGCCGACGAGGGTGATCGGTTTTTGCGAAAACAATGCGGCATAGACGGGCCCGCCGATATAAGCGTCCTGCAAAAGATTCTGGGCCAACAGGTATTTCCCGCGCGAAGAGGGAAGGGACCAGCTCTGCGGCAGGCTGGTCGCGGACCATCCGCCTTCGAGCGCGACGGTTTGCAGATCATAAACGGCGTTCAGTTGATCGAGGATGGCGGCGATATTCTCCTGCGCCGTATAATGCGCGTGCACATCCTGGATCTGGATTATGGTCCGGTCGGACGAAGCGCCTTCAAAGCGCTCGCTGATCTTTCCCAGGGATTCGGGAACCGCGAAGTCCTTGAGCGAAAGCGAATCGTCCACCGCTGCGAACGAAGGAGCGATGTGCGACAACAACACAATTCCTATAGCGTAAATTAGTCTTTTCATATGATTTGCAAAAGCCTTCAGAGAAATTATACCCTTCCTCCTTTGAAAAATCAAAATTGGCATGGCCTTTTTCAAATTGACAGCCGATGGAAATCCTTTAATATAAAGGACTTATGAAAAACTCGGATGAATTCAGAATAAGATTCGGCCATAGTCCCGATCCTGATGACGCCTTCATGTTCTATGCCATCGCGAAAGCAAAGATTCCCATGCGGGGTTTCCGGGTCGAGCATGTGATCGAAGACATCGAATCTCTGAATCGCCGCGCGCTGAAAGCCGAACTCGAGGTCACCGCGGTTTCCTGTCACGCTTATGCGTATCTCGCGGACGCTTATGCGGTCATGACTTCGGGGGCGAGTGTCGGCGACCGGTACGGTCCGATCCTTGTCAGCGGGAAACCGTTCCCGGTCCGCGAGGCGAAGGATCTTGCCGGAAAAAAGATCGCGGTCCCCGGAGAAATGACAACGGCCCTTCTTGCCCTGAAACTTTTTGCTCCGGAAGTCCGGACCACGGTCCTTCCTTTTGACAGGATCTTCGAGGGGGTCCGTTCCGGCCGGGCGGACCTCGGCCTGGTGATTCACGAAGGCCAGCTCACATACGCTCAAAGCGGGTTCCACCTGGCGATCGATCTCGGCCGGTGGTGGCACGGCGAAACGGGGCTGCCGCTCCCGCTTGGGATCGATGTGATCCGCAAAGACCTCGGGGCGGACCGGATGCGTGCTTTCGCGGGACTTTTCAGGGAGGCGATCCTTTATGCGCTTGGCCACCGCGCGGAAGCGCTCGATTATGCGCTCGAATACGGACGGGGGATCGGGAGGGATCTGGGGGACCGCTTTGTCGGGATGTATGTGAACGAATCAACGGTCGAGATGGGAAGCGAAGTCCGTAAAGGGTTCGAGCTTTTGCTCAAAAAGGGACAGGAACGGGGGCTTTTGCCGAAGCCGGTTACGCCGGAATACGTCGAGATCGAAAAAACTTAGTGCCCGAATCTCGGCGGCTCGGGCGCGGTGTTCCGCAATTCTTTCATTTCGCGGTTCCGTTTGTCCATAAGCTGCTTGATGCGTTCTTCGCGTTCTTTTTCGATCCGTTCTTTTTCGGTATCTTTCGACGCGTTCTTGGCGTGGGCATAGGCCGCCCAGCCTCCAAAGATTGCAAAAAGAACGATCGGGATACTGAGAAAAAGAAAGGCCTTTAGCATAACGCCGACATCAAGTTTTGAAATATCCATCGAAGGCCCCGAAGCTGGTGGTCTGTTGTAAAATAGATGCTTCGAACGTCTGGATTCTAGGCTTCTGACGGGAAAAGTCAAGCAGAGAGGGAAAGGATGAATGGAAGCGTTTTCTTTTGCGTCCAAGCGAAAACAAGGATTTCCCAGGAGACCCGGGATGAAAACGGCCGCGATGGTGCTTTTCCTTCTGTTCTGTGCCGGCCTCTCCGTTTCTTGGGTCTGGGCGGAGGAGGGGGGAGAGACCTCCGGCGGCCTTTGCCCCTTCGTTTGGAGCGGCGAGAAAGGAAAAAAAACTCAAACCATGGAACAGTCTGACGAAGAATGGAAAAAGGTCCTGTCCCCCGAAGCCTATCGGGTCCTGCGCGAGAAAGGGACCGAACCGCCTTTCACGGGCAAGTACGCGGCGCACAAGGAGAAAGGGGTCTATCGGTGCGGCGCTTGTGGCCGGCCTCTTTTTGACGCTTCCGCCAAATTCGATTCCGGGACCGGGTGGCCCAGTTTTTTTGAACCGGCATCCCCGGAGGCCGTCGCTTTGCGCGAAGACCGGAGCCACGGGATGATGCGCGTTGAAGTGATCTGTCCACATTGCGGCAGCCATCTCGGGCATGTGTTTGACGACGGCCCCGGGCCCGCGGGGAAGCGTTATTGCATCAACTCGGCGGCGTTGAACTTTACTCCGCGGAAAAGAGCGGACGCATGAGACATTTCCACGGCGCTTGCGCGCTCGGGTTCGCGATCCTTTTTTCGTCCGTTGCTTTTTCGGAAACGCCGGCGCCGTCCGCGGCGCCAAAAGAGGCGAAGGATTTCGAGAACTACGCGCGCAGTGTGGATGAGATCTACAACATTGCGATGATGGCCAACAAGGACCCGGACGCCGGGCTCAATGCGCTCATCGTCGATCTCAACAAAAAGATCGAGGCGGAGCCCGACCATGTCGAATTGCTCATCTCCCTGGGGCATATTTACCGGCGGCTCGGTTATCCGAGCGAAGCAAACAAGTTCTATGACCGGGCACTCCGGCTCGACTCCGGCGACTTTTACCTCAATGTTTTTTCGGCCGAGGCCCTTCTTCGCGAGGAAGATTACCGCGGCGCGCTGGCCCGGTTCACGCAGGCGCTCAGGATCAATGCGAAGGACGCCGACGTGTGGCGCGATCAGGCGCGGCTTTTCTTGCGCATGAAGAATCCCGATGGCGCACTTCAAAGCTACGAGCAGGTGCTGGCCCTCGATCCCCGGAACGAAGAGGCGCTTCTCACCGCGGGGATCCTTTACCAGCGGGCGGGGGAGACGGAACGCGCGAGGCTTGCCCTCGATCAGTTGGCCTCTTTTAAACCCGAGGACCCGACCGTGACTTTTTACCGGGGGAGCCTGGCTTGGGCGCAGGGACGGCAAGCCGATACGATCCGTTATTGGGAAGAGCTCTTTTACAAGGGCGTCCGGTCGCCGCAGCTTCTTTTCCCGCTGACGGTGGCGTACATGGACCAGGGACAGCCGGAAAAAGCCGAGGCGATCTTGGAGCATCTGCGTTTCTTTTTTCCCCGTAACACCGATGTCGAGTTCCTGCTCGCCGAAAGCTATCGGCAGATGGGACGCCTGGAGGACGCCGAACGGCGGTTCCGCGAGATCCTTGCGCTCGATCCCGGCTATCTGAGCGCGCGGGTCGGTCTCGCCCAGATCCTCGAAGCTCAAGGGGAGATCGAAGCCAGCCGCCGGGTCATGAGCGAAGCCGGTGCGGGAAACGAGCCGGACTCTCTTTCCAGCACGGTCGAAATACCCCGCTCCGAAAAAAAAGAGACTCCGTAAAAAGATCGGTTCCTCTGAGTGCCCAGGGTCTTTGCGAAAGGAGCCCTCGGCGGAGTCCCGGCCGCGCGCTTTTCTGATATAATTCCGCATGCTTCAGTTCTTCCGTAAATATCCGGCCTTGCTTGTGTTCGGCGTGCTGACCGCGGCTTTCAGCAGTCCCGGCCAGACCTTTCTCGCTTCGCTTTTCATCCCTTCGATGCGCCGATCGCTTGACATGAGTCCGACCGAGATCGCGGGCCTTTTCGCGGCGGCGACCCTGCTCTCTTCCGTCCTGCTTCCGATAATGGGCCATGTCTTCGACCGTTCGCCGCTTTGGACCTTCACGCTGGTGACGGGCATTCTGCTGGCGGCCGGCTGCGCAATGCTGGGTCTGGCGTGGAATGCGGTGACGGTCCTTCTCGGGTTCCTGCTTATCCGCAATCTGGGGCAGGGGACCATGGTGCTGATCTCCTCGACGACCATGGCGAGGATCTTCGGTCCGATGCGCGGCAAGGCGCTCGGGATCACCAACCTTGGCTTCCCGCTCGGGGAAATGATCTTTCCGGTCTCGGTTTCGGCGATCATTGCGGCCTCCGGATGGCGGATGGGCTGGCATGTGCTGGCGGGCCTTCTTCTCTTTGTTTATCTGCCGGCCGTTTATTTTTTGCTGCGCCGGGATACGCATAAACGGATCCAGAAAGAGATCGCCCTCAAGGTCGAACGGGAAGAAGCGGCGTCGGGACGGATCCTTCGTGAAGATGACTGGACACTACGGGCGGCGCTGAAGGACTGGCGCTTTTACGCCCTGATCCTTCCCGTCCTGACCCCGGCGGCTTTCTTCACGGCGCTTTTCTTTCACCAGGCGGACCTCCTGAAGCTCAAGGGCTGGGACCCGGCGCAGTTCGCGCTCGGTCTTACCTTTTACGGGTTTACGCGCGCCATGGCGTCCTTCGCGGCCGGACCGATGGTGGACCGCTGGACGGCGGTGAAGACCTATCCGCTGAATCTGATCCCCGTCATGATCGGTTTATGCATTTTTCTGTTTGCACGCGGCCAGGCCTGGATTTTCGGCTACCTGGGTTTCTGCGGTGTGACCATGGGGCTTGCGATGACGATCGGGACGGCGGTCTATGCCGAGCTTTACGGGGTGCGCGATCTCGGCGCGATCCGCGGATTCCTGTCCTCGATCATTTCCTTCTCGACGGCGGTCGCGCCGGTGATCCTCGGACATTTTCTCGATCAGAAAGTCCCGCTGAACGTTATCCTGGCCGTGATGATCGGCCTTTCGGTGCTTGGCACGCTTTGCTCGCTGGCCGTCGCGAAGGCGCCTGGAAAGAAACCGCGGTCTGCGGCGCCGGGGGCCTTATGAGGTCACGCGAGAAGGCAGGTTCCGTTCTCGTCTGGTTTCGTAACGATCTGCGGCTTTCGGACCATCCTGCTCTTTACGAAGCGGTAAAGTCAGGAGGACCGATCCTTCCTCTTTTTATCTGGTCTCCCGAGGAAGAAGGGGCCTGGGCTCCGGGCGCGGCAAGCCGATGGTGGCTCCATCATTCGCTCGCGGCGCTCCGGAAAGCGTTTCGGGAAAAAGGGTCGGATCTTTTTCTCTTGAAGGGGCCGGTCGAGAAAGCCTTGTTGAAGGCGAGCCGGGAAAGCGGCGCCCGAAAAGTGTTCTGGAATCGCCGTTACGAGCCCGCGGCGCTTGCGCTCGAAAAAAAACTCGAGGCTTCGCTTGGGCGCTCGGGGCTCGAAGTCCGCACTTTCAGCGGGGGGCTTCTCCGCGAACCATGGACGGTCAAAAATCAGCAGGGCGGTCCTTATAAGGTCTTTACGCCGTTCTGGCGGTCTTTGAGTTCAGCGGTGACGCGCCCTCCGATTTTTCCGGCGCCGGAAATAGTCGGAGTGCCGGCGCAAAAACCGGTCGGCTCCCGGATCGAACAGCTTGGGCTATTACCCAAACTTGACTGGGCCAAACGGTTCACGGAATACGGGACCCCGGGCGAAGAAGCGGCGAGAAAGACCATGCGGTCTTTCTTGAAAAGAGCGGCCTTTCGCTACGGAACGGGGCGCGACCTGCCGGCCGAGGCGGGGACCTCAAGGCTTTCGGCCTGTCTTCATTTTGGCGAGATCAGCGTCCGGGAGCTTTGGAGTGAAGCGATGAAGGCGCGAGCGAGGGCAAAAGATCTTCGCGCGAAGAAGAATCTCGAAGCTTATCTCCGTCAGCTGGGGTGGCGTGAATTCGCGTATCATCTTCTTTGTCATTTTCCGCGCGCAGCGCGAGAGCCCTTGCGGAAGGAATTTGAAAAATTTCCGTGGCGAAGTGATGCGAAGACGCTTGGGCTCTGGCAAAAGGGAAAGACCGGCTATCCGATCGTCGATGCGGGCATGCGCGAACTCTGGCAGACCGGGTGGATGCACAACCGGGTGAGGATGATCGCGGCGTCCTTTCTCGTAAAAGACCTCGGGATCCACTGGCGGGAAGGGGCGGCGTGGTTCTGGGATACGCTTGTGGATGCGGATCTCGCGAACAATACGCTGGGTTGGCAATGGGTGGCGGGTTGCGGAGCGGACGCGGCTCCGTATTTCAGGATCTTCAATCCGGTCGCCCAAGGGGGGAAGTTCGATCCCGAAGGGCGCTATGTTAAAAAATGGGTCCCGGAACTTTCGAAGCTGCCGGCGTCCTGGGTCCACAAGCCGTGGACAGCGCCGCCGGATATTCTGAGCAAAGCCGGTATCGGGATCGGAAAAACCTACCCGGCGCCCGTGGTCGATCATGGGGAGGCGCGCCGCGCGGCGCTTGCCGCTTATTTCAAGATGCGTGAGAGATGCCGGTGAAGGGCCGGTTCAGAGTTCGAGGATCTTCGGAAAACGGGTGAGAAGCCGGCAGCCGGTCTTTGTGACGAGGGCCACATCCTCCAGCCGCACTCCGCCGGTCCCGCGATAGTAAAGTCCGGGTTCGACCGTGATCACATTCCCGGCCTCGAGCCGAATCGGTCTTTTCCCCACCGACGGCGGTTCGTGAAGCTCCAGCCCTATCCCGTGCCCGGTGCCGTGGAAGAAGCCCTGCATCCGCCCCCGGATCTTTCCCGTGCGGAATCCTTGGGAAGAGAAGAAGTCTTCGACCACGGCATGGACTTGATCGGCGCGCGCTCCGTGGCGGATCTTTTTGAGGGCGGTCTTTTGCGCTTCGAGGACCGCGCGGTAGACCGCCTTCAATTTTTCCGGCGCTTTCCCTTTGACGAACGTTCTTGTGAAATCGCCGAAGTAACGGCTTTCGAGGTCTCGCGGGAAAATATCGATGACGATAGGCCGGCCCGGGCGAAGCGGTCCGCGGCCAGCCTCGTGCGGATCGACGGCCTGGTCCCCGCAGGCGACGATGGTGCGGGTCGCAAGACATCCAAGCTCGAGCAGACGGCTTTCGATCATGCGCCGCAGTTTTTCGCTGGTGAGGACCTTCCCGCGCAAGAACAGTTTTCCCCGGCGCGCGACGGAGCGCTTGAGCACTGAGACCGCAAAATGCGCGGCCCTTTCGATCTTGCGAAGCGTTCGTGTGATGGCGCGTATTTCCCGGGCGGTCTTGATGCGCCGGCTTTCAAAGAAAGGGTCTTCCCGGTAAAAAAGCCGCAGGCCTTGCCTGCGGAGAAGGTCCGCGTAACGGATCGGGAAAGAGGCCGGGACCGAAAAGGCGCTTGCGCCATGGCGGCGAGCGAAATGGACCAGGATCTCGGTCAGGGATGGCGCCTTGCCGGTTCTTGCCTTAAGGGTTTGGGCGAGCGCCGAAAGGGGAACGATCCGGCATCCGCGCGCCGTGCGTTTCGCGCGGTCGAGTTCGAGATCGTTGACGAGAAGATAGCGTTTTCCCCGGATCTCCAAAAAGACGAAAGGATCGGGCGCCAGAAAGCCTGTGGCGTAAAAAAGGTCGGCATCGGTTTCGCTCGAGGCGATGAGGAGGCGGTGATCTTTGGGGCCTGGCTTTTTCATGATTTCTGTAGGCATCATTGTAAATCCTCCTATAATATTTGCCAGCATTTTCACCGGGAGGGGAGAAGGACGGGAGCCATGCGCTGGATCAAAGTCGCGTCGATCGAAGAGATCCCGGAAGGGACCGGGCGGATGTGTGAAGTGGATGGGGTGAGGATCGCTCTGTTCCGCCGCGGCCAAGAGGTCTTTGCGATCGAGGGCGTTTGCCCGCACGCGGGCGCGCCGCTCGGCGAAGGCGGGTTTGACGGCGAGAAAGTGACCTGTCCCTGGCATGGGTGGGAGTTCAATGTCCGCAGCGGACAATGTGTTTACGGCGAGGAGGGGCTGATCCCGACCTACCTGGTGAAGCTCGAAGGCAAGGACGTTTGGATCGGCTGGCCGAGCCGGGCCTGAGATTTTCCGGGGCCTTCGGACGCGATTCCCAAGGTTTAAATCATTGACGGTTCCTCCGAAAGCAGTTAAACTTCTCGCTTTCCATAACAGATCCAAGGGAATTCCATGCGTCAATCCTCTCTGGACGAGCTTAAAAAATTCGCGAAGAACATCCGTCGTCATATTGTACGAATGACGGCGGCCGCCGCTTCCGGGCATCCAGGAGGCTCTCTTTCCTGCACAGAGATCCTCACGGCGCTTTATTGCTCGGTCATGAAACACGATCCTCGAGATCCCAAGGACTCCGACCGCGACCGCCTGGTCTTGAGCAAAGGACATGCCTCCCCGGCGCTTTATGCCGTGCTCGCCGAAACGGGTTATTTCGATCCGGCCACCTTGACTGATTTCCGCAAGCTCGGGAGCCCGCTCCAGGGGCATCCCGATATGCGCAAACTGCCCGGGATCGAGGCTTCGACCGGCTCGCTTGGCCAGGGGCTTTCGATCGGCATCGGGATGGCGCTCGCCCGGCGGCTTGATCGCAAGGACTATTTTACTTATGTCGTGATCAGCGACGGAGAGACCAACGAGGGACAGACCTGGGAAGCGGCCGCGATGGCGCTGCATCACAACGTTGATCATCTGATCGTTTATCTCGATTACAATAAATTCCAGCTCGATGATGCGACCGCCAAGATTTGCAACATGGAGCCGATGAAGGAGAAATGGATGAGTTTTGGGTGGCATGTCCAGGAGATCGACGGGCATGACTTTGAACAGATCCTGCGCGCGACGGAAAAAGCCCAACGGGTTCCGGGCCGCCCTGCGATCGTGATTTGCCATACGGTGAAAGGCAAAGGGGTCTCGTTCATGGAGCATAACAATGATTTCCACGGCGTGGCGCCGACAAAGCAAGAGCTCGAGCGCGCGCTCACGGAGTTGGCCGATGGATAAAAAAATGGGCAAGGCGACGCGCGACGCCTACGGTGAAGCTTTGGTCGATCTCGGGAAGAAGAACCCCGAGATTGTGGTTCTGGACGCCGATCTTTCGAAATCGACCAAGACCGCGAAATTCGGCGAAGTGTTTCCCGACCGGTTCTTCAATGTCGGGATCCAGGAAGCGAACCTGTGCGGCGTCGCCTCAGGACTGGCCAGTTGCGGGAAGATCCCTTTCATCTCGAGTTTTGCGTCCTTTTTGGTCTGCAAAGGCTACGACCAGATCCGCATGGGGATCGCATTCCCCAACCTGAACGTGAAGGTCGTGGCTTCGCACGGCGGGATCACGGTGGGCGAGGACGGCGCATCCCAAATGTCGATTGAAGATATCGCGCTCATGACCTCTTTTCCGAATTTCACGGTGACGATCCCTTCCGACGAATATTGTGCTCGGGCCCTGATCTATGCGGCCGCGGCGCAGAAGGGCCCTTTTTACATGCGGACCTGCCGTCCCAAGGCCCCGCTGATCCATACGGAAAAGACGAAATTCGAGATCGGCAAAGGGCTGCGGCTTCGCGACGGAAAAGATATAACTCTGGTGGCGACGGGGCTCCTTGTTTTTGAGGCCTTGCAGGCGGCGGAGGCCTTGGCCCAAGAAGGAATCCAGGCTTCCGTGATCGAGATCCATACGATCAAACCGCTCGATGAGGCGCTTCTGGTGGATGCCGCGAAAAAAACGGGCCGCATCGTGGTGGCTGAAGAGCATCAGATCTGGGGAGGGCTGGGCAGCGCGGTTTCGGCTTTGCTTGCCCGCAAAGCGCCTGTTCCCATGGCTTTTGTCGCGGTCCAGGATACCTACGCCGAATCAGGGCTTCCGGACGAACTTTTGAGCGCTTACGGACTTTCAGCTCCGCACATTGCGAAAGCCGCGAAAACGCTCTTCAAATAAAACCAGCGATCCGCGCGTGGTCCCTCGGATCGTCCGGCCTTTCATTCTTTTTTTTAGATCCCGCTCTCTTTTCCCTGGCGCCTGATACGGCCCTTTTCCGGCCTTATTTCGCGTTTCGGTATTCGCGCCGCTCTTGCTATAATGGACCTGCTATGGAGAGCCGCTTCGACTTCATCGAAATCGAAATCACCGATTTTGTCGAGGATTCGGTCGACGACGCGGCTTTCGCCATCAATTTCCAGATCAACGGTCCCGGAGACCTTGTCGAATATCTTCGTGTTTCCTTTGCCGACGAGTTCGTCGAGGAATATTTCCATGTCCGCTGGAGCCAGGACCTCGCGGCGGCCGAAAAGAAGATCCTGCGCGAGCATCACCCCCTGTTCATCCGGTGGGGAGTTTTTATCGTCGAGAAGTGGCTCGACGGCGGACGGGTGGAAAAAAATATCCGCATCGAAGGGGGACCGGCTTCGATCTGGACCCACAAGGTCGCTCAGGGGCTTTTGAAACCGAAGAGCGAAGCCAAAGGCGATCGGTTGTTCGTCTATACGATGGAACGCAAAAAACCCTGAGCTTTTCGGCGATCCTCCGTCTGTTTGCCCCTCCCTAAAAACATTTTTTCCTTAGTTGCCCGAAAAAACCTGTGGGGTGGGTTTAAGCCTGCCCTGCGGGGCCGGCGTTCCGTCCCTGTTCGGGGCTCCCTTCCCTAAGTCTTTTCTCCTCAAGCGCTTCGGCTTCTCTGCCGAAAAACCGGATATCAGCCTGGGGAGAGGCCCATGTCTATCAAGACCCGCAAATGTATCGGATGCGACAATCTGACCGACGAGCCCGGAGAACTTTTGTGCCATCGGTGCCGTGATCTGATCAAAAAAGAGCCGCCGCCCAAACGATACAAGATCCTCGTGGTCGATGACGATATGGCCTTTTCCACGGGTTTGAAACAGAAGCTGGAGGCGACGCTGCACTTTGAGGTCGCGACCGCTTACGACGGGCGCAAGGGGTATGAAAAGATCGCTTATGAGGCGCCGGAGCTTTTGGTCGTTGATGTGGAAATGCCGGTCCTGAACGGCAAGGATTTCATGGAAAAATTGAGGGCGGATGAACGCGAAGCCGTCCGTCGTTTGCCCGTGATCGTTGTTTCGGAAAAAAAGCAGATGGAGCGGTATTTTCATCCCTGGGACATCCAGGGTTTTTTCGTCAAACCCATCAACGTTAATGAACTGGTCGCGCGGGTCAAGGAACTGCTGGAATCGGGACCGTCCGCGTAGGGTTTCGGACCGGCTGACCTCGGTTCGGGCTACCGCGGGTCCAAGAAAAATGGCCAGCGATCGTCAAATCCGGTAAAATACCGTCATGCTTCCGCTCCTTTTCGTCAGCTTGCTTGTCGCCGCGGCCGATATCCAGATCGGCGAAGCACCTCCGGACCATGAAAAGATCTTCAGTGAGATCATCACCAAGGCGGCGATACGGCTTCAGAAACTCTCCGAAAAAAGGCCGCTCAAACTCGCCAAGTTGAACGATTCGCTCGAACGGACGGCGGCCGGGGCGCGGTTCATGGCGCAAAAAGGGGCCGAAGGAGAAGCTTGGAAGGCGCTGGAAGAAGCGAAAGCGCTTTACGATCACAACAGTTTTGCGCTCCTGCTGCAAGCGATCTTGAAGAACGCTTCCGGGGACCTTGCGGCCGCGAACGCGCTTTTCGAACAATACCTCATCCAGAGCAGGCGCTACACGCCTTTTGATGAAAGTTTTTTGAAGTGGGCGGATTTCCATACGCTGCGCCGGGCGGTCTATCATTTGCTCGTTTCCCGCGGGATCAGCTTCAAAGGCCGGGAGCGAGAGATCCACGTCCAGGCCCCTTTCCCGGAGTTCTTCGCTTATTTGATGGACCCGAAGCGCGAAGATTTCCTAATGAACCTGATCCTTGTCATTATGATCGTGGGGGGCGGTATTTTCCTTGTGCTGGCGCAGATCCGCGGGGTCGAATGGTCGCCTTCCTTTCCCGGGGCCTTGGCGATGGTCTATCTTTTCGTCTGGGTCGCTTACGGACTTTGGATCTCGGACCTTGCGTTCGGCCTTCCTTGGGGGCTTCCGCGCATCGTCGTGGTCCCTGTTTTTCTCCTCCTGACCGCGGTGCCGACCATGGGGCTCGAGATCTTTTTTTATTTTCGGGAAAAGAACAAACCCCTTGCCGAAGGGTTCCGCCGGTGTCCTCATTGCAAAGCCCCGGTCCTCGAACTTTCGATTGAATGTCCCGAATGCAAAAAAAAGATATGAGCCCTTCCGGCCGTCTCCGGCGCGTTCCCCCAAAACGGTCCGCCGCATTTCTGCTTCATCTCGCTTCCCGGTCGGAGCGGCGCAAAGAGATCCTCCGTGAAATGAAGATGCGTTTTCGCGTCGTGCCTTCCCGTTACCGGGAGCGGCCGCTTCCCGGACGGAGGCCGGAGGAGATCGTGAGGATCCACGCGAAGGCGAAGGCCCTTCATGCCTGCGTGCGGGCGCGCGCGGCCCGGTGGGTGCTCGGGGCCGATACGATCGTTTTTTGCCGGGGACGCATGCTCGGGAAACCGCGGTCTTGGGCGGAGGCAAAACGGATGCTGGCTTTTCTTTCCGGGAAGGTCCATGAGGTCTGGACCGGCCTTGCGCTTTGGGACCGGAAAGAAGACCGGATCTTCGAGGCCAGCGAAAGGACGCGCGTTCATTTCCGAAGACTTTCGCCGGCGGCGATCCACGATTATCTTGCCCAGGTCCCGCATCTCGATAAAGCCGGCGCTTATGCCATTCAGATGGGGCCACGGATCGTGCGCAGGATCGAGGGCTCTTATTCGAACGTGGTCGGACTTCCGCGCGAACTTCTGCGGCGTATGCTTCGGCAGCACAGAACCTAATCCCACCCCGGAGGTGTGATTAGGTCGAAGGAGCTGCGCCAAAACGGCACACCGAAGGCACCTTGATCAAACCTCCGGGGTTTGAAATAGGTTAGGGAGTGGCGTCGAAGGACTGGACCCAACAGCGGACTTCGTCGGGAGACTTGGCGAGATTGATCCTGGCGCGGAAACGGGCGACCCCCGGCACTTTTTTGAAATACCAGCACGCCGTTTTCCGGAATTTCATCACGGCGGACTCTCCTTCGAATTTCACGGCGAGCTCAAAATGCGCAAGCGCCGTCCGCCGGCGCTCTTCGAGCGGAACGGACGGTCCCTCGTTTTGACCCTGAAGCGCATTTCGGACAGAGCGGAAGATCCAGGGATTGCCGAGCGAACCTCTTCCGATCATGACCGCATCGCATCCCGTTTCCTGCATCATCCGCCGCGCATCGTCCCCGCAAGCGATATCGCCGTTACCGATCACGGGGATCGAAACCGCTTCCTTCACGAGCCGGATCGAGACCCAGTCCGCCTTTCCCTGATAGCCCTGCGTGCGCGTGCGCCCGTGGACCGCGACGGCGGCGAGACCTTCTTCTTCCGCGATCTTCGCCATGCGGACCGCCTCGCGTCCCGAAGGGTCCTTGAAGCCTTTGCGCATCTTGACGGTGACCGGGATCTTTTTTACCGCATCGGCGACCGAGCGGAAGATCCTCCTCGCTTTTCCGGGATCGAGGAGCAGCGCCGAGCCGCCTCCGGGAGCGACGATCTTGGGCACCGGGCATCCGAGATTGAGATCAAGGACATCGAAGCCCCGCGCTTCGAGTAGCGCAGCGGCTTCGGCCATGGCGCCGGGGTCCGCGCCGACAAGCTGGGCCCCAAGCGGCCGGTCGGAGGGATCCGTCTTCAAAAGCCCGAAGGTTTTCCGGTTCTTGCGCACGAGGGCATGGGCCGAGATCATTTCGATGAAGGCCAGTTCCATTCCGAACTCGCGCGCGATAAGGCGGAAGGCCAGGTCCGTGAACCCGGCCATGGGGGACTGAATGACCGGCGTCTTCAAAACCAGCTTTTTGAGTTTGAGCATGCCGTATTCTAGCAAACGCGGTCCCGCGGGAATACTCCCGAGAGACCCAACAGCGGGAAAATTGACAAAGCCCGGGGGATATAAGATGATGAGAGCCCCGAGAGGGAAGGAGTTCTGCCGGATTTTTTATGAACACCGCCGCCTGGTCCCGCAAAATCATGCATGTCGATATGGACGCCTTTTTTGCCGCGGTGGAGCAGGAGGACCGCCCCGAGTACCGCGGCAAGCCCGTGGTCGTGGGGGGGAGCCCCGAAAGCCGCGGGGTCGTGAGCACGGCCTCCTATGAGGCGCGCCGCTACGGCATTCATTCCGCCATGCCGTCGGCCCAAGCCAAGCGGCTTTGCCCGAACGCGATCTTCCTTCGTCCGCGTTTCCAGCGCTACGAAGAGATCTCGCGGACCGTGATGGCGATCCTCAAGCAGCACACCGACCTCGTCGAACCGGCCTCCCTCGACGAGGCATATCTGGATGTCACGCGACACAAACTCGGGATCGAGGATCCGGTTATGATCGCCTCCACGATCAAGCAAACGATCCGCGCGGTGACCCGTTTGACGGCCTCCGCGGGAGTCGCGCCGAACAAGTTCCTTGCCAAGATCGCCTCCGATATCAAAAAACCGGACGGATTGACCGTGGTCCGTCCCGGCGAAGAGATCGTTTTTCTCGAGCCGCTCCCGGTCCGGAAGATCCCCGGCGTCGGGCCGGTCACGGAAAAAGATCTTGCAAAGCTCGGCGTGTGGACCTGCGGAGACTTGCAGAGGGTCGGCGAGGCAAAACTTCGGGAGGTCTTCGGGAAAAGCGGCTATGCGCTTTACCGCTGTTCGCTCGGACTCGACGAAAGTCCGGTCGACCCGTTCTGGGAGCCGAAACAATACTCGGTCGAAGAAACCTTCGAAAAAGACACGCGCGATAGGGACTGGATGGAAGCCCTGCTTGAAAAGTTCGCCCACCAGGTGATGGAAGGGGTCGAAGCGGATACGAAGACCGGCAGGACGGTCGTGCTCAAGGTCAAATACCATGATTTCGAACAGATCACGCGGTCCAAGACCCTTCCCAAGCCCGTGCAGGGATGGGAAGAACTTTATCAGATCGCCTGCCGGCTGCTTCGGACCAAGACCCGGGCGGGAGAAAAACCGGTCCGGCTTCTGGGGCTTGGATTGAGCGGTTTGAAAAAAGAGGAGGGAAGCCGTTCCCGGGAGCCCGATCTTTTTTCCGGCGAGACGCAGGCTCCAAGGGAAAGGCTTGTTTGAAGGGACCCCTTCATTATATGATGTATTCCGGGCGTTGCGAGGGACGGCCGTAACGGAACCCGGGGAGGAGCAGGGCGAAGATGACCGATGCACCCGAGCGGCAGTACAAGATCCTTGTAGTGGATGATGAGCCGGTGATCCGGCAAATGCTTGCCAAGATCCTTCCGGTCGCGGGGCCGTATGAAGTTGTCGGGGCCGAAGGGGCTGAAGAGGCGCTCCAGAAGATCGGCCAAAGTACGTTCGATCTCATTTTCCTTGATATCCTGATGCCCAAGGTCGAAGGGCATGAGGCCCTCCGAAAGATCCGTGCCGCCTGCCGGACGCCGGTCGTGATCCTCTCGGGTTATCTTCCCGAGCACGGGCAAAAAGACATTCTGAACGCCGGGGCGGCGGCCTGTCTCGAAAAACCGATCGAGATAGAAAAAGTCCTGGCGATCGTAAAGAACATCCTGAAAAGTTGACCGGAAAATATTTCTGACGGGTTAGGAATGGCGCTCGAACTTTCTCAAAATCTTCCCTCTCCGCTGGCCGGGTCTGCCGAGGCTTGTTTTGCCTTGGAGACCGTCCGCGAAGCCGCCCTTCTCGTCGAGGAGGTCCGGTTCGGGATCGGCGGGGTCTCGATCACCAAACAGGACGCTTCGCCGGTGACGGTCGGGGATTTCGCGGCGCAGGCCTTGGCCGGGAAACGGCTTCGGGAAAAATATCCGGACGACCGTCTGGTGGCGGAGGAAAGTTCGGCCCCCTTGCGCGCGTCCGGGGCCCGAGAAACGCTTGAGCAGGTCCTTACGTACACAAGAAAGTTCGCGCCCGAAGCGGACGCGGCATCCCTCCTTCAATGGATCGATCACGGGACCCGGAAAAATTCCGAGCGGTTCTGGGTGCTGGACCCGATCGACGGGACCAAGGGTTTTATCCGCGGCGATCAGTACGCGGTGGCGCTGGCCCTCGTGGAGAAGGGGCAGGTGGTGCTCGGTGCCGTGGCCTGTCCCCGGATGAACGCGCCGGGCCGCGAAGTGGCGGATGACGGACTTTTGGTGCTTGCGGTCCGCGGCGGCGGGTGCTGGTCCGGCGGGCTCCGTTCCTGCCGGAATTTCGAACGCGTCCGGGTTTCGGATTGCGCCGATCCGAGGAAGATGAAATTGCTCCGTTCGGTCGAGGCCGGGCATACGCATTCCGGGAGAACGGATCTTTTTCTGAAAGCGCTTGGCGTCGTCCCGGAGCCGGTCCTGATGGACAGTCAGGCCAAGTACGCTTTGCTCGCTTCCGGGGCCGGCGATGTTCTTTTTTATCTTTTGCCGGCGGAACGCCCCGATTACCGGATGAAAATATGGGACGTGGCTCCCGGGGCGGTCTTGGTCGAGGAAGCAGGCGGGCGGGTCTCCGACCTCGAAGGCAAAGCGCTCGATTTCACGACCGGCTCGCGGCTTGAAAAAAATCCGGGGATCCTCGCCACGAACGGTCCCCTGCATGAGCCCGTCCTGGACGCGTTGAAAAAGATCCTTTGACGGTCCCGAGGAGCCGAGATCCCCATGCCGCACATCCATGACCGATATGATTTCGTCGTTGCGGCGTTCCTGGTCTATCAAAAAAGGGTTTTACTCGTTTTCCACAAGCGTTATCATAAATGGCTGCCGGTGGGCGGGCATATCGAACTCGACGAGGATCCGGAAGAGGCCCTGGGACGGGAGATCTTCGAAGAGACCGGGTTGAGGGTGAAAGTGCTCGCGGGCAAACCGCGGATCGCTCATGCGGGCGTCAAGCCGCTCCTGAGGCCGGCCTTCATGGATGTGCACCGGATCCACAGGACGCATTGGCATATCGGGCTTGTCTATTTTGCGGTATCCCCGGGAAAGACGGTCCGGCTCCACGAGGCCGAGCATGACCGTTTTCGCTGGTTCCGCGCGGCGGAACTCAGCGAAAAAAAGTACCGGCTTTCGCGCTCGATACGGTTTTACTGCCGACAGGCCCTGCGCGCGGCCGGGAAAGGAAGGACAGGATGAAAAAGATACTGGTCCCCGTAGCGGACGGGTTCGAAGAGATCGAAACTATTACGGTGGTCGATGTGCTTCGGCGGGCGGGGGCCGAGGTCGTTCTGGCCGGGATCCGGCCGGGTCTTCTGACGGGCTCACGCAAGGTCAAGGTCATGCCCGATGTCCTTTTGAAGGATGTCCGGGCCGAAGATTTTGACGCGATCGTGGTCCCGGGAGGACAGCCGGGCGTGAACCATCTGAAAAAAGAGCCGGCGGTGCTTGACGTCCTGAAAGCGATGGACCGCGCGAAAAAGACCGTCGGGGCGATCTGCGCGGCGCCGCTCGTCCTGAAAGAGGCCGGAATGATCCAGGGGCGCTCGCTGACCAGTTATCCGGGCCTCGACCGTGATCTTTCGGCGGCGAACTATTCGGAGGAGGGGGTCGTGGTGGACGGGAATCTTGTCACGAGCCGTGGGCCGGGAACGGCGCTGGAATTTGCGCTCAAGCTTGCCGCCAAGATCTGCGGCGAGGAAAAAGCGGCTGTCCTTCGAAAAGACATGGTCGCTTAAGCCTGAAAATTTGCGTCGGGAGATAAAATCGAGATGAAATTCACGAAGACAGCGCTGCCGGAAGTGGTCCTGATCGAGCCGAAGGTGTTCGACGATCCGCGCGGCGCTTTTTTCGAAAGTTATCATGCCCGACGGTTCTTTGAACAGGGGATCCGGGAAACCTTTGTCCAGGACAACCATGTGATCTCGGGCCGGGGCGTTCTGCGCGGGCTCCACTTCCAGAAGCCGCCGGCGGCGCAGGCGAAGCTGTTGCGGGTGGTCCGCGGAAAGATCTTTGACGTGGCGGTCGATATTCGCAAAGGGTCGCCCACGTTCGGCCGCTGGGTTTCGGCCGAGCTTAGCGCGGCGAACCGGAAAATGCTCTATGTCCCGGCGGGGTTCGCGCATGGTTATCTCAGCCTGGACGACGGGACGGAAGTCCTTTATAAGGTGTCCTCGTTTTATGCGCCCGAGACGGAAGGGGGGATCCTTTGGAACGACCCCTCGATCGGGATCCCGTGGCCGAAAATAGACGGCGGTTATCATCTTTCCGAGAAAGATAAAAAGTTACCGTTATTGAACGACCTTTGATCGGGTCACAGGGAGAAGATCCGGGGCTCATGGGCCCGGGAAATTTTCCCGTCATTTCAAAAGGAGGTTCCTATGGCATACGATCAGGAAAAAGCATTTGCTTTTGAACGGGCCGAGCAGTCCTTCATGCAGAAGGTCTATCAGTGGATGGCGGCGGGGCTTGCCGTCACGGGGTTCGTCGCGATGGCGGTCGCGTCCAGTCCTGCGCTGCTAAGAGCGCTTTACGGCGGGCTCTTTTTTGTGCTCGTTCTGGTCGAGCTTGGGCTCGTGTTCTGGCTTTCTTCGCAGGCCCTGAAGCTTTCCCCCCAGACCGCGATCACGGGATTTCTCGTCTATTCGGCCTTGAACGGTCTCACCCTCTCGTACATCTTCATCATCTACACGGCGACCTCGATCTCGACCGTTTTCTTCCTGGCGGCCGGGACCTTCATCGGGGTGAGCCTTTTCGCATGGATGACGCGCGCCGACCTTTCCTCGTTCGGCGGTTTTTTCATGATGCTTCTGATCGGCATCATTCTCGCGAGCCTCGTCAATATCTTCCTGCGCTCGCCCGTCCTGTACTGGATCATCAGCTATGTAGGCGTGGCGCTCTTCATCGGATTGACGGCTTACGATACACAGAAGCTGAAAGCGATCCACCAGTCGGGCGTGGGCTCCACGGACCAGATGGCGATCCTCGGGGCGCTCATCCTGTACCTGGATTTCATCAACCTCTTCATTATGCTCCTTCGCATCTTCGGCCGCCGCCGCAGTTAAAAGGCGGGAACGATCACGGGGACGGTTCTCTTTCGGGAGAACCGTCCCTTTTTTTGTGCTATGATACGCCTCCGATGAGACCTTATCTCGATCTCCTTCGTCATGTCCTCGAGCGCGGCGTGAAAAGCGCGGACCGCACAGGGGTCGGCACGCTGAGCGTCTTCGGCTATCAGATGCGCTGCGATCTTTCGAAGGGATTCCCGCTGCTGACGACCAAAAAGGTCCATCTCAAATCCGTCATTTATGAGCTGCTCTGGTTCCTGCGCGGCGACACGAATATCCGTTATCTGAAGGACCACGGCGTGACGATCTGGGATGAATGGGCGGATGCCAACGGCGATCTCGGGCCCGTTTACGGGAAACAGTGGCGGTCGTGGCAGGGGAGTGACGGGCGCACGCACGATCAGATGAAGTTCCTCGTCGAGGAGATCCGGAAGAACCCCAACAGCCGGCGCCTGATGCTGTCGGCATGGAACGTGGCCGAGATCGACAAGATGGCGCTTCCGCCCTGCCATTGCCTTTTTCAATTTTATGTCCGGGAAGGAAAACTTTCCTGCCAGCTTTATCAGCGGAGCGCCGACGCTTTCCTCGGCGTCCCGTTCAATATCGCGTCCTACTCGCTGCTGACGATGATGCTTGCGCAGGTCACGGGCCTTCAGCCGGGAGATTTCGTGCACACCTTCGGCGATCTCCACATCTATTCGAACCATCTTGAGCAGGTGAACCTTCAGCTCTCGCGTGAGCCGAGGCCGCTTCCGGCGATGACGCTGAACCCCGAGGTCCGGGACCTTTTTGCTTTCCAGTACGAGGATTTTTGTTTGGAGGATTACGATCCGCACCCGGCCATCAAGGCGCCGGTGGCGGTGTGAAAAAGTGGCCGCACCCGTGGAGCACACTAAGGTAGGGCACACTTAAGTGTGCCCTGCCTTGGCTGTTTTACAGGGCGGGACTCCCTCGGGATGACAGGCCGCAAGAAATGTTCCGGAAAGCTTTGATGGATATCAGAATGAATCGCAGATTCAAGCTTTATCATGTCGTGGCGACCGCGCGCGGGCGCGTGATCGGAAAAGAGAACCGCCTGCCCTGGCATTTTCCCGAGGATCTGAAATATTTCAAACAGCTGACTTTGGGCCAAACGGTGATCATGGGCCGCAAGACCTTCGAGAGCATCGGAAAACCGCTTCCGGGCCGGGAGAATTTTGTTCTGAGCGCCTCGTTCGCGCCGCGCGTCGGGATCCGCGTTTTCCATGATCTCGACTCCGCGCTGCTTGCGGCCAAGACCGGGAAAGTCTTCATCATCGGGGGCGCGAGCCTCTACGCGTCGACCCTGGAGAGGATCGACGGGATCTATCTGACCACGATCGATGCGGATTATGAAGGCGACGCTTTCTATCCCGAGATCCCCGCGCATTTCCGCCAGGTCTCAAGCGAGGTTCTTCGCGTGTCTCCCCGTCTCGAAGCGCTGTTCCTTGCGAACACGCGCGCCTGACCTCGCCCGGGGCGAACCGAACTCTTCCCAACAGCCCCTTTGCTTCGGCGTTCAGAGCTCCAAAGTCCCGCCTTCGCGAAGATCGATACAAGAGTCCCCGTAGCGGGCGCGGAATAAAGCGCAGGCCTTGATACCCGTGCAATGGAGGGGGACGATCCTTTCGACGCCCCTTGCGCGTAAGGTTTCGAGGATGCGCGTGTTCTCTTCCTCCGAATTCTCTTTCATGTGGAATCCGCCGCAGATCGTCGAAATGCTTTTTCCGAAAAAAGCGGCCGCTTTTTCGACGATCGCAAGGATCCCGGGATGAGCGCAGCCTGTTACGACCGAGATCCCGCGCGGCGAACGCACCGCCAGGGCCTGTTCCGTGAGCGGGCCGTGACGCGTGACGGCGGGCATTTGCCCGAGCGTGAAGACGCCTTCGGTGATCTCGGCGGGTCCGTCGATCTCGATAAGACGCGCGCCGAGATCGCGGAGCAGGGCTTTGACGGCCGGTTGACTGTCACGGCAGAGATAAACGGGCCTAGGGCGTTCTTTCGACGCGAGAGAGCGGAAGCCTGTGATATGGTCCCAATCCTCATGCGAGAGGACGACATGCTTGATCTGCTCGCGAGCGACCCCGAATTTTTCGAGGTTTTTCCGGAAAATATCCTCCCGTCCGAACGTGTCGAACAGGAGATCCTCGCCCAGAAGAAAGGAGAGCCCCCAGCGTTTGCGAAAACGGTCCCAGCGCGACGAGCCCTGGGCGATCAAACGGAGCTTCATGATCGCTCCAGCGAGCGGGCCGCGATCTCGACACAGCCTACGCAAGGGAGCTTTTTGAGCGCCTTGATCTCCCGGCATTTGACCGAGCCTGCCGTTTTTACGAAGGAGGCTTCGCACTCGGCAAGACGGGGGTCCTCGGGTCCGAGCAGGCGTTTTGCGGCATAAAAAGCGCCGCAATAGCCGTCCGGAGCCCGGCCTCCGCTCGAAACGGCGAGATGTTCCAGAAGCGCCGGTTCCGGAGAGAAAATGTTCCGGAAGGCCTCGGCGACGGCCCTGGCGCAGTTCAGGCGGACATGCCCGTCCTTTCCGAGGAAATGGTTCTTTGCTTTTTCGAGGCTCATAAAGCTCCTTTCTTGGCAGGGCCAGGGTTGACAACAGGGACGCCGGCTTCTTTGAGGCGCAGGCGGTCCCAGAGCGTCACGATCGCTTTTTGGACTTTTTCTTCGCAGCATTCCACGGGAGGAAGACCGCGGCGGATCGCTTGCTCGACTGTCGGCGAAAAAGGGATCTTGCCCGCTAACTCGATGCCGTAGGCCTGACAGATCGATCCGATATGCTCGGCGATCTCCGGATTGAGATCGTATTTGTTGATCGCGACCACGGCTGTCCCGCGGAATTTCCGGACCAGCGCGAGGATGCGCTCCATGTCATGGACCCCGGACAGGGTCGGTTCCGTAACGATCAGGACTTTGTCGACGTCCGAGAGCGAAGCGATCACGGGGCAGCCGATCCCCGGCGGGCCGTCGATGCAAACCAGGTCCCTTTTCTGCTCTTGGGCGATCTGGCGCGCTTTTTCACGGATCTTGGAGACCAGTTTGCCGGAATTCCCTTCGGCGACGCCCAATTTGGCGTGAACGAAGGGGCCGTAAGAGGTCGACGACACGAACCATTCGCCGGATGGATGTTCCTTCATCACGATCGCGCCGGCCGGACAGAGCCGGGCGCACAGGCCGCAGCCTTCGCAGGCGATCGGGTCCACTTCGAAAGAGTCGCGGATCGCTTCGAAGCGGCAGGAGGAAAGGCATTGACCGCATTCGAGACAAACGGAAGGGTCGATCCAGGCTTTGCTCCCGCCCGAAAAACCGTGGGTTTCGAGGACCTTTCCACGGAGCAGAAGATGCAGATTGGCCGCGTCGACGTCGGCATCGACCCAGACGGCATTTGTTTCCAGGGAGGCGAACGAAGCGGTGAGCATCGTCTTCCCGGTCCCTCCTTTTCCGCTGAGGATCGCGATCTGTTTCATTTTATCCGGTTCCTTTCCGGGGAGCTTTTGCAGAACCGGCCAACAACGCAAAGATCTTGTCCCGAAGGTCACTGAAGATCGTTTGATAGGAAGGGTCGGCAGTGACGAGCGGGATCCCTTTCGAATAAAGCTCGGCGATCCTGCGTTCAAAAGGGATGGACAACAAAACGGGGATCTTACGAGCCTTACAGAAGGTTTCCACCTCGGTGTTATTCTCATCCGCCCGATTGAGGATCACGCCCAGCGGAATGCCCAATCGTTTTACGACTTCGACCGCAAGGCCGAGGTCGTTAAGGCCGAAAGGGGTCGGTTCGGTGACCAGGATGCAGAAATCACTTTGCCGGACCGCTGCGATCATCGGGCACGAGGTCCCCGGGGGCGCGTCGATCACGACCGTGCGGTCCGGGACGGTCAGTTTCCGGACCTGCTGGATGAGGAACGGCGACATCATTTCTCCGATATAAAGCCTTCCGTGTCCGAAGAGAAGACCGTTCGAGGCTCCCAACTCGACCTGGCCGATCTCTTTCGGGACTTCCCGGATCGCGTTCCGGGGACAGAGGGAGGCGCAGGCGCCGCAACTGTGGCAAAGTTCCTGGAAGACGAGGACTTTTTTCGGCAGAACGGCTAAGGCATGGTAAGCGCAGATCTCCTGGCACTTTCCGCAGAGATCGCATTTCGAAAGATCGATCTCGGGGAGCAGAAGTTGGGCCGGTTTTTTTTCGCGCAGAGCGGGCTTGAGGAAAAGGTGGGCGTTCGGCGCTTCCACGTCGCAATCGAGCAATTGCGCGTTCGGGATGCTCAGCGCCAGATTGACGGCGACGGTGGTCTTTCCGGTCCCTCCTTTTCCGCTGGCGACTGAAAGGATCATAACGGTTTTTCCGCGATCAGGGTTTCCTGCAGTCGGGAACCGGTCCGGGCGACCTTCAGCCCTTTCTCCTGCAAAAAGTGCATGGCCAGAGGGATCGTGAATTCTTCCCTTGGATGCGCGCGGCCTTCCAGGGCATGGATGCGCTCGACGATGGCGAATCCCTCGGCGCTGAAATCGCTCAGGACCATCCGTCCTTGAGGGGCGAGGATTCGGAGCCATTCGGCAAGCGTTGCGCGGGGCTGGGTGAGATGGTGCAAGGCGTTGATGCAGAAGAGGATATCGAAACTTTCGTCGGGGAAACTCAAACGCGTTTCATGCTCGATCCTGAAAACGACTTGCGCGGCCAGGCCGTGATGCCGGAGATGGAATTTCGCGACGGCCTGATCTTCGGCGGTAATGTCAAAGGTCGTGAACGAGAGGCCCCTTTCGGCCAGGGCCAGAGTGAAATGGCCTTTGCCCGTTCCGGCTTCAAGGATCCTGCGGGGAAGGGGAGAAACCTGATCGAGGATCCGCGCCCTTTCCAGCGCAAAGTCATACCCTTCCTCCAGGAAAAGGGCCTCGCGGTCGAGCACCTTTTTCCGGTAATCGTCAAAGGTGCAAAAAGGAAGCTCATCGGGCATTTCCGGACCGTCCTTCCTTGTAGGGCTGGAGAAGGGCGGATACTTTTCCCGAAAGCCCGCTTGTGATCCCGATCCCGGCTTCTTCAAGGACTTTGAGGGCGTTCGGGCCCACTTGTCCGGTCAGGATGCGTTCCACTTTTCGGGAGACCATTTCACGGGCTGATTGGATCCCCGCTCCGCCTTGGGAATCTCCATAAGGATTTTTGAGGAACTCTTCGGTCCCTGTCTCCGTGTCGAAAAAAAGAAAAAAACCGCAACGTCCGAAACGGGGATCCAGCTCCGCATCCGGGCCTTGCGTTTTGCAGGTGATCGCGATCTTCATGGCTTTCCCACGGCGGCTTAATGGCAATGGCCGTCGTGGTCGGCACAGGAAGCGAGGCCTCCCAGGTTTTTCTTGATGAAGTCCTCGACCGCATGCTGGGCTTTCCCCGAATAGCCGTAAACCGGGATCCCGGCTTGGGCGAATTTGGCCTGCGCTCCGCCGCCCATGCCGCCGGCGATCACATGGGTGATCCCGTGGCTGAGGATGACGTCGACGGCTTGACACCCTCCGCCTCCGTGCTGGGCGGTGTTCGGAACGACCTTTGAACTTTGGATCTTTGGACCGTCAAGTTCGACAAGGCCGAAATAGGTGCATTGGCCGAAATGTGCGCAGACATTGCTTTCAAGTCCCTGGTCATCTTCCAAAGTTATACCGAGTCGGATCATAGAAAATCTCCTTGAATGAGATCGCGGAGGGGCGGACGATCCCCAATCTTCCGCCCCTTGAGCGATCGTTATTTTTGACTTTCCAGTTCGCGGATCCGCGCTTGGATCCTGGCGAGTTCTTCCGAGACAAGACTTTCCTGCCCTTTCAGCAGGGAGGTCTCGGATCCCGGGTCTGCGGGGTTTTGAAAAGCCCCTTGCCCATAGCCGAAACCTCCAGGGCCCGAAAAAGCACGCTGGCCTAGCCAGCGGCGGCCGCGTCCGGCCCCGTAAAAAGGCCTTCCTCCCAGACCGGCCGCACAACGGCCGCGTCCCCATCCTGTCATCGGCCCCATTCCCGTGGGGCCCGATCCGTTGAATCCTGGCATGACGTTCACCTCCTTAGGGTTCATTGAAAATTCCTGAAAAACACTATTGTCAAAAACCGCCTCGGCGGCAGCGTCCCCACCCGCGGCCTCGCGGCTGAGCGGCCATGGGCCCCGGCGGGGCTTGAAAAATGTTCATGCCCCCGGCGATTTTCAGGGCTTTTCCGTTGACCAGCGCATCGGCGATCTTCCGATGGGCCGTGGTCAAAATATTTCCGAACGTTTGCCGGGAAATATTCATCTTTTGCGCGGCCTCTTCCTGGTAAAGCCCCTCCAGGTCGGCGAGACGGACCGCTTCGAATTCATCCAGGGAAAGGCCGATCTCCTGCAGCGCCGACACCGGGATCCCTCGGGGTTTGAAATAATCGGCCCCTGGGTTGCCATGAACGTGTCGGCATTTAAAAGGACGCGGCAAGGGGACCTCCGGGAGTTATTAGCATATGCCAATAATAGCGGACAATCCTTTCCCTGTCAAGAGAGGAAGCGAAGTTCAGCGGCTGCGGCGATAAGAAGAGGCGAGAAAATTTCGGCCGCGTCGGCCGCGGAAGCCTTTCCCGCCGAAGGAAGCGACTTGCACGGGTTTGTAGGCGATGAAATTTTCGAGGGGCATTTCCGGGTGCTCGGAGATGGGGAGGACGGTGCGCATGAGCCTTTCGATCTCTTTGACGTCCTTGCCCTGATCGGGAGTGGCGAAGGAGATCGCGTGTCCGGTGTCGCCGATGCGTCCGGTGCGTCCGATCCGGTGCACATAGTTCTCGGCATCGTCAGGCAGATCGTAGTTGAGGACCAATTCGATCCCTTTTACATCGATGCCGCGCGCGGCAATATCGGTGGCGACCAGGATCCGGTATTTTCCCGATTTGAAACCCTCGAGGGCTTCGCGCCTTTGCGCGAGCGATCGGTCGGCGTGGATCTCGGCCGCGCTGTGCCCGAGGTCGCGGATCGCGCGCGTGATCTTGCGGGCGCCGATCTTGGTCCGTGAGAAAACCAGGATGGTCCCGTGGTATTGCCCGAGGATCTTTGCCAGAAGCTGTTTTTTGGCCTCCTTCTTCACGATGAAAAGTTCCTGCGTGATCTTTTCCGCAACGGTCCCCGACTTGGCGATCTCGACATGGGTGGGGAGTTTCATATGGAGCGAGGCGATCTTCATGATCTGCTCGGGCATGGTGGCCGAAAAAAGCATGGTTTGCCGATCCTTGGGGACGGCGCGGAGAATGGTCTGGATCTGCGGCGCGAACCCGAGATCGAGCATGCGGTCGGCCTCGTCGAGGACGAGGATGCAGACCTCGTTCAGAAAAAGATGCCGTTGCTCCATGTGATCGATCAGCCGGCCGGGCGTCGCAATGATGATGCGCGGATGCTGTCGAAGTTCCTGGACCTGGTTATGCATGGAGGCGCCGCCGATCAGGACGGCGAATCTCAGTTTCGGATCGAGCTTATGAATGCTTTGGTGGACCTGATAAGCCAGTTCGCGCGTGGGGACCAGGATCAGCCCGCGGCCTTTTTTCTGCGCGAGCTGCTGGATCATGGGGATCCCGAAGGCGAGGGTCTTTCCCGTTCCGGTCTGCGCGATCCCGATCACATCCTGCCCTTCGATCGCGAGCGGAATAGCTTTCTGCTGGATCGGGGTCGGGGTATGGAATTTCATCCGGTCCAGGGCGCCTAAAAGATGCGGAGCGATGCCGAGTCCGTAAAAGGTCGGATTCGAAGGTTGGGCCAGAGGAGTCGTCATGGGCGCAGTATATACTAAGTTCGCGGAAAAACACAGGAACAGATTCCAGGCCGCTCCCGGCGCCGGGCGGGCACGGCCGGCTTTGTGGAGGACCGGCCTTGATTTTCCGAGCGGGTGTTCCGTGATTTCTCTGCTATAATAACGAAAATATTTTGGCGATGATGGACCACGAACCGGAAGACCAACAGATCAGCGAAGCGCGCCGCTGCTTCGAAGAGGGCTACGAGCGGCAGACGCGCGGGGAACTTGACGAGGCGATCGAGCTTTACCTCAAGTCTCTCGGCCTCTGTCCGACGGCGGAGGCGCATACTTTCCTTGGCTGGGCGTATAGTATGAAGGGGCGTTATCCGGAGGCGATCCGCGAGTGCGAGCTGGCGATCGGTCTCGACCCGGATTTCGGGAATCCTTACAATGATATCGGGGCCTATTTGATCGATCTGGGACGCGAGGACGAGGCGCTTGGATGGCTCGAGAAGGCCGCGCGCGCGAAGCGGTACGATTCCTACTGTTATCCCCACTATAATATGGGGAGGATCTGGGAGAAAAAAGGCGACTGGCAAAAAGCGCTTGCAAGCTACCAGGATGCGCTTCGCGAGAACGCCGACTACACGCTGGCCCGTAAGGCCGTGAACCGGCTTTTGGGTTTCATGAATTAAACCGCATCGTTGACACTATGGAATTAAAAGACTATCTCGGGGTCCTGATCGTTTTTATCCTGGCCGCCGGTTTTGCGGCGACCTTTCTCTTTCTTGCCGAAGTGCTCGGCCCCCGCCGTCCGAATGCCGCCAAAAACACTCCCTATGAAACCGGCAAGATCCCTTTTGAATCGCCGTCCGGGCGCCACAACGTGAAGTTCTACCTGGCCGGCATGCTTTTTGTCCTCTTTGATGTCGAACTGGTCTTTCTTTTCCCCTGGGCGGTGGTGTACCGCGAGCTTGGGGTGTTCGGTTTCGTCGAGATGTTTTTCTTCCTGGTCCTGCTCCTGCTCGGCTTCGCGTACGCCTGGCGGAAGGGGGCGTTCCAATGGAGATGAAGACCGGAGGGTTTTTCACTTCCCGGCTTAACGCCGCGCTTGGCTGGGCCCGCAAATATTCGATCTTCCAATATCCGTTCGTCACGGCTTGCTGCGGCATGGAGTATATGTCGACCGCGTGTTCGGATTTCGACATGGATCGTTTCGGCGCGGGGTTCCCGCGTTTTTCGCCGCGCCAGGCCGACGTGCTGTTCGTCGTGGGGACGATCTCGCACAAGATCGCGCCGGTCCTGAAACAGATCTATGAGCAGATGGCCGATCCGAAATGGGTGGTGGCGTTCGGCGTCTGCACGTGTACCGGCGGCTTCTACGATAATTACGCGACGGTCCAGGGGATCGATACGATCCTTCCCGTGGACGTTTATATCCCGGGCTGCCCGCCCCGGCCGGAGAACGTTCTCGACGGCCTCATCAAACTGCAGGAAAAGATCCAAAGGCAGAAGCACCTCTAGCCATGCGCGGCATTCATCTCAAAGTCCAGCAAGCGTTCCCGAACGAGGTCCTCGAAGTGCATGACCAGGCAGGGGACGAGACCGTGGTGGTGCGCGCCGAACGGCTGGTCGAGATCATCGAATACCTGCGCGAACATCCCGAGATCGCGATGAATGTTCTGATGGACCTCACGGCAGTCGACGGGCTCGCGATGAAGTGGGTGCCGCGCTTTGAGGTCGTCTATCATCTTTATTCGGTGACGAAGAACCTTCGGCTCCGGATCAAGGTACGCGTGCCGGAGAACAATCTTTACGTGCCGACGCTGACGGGCGTCTGGCCTGCGGCGGACTGGTTCGAGCGGGAGGTCTGGGATATGTTCGGGATCCGGTTCGAAGGGCATCCAAACCTGAAGCGGATCCTGATGTACGCGGAGTTCTCCGGGCATCCGTTGCGGAAAGATTATCCGTATAACAAGCGGCAGCCGCTGCCGGGGATCAAGGACGAGTGAATAAAACGCGCAAAGAAAACATGCTCCTCAACGTCGGCCCCGCGCATCCGTCGATGCACGGGATCGTGCGCGTGATCGCGGAACTGGAGGGCGAGACGATCGTCCGTTCGGAGGTCGAGATCGGGTACTTGCATCGGGCGTTCGAGAAATCCGCGGAGCTAAGCGGCTACTTGCAGGTGATCCCGTATACGGACCGGCTCAATTATGTTTCCCCGTTCATCAACAATACGGGATACTGCCTTGCGGTCGAGAAGCTCTTCGGCCTCAAGACGACCGAGCGGGCGCAATACATTCGCGTGATCCTCTGCGAGATCTCGCGGATCACGGATCATTTGACCTGTGTCGGAGCGACGGCGATGGAACTCGGGGCCTTCACGGTCTTTCTCTACATGATGGAAGCCCGGGAGGCGCTTTACCGGTTGATCGATTCGGTCACGGGTGCGAGGGTGACGGTCAGTTATATGCGGATCGGCGGGGTCAAAAGCGATTTGCCGCGGCGGTTCGAAGGCGAATGCCTTGCCGCGCTCCGTGAGACCCGCAAGATCCTTCGAGAGGTGCACGCGCTTCTTGATACCAACCGGATTTTCGTCGACCGCATGAAAAAGACCGGGAAGATCTCCTCCAAGGATGCGCTGGCTTACGGGATCACGGGGCCTTTTCTGCGTTCGACCGGGGTCGATTACGATGTGCGCCGCAGTTCGCCGTATCTGGTCTATGACCATTTTGATTTTGATGTTCCGGTCGGCGAGCACGGCGATAATCTCGACCGCTATCTTTGCCGGATGGAAGAGATGGAACAGAGCATGCGTATCATTGAACAGGCGCTGAAGCAGATCCCGGGCGGGGCGGTCCGGGTGGACCTGGAGGGGCGCGCGATGGCCGCTTCCGAGATGGTCGATGAGGCGAAGATGGGGAGGATCGAGGGGCTGGTCTCGGCGCGGGCCGACGGGGATCCGACCCTTGAAGGGCTCAACCGTTCGAATTTTTCGTCGGTCGAGACCGATGAAAAACAGGCCATTCTTCCGTCGAAGGAAGCGACCTACAGTTCGATCGAAGGGCTCATGCATCATTTTAAGATCATCATGGACGGGCACGGGATCCGCCCGCCGCGCGGGGAAGCGTATTTTCCGGTCGAGGGGGCGAACGGGGAGCTTGGTTTCTATGTGGTCAGCGACGGCAGCGGGACGCCCTACCGGGTGCGTGTCCGCCCGCCGTGTTTCGCGATCATGGCGGCGTTGCCGCTGCTTTTGAAAGGCGCTTCGATGGCCGATCTTGTTCCGACTTTCGGTTCCGTGAATATGATCGGCGGCGAACTCGACCGTTAGAATCTTATCAAACTTCCGGGGTTTGACCGACCGCCCCGGAGGGGCGGGGGGAGCCGGTGCATTGGAGGAGGGAGCAATGAGCGTGAGGGTTGAAAAGATATGGACGCCGGCGATCCGCGCGGAATGCGATGCGATCGTATCGCGGTACGAAACCCGGCGCGCCGCGCTCCTCGAGGTCCTCCGCGTGTTGATGGAGCATTTTGGCCACATCAGTCTGGAGATCGAAGAGGCGGTCGCGGCCTATCTGGAGATCGCGCCGGTCCATGTGCGCGAAGTCGTTACCTTCTACACGCTTTTTTACACGAAGCCGAAGGCGAAAACGCGCATCCAGGTCTGCCGGAACCTTTCCTGCGAGCTTTGCGGCGGCGGTCAATGGATCCGTTATTTGGAAGAAAAGCTCGGGATCCGCGCCGGAGAAATGACGCCGGACGGTCTTTTTTCGCTCCATACCGTGGAATGCCTCGGGGCTTGCGAGATCGCGCCGGCGATGCAGCTTAACGACGACGAGTATATCGGGCCGCTGACGAAAAAAAAGATCGACGAGATCATCGAAAAAGGACGGAAGAGCTGAGCGGGATGGAAAAACTGATCTCAAAATTTTTCGTGCCGGGAAAGACCTTCGAGTTCGAGGATTATGAGCGGGAAGGGGGCTACCGGACGCTTCGCGCGGTCCTCGAAAAACGCACGCCGGCCGAGGTCGTTGACGAAGTCAAGCGTTCCCAGCTTCGCGGGCTGGGGGGTGCGGGATTCCCCTGTGGCGTGAAGTGGGGCTTTGTTCCGAAGGATACCGGCAAACCCGTTTATCTGGTTGTGAATGCCGACGAAGGCGAACCGGGCACCTTCAAGGACAAATACATCCTTTGCCATGCGCCGCATCTTTTGATCGAGGGCATTGCGATCGCCGCTTACGCGAACGGCGTTCGCAAAGCGTTCGTCTATATCCGCGGCGAATATACCCGGCCGTATACGATCCTGAAAAGAGCGGTCGAAGAAGCCCGCGCAAAAGGGGTCCTCGGCGAAAAGGTCTTCGGCCGCGATCTTTCGCTCGAGATCGTTATCCACCGCGGTGCCGGTGCTTACATCTGCGGAGAAGAAACGGGGCTTCTCGAATCGCTGGAGGGGAAAAGAGGCTATCCCCGCCTGAAGCCCCCGTTCCCGGCGGTGGCGGGGCTTTTCGGCTGTCCGACCGTGATCAACAATGTCGAAACGCTTTCCTACCTTCCCTTCATCCTGGATCGCGGCGCCGAATGGTTCGCCGCGCTCGGTTCGCCGAAGAACGGGGGCATGCGGCTTTTTTCGGTGTCCGGACATGTCAAAAAGCCCGGCGTTTACGAATTGCCGATGGGAACCTCGCTTCGCGAAGTGATCTACCAGCATGCGGGCGGGATCCGGGACGACCGGAAACTCAAAGCGGTTGTCCCCGGCGGACTTTCGGCGGCCATCCTCACCGCCGACGAGATCGATGTCGGCGTGGATTTCGATCAGCTTTGCTACCGGTGCACGATGGCCGGTTCTGCGGGGATCATCGTGATGGACGAGACGACCTCAATGCCGGAGGCGCTCCTCGCGACGATGCGTTTTTATGCGCACGAATCTTGCGGCCAGTGCACCCCCTGCCGCGAAGGGACCGGCTGGGTCCATCGGATCCTGACGAGGATCGCCTCGGGACACGGCCGCCTGCAGGACATCGACCATCTTCTCGACATCGCCGGCTTCATGGGTGGGACGACGATCTGCGCGCTGGCAGACGGTGCGGCGATGCCGCTTCGGAGTTATCTCGAGAAGTTCCGGGGCGAATTCGAGGCTTATATCCAGAAGCACCCGCGGTTGAAAAATCCTCAACCGGAGATCGCGCCGGCCGGCCTTTCCTTTCCGCGCGGTGCGGGGGCTTTGGCGGGAGGCGAGCCATGATCCGTCTTAAGATCGACGGACAAACGGTCGAGGTCGAAAAGGGGACCAAGGTGATCGAGGCCGCGAAAAGGGCCGGGATCGATATTCCCTTCTACTGTTATCATCCCGGACTCAGCATTGCCGGGAACTGCCGGATGTGCCTTGTCGAGGTCGAAAAGATGCCGAAGCTCCAAGCCTCCTGCCATCTGGAGGCGAGTGAGGGGATGGTGGTTTGGACCTCCAACGCCCGGGTCATGGCCACGCGCCGGCATGTGCTCGAGTTCCTCCTGGTGAATCATCCCGTTGATTGTCCGGTTTGCGATCAGGCCGGCGAATGCTGGCTCCAGGATTATTATCTCCGCTACGGGGCCTATGACAGCCGCGTCGGCGAGAACAAGGTGAAGAAGAAAAAAGCGGTCCCGGTCGGCCCGACCGTGATGCTGGATGCCGAGCGGTGCATTTTGTGTTCTCGCTGCGTCCGTTTTACGGAAGAGATCACCCGGACCCACGAACTCGGGATCGTCAAGCGGGGCGACCACGCCGAGATTACGGTTTTTCCTGGCAAAGAGCTCAACAATCCTTATTCAGGCAACGTCGTCGATCTCTGCCCGGTCGGAGCGCTCACCGACCGTGATTTCCGTTTCAAGGTGCGGGCCTGGTATCTGCGAACGGTCCCCACCCTCTGCAACGGCTGTTCGCGCGGCTGCAGTATTTTCATGCAGACCCGGAAGGGTCGTCCGCATCATGCGGAAGGCCAGCGGGTTATGCGCATCAAACCCCGCTATCATGAGGCCGTGAACCGGTGGTGGATCTGCGACGAGGGCCGCTACGGTTACCGTTTTCACGATCAAGAGCGCATCCTTTCGCCGCTTTCGCGCGAAAACGGACGACTGAGAAAAACAACCTGGGAATCGGCAGTGCGGGCCCTCGGAGAGCTTCTCCGCAAGGCGCAAAGATCTTTCGGTGTCCTTCTTTCCCCGCAGCTTTCTAACGAAGAACTCTACCTCGGCGAACATCTTTTCCGTAAGGAGCTCCATTCCGAAAATCTTTTTCTGCTTTCGCCGACCGCTCCCGGTTTCCAGGACGAATTACTGATCCGGGCGGACAAGAACCCGAACACCCTCGGAGGCGAATGGATGGGGCTTAGCGCCGATCCCGGATCCCGTCAGCGGTTCTTTGAAGCCTGCGGACGAGGGGAGATCGAAGGACTCGTGATCTTCGGGCAGGACCTGCTTTCACTGAGAGAGCCCGCGGCCGGCGAAGCGGTCCTCGAAAAATTGAAATGGACCGTTTTCATCGGGCCTAACCAGCATCCGACCTCCGAGCGCGCCGATTGGGTCCTTCCTTCGGCGACTTACGCGGAAAAAGAAGGGACCTTCACCAATTTCGAGGGACGGGTGCAGAAATTCAATCTGGCGTTCCCTCCGCTCGGCGAGGCGCGGCCGGAATGGCAGATCCTTTGCGCTCTTGCCGCGGGGATGGGAATTCGTTTTCCTTTCGATCGCACCGGGGACATCTTTCGGGCAATGGTCAAACACCATGAGAAATTCAAAGGGATGAGCTGGGATGCGCTCGAGACCGATGACGGCGGCATCCGGCGGTTCGCCTCGCCGATGATCCCCGAACTGATACAGGACTCTCCGCTGGTTTTTCCGCAAGAAGGAGTCCGGGGAGGGGGCGTATGACCGATGTTCTGATCACCTCGGCCATGGCGGTCGTCGTCCTGCTGACGGTCTTCGGCTTCGCGGCGCTTCACGCCTGGATCGAGCGCAAGCAGAGCGCGTTGATGCAGGACCGGATCGGCGCGAACCGGGCCTTCATCCGGCTTCCCTGGAAGATCGCGGCGCCGATCAACTGGCTCCTGAGGCCGATCAATGAACTCGGTCTTTTCCATCCGCTCGCGGACGCGATCAAAATGTTCACCAAAGAGGATTTCATCCCGCCTTTCGGCGACCGAACCCTGCACCGCCTGGCGCCGTTCCTTTCTTTCATGCTTGCCCTCGTGGGTTTCGCGGCGATCCCGTTCGGAGATGTGCTCCATGTCGGGGGAAGAACGATCACGCTGCAAGTGGCGCCGATCAACGTCGGAGTGCTTTATATCGCCGCGGCGGCCTCCCTCGGGGTCTACGGCGTCATCCTCGGAGGATTCGCTTCGAACAGCAATTACGCTTTCCTGGGGGGGATGCGCGCGGCGGGCCAGATGCTCGCCTATGAGATCGCGATGGGGGCGTCGATCCTCGGGATCGTGATGATCTTCCAGTCGCTGGATCTCCAGGAGATCGTCCGGGGACAAGGGGAACTTCTTTTCGGATGGCTGCCGATGTGGGGGGTGTTCGTCCAGCCGGTCGCCTTCTTCCTTTTTCTTACGGCGGGACTCGCGGAGACCAAAAGGATCCCTTTCGATATGCCGGAGGGGGAATCCGAGATCGTCGGTTATTTTACCGAATACAGCGGAATGAAGTTCGGGATGTTCTTTTTCACGGATTTCATCGAAACCATCCTCATCGCGTGCCTTGCGACGACCTTTTTCCTGGGCGGATGGCAGGTCCCCTACCTCGGGGCCGAAGGTTTTGCCTTCCCGTGGGGCGGAACGTTGGCCCTTCCGCATTGGGCCGTCGTCGGCCTTCAGATCGGCTCTTTCTGCTTCAAGGTCGTCGCTTTCTGCTGGCTTTTCATGACCGTGCGGTGGACCTTTCCGCGTTTCCGTTACGACCAGCTTATGGACCTCGGCTGGAAAGGGCTTTTCCCCGCGGCGATCCTCAATCTGCTCATCACTGCGGCCGTCCTCCTTTGGATTGCCTGAACGCCTCCGCGCTTAACTTTCTTCTCCGGGCAGTATAGAATCATGACGTTTTGTGAGGACGTATGAGCGGACCAAAGACCCAGATCGTTTTTTCCGTCCAATCCGCCGGGGAGCAGACTTTCCGAGCGCGGATCGAAGGGCCGGATTTCGTCGGTTTTCTGTCGGTGGTGACCGGGCTTTTTGCCTCCAGCGGGATCGGGATCGAGAATGCGCATATCCGCACGATCGAAGGCCGGGCCGTCGATGAATTTGAGGTCCGCAGCCGCGAAACCCCCGACTGGCAGGCTTTCGAGACAGGGCTTCGCGATTCTCTCGGGGCCGCTGCCCGCGGGGATCACGAGACCGTCCGCCGCGCGATCCATGCCAAACTGATCCAGCGTATCCGCTCCGCTTCCGGGGAATTCGCTTCCAAACTTTTTCCGATCCGTCTGAAGATCGATCAAAATGCCTCCAAGGAAGAGACGGTGGTCCATATTCGCGCCCAGGATACCCCCGCTTTTCTTTATGAACTGACGAATGCGCTGTCGCTTTTGGGGATCAATATTGCGCGCATGGAGGTGCGGACGATCGCCGGAAAAGTCCATGACAAGCTCTGGCTGACTTACGAAGGAGAAAAGATCGTCGAAGACGAGAAATTGAAAGCCCTCCAGTGGGCGATCCTCTTTGTCAAACAGTTTACCCACCTTTTGCCCAAGGTCCCCGATCCTCAGGCGGCGCTGGAGCAGTTCGCGCTCCTTGGGAAAGACCTGTTTCAGCGGCGGGACTGGGAAGACATGCTGGTGACCTTGAAAGGCGAAGATGTTCTCCAGAACCTGAGCCGGGTCCTTGGCGCGAGTAAATTCCTGTGGGAAGAGTTCATCCGGACCCAGTACGAATCGGTCCTGCCGCTGCTTTCGGACAAGACGGCTTCGGCGGGACGAAAAGTTAAAAAGGATTTTGAAAGGGAACTCGCCGAAGCGCTTGCGGCCCAGGACTCTTTTGAAGGGAAGGTCGATGCGCTCAACGATCTCAAGGACCGTGAAATGTTCCGTATCGATCTCCGGCATCTGATCGGCCGGGCTTCTTACGTCGGCGAATTCACACAGGAGTTCACGGACCTGTGCGAGGCGGTGGTGGATGCCGCCTACCGGCTGGCTCGTGGCGAGGTTTTGAAGACGCGGGACGCTCCGCAGGCCTCCGGCGGGGCGGAAAGCCGCGCGGCACTCATGGGACTCGGGAAATTCGGCGGGCGCGACCTTGGTTATGCTTCGGATCTGGAACTCCTTTTCGTGTATGCCGACGACGAGGCTCATTTCGAGCAGAGTACGGCGAATCTCGAGTTCTATTCCGAGGTCGTAAGGACCTTTCGCCGGATCATCCGGGCCAAGGTGGAAGGGGTTTTCGAGATCGATCTCCGCTTGCGGCCTTACGGCAAAGACGGCCCGCTCGCTTGCTCGCTGGAAGCCTTCCGGAAATACTACGAGCATGCCGGCGACGCCTGGAACTTTGAGCGGCAGGCCCTGATCAAACTCCGGAGGGTGGGAGGGGATGAAAGGCTTGGCCGCGAACTCGAAACGCTCCGGGACGCTTTTGTTTACAGCGACCAGCCGTTCGATTTCAGGGAAACCGCGAAATTCAGGGTCCGTCAGCAGCAAGAGCTTGCCAAGCCGCTCGTGGTGAACGCGAAGTTCAGTCCCGGCGGCCTCCTGGACGTGGAATATCTCGTCCAGATGCTGCAGATCGCCTACGGTCGCCGGCTGGGCCCGAGCGTACGGGACCCGAACACGATGAAAGCGCTTCGGGCGCTTTGGACGACCGGAGTCCTCAGCGAAAAACAGTTCCAGGACCTTCGGGCCTGTTATCTTTTTATCCGCAATCTGATCAATGCCTTGCGCATGGTCCGCGGGAACGCGCGGGACCTGGATATTCCCGCGGAAGGGACCGAAGAATACATCACCCTGGCGAGGCGTCTCGGTTTTTGGGGCGAAGATGTGCAGGTTTCACGGCAGTTCAAACTCGTTTCCAAGACCTACCTCGACCGGGCCGCCTCTCTTTTTGACGAATGGGTCGAGAAACTGGCCACGGCGGATTGGCCCAGCCTCGGGGAAGCTTTGGTGCGTGAGCCGCTCCGGTTCAATCTGAACCTCGATGAACTGTTGCGCGGGGAACTTTCCGCTGGGGATAGGAGCAAACTCGAAGCGTTGGGGTTCCGCGATCTTCAAGCGGCGGTCCAGCGGTTTGGGCGGCTTTGCCCGGAATCGCCGATCTTCGAATATTTCGCCCGCGCGATCGACAGCTCCTGGCTCGTCTGGAAAGAGGTCGCCGATCCGGATATGGCCCTGGAGCAATTTGTGTGGTGCGCCGAAAATGCGCCCGATCGTCAGATCTTTTGGTATGACCTCGGTCGTGAGCCAAGGTCCATGGGGCTTCTGCTCCGCCTTTTCGGATCGAGCCGCTATCTCTCGGACGGGATCGTGAAAAACCCTGCGAATTACCGCTGGATCTTTGAACCGGACGCGCTATGCCTCGAGGCGACGAGGGATCTGATCGGAGAGGCTGGAAGCGGGGAGTTTTCCGTCGAAGGGCTCCGCGAACTCCGTCATCGGGAAACGCTGAGGATGGTCCTTGCTTGGATGGGCGGGAGCTGCTCCTGGGAAGAGCTTCACGAGGCGTTTTCCGACCTTGCGGACTTTATCCTGAACCGGCTTTGCGAGAGTCTGGGCCTTGCACAAGAGATCGCCGTTATTGCGCTCGGCAAGCTCGGCGGGCGCGAGCTCAATTTCAGTTCGGATATTGACCTCATGTTCCTTGCCCGGCCCGACGCCGATCCGGGAGTTCTCTTGCCCAAGATCCAGGAGCTTCTCCACCTCCTGAAAAAAGGAGGGCTCTATGAATCTCTTTACCGTGTGGATCTCCGTCTGCGTCCGCATGGGGACGGGGGCAGCCTTTTTCTTGATCTGAAAGACACCCTCGATTATTACGAGCGGACGGCGGAACCTTGGGAGCTCCAGGCGATGATCAAAGCGCGGCCGGCGGCAGGCCGAAAAGATCTAGGCGAGGCTTTCCTTCAAGGGGTGTCGCCGTTGTTGTGGAGGGACGGACGCCCCGAGGTTTTTTATCAGCGTCTCCGGGAGATCAAGCGCCGGTACGAAAGCCAAACGCGGCGGCGGGGCGAAGAAACGAAAAACATTAAAATGGGGGCCGGCGGGATCCGCGATGCGGAATTCGCCGTTCAGATGATCCAGCTTTTGCACGGCCATGCGGTCCCGGGGCTTCGAGTCAAGAATACGCTTGCGGCGGTAACGGAAGCCCAGGGCGCAGGATTTTTGAGCCCTGCGGAGGCGCAAGTCCTCCGGGACGCGTATCTTTTTTCGAGACAGATCGAGGATCATCTTCATTGGTATGAGAACCGCCAGATTTTCAATCTTCCCGAAACCCGCGAGCGGTTTAGGAGCCTTGCCCGGGCCATGGGGTTTTCCGGAGAAAACACGGCAGAAGCGTTCCAGGGGGAGTTCGATCAACGGGCTCAAGCCTGCCGCGCGCTTTTCGAAAAGATCTATTTCGGAGGGTCTTCTTCCTCATGAGCGATTGCCAGAGTGCGGGAAGATCGCCGGGCGAAGAACGGATGCATTTCCGGATGCGGGGATTTTTCTTCCCACTTCTGTTATTATGCACTCTTTCAGCATGCGGAGGAGGGAGTCCTATGTCGACCGAGCGGCCGGGGAACCGGCTTGCGAAAGAAAAAAGCCCTTATCTTTTGCAGCACGCCTTCAATCCCGTGGATTGGTATCCGTGGGGGCCCGAAGCTTTCCAAAAGGCCCAGCGCGAGAACAAGCCCGTTTTTCTTTCCATCGGTTATTCGACCTGCCACTGGTGTCATGTGATGGAACAGGAATCCTTCGAGAACGAGACGATCGCGGAACTTTTGAACGGGGATTTCGTCGCCATCAAAGTCGATCGCGAGGAGCGTCCCGACCTCGACTATGTTTACATGCGCGCGGTGATGGCAATGACCGGAGCGGGAGGATGGCCGCTCAGCGTTTTCCTGACGCCCGAAATGGAGCCCTTTTACGGCGGCACCTATTTCCCCTCGGAGGATCGCTGGGGACGCCCCGGTTTTTACACCGTCCTTGAACGGATCTCGGAGCGGTGGAAGGCCGATCCTGCCAAGATTCGTCAGTCCGGCGAGCAGGTGATGGCCGCGCTCCGGACGCAGATCGAAGAAAAAACCACGGAACCAAGGATCTTTGATCTCGGGACATTCCGTAAAGCGTATGAAGAGCTCTCGATGCGTTTCGATGCCGAGCGCGGAGGCTTCGGGCCGGCTCCCAAATTCCCTCAACCGCATGTCCTCTCGTTCCTGCTCCGCTACTGGGACCGGACCCGCGATGCCGAGGCCCTGGCCATGGTCGAGAAAACCCTTGCGGCGATGGCCAGGGGAGGGATCCGGGATCATCTCGGCGGCGGGTTCCACCGCTATTCCACGGATCCCGACTGGCATGTCCCGCATTTCGAGAAAATGCTCTATGACCAAGCCATGTTGGCCCGGGCCTATCTCGAGGCGTATCAGGCGACGGGAAAAGATCTCTATCAGGAAGCGGCCCGCGATATTTTTCATTATGTGCTTCGCGATATGACGGATTCAAAGGGAGGATTTTATTCCGCCGAGGATGCGGACAGTGTGGCCGACCCTCAACATCCGGAGAAGAAGACGGAAGGCGCTTTTTATCTTTGGTCAGAAACGGAAGTGCGCGACGTGCTGGGGGAGGAGCTTTTTCCGGTGTTCCGTGAGGGAATGGATATCCGTCCCGGAGGGAACACGGCTCCGGAAGCTGGAGGAGAATTTTCCGGGAAGAATATCCTGAGAATCGTTGAGAGCCCCGAAAATGCCGCCCGAAAGGCGGGCAAGAAAGCGGAAGAAGGACCGCGGCTCATGGGCGAGGCCAAAGCCCTGCTCCTTCAGGCGAGGAACAGCCGCTTGCGGCCTTCGCTCGATGACAAGATCCTGACCGATTGGAACGGTCTCATGATCTCGAGTCTGGCGTTGGGGGCTTCGGCCCTTGACGATGCCGGATACCGGCATGCCGCGAAGCGCGCGGCGGATTTTGTCCTGAAAGAAATGAAAACGCGCGACGGTAGACTTTTCCATCGGTGGCGTGACGGAGACGCCGCGGTGCCTGGTTTTCTCTCGGATTATGCATTCCTGGCACTTGGGCTTCTCGACCTTTATGAAGCGACGTTCGAGATCCGTTATTTTCAGGAAGCGGTTTCGGTCGCGGATAAAATGATCGATCTTTTCTGGGATGAAGAAGGAAAGGGGTTTTTCTTTGCTTCCCGTGATGCAGAAAAAGCTGTCCAGGGGGCCAAGGAGATCTATGACAGTGCCGTCCCCTCGGGGAATTCGGTTGCGGCCTGGGTCCTTGCCCGTTTGGCCCGGATGACAATGAACGAGGGGTATGAAACGCGCGCCCGCGAGACCTTTGAGGCTTTTTCCCAGGCGGTCTCGGAAATGCCTTCCGGCCATGCGATGATGCTTTCGGCTTTCGACCTCGAGCTTGGGCCCTCGCGGGAGATCGTGCTTGCGGGACGCGGCGATGATCTGTCGCTTCAGGCCATGGCGCGGGAGATCCGCCGCCGCTATCTACCCAATAAAGTCCTTCTTTTCCACAGCAGCGCTTTGCCGGATTCCAAGACCCTCGAAAAATTGGCCCCGTTCACCCGGGTCCAAACACCGGTCGAAGGACAGGTGACGGCCTATGTTTGCGAAAATTACATGTGTAAACTGCCGGTCACCCGGCTTGAATCGCTGAAACAACTTTTGGAAAAAAAGCCATGAACGAAGCCCAGGAACCCTCGATCTCGCTTCTCGGCGTTTATTTGCTGGGGCTTGCCCTCAATCTCACTCCCTGCGTTTATCCGATGCTTTCAGTGACGCTCGCTCTTTTCCGTGGAAATACGGGCGGAGGACCTCGGACGGCCGTTCCCCGCGCGGCGGTCTATGTCCTGGGGATCGTGTGTATGTACAGCGCTTTGGGAGTCGTTGCCTCGATGACGGGCCAGCTTTTTGGGAGCCTGCTCCAGAGCCCCGTTGTCCTGCTCGGGATCTCGGTCTTTTTCCTGGCCCTGGCGCTCGGCATGTTCGGGGTCTATACCCTTCAAATGCCTGCGTGGGTACTTCAGCGAGCGGGGAGCGCCCGGATTCGGGATCTTTTGGGATGTTTTCTTTCCGGCCTGCTTGTGGGAGTGTTCGCGGCGCCTTGTATCGGACCTCCCATCCTTGCACTACTTGCAATCGCCGGAACCCGGCAGGACCCTCTTTTTGCATTGACCCTTTTCTCTGTGCTTTCGCTCGGTCTGGGGACCCCGTATCTCCTTTTGGGGATGTTCTCGGGAGGGCTCCGTTGGCTTCCGAAAGCGGGCGCCTGGATGATCTGGGTTGAGAGGGCTTTCGGGGTCATCCTGCTCTCCTTCTCGCTTTATTATTTTTTGTTAGCGGTCTACCCCCCCGGCCTGAAATTTCTTACGCCGCTTTTGCTCCTGGGGGGCGCGGTCTATCTTGGGTTCGTTGAACGATCGGGGAATGGCCATCGCATTTTCCGCTGGGCAAAACGGATCGCAGGGGGGATCGTGATCGCCGCTGTGCTTGTGACGACGCTGTTCGGGCCCCGCCCGGGAATCGCGTGGGAAGTTTATTCCAAAGAAAAACTTGCGGCCGCGAGCGAAGAAGGCCGGCCCGTGGTCCTGGATTTCTACGCCGACTGGTGCATCCCTTGCCATGAGTTGGAATATTTCACTTTTTCGGATGCGGGCGTCCAGGCGGCGATGAAAGATTTTACCCAATTGAGGGTGGATCTCACGGATCCCGAAGATCCCGCGCTTCTGGACCTGGTAGAGCGTTTCGAGATCCCCGGGGTCCCGGTCATGCTTTTTCTTGATGCCCGGGGAGAGGAGATCCCCGGCTCCCGCATCGGCGGGTTTATCAGTGCGGAAGAGCTGGTCGAGCATCTGCGGCAACTTCAATAGCCGGATATTTTCCTTTTTTTTATTTGTTTTTTTTCTGGACTAAAAATCAGAAAACTTGACAAGGAATATAAAATTCTAATTGCTATCGGATAAAAACAATCTTTTTTATGATGCTAGAGCCTTTAATTGAACAGTTTATCAGCGATTGCCGCCGCAGGAAGATCAGTGTGACGGTCCAGCGTATTGCTGTCTACCGGGATCTGATCAATACGGACACCCATCCAACCGCCGAAGAGATCTATCAGCGTCTCAGTGCGCAATTCCCGATGCTTTCCCTTGCTACCGTTTACAAGACCCTCGAGACCTTCGAAAAGAATGGATTTATCACAAAATCCCGCGCGGGTGGCGAAAGCGCCCGCTATGATGCCAATAAGAAGCTGCATCATCATCTGGTGTGCCGGGTTTGCGGGAAAATGGAAGATCTCTATGATGACAAACTGGAGGGGATTACGGTCTCGTCTTCAGTCACTCGAGAATACGACGTCCACCATTACCGGATCGATTTTTTCGGTACTTGTCCGCAGTGCAAAACCAAAACCTGAAGCAGGATCTCTGAAAGGGGGATATTATGTCCGTCAAAGTGGGGCAGCCTGTCGCTGATTGCAAGATGCATGTCCTGAGTCCCGATGGTTCGTTCCGGGATGTTCACTTGTCTGATTACCGCGGGAAGTGGATCGTTCTTTTTTTCTATCCTCTGGATTTCACTTTCGTGTGCCCGACCGAGATCAAAGGGTTCAACGCGAAAGTGGAAGAATTCAAAAAAATGAACGCTGAAGTCTTGACCGCCAGCACCGACAGTGTCTTTTCGCATAAGGCCTGGCAGGAACAAGGTCTCGGAAAACTCAAGTTTCCCATGGCGGGCGACACGAACCACGAGCTCAGCCGCCTTTTTGACGTGCTGATCGAGGACAAAGGGATCGCTCTCCGGGGGACTTTTATCATTGATCCCGAGGGGATCCTCCGCAGCGCGGTGGTCAATGATCTTGCTGTGGGGCGCAGCGTGGACGAGACCCTGCGCACGCTTCAGGGATTCCAGACCGGCGAGCTTTGCCAATGCGGGTGGAAACCGGGAGAAAAGACGCTCGGGAAAGGCTGAGCGCAAGAACGCCATCGAGCCGCATTCCGGACTTTAGGCCGGAATGCGGCTTTTTTTTTAAGGAAGAAAAGTTGAACCCTTTCTCGGCGGCAGGCTATAATCCTTTCTATGTCTGAAAAGGAAGCGGCCCGATGACGATCCAGACGAAGATCCTCCGCCGTCCCCGCATGCGGTGGTGGCATCAGATCTATCTTCCGGAGATCCTCCGCGGGATCGCGATCACGTCCCGGCATTTTTGGCGTAATCTTTTCTTCCACGCAATGCACTCGATCGGTCTTTTTAAAGGCATCCGGGCGATGGTCACGGTCCTTTACCCGGAAGAGAAAAGGGACCTTGCTTACCGTATCCGGACCCGCCATCGTTTAACGCTTCGTTCCGACGGTTCTCCCCGCTGCGTAGCGTGCATGATGTGCGAGACGATATGCCCGGCGACCTGTATTTCGATCGTGGCCGAAGAACATCCGGATCCGACCATTGAAAAAAGGCCGAAAAGTTTTGTGATCGATCTCGGCAAATGCGTTTACTGCGGCTTTTGCGTGGAGGCCTGCCCGGAGGACGCCATCCGCATGGATACGCGCATCCAGGACATTTCGGCGTATAGCCGAAAAGGCATGGTCCTCGACATGCAGGAGCTTCTCCATCCGGATCCCAAGTATGCGCTCCGGATCGATCCCGGCATTCAATAGGAACGGCCACTGTGCCGATGCATATTCCCATGAAGCGGCTCTTGAGGATCTTCCTGCTCCTTCTGATCTCCGGCGTCTTCGCGGACGGGATATGGGCTCAGTCCGAAGACCGGGGGACCGTGATTCGTGCAACGGACGGGGCTTCCCTCGTTCTGGATAGCGGGACCGAAGTGCGCCTTGCCGGGATCGCGTGCCCTGAGTTCGTCGAAGACCCAAAAAGCCGGGAGGTTGCGGAGAAGATCGGCGCCGATCCAACGGATTTCCTCCTTTATGCATGGCGCGCCAAGATGCGTCTTGAAGATATTTGTTATAACCAGGGAGTCCGGATCGAACCGGATGCCAAAGCTGTGCCGGGACCTTCCGGCGAAAAACCGGCCTATGTCTATCGGGGAGAGCTTCTGGTGAACCGTGTCCTGGTCGAAGAGGGGTTCTGCTATGTCCGGCCGGAAGAGGATTTCGTGAAGAAAAAGGAATTTCTGGAGCTGGAAGCTCAGGCCCGGGCCTCCCAAAAAGGGATCTGGGGATTTTAAGGAGGAGCGCCCATGCCGGCGAAAAAGATCCTGGTCGCGGATGACGAAACAAGCATCGCCCTTTTGATGAAAATACGCCTTGTCGCGAACGGCTATGAGGTGATCACGGCTTCCGACGGCGTCGAGGCGTTCGAAAAATTCATAGCCGAAAAACCGGATCTTCTCATTACCGACGTCCTGATGCCGAAGATGACCGGTTACCAGCTTGTTGAGAAGATCAAGGCGCTTGACCTCCCGGTCCGGAATACGCCGATCCTGGTTATTTCCGCGAAGAACACCATGCGGGATTTTTTTGAACATTATCATGTGACCGAATTCATTCCTAAAAGTTTCAAGCCGGAGGAATTGCTCGCGAAAGTCAGCGTCGCTTTAGGGCTGGGGGTCCCTTCGCCCGCCGCTCCCGCGCCGGCCGTGGAAACACGGCCTTCGGGAAGGCCGGAGACGCGATCCCGGGTCCTTTTGACGGGCTGCAAAAAATTCATTCTGGAGAAGATCCAGGAACATCTCGAGGCCCAAGGCTTTTCGGTCATCCTTTGCATGGACGAAGAGGAGGCGATCGAAGAGGCGCTTCGTAATCCTCCGCGCTATGTTGTCTGCCAGTTCTGGGACGATGCGCAGACCTTTGATGCGGTGAAGATCCGCGAAGCGTTGAGCCGGGATCCGGCGGCCGCCCGGATCCCTTTTATCGTCTTCCTTGAAAAGATCCCGAGCGTCAGGATCGAGGCCATGAAGACCTTCCCGGAAAAACAGATGATCTTGTACAAAGAGAGCCCCGATATCCTCCGTAAACTGGATGAGATGATGTCCTCGGACTGGTGAGCAGAACGTGAAAAAGAAAAAGATCCTTGTCATCGATGATGAAAAGGGTTTGCTGGAAGAGCTGAAGGAGTATCTTTCCGAGTTCGGCTATGAGGTCGAGCTGGCCGAAGACGGCGATGAGGGATACCAGCGGTTCCAGGCGTCGCTGCCGGACCTGATCATCACGGATGTCCTGATGCCCAAGAGCACGGGCTACCAGCTGATCTCACGGATCAAGGCCACCGGAGGAAAAGAGAGCCAGATCCCGATCATCGTGATCTCGGCCAAGCACAATATGCGGACTTATTTCGAGGATTTCAGCCGGACCGAATTCGTCGAAAAAGCTTTCAAACCGGAAGACCTGCTTGAGAAAATCCGTGCTTTGCTCGATGAAACCAAAACACGCGGCTCCGTGAAGAAGGGCGGCTCCGGGCCTGTGCTGGGCCGGGCGCTTGTGGCGGGCTGCAAAAAGTTCCTCCTCGACAGGATCCGCGATCATCTTGTCGGACGGGGTTTTTCGGTGGTTTGTTTTCAGCATGAGGACGAAGCGGCCGAGGATATCGCAAGGAAGCGGCCTGAGTTTATTTTCTGTCAGTATTGGGACGATCCGTATACTTTTGATGCGGTCAAACTCTACGAAAACCTGCGCAAAGACCCGGCTACGGCCAAGATCCCTTTTTACGTTTTTTATGAGGATATCCCCAGCCTCAAGATCGAAGCGGCCAAGACCTTTGCTTTGAAGACCATGGTTCCGTACAAAGAAAGTTCCGATATCCTGAAGCAGATCGACATTTGGGTCCGGCCGCGATGACCCGCGAAGGCATTATCCATTTTCGTTGCGTTTGGCAGCGTAAGAGAAACCCTTCTTCTTTCTGCGGCCTGGGCTCGCTCGTCAAGGTTCGCGGCCGTTTGATGGCCTTGGGACTTCTGGGGGTCGACCCTGGGGGGATCGGCTATGGGAACTTGAGCGTCCGGGCTCGCGGCGGCGGTTTCTGGATCACCGGATCACAAACCGGCGGAGTGCGGCAAAGTTCTCCGAAGATCTTTACCCGCGTGAGCGGTTGCGAGATCGCAAAGAACCGGGTCCGGTGCGAGGGCCCTGTCCCGGCTTCTTCGGAAACCTTGACCCATGCCGCGGTCTATGAAGCCTGGCCGTTGTCGCGTTCGGTCATTCATGTTCACGATCGTTCTGTCTGGAAAAGGCTGCATGGGCGGTGGCCGGGGACTTCCCCCCGGGCGGCTTACGGTTCCGTAGCGCTCGCGAAAGAGATCCGAAGACTTTGCCGTCGGCCGGAAGTCCGGAGAAAAAAGGTCCTTGTCATGCGCGGCCATCCGGATGGGATCCTTGTTTTCGGACGTTCAGCACGTGAGGCTTTGCATCGTCTTCTCGAAATTCACCGTCGTTTTCCCGCTTTCCGCGGATAAACGAAGTCAAACCCTTGAACCGTTTTTTCTGGAACCCTTACTGGACAAAGTCCGGTCTTGGCTCTATGCAGGAAAAGGACAGGTGCGAAAGACCCGAGCGGGGAGATCACATGCCTTTAAATCGTGGGCCTTCGCCGCCTTCGGGAGGCGTCCACAGGATGTTTCCGTAGGGGCATTTGATAGCGCAGGAGCCGTCATGCATGCAGTTGGAGGGGCTCAGGAGGATCTCGCCATCCTTCATGCGATAGACCTGGCCCGGGCAGAAATGCGCGCAGGGATTCCCGTATTTTTCGGTGCATTTCACGCATAAAGCGGCATCCTGGATCTTGATGTGAGAGGGCTCGTCTTCGCGGTGCATTGCGCCTGATAATCCCACAAAAGTTTCTTTGTCGATCTTGGCCTTGAAATCCCTCTTCAGCGCGGCGTTCTTTTTCATGGTGTCGCGGTCGCGCTCCATCCTGACCCGTCCGGGGATCCAATGCTGGATCTTGGACAGCATTGCGCCGGCGTGAAGCCCGAACTTGAAGACCTGTCTGAAATTCCTGGCGTGCCACATTTCGCCGAGGATGCCCTTGGTTTTCAACCGGGCTTCGTAGGCGGATAACGCGGTTCCCGAATAGTCCTGCTTCTGGATCGCCTCAAAAATAGTTTCCGCAGCGGCGATCCCTGAATAGATCGCGTAATGAATGCCTTTGATCTTCTCCATGTTCACGAATCCAGCCGCATCTCCGATCACAAGGGCCCCGTCCGTAAAAAGTTTGGGTAAAGCGTAATAGCCGCCTTCGGGGATGGTTTTCACCCCGGTGGTGATCACCTGATGGCCTTCGAGAAGTTTCGCGACCCAGGGATGGGCTTTGAGGACCTCCAATTCCTGCTGGGGATCGAGGTCCCGGTATTTCCAGTCGAGTCCAAGAATAAGGCCGAGCGCGACTGTGTTGGGGCCCATGCTATAAAGGAATCCGCCTCCGAAAACATCCCGGGGACTCGGATAGCCGAGCGTATGGATCGCACGGCCGGCGCCGAAAGCGTTCTTTTCGGGAAGCTTGATCAGCTGCTTGATCCCGACGGAGAAGACCTGCGGATTTTTGCCTTCACCGAGGAGTTCGGTCAACGTGCGTGAAAGGGCGCCGCGGCTTCCGTCGGCAAAGACCGTTACGTCGGCCCGGATCTTCTCTCCGGGGACATAATTCGATTTGGGTTTTCCGTCGCGGCCCAGGCCCAGGTCTACCAGCTGGATGCCTTGGACCTTCTTTCCTTCATGAAGGATCTTGGAGCCGGCAAATCCCGTATAGATCTCGACCCCTTCTTTTTCCGCGATCTGTCCAAGCCATTCGACGAGCCCGCTGATCGCGATCGCGTAGTCGCCCGCATGATGCATTTTGGGGGGGACCATGAACGGGGGGATGCGGAACGCGGATCGGGGGGTCAAAAAGTAGAGGTCGTCTTTTTCGACCCGGACCATGCTCTCTACGAACGCGTCCTTGCTCTCCCGCCAGCCCGGGACAAGTTCGTCCAAGCAAGCCGCTTCAAAGACGGCCCCGGAAAGATTATGGTAGCCCAGTTTCTGCGCTTTGTCGAAAACCGCTACGAATTCCTTTCGTCCCGCCGCTCTCAGAAGCTGCTTGAGGCGGATCGCGGCCGCAAGACCTGCGGGCCCGGCCCCGACGATCAGAACATTGACGTCGCTCATGCTTTTCTCCTGCGAAATTCTTCGAGCATGGGAGGAATGATCCCCTGATATTCTCCCACCAGGCCGAGATCGGCGTAATTAAAGATCCTCGCATGGGGATCTTTGTTGATCGCGACAATAAGATCGGAATTCTGCATGCCTGAGATATGCTGGACGGCCCCCGAGATGGCGACCGCAATATAAAGCTTCGGCTGGACGGTCTGGCCCGTTTGTCCCACCTGGTGGTCATGGCCGATGAAGCCTTCCTCCACGGCGCTTCTCGAAGCCGAGATGTCGATGTGTCCCGGAAGTACCCCTTTGAGCGCTTCCGCCAGAGGACGGATCGTTTGATCGTAATTCGCTTTTGTGCCCAAGCCTCGTCCACCGGAAACGAGGATATCCGCTTCGGCCAATGTTTTTTGGGCCCCGAAAGACTCGATCGCGATGATCTCGGTGCGGATGTCCTGCGGCGTGATCCCGGGGGCAACCTCAAGGATCTCGCCCTGGCGTGAGGAGTCGGGTCTTCCCGCTTTCATGACCCCGGGACGCACCGTAGCCATTTGAGTCCGGGCGTCCTTGGTCATGATGGTTGCCATGATGTTCCCGCCAAGCGCGGGACGGGTCTGCTTGAGGATTGCAAAAAGTTTTACCGCGCCCCGTTCAAAGTCGTCGATTTCGAGTTTGGTGCAGTCCGCAGTGAGGCCCGAGCTTGTGCTGTAAGCGACGCGCGGAGCGAGTTCGCGGCCGAGCGGGGTGGCTCCGAAAAGCATGATCTGGGGCTGATGCTCTTTCACCAGAGAGGCGATGGTTTTTTTATAAGGGGTGGGAAGATAATTTTCGAGCGCAGGATCCTCGGCCCAATAGACCTTGTCCGCTCCTTGCGCGATGAGATCCTGCGCCAGGGAACGGACCTGATGTCCCAACAGGACCGCCCCGACTTTTTCGCCCAGCGGAGCGGCTAGAAGACGGGCTTCGGTAATCAATTCGAGAACGACAGGACGGATCGCTCCTTGTTCTTGTTCGGCGAAGATCCATATCTCGCCTCGATAAGACGGGGTTTTCCCGGTCAGGGAATAGCTGGCTCCGGAAACTTCCGCGCCGGAGGCCGGAGGTTTTCCATAGCGTTCCGTGATCCATTGGACCAATTCCTGAGGGGAGCGAGCGAGTTGACAGTTCTTTTTCCTTTCCTCGGTCGGGGAGTAGATCCTGTAGACCTGGGTCCGGGACCCTTTGAGGCCGATCCGCTGGGGGTCCGCCTGAACGTCGGCGGCCGTCCAATGGAAAAGTTTTTTTCCCCGGGCTTTACGGCTTCTTTCAAAAGTCCGGTATAAGGTTTCGGTGCAGGCGGTGATCGTGAGCAGGAGCGGGAAGGAGCGAGGGGCGACGATCTCGGTGCCGACCGGTCCGATGCGGGTGAAATGGATCCGCCCATCGGACTTTTTGAAAGAACGCGCATAAGCGATCTGCTCGATGCCGAGCTCTTCGGCGATCTGAGAAGGGACCTGGGCCGTGTCGCCGTCCACCGACTGCATTCCGGAAAGGATCATATAGTCGTTGCTTTTGAAGATCTCCGTTTCGATCTTTCGGATCGCCTGCGCCAGCGCATAGGCCGTGGCGACGGTGTCGGCTCCCGCAAAGAGCTTGTCGGTCAGCAGGATCCCGTCATCCGCGCCGCGGGAAATACTGTCCAGGAGGACCTCTTTGGCCTGGGGAGGTCCCATGGTCAGGCAAAGGATCTTGGAATCTTCTCCGCCCAGGGTCTTCTCTAATTGATAGGCGAAGGTCAGGGCGTGAAGGTCGAGGGGATTGAGAACATTGTCGAGCTTGGCCCGGATAAGGGTGCCGCGTTCGCGGTCCCAAGCGTCCTCGGGAATATTGGCGATGTCGGGGACTTGTTTGACGAGAACAATGTAATTCATCATGGTTCCGATCGGATTTTACGCATCTTATTCGGAAAACCGGATTTTGTCTAATCCAAACTCACAAAAAATGCGTGCTTCGCATGACAAGCGATTTTAAAAAGGGGATCGCCCCCAAAAGAAAAAAAAGAAGCAGGGGATGGAGCAACCGGACTGAGGACTAATGCCGATCAGGTTTTTGGGCGTTTGTGGTAGTGCGTGTGCAAAAGGTGGTGGGATTTTTCGCCGAGCGGCTGTTTCAGGAATTCATCATAGAGCGTCTTGACCTGCGGATTCATATGGGATTTCCTGAGTTTCTTTCCCGCATCTTCCTTGTAGATCGCGTCGATCCGCTTCAGCCTGACCGAGTCGTCCGTATAACGGGGCTGGCCGCCTCCGCCGATACAGCCCCCGGGACAGGTCATGACCTCGACGAAATGATAATGGGACTTGCCCGCCTCGACGCTGTCGAGAAGTTTGGCGGCATTGGCCAGGCCGTGCGCGACGGCGATCTTGAGCTCGACATTCTCAAGGAAGTTCCAATCCGGGAGGGTGCCCGTGACGGTCAACGAGGCTTCTTTGAGCCCCTCCAGCCCTTCGATCGGCCGCAGGCGGAGATCGGCGGTCGGGAATTCGCGGCCGGTGACGATCTCATAGACGGTCCTGAGCGCCGCTTCCATCACGCCGCCGGTGTTGGCGAAAATGTCCGCTGCTCCCGTCGAGACCCCGAGAGGAGAATCCATTTCGCCGTCTTCCAGGGACGCGAAATCGATCCCGGCCGAGTGGATCATGAAACCAAGCTCGCGTGTCGTGAGAACATAATCGACGTCCTGCACGCCGCTTGAGTTCATTTCAGGCCTTTGAGCTTCGAATTTTTTTGCGGTGCACGGCATGACCGACACGACGATGACGTCTTCGGGTCTGAGCCCCTTTTTGGAAGCGTAATAGGTCTTGGCGACCGCGCCGAACATCTGCTGAGGCGATTTGCAGGTGGAAAGGTTATTCAAGTATTGCGGATAGTAGTATTCGGCGAACTTGATCCAGCCGGGAGAACAGCTCGTGAACATCGGCAGAGCGGTCGGCTCATGCGTTACCAAAGCTTTTTTGAGCCGCATGAGCAGTTCCGAGCCTTCTTCGAGGATCGTGAGATCGGCTGTAAAATTGGTGTCAAAGACCGCGGCGAAACCCAGGCGACGGAGGGCTGTGACCATTTTCCCGGTGACAAGCGTCCCGGGCGGATAATCAAAGCATTCGCCCAAGGCGGCGCGAATGGCCGGCGCCGTTTGAACGACGACGTGCTTGGTTTTGTCCTCGAGGACCTCCCAGACCTGGTCGATCGAATTCTTTTCCTGGATCGCTCCGACCGGGCAGATCGCCGCGCATTGGCCGCATTGCACGCACGCGACGCTGTCGAGATCCAGGCCAAAGGCCGGGCCGATCACGGTCTTGTAGCCCCGGTTCTGCGGGAAAAGAGCGCCGACCCCCTGGACCTCACGGCAGACGGTCACACAGCGGCGGCACTTGATGCATTTGGCGGAATCGCGGACCAGGGCGGGCGTACTATCGTCGAAGTGGCGCTCGGGTTTTTCTCCTTCGTAGCGGATCGTTTTGATCCCGAGATGGGAAGCGATTTTTTTTAATTCACAGTCGTCGCTGCGGCTGCAGTACTGGCAACTGCCTTCGTGCTCGCTCAGGAGAAGTTCCGCGACGGTGCGGCGGGCTTCGCGGACCCTTTGGCTGTTGGTGCGCACCTTCATACCTTCGGTGACCGGGGTCGAGCATGAAGCGACCAGCGTTCTTGCGCCTTCGACCTCCACGACACAGATCCGGCAGGCGCCAATCGGCGGCTTGCCTTCGAGATGGCACAAGGTCGGGATCTCGACGCCGACCGCGCGTGCGGCATCCAGGATCGTCGCCCCCTCGGGGACTTCCGCTTCCCATTGATTGATCAGGATCTTGGGCATTATTGGGGCCCTTTTTTTGTCGGGGTTTTTCCGTAATCGCACCGCAAACAGCGTTTGGCCTGGCGTTGGGCGACATTTGGGTTCCACGAAAGTTCAACTTCGTCAAAATTATGGCGCCGTCTTTCCACGGGGATCGAACGGACCGGCTCCCGGGGATAGGGAACGGGGTCCACATCGGGATCGAAGTCCGTATCCACGACCTTTTCTTCCCGCCAGAACGCGTGATTTTCGCCGGTCAGGAACAGATCGATCCCGAAGGCGGCTCGTTCTCCCGCGCCGATCGCGGCGACCACCGACCAGGGACCGGTCGCTACATCGCCGCCCGCAAAAATACCTGGAACGGAGGTGGCGCCAGTCACAGGGTCCGCGTGGATAAAATGGCCGTGAGAGGTTTTAAGCTCGGCATCTTCGAGAGCAAAGATCTTTCCGGGCTGCAGGGTCTGCCCGATCGCAACGATCACCTGATCTGCGTCCAGAACGAACTGCTGGGCCTCGTCGGCCGTAGGACGTCTTCGGCCTGTCTGATCATAATCCCCGAGCTTCATGGTCATGCACCGGATGCCCGTCAGTTTTCCGTCCGGCCCTTTGAGGATCTCGGTCGGATGCGTGAGCTGGAGCAATTTGATCCCTTCATAAACGGCTTCCCGGACCTCCTCGGCGTAGGCGGGCATTTCTTCCTGACTTCGCCGATAGAGCACGGTCACCGTCTCGGCTCCGAGCCGGATGGCGGTCCTCGCGGCGTCGATCGCCGCATTGCCCCCGCCGACCACGACGACCCGTTTGCCGACGGGCACGGCGCCCCGGATGTTGTATTGTTTCAAGAAGGGGATGGCCATCACGACGCCTTCGGCATCTTCGCCCTGGATCCCGATCGAGAAGGATTCGGGCGCGCCGATACCGATGAAGATCGCATCGTATTTTTTGTCCCGCAGCTCCTGGAGCGTGAAATCCTGCCCCAGTTTTTTATTCGTTTCGATCGTCACGCCGATCTGCTCGATCATGCGGATCTCGCGCGCGAGGGTCTCCCGCGGAAGACGGTACGCCGGGATCGTCTGGGCGAGCATGCCGCCGGGGCGGGCTTCCGCTTCGAAGATCGTAGGGCGGTAGCCGAGCCGCGCGAGAAAGTAGGCACAAGAAAGCCCGGCCGGACCGCCGCCAATGATCGCGATCTTGCGGGCCGCGTTCTGCTCGTTATGCCGGACCTCGGGGATCTGAATGATGACCTCCTGATCGACCATGAAACGCTTGATGCCGCGGATCGAGACCGGATCGTCCAGCGTGGCCCGCCGGCATTTATCCTCGCAGGTGTGAAAACACACCCGGGCGCAAACGGCCGCAAAAGGATTGCGTTCGCGGTGGAGCTTCAGGGCCTCGGCGTAGCGTTTTTCGCCGACCAGAGAAACGAAACCGGGCACATCGACCCCGGCAGGACAGGCGCTTTGACAGGGCGCCCGGACCAGGGAAGGGCAGACCCCGGCGGCACAATGTTTTTCGAGGATATGCTGATCGTATTCCGCGCGGAAATGACGGATCGTCGAGAGAACGGGATTCGGCGCCGTTTGCCCGAGACCGCACAAGGAGGTCTCTTTGATCTGACGGCCGAGCGTGATCAATTTTTCCACATCCCCCGGTTCGCCCTCACCACGGCAGATCCTTTCAAGGATCTCGAGCATGCGCTTGGTCCCTACGCGGCAGGGGACGCATTTTCCGCAGGACTCATCCTGCACGAAATCGAGGAAGAATCTTGCGACATCGACCATGCAGGAATCCTCATCCATCACGATCAGGCCGCCGGACCCCATGATCGCCCCCAGCTCTTCGAGGGTTTTATAATCCAGGGGGACGTTCAGGAACTCTTTGGGGATACAGCCGCCGGAAGGACCGCCGATCTGCGCCGCCTTGAATTTTTTTCCGCCCTTGACGCCTCCGCCGATCTCATAGATCAGTTCTCCGAGCGAAGTTCCGATGGGGACCTCGACGAGTCCCGTGTTCTTCACGGCGCCGGCAAGCGCGAAGACTTTGGTTCCTTTACTGGCCGCCGTTCCATAGGCGGCGTACCCTTCCGCGCCTTTGAGAAGAATGACCGGAATATTTGCGTACGTTTCGACGTTGTTGAGAAGACTGGGCTTGTCCCACAAACCTTTTTGGGCGGGGAAAGGCGGCCGGGGACGGGGCTCGCCCCGTTTTCCTTCGATGGATTGCATGAGGGCGGTCTCTTCTCCGCAGACGAAAGCGCCGGAACCCATGCGGATTTCGAGGTCGAAAGAAAAATCCGTTCCGAGGATCTTTTCGCCGAGCAGGCCGGCTTCCTTGGCATGCGAGATGGCTTGGGTCAGACGGGAAACAGCGAGGGGATATTCCGCGCGCACATAAACGAACCCGCGGCGGGCGCCGATGGCGTAAGCCGCGATGACCATGCCCTCGATCACACTGTGAGGATCGCCTTCGAGAACGCTTCGGTCCATGAAAGCGCCCGGATCTCCTTCATCCGCGTTGCAGAGGACGTATTTGGTCTCGCCGGGGGCTTTTCGCGTGAATTCCCATTTCATGCCGGTCGGAAATCCGGCGCCGCCGCGTCCTCGGAGACCCGAACGTTTGACCTGGTCGATCACCGCTTCGGGGCTCATTGAACTCAGGACCTTGGCCAGCCCTTCGTAGCCGTCGGCGGCGATATAATCGCCGATCTTGAGAGGATCGATCCGTCCGCAATTACGGAGGACGATCTTGGTCTGTTTCTTGAAAAAATCGATGTCCGTTTCGACGACGATCGGTTTATTGTTCTTAAGGTCCCGCGGAAGGAGCCGTTCGACCGGCTTGCCTCCTTTGAGATGCTGGTGCACGATCTCAGCCGCATCCTCGGGCTTCAGATTCTCGTAAAAAGTCTGGTCCGGACTGATCGCGATCACGGGACCCTGGGCGCAGGGGCCGAGGCAGCCCGTTTCAACGATCTCGGCTTTTACCTTCTCTTCGCGGAGTTTTTCTTCAAGCGCTTTTTTCAGTTGAATAGAACCGGAGGCGATACAGCCGGCGCCCGAGCAAAGAAGGATCTTTTTCTGCGAAGCGGCGGCCTTCTTCTCTTTCAGGAGCGCTTTTTTCAGATCGGAGAGCGCATGGACCGAGGACATTTTCGGGACCGGGAGGGTCATGAACGGGCCTCTTTAACGTCTTCGCCTTCGCTCTGATATTGGCTGAGGATCTCCCGGATCTTCGCCGGCTTGACCCGCTGATGGACATCGCCGTCGATGACCGCCACGGGCGCCAGACCGCAGGCGCCGAAACAACGTCCGACTTCCAGGGAGAACAGCCGGTCGCCGGTGGTCTCGCCGACGTTGATCTTGAGATTTTTCTTGAACGCCTCGAGGACCTCTTTCCCTCCGCGCACATAGCATGCGGTCCCCAGGCAGACCCGGATCACATGTTTTCCCCGGGGCTGGGTCGAGAAAAAAGAGTAAAAGGTCACGACCCCCGTGACTTCACTGTAGGGGAGGTTCAAACGCTGGCTGATATGTTTAAGGACGTTCTGAGGGAGGTAGCCGAACAGGTTTTGCGCGGACTGGAGAATGGGGATGAGCGCACCGTCCACTCCCGTGAAGCCGTCGATCACAGCATCGAGGCTTTGGATCATCTCCTCGTCCGTAAAGGCCCGCCCCAGACAGGACTCTTCCGGCATCGGAGACTTGATTTCTTGGCTCATCCGCTCGACCTTTCGGCGCGTTAGTTCTTCGGTCCAAGATCCGCGCACGGCCCGCATTCTATCTTTTCCGCGGGGGGTGTGTCAATTTCTCATCTGCTTGTTGTCGCAGAAAACATCTCCTCATGGGACTCTGCACGGGCTTTCCTGATTTGATACAATAAATAAGGTGTTCAGGCCAGGCATGCGCCGGCCGGAAGGAGAATTATGATCGCTTTTTTCGATACCAAACCTTATGACCGCGCTTCTTTCGACGAGACCAACCGCAAGTATGGTTTCGATATCCGCTATATTCCTGTTCACTTGACCGCGCAATCCGCCGAGCTTGCGAAGGGCTGCGAGGTGATTTGCGCGTTCGTCAACGATGTCATCGATCAAGAAGTGATCGGGATCCTGAAACGGCTCGGGGTCAAGCTGATCGCGCTTCGATCGGCGGGCTACAACAATGTCGATCTGAAAGCCGCCTACGGCAATCTGCATGTCGTCCGTGTCCCGGCCTATTCTCCGCATGCGGTCGCCGAACATGCGGTTGCTCTAATCCTCGGACTGAACCGCCGGATCCCCAGGGCGTATCACCGGGTGCGGGACGGGAATTTCTCCATTCACGGGCTGATGGGATTCGATCTTTACGGAAAAACGGCTGGGGTGATCGGGACCGGGAAGATCGGGCGTTGCCTTGTGACCATCCTCAGGGGATTTGGCATGCGGGTGCTGGCTTACGATACGGTCCGCGATGACGCGTTCGCGGCCCAGTCGGGATGCCGGTACGCGCCGCTGGAAGAGATCTATGCCGAGTCCGATATCCTTTCCCTGCATTGTCCGCTCACGCCCGAGACCCACCGCATGATCGATGAACGCTCGATCGCCCGGATGAAAACGGGGGTCATGCTCATCAATACGAGCCGCGGGAAATTGGTCGATACAAAAGCCCTGATCGAAGGCCTCAAGAGCGGCAAGGTCGGGTATGCGGGCCTCGACGTCTACGAGGAGGAGGCCGATTATTTTTTCGAGGATTTCTCGGCGTCCTTGATCGAGGACGATGTGCTCGCGCGGCTTCTGACTTTCCCCAATGTGCTGATCACTTCGCATCAGGCCTTCTTCACGCGGGAGGCGATGGCGAATATCGCGGAAACAACGCTTGCGAACATTGCGGCTTTTGTCAAAGGAGATCCTCTCGTCAACGAGGTCTGCAAACGTTGTCAATAAAACCTCGCAAGGCCTGAAAACCCCGGCCGGATTGAGATTCGCCAACGGGGCTGTTTTGTGAGAAAATACAAGCGTTCATCCGCAAGCGGAGATCCCTGATGACCGATGAAAATGTGAGCTATATCCAGTTGCCCGAGACACCCGTTTTCGCTTCCTCGTTCAGCGCGGCGGAAAAAGCCGTGCTCGAGGAGATCAACCGGCGGGTCGCGGCTTTTGAATCCGTCGAGAAGATCATTGACTTTATTTTTTCCGAAACGCGCGTGCTTTTTCCCTGCGACCGGATCGGACTGGCGCTGGTCGAAGAAGAAGGGCGGCGTGCGGTCGCTTATTATGTCGCGGCGGATTATCAGCCGCTTTATCTGAAAAAGGGCTATGCGGAAGACATGCATTCCAATTCTCTGGCCGAGGTCCTGCGCCGCCGGACGCCGCGCCTGATCCGCGATCTGAAACAATATCTCGAAGAGCATCCGCACAGTCCGTCGACAAGGCTTATCGTCCATGAGGGCGTCCGTTCGAGTCTGACCTGCCCCCTGGTGGTCGAAGGGCGTCCCGTGGCCTTGTTCTTCCGAAGCGCGCGCAAACCGAACGCATATTCGCTTCGTGAACTGCAATTGCATCAAGCGATCGTAGAACGCCTGGGCCAAGCCATCGAGAAGGTTTCTCTCATCGAAAAACTCCGGGAGATGAACCGCGCCTATCTGGAGATGCTCGGTTTTGTGAGCCATGAGGTCAAAAATCCGGTGATGGCCATGATGGCCAATGCATCGCTGGTGCTCGAGGGGTATTCGGGCGAGGCCAATCCGGCCCAGAAAGAGCGGATGCAGAATATCGTGACCAAAGGGGAATATCTGCTCAATCTTGTGCGGCAATACCTGGATCTCGCGCAGGTCGAAGAAGGCCATTTAATGCCGAATTTCGTTCCCATCAAAGATTTCGTGAAAGAAGCGGTCGAACCCTCGATCCAGATCGTTTTTCCCCAGAGCGAGGTCAAAAACATGGTCTTGGAGCGGGAATTCCCGGGCGTGCCGCTTGCGGTCTCCTGCGATCTCGGTATGGTCCAGATCGTGCTTGTGAATTTGATCGGGAATGCGGTTAAATACGGGCATGCTGACGGCAGGGTCCGCGTGAGCGTGCGTGAGGAGGGTGATTTTGTGATCATTTCCGTTTGGAACGAAGGGCCCGGATTCCCTGAATCCGAGAAGTCGCGGCTGTTTCGAAAATTCTCGAGGATCCTGACACCGGAACTTTCGAAGGCGCCCGGCTCAGGCATCGGTCTTTACATCGCATGGCATATTACAAGGCTTCATGAGGGGGAATTGACGGCTTCGTCGCAGCCGGGGGCTTGGGCAGAATTTTCGCTGAGACTTCCGAAGATCCCGCGCCCGGTGAGTTTCCGCGGATAATACAGAGAGGACTTTCGATGATCATTCATGAGAAAAAAATATGGGACCTGCTCGCTTCCCCGGTCCGGGAGGACGCTTCGCGTGTGCGCGAGGTTCTCGCGAAAGCGCGCGCCCTGAAAGGGCTTGAAGCCGAGGATATTGCCGCTCTGATCCCGGTGAGCGATCCGGACCTCATTCTTGAACTTTTCGAGACCGCCAGCTTGGTTAAGGACACGATCTACGGCCGGCGGCTTGTGATCTTTGCTCCGCTCTATATTTCGAACCTTTGTGCGAACGAATGCCTCTATTGCGCGTTCCGGGCAAAAAACACCAAGGTTGCCCGGCGGGCTCTAACGCAGGAAGAGATCGCCGGGGAGGTCCGGGAGCTTCTCAAACAGGGGCACAAGCGGGTGCTCTTGGTCGCGGGCGAAGCGTATCCGCGTGAAGGATTCGATTATGTGTTGAAGGCGATCGATACGATCTACCGTCAAAAGGTGGGGACAAGCGAGATTCGTCGCATCAACGTGAACATTGCGCCCCTGACGGTCCCCGAATTCAAGAAACTGAAAAAGGCCAAGATCGGCACGTACCAGCTTTTTCAGGAGACGTATCACCGCGAGACCTATGAAAAGGTCCATTTGAAAGGGAAGAAGCGGGACTATCCGTGGCGCATTACCGCCATGGACCGGGCGATGGAAGGCGGGATCGACGATGTCGGGATCGGCGTTCTTTTCGGGCTTTATGACTGGCGCTTCGAGGTCCTGGCGCTGATGCAGCATATCCGCTATCTCGAAAAAAAGTTCGGGGTCGGCCCTCATACGATTAGCGTTCCGCGACTGGAGCCTGCGACCGGTTCGGACGTGGCCGCGCATCCTCCGCAGCCGGTCTCCGATTTTGATTTCCGGAAGATTGTGGCGATCCTTCGATTGGCGGTCCCTTACACGGGGATCATCATGTCAACGCGGGAAACGCCCCATATCCGCCGGGAAACCTTCGCGCTTGGCGTTTCACAGATCTCGGCGGGAAGCCGGACCGATCCGGGCGGCTACACGTCCAAAAGAGCGAGCACCGAGCAGTTCTCGCTCGGGGATCATCGTCCCTTGGCGCAGGTCCTCCGGGACATCGCACAGCTGGGTTATGTTCCCTCTTTTTGCACGGCATGCTACCGGCTCGGCCGTACGGGAGCGGATTTCATGGACCTTGCGAAACCCGGGAAGATCAAGGCGCATTGTGATCCGAACGCGCTTTCGACCTTTTTGGAATACTTGCTCGATTTCGGGGACGGCGAGACCCGGGAACAAGGGGAAGCGGCGATCCAGAAGGTGCTCGCCGGGATGCCCGAGGTCGGACGGAGGCGGGCGGAGGCCATGCTCCAGAAGATCCGGGAAGGGAAACGCGACGTTTATTGCTAATGAAGAAGGAGGCGTTTATGAACCCGCATATCATTGTCCTGGTCCATGTGACCGACCGTATCCGCAAGGCAGGCGAAGTGCAGAAGATCTTTACGGAATTCGGCTGCAATATCAAGACCCGGATCGGGCTTCACGAAGTTTCCGAGAAGGTCTGCCGACCTTCCGGTGTGATCGTGCTCGAGATCTTCGGCCGCGAAAAAGACGCCGACAAACTGGTCCGCCGATTGCGGTCGGTCAAGGGGGTCGAAGCCAAAAAGGTCGTGTTCGGGCATTGATGATAATTTACAACGAAGAACTAAAAATTAAGAATGGAGCACGTTTAAAACTGAGAGATAAAAGCGTTACAGCTCAACGAGAAATGCAGATCCTCAGTTCTTGATTTTCAATTTAACCACCTATGGAACGAAGAATAGAAAAAGACATGTTGGGAGAAAAGGAGATCGCGGCCGATCGGCTTTTCGGCATCCACACGGTCCGTGCCCTTGAGAATTTTCCTTTCACCTCTTTTCGCCTGCATTCCGAACTCGTCCGGGCTTTCGGCGCGGTAAAGCTCGCGGCGGCGGCGACGAACCGTGAGCTTGGGATCTGGGACCGCGAGCTTCTGGGAAAGGGGGCGGCCATCGAGGCGGCCTGCCGCGAAATGGCCGAAGGGAAACTGGACGAGGCGGTCCGGGTCAGCCCGCTTCAGGGAGGCGCCGGCACCAGCCTCAACATGAACGTGAACGAGGTCCTCGCGAACCGGGCGCTCGAACTGTTGGGGAAAAAACCGGGGGACGATGCGGCGGTTTCGCCTTTGGGGGATATCAACCGTCATCAGTCCACCAACGACACCTATCCGACCGCGCTCCGGCTGGCCGCGATCCGGCTCGGGCGGAAACTCGAAGCCGGACTCCTGGCGCTCCAGGAGTCATTCCAGGCCGCGGAAAAAAAATTCGCCCACATCGTGAAGATCGGGCGCACCGAAATGCAGGATGCGGTCCTGACGACCGCGGGCCGCGAAATGGCCGCTTACGCGGAAGCCGTCGGCCGCGACCGCTGGCGCGTCTATAAATGCGAAGAAAGGCTCCGGGTCGTGAATCTTGGAGGGACCGCGATCGGGACCGGCCTCGGGGCGCCGCGGGACTATATTTTCCGGGTGACGGAAAAACTCAAAGAGATCACCGGGATCGGATTCGCGCGTGCCGAAGATCTGGTCGAAGCGACACAGAATACGGACGCTTTGGCCGAAGTGTCGGGGATCCTCAAGGCTTGTGCGGTTTCCCAACACAAGATCGCGGGTGATCTGCGCTTTCTTTCTTCCGGCCCTGAAGCCGGGATTGCCGAGGTCCGTTTGCCCATTCGCCAGGCGGGGTCTTCCATCATGCCCGAAAAAACGAACCCCGTGATCCCCGAGGCGGTGATGCAAAGCGCGATGCTCGTGATGGGGCTCGACCAGACCCTGGCGATGGCTTGCGCCTCTGGGCATCTCGAACTGAACCCTTTTCTTCCTCTGACCGCTTTCTGCCTTCTTGAAAGCCTCGAGCTTCTTGCGACCTCCGCCCATATTTTGAAGGTTTTTTGCGTCGACGGGCTCGAATTTGACGAAGCCCGTTGCCGGCGGCAGGTCGAAAACTCGACGGCCGTGGCCACGGCGCTTTTGCCGGCGCTGGGTTATGAAAAAACGGCGGCGGTCGCGGGTCGGGCGAAGCGGGAAGGCCAGTCTGTCCGGCAGATCGTCCTTGAAGAAAAATTGATGAACGAAAAAGAATTCGACGCATGGATCCGTCCCGAGGCGGTTTGCCGGCTGGGTTCGGAGAGGAAAATTAAAAATTAACAATTCATAATTAATAATTAAAGAGCGAAAGGGAAGGTCTGAAGAAGATATTCGGGCCTCGATCTGAGAATGGCCGAACAAGAGGGCGCTTTCGGTCCCACTTAGTTTTGAATTCTCGATTCTTAATTTTAAATTATTAATTTCCTATGATGCAAAATACTCCTAAAAGTCTTCGCCTTCATATCGGGATCTTCGGCCGCCGGAATGTCGGCAAGTCGAGTCTTTTGAATGCGGTGACGCGTCAGCAAGCCTCCATCGTTTCCGAGACGGCGGGGACGACGACCGACCCGGTCGAAAAGCCGATGGAACTTCTTCCGCTCGGCCCCGTGCTTTTCATCGACACGGCTGGGATTGATGATGACGGAGCGCTCGGCGCGAAACGGGTCGAGAGAACGCGGCAGGTGATCGAGCGAACAGATTTGGCGATCCTCGTTTCCGACGGTATGTGGGGGGATTTCGAGGCGGGACTGCTCAAGGCTTTGGGCACGAGAAAAACTCCTGCGGTCGTGGTGTTCAACAAGATCGATATCCAGCCCCCTCCGGCCGAGCTTTTGGCCGGACTGGGCGATCGCCGGGTGCGTACGGTGCTGACGTCTGCTCAAACAGGCCAGGGGATCCTGGACCTTCGTTCGGCACTTCTGGATCTTGCGCCAGCGGACTTTATCGATGCGCCAGCGATTGTGAGTGATTTGGTGGGGCCGGGTGAAATGGCCGTGCTTGTGGTCCCTATTGATAAGGAAGCGCCGAAAGGACGGCTGATCCTTCCCCAGGTGCAGGCGATCCGCGATCTTCTCGACCGGGATTCTTATTGCATGGTGGTTAAGGAGCGGGAGCTTCGGCATGCGCTTGAAAATCTGAAAAAACCGCCAAAGCTTGTCGTGACCGATTCCCAGGCTTTTTTGAAAGTGGCGGGAGATACGCCCCGTGAGATTCCGTTGACAAGTTTTTCCATTCTCTTTTCCCGCTTTCGTGGCGATCTTGCGGTCCAGACCGCGGGAACCCTTGCGATCGAGAACCTCAGGCCGGGGGATAAAGTGCTTGTCGCCGAAGCGTGTACGCATCATCCTATTGGGGACGATATCGGCCGGGTGAAGATTCCGCGATGGATCTCGCAGTATGCGGGAGGGCGGCTCGATTTCCATACGGTGCAAGGCCATGATTTTCCCGCCGATCTGGCAGGCTATAAGCTTGTGATCCATTGCGGGGCATGCATGTTGAACCGCCGTGAGATGCTTAACCGGTTGATGCAATGCCGTGAAGCGGGTGTTCCGGTCACCAATTATGGTCTTGCGATCGCTTACAGCTTGGGCATTTTTGAACGCGCTCTCGAGCCGTTTCCCGCCGCTCTCGAAGTGTATAAACGCTTCCAAACGGAGAAACCCTCCCGTGCCTGATCGCCGTCTCTCGGGCCAGGAGATCGAGCGCTGGCTTCGCGAAGGCGACAAAAAGCGGCTCGAAGAACTTTGGCGGGCGGCCGATGAGACCCGCCGAAAGCATGTCGGAGACGAGGTCCATCTTCGCGGGCTGATCGAGATCTCCAATTATTGCGTTCGCGCCTGCGGCTACTGCGGACTTCGCGCCCCCAACGAAAAAGTCGACCGTTACCGGATGAGCGCCGAGGAGATCCTCGGGAGCGCGCGCGAAGCGGCTTCCTATGATTTCGGCACGGTCGTTCTTCAGGCCGGCGAAGATTACGGGCTCCGTCCGGAAGATATTGCCGCGATCGTACGCCAGATCAAAAAGGAGACTCCGCTTGCGGTGACCCTGTCCTTGGGCGAGAGGCCGCGCGAAGATCTGGAACTTTGGCGCGAAGCGGGCGCCGACCGCTATCTGCTCCGCTTCGAAACCTCGGATGCGGCGCTTTATGAGAAAATCCATCCTTCGCTTCCGGGGGGATGGCCGGACCGTTTCGAGGTCCTGCGAACGCTCCGGGAACTGGGTTATGAAACCGGCAGCGGGGTCATGATCGGGATCCCGGGCCAGAGTTTCGCTTCCCTGGCCGCCGATATCCTGCGCTTCCGGGGGCTCGACCTCGACATGATCGGGGTCGGCCCGTTCCTTCCTCATCCCAATACCCCGCTGGGGGCCGGCGGACTTGCGAGCGATCTTCAGCCGGAAGATCAAACTCCGAACACCGAACTGATGACGTATAAGACCGTCGCGTTGGCGCGCTTGGCATGTCCCGAAGCGAATATCCCCAGCACGACTGCGCTTGCGACGCTGAACCGCGCGAGCGGGCGGGAACTCGGCCTCATGCGCGGCGCCAATATCGTGATGCCGAACGTCACGCCACCCAAATACCGCGTCAAGTACGAGATCTATCCCGACAAGGCCTGCATCTTCGATACTGCCCGGGAATGCCGGGACTGCCTCAAGGCCCGCATCGAATCCATCGGGCGTACGCTCGGCCGTGGGCCCGGTTGCCGGAAAAAGTCCTCTTAAAACCTATCAAGCACACCGGAAGTTAAAATGGAGTTTATTTTCCGATCCCATTTCCATGGTTGAATAAGCCGCAACCCCTTTCACTGAAAATAGTTAAGGATTTCTAAAAAAGGATGCAAGAGGCTTTTCCCCCCCCCAGTTCATTGAAAATTATCCAATTTCCGTGTAAATTTATTTAAGCAACTAAATAAAATGTTTTAAAATGGTGAAAATGGCATCTGAAACGCAAAAAAGTGCCCTTGGAACGCTCATTCTATTTTGGATAAGTTTGAGTGTGGGTTCATGCTGCCTTTATGCCTCCGACCTCCCTTTGGATCTGACAGGGGAAAACGAGGGGGGCGAAGCTCGTGAAATTTCAGTGAATGAAAATGGGGCGATCCCTGGACAAGATCTCGAGGGAAATCCGGCGCAGCCTCCGCAGGGGGTTCCTGCCGATGGGCTTTCTGCGCCGGAAACTCCGGTGGCGGAATATACGGCGCGAATCGACCAAGCCGTGGGCGACGAAGGCGACGAGGTGATCAAAATCTCAGAATACGCGGATGGGGACGTTGAGATCGACTACCGGGGACAAACCTATAACTCTCACTTTTGTGTTTCCTCCCGAGAAGGCGAATGCCTCAGCCGGCAACCCCCCGGGGCCTCCGGTTACAAAGCAGCCACTTTTGACTTGGGGATCCTGGAAGGATTTTCACAGACCCTGAGAATTGTGTTCGACCATGGGAAACTTTTGCGCATTCAAATGTGGCAAGAAAACGCGGCCATAAAAAAAAGCATCGACGTCGTTGGCTATGGCGCGGCATATCAATCGGTCAAGATCGAGATTGAAGAAGATCAAGGGCGGGAGAAAACCTGGGTGGTTTTTAGGGTCGTTGACGGAAAAATCCTTTCGATGAGCGGTCTGAGAAAGGATTTCTTCTTGGACGACGGCGAGTTCGGGGCCATCCGCGCTTATGTGCCGCTGGGGATTACGTTTGAGAGTGAGCATCCCATGGAAGTTCCCCAAGGCGGATATTTTGCCGTCACTTTTGAAAAGATCATCGAGACCTTTGCCAGAGAATCGATCGGATTTCCATGGATCGAGCTGGCTTTCTTTGCGGATGAAGCTCAGATGTATTCAGGCCATTGTGAGCTTTCGCTGTTTCTTTACCAGACACCTGAGGGTGATGGGTCCAGCGCCTGGAGTTATTGGACGCCGCTTGAAAATGATCCTGCCAATGTCCGGCATCGTTATTATGTCGACGAAGGGACAGGCGCCGATGAACACGAACAAGAAAGGCTGGATCCTCAAGCCGTCGAACAGCTTTCGAAAGATTTTCCGTGGAGAGCTGCGATCGCCGTCATTCCGATGGACTCGCTGACCGATGCGAAACCGATCCTGGGATATTTTTCGGCGAATATCCCGGCCGACGAGGGAAAGATCAAGGCCGCCGTTTCGGCGCTGGACAAAATTCTGCCTGTGCTGCTAAGAGTTATTTCGGTGCAGTTTGTCGTTTTCATGCCGTCCAGGCACGAACCGGCCGTCCATTCCGACTGGGATGATGAAATGATGAATTTTCTCCCGTTCTGGGAGCTGATGTTCAAGGCATGGGCCGAGGCCAGAAATAAACGCAATGCCATGAACAGCGCCCAAGACCTTCCCGACTTATCCGGGACGGCCCCGGCGGTTGCGAATGTTCTAAAAAATTCTAAGGTCCAGGATCCCAAAGCGGCTGAAGCTCTTGAGGAATGGCGACTTTATTTCGACCTTCCGATGCTCTACGATCTTTCGCAGCTCGAATTGATGTTGCGCTCGATCGAGGGCCTGGGGCCATTCGAGAATGTTCTGCTCATGCTTTTCCAGCGAAATTTCCTGTTCTGGGGATGGGAGGATTTTCCTTCGCTTTTGATTGTCCGGGAAATGCCGGGCGGCGCACCTTTCTCCGAAGAACCGCTTCAAGTCCGTCCGGAGGACCGGGAGGATCCCCAGCCGGCCATGGCACAGAAAGAGGGCCGCGCGCCTAAGGCGCTCGTCCCGCCTGCGGAACTTCGAGCGGCCTTGCATTCAGATTCTTATGACGCCTCCTCCGTCCGTCCGGCCTCAGGCAGCGGCGGCGCGGAAGGCACTTCCTGATCTTCCGTTCTCGACCGGAAAAAACCTTCCTCCCTTAAAAATTGAAACGGTCAAACTCTGTTTGGCAAGGGCGCGGGGCGTTCTTAAGGGGATTTTGCTTTGTGCTTTATCGCGGGGCGGGCCGGTTTTGGTTTCCCGGCCGGGAGGAGTCGGGCCGAAGGGACCGTTTGTTGCGCTCGGGGTAGAAACTTTCCTGGAAAGCCATCGAGAAAGAAAGCGCTGAAAAAACCTTGAGGTCCTCAGGGAGATGGCGATACTGAAAAAAGCGCATCACTTCGATTGAGCGCTTAAGATCCTCCTTAAGACCGTTCTGCTCGCAATCCATCGGATGAATTCCTCCTTGAAAAAGAATACGGAAGAAGCATACCGTGGAAAAGGGGATTCTCCCCAGGAAATGAGCCGAAAGGCGCCTGGGAGGCGCTAAGATGGACCGGAAAAGAGCTGACATGGCGCCGGGGGGCCCAGGGGGCCGGTTATTTTGGCGCGAATAACTTCAGAAGATGTTTGGCGAATTTTCGGGAAAGCGGAACCTTGTTCTTGTCGGTTCCTTTGAGGAGGATCTCGAAATCCCCGTGGAATAGGGGACAGAGTTTCTGGATCTTGCCGAGATTGACGGCATAGGATTTATGGGTCTGCCGGAATTGGGGAAGAGAAGGATTTTCCAGGATCTCCCGAAGCGTGGCGCGGATCAAAAAGACCTCTTCGGCGGTGTGGGCGTAAAGCTGGGAATATTCTACGCAAAAAAAGAGGATATCGGAAGGATCCAGGACCGCACGGTCTTTCGAATTCCTTCGAAAGCCGACGATCTTTTTCAAAGAACCCTTCTCGATCAATTCTTCCTGCAGGCCTGCGAGGTCCTGAGCGGGCGGCTTTCCGCTGGAAAGGCTCTCGCGGATGCGGTTCAGGCAGGCCTTGAGACGCGCCGGTTCCACGGGTTTAAGAAGATAATCGAGGGCGTGTTTTTCAAAAGCCTGGACGGCGTATTCGTTATGGGCCGTCATGAAAATGATCAGGGGCTTCGCGGGCCAATCGATCAGCTTGCCGGCAAGCGTGAGGCCGTCCAGACCCGGCATGTCGATATCCAGAAAGACCGCATCGACCGCGTTCTTTTTCAGTTTTTCGAGGGCGTCTTCGCCATCCACCGCGGTAGCGACGATCTGAAAATCGCCGTGGAGAGCGAGAAGTTGTCCCATTTTTTCAAGACTGGAGGATTCATCGTCCGCGAGCAGGATCCTGATCATGGCATTTTCTCCCTTCATGATAAGGGGATTTTAAAGGCGAAGCGGCTGCCTTGTCCAGGGCCGCCGGAAAAAACGAGCCCAGCCGAACGGCCGTAGATCCCGACCAACCGCTCGTGAATGTTCCGCAGCCCCAGTCCGAGCCCGTCGGCGGAGTCTCGGCCCTCTTCGCGCAGCAGGCGATCAAAATGATCGGCGGCCATTCCTACGCCGTCATCGGAAACCGCGAAAGACAGACCGTCTTTCTCCGATCGGATCTCCACGGTGACCGTGCCCCCTTCTTTTTTATGCGCAAGGCCATGGCGGATCGCATTCTCGACAAGGGGTTGGAGGATCAAAAGAGGGATTCGCGTTTCGCGGTGCCGGTCCTCGAGGTGAAGGCGCTCGACAAAATGCAGGCGATCCCGGTAACGTGCTTTTTCCAGCTCCAGATACATCCGGACATGCGTCATTTCTTCCTCGACCAGGACTTCTTGGCCGGTACGCCGCAGGGTCGAACGGATAAAATCAGAAAGCTTGGTGATCAGACGGTCGGCTTCGGCCGCGTCGCCCCGGCCGCAGACGGCCGCGATCGAATTGAGAGCGTTAAAAAGAAAATGGGGATGGATCTGCGCCTGATAAAGCAGAAGTTGGGTCCGGGAAAGGTCGGTTTGCAACAGGCGCAGACGGGTTTCACGGACGACGTTTTTAACGGTATTCAAGCAAAGAAAGATCGCGGTGCCGTCGACGAGAGTGTAAATCATGAGAATAAATAGAAGCAGGGTCGGAGGTAGCACGTTCCAAAAAACGATGGCCACGGCGAGGCCGTGCACCAGCCCTAGCAAGGCGCCGGCCGCCGCTCCCAGACTCCGACGGGATTTCAAAAGAACGATCCGCGCACGGATCGTTCCCGCCAGAAAACCTCCAGCCAGCGTGATCCCGAGATAATGCCATGAGTGGGCCTCGAGGATCCCGCGTGAAAATCCCACCAAAAGCCCTGCGAGGGTCCCGCACGGGATCCCGCCGAGGAAACCGATCAGCGCGACCAGCACATACGGGGCATCGAAGAATGCCCAGTCAACCTTTCCGTAGCGAAGACCGTCCAGGATAATGAGGACCAGCGCAAAACCGCTGAATAAAAGCGCCATATAAAGATAACCGATGAGATTGTAGCGTTCGGTCGCAAAAAGCCTGACGAAGAACCGTCGGCGGGCGACAAAGAAAATGAAAAGCAGGAGATAAAGGAGCTTTTGAACGAGGTCGCTCAGGAAATCGAACCAGACCGACTTGAACCGGATACGGGCATTGGCCGTGGTAAGCGGGAGATTTTCGGCCTCTTTTAGGATTGCATCGAGAAGAACACTGGCTTGCTCGAATTTTTTGCCTCGAAGCAACGAAGCTGCTTCCTGGAGCTTGGACTGAAGCGCATGCGCTGCCGGGTCTGTTGTCCCTAGCAGGTCCAGCGTTTGCGCGGTTTCCTGATACTTCTGGATAGCGAGCTCGGTTTCCCGGGATTCTTCCGCTTGTAAGCACGGGGAGAGGAGAAACAAGGTCAGCAGGGCTCCGCCGAGCAAGAGACAACGATCTCTCCGAACAGGCTTCCCATGGATATTTTGAGCCGATCCCATCCTGTTTTTCGCCTAACGTAAGGCTACTCCAGTGTATCGGTCAAAAAGAATGCCCGCTTAAGCAAAAGGGGGACGGCGGGGGAATGAGAAAACAAGGTCTTTGCGTGTCCGGGCATCGTTTGCAACCCATCGCCAAATCAAAAAAGCCGGTTTTTCCATCGGGAACATACCAGGCTTCTCAAGCATCTTAGCCTGTCACCAGTCCACTTTGGCCGAATTCCATAGAGAGAAGCAAGTTTACCGGCTACCTTTTTTTTAAGTTTTTAAAATTCTTTTGGAGGAGAAGATCAATGAAGCTTATTCATGAGAAAAACATAAAGGTTACAGCGCTTGTAACCGCTGTGCTTTTCCTGACGATGGATCTGATTTCTTTTCCCTCGCAGGGGTTGGCCCGGAGTCTTCAGCCCGGACTTGAGATTACGGACACCAGGCCGAAGGTGTCGATCCATCCGGAGGCGCTCCGTCTTCGGGAGGATCTCGGCACGGTCCTTGAAACGTTCCAGGGGAAGGGCGCGGCAAGCGTGATCCTCATCCAGGACGCGCACGCGATCCCCGACGCGCAATATTCGATCCAACGGCTGATCGGCTACTTTCAAAAAGAATACGGCATTCAAACGGTGGCGGTGGAAGGGGCGGCCGCCAAGCTTGATCCGCAGATTTTCCGCAGTTTTCCGGATAAAGACCTTCTCCGCAAAGTTCTTAGAACTTACCATGAGCGCGGAGAACTTACGGGCGCTACGGCCGCGGCTATTTTCAACGAAGGAGGGACCGAATATAGAGGGATCGAAGACTGGAAGCTCTACGAAGAAGGCCTTCGGCTTTATCAGGAAGCGATGAAAGCCGGGCCGGAGATCGGAAAAGGACTGAAACAAGAGGCCGAGAGGCAAGAGGCAGAGAAGAAAAAGATTTACAACGAAAAGCTTTATGCGGTCGACCGGGCGCTCGAAGCCTTCCACGGCGACCACGCGAATTTGCTCGAGACCTTGAAAACCCTTGCCGCGGTGAAACGGCCTGAGGCAGGCAGCGAACTGGAAGTGATCCTGAAGGAAGGCGAGCGGGCGAAGGAAACTTCTGAAAAAGACCGCAGGGCAGGTTTAAATAAGCAGGACGACAGTAGGGCAGGTTTAAATAAGCAGGATGACAGTAGGGCAGGTTTAAACCTGCCCTACAAGGGAGTTTCAGCCGAGGGGGAAGTGAAACAGCTTGCTGCCAAAGTTCTCGCGTCCCTGAAAGCCCTTCCCGAGTCGAAGGCAAAGCAAGCCAAACTCGCAAAGTTCAACTCAGAGGCCCAGAAATTCTCCACGGGCCAGGTGACGGCGCATGCCTACGGCCTGTTCCTCGAAGAAGTCGCGGAACGCGAGAAGATCGCGCTCGACCTATCTTCGCATTTGACGGGATTGATCGGCGATGCGCGCAAGATGCGCGACATCAAGGGAACGCGGTTCTTCGACGCGTTCGAAGCGTACGCAAGATCGGTGAAAGAGTCTTTATACAAGAATGAGGAAGAGAAAGCGCTGGATCAAGCCGGCGAACAATTGTCTTTATTCAAGCGTCTCCTGGATCTGGAGCTGAGCCGGGAAGACTGGGAGGAAATTAAGAGGGAGCAATTAAGAATTAAAAATGAAGAATTAAGAATTGAAAATAATAGGAAGAAGGAGAATTCTGTCTTTAATTCTTCATTCTCAATTATCAATTCTCAATTATATCCTTCTCATTTCGCTTTCTACCAGAACGCCGAAGCGCGCGACGAAGCGTTCTTTAAGAATATCAAAGCCCTTTGTCATCCCGAGCAAAGCGAGGGATCTCTCTCGAAGATCCTTCTCCCGCTGGGGCGGGATCAGGAGGACGGCCATGCCAAGTCTGTCATCCTCATCGCCGGCGGTTTCCACTCGGAAGGTTTGACCACGCGATTGAAAGAGGCCGGGATCTCCTACGCCCTCGTCATGCCGAAGATCGGAACGGTTCCCGAGCACTCCGCCTATCTCGACCAGATGCAGGGGCTCGTGTCCTGGAAGGATTACTATGAAGCCGAGCAGGGAAAGATCTCGGTTTATAAAGCGTTCGTGAGGTATGTCCGTGATCAATTGGTTAACGAAGGACGAAGGGCGAAGGGGGAAGGACGAGTAAAAGAAAACAGTTCGTCCCTCGTCTCTCATCCCTCTTCCTTCAGCAAGAGCAATGCATATCTTCTCAAGCGCTGGCGCGACCGGATCATTTTTGATCTGGCGGACCAGAAACGCATTGTGGAAGCGGGAAATTACACGCAATTCATCGATGAGATCCGCGGGGTGGAGCCTTTGCCCGCAGACCTTCTGGCGAAGATGAACCGCCTGAATAAATTCATCGACGGTTTGAAAAAACTCGAGATCGAAGAGCGCATCACTCCCGAAAATATTCTTGCGTTGCTCCAGCCTTCCACGATTGTTGCTGGCGATACGGCGCTTGTCCTTGTTCCTGCGGCAAGACTTGTTCCTTCTGCGGGAAAACCTGTCCGCGCCGTGCCCCGTAGTAAAACGCCACGCGCCGAGGTGAGGAATATTTTTGATCAGCCGTTTGAGCGCCAAGATGACTTGGATAATGCTATTGGAGCGTTGCCGAACGCGTCTTTGTTGGACGATCCCGCTATTCCGGGGCAGATCGCCGAGGTCATCATTAGGATCTTCACGGACGGCGTAAAAAAATACGGTCAAAGGGCAGAGTCTATTGAGGAGGGAGAAAAGGAAAGGACGACGGGCTTGCCCCAGAGCGCTATGACCGAGGACATTAGCGCCACTTTGGCGGCGATTGCGTTGAAATTGCGGGATCAAGAGCTCCGCAAGGGCGTGTTTTATACGATGGCCGGAAGGAATTTCGGCTTCCCCGAACAAATCGAAAAAGATTATTTGCAACAACCCGCCCCTTGAATTCAAACACGTATAGTTGGCTGAATAGATCGTATGGAAAAGAGCCTATTGTTACGGAGATCAATCAGACGCTACTTACCGCGCTCATTCGTTCCGTGGTTGAAAGCGTTCAAAAGGGTTCATTGAAACCCACCTATCCACCCAGCGTCCGTTCGAAGCGAATGAGTGGCTTCCTGGGGCAGGTCCGGGACGCGTTTTCATTCGTCAGAAGGGCCAGCTGGACCGAGATCGGGATCACGTCCGCGTTCGGGTTCATTGCCGCGGGTGTTTTTCTGACCTCCGGGAGTATTCCTACGATCCTGTTCGGCGCGGGTTTTGCGGTCACAGTGATGATGGCCGCCCTGTTTGTGAACGACGTGATTAAAGGCCTTTTTGCCCGTCTCAAAGTAAGGGAGGCATCTGAGAAAGCTATGCGGAAAGCTTTAATAAAAACCACTTGGGACCTGGTATGGACCCCTGCGGCAGAAAAAGTGGACGCATTGAATGTAATCAAAGGCCATACAGACAAAGCGAATCGCGCACGGGCTATTTATGCCGGTAGTCTAGCGGCAAACATTAAAGCGGGAAATGTTCCTGATGGAGCTATTGAGGCCTTAGCGCTGGCGTTGTCGCGCGTTCAAGGCGATTCGGATGCGGCCCATGTTGCGCGCGCGGCTTTGGGACATGCATTCAGGGAAGCCCTTCAGGATGTTTGGGCCAGTGGGCAGGCGGACTCTCTATTGACTCTTCTCACGGATAATTTATTGGCATCTTTGCCTAGTAACAGCCCGAGCGCTCGGTCGGCCAAATACGAACTGGGTTATATGCTCCATTTATTTCCGGTCCATTTAGCCGAAGCAAGCGTTGCGTCAGCTCAAGCAATGAAATTAGCTAATGCGCTCGAAGTTCAGGGACACGACGGGGATTCTATGGAGAATGTTCAGGCGCTTTCACTAGCACTTTATATGTTCAAGGAGTCCAATGTGGATGCTGCAGTTCGAAAAAAGGCCGGGGAAGCCCTGTTTGCTCAGTTGTCTAACGTCAATAAGGTCAAAGAGGGTTCGGCAATAGTTAACGAGACACGACGTTTGTTGATGGAATCGCTGAATAGGTTTGTGACGACAGCCGATGGTGTATCGGAGGAGATCCTCCGTGCGATAGCGAAAAGGCGCGCCGAGGCGCGTATGGATTCACGGGTCGAGTTGAACCCAACAGAGCCCGCCTCAAGGTTTCAGTTGTCGGGCTCCATCAGAGGCCTCATGCAAGCGGCGAGGATCGATGATTGGCAGAAGCGTCTTTCTGAAATTCTGCCAGCGGGGATTCGAGAACTCGGCCTGGCGACTGTCGCGGCGGATTATTTTTATTTATACCGTACGGATCCCAAGGCTCCTGAGGCGGGGACTCATATTCCCTCGAATTGGATCCGGGATCTTGCGGATCGAGCCGGACCAAAATCCTTGGATGGATTGTCTCCGGTTGAGTTGCAATACACCAAGGCCTATAACGATGCTTATCAAAAGTTTTGGGATGGAGAATTGGCGCTCGTTGCGTACTCTCAGGATCATAAAGAAGGCGCGCCGTCGGGCGACGCGGCCATGCTTTCGGTGCTATGGGGGGATCAAGGGCAGTTCAAGGTTCATGTGCTTCAAGAACGGCAAACCGCGGCTGTTCATAGAATTCCCACAACTCAAAAAGCTGGCCGACGGGGGAGCGGTGATCCTATCCGTAATTGGATGTCCGGCGGTGCCGAGGCCCGGGAACGAAATATCAGATTAATGGTTAATGAAAAGCGGCAACTTGGAAAAGGAAGTTCGATTGCCGTTACACTTTTGAAAATCCAAGGCAATCAGGCCCTCGTTATTGTCGACTGGAGTGCGCACCGTGCGGATCCGGAAGGTGATTACGGCGGCACGACGGGAGAAAGCAACTCCCAATGGTTAGGCGTAGGGGGTATTTTGGAAACTTTTGAAGGGCGCTCGCAAGTGGGTCGGGTCGTGGCTATTGGTAAGAACACGGTAACCATTAATATCTCCACTCCAGTCCGTGCCGAGGCGAGGGGAGCAGTGCCGGTTCGTTTGTTGATCGACCTTATTGAAACATTGCCGCAGTGGCGGGATCGCAAATTGGGCTACCAGAAGGACATGGAAGCCGCTCAGCGATTCTTGAAAATTTTTCTAGTTCAAAAACTAAAAGAAGGCAAACGGGCAGAAAACGTGTATGCAGATATAAATGCCTTACTGACACTCGCCAAAGAGCCATCGGCCAGGGATGGTTTGCGCCAGTTGATGTCACTCGGTAAAAACATTCCCGGTCTCAGGGAGATCCCGGGTCCGGAAAAAGAGAAACCTGAGGAAGGTCCCTGGACGAAGATTGGCAGAATTACCGGGTTCTTGATCGGCGGATTTCTTTTCACGATCGTAGCCTTGGTGCAATTGGTATTGTTCTGGATACCGGTCAGCCTGGTCGGAGGCGCCATGCACTTTGTTTGGTCCATGATTTTCAGGGTCGTAAGGATCTTTACTGGTAACGACAACCTCGAGAAGAATCTATCCGAATATGCCGATGCCGCGAGCGGGATCGCGACAGGATTGTCGTTTCTCGCGTCGGTTTTTGCCGCAATGCACTTCCAGCATAGCGGGGATCCAAGGCTTCTGTTCGGGGCCGGGAGTGTTTTTGCGGTTTCGGCGCTCGAATGGATCTATCAGGCGGCAAAATGGGAGATCTTGTCATTTATCAGAAACGGCCGGCAGTTCCTGCGGGACGGGATGCAATATCGTGAGCCGGAACTCGCTTTGCCGATCACTGAAAGTCAACCGCTTGTCCGGCTGCAAGTCCGGCTGACGATGGCGCTTGAATCGATTCAGGAAAACGCCCCTTCTGCTTTTGACGGGGAAGCTGCCAAAACATTGCAGGCGCGCCTCACGGAGATGATCAAAAGAATGCAGGATCATGGAACAGCGAGCCATCTCCAGAAGCTATTGGAACTTGAACCCGAGGCGCAAGAAGCCTATGCGGACACCGTGCTCTTTCTTGTCCGGGCCCTGCCGCGGTTAAAGATGCCGGCGCGTTTTTTTGCGCGCGATTTTATTGCGCTGGAAACTTTGCTGGATCTCATCGTGGTAGAAAAGCATCTCGGCGGTATTTCCGAAAGCAAGTTCGAGGAAGCGTGGAAACTGAGGGACCGCATGACGCGGGTTGTTGCGCTCCTGATGGCCAGCGATGACAACGTGGCCCTTTTGCTCCAGCCATGGGCCTCGCGTCCTGCGACCGTCGACCCCAAAAAGCTCCAGGCCGACGCAAAAAAGATTTATCAAGAGACGCGGCATTTTCTGCGGAAGCTTGAAAACCCGATCGCCCGCGCTGTGGTGTCCGCCCACCGCGCTGAGGTCCGCGCGGAGGGGAGTGAAGAAATCCCAGGACTTTGGGATTGGACGAATGTCAAAGCCACCCGGGAAGATCTTGGTGCAATACGGGAGAAGGCCGCCGAAATCTTGGAAAAATTGCGGGCTCAATACGATGGAAGTCCTGTTTTCGAACGCGAAAGGGATTTGCCTGCGCTTCAGCAAGAAGCGTTTGAAAAAGCCGAGAGGCTCTATAGGGCAGAGCACGGGATTCTGACTACTGAAGATATTCACGACATGACCCGCGGCGAGGTCCGCAGCGGCCAGGCCATGGTACAGGCTGAGGCGGAAAGGACAATCTCCTCGAACGCAAAGATGCTTTGGGGATCGTTCCGGCAATATTACGAAAGTACGCCGCCCGCCTGGTTCTTCAGGAGGTGGGGCAGCGGTCTTGCCAATTACTGGAGGGACGTGACGTCGAACGGGGTTTGGGAAATGTTCGGCAATATGTGGTTCAGCGTTCCGCTCGCGGTCATTGCGGCTGCGTTTTTTTATTGGGTCGGTTTCGGAATTTTGAGTCCGGAGACGTCCGGCTGGCTCAAGGCGGTGGCCGGACTTAGCTCGGTGCCCTTTATTGCGATCTTTTTCAAATTCGAGCCGCTTCGTCCCTGGGGGGGCCTGATCTTTTCGGCGGTGTCCGTGCTTTTGCCGGTCCTGAGTTTGCTCTACGGGGTCGTTCTGACCGTGCCGTGGGCCGTTTCGGTTGTCCGGTCCGGGGTCATCGAAACGCAGCGCGGCGTTCTCCGGCGGGCGATCGAAAAGCTCCTGAAAACAGTGCAGAAAAATGACGAGCCGACAAGCGCCAAACTGCCGCAGATGCCCTTTGTTGGCAAAAGCCATCCAACCCTGCTGGCCGAAACGCTCCGTTGGCTGCAGGCTGGAGTCGCTGTGAGGGACTTGAAAAAAGAGATCACGAGTGCTCAGGACTTTTTGAACCGTTGGGGCAATTACAAGAGAGATCTTTCCGAGCGCATGGAGCAGGATCCCGATGGAGGTTCATGGGAGGCAGAAAACGCACGCAGGCTTTACGACGTGGTGAGCATGTTCGTTTTATCGCTTGAGTCGTATAGGGCCTTTCTGAGGAACCGCGAGGCGGCGGTCCGCCGCGCGGAGGTCCGTAATGAAATGCCACGGGCCAAGGCGAGGGAAGGTTCCGGGATTGCTAACTTTATCTACCACGGGCTTCCCTTAGGGGTGTATGTGGTAAATCGCTGGATCAGTCCGCGAGAGATCCCGGGTGAGCTGTCGCATGCGTATCCCGAGGATGATCGATCTCTGAATGCTCAGTTAACGGACGAGTTAAAAGCCGCTGGATGGCCTTCGTTTGCGGCATCTTTTGTTCCCCGATATTTAATGGTGATGCATGCGGTAGGAAGTTTCTTCGAAGGGGTCGGGCAAAGGATGGCACGGGCGCAAGCTCGATGGGCCATGAGACCCCAAGCGCCTGAATTTCCTCATCGAGTCAATATTGAGCAGAAAGTGCGTGCGGATATTGACGCACTTACTCTTGCGGCAGATCTTAAAGAAGCGCGTTCCCAAATGGAGAAATTACTGGAATATGTAAAACCCCACGGCTATTTGCAAAGAGAAATCCGAAAAAGCATGATGGAAATGGAGCGAATGGCGACGGCGGCTGATCAGGACGAGGCCGTGTTGAGCTTGTTAAGCGCCATCGGATCTTTGACTGTGGAATCCTTATCGAATCTTCGCCAGAATTTTGGGTCCCATGGCCTTGATCAATACGACACGATGAATGAAGAAACAAATGGTTTTTGGCAAATTCCCGAAGAAAGAAAGCGGGAAATACAAAGCTTTCTTTCGGAGTCGTTTCGCGGGGCATTTACTTCTCAGGCCGATCCGGAACTCAAAGAAGGCTCGGAGATCGAATTCGCAAAACGCCTTAACGCGATTACGATACAGCTTAACGGAATGTACGAGAAATACCGACTCCGCGCCGAGGTGAGAACGGCGCTTTCTGACACGGTGCAAGCCTTGAATTTTGCAGTTTTTAGTGATGTCGCCAATCGTATGCCCGGCACTGCAAAACTGCCTGCCCTCATGCGGTATCTTCCACAGATGGACAACGAGGTGTTAGAAGCGATGCCATTTTATATCATTCATCCGCTCAGCATTGTAAACGGGGATCCTGTGGCTCTTGCTCCATGGACACCTGACTTTCTGGCGTATGCTCACGAAATTATCGATGGTTTTCTCAAACAACGGGCAAAAGAAGGGCAATCAAGCGCCCCGTTAGAGACAGACGTTCTCATCATTCCAAGAGAGACAGAACAAGGGAACGCATCGCCGCATTGGATGGAAAAGGTCGAAAATATTTTCTATGCTCCCCCAACAGGGGAAAGGCCCGCTCGCCTTCTGATCCAATATCCGGAGGAATACGGCTATTACTTATACCAACCTCGCCGCGAGAATGAGCGCAGTACGATGATCCGAGAATCCGTTCAGGTTGTCGCGAACGAAGGAAACGGACGGTATCGTGTGCGGTATGACGACGGGCATGAAGAACGGATCACCCTACAGCTGGAACTACCCCTGTTCACTCCAGTTAATGAAAAAATAGGGCGTGCCGAGGTGCGTTCGACGAAAGACGTGATCTTGGCCTTGAAGATGCCGTCGATGGAGAGATTTCTGATCCCCATGGCGCAAGAGGATGTGCTCGGTGAAGCGACTATCCTGGAAGCTTACCGCAAGGATCCCGCGAGGTTCAGAGCGATGGCCCAAGGCGTTTATGCCGGGACTTTTAATACGGATTCGATTCGTCACACGCTGCGCGTTCTTTGGGATAACGGACATAAAAAGATCGTGCGAGCGGTCCGGAAGGCTTTCATCGACGATCCCGTCCGATTTGCTAAAACTTATATGTCCCTGGGCATGACAAGCGAGCAATTCATTGCGGAGGCCGCGGAGCGCACGGAAGCCCTTTTGAAAGAGGCAAAGATCTCGCCGGATGATTTGGAGGCTTTCGCGGATTATGCCGGTGTGATCTATCCGGTGACGGTCCGGCAAGGTCGTCCGCCCAGGGTGCCTGCGATCCCGAAGATCCGGAAGATCCTCGTGAAGGCTTTCGTTGAGACACTCGTGAGATCGCCGCAAAGCTCCTGGGCCGCGCGCAGCGAAACCGCAGGGACCGAGGGCGAAGTGAACCGCATTCTTGAAAAAATTTTCTGGGAAGCCCGGAATAAAACCCGCGCTGAGATCCGTAATGAAACGACGCCGGGTTTTGAGCAATGGCTGGAAACGCAAAGGGCCGGTCAAGAAGCTTTGAAACAACAGTTGCTCGATGAAGCTTCGAAAGCATCGGATCGATCGGCTGGTCCCTATCCGGTCCTGGAGCAAATCGCCCATGCCAATTTTCGCCGGACCCAAGAGGCTCAACGGAGGGAAACCCCGGGACTTTCCGGGGACCAGGAGATCGGACTGCTGGTAGCGACGCCCCGATGGTCTTATGTGCCGCTGCGGGATGGGAGTATTCTTTTGAGGGCTCCGCGGATGCCCGAGTTCTCAAGTGATCTGGCGGCGCTTTATGAGGCTTTGATGAAATGGGATGCTTATCAGGGATCGGAGGAATCGGAGCGGAGAAGCTTGAGAGAGACGATCTTTATATCGAGAGAGAATTCGGACGGGCCCTATGGCGTTCGCAGGGCAGAGACGCTAAAGGCGATCCTTAAGGCCAAAAGGTACGGCCCCGCGCAATATAGCTATGGGGAGCAGGATACTCGATTGAACAGGATCGATGCGGTTATTGACGAGGCTGCCCAGGTTTCCCGTCGTCAAGATCTTCCAGAGTGGGAAAATAACGTACGGGGGATCCTGCTTCAGAAGATCGCCGATCTGGAAAAGGGGCGGCGCGCCGAGGCGAGGACGCAATCTATTGAAGAACGAGGGGCTGAAATCGAGAGGACATATGGCTCCTTCCCAGGGGGTTATGAGCAATATTTTCAAACGTCGCTTCATCTTCATGATGATTCGATCGAAGCAGGAACATTCCGTGCCGTCGGCGCCGAAGAAAACTTTTCCGGAAATATTACAGACATCCTTACGACCACCTTTGACCGGCCGTTCCGGTGGGGGAGAGCGGTCCGGGCATCGATCGAAGCGAATTTAAAAGACATGCTCAAAAAGATCGGCATTAAGAAAAATGCGCCGTTTAGGATCGGGATCGACCTGCTGGTCACGCAAGCCCGCGGCAATGCCTATCATTACAAGTGGCAGATCTGGATCGACAGCAAAAGAACGGGCCGGATTGTGCTGGCTGAGCCGGAGCTGAGAAAAAATCCTGGCGATAAAGAACCCGCCGTTGAAGATCCGCATTTTGAGGTCTACCGTTTTTTAGCTGTTCTGGAACGGTTGGCGGAAACGAGCTGGATGTCCGATGCGATCTCGGGCGCGATCTATGACACCGGGGCGGGAAGATCCGCGGATATAGCCGACGATTTATCAGGTTTGGTTGACCCAAGCCTTCTCGCGATGATTGCCCGCAATGTTTCGCCTGTCGCAATGCGGGATGCGGCGGTGAGAAAACTTAAAGCGTACCGTCAAGAAATAAATCCTGAAGACTATAGCGACGAGGAGTTAAAACAGGTCGAGGATACCATTCAAGCCGTGGGAAAGATCACTCTCCCTTCCGCCCGCGCCGAGGTACGCGTCCAAGAAGCGGCCGCCGCTTTGACCGCGGCGGGGCAGGCGAGGGCCTCCCGACAGTTACAGGTCCTTCAAAAAGCCTTGGCTAAAATCCGTCCCGGGCTGGAAAAATTAAGAAGCTATGTCGCGGAGGGATCCCGCGCTGCCCAAAACATCCATAAAGCGCTTGGGGCCCTAGAGCGGATCACGAACCTGCAGGGACTTCAAGCTAGCGAGTTGGACTCAACGCGAAGGCTTCTGATGTATGAACTCCAACTCCAAGTGACCACGGAGGCCCTGACGGTTTGGACGGGAAAAGGTGTTCCCGACTATCTGCTTTTTGAGGGATGGAGAAAAGAGACCAAGGGTTTTCGAAAATGGAAGGGTCAGACTAAAAAAGAAACAATACAGCGAAGAGAAGCAATGAAGGATCGTCTCCGCGAATTTTTCCGGGAACAGTCCCCGCTCGGCTCGCCGTCTTTTATCCGCGAGGGCAAGGAAATCGCATTCGCGAGCCTTTTGGTCAAAATCCAAGCCGGACTTGAAGCCATAGAGAGGCGATCCCGCGCTGAGGCGAGACGAGCTGCGCTGATTCGAACGGTCCGAAGCGAATTGCGCAATTTACAGGAATTTATGAATCCGGAGGAACTCGCTAAGGTCCAGGAGCCTTCGGTTAATAATCATTCGGATTTGAAAAGAATTTTGACCCTTGCCAAAGAGAGAAAGCAGCTCTATGAATCCGTTTCGGAGCTTCTCACCGACCCGCAAAAAACGGATATGCTGCAAAAGCTCAAGGAGCTTAGCGAAATCGGACCCATGCGTCGCGTGAGAGATGATTGGTTGTTAGAAGTGTTAAGAGAATACGTTCAGGTAAGTGAACCCACAGATCCCAATCCTAAAGAGGGGAGGGTATATGAATCATATTATTATGCGGTCCATGATATCGGATCGCCAAGTCTACTCGAGGTCGTTTTTGAAGAGGGGAATTTTCGGCTGAGCCCATTTTCGAGAATAGAGCGGATCGTGAAGGATATTCAGGATTTTCGTGCCGCGAATAATGCGCTCCGTCAAGAAATGCTCGGCGCTCCGACCCCTCCACGCCCCGGCCGCGCGGAAGTGAGGGGAGGCGAACGGCCAAGCGGCACGATCACTTTTTTTACAGGAGATTTCGATGCGTTTATAAAAAATATCCGGGCGCACTTCCATGCAATGGAATTGATCTTTCGAAGCAGTGTCATCGTATTTTTAGGAACGGAGCAATCGGTCGAGGAAATGCGAACATGGGCTGAAGAACTGGCCCAAGAGCTTGGAGTGATCAAGGTCGCCACGTTTGAGGTTTTACTGAGGAACTATATTCAATCTCAACTCCTTGCAAAAGAGCAGTACCTTTTTGACCGCGCGATGGAGCTTTTTAAGGCCGCCCATCAAGATCGGCGGTCGACTTCGACCCAAAACGGCGCTTATGCTTTGGTGGTCCAGCTTGGCGCCGACCGGAAACAAAGCATCGAGCGTGTTTTAACCCAGTTAGCGGGATATCGGGACCTCGTTGCATTCATGCCGGCTTCGGGCCCCTTTGTCCAGGCCGGTGAGGTCAACGTGCCGGAGAATGTTCAGGTCGCAAGGCTGGGCCGGGAAGGGAATTACCGGGCCATCCATGTGCTTCACGGCCAGAGCATTGAGAACGCTACGGTGGCTCCCACGATCCAGGACGATGAGATTATAGGCGTGACCAGCAAGGGCACCTTTGATGTCGCGGTCAGGGACCGGGACCAGGTGGCCGGCGTGAGCGAAACGATGCTGGATGTCTTGGAAGAACTCATCCGCGCGGAAGTCGGTCTCAAGGCTTCGGAGTTGATCAAGGATAAAGGCGTGTCACTCGAAGCCTTCCTTGCGAATCCGGCTTTGCAAAAACAGGTGCGCAACGAACTCTTTTTGGCTTTCTTTTTTATGAAAGCTACGGAGCTTGACCGGGACATGATCGAGATGAAGGTCGAAAATGGGCGTTTGACGATCGGCGTCAAGATAGCCGGATTCGTCGCCAGACTTACGCAAGAGTTCACGAACCGGGCGGAAGTGCGTAAGGCCGCCTAACGGAATTATTAACACCTCCGGCATGTCACTTAAGAACGCCCCGGAGGTGTTTGAGAAGGCGGGTTTTGAAAACTCGATTTTGCTGAAACGGGTCTTTCACTTCTCCTCCAGGCCCGTTTCTTAAGCGCGCCCCGAAGGCTTCCACAGCCTTCGGGGTTTTTCTTTTTATCCGGGCCTTTTCAAGTGAGCGAAGACGTTATTGGAAGGCAGAGTTGACAGTGCCTATACTTTACTTCTATTATGCGGCCTGTTTTATCGGAGGCCGGGACGGAGCCCGTCGAGTCATTATGAGTGCAAAAAAAAATTCCGGACATATCCTTGTGATCGTCGAATCGCCGGCTAAGGCGAAGAAGATCAAAACCTTTCTCGGGAAAGAATATAAGGTCATGGCCTCGGTCGGCCATGTCCGTGACCTCCCGTCCCGCGCTGCCGAGATTCCCAAAGAGTTGAAGAAAAATTCATGGGCCACGCTCGGCGTGAACGTCGAGAACGATTTTCAGCCTCTCTATCTCATCCCTGCTTCCAAAAAGAAAGTGATCAAGGAGATCCGCGACGCGATGAAAGACGCCGGAGAACTTCTGGTCGCGACCGACGAAGACCGGGAAGGGGAGAGCATCGGCTGGCATTTGGTCGAGGTGCTGGACCCCGAGATCCCGGTCCGGCGCATGGTCTTCTCCGAGATCACGGAAGAGGCGATCGAGGAGGCGATCCGCGCGCCGCGCGAGATCGATACGAATCTCGTGAGCGCGCAAGAGACCCGCCGCGTGCTCGACCGCCTTTACGGCTACACCCTGAGCCCGCTCCTTTGGAAGAAGATCGCGACCGGGCTTTCGGCGGGCCGCGTCCAGTCCGTGGCGGTCAAAATTCTGGTCGAGCGTGAAATGGAGCGCCGCGCGTTCCGCAGCGCTTGCTACTGGGACCTCAAGGCGGAACTTGCGACCGCTCAGGACGAGACCTTTACAGCCGAACTTGCCACCGTCCGCGGGAAAAAAGTCGCTTCCGGAAAAGATTTCGACGAATCGACCGGCCGGCTCAAGGAGGGCACGGAGGCGGTCCTTCTCGTCGAAGAAGAGGCAAGACGATTGCTTGAAGAGGCCCGCCGCGATGGGTGGGCCGTTTCGTCGGTCGAAGAAAAACGCCAGCTGCGCAGGCCGTATCCGCCTTTCATCACGAGCACGCTTCAGCAGGAGGCCAACCGCAAGCTCAGTTATTCCGCCAAACGCACGATGCAGGTCGCCCAGCGGCTTTATGAGAACGGACACATCACCTATATGCGCACCGACAGCGTCCATCTTTCCGACGAAGTCCTGAACGCGGCGCGCAGGAGGATCGAGAACGATTACGGCCGCGAATACCTGAGCCCGGAGGTCCGTCAGTTCACGAGCAAGTCCAAATCGGCTCAGGAGGCCCATGAAGCGATCCGTCCTGCCGGGAAATTCATGAAGACCGTTGAAGAGCTCGGTCTTTCGGGCGAGGACGCGGCGCTTTATTCTTTGATCTGGAAACGGACCATGGCGACGCAGATGGCGGATGCGCGTCTTAACTTCCTGAACGTGACGATCCGTGCCGGCGAGCTGGAATTCCGCGCGACCGGCAAAGCGATCGAATTCCCGGGATTTTTCCGCGCTTATGTCGAGGGCGCGGATGATCCCGAAGCGGCGCTTGAGGACCGTGAGGACCGTCTTCCGGCGTTGACCCAAGGTCAAAAACTGAATTGCCGGAAGCTGGAACCGGTTCCCCATGAGACGAAACCGCCCGCGCGCTATACGGAAGCGACTTTGGTGCGAAAACTCGAAGAAGAGGACATCGGCCGTCCGAGCACTTATGCGTCGATCCTCGCGACCGTCCAGGAGCGCGGTTATGTCCGCAAAGAAGGCAATCAATTGATCCCGACCTTTGTCGCGGTGGCCGTTCATCAGCTCCTTGAAAAGCATTTTTCGCGGCTTGTGGATCTCGGGTTTACCGCCGAGATGGAGCGCAAGCTGGATGCGATCGCGGAAGGCCATTGCGACCGGTCGCAGTACCTGCGCGAGTTCTACAGCGGAGCCGACGGCCTGGCCGAGCAGGTCCGCGGCAAAGAAGAGAAGATCGATGCGCGCGAGGCCTGCACGCTGAAACTCGACGGGATCCCTTTCGATATCCGCATCGGGCGTTTTGGCCCTTATCTTGAAAAAACCGAGAAGGGGAGCCGCGTCACCGTATCGCTTCCGGACGAGACCGCGCCGGCCGATCTCCGGCAGGAGTTCGTCGAGGAACTTTTCAAGAACAAGAAAGACGGGCCGAAGGTGCTGGGGGAGCATCCCGAATCGCATCTTCCCGTGTATCTCATGCGCGGGCCTTACGGCCCTTATGTCCAGCTGGGGGATTTCGAAGGCGAAAAAAAACCAAGGCGTGTAGGCGTCCCGCGTGAACGGGACCCCGAGACCGTGGATCTCAAGACAGCGCTTGCGCTTCTGGCCCTTCCGAGAAAACTGGGGGCGCATCCGGAGACCACCAAACCCGTTACGGCGAGTATCGGGCGATTTGGTCCTTATGTTTCGCATGAGGGCAAATACAAATCGCTTCCGAAAGGCGTCGATGTCCTTTCGATCGGTCTCGAAGAGGCTCTCGAACTTCTGGCGCAGGTCAAAGCCAAGGCGGAGGCGAAACCGCTTCGGGAGATCGGTCCTCATCCCAAGGACGGGAAGCCCGTCGCGGTTTTCGAGGGCATTTACGGTCCTTATGTAAAGCATGGAAAAGTGAACGCGACCCTTCCGAAGGATCAGTCGCACGAGCATGTGACGCTTGAAGAGGCGGTCGCTCTCATCGAGAAGCGGCGTGAACGGAAAAAAGCCCACCGCCGGAAGTGAATAAGCCATTAGGCATTTGGGTTTTAGGCCGTTAGGGATGAGGCGGCTAGACCGAGCGGCCCCGTATCGCTAACCGCTGATTCCCTGACCACCCAATCTCCGAGGTCCGGACGAGGCCCTTTTCCTAAAGAAAACCTTTTATCCTGTCGAACTTAAAAGGAAAGCATTTTTAAAAAGCGGGTCCCGGATGTCCTTTAGAAAAACCATTCATCTTGTCGTTCTGTTCATTGCGGGTTCCTTTCTGATCGCCTCCTGCGTTTCGATGCGCAAGCGCTTTTTTGCGGAGCCCGAGGTCGTCAAGATCGGCGCCGTCGAGTACTGGCCGCTCGAGTCCGTGAAAAAGATCGAAGGGATCGACTACGATTGGAATCCTCACGGGCAGGAAGCCGTCCTCAAGCGCGAGGGGCGCGAGCTCAAGGTCCGCGGGTTCCATCCTTATGTCTATGTGCACGGCGAGGACCGCCGCTTGCTTTTCCCTCCGATCTTCCGTGACAATAAGCTCTATATCCCGCGCGAACTTGCCGAATTCCCGTGGTGGGAGGACGACTGGCTGGTGAGTCGTGAGGCGCGGGTTTTCTGGGACATGGGCAAGCACCGGATCGCGCGCGTGGTCCTCGATGCCGGGCACGGCGGGCCCGATGACGGGGCGTCCTATTTCGGCTCGCTCGAAAAAGAAGTGGTGCTGGATATCGCGCTGCGGGTGAAAGAACGCCTCGAAATGTATGGGATCCAGGTCCTGATGACCCGCGAAGCGGACGAGTATCTGTCGCTTCCGGACCGCGCCTGGATCGGCAATGTGGTCGAACCGGACTTTTTCTTGAGCCTCCACGCCAATGCGGCCCCCCATGGCGAGGCCTCCGGGATCGAGACCTATTACGCGAGACAATCGCCCTCTTCGAGCGCTCCGGACCCGCTGGGGCCTGACGCCGAAGAACGCCTTAAATTGACCCTTACGCCCAACCCGTTCCTCGACAGTCAAATGCCGACGGAACCCATCTCAGAAACGAACCGTAAGAGATCCCGCTTGCTGGCCCAGCAGGTCCATGAGGCTCTCAAACAGGGGATTTCGCCGGTCGAGGACCGGGGTGTGAAAGAGGCCGGTTTTTATCTTCTGAGGTGGATCGATGCGCCTGCGGCCCTGGTCGAGGTCGGGTTCATCAGTCATCAGAACGAAAATCTTCGTCTTTCCAACACCTATTACCGGACCAAGATCGCCCGGGCGATTGCCGACGGGCTTCTGGATTACCTCATGAAACCTCCCGCCTAGCCCGTTGTGCATACCGGGTATGCACAACGGGTCACAAGGTTTTTCTTACTCTTTTGGATGAATCCTGTATAATACCGCCTTTATTTCACCCCCAGAATATAAAGGAGATCCAAAGGACTATGGCGATTTCAGGCAATTTAGGCTATCCGCGCATCGGCGAGAACCGTGAACTCAAAAAGGCCGTCGAGGCTTACTGGAATAATAAAGCGACCTTGGCCGACCTCACCCGGGCCGGCGCCGCGATCCGCAAAACGAACTGGCTTTATCAGAAAGAAGCCGGGATCCAGAGGATCCCTTCCAACGATTTCAGCTTTTACGACCAGATGTTGGACATGACCTGCCTTGTGGGGAACGTCCCTCCGCGTTTTTCCTGGGACGGGGGGCCGATTGACCTTAATACCGTTTTCTTGATCGCGCGCGGGATGCGCGAAGCGGACAGCTCCCGCTCGGTCCCCGCCAGCGAGATGACCAAGTGGTTCGATACGAACTATCACTATATCGTTCCGGAATTCAGCAGCCGGACGAAATTCAGCCTTTCTTCCTCCAAGATCTTCGATGAGTTCAAAGAGGCCCTGACGCTCGGGATCAAGACCCAACCGGTCCTGATCGGTCCTCTGACCTACCTGATGCTCGGCAAGGTCCAGGATGCGGCCCAGCCGTCGTTTGACCGCTTTCAGCTTCTCGACGGGCTTCTGAAGGTCTATGAAGAGGTCTTGAAGAAACTTGCGGCCCTCGGCGCCGAGTGGGTCCAGATCGATGAGCCGGTCTTTGCGCTGGATCTGAGCGACGAGCAGAAAAAACTCTTTCCGAAGGCTTATGGCCGGATCGCAAAAGCGGCTCCGGGGCTCAAGATCCTTGTCGCCAGTTATTTCGGGGAACTTCGCGATAACCGCGATCTTTATCTTTCGCTTCCGGTCCACGCTTTGCATCTGGATACGGTCCGCGGCGCGGCCGAGATCGATTCGCTTTTGCGCGCGTTTCCGGCGGACAAACAACTTTCGCTCGGCGTGGTCGACGGAAGGAACATTTGGAAGAACGATTTCAGCCGCTCGCTCGCTTTGATCGAAAAAGCGCGCCAGACCGTCGGGGTGGACCGTCTGATCGTGAGCGGTTCCTGCTCGCTTTTGCACTCCCCGATCACCTTGCGGCATGAGAAAAAACTGGACGCCGAGCTCAAGGGCTGGCTTGCCTTTGCGGAAGAAAAGGTCCTCGAGATCGCGGCGCTCACGAAATTCGCGAACGGCCAGGGGGACGAAGCCCTTTACCGTGAGAACCAGAAGATCCAGGAGGGAAGACGCTCGAGCAAGCGGATCCACGACCCCAAGGTCAAGGACCGCGCTCTGAAGGTCCGCGAAGAGGATATGCGCCGCCGTTCGCCTTACCCGGAACGCGCGAAACTTCAGAAAAAGAAACTTTCGCTCCCTCTTCTCCCGACGACCACCATCGGCTCTTTCCCGCAGACCAAGGAAGTGCGCGCCATGCGGGCGAAGTTCCGCTCGGGGGAGATCACGCCGGCCCAGTACGACAAGTTCGTCGAGCAGGAGATCGCCAAATCGGTCGAATTCCAGCACGAGATCGGGATCGATGTGCTCGTGCACGGCGAGTTCGAGCGCAACGATATGGTCGAATACTTCGGGGAGAATCTCCGTGGTTTTGCTTTTACCGAGAACGGCTGGGTGCAAAGCTATGGTTCGCGCTGTGTGAAACCGCCGGTCATTTTCGGCGACGTTTCGCGGCCCGCGCCGATGACCGTGCGCTGGTCCTCGTACGCGCAGAAATTGACGCCCAAACCCATGAAAGGGATGCTGACCGGTCCTATCACGATCCTGCAGTGGAGCTTTGTTCGGGACGATCAGCCCCGCAGCGAAACGGCCAAGCAGATCGGCCTCGCGATCCGCGACGAGGTCGTGGATCTCGAAAAGGCCGGGATCTCCGTGATCCAGATCGACGAGCCCGCGATCCGCGAAGGGCTTCCGCTGCGGCGCAGTGACTGGCAGTCCTATCTGCAGTGGGCCGTTGAAGCGTTCCGCCTTTCGGCGAGCGGCGTCCGGGACGAAACGCAGATCCACACGCATATGTGCTACAGCGAATTCAACGACATCATCGATTCGATCGCGGCCCTCGACGCCGATGTGATCTCGATCGAGACCTCACGCTCGAAGATGGAGCTTCTCGACGCGTTCGTGAATTTCAAATACCCGAACGAGATCGGTCCGGGGGTCTATGATATCCATTCTCCGCGGGTCCCGACCGTCGACGAAATGAACGAGCTTTTGCGCAAGGCCGCCAAAGTGCTTCAACCCGAAAAGATCTGGGTCAATCCGGATTGCGGGCTCAAGACCCGGCAGTGGGAAGAAGTCATTCCGGCCCTGAAGCACATGGTCGTATCGGCGAAAGCGATGCGTCAGGAATTGGCCGGGGTCGCTTCCCGGTAAAGACGCTTTCCGCGTAATCGGAGGCGGGATGTTCAAGACCATCCTCAAGGAGCTGCGCGCCCACGCGCCTTTTACGGCCCTCGGTACGCTCGCGGGCATTGTTTTCCTGGTCTTGTTCACCCGTTTGCCCAAAGAGCTCTCCTTCCGCCTTTTTTATTTCTTCCATCCGACACATGTTTTTTTTAGTGCCCTCGTTACGAGCTCCATGTTCCATCTCCACAGTCGTTCGGCGGGACGCGCCTGCGGCCTCGGGACCTTGCTTGCGATCGGCTATCTGGGCTCGGTCGGGATCGGGACGGTGAGCGATTCTCTCATCCCGTACCTGGGGGAACGTCTCCTCGGGCTTCCTCACGCGCATGCCCACATCGGCTTTATCGAAGAGTGGTGGCTCGTCAATCCGCTCGCGTTCCTGGGGATCCTGCTTGCGCATCGCGCCCCGTTCACCAAGCTTCCGCATGCCGTTCATATCCTGCTCAGCACCTGGGCCTCGATCTTTCATATGCTGATGGCGATGGGGGACGGTTTTGCATGGCCCGCGGTCGCGACGCTGGCCGTGTTTCTTTTTATTGCGGTCTGGGTCCCTTGCTGTACGAGCGATATCGTTTTTCCGCTCCTTTTTTTCGGCAAAGCGCCTTCCTGCGATTGTCATCGAAGCCATTCTTGAGGTTTCTTGCTCTCTTTCCTTCTTTTCTCCGGCGGGCTATACTATTTTTCTATGGCGGCCGAGCAGAACATCATCGCCCTCATCTACGATTTCGATAAGACCCTTTCTCCGAACAACATGCAGGAGGACACCATCTTTCCCGCCTACGGGATCGACAAGGACCGCTTTTGGGAAAAGGCGATGGCTTTGGTGCGGGAAAAAGGTTACGAAAGGACGATCGCTTATCTGCGGCTCCTGGTCCAGGGCAAACCGTTTGCGGCCAAACCGCTTCGCCGGACCGAGCTTCGGGCGCTCGGGAAAAAGGTCCGGTATTACCCGGGGGTGGAGACTTTTTTCGGACGGATGGACCGTTATATCCGGCACGCGCCGGCCGCGGTAACCCGCTGGGGCATCCGGCTCGAACATTACATCGTTTCAAGCGGCATGAAAGAGATCCTGGAAGGGACGAAGATCGCCAAATATTTCAAAGCGATCTACGCCTGCGAGCTCGATTACGAAGCTGGCTGCGCGGTGTTCCCGAAGCTCATCATCAACGATACGAACAAGACCCAGTTCCTCTTTCGCATCAACAAAGGCAAGCTCAGCCTTGCGGAGGACATCAATTCGCATATGCCGGCGGAGGAGCGGAGGATCCCGTTCGAGAACATGATCTACCTCGGCGACAGCGAAACGGATGTGCCGTCCATGACCGTGATGCAGAAGAACGGGGGACATGTGATCGCGGTGTTCGATCCGGCCTTCGAAGCCCCGCCCGAGGCCCGGGCCCTGGTCCAGCATGGCCGCGCCAATCATTTCGCGCCGGCGGACTATACCGAGGATTCCCTCCTCGACCGGATCCTGAAGAACACGCTCGACAAGATCCTCCACACGATTGCCTACCGCTGCTCCGCCCGCATGTCGAAGGACTGGGTCCGCCGGAAGAAAGAGTCCCGCTAGGGGTTTTTTAAAGTCCGAAAGCCTGCCGAGGGACGCCGCGGATGCGGTAAAACCGATTTTCCCGCGGGGAATTAGTCATTTCTCGATCCCGTAAAAATGTTATTCTATAGCCTATGGCTCCGCTCCTGACGGATTATTTGGAATCCTTGCATCCGGTAATGGCGGCGTTTCTGGGAGGCGTTTTCACTTGGGGGGTGACGGCTCTGGGAGCTTCCGCTGTTTTTGTGACCCGGAAGGTCAATGACCGTCTTTTGGCCGCGATGCTCGGGTTTTCGGCCGGGATCATGGTGGCGGCCAGCTTTTGGTCGCTCCTTGCGCCTTCGATCGCCATGGCCGAGGAAATGCCGGTCCCAGCCTGGCTTCCGGCGGTTACGGGATTCCTTTTGGGATGCACTTTTCTTTCGCTCGTGGACCGCATCCTCCCGCATGTGCACTTGGACCAGCCTGTCGAAAAAGCCGAAGGCATCAAGACGAACTGGAAAAGGACGACCCTTCTTGTTCTGGCGATCACCCTGCACAACATTCCCGAGGGACTTGCGGTGGGGGTAGCGATCGGCGCAGCGGCCCTTCATCTCCAAGGGACTTCCATGGCCGCGGCGGTGGCACTTGCCATCGGGATCGGGATCCAGAATTTTCCCGAGGGGCTTGCGATCTCCATGCCGCTTCGGGCAAGCGGTTTCAGCCGGATCAGGAGTTTTATGGCCGGCCAGCTTTCAGGGATCGTGGAGCCGATGGCGGCGGTGATCGGAGCGGCTGCGGTCTTTTTGGTCAAACCGGTCCTTCCTTATGCGCTGGCTTTCGCGGCCGGTGCAATGATCTTCGTGGTGATCGAAGAGCTGATCCCCGAGTCTCAAAGCGGTGAGCACGGGGACGTAGCGACCCTCGGCTTCGTGATCGGATTTGCCCTGATGATGCTTCTTGACGTTGCGCTTGGATAACACGGCGGCGCCGGCGGTCGTTCAAAAGCGAACATAAGAATTCCCATTCCGAACTTCCTTCTCTCGTGATCCCGAGGCTTCATCTTCCATGCTTTAAATGGGGCCCGGGGCTTCTTTTCCCCTTCGCAAGCTGCTTTAAGATCGATTTCCCGTACGGTCCTATAAGGGATTCCCCGATGGGAGTCGGGTGGGGGTGTTCTTAGAATAGCCGTTAAAGAAAGGGGGCCGTATGAGAACTGGGATGATCTGTGATGCAAGCGTATGGGGAAGGATGGCGGAAGTTTTGAACGCCAAAAACGATCGAACGACGGGGCCGATCGAGGTTTCCAGAATTCTTCAAAAGCGGCGTCCGCAAGTTCATGTGATCGATGTCCGCCGGCGCGATGATTATTTGAAAGGACATATTCCCGGCGCGATTAATCTTCCCATGGAAGAATGGGACCACCTGGAAGGTCTGTCGAAGAATGATCCTCAGATCTTCTACTGCGCCTCGCAGGATTGTCAGCTGGCCGAGCAGGGAGCGGAGCACTTTGCCCGGCTCGGATTCCCGGCGATGGAAATGGAAGGCGGTTTTGAGGCGTGGCTAGAAAAGGGACTTCCGATCGAAAAAGAAATTTAAACGAAAGGCACGCGCGAAGCGGCGGTTTTTTCGATGCTCGAAAACGCAGAGCGCTTCGGCTCTCTTTATGATTTCCTTTGTCAAGCTCGGCGAACACGGCTGGTTCGGGAACCAGATCTTCCAATATGCTTATCTGCGAAGCCAGGCACGGCGCCTCGGCGTGAAATTTTGCTGCCCGCCATGGCAAGGGGATGAGGTTTTTGAACTGAACGATGAAGCGGAGCGCGTCAGGAAACCCGGGAAGATCTCCCGGATCTACCGGCAGCCCAAGCGCAATTGCGGATTCGAGGAGAAAGCGCTTAAGGTTCGTGACGGCACCGATGTCCGGGGCTATTTTCAGTCCGCCCGGTATTTTGATGATCCGGAAACGGTACGCGGATGGTTCCGCTTTAAAGAGGGAAAGATCCGCGGGGTTCGTCAGCGGTGGGAGCATGTTGACCTTTCACGGAGCGTCGGTTTGCACTTACGGTTTCGTGAAAAACAGAAAGTAACAAAACACCGCCTGCGTTATTGCCTCCCGCGCGGAGAGTACTATCGCCGCGCCCTGGAGATCATGTCCTATCGGGATACCGTCCTCATTTTCAGCGATGATCTCGCGATGTCGAGAAAATGGCTGAGCGGGATCCCCGGGAATTTTGTTTTCGTGGAAGGAAATCAGGACTATGAAGATCTTTATCTCATGACCCAGTGCCATGGCCTCGTGTGCTCGGTCTCGACTTTTTGTTGGTGGGGAGCCTGGCTGAATCGCCGGCCGGACCGCAGGATCGTCGTTCCCCAAGAAGGACATTTCCGGTCGGGGCATGCCTGGAAATGCCGGGATTATTGGTGCGACGATTGGATCCCGATCCCGGGTGCGGACCGGTTCTGGGATCATTATCAAACACAGTTTTGGCTCGGGTGGTTGCGTCATTTCGGGGTCGCGCAGCTCGGCTGATACGAAGCGGGCTTCAACTTCGCGTCCCTTTTTCACGGTCTTTTCGGCAGGGGAAGGCGGTTATTTTCCTTGCGTCAAAAGGAGGGAACCCCCGATAGCCTTTCAAGCCGGCCGGCTTTTACAATAGAGCCTACAAAAGAACCGGAGGTGCGCCATGACTCTTCTTGCCGTCAAAAAACCCAATGCGAAAAGAGCGGCTGAATTTTTCGAATCCAAATGCGAATTCACGACCGGCCCCGTGGAAGTGTCTTGCATGATCCAAGAACGGCATCCGGACCTCAGCGTGATCGACGTGCGTGAGCACAAGGATTACGCCCAAGGGCATATTCCGGGGGCGATCAATCTTCCGCGCGATCAGTGGGACCGTTGCGAGGGGTTGTCGAAAGACAAGACCCAGATCCTCTACTGCTATTCGCAAAATTGTCATCTGGCCGCTAAAGGGGCGGAATATTTTTCCAGGCTTGGCTTTCCGGTGATGGAAATGGAAGGAGGTTTCGAGGCCTGGCAAGAAAAGGGATTGCCCGTTGAAAAATAAGAAACGACATTTTGCTTTCCCGCAATATCCGTCCGCAAAAGGAGCGAGAAGCGGGCCGGGCCGCGTCGGGGAAAACAAGGGGCGTAAAGACGCGTCTCACCGGGCACTGCTCTTATGGAGCGGGCACCGGATCTCCAGGTCGGGTGATCGTTGACGGCGGGTTTCGGGAAACGCGCCGGCACTGAAAAGAAAGGATCTTAACCCCGTAATACAAAGGAGGTTTGTATGAAAATTTTTCAACGAGGGATCGCAGGCATCCTGCTTGTGCTCGTCACGTTGACGGGCTGTAGCAGCACCAAATATGCCCGCGATTTTAACCTGCCCACGACGGAAGGAAAGGCCATCGCGCATGTGAGCTCTTCGAATTTGGCCGTCCATTTGTTTATGGGCAAAGACCCGCTTTGGGGCGATGCGAGCCTTGAAAAAACGGTGTCTGATTTCACGCAAGCCGCGAAAATGGAAGGAGCTTCCAAGGTCCGTATCGTGCAGTCCTCAAGCCGGGCCTGGTGGTTCGTGTTCTTTCCTTTTACGCTTATTTTGACCCCGGTGACCAGCAATGTCGCCGGCGATGCGGTTTCGGCGTAGAAGTAACGCGGACGGTCGATCCGAGAACCGGAAAACGAAGCGGAGAGGACCCGAATGCCGTCTATGCGGGCCTTCTCCGTTTCGCACCGGCGGCTCTTCTCTTTGACGATTTCTGAAAAAAGAGAAAGCGGCGGAAAAGTGCGGAGGGTATAAAGCTTTAGCATGGGCGTTTCAGCTCAGCCAAGAAAGCAGGCCTTTTATGGACTGTTCAAGGCCGAATGAGAGCTTGTCCCGCGAAAAAGAGATCGGTTTACAGATCCTGAAAATGGCCCCTTTCGGGATCGATATCGTCGATCCTCAGGGCCATGTCCTTTATATGAATGGCCAGATGGAAAAACTGGCCGGTCCCGCCGATATCGGAAAAAAATGCTGGGAAATCTATAAAGACGATCGCTTGCAATGCAACCATTGCCCGCTTCTCAAGGGAGTGAAATACGGAGAGACCGAAAGCCTCGAATCCCAAGGATGCTGTGGCGGGCGCGTCTTTCGTATTTGGCACACCGGCATCCACTATGAGGGCAAGGATTGTGTTCTGGAGATCTTCGAGGATGTGACGCAGCAACGGCAGGCGGGGGAGTTGCTCAAGGCAAGCGAAGAACGTTACCGGACTTTCGTCGAATTGACGGGCCAATTGGGCTGGGTTACCAATGCCCAAGGAGAGGTTGAAGAAGATATCCCGACTTGGCGCCGTTTTACCGGGCAAACGCAAGAAGAAGTTAAGGGTTGGGGATGGATCCATGCGCTTCATCCGCAAGATATTGTCAAAACAGCCGCGTTGTGGCGGGAATCCGTTGGTGCGCAGGCGCTTTATGAGACCGAATACCGGATCCGAAGGTATGACGGTGTTTACCGCTGGTTTTTGGTCTTGGGGACCCCCGTTTTCCGGGAAGGCGGAGGCATCCGGGAGTGGATCGGCACCTGTATCGATATTACCGGGCGGAAAAAGCTCGAAGAAGCGATCAGCGAAAAAGCCGAGCAGACCGCGAAATTCATTTCGGTCGCGGCCCATGAACTGCGCTCTCCGCTTGCGGCCCTCAAAGACAGTATCAATTGCGTTATCGAAGGGGCGGCCGGGGCCGTCAGCGCTGACCAGAGGGATATTCTTGCCGTGACCCAGCGGAGCGTGGACCGGCTTGTCCGGCTCGCAAGCGACATCCTCGATTTCCAGAAATCGACAGGACCCGGGATGACCTATAATTTCCGTTTTTTGGATCTGAACGAAACGATCCGGCAGGTCGTTCAAATGCAATATTCCGTCTTTGAAAAACAAGGGCTGACGCTCGAGCTTGAGCTGGAAGCGGCCCTGCCGTGGGTTTTTTTCGACAGCGATAAGATCTCGCAAGTGCTGGTCAATCTTCTCAACAATGCCCGCCGGTTTACCGAAAAAGGGGGCGTGGTCGTCCGGTCGGCTCGGGAAGGCAACAAGATCCAGATCACCGTGCAGGATACAGGTCCCGGCATGAAGCCGGAGGATATGGAAAAACTTTTCAAACCTTTCCCTCGAATAGCCGGGAGCGGCGGCAAACTGCAGGGAACGGGACTCGGACTCTCCATATGCAAAGAGATCCTCGACGCGCATCGGGGCAAAATAGGAGTGGAGTCCCAGGTGGGCGAAGGTTCAGCTTTTTATTTTGTTTTGCCGGTCGAAGAAAGACGAGAATAAAAAAGGCGAGGGCTCGATGACGGTCAGAAAGTGAAGAGAGCTTGAGCGGCCCGTTCAGCGTCGGGATAAAAAAGGCCGATGTGGATCCCGAGAAGAAGGATCCCGCCGCAGAGGGCGATGACGAAGAGTTTGGTGAGCCGGTGGTCCCAGAGCGGGGCCGAGCCGGTCTTTTCCGAGACATCCTCGAAGTAGACCAGCCGTATGACGTTCAGATAATAGTAAAGCGAAACGGGGACGAAGATCGCGCCGAGAAGCGCCAGTTCGACCAGGCCGCTTTTTACCGCTGATACAAGCACCAGGAATTTTCCGGCAAATCCCGCCAGCGGGGGAACTCCTGCCGAAGAAAGCAGGGCCAGAAAAAGGGCGGCCGAAATAAAAGGGCTTCGTTTGCCGAGCCCGCGATAGACTTCCAGATCGCTTGAGCCGGTTTTGGACTCGACCAGAGAGATCAGATAGAACACGGTCAAGGTCGTGATCCCGTAGGCCAGAAGATAATAGAGAAGGTTCGCCAGGCCGCTTGCGGCGCCGGCCGCCAGCGCGATCAAGAGATAGCCGGCATGGCCGATGCTGGAGTAGCCCATCAGGCGTTTGATATTCTTCTGTTTCAACGCGCCCAGGTTGCCATAGATCAAGGTCATTGCGGCGAAAGTGCCGAAAAGAAGAACGCGGGTCGTTTCCTGAAGCACGAAGACCGACGTGAGAAGCCGCGCCAGGACCGCGAAGCCCGCGGCCTTCGAGGCGACGGCAAGAAAGGAAGTGACCGGCGTCGGCGCGCCTTCGTAAACGTCCGGGACCCAGAACTGAAAGGGGACGGCGGCGATCTTGAACCCGATCCCGGAGATGATGAAAAGAATCCCCAGTTTCATTACCGGGTGATAGGGATTCGAAAGGTAAGCCTGGCGGACCTCCGCGAAATGAAGAGAGCCCGCGCATTGATAAACGAGGCTGATCCCGTAGATCAGACAGGCCGAGGCGATGGAACCGAGGATCAGGTATTTGAGCGCGGCCTCGATCGCGCCGGCCTCTTTTTTGACATAGGCCGCCATGATATAGAACGACATGGTCACGATCTCGAGCGCGATAAAAAGAAGCAGGAAATGGGCGCTGGAGACCAGCACGAAGAAGCCGAGCACGGAACAGAGGAGCAGCAGAAGGAATTCGATGGGTTTGCGGCCTTTCGAGGTCAGATAGTCGATGCTGAGCATGGTCACGAGCGAAGCGGCGAAGACGAAGAAGACCTTGAAGAAAGAAGCGAACGCGTCATGGCGGTACATCCCGGAGAACGCATCCTGGGACGAAACATCCCGCGGCAGCCAGACCACGCTGGTGATCATCCCGAGGACGACGAGCACCGGCAGCATGTTCTTCTGGTAACGGTCCTCCCAGGGAAACAGGATCTCGTTGAAAACGAGCAGGGCGATCAGTCCGAACAGGATCCACTCCGGCATGGGAAGGGTCAGGCCGAGATTCATGGCAGCACTCCCGCGACGGCCGGCTGGATGATCTGCAAGAGGCCTTGCGGCCAGAACCCGAAGAGCAGGAGCGCGCCGAGCAACAGGAGGAACGGGAAGCGTTCTTCCATCCCCCGCGCGTCGCGCAGCTCCGCCCACGTGTGACTTTCAGGGCCGTAGCAGACCTGCTGGACAGCCCTCAGAAGATAAACGGCGGTGATCAGGATCCCGGCGACGGCTGCGACGACGATTGGGGCGAAGGCTTTCCAGGCTCCGATAAAAATAAGCAGCTCCGAAACGAAATTCGAGAATCCCGGTAGGCCCAGGGAGGCGAGCGAGGCCAAGATAAAAGAGGTGGCGATAAAAGGGACCTTCTTTGAAAGGCCGCCGAAATCGGTGAGCCCCCGCACATGGGTCTGCTCATACAGGAAGCCGATACAGGCGAACGCACAGGCGGCCATAACGCCGTGCGAGAACATGAGAAAGACGGCGCCCGAAAGCGCGATGGGATTCATCGAAGCGATCCCCAGCAGGACATAACCCATGTGCGAAACGCTCGAGAATCCGACCATGAATTTCAGGTCCTTTTGCCAGATCGCGGCCAGGCCCGCGTAGAGGATCCCGATCCCGGCCAGGACCGCGAGGGGCGCAGCCCAGAAGTGGACCCCTTTCGGCAGAAGATCGACGGCGATTCGGATCATCAGGTACGGTCCCATTTTTTTCAGGACGCCTGCGTGCAGCATGCTGACCGAGGTCGGAGCTGCCGCGTAGCCGATGGGCGACCAGCTATGGAGCGGCCACAGCGAGGCGATGACCCCGAAGCCGATCAAAAAGAACGGCGCGACGAGTTTCTGGAAATAACCCGGCAGGGGTTTTGCCGCGAGGCTTTGGCGGAGCGTGATCAGATCAAAACTTTCAAAACCGAATTCACGATAGAGCAAAAGCAACCCGAAAAGCGCCAGCACGGCGCCGGCCGTGATGTAGAGCGTTAGTTTCATTGCGCCGTAAGAGCGGTTCTTGCTGCCCCAGATCCCGATCATGGGGAAAAGCGGTATCAGCGTGAGTTCGTAGAAAAGATAAAGGAAAAAAAGATCGAGCGACGAGAAGACCCCGTAGATCCCCGCGACGAGAACGAGATAATAGCAGAGGTATTCTTTCAGGCGCTCCTTGGTCTGGCAGGCGACGAAGGCCCCGGCCAGCGAGACCAAGGCATGAAGAAGTGTGAGCGTCAGATTGATCCCGTCAAAACCGACCTGATAATAAACACCGAGGAAAGGGATCCAGAAAAAACGGCGGACGAACTGGTAATCGGTCTTCAGGGGATCGAAGAGGACCCAGTGATAGAACGCGATTGCCGAACAGACGGTGCATACGGCCAGCGTGATCAGCTTGAGCAAACGGGTATTCCCAGCCCGCGTGAGAAGGAGGGCAAGGGCGCCGGCCAGAGGAAGCCATGGAAGAAGGAGGATCACGGGAGCGCTCCGAGGACCATGGCGTAGATCATGACCGTGAGACCGACCGTAAAAAGCAGGGCGTAAAACTGGACTTTGCCGGTCTGGAGTTTTCGGAGGAGAGCGCCCAGATGCTGGGCGGCCTCGGCGGTCCCGTTCACGAATTTGTCGACGATCACGGCGCGCTCGAACCAGTCCGCAACGCGGGCAGCGGTCCCCTGAACCTTCTGGACGAGGAGATCGTAAATGCGGTCGAAATAGAATTTTTCTTCAAGCAGACGGTGCGCTTCCCGCAGGACGGGAACTTTGCCAAGCGCGCCTTGACGGTCGAGAATCCCAAAGACGATGGCCAGGCCGAAGCCGGTTCCTGCGAGGGTCACCGACCATTCATAGAGCCTTGCCGGGGCCATCCCGCCGTGAAGGGATTCGCCGAGATGCGGGAGAAAGATTCCGAGCCAGGGGCCGAACGAAACGAAACAAAGTCCGGCCAGGACCAAAAGCGGAAGCACCATGCAGATACCCGGCTCATGGACGGCAGCCGGAGGAGCCGGGTCCTCCCGTTTTGCCGGAAGCCAAAGCGCTGTGCTCAGGCGTCCCATATAAAAGGCGGTAAGGAAAACGACGGCGAAAGCCCCCTTCTTCAGAAGGGCCGGTCCCGCGGCTGCGGCGGCCAAGATCGTTTCCTTGCTCTCGAATCCGCAGGTCAGAGGGATCCCCATGAGCGCGATCGTTCCGGCCAGGAACGAAAGGAGCGTAAGCGGCATTTTTAAAAGAAGCCAGGGCGAACGCATGTCGCGAATGTCCTGCGTATGGAACGCATGGATCAGCGAACCGGCGCCAAGGAAGAGCAGGGCTTTGAAGACGGCATGGGTCGTCAAATGGAACATTCCCGCGTCCGGCTGGTTGAGGCCCATGGCCATGACCATATAGCCGAGCTGGCTCAGGGTCGAATAGGCCAGGATCTTTTTGATGTCGTTCTGAACGACGGCCACCAGTGCGGCGATCAATGCCGTGATCAGCCCGGTCCAGGCGATCACGGCGAGCGTTGCAGCGCTTTGGGAGAAAAGAAAAAGCAGACGGGCGAGGAGGAAAACCCCCGCAGCGACCATGGTTGCCGCATGGATCAAAGCGCTGACCGGCGTCGGGCCTTCCATGGCGTCCGGCAGCCAGACATGAAGCGGGACCTGGGCGGATTTTCCGACCACGCCGAGGAAGAGAAGGCCGGTGGTGATCGCTGCCCATGCCGCCGGGAGTTGAAAACCATTCTGGAAATGCCGCTGGATCTCGAAAAAGTTGAAGGTTTCAAGGCCGTTCTTGCTCAGAAAACCGAAAAGGAGGAGGATGCCGAGCATCATGCCGACGTCCCCGACCCGTGTCGTGAGGAAGGCCTTTTTCCCGGCGTCCGCGGCCGGTTTTTTCTCGAACCAGAAGCCGATCAAAAGATAGGAGCTCAGTCCGACGAGCTCCCAGAAGATGAAGATCTGGATCAGGTTGTTCGAAAAAACGATCCCCAACATCGAAAAAGCGAAGAGGGACAAGAAGCCGAAATAGCGCGCGTAGCCCGGATCGCCTTTCATGTAGCTTGTCGAATAAAGGAAGATAAGACTGCCGACGCCGGTGACGACGAAAAGCATGAGGATCGTCAGGCCGTTGAGGAGAATCCCGAATTCAAGCGTGAAGGACCCGAGCAGGACCCAGACCATCGAGTGTTCGAGGGGGAGGATGTTCAGTTCCTTCAGGCGCAGATAATCCGGAAGCAGGCTCACCGTGAGCGCGAAGCAGAGGAACATGGAACCGGTCGCGAGCAAGGCGGCGGTCCGCGGCTTTTCGAGCAGGCCGAAAAAGATCACCACCGCCGAGAGGAGCGGGATCCAGAGGATGAGCCAGGCGTTTACGAGCATCGGTCAGTCCCTCAAGGTCTCGATGGCGGAGGTGTCGACCGAATCGGTCCTGCGGAAAAGGAGCACGGCAACGGCCAGTCCGATCGTGACCTCGGCGGCTGCGACGACCATGACGAAGAAGGCCGTGATCTGACCGTGCAGGTTCCCCTGGACGACCGAGGCGGAGATAAAGTTCAAATTTGCCGCGTTCAGCATCAGCTCCACCGAGAGCAGGATCAGGATGATATTCCGCCGCATGATCAATCCGGCGACTCCGAGGGCGAAAAGGGCTGCGCTAAGGAGCATCAGATGCGGGATCGGGATCACAGGTCCTCCTTGCGGGCGAGCGAAACGCCGGCAAAGACACCGAGCAAAAGAAGGATCGAGGTCAGCTCAAAAGGCAGCAGATAATCGGTAAAGAGGCTCTTGCCGATCGCTTTCGCCGAGCCTGCCACGATGGCCGTGATTGAAGCGGGCATGAAAAAAAAGGCGGCGGTCAGCGCGCCGAGGAAACCGAAGATCACGATCAACGCCGCGGTCCGGTGCGCTGCCGTGAACGAGCGGGCGAACGGAGGCTCGACCGCTCCGAGCCCCTGCATCATGATCACAAAAAGGAAGAGGACCAGCACGGCGCCCGCATAGACGATCAAATGGATCATCGCGATGAAATAAGCGTGTTGGAGGATGAAAATGCCGGCCAGGGAGGCCATCGTGGCGAGAAGCGAGAGAAGGGAACGCATGGGCCGGGAGTTCAGGATGACTCCGAACCCTCCTGCGACCGCTACGAACGAGAAGAAATAGAAGAGCAGAAGCCGCATGCCGATCAGTCCTCGGATCCTTCCGAACAAGCATCAGTTAAGAGCAGCGCCTGATCCTCGAGGATTGTAAAAAATCCGGGGCCAATATGAAAATCTTTTTTTGCTCCGTTCTCAAGGTCCAGGGACAAGGTCCCGCCGGGGGAGGACGAGATGTACGGAGCGTGGGCCGCCAGGACGCCGACGAGTCCGTCGGAGGCCGGGAACCGGAGATGGCGGACGCGTGTTTTGAGAGCCGTCCCCTGCGGCGTCAGGACTTTCAGATCGAAAAGTCGGACCATGGGCCTCCGTTATTTTTCGCTTTTCATTTTCTCGTGCGCGGCGAGCACATCCTCGATCCCCCCGGCCATGTAAAAACAGGCCTCCGGGATCGTGTCGAGCTCGCCGGAAATGATCTGCTGGAAACTTTTGACGGTCTCTTTCAAAGGGACATAGCGGCCCTTGCGTCCGGTGAAGGCTTCCGCGACGGAGAACGGCTGCGACAGGAATTTCTCGAGACGCCGCGCGCGGCCGACGATGCGCCGGTCTTCTTCGGAAAGTTCGTTGATCCCGAGGATCGCGATGATGTCCTTCAGGTCCTTGTAGCGCTGGAGCAGGCGCTGGACCTCGCGGGCGGTCCGGTAATGCTCTTCGCCGACAATGCGGGGGTCCAGCATCCGGGAGTTCGACGCGAGCGGATCGACGGCCGGATAGATCCCGAGTTCCATGATCTGGCGCGAAAGCACGGTGATTCCGTCCAGATGGGAGAAAGCGGTTGCCGGAGCAGGATCGGTCAGGTCGTCGGCCGGGACATAGATCGCCTGGACGGAGGTGATCGAACCGGCCTTGGTCGAAGCGATCCGCTCCTGGAGCTCTGCCATCTCGGTGGAAAGGTTCGGTTGATAGCCGACCGCCGAAGGCATGCGTCCCAAAAGCGCGGAGACCTCGGACCCTGCCTGGGTGAAGCGGAAAATGTTGTCAATGAAAAGCAGCACGTCCTGATGCGCTTCATCCCGGAAATATTCGGCGAGGGTGAGGCCGGTCAGCGCGACCCGGAGCCTGGCCCCGGGCGGTTCGTTCATCTGTCCGAAGACCAGAGCGGTTTTTTTGACGACCCCCGATTGGTTCAGTTCCAGCCAAAGGTCATTGCCTTCGCGGGTCCTTTCGCCGACGCCGCAAAAACACGAGACGCCGCCGTGTTCGGTCGCGATATTGTGGATCAGTTCCATGACGACGACCGTCTTGCCGACCCCCGCGCCGCCGAAGAGCCCGACTTTTCCGCCTTTGGGATAAGGGACGAGAAGATCGATGGATTTGATCCCCGTCTCCAGGATCGTTTGGACCGGGAGGATCTCCTGATAGGAGGGCGGCGCCTTATGGATCGGCGAGCGCTTGCGCGGATCCGGGACATGGCCTTTTTCGTCGATCGGCTCACCCAGAAGATTGAAGATCCTGCCGAGCGTCTGTTCGCCGACCGGGACCGAGATCGGGGCGCCGGTATCGCGCGCTTTCATTCCGCGCACAAGCCCATCGGTCGACGCGAGCGCGATGCAGCGGACGGTGTTATCGCCGATGTGTTGGGCGACCTCGAGCACGAGCTTGCCTTCCGCCCCGGTTTTTTGGATCTCGATCGCGTTCAAAATGGACGGCAGCGCGTCCGGCTCGAACTGGATATCGACGCTCGGTCCCATGACCTGAACGATCTTGCCTTCTGACATTGCTGACCTCCGAATCAAGTAAATAGTTATAAGTGAATAGCGGATAGCAAAACCAAACCGCCTGGTTTTTCTTATCCGTTCACTAGGGACGATTCACTGTCGAACTGTTCTTATCCTTCCAATGCCTTCGAACCTGAAACGATCTCGATGATCTCTTTCGTGATGATCGCCTGCCTCATTTTGTTTCGAAGTAAAACAAGCGCATCGATCATTTCCCGAGCATTCTTCGTGGCCTGATGCATCGCGTTCATGCGCTCCATCTGTTCGGCGACAAAAGCTTCCAAGAGGACCGCGCGGACCCTCGATGCAAGAAAAAGAGGCGCCAGGGAATCGAAGACCTCCCGGCGGGAAGGCTCAAAGATATAACGAATGTCGGGGCCTTCGTCCGGCGCGGCGCAGGGCAGGATCTGGGTGATCTCGGGACGCGGGCGACCGCCGTGACGGAAACTGCCGTGAACGAACCGGACGGCGTCGAAGCGGTTGTTCAGAAAACCGTCAGCCAGGATCTGGCCGAGGTCCCGGATCGTATTTTCAAGGTCGGCGACCTTCAGGTCCTGGAATTTTCTCTCACAATCAAAGCCGGCCTGCGCGAGGGCGCGGATCCCCCGCTTTCCGATCCCGAAGACGATGGGGACCGGCGCCGTTTGGACGAGGACCTTCAGCGCGCGTTGGACCAGTTCGGCATTGTAGGTTCCGCACAGACCGGTGTCGGAAGTGATCACGACATAAGCGCTTCGCGCCTCTTCGCGGGGCGTGAAAAAAGGATGACGGTAAGCGTCTCCGCCGGCCCGGGAAAGGGTCCCGGCCAGTTTCTCGAGCTCATCGCTGAACGGTTTCGCTTTCTCGAGAAGGTTCTGGAAACGTTTCAGCTTGGCCGCCGAAACGAGCTCCATCGCACGCGTGATCTTCTGCGTGTTCTCGACACTGCGTATCCTTTTTTTGATAGTGCGAAGCTGTCCGGCTGACATAAGTTCTTTCTAAGCGAACTGTTTTTTGAATTCCAGGATCGCGTTCTTGAGCGAGGCTTTCATGGCATCCGAAAGGGCCTTCTGCTCCTGGATCTCATGAAAGATCTTTGCGTATTTTTTATCGAGGAAATCCAGGAGAGCCGTTTCGAATTTTTTCAAACGGGCGACCTCCACCTCGTCGAGGAGCCCTTCCACGCCGGCGAAGATCAGGACAACCTGGTGCGAGAGCGGAAGAGGCTCGAAAACATCCTGTTTCAGGATCTCGACCATCCGTTCTCCGCGCAGGAGCTGGTCGCGCGTTGACTTATCAAGGTCGGTCGAAAGCTGAGCGAAGGCGGCCAGTTCCCGGTATTGCGCGAGCGAGAGACGGAGCATTCCGGCGACCTGCTTCATGGCCTTGGTCTGGGCATTGCCGCCGACGCGTGAAACCGAAAGCCCGACGTTGATGGCGGGTCTGACCCCGGCGTTGAACAGGTCCGTTTCAAGGTAGATCTGACCGTCGGTGATCGAGATGACATTGGTCGGGATATAGGCCGAGATGTCACCCAGCTGGGTTTCGATGACCGGCAGCGCGGTGAGCGATCCTCCACCGAGGTCGTCGCGAAGCTTCGCGGCCCGTTCCAGGAGCCGTGAGTGGAGATAGAAAACATCGCCGGGGAAGGCTTCGCGTCCGGGGGGGCGCTGGAGCAAAAGGGAGATTTGGCGGTAAGCGACCGCGTGTTTGGAAAGATCGTCATAAAGCACGAGCGCGTGTTTGCCGGTATAAAGGGCTTCTTCTCCGATGGCGCAACCTGCATACGGCGCGAGGTATTGCAGGGGAGCGGCGTCTTCGGAGGATGCGCAAACGACCGTGGTATAGTCCATGGCCCCGAATTCTTTCAATTTCTCCACCAGGGCGACGACGCTCGAGAGTTTCTGCCCGATCGCGACGTAAATGCAATGCACTCCGCTGTGTTTTTGGTTCAGGATCGTATCCACGAGGATCGCCGTTTTCCCGGTCTGACGGTCCCCGATGATCAATTCCCGCTGTCCGCGTCCGATCGGGATCATGGAGTCGATCGCCTTGATGCCGGTCTGTAAAGGCTCCTTCACGGGCTGGCGCTGGATGACAGAGGGCGGAACGGTCTCGAGAGGCCTTTTCTTCGAAGAGACCACCGGCCCCTTTCCGTCGAGCGGTTCGCCGAGTGGATTTACGACGCGGCCCAGAAGCGCCGGGCCGACCGGGATCTCCACAATGCGTCCCGTGCGTTTGACCTCGCTCCCTTCGCGGATCGCATGGCTGTTCCCGAGGACAACGACGCCGACATGGTCCGGCTCGAGGTTGAGCGCGAGTCCCGGCGTTCCGTCGCTGAAAAGCACGAGCTCGGAAGCCATGACGTCCTCAAGTCCGTAGACGCGGGCGATGCCGTCCCCGACCTGGAGCACGAATCCTACGGATTCGAGTTCGAGTTTCGACTGGTATTTCTGGATCTCTTTTTGAATAGCGCTGGTGACTTCTTCGGGTCGTAACATGCGTTCCCCTTTACTCGCTCAGAGACGCCGCGAGATCGCGGAAACGTCTCTGGTAACTTCCGTTGAGTTCAAAATCGCCGGAACGAAGGATCATTCCGGCCAGAATATGACGGTTAACGGTTTCTTTCACGCGGACGCCGGTTCCGAGATGTTTTTTCAGGACGGTCTGCAGCTTGTCGCGGTTCGCCGCGGAAAGAGGGACGGCGGTGACGGCTTCCACATGCAACAGGCGATGGGCTTTTGCGTAAAGCGCCTCGAATTCCTTGCTGATGACGGCGAGCTCTCCGATCCGGTTCCTCCGGACGAGGAGCCGGAGAAAATCCCGGAACAAGGCCGGGGCCTCCGGACCGAACACATGACCAAGCACGGCGTTTTTTTCGCCGGGGGCGATCGCGATGTTGGTCAGAAAACGCAAAACACCGGGGTCCCGGGCAACGGCCTCTCCGAGTGTCCGCAGAAGCCCCCGGACCGGCTCGATTACGTTCTGGTCCTCGGCAAGGCCGTAAAGGGCTTTGGCGTAGCGGGCTTGCGAACGGAGGTTCATCGCAGGCCTCCCAAAGCCGAATCATCGGCCGAAAGCGCATCCAGCATGGCCGCGATCTTTTTCTGCTGTTTTTCTTCGTTCAGGTTCTCTTCAAGGATCTTTTCGGCGACGCGCACCGCAAGGTCTGCGATCTCTTTTTTCAGCTCAACGCGCGCCTTTGCGATCTCGATCTCGAGCGATTCCTTGGTCTTTTGGACGGTTTCGAGCGATTCATGGCGCGCTTTTTCCTGGATCTCGCGGGCGATCCTCCGGCCTTCCTCGATCGCCTCCTGGATCTTTTCGCGGGCTTCTTCGTCGATCTTTTGAAGATGCGACGCATAGTCGGTCTTCAGGCGTTCGACCTCTTTCTGGGCGTGTTCGATCCGGACGAATTCCTCGCGGATCCGCTCCCGCCGCTCCTCAATCGCCTTTAGCAGCGGTTTCCAGGCCAGGCGTTTGAGGACGAAAAAGACGATCAAAAAGGCGAAAAGCTGGACCAGCACTTCGCCTAGGACGATATTGTTCGCGAAAAACTCCATAAAAAGGAACGGAGCCTCCGATTACAGTTTGCCGAGAAGCGAAAATCCGAAAACCAGCGCATAAAGCGCCAAGGCTTCGATGAGCGCGCATCCGGCCATCATGTTGACCAGGATCTTTGTCGCGGCCTCCGGCTGGCGGGCCGTGGCGTCCATGGCGGCGGCGACGGCTTTTCCAAGGCCGTGAGCGGCGGCAAAGGCGGTAAGGGCCAGCCCGATCGGGGCGCCTAATGCGATCGCGGTTTCAGGGGTCATTGTGGGTTTCTCCTTTCGGGTTAATGAGCGCGGGCTTCGTGGGCTCCGTGCTGGGTGTTATCGTGAGGTAGCACAAGCGAAATGTAAACGGTCGAGAGCAGCATGAAAACGAAGGCCTGCACGAAACTGAAAATGATCGAAAGGACGTTTGCAAAGATCTGGAAAAAGAAACCGATAAAAAAGGGCGAATGGATCGTCAAGTCGGCGAAGTTGAGGAGCAGACGATCCTCGCTCGAGATGTTCGCAAAAAGCCGGAGCGAAAGGCTGAAAGGCACGGCGCCGAGCTCGAGGATAATGTTCAGGACCAGCATCAGGGGGATCAGCACGATCCCGAAAGCGTTCTGCGGATTGCCGGCCAGGTGTTTTAAATAATGCAGCAGGCCCTGTTCGCGGATCCCCGTCAGCTGGATATAAACCATGGTCGTGAGCGCGATCGCCAGGGTGATGCTCCATCGCGCGGTCGGGGATTTCATCAGGGGGACCAGTCCGAACCAGTTCATACAGAGGATGTAAATGAAAAGCGTTCCGAGGAACGGGACGTGTTTTTTTCCCTGGGTCTCCCCGAGGATTCCCGAAACAAAACCTTCAAGGCCTTCCATCAGAATTTCGCAGAAATTCTGCAGCTTTCCCGGCAGGGAATTCGGGCGCTTCGAGGCCAGGAGGAATAAGGCCGAGATCCCTCCGGCGATGATCAGGGAAAAAGCGATCGTTTCCCAGTGGCGGAGAAACTGCATCAAGGGACTATCCGGGAAGCGTTCGGTCAGGAGGGAGAGCCAATTCGGGAGCTCATGGGCCTCATGGGTCGCGCCGTGGGCCGCCGCTTGAGAGGCTTCGGAAAAATGTTCCAGGGCATTGTCCATCGGGCGCTAATCCTTCGAGTCCATTTCCTTCAGTTGTTTGATCCACCGGTAAACTTGCAGCCCTGAGGCAAAAAACCCGAGGGCGATCCCCGCCCACTCCCATGACTGCGGACCGTGGAATTTCTGCACGATCACAAAGTGGGCTAGCCCATAACCTATGAGCGGTCCTGCCGCAAGCATCATCGGGAAAAGCAAGACGATGCCCAAGGCCATCAGCACAGGATCCCGTCTGTCGCGGTCTTGATGCACAATCCCTCGCAGGGGGGAATACCGGCCTCGAATTGTCTCTGACTTGAAGAGAAAAGAGAGCTTTTATTATCATGAAAGCGAAGGAGACTGTCAATTTAAAACGGGATACGGGATTCTGCTTCGGGGATCGTCGGCAACAAGGGCCTTCCTTGATAAATTGACAGACGAAATAGCGGACTTTATAATGACGCCCTTCACTTTTCAGCGGGTGTAGCTTAATGGCAAAGTCCGAGCCTTCCAAGCTCGCTATGCGGGTTCGATTCCCGCCACCCGCTCCAATTCTCTCTAACCTTTTTGGGCCCCTATATATATAGTCAAATTACAAACTTTTTTGTTTTACGGATTTTCTATACAAAAACAAAAAAAGAAGAACTTAGAATCATTACATATAAATAAATATCATTATAAATTAAAAAATAGTAAAAACAAACAATAGATTTAATTATTTTCAAAATTTGCATGGCTTTTTGATATTTTATTTAAAATAAATTTTTAATTTGGATTATTAAATATTTTGAATCCCGGAATAAGATAAGGCCCAAGCAGAAAAAAATCTTGACACATTTTCATATATAAGTAGAATCCACAAACTTTCGCAGGGGTTTTCTGTCCTCACTTATTTACAAGTTTTTAATCAATGAGGTGCGGAGGATTTTCTTTTTCTTTTCTCCCTGCCGAAATTTTTGCTGGGGTAGCTCAATTGGTAGAGCACGTCCTTGGTAAGGACGAGGTCATGGGTTCAATTCCCATTCCCAGCTGAGTTAATCAGCGATGTTTTATTTGATGAAGTCATTTTAAAACCAACCGAGGATCAAGGAGAACATCATGGGAAAAGAAAAATTCGAGAGAAAAAAGCCGCACGTGAACGTCGGAACGATCGGTCACGTGGACCACGGAAAAACGACGCTGACTTGCGCTCTCACCAAAGTGCTCGCGTCCAAAGGTCTCGCGGACGTGAAAGAATACGCGGAGATCGCAAAAGGCGGAACGGTTCGCGACGATTCCAAGATCGTCACCATCGCCGTTTCCCACGTGGAATATCAGTCGGACAAAAGGCATTATGCCCACGTCGACTGCCCGGGCCACCATGATTACATTAAGAACATGATCACGGGCGCCGCTCAGATGGACGGCGCGATCCTCACCGTTTCGGCGGTGGACGGGCCGATGCCGCAGACCCGCGAGCACATCCTGCTTGCGCGTCAGGTCGGCGTTCCGGCGATCGTCGTTTTCCTCAACAAGGTCGACCTTGTCGAGGATAAAGAGCTTCTGGACCTGGTCGAACTCGAGGTCCGCGAGCTTCTCAACAAATACGAATTTCCGGGCGACAAGACCCCGATCATTCGCGGGTCCGCGACCAAAGCGATCCAGAATCCCACCGATCCGGCCTCCATTCAGCCGATCATGGACCTCGTAAAAGCCCTTGATGATTTCATTCCTGATCCCGTTCGTGATATCGATAAGCCGTTCCTGATGCCCGTCGAAGACGTTTTCTCGATCTCGGGCCGCGGCACGGTCGGCACCGGCCGTATCGAGCGCGGGAAAGTCAAAGTCGGCGAAGAAGTCGAGATCATCGGTCTTCGCCAGGGGGCAATGAAGAGCACCGTGACCGGGGTCGAAATGTTCCGCAAGCTTCTTGATGACGGTCAGGCCGGCGACAACGTCGGCTTGCTCCTTCGCGGGATCGAAAAAGATCAGCTCGAGCGCGGCATGGTCATTGCGGCGCCGGGTTCGGTCACGCCGCACAAGAAGTTCAAAGCACAAGTCTATATTTTGAGCAAGGAAGAGGGCGGGCGTCATACCGCATTTTTCAAAGGGTATCGGCCTCAATTCTACTTCCGCACAACGGACGTGACCGGAGTGGTCACGCTCCCTCAGGGCACCGAGATGGTGATGCCCGGTGATAACGTGTCATTGGAAGCCGAGCTGATTACGCCGGTTGCCATGGAAAAGGAACTACGCTTTGCTATCCGCGAGGGTGGCAAAACGGTCGGCGCGGGCGTGGTCAGCCAGATCATCGAATAAGCCATCTAAAGCAACCCTGCATTTAGAAATCGGCGAGCTTTTCAGGTTGTAGGGTGTTTACATCGCCGTAAGAGATCTTACAACCTTAGGGCGTTTGTTCCCCGATCCGGTGTTGCACACGGGATTTTCCAGGGGACAGGAAGCCCTGAACATAAAAAACTTGGCGGAGGCCTGTAGCTCCAACTGGCTAGAGCGGCGGTCTCCAAAACCGCATGTTGCAGGTTCGAATCCTGCCAGGCCTGCCACGAAGTTGGCGTGGTAGAGGACAGGCATATAGCCGCACGATCGGCATTCAGAGGGATATGGTTAAGGGATTAGTCAATTTTATCAAGGAAACAAGGCAGGAGCTCAGCAAGGTCACATGGCCGAGCAGGGAAGAACTACAGCAGGCAACGGTTGTTGTCATTATCACGACCCTCTTGATGGCGGTCTATATTGGGGCCATCGATGCATGCCTTTCGGTCGTGATGCGCGTTCTTCTCAGGGGCTAGGATAAAGTTATGTCGGAAGCGAAATGGTATGTCGTGCATACGCAGACGGGGGCGGAGAGCAAGGCAAAAGCGAATTTGGAAACACGGGCGGAAGCGGCAGGGCTCAAAGCGATGATCCATGAGGTCCTGATCCCGACCGAGAAGGTCAGCGAGGTTCGGGGCGGGAAGAAAAGGATCCTGGAACGGAAATTTTTCCCCGGTTATATCCTCGTGAAGATGGAACTGAGCGACGACAGCTGGTATTTGATCAAGAACACGCCGGGGATTTCGGGCTTCGTCGGATCGGGAAAGAACCCGGTCCCTTTGACCGACGATGATGTGCGGCAGATCATCGATCAGCAGGAAGAAAAGACGTCAAAGCCTAAGCCCAAAGTGGAGTTTACCCAGGGCGAGAATGTCCGCGTGAAAGAAGGCTCGTTCGCGAATTTTAACGGAGTGATCGACGGGATCAATCCCAACCGGGGCAAGCTGAAAGTGCTTGTCACGATCTTTGGGCGGCAGACGCCGGTCGAACTCGAATACTGGCAAGTGGAGAAGATCTAAAATGGCCAAAGAAGTCACAGCGCAGATCAAGTTGCAGGTCCCGGGCGCGCAGGCGAACCCGGCTCCTCCGATCGGCCCTGCGCTTGGACAGCACGGCGTGAATATTATGGAGTTCTGCAAACAGTTCAACGAGCGGACCAAGGACCGTCCGGGCACCATTCTTCCCGTGGTCATTACCGTTTATAAGGACCGCTCCTTCACCTTTATTATGAAGCAGCCGCCTGTCTCGAGCGCCCTTAAAAAGGCGGCCGGGCTTGCCAAGGCAGCTTCGACGCCCGGGACCCAGAAGATCGGGAAAGTGACCCGCGAAGAGGTCCGCGAAATCGCGCGCCAGAAAATGGTGGACCTCAATACGACGAAGATCGAAAGTGCCATCAAGATCGTGGAAGGCGTGGCCCGCAGCATGGGACTTGAAGTGGTGGAGAAAAAATGAGCAGGGTCGCCGAAAAGACAGGCAGCAAACGTTATCAGAAGCGCGCAGCGCTGGTCGACCCGCAAAAGGCTTATACGATCGACGAAGCGATCAAGGCCCTGAAGAAGGCCGAAGGGGCAAAATGCGATGAGACCGTGACCGTGGATTTTCAGCTCGGCATCCGCCCGGAGCAAACGGAAGAAATGGTGCGCGGGACGGTCGTGTTGCCGAACGGCACCGGGAAAAAGATCCGTGTGGTTTGTATCTGCAAAGGCGAAGCGGCCCGGGAAGCCCAAGAGGCCGGGGCCGATGAAGTGGGGGCGGAAGAGATCCTCCAGAAGATCCAGGGAGGATGGCTTGATTTCGACGCGCTGGTGGCGCATCCGGACATGATGAGAGAACTGAGCAAACTGGGGCGGATTCTTGGGCCGCGCGGACTGATGCCGTCTCCGAAAGCCGGGACGGTTTCTCCGAACGTCGGCAAGGCCGTCAAAGACCTCAAGGGCGGCAAGATCGAGTTCAAAAGCGACAAGACCGGCGGGGTCCACGCGATCTGCGGGAAATTCTCTTTTACGGAAGAGGCGTTGACCGAGAACGCCAAAACATTGATCCGCGCGGTGCGCGATGCCAAACCGGCCAGTTCCAAAGGAATTTATCTCAAACGGATCACGATCGCCTTGAGCCAGGGGCCGGGCGCCAGGATCCAGACGGCGAGCATTTGAGGACAGTATGCCTTCGATCATCAACAAAATGATCATGGATGAAGCGGTGAGGGAATTCGAAAAGTATCCCTACATTTTCATCTCAGCCTTTGACGGGGTTTCGGTCGCCAAGATATCCGATCTTCGTCGCAAGCTCGAAAAGTGCTCAAACCGCTCTCTCGTGGTTAAACACCGCATCGCGGTGAAGGCGTTCGAGAAGATCAATATCCCGCTTGGGGGCGCCGAACAGGGTTTCAAAGGCAATGTTATTCTGACGATGAGCGATAAAGAGCCGCAGGCGGTCTCCAAAGTCCTCGTCGATTACGCGAAAGAGAACGAAAAATTCAAGACGAACGGCGTCATTTTCGAAAGAAAGATCTACGCGCAGGAATTCGTCAAATCCCTTGCGACCTTGCCGTCGCGTCATGAATTGTTGACGCAGGTGGTGGTGCGGATGAAATCGCCGATCTCGGGCTTAGTGCTTACACTGGGCCAGGTCATCCGCGGGCTTGCGGTCGCTTTGAACGAGATCAAAAAAAAGAAGTCCGAAGCCTTGCCGGCTTCGTGACGGAACGCAATTATCACTGATCGAATCCAAAAGGAGGCAATACCATGGCGGACGAACAAGCAGTAGCAGAAAAGAAAGAGGAACTGAAACTTTCCTCGAAGCTTCAGGCGATCCTGAAGTCGATCGAGGAGTTGACGGTTCTTGAACTAGCGGACCTCGTGAAGGCCCTCGAAGAGAAGTTCGGGGTCTCCGCGGCGGCTGCCGTCGCGGTCGCAGGGCCGATGATGGCGGGCGCGGGAGCCGGGGGCGCGGGAGCCGCCGCGGCGGAAGAGAAGACCAGTTTCACGGTCGTTCTCGCCAGTTCCGGCGACAAGAAGATCCAGGTGATCAAAGAGATCCGTGCGATCACCAGCCTCGGTCTGAAGGAAGCCAAAGACCTTGTGGAAGGCGCTCCGAAGACCGTGAAAGAGAACGTGAGTAAGGAAGAAGCCGAGAAGATCAAAAAGGTCCTCGAGGAACAGGGAGCCAAGGTCGAGATCAAGTAACCTGTATGGCGAGATCCTTTTTGAACGCTAACTTACCGGAGGCCGTATCCTTATGATCCAGATGGAAGAGCGCAAAAGCTTTTCGAAGATCTATGACACCATGGACCTTCCGAATCTCGTTGAGATCCAGGTCCGGTCTTATGAAGAGCTTCTGCAAAGCGACCGCTCGGCGCGCAAGCGCAAGCGGCAGGGCCTGGAATCGGTGTTCCAGGATTGCTTTCCGATCGAAAGTTTCGACGGGACCTGCCGTCTGGAATACGAAGGATACGCGCTTGGCAAGCCGAAGTATTCGATGGCCGAGTGTCACAAGCGGGGAATGACTTACGCCGCTCCTTTGAAAGTGAAGATCCGGCTCGTCCGCCAGAACGTAGCCAAGGAGCAGGAAGTCTATATCGGAGAGCTTCCCCTTATGACCGAGACCGGCACTTTTATCATCAACGGTGCCGAGCGGGTCGTGGTGAGCCAGCTTCATCGGTCCCCGGGCGTTTCCCTTGAGGAAACGATCCACCCGAGCGGAAAAAAGATCTACAGCGTTCGCATCATTCCGTACCGCGGCGCCTGGATCGAGTTCGAATCGGATATCAATGATGTGCTCTATGCCTACATCGACCGCCGGCGGAAGATCCTGGCGACCACGCTATTGCGGGCCCTCGGTTATTCTTCGACGTTCGAAATCCTTAAAGAACTTTATCCGATCGAAAAGGCTGACCACCTGGACCGCGCGGCCCTGCGCAAACTGGAAGATCAATATCTTGCCGACGATGTTCTGAGCCCCGAAACCAAAGAAGTGATCGCTTACGGAGGCTCGAAACTGACGAAAGAACTTTTGAGCGTGCTGGAAACCAACGGGGTGAAAGCCGTTTCGATCGTGAAGCTCGGGCCGGACGATATGGCGATCGTGAACACTTTCGAGCGCGATCCTTATCACAATACCGAGGATGCGCAGCTGGCGATTTATCGCCGCATGCGTCCCGGGGATCCTCCGACCGGGGCCGGCGCGAAAGACCTTATCCAGAAGCTTTTCTTTGATGCCCAGCGCTATGACCTGGGGAAGGTCGGTCGTTTCATGATCAACCGGAAACTGGGTCTCGAGCAGGACGCCCGGCAGACGACTCTCCGCAAAGAAGACGTCATGAAGGTCGTGGAGACGCTTCTTAAGCTTCGCAAAGGGGAGTTGAGCAAGGACGATATCGATCATCTCGGGAATCGGCGCGTGCGCTCGGTCGGCGAACTTTTGCAGGACCAGTTCCGCGTCGGCCTTGCACGGATGAAGCGCTCATGCCTTGAGCGCATGTCGATGTACGATCTCGATGCGGCCATGCCGCACAACCTGATCAATCCGAAATTGATCTCGGCCGCCGTGAAGGATTTCTTCGGCCGCAGTCAGCTTTCCCAGTTCATGGACCAGACGAACCCGCTTTCCGAGCTGACGCACAAGCGGCGTCTTTCGGCGCTCGGGCCCGGGGGACTTTCCCGTGAGCGCGCCGGTTTCGAGGTCCGCGACGTGCATCCTTCCCATTACGGCCGTGTTTGTCCGGTCGAGACGCCGGAAGGCCCCAATATCGGTCTGATCGCCTCGCTCAGTACCTTTGCGCAGGTCAATCCGATCGGTTTCCTGGAGAGCCCTTACCGGAAAGTCGAAAAAGGACGCGTGACGGATAAGATTGAATACCTGACCGCGGACCTGGAGGACAAATATGTGATCGCTCAGGCCAATGCGCCGGTCGATGATCATGGAAAATTCCAGAGCAATACCATCTCTTGCCGTTCCAAAGGGGATTTCCCGAAAAAGAAGCCCGAAGAGATCGATTATATGGACGTTTCGCCGCGCCAGCTCGTCAGCGTGGCGGCCGCTTTGATCCCGTTTCTTGAGCATGACGACGCGAACCGCGCGCTCATGGGTTCGAATATGCAGCGGCAGGCGGTTCCGCTTCTTGTGACGGAATCCCCGCTCGTGGGGACCGGGATGGAGCGGCATGTGGCCCGCGATTCCGGGGCGACGGTCGTGGCCAAGTCCCGCGGAACCATCAAAGCAGTTAGCGGCAACGAGGTCGTCGTGGATGATTTTGTTTATAAGTTGAAAAAATTCGAGCGTTCCAATGCTGGGACCTGTGTCAATCAATATCCGATCGTCAATGTCGGTGATAAAGTGAAACGTGGAGAGGTCATCGCCGACGGGACGGCGACAGACAAAGGCGAGCTGGCCCTCGGGCGCAATGTGCTCGTGGCGTTCATGCCCTGGCGCGGGTACAACTTCGAGGACGCGATCATCATCAGTGAAAAACTCTGCAAACAAGACGTTTATACCTCGCTCCATATCGAAGAGTTCGAGATCGAAGCGCGGGACACCAAGCTCGGCAACGAAGAGATCACACGCGATATCCCGAACGTGAGCGAAGATGCTTTGAAGGACCTGGACCAGGAAGGCATTATCCGCATCGGAGCGGAAGTGAAGCCGGGCGATATCCTGGTCGGCAAAATCACGCCGAAATCGGAAACGGAATTGTCCCCGGAGGAAAAACTTCTGCGGGCGATCTTTGGCGAAAAGGCGGGCGATGTGCGCGATGCCTCCCTGACGGTGCCTCCCGGCGTCGAGGGGATCATCGTGGATGTGAAGGTTTTTGCGCGCAAAGAAAGCCAGGCCAAGTCAAAAGAAGAACGGCGGCTTGAGGCCAAAGAGATCAATGATATCAAAGAGCGTTACCAGGAGCGGATCGATTCGCTGAAGCGGGAGCGTTTGAACAAAGTGGCGAGTCTGATCGTCGGAAGGCGCCTTGCCGAAGATCTTCTCGACGATATTCTGGGCGAAGTCCTTTTAAAGCGCGGCCACCAGGTGCAGAAATCCGACCTGAAGAAGTTCGAGAGCTGTGATTGGGATACGGTGCGGATCGAAGATGATCCGGAGATCGAAGAGAGCATTCGCAAGGTCGCGCGCGTATGGGGCGACGAGATCGACGAACTTGTGAGCGAGCGGGCGCGCGAGATCGATCGCGTGAAAAAAGGAGATGAGCTTCCTCCGGGCGTGATCAAAAAGGTCGTCGTCTATATCTGTTCGAAACGGAAGATCTCCATCGGGGATAAAATGGCCGGCCGCCACGGGAACAAGGGGGTTATCGCCAAGATCCTTCCCGAAGAGGATATGCCTTATCTGCCTGACGGATCACCGGTCGAGATCATCCTGAACCCGCTCGGCGTTCCTTCCCGTATGAACGTGGGTCAGATCCTGGAGACCCATCTGGGATGGGCCGCCAAAGTGCTGGGTCTGAAGATCGAAACGCCAGTTTTTAGCGGCGCGACCGAAGAAGAGATCAAGGATATGCTGAAGCAGGCAAAACTTCCGAAGCATGGAAAAATTCGCGTCCACGACGGGAAGAGCGGAGAGCCTTTCGACCAGGAAGTGACGGTCGGATATATTTACATGATGAAGCTCGCGCATTTGGCGGATGACAAGATCCACGCGCGTGCGATTGGGCCGTACTCGTTGGTGACGCAGCAGCCGCTCGGCGGAAAAGCCCAGTTCGGCGGTCAGCGTTTCGGGGAAATGGAAGTCTGGGCGTTGGAGGCCTACGGTGCTGCCTTCACGCTCCAAGAGCTTCTGACGGTGAAAAGCGATGATGTCGTCGGCCGCACGCGTGTCTATGAGGCGATTGTCAAGGGCGAGCCCGCATTGCATGCCGGTACGCCGGAATCTTTTAATGTGCTTGTCAAAGAGCTTCAGTCCCTGGCGCTCAATATCACGCTTGAAAAGAACAAGAGCAAGGTCCACGGCCTTTTGGATGAAAAGCTCGATGCTGAAGAAGAGCGTAAAAAAAGGATTAAGGAGAAGCTGAAAGTATGAACTACGATATCAACGTATTCGATTCAGTTTCTATCCACATCGCTTCGCCGGAAGCCATTCACGCGATGTCCCGCGGCGAAGTCAAAAAGCCGGAAACGATCAATTACCGCACGCTGAAGCCGGAAAAAGACGGGCTTTTCTGCGAGAAGATCTTTGGCCCGACCAAGGACTACGAATGCGCCTGCGGTAAATACAAACGGATCAAATACAAAGGGATCGTTTGCGACCGCTGTGGCGTCGAAGTGACCCTTTCGAAGGTCCGCCGGGAGCGGATGGGGCATATCAAGCTCGTGACACCGGTCTCCCATATCTGGTTCTTCAAGACGATGCCGTCCCGGATCGGGAACCTGTTGGACCTGAGCGTCCGGGCGCTCGAAAAAGTGCTTTATTACGAAGAGTATATCGTGATCGATCCGAAGGAAACTCCGCTCAAGAAGGGCCAGCTTCTCACGGAGGAGGATTATCACAAAGCGCAGGAACAATACGGGGCGTCGAATTTCGAGGCGAAAATGGGCGCTGAAGCGATCCGTGACCTTCTGGCTGAGATCGATCTTGCCAAACTCGTTCAAAAATATCAGCGTCAGGTGAAGACCTCGAAATCCAAGCAGGCCCGTGCGCGCGGTATCAAGATCCTGAAGATCGCCGACGCTTTCAAAAAATCCGACAATAAACCTGAATGGATGATCCTAGACGTGATCCCGGTCATTCCACCGGACCTTCGGCCGCTGGTGGCCCTTGACGGGGGACGTTTCGCGACGAGCGATCTGAACGATCTCTACCGACGGGTGATCAACCGCAATAACCGCTTGCGCAAACTGCTCGACCTGAAAGCGCCGGATGTCATTATCCGCAATGAAAAGCGCATGCTTCAGGAGGCCGTGGACGCTTTGTTCGATAACGGACGGCATGGGAGACCGGTGCTTGGTTCGGGGAACCGGCCACTGAAATCCCTGAGCGATATGCTTAAAGGAAAACAGGGCCGTTTCCGTCAGAACTTGCTCGGGAAACGAGTCGACTATTCCGGCCGTTCGGTGATCGTGATCGGTCCTGAGCTCAAGATCCATCAATGCGGTCTTCCCAAAAAAATGGCGCTCGAGCTTTTCGAGCCTTTTATCATCCGCAAACTGAAAGAACGCGGCCATGTGCATACGATCCGTTCGGCGAAGAAAATGCTGGAGCGGGTCAAGCCGGAAGTCTGGGATATTCTCGAAGAAGTGATCCGCGAACATCCGGTCCTTCTCAACCGTGCCCCGACGCTTCACCGCCTCGGGATCCAGGCGTTCGAGCCGGTCCTCATCGAAGGCAAAGCGATCCGCATTCATCCGTTGGTCTGCGCGGCGTTCAACGCGGACTTTGACGGCGACCAGATGGCCGTCCACGTTCCGCTGTCCATGGAAGCGCAGATGGAAGCCTGGATCCTGATGCTTTCGGCGAACAATGTTTTCTCGCCGGCAAGCGGTAACCCGATCGCGACCCCGTCCCAGGATATCGTGCTCGGGATCTATTATCTGACCAAGGCTAAAAAAGGCGCTTTGGGAGAAGGGCTGATCTTTTCGAACTTCGATGAGGCTCTGCTGGCTTATCAGGACCATGTGGTCGATCAGCTCGCTCTTTGCAAAGTGCGGCTTGAGAGCGGCGAGATCGTAGAAACGACGATCGGTCGCGTGCTCTTCAACCAGATCCTGCCGAAGGGTTACCGTTATGTGAACGAGAACATCAACAAGAGCAAGCTCTCTAAGATTATTGCGGAATGCTACCGCCATTTCGGGCATACCGAGGTCATTCATCTTCTGGACCGTTTGAAAGCGCTCGGTTTCGAAGAAGCGACGAGGTCCGGGGTCTCGATCGGGATCGACGACATCCAGATCCCGGCCAAAAAGACGGATTTGCTGATTGAGGCCCATAAAGAGGTTGCCGCGATCGAGAATCAGTACAAGAACGGTCTGATCACCGACGGCGAGCGCTATAACAAGGTCATCGATATTTGGACCCATATCACGGACCGTGTTTCGGACAGCATGTTCGAGGCGTTCGACACCTTTAACCCGGTTTTCATGATGGCGGATTCCGGGGCTCGCGGCTCCAAACAGCAGATCCGTCAGCTGGCGGGAATGCGCGGATTGATGGCCAAACCGTCCGGCGAGATCATCGAGAACCCGATCACGGCGAATTTCCGTGAAGGTCTGACTGTGCTCGAATATTTCATTTCCACGCACGGCGCCCGCAAAGGACTTGCGGATACCGCACTCAAGACTGCCGACTCGGGTTATCTGACCCGTCGTTTGGTCGACGTGGCTCAAGACCTGATCGTGACCGAAGACGATTGCGGGACTTTGAACGGGATTTTCATCGAGCCGGTCTATGAAGGCGAAGAGGTCATCGTTCCCTTGAAGGACCGTATCCTTGGTCGCGTCGCGCTCGATAACGTTGTAGATATCGTGACCGACAGCCAGGTCGTGAAGGTCGGCGAGATCATTGACGAAGATGCGGCGGACCGTGTTGAGGAACTTGGGATCGAGAAGATCCGTATCCGTTCCGTGCTGACCTGCGAAACGAAAAAGGGCGTTTGCGCCAAGTGCTACGGCCGCGATCTTGCGACCGGGCGAATTGTCGAAAAAGGGACCGCGATCGGGGTCATTGCCGCCCAGTCCATCGGAGAGCCGGGAACGCAGCTCACGATGAGAACGTTCCATATCGGCGGTACCGCATCCCGTATCGTTGAGCAGTCCTATTTCCGCGCGCGCAATGTGGGGACCCTCCAGTACCACAATTTAAAGACCGTGGTGACGAAGTCCGGCGAGATCGTTGTGCTCAACCGCAACGGGCAGATCAGTATCCACGACGATTCCGGCCGTGAACTCGAACGCTACACCATCCCTTCGGGCGCGCTTGTCGCGAGCCGGGAAGGCGAAAAGGTCAAAAAGGACGAGATCTTTGTGAAATGGGACCCCTACACGGTGCCGATCCTCACGGAAGTCTCCGGAAAAATTCGTTTTGAGGACGTCAAGCTTGGGGTTTCGATGAACGAGGAACTCGACGCGACGACCGGTTTGACGGAACGCGTCATTATTGAACATAAGGAAGATCTGCATCCGCAGATCCTTTTAACCGGCGAGAAGGACGAGATTCTTGCCTTCTACCCGATCCCGACCGGGGCACATATCGTGGTCAAAGAAGGGCAGGAGGTCTCGAGCGGAAGCTTGCTGGCAAAAACGCCGCGCAAAATCGCGAAAACACGAGATATCACCGGCGGTCTTCCCCGCGTGGCCGAACTTTTCGAGGCCCGCAAGCCCAAGAATCCGGCCATCATTTCTGAGATCGACGGGATCGTTGAGATCGGGGATGTGATCAAGGGACAGCGGCGGATCCTGGTGAAAAGCCTCGCTGGGCTCGAAAAAGAATATCTTGTGCCGCATGGCAAGCATTTGAACGTTTATAAGGGTGACAAAGTGCTGGCCGGACAGCAGCTTGTCGATGGCCCCGTGGTTCCGCAGGATATCCTGCGGGTTTCCGGCGAACGTGCCTTGCAGGAATATCTGGTCAACGAGGTCCAGGAAGTCTATCGGCTTCAGGGTGTGAAGATCAACGATAAACACGTCGAGTGTATCGTACGCCAAATGCTCCGCAAGGTCCGCGTCGATGAGTCCGGCGATACGGAGTTTTTGGTCGGATCGCATGTCGAGAAGCAGCGCTTTGCGGAAGAGAACGAGAAAATGGAAAAAAAGGGCAAAGAGAAAGCGAAAGCGACGACGGTCCTACTCGGGATCACCAAGGCCTCGCTGACGACTGAAAGCTTCATTTCGGCGGCCAGCTTCCAGGAAACGACCCGTGTACTGACTGAGGCGGCAACCTCTGGGAAGATCGACGAACTTCGCGGCCTGAAAGAGAACGTGATCATGGGGCACTTGGTCCCCGCCGGGACCGGCTTCCCGGAGCATCAGAAGATCGATCTTTCCAAAGAGGTGGCGGATATTTTGCCGGATCTTGCCCCCAAAGAGACCCCGCAGGAAGCCGGGGCAGCGGAGGATAAATCCTAATGGCGCCAACGATCAATCAACTTATTAAATACGGGCGGAGACGGTTCAAGAACAAGACCAAATCCCCGGCCCTTCAGAGTTCGCCGTTCCGCCGCGGGGTATGCCTTGTGGTGAGGACGCAGACCCCGAAAAAACCGAACTCCGCTTTGCGCAAGATCGCACGTGTGCGGCTTTCCAACGGGCATGAGGTCACCGCTTACATCCCGGGCGAGGGACATAATCTTCAGGAACACTCGATCGTGCTGGTGCGTGGCGGGCGCGTCAAAGACCTGCCGGGTGTCCGTTATCATATCGTGCGCGGTAAGCTCGACGCGAGCGGCGTCGGCGATCGTAAGAAATCCAGATCGAAATACGGCGCAAAAACGCCTAAGAAGTGATGAAAGGGATCCATGAGACGCAGAAGAGCACCTAAAAGGACGATCAACCCCGACCCCAAGTACGGCGACCTTCTTGTTTCCAAGATGATCAACGTTGTGATGGAGCGCGGAAAGAAAATGGTCGCGCAAAAGATCGTCTACGGGGCGATGGATATCGTGGCGGAGAAAACGGGAAAAGAAGCCCTTGAAGTTTTCAAGCAGTCGATAGATAATGTGCGCCCTCTCTTGGAAACCAAATCGCGCCGCGTCGGCGGTGCGACTTACCAAGTTCCGGTCAGTGTTCGTGCCGATCGTGGCAATACGCTTGCCATGCGCTGGATGAGGACTTTTGCCCGGGGTCGCAAAGGGCGTCCGATGCAAGTGAAACTGGCCGAGGAAATCCTGGACGGGTATAACAAGACCGGTTCGTCCATCAAGAAGAGAGAAGATGTGCACAAAATGGCCGAATCGAACAGGGCTTTTGCCCATTATCGCTGGTAAATTTTATGGCTGACGAAAAAAAGATCCATTTCCCGCTCGAAAAGATCCGCAACATCGGGATCGCCGCGCATATCGATGCCGGAAAGACCACGACGACGGAGCGTATCCTCTACTATACGGGCCGGACCTATAAGATCGGGGAAGTGCACGAGGGGACCGCCGTCATGGACTGGATGGAGCAGGAGCAGGAGCGGGGGATTACGATCACGTCCGCCGCGACGACTTGTTTCTGGAAAGATTGCCGGGTCAATATCATCGATACGCCCGGCCACGTCGATTTCACGATCGAAGTCGAACGGTCGCTGCGCGTTCTCGACGGCGCCGTTGTGGTTTTTGGCGCTGTGGAAGGGGTCGAACCCCAATCCGAGACCGTATGGCGTCAAGCGGACCGCTATCATGTGCCCCGCATCGCTTTCATCAATAAAATGGACCGTACGGGCGCCGAATTCGAACGCAATATCCAGCAAATGAAGGACCAACTCGGAGCCAATCCCGTTCCGATCCAACTGCCTTTGGGGCGCGAAGAGAGTTTCAAGGGCGTTATTGACCTTGTGACCATGAAAGCCGCCGTATTCAACGACGAAACGCTCGGCGCCAAATACGACGTGGTCGACATTCCCGCGGACATGCTTCCGCTCGCGAAAAAAATGCGCGAGCACATGATCGAAAAGGCGGCCGAACACGACGATCATCTGATGGAAAAATTCATCGAAGGCAAAGAGCCTACGATCGACGAGATCAAGGCGGCTTTGCGCAGGGGGACGATCGCGATCAAGATCACCCCGGTTATTTGCGGAACGGCGCTTCGCAACAAAGGCGTTCAGCAGATCCTCGATTGCGTGGTCGATTATCTTCCCTCCCCGAAAGACATTCCTCCAGTCAAAGGCAAGAACCCCGAAGACGATTCCGAGATCCTGAGGCATGCGGACGAAAAAGAGCCGCTCACCTGCCTTGCCTTCAAGATCGCGAGCGACAAATTCGTGGGCAGTCTGACGTTTATCCGCATTTATTCGGGGGTCCTTTCTTCAAGTTCTTATATCTACAATCCGCGTTCGAACCGCAAAGAGCGCGTGGGACGGCTTCTGTTGATGCATGCGAACAAGCGTGAAGAGATCGAAGAGGCTGGAGCGGGAAATATCGTTGCGGCGGTCGGGCTCAAGGATATCAAGACCGGAGACACGCTTTGCGATGAGAATAAAACGGTCGTGCTTGAATCCCTTTTTGTGCCGGAACCTGTGATCTGGATGGCGGTAGAACCGAAGACCAAAGCGGATCGCGACCGGATGTCCGATGCGCTCCAAAAACTGGTCTCCGAAGACCCGACGTTCAGGGTCAAAACCGACCAGGAGACCGTGCAAACTTTGATCGGGGGCATGGGCGAGCTTCATCTGGACATCAAGGTGGATATTTTGAAGCGGGAATACAACGTCCTCCTCAATGTCGGGAAGCCGCAGGTCGCTTATAAAGAAACCATTACGACCTCTGCCGATGCCGAAGGGAAATTCATCAAACAGACCGGCGGCCGAGGTCAATACGGTCATTGCTATCTGAAGATTGAGCCGCTCGAGCGGGGTAAAGGGCTTGAGTTCGCCAATGAAGTGGTCGGCGGATCGATCCCGCGCGAATATATTCCGGCAGTCGAAGCGGGTTTCGAAGACGCTTGCACGAACGGGATCCTGGCCGGCTATCCGGTCACCGATGTGAAGGCGATCGTTTATGACGGCAGTTATCACGATGTCGACTCTTCCGAGATCGCTTTCAAAATGGCCGGGATCCTTGCTTTCAAGGATGCTTTCAGAAAAGCCAAGCCCGTTCTCCTGGAGCCGATCATGCTCGTCGAGGCGGTCGCTCCGGAAGAATACATGGGCGATATCATCGGCGACTTAAATGCGCGGCGTTGTGTGATCCAGGAGGTCGGCTCGCGCGGACATCTGAAAGCGATCAAGGGGCTTGTGCCTCTTGCGGAAATGTTCGGATACGCGACCGCAGTGCGTTCACTTTCTCAGGGGCGCGCAACGTATACGATGGAGCCGCACAGTTATGCGGAAGTTCCCAGAATGATCGCAGATAAAATCATGGCGAGTTGATTATGGCGACCAAAGAAAAGATCAGGATCAAATTAAAAGCGTACGACCACCGCATCCTGGACCAATCGGTTCAGGAGATCGTGAACACGGCGAAAAAGACAGGGGCCAAGGTGATCGGTCCCGTGCCGCTGCCGACCCATATTTGGAAGACGACGGTTCTGCGCGGGCCTACGATCGATAAGAAAGCGCGGGATCAGTTCGAAGTGCGGACGCATAAAAGGATGATCGCGCTTGAAGAGCCGACTTCGCGGACGGTCGATGCGCTGATGAAGCTCGATCTTCCGGCCGGCGTGGAGGTTGAGATCAAACTATGATCGGTTTGCTCGGAAAAAAAGTCGGGATGACGCAGATCTTCGATGAGGATGGCCACCAAAGGGGAGTGACCCTGATCGAGGTCGGGCCGTGCTATGTCACCGAGATCCGCGACCAGGGAAAGAACGGCTACAAGGCCGTCCAGCTCGGCTTTGAGCCGGTCCGTGAAAAGCGTGTCAGCAGTCCGAAGATCGGACAGTTCAAGCGCGCCAAGACGCCGATTCTCCGTTTTGTGCGGGAGATCCGAACGGACAATGTTGAAGGGCTTCAGGTGGGGGCTCTTCTGGATGTGGATAATTTCCAAAAAGGGGATTTTGTGGATGTCGAGGGGATCTCGATCGGCCGCGGTTTCCAAGGCGTAGTGAAACGCCTCAATTACCGGGGCGGCGAAAAGGCGCATGGGACTAAGATGGGCCGCGAGCCCGGGTCGATCGGTTCCCAGGCCGGCGGACGGGGCTGTCGAAAAAAGGTCCGCAAAGGAAAAGGCATGCCGGGGCATATGGGAAATGAATGTGTGACCGTCCAGAATCTGAAAGTGATGCAGGTCCATCCCGAGCATCATTTGTTGGCGGTCAAAGGCGCGGTCCCCGGAGCGACCGGGGGTTATCTTGTCGTGAAGATCGCGCTTAAACGCGGAGCCGAGCGAAAGTGGAAAACGGCCGAAAACCATTCCAAGAAAGAAAAAGCAACGTCGGCAGGAGCGGAAACCGCTCACCAGGAAGGATCTGCCAAGGCCTCTTCGGAGGAGTCTTCGAAACCGAAGGCGTCCGAAAGTCCGGAGAGCGCTTCCTGATCATTAACGTTTTGGAGCTGTTATGAAAGCACCCCTTTACACAAAAAAGGGAAACAAAAAGGGAGAAGTCGTTCTCAATCCGGAGATCTATGGGACTCCGGTCAATGAGAGATTGCTCGCGCTTGTCCGGACCGCTTATGCGGCCAATCTGCGGCGCGGGACGGCGAGCACCAAGACCCGCAAAGAGGTTCGTGGCGGCGGAGCGAAGCCTTGGAAACAAAAAGGGACCGGCCGCGCGCGGCATGGTTCCCGGCGTTCTCCTATTTGGACTGGCGGCGGAAGGGTCTTCGGCCCGCATCCCCGGGACTATACGGTCCACTTGCCGAAGAATATCCGTTTAAAAGCCCTGGTTTCGGCGTTGAGCGAAAAGGCCGGAAAAAAAGACCTTGTGTTGGTGGAAGATCTGGTGCTGGAGACCGCCAAGACGCGCGAATGGATCGAGATCCTCAAAGCGCTTCCCGTCAAGGATGCGCGGACGGTCTGCATTGTGAAGGAGATCGGAGCCAATCTCGAGAGAGCGGCGCGCAATACGCGGGGATTGATCGAACTTCGCAAGGCGGCCGAGGTCAGCGCCTACGATCTGTTGGAACATCCCAAGCTTTTGATCGAACAGAACGCTTTGGAGGTCCTTGAGAAAAGGGTTGAATCGGTGCTGGAACCGAAAGAAGAGAAACAAGAGGCGGAGGCGCGGTCATGAAATTGGCGATGCATGATGTCATCCGCGAGCCTTCGATCACGGAAAAAATGACCAAGGGGCAGGAGGCGCACAGCAAATTTGCTTTTATCGTCCATCCCGAGGCCAACAAGAAACAGATCAAGGAAGCGGTGGAGAAGATCTTCAACGTGCATGTGCTGAAGGTCAATACGATGGTCGTGCTGGGGAAATGGAAGCGTGTGCGCCACCAGCCGGGGAAAGTCGCGGACTGGAAACGCGCCGTCGTGACTTTGAAAAAAGGAGAGAAGATCGATATCGCGATCTGACAAGCATTATGGGATTGATCAAATACAGACCGATTACGCCCTCCCGACGGTTCGGGAACGCTCATGATTTCTCGGAACTGACGGCGGATAAGCCTTATAAACCATTGACGGAGATCCTGAGGAAGTCCGGGGGGCGCAATGCGCACGGACATATGACGATGCGGCGGCGGGGCGGAGGCCACAAGCGCCGTTACCGTTTGGTCGATTTCTATCGCAAGGTCTATGATGTTCCGGCCAAGGTGCTGACGGTCGAATATGATCCGAACCGCACGGCCCGGATCGCGTTAATTCAATATGAGAACGGGACCAAGAGCTATATCCTGTGCCCCGATGGCCTGAAAGTCGGCGAGACCGTCATGAGCGGAGAAAACGCCGAAGTGAAGACCGGCAATCATCTTCCGCTGAAGAACATCCCCGAAGCGACCATGATCCATAATATTGAACTTCGGCCCGGCTTGGGCGGTAAGCTGGTGCGTTCGGCCGGAGCGGCGGCGCAGATTCTTTCGAAAGAGGACGATTTTGCGAACGTGAAACTCCCCTCGGGGGAGATCCGGAAGATCCCGACGGCGTCTTTTGCCACGGTCGGGCAATGTTCGAACATCGAGAACGAGAATATCAAGCTCGGTAAGGCCGGGCGCGCCCGTTGGTTCGGGATCCGGCCCGCGTCCCGCGGCGTGGCGAAGAACCCGGTCGATCATCCGATGGGCGGCGGCGAAGGAAAATCCAAAGGCGGCAACCATCCGCAGAGCAAATACGGACAGAAATCCAAAGGTCTCAAAACGCGTGAACCGAAGAAGGCTTCCACCAAATATATCGTAAAGGACAGGAGAAAATGAGCAGGTCATCGAAAAAAGGCGTTTTTGTCGACGAAAAACTTGCGCTGAAAGCCAAGATCGCCAAAGACCGTAACGACCGCAAACCGATCAAAACGTGGTCCCGGCGGTCGACGATCACTCCGGAATTCGTCGGGTTGACGTTCGCGGTCCACAATGGCAAGGTCTTTAACAATGTTTTTGTGACCGAGCATATGGTCGGCCACAAGCTCGGGGAATTCTCTCCGACACGGACTTTTAGAAAACACAGCAGTGCGGAGGCGAAAGCCGCCGCGGCGGCTGCGGCGGCAGGAGGAGCGGCTCCCGCGGCCCCGGCAAAATAAAATGGCAACAGAGTCTTCAAAAAAAACCGAAGCTCCGGTCCCGCCGAACGGGAAGACCGCTATGGCGGTCTGCCGTTATTTGAGGATCTCGGCGCGCAAACTCCGCTGGGTGATCGATACGGTGCGTCGCAAGCCGGTTCCCCAGGCGCTTTCGATGCTGGCATCGCTCAAGAACAAGGGCGCCCGGATGGCGGAAAAGGTCATTAAGTCGGCGGCAGCTAATGCCAAAGTGCTTGGGATGAACGAAGACCGTCTTTATGTTTTCGAGATCTTCGCCGACGGTGGCCCGGTTATGAAACGGTTCAAGACCCGTTCGATGGGGCGGGCAGACCGCATTTTGAAGCGGATGGCGCATTTGACCGTGAAGATCCGTGAGAGAGCGAAACCCTTTGCCGGAACGGGCAAAAACGAGACAAAAGCTGCGGAACAAGCGGCGCCGAAAACGCAGAAAAAGAAACAAAAAGCCGGGGCCGGCGCAAAGGCCTGATCGAAGGAGGAAGACGTTGGGACAGAAAGCGCATCCTTATGGTTTACGCGTAGGCTATATCAAGCCGTGGAAATCCCGCTGGCTTGCGAAGAAGAACGCGCCGGAGTTGGTCGAGCAGGATCTGAAGATCCGCAAGTTCATCAAGGACAAGCTGGGTCATGCGGGCGTGGCGAATATCGAGATCGAACGGTCCGGCGCCAAGATCCGCGTGCGTATCCACAGTGCCCGGCCGGGCGTTATCATCGGCCGCCGTGGCCAGGAGATCGACAAGGTTCGCGAGGAGCTCGCGGCGATCTCCAAGAAAGAGATCGCGCTCGATATCAAAGAGGTCAAGAATCCTTACATCGATGCGCAGCTGGTGGCGGAAAATATCGCGTTGCAACTTGAAAAACGCGTTAGTTTCAGGAAGGCCATGAAAAAGGCGATGCAGTCGGCGATGACGAAAGGGGCCTTGGGGATCAAAGTGGCCTGCAAAGGACGCCTCGGCGGTGCCGAGATCGCCCGCGCGGAAGGTTATCATGAAGGGAAAGTGCCGCTCAACACATTCCGTTCGGATGTCGACTACGGGTTCACGGAAGCGCATACGACCTATGGATCGATCGGCTGTAAGGTTTGGATCTACAAAGGGGATATTCTGGTGAAGAAGCAGGAAGCCGAAGAGCGTAAAGAGCGGGAGCGGAAAGAGAAAGAGTTTGAAGAGGAGCTTTCCAAGCGCGTGGGCGCGGCCAAGACGGCGCGTGATGCCGAGAGCGCTGCGGAGGAAGTCCCCGCGGCCGAGGTCACGCATGAGGAAAACGTCGAGCCGGAGATCTCCGCGGAGCTTCCCGAGGAAGATCTCGGAGAGGAAGAGGATAAATAATCATGGCGCTGATGCCGCGACGAGTCAAATTCCGCAAGCACCATCGGGGATGGATGGGCGGGGTCGCGACCCGGGGAAGCGAGCTTTCCTTCGGGGATTACGGTTTGAAATCGCTTGACCGGGGCTGGCTGACCGCGATCCAGATCGAAGCGGCCCGTGTGGCGCTTACGCGGCATGTGAAGCGCGGCGGGAAAGTCTGGCTGCGCGTTTATCCGGACAAACCCTTTACAAAGAAGCCGGCCGAAACCCGTATGGGAAAAGGCAAAGGCGGTCCGGAATATTACGTTTCGGTCATCAAGCCCGGCAAGATCCTTTTTGAAATGGGCGGGGTTCCGGAGGAGCTTGCGAAATCCGCTTTGCGGCTTTGCGCGCACAAGATCCCGTTCCGTACAAAATTTGTGAAACGCGTTGTGGTGGGAGTCTGAGATGGCAAAAACCAAGATCAGCGAGATCAGGAACTTGGGGCTCGATGAGCTCGCCGATAAGACGGGGAAGCTCCGCAAAGAGCTGATGCAGCTCCGTTTCCAGGCCAAGACGGGAAAATTGGAGAAACAGTCGGCGATGAAGCAGACCAAAAAAGAGATCGCCCGGTGTATGACCGTGATGAACGAAAAGCGCCGCGAGGCCGCGGTTTCAGAGGAGAAGAGCCATGCCGGAAGAAAATAAGAAGTCGTTGCGGGCGCGTGAAGGCGTTGTCGTAAGGGCCAAAATGCAGAAGACCGTGGTGGTCGAAGTGACCCGGCTGATGGAACATCCGCAGTTTAAAAAGATCATCCGTCGCAAGATCCGCTATCTGGTCCATGATGAAAAAGGCGAGGCCAAAGAAGGCCAAAAGGTCCGGATCGTCGAAACGCGGCCGCTTTCCAAAAAGAAGCGTTGGAAGCTAGAAAGCGTCTTGTCATGATCCAAATACGTTCGATCCTTGAGATCGCCGATAACAGCGGTGCCAAAAAGGCATCCATGATCGGGGTCATCGGCCGGCACGGCAAATTGAGCGCCGAGGTGGGCGATATCATTACGGCCTCTGTCAAAGAGGCGATCCCGAACGGCGCGATCAAAAAAGGCGAAGTGGTGAAGGCTGTTGTGGTGCGCACCAAGTCACCGATCCGCCGCAGGGACGGGTCGCTGGTGCGTTTTTCGAGCAATGCGATCGTGTTGATCGATAACCAGAAGAATCCGCGGGGGACGCGCATTTTCGGCCCCGTGGCGCGCGAACTTCGCGATCGCGAGTTCATGAAGATCATTTCGCTCGCTCCTGAGGTGGTGTAAGGCATGAAGATCAAAAAGAACGATCAGGTCATGGTGATCGCCGGGAAAGACCGCGGTAAAAAAGGCCGCGTGCTCAAGGTGTATCCGAAAGAACAGAGCCTGTTGGTGGAAAAGGTCAATTACCATACGATCTACCTGCGGCGGTCTCAGCAAAATCCCCAAGGGGGGATCGCGAAGGCCGAGGGCAAGATCCATATTTCAAACGTCAAGTTGCTTTGTCCGAGGACCAATCAGCCGACGAGGGTCGGCTATTCGATCCTCAAGGACGGGACCAAGCAAAGGTTTGCGAAAAAATCGGGCGAGGTCTTTTGATGAAACAGGCCCAAACAGAAAAGCCGAGGATGGCGGTCCTTTACGAGACGGAAGCGATCCCGGCTATGATCAAGGCATTCGGCTACAAGAACGCGATGCAGGTCCCGCGCCTTCAAAAAGTCGTTTTGAACATGGGGGTCAAGGAAGGCCGCGAGGATACCAAGATCGTGGACCAGTTGGCCGATGAAATGGCGTTGATCGCGGGACAGAAGCCGATCATTACGAAGGCCAAGAAGGCCATTTCGGCCTTCAAGCTCCGCAAAGGGAATCCGATCGGCGTGAAGGTCACGCTCCGCCGCGCGATGATGTATGAATTCCTGGACCGGTTCTTCAATATCGCCATGCCGCGGATCCGGGACTTCCGGGGGGCCCCGACGACCAGTTTTGACGGGCACGGTAACTATACGATGGGGATCCAGGAACAGATGATCTTTCCCGAGATCGAGTTCGATAAGGTGAAGAAGATCCAAGGGATGGATATCACGATCGTGACCTCGGCGAAGACCGATGCGGAAGCCAAGAAACTCCTCGAGCTTCTGGGTTTTCCGTTCCAGAAGAAATAGACGAAAGGAATCAGGCATCTATGGCAAAAACATGTTTAGTGGTCAAACAAAGACGGCCGGCGAAGTTCAAGGTCCGTGCTTATAACCGCTGCCGTCGCTGCGGGCGTCCTCGCGGTTTCATCCGCAAATACGGGCTGTGCCGGATCTGTTTCCGGGAGCTTGCGAACGAGGGAATGCTGCCCGGCGTGACCCGGTCGAGCTGGTAAAAAGGAAGGAACGAACATGCCTTGCACAGATTTTATCGCTGATTTTTTGACGGTGATCCGGAACGCATCCCATGCGCACAAGGACAAGGTGACCGTGCGGGGATCGAAAATGGTCCTTCGCATCGCGGAGATCCTCAAGGAAGAGGGGTTTGTGACCCAGGTGAAGGATTTTACCGAAGAGAAGAAGAATTTTATCCGTCTTCATTTGAAATATCTGAAAAACGGCCGCCCAGCGATCCAAGGGCTCCGCCGGGTGTCTAAACCCGGGTTGCGGGTGTACCGGGGTTTTGAGGACCTTCCCCGCGTTCAGGGCGGGCTCGGGATCGCCATCATTTCGACTTCGCGCGGAGTCATGACCGACCGCAAAGCGCGTAAAGAGAAGATCGGCGGCGAGATCCTTTGCAAGGTCTGGTGATCCACGATGTCACGTATCGGAAAAAAAATCATTACGGTGCCGGCCGGCGTTAAGGTCAAGATCGACGGCGGGAAGGTTTTTGTCGAGGGGCCGAAGGGCAAGCTCGAGCAGGTGATCCATCCTCGGGTGGAAGTGACCCTGAAGGACGGGGCGATCACGGTGGCGCGTCATACCGACATCGGCGCCGATCGCGCGCTTCACGGTCTTGTCCGCAGTCTGATCGTGAACATGATCCAGGGGGTGACGCAGGGATATCAGAAAGAACTCTTGCTCGAAGGGGTCGGCTATAAGGCCCAAGTGAAGGGGAAGGCCCTGACCTTGAACCTCGGGTTCACGCATCCGATCGACTATGAGATCCCTCAGGGAGTCGAGATCAAATGCGCGAACCCGACTGCGATCACCGTGAGCGGGGCCGACAAACAGAAGGTCGGACAGGCCGCCGCGGAGATCCGTCGTTTTCATAAGCCCGAACCTTACAAGGGCAAAGGGATCCGTTATGTGGATGAGCATGTGCGAAGAAAACAGGGAAAGACGGTAGGGTGATCGTATGCTGAAAAAAGAACTCGGAAGGCTTAAAAGACACGGGAGGATCCGTAAAAAAATGCTTGGGACGCCCGAGCGTCCGCGGCTTTCGGTCCACCGTTCGGCGCAGCATCTCTACGTCCAGGTGATCGACGATATCCAGGGGCATACGCTTTTGGGCCTCTCCACCGCAGACAAGGAATTTCAGGCGGTCAAGCCGAAGAACGGTAAAGTGACCGCGGCCGAAAAACTGGGCGAGATTTTTGGTTCCAAACTCAAAACAAAAGGCATCCAACAGATCGCTTTCGACCGCGGCGGCTATCTTTATCACGGCCGCGTGAAGGCGTTGGCCGAGGCGCTCCGCAAGGCCGGCATCGCCTTCTAAACAAAGGGAACTCGTTACTTATGGCGAAAGAAAAAGCACAGGGGAAGGAAAAGAAACCAGCGAAAGCTTCGGAGGAGACTTCTGGAGCTGTTTCCGTTCCGGCGCCCGCGACGGCGAATGTTCCCGTCGAGGCTCCGAAAAAGGCGGAACCGCCGCGAAAAGAAAAAGAAGGCGGAGCCGCTAGAAAAGGGCCGATGCATGGCAGGTCGGGTTCGAGAGACCGGGCGCCTGCAGCGGATGCGGCGGCTTTTGAAAAAGTGATCCAGATCAACCGCTGCGCCAAAGTGGTGAAGGGCGGAAAAAGGTTCCATTTCAGCGCGCTGGTCGTCATCGGGAACGGCGCGGGGGAGGTCGGTTGCGCGATCGGCAAGGCGAATGAAGTTTCGGATGCCATCCGGAAGGCTTTGACGGCTGCCCGGAAGAAGACGTTCAAGATCACGCTGAAGGGGACGACGATCCCCCATGAGGTGGTCGGGCGGCACGGCGCGGCGCGGGTCCTTCTCAAGCCGGCATCTCCCGGTACGGGCCTGATCGCGGGCGGTTCCGTGCGCGCGGTTTGCGAGTCGTGCGGCATCAAGGATATCCTGACCAAGAGTTTGGGGAGCGATAACGCGATCAATGTGGTCCGTGCGACCTTGCAGGGACTTCTCACGCTGGTGAACGAAAGAATTCGCGAAGGACAGATCGCAGGAGAAGAAGATGAAGTCAAAGCGGCCGTACAATAAAAAAAGAAGGCGGATCGGGCGGGGGATCGGTTCCGGTTGCGGCAAGACCTCGGGACGCGGTCATAAAGGCCAGGGGGCCCGCTCCGGTTGCAGTATCAAAGCCGGTTTTGAGGGGGGCCAGAACCCTTTGTATCGCCGGTTGCCAAAACGGGGTTTTAATAACGCGGCTTTCCGCACCACTTATGCGATCGTGAACCTGGAACAGATCGCCGGGCTCGGGCTTGCGGAGGTCGATCCGGGGATCTTGGCGGAGCGGGGCGTAGTCCGCGCGAAGCGTTCAGGCCTCAAAGTTCTCGGGGATGGAAACCTTTCTCAAGCGGTCACGGTCCACGCTCATCGGTTCAGTGTCTCGGCAAAAGAAAAGATCGAAAAAGCCGGCGGAAAAGCCGTGGTGATCGGCGCCTGATCATGTTCCGAGCCTATGCGAACATTTTTAAGGTTCCCGAATTAAGAAATAAGGTTCTTTTTACTCTTTTGATCATTGCGATCTACCGGATCGGGGCTTATGTCCCTACGCCCGGGATCGACGGCACCGCGCTTGCGAAGTTCTTTCAAAGCATTTCGCGGACGCCGGGCGGTACGCTCTTTGGCATTATGGGAATGTTCTCCGGAGGCGCGCTCCAGAAGGCGACGATCTTTGCGCTCGGGATCATGCCTTACATCTCGGCATCGATCATCCTGCAGCTTTTGACCGTCGTCATCCCGGCCCTGGAGAAAATGGCGAAGGAAGGCGAGGAAGGCCGAAAAAAGATCATCCAATTGACCCGTTACGGGACGGTGGTCCTGAGCATCATCCAGACCTTCTTCATTTCGCTTTGGCTTGAGAATCCGAATGCGTTCGGGGGAACCGTGATTGTGCCGAATCCCGGATGGGGATTCCGGCTTATGACCATGCTGACCTTGACGACCGGAACGGCTTTTATCATGTGGCTCGGCGAGCAGATCGACCAGCGGGGGATCGGGAACGGGATGTCGGTGATCATTACGGCCGGTATCATCGAAGCGATGCCGTCGGCAATATGGCAGACGTATCTTTTGCTGTCGCCCTTCGATCTGGCCCGCCAGCAGTTGGCGTGGTGGAAGTTTGTTCTGATGCTTGCGCTTTTTGTCGGGACTGTGCTCGGTGTTATCCTGATCATCCAGGGCCAAAGGAAGATTCCGGTCCAGTACGCGAAACAGATCCGGGGCCATCGCGTTTATGGCGGGCAAAGCACATATTTGCCGCTTCGTGTGAACCAGGCGGGAGTGATCCCGATCATTTTTGCGCAATCGGTCATCTTGTTCCCGGCGACGGTCGCCGGGTTTTTCCCCCAAGCGGGATTCCTGATGACGGCTTCGCGGTTCCTGACGCCTGGGCATATCGGGCATTCGATCATTTATTCGCTTTTGATCCTTTTCTTTACGTTCTTTTACACGGCGATCACGTTCAACCCGGTCGAGGTGAGCGAAAACCTGCAGAAGTTCGGCGGTTTCGTCCCCGGGATCCGCCCCGGCAAGACCACGGCGGATTACCTGGATTTCATGATGACGCGGATCGCGGCGAGCGGTGCGGTGTTTTTAGCTGTGATCGCGCTCATTCCGAGCATTATCTCGTCGCCCAAGGTGCTGAATATCCCGTTTCTGATCGCCAGCTATTTCGGCGGCACCGGGCTTTTGATCATCGTCGGAGTGGTGCTGGACACGATGAAGGCGATCGAATCGCAACTGGTCATGCGGCATTACGAAGGGTTCGTGAAAAAAGGAAGGCTCAAAGCGAGGCGCTAATATGAAGATCATTTTTTTAGGACCCCCGGGGGCAGGAAAAGGAACGCATGCGCAGGTGCTCAGCCAGAAAATGGGGCTTGGCCATCTTGCGACCGGCGATATTCTCCGCCGTCATATCCGCGAGCAGACCCTGATCGGAAAAAAGGCGAAAGGGATCATGGAAAAAGGGGAGCTGGTCTCCGACGAGCTCATCAACGACATGATGTTCGACGAAATGAAACAGGCAAGCCGGGCCCAGGGATTCATCCTGGACGGGTATCCCAGGACGCTTGGCCAGGCCAAGGCGCTGGATCTTTTCCTTGCGAAAGAGAATTGGAAACTGGACCTGGTGATCAATTTTGCGACCTCGGAAGAAGTGATCGTTTCGCGTCTTTCGGGGCGGCGCATCTGTCCCTCGACCGGGCGCGTTTATCATGTGACGAACATGCCGCCCAAACGCGAAGGGATCTGCGACGAAACCGGCGAAAAGCTCATTATCCGGAAAGACGACGAGCCGGAAACCGTGCGGCGGCGTTTGAAGGTCTATCATCAGGAAACAAAACCCCTGATCGAGTATTACCGGAAACAGAATCTGCTTCACGATGTGGCAGGGGACAGCGGAGTGGCCGCTGTTCAGACCGAGATCTTGCAGCTCTTTGATAAATTCGGCCTTTCGCGGCATGATTGCTCTCAAGTCAAGCCGGGAAATTGAGATCCTGGAAGAAGCAGGCGCGATCCTGCGCCGGGTTCTCGAAGCGGTAGAAAAGGCGGTTTGCCCGGGCGTGCGTACGGAGACGCTCGATGCGATGGCCGAAGAAATGATCGTGAAAGCCGGAGGAAGACCGGCCTTCAAGGGGTACCGGGGTTTTCCGAAAACCGCGTGTATCTCGATCAACGAAGAGGTCGTGCATGGGATCCCCGGTTCCCGGAAGCTTCAGGACGGGGATATCGTGAGTTTCGACATCGGGGTCCAGTGGAAGGACTATTTTTCGGATGCGGCGCGGACCTGGCCGGTCGGCAAGGTTTCCGATAGCTCAAAGCGGTTGATCGAAGCGGCCAAGGACGGTTTTTTCGCGGGGGTCGATGCGTATTATCCTGGTTGCCGGTTAGGTGATATTTCGGAAGCGATCCAGCGGAAGATCGAGTCAAGCGGTTTCCATGTGATCCGTGACTATGTGGGGCATGGGATCGGCCGTGCAATCCATGAAGAACCGCAGGTTCCAAATTTCGGGACGGCGGGGAAGGGGCCGCGGATCGAAGCGGGCATGGTGCTTGCGATCGAGCCGATGGTCACCGAAGGCGGTTATGAAGTGGAGGTCCTGCGGGACGGATGGACCGTGGTTACCCGGGACCGGAAACGCGCGAGCCATTATGAGAATACGGTGGTTTTTACGGAAAAAGGATACCGGGTCCTGACCTGAACTAAAACGAACTTATAAGAGAAATTTTATGCCCAAACAGGACGCTGTTGAAGTCGAAGGAATTGTCGTGGAGCCGCTTCCGAACGCGATGTTCCGTGTCGTGCTCGAGAACGGTCATAAGATCCTTGCGCATGTATCCGGGAAAATGCGAATGCATTATATCCGGATCCTGCCGGGGGATCGCGTCAAGCTGGAACTTTCGCCGTATGACCTGACGCGTGGGCGTATCACTTATCGGGTCAAGTAACGAGGTGTTCTCATGAAAGTCAGAAGTTCTGTTAAACGTATCTGTGAAGATTGCAGGATCGTCCGTCGCAAAGGGACTGTGTACGTGATTTGTAAGAGCAATCCCAAGCACAAGCAGCGGCAGGGGTGAGGCCTCCGCCGCGACGATGACGACCCTATAAAGGAGCTTAAGCTATGCCGCGAATTCTAGGAGTGGACGTTCCGAGAGAGAAAAGGATCGAGACTGCGCTGACCTATATTTACGGGATCGGCCTTGCGACCTCCCAGAAGGTCTTGAAGAGCGTCGGGATCGCCCCGGAGAAAAGGGCCAAAGACCTGACCGAGAAAGAGGTCTCTCTTATCAACGAGGAGATCCAGAGGAATTACAAGGCGGAAGGGGATCTGCGCCGAGAGGTCCAGCAGAATATCCGCCGCTATATGGATATCCGCTGCTACCGGGGACAGCGCCACATCAAGGGGCTGCCGGTTCGCGGGCAAAGGACCCATACGAATGCCCGGACCCGCAAGGGCCCGAGGAAAGTCGTCGGCGGGCTGAACAAGAAAGCGCCTTCGCCGAAATAAACCCGAGGAGAGTAACGAATTTATGTCCAAAAAGAAGAAAAAATTGCAGCATATCACGAAGGGCGTCGTGCACGTGAACGCCAGTTTTAATAACACGATCATTACGATCACGGATGCGCAGGGGAATGCAGTTTGCTGGTCGTCCTCCGGTGCTGCCGGTTTCAAAGGGTCGAAAAAGTCGACGCCGTTTGCCGCGCAGGTCGCTTCGGAGAAAGCCGCTGCAAAAGCGATCGAATACGGGATGAAAGAAGTCGAAGTTTATATCAAGGGGCCGGGTTCGGGGCGTGAATCGGCCGTGCGCGCGTTGCAAGCCGCCGGTTTGAGAATCAGTTCGATCATTGATATCACCCCCATTCCTCATAACGGATGCCGGCCTCCGAAGAAAAGGAGAGTCTGATTATGGCAAGGTACCGCGGTCCAGCCGTTCGTTTGTCGCGCCGGGAGGGTGTCAATCTTTTTCTGAAAGGAAGCCGCCGGAGTGATGACAAAGTGGCCAAGCGTCTCGAAAAAGCGCCGGGGCAGCACGGGATGATGCGCAAGAAGCTTTCCGATTATGGCGTCCAGCTGCGCGAGAAACAGAAAATGAAACGCATCTACGGCATGCTCGAACGCCAGTTCCGCGTTTTTTTTCATAAGGCGGTCCGGAAAAAAGGCGTGACCGGAGAGAACCTGATCCAGCTGCTCGAGACCCGCCTGGATAATGTGATCTACCGCCTGCTGTTCGCACAAACGCGCAGGGAAGCGCGGCAGATGGTCAATCACGGGCATTTTCGTGTGAACGGAAAACCGGTGAACATCCCGTCTTACCTGGTAAAGGTCGGCGATGTGATCGAACCCAGGCCGAAAGAGGCTCTTTTGAACCGTTTGAAAACAAAGCTCGAGCTTCATGAGGACCTTCCGCTGCCGGAATGGCTTGCGCTGGACCGGGCCTCTTACAAAGCGACCGTGCTCCGGCTCCCGACGAAAGCGGATGCGGCGCTGCCGGTCGAAGAATCGATGATCGTGGAATTGTACTCAAAATAATCTTTATCAGTCAGATCTCTTAAGGAGGACGACCACCATGGGTATTCGTTGGAAAACATTTGAAATGCCGAAAAGGCTGGAAGTGGACAAAGAAACACTGAAGCCCAATTACGGCAAATTTATCGCGGAACCGTTCGAGCGGGGATACGGGACGACGATCGGCAACTCGCTCAGGCGTGTTCTTATTTCCTCGATCGATGGGGCCGCGGTCACGAGCGTGAAGATCGACGGCATGCTGCATGAGTTCTCCACCCTGGATGGCGTGAAAGAGGACGGCGTGCAGATCGTCCTTAATATCAAGAACCTGGTCCTGCGGTATCATGGGCGTGGAGCCAAACAGATGGTGATCGACGTGAAGAAGTCCGGACTCGTCAAGGCTTCGGACATCCAGGCCGACGAGACGGTTGAGATCGTCAATCCGGATCTCGTGATCTGTCATCTGACCAAAGAGATCCATTTCCATATGGAGCTCGAGGTCGGCCGCGGGCGGGGTTATGTGGCCGCTGAACGCAATAAGAAAGAGGATGCCGTGATCGGAGTGATCCCGGTCGACTCCATTTTTTCGCCGGTACTCAAAGTCAATTTTGCGGTCGAGGATACGCGCGTCGGTCAGATCACCGACTATGACCGCTTGATCCTCGAGGTCTGGACGAACGGAGCCATGGGCCCGGAAGAAGCCATGCTTTACGCTTCGAACATCCTCCAGCGGCATCTCGATATCTTCGTCAATTACGGCGAGCTTCCGGAAGAGGAGGAAGAAGAGGAAGAGCAGCAGGATGAAGCGTTCAAAGAGCTTGTGAACAAGCCGATCAGCGAGCTTGAACTCTCGGTCCGGAGCGCCAATTGCCTTGAGGCTGCCCATATCAAAACGATCGGTGACCTCATCCAGAAGACCGAACAACAGATGCTGAAGTACAAGAATTTCGGTAAGAAATCCCTGGCCGAGATCCAGGCCATCCTGACCGGGATGAACCTGACCCTGGGGATGAACGTTGAGGAAAGGCTCGGCAAAGGGACGGCGGCGGTCAAACCGGTCACGGCCGCTTCCTGAAGGATCGAACATGAGACACCGTAGGCTACGCAGAAAATTAGGGGTCCGCACCGCGCACCGTACCGCGCTTCTGAGGAATCTTGTGCGCGCATTGGTCTTGAAGAAGAAGATTCGAACGACCTATGCCCGGGCGCGGGAAGCGGGTGCTTTTGCCGACCGGATGATCACCCTGGCGAAGCGCGGCGGGCTTCATGCGCGCCGTTTACTCGCTTCACGTCTTGCTAGCGATGAGATCGCGCGCAGGATCATGACCGAGATCGCTCCGCTCTTCAAGGATCGGCAAGGCGGTTATACCCGTGTGCTGCGCCTGCCTGCGCGTCCGGGGGACGGGAGCGACATGGGACTGTTGTCTTTCACGGCCCAGTTCGAGGTCGTCGCCAAGCCGAAAAAGGCGAAAAAAGAGAAGAAGCAGGCTCCTGCGGAAAAAACTCCGGAGCGGGGGCATGAGCCGGCGGATAAGAAAGAAAAAGCGAAAAAGGCCGACAAGGATTCAAAAGAAGCCGATTCAAAGAAAGAGGCCGGGAAGGCCGAATCCGAGAAAAAAGGCGGATTTTTGTCGACGCTGAGGAAGTTCCTTAAAGGCTCCGACTAAAACTTCAGGGTCCCGGGAATGCAGCTTTCCAGAAGAGTGCTTTCGGTATCGCCTTCGAAGACTCTCGCCATCGCCGCCAAAGCCAAAGAATTGAAGGCCCAGGGCGTGGATGTGATCTCGCTGGGAGCCGGTGAGCCGGATTTTGATACGCCGGATTTCATCAAACAGGCAGCCATTCAGGCACTCCAGTCCGGGGTCACCAAATACACACCGGCGGAAGGAACCCTCGAGCTTCGCAAGAGCATCTGCGCGAAATTCGAGCGCGATCAGAAGCTGAAATTCAAACCGAACCAGATCATCGTCAGCTCCGGCGCGAAGCATTCCATTTTCAATTCGCTTTTCATCCTCGTCAATGACGGCGACGAGGTCCTTATCCCGGCGCCTTATTGGCTCAGCTATCCCGAAATGGTCTCCATGGTCGGCGGGAAATCCGTTCGGATCCCCACGGATGAAAAGACCTGTTTCAAAGTGACGCCCGCGCTCCTCAAAAAATATATTTCTAAAAAGACCAAAATGTTCATCCTTAACTCGCCGTCGAATCCGACCGGGGCGGTCTATGACCGCGGGGAACTCGAGGCGCTCATCGCTGTGCTCAAGGAATATCCGGATTGCGTGATCCTGAGCGACGAGATCTATGAAAAACTTATCTATGACGGAAAAAAACACGTCTCGATCGCCCAACTGGATCCCGGGATCGCGGCAAGGACGATCCTCGTGAACGGTCACAGCAAAGCCTACTCGATGACCGGGTGGCGGCTGGGTTATGCCGCTTATCCGACGGGAGCGATGGCCGAAGCGGCCGGGAGCATGCAGAGCCACTCGACCTCCAATCCGGTTTCATTCGCCCAGCCGGGCGGGGTCGTCGCGCTTGACAAAGGGGATGCGGATGCGGCCCGGATGTGTGCGGCGTTCGAAAAACGCCGTAACGATTTTTACTCCGCGCTTTGCGGAATTCCGAAGCTTGAGCCGTTCAAGCCGCAAGGGGCGTTCTACATGTTCGTGGGGATCGTCAAGACCGGCATGGATTCCCTCGTTTTTACCGAAAAACTTTTGGCCGAAGGCCATGTCGCGGTAGTCCCCGGGCAGCCTTTCGGCGCGGATCATCATATCCGCATGAGCTTTGCGGCTTCCGAAAAGAACCTCGAAGAGGCCGTGCGACGGATCGCGGCCTGGCTGAAATAATTCTTTCGGGGATCCTTCCCGCCTCTTCTTCTTTCCGTTAAAATGAGCTGTTCGGCAAGACCGGAGGGTTTTCATCAACTTTAAGAGGATCGACTTTCCCAAATGAGACCGACTATCCTCCGCCAAGGCCAGGAGATCCCCAGGCAGGAATTCTCAGCCCTGCTCGAGCAATTGAATTACCGAAAACGGGATATCGTCTCCGGGCCGGGCGAATACGCTTTCCGCGGCAACCTTTTCGACATTTATCCGGTGACCTACCGGGCCCCGGTCCGGGTGGAGTTTGCGGCGGAACGGATCGAAACGATCCGGGATTTCTCTCCGATCGACGGGAAAACCCTGGCGCAGTTCGAGGAAATCGTTCTGCTTCCGGTCACCGAACATTTCGAGAAAAAAGCGAAACAGCTTCGCGAGCGCTTCGAGAATTATGAATCCCTCACCGGTTTCGAGGATCTGTCCCCCGGAGATATCGTGGTCCATCTCCAATACGGGATCGGGCGTTTTCTCGGCACGAAAATGATCGGGATCCAGGGGCGACGCCAGCGGACGATGGCGATCGAATATGCAGATAAGGAGATCCTGTATCTCGATCTCAGGGAGCCGGTCGAGCGTTATATCGGGGGAGAAGGCCACGCGCCCAAGCTAACGCGTCTGCATACCCGGGATTGGGAACGGGCCAAGGAGAGGACGCGCCGGGCGGTTCGCCATGTCGCACGCGATCTTCTCGAGATCCAGGCCAAACGCCAGATCGGCAAGGGGTACCGTTTCCCGGGCGACCTTCCCTGGCAAAAGGATTTCGAGTCGGATTTTCTTTTCGAAGAAACACCGGATCAGGTGAAAGCGATCGCCGAAGTGAAGCGCGACATGGAATCCGAACGAGCGATGGACCGCTTGCTTTGCGGAGATGTCGGATACGGGAAAACGGAGGTCGCGCTCCGGGCGGCGTTCAAGGCGGTCTTGGCCGGAAAACAGGTGGCGGTCCTTGTGCCGACCACGGTCCTTGCCGAACAGCACTATCTTGTTTTCAGGCAGCGGGTCCAGCGTTTTCCGGTGACCGTGGAGGTCCTATCGCGTTTTCGGACCGCGCGCGAACAAAAGAATGTTGCCGCATCGGTCCGATCCGGCGCGACGGACGTCGTGATCGGAACGCACCGCCTGCTTTCTTCCGACATGGCGTTTCGGGACCTCGGCCTCGTGATCATCGACGAGGAACAGCGCTTCGGGGTCCGGCACAAGGAGAAGCTTAAAGGCCTGCGCGCCGAGGTCGATGTGCTGACCTTGACAGCAACCCCGATCCCGAGGACCCTTTACATGTCGCTCATGGGGACGCGCGATATGTCGGTGATCCAGACGCCTCCGAAGAACCGTTTGCCGATCGAGACCTTTGTCATGCCTTATCAGGACCGCGTGGTCGCGGAAGCTCTTCGCAAGGAAATGGCGAGAGGCGGACAGGCTTATTTCGTCCATAACCGGGTCCAGTCGATCGAAAAGATCTTTCGTCATTTGAAGGAACTCGTCCCCGAGGCGCGTTTCGGGGTCGTCCACGGGCAAATGCCGGCGCCGGCCCTCGAAGCAGTGATGGCGGATTTTCTCGAACGCAGGCTCGACTGCCTGATTTCGACCAATATTATCGAATCGGGGATCGATATTCCGAACGTGAACACCATTCTCATCAACCGCGCGGACAATTTCGGGCTTGCGGACCTGTATCAGCTCCGGGGTCGCGTCGGGCGGTTCCGCGAAAAGCGCCAGGCCTCTGCCTATTTTTTTGTGCCTCCGGATACGGTACTTTCCCGGGACGCCGAGAAGCGTCTGGCGGCGATCGAGAAATTCACGGACCTGGGATCGGGTTTCAAGCTTGCTCTCGAAGACCTCGAGATCCGCGGGGCGGGAAATCTGCTCGGGCACGAGCAAAGCGGGTTCATCCACGCCGTCGGCTTCGATCTCTACTGCCGCATGCTCCGCGAAACCATCGACGAGATGAAAGAAAAAAAGGATGAATAGGTTCCCGACCCGATGATTGAAGTTGAAGGGGAGTTGTGCTATAAGGATGGCCTTATGAAGAAGGCGATCATCCCCATTTTCCTTGTTTTGACGGTGTTTTCACCGGTTCTAAGGGCCGAGCAGCAGCTCCTTGACCGCGTTGTCGCCGTTGTCAATGACGAGATCATCCTCCAGAGCGAACTCGATACGGTCCTTCGGCCTCTCTACGAAGAATTGCGTGCCGAATACCACGGGGATACCCTTTACCAAAAACTCGCTGAGATCCGGCTGAAGCTTTTAAATCAGTTGATCGAGGACCGGCTGGTCTATCAGGAGGCCTTGGCCCGGAAAATGCAAGTCGATGAGACCGAGATCGAAAAAGGAATCCGGGAGTTCGAGACGCATTTCGGCGGCCGCGCCGCGATGGAAAAGGCCATGGAAGAACAGGGAATGACCTTGCGCGCGCTCCGGGAGCGCGTGGAGCGGAAAGAAATGGTCCAGAAACTACACGATATGGAGATCCGGTCCAAGATCGTGGTCTCTCCGCTGGAGATCGAAGCTTATTTCAAAGACCATCCAGAAGAGTTTTCTGAAAAAGAGAAAGTCCGCGTCCTTTCCCTGACGATCAAAAAAAGCGATGAAGCCCGTGAGCAGGGTCTCAAGGATGAAGAAGCCTGGAAGATCATCCAGAACCTTCGCGCCGAGATCATGAAGGGGCGCGATTTCAAGGAGGCGGCTTCGAAGTTCTCTGAAGACCGGCAGGATCACAAAGCGGGCGCGGGCGAATGGATCACGCGCGGCGATATGATCCCCGCGATCGATGAGGTCATTTTTACGATGAAAAACGGCGAGACCTCCGAGATCATCGAAACCTCGATGGGGTACCATCTGTTCCGGCTCGAAGAGAAAAAAACGGGCAAAACACCTACACTGGAAGAGGCCCGGGATGCGATCTACGGGGTCCTTTTCCGGAAAAAATACGAAGAGCGTTTCAAGGAGTGGATGGAAGGCCTGAAGCGTAAAGCGTATATCTCCGTCCGCTGACACGAGTCCCTGATGAAAAAACCCATAGTGCTTATCACGCTGGGAGATCCTGGAGGGATCGGTCCGGAGATCGCTCTCCGCGCTGTTGCGGCGGGAAGGTCCCGGCAGGCGACGGCCGTCCTGATCGGCGGACTTCGCATGCTGGAGGCCGTCTGCAAAAAGTGCCGCGCGCGATTTCGGGTCTCAAAAACGGACCTTCTCCCTAAGGCCGGGGCCGGGAGAGGCGGTCTTTACTTCCTCGATATCACACCAAGGGCGCGGGCCCTTTATGGGAAAAAGGATTTCAGCCGCGGCTTGGGCTGGGATCCCGGGCGGGTTTCGAAAAGGAATGCCGCGTATGCGATGGCGGCGCTCGGACAAGCGGTCGAGATCTTGCGTGAGGGAGGCGCCGGGGCACTTGTCACCGCTCCCGTGAGCAAAACAGCCATGCGGCTTTTGGACCCCGGTTTCACCGGGCATACGGAATTCCTGGCCAAGGCCGTTTGCGCGCGCTCGGTGGCGATGATGTTCGTCGCAAGCCGCTTGAAAGTGACCCTGGCCACGATCCACGAACCTCTCCGGAAAGTCGCGGGTCTTTTGAAGCCCGCGTTGGTGGAATCCAAGATCCGCCTTACGCACGACTTCCTCCAAAAGAAAATGCGTCTGCGAAACCCGCGGATCGGGGTTTGCGCGTTGAATCCACACGGCCGCGAAACGGGGACCGAGGAAGACCAGGTGATCGTTCCTGCCGTGCGCTGGGCCCGGCGCCAAGGATGGAAAGTTTCAGGGCCGTACTCCGCCGACCAACTTTTTTACGAAGCCTACCAAGGGCGCTATGATGCCCTGATCGCCATGTACCATGATCAGGCCCTGGCCCCTTTCAAAATGGTCCATTTCCGCGAAGGTGTGAATGTGACGCTCGGGCTTCCTTTTGTCCGGACTTCTCCGGACCACGGGACGGCCTTCGATATCGCCTATCGCCACCGGGCGGATGCGGGCTCCATGGTGGCGGCCGTCGGGCTGGCCGCAAAATTCGCCGCCGCCTGACGGCCTTATGGAAACCCAGATCGCCCTCCTCAAAAAATACGGTTTTTCGGTCCGCGGGGCCTCGGGCCAGCATCTTCTGATCGATCCGAACGTTCAGCGCAAGATCGTGGCGGCGGCCTTGCTTCAGCCTTCCGAGAAGGTGCTCGAGATCGGCCCCGGGCTCGGGGCGCTGACGCAATGGATCCTGGAGAACGGCCATCAAGTCCTGGCGGTCGAGAAGGACGAGCGGTTCGTACGCGTGCTGGAAGGCGAATTGGCGGGGGATTTTCGGAAAAAATTCCGGATCTTTCATGAGGATTTTCTCGAATTCGATCCGTCGAAGTGGATCCCCGAAAAGGACAAAGGAAGCTGGGTCGTGATGAGCAATCTTCCTTATTATATTACGGCGCCGCTCCTTTTCCGGGTCCTCGAATTCCGCCGGTACTTTTCGCGCGCCATTCTCATGATGCAAAAAGAGGTCGCGGACCGCCTGCTTGCGATGCCGGGCAGCAAGGATTACGGACGCTTGACGCTCGGGGTCCGCTACGCCGCCGCGGTGCGCCACCTCTTCGATGTTTCTCCCGCGTGTTTTACCCCCAAGCCTGAGGTCGATTCCGCGGTCGTGGAACTCAGCTTTCATCCCAAGATCGCATTCCCGGCAAAGATCGACGAAGAATTCCTTTTTCATGTCATCCAGGTCGCGTTCAGCCACCGGCGAAAGACCTTTCTGAAACTCCTTGCGGAAGATGCGCGCACGGGGCTCAGCCGTGAAAAACTCGCGATAATTTTCTCAGAACTCAAACTCGAGCCGAATATCCGGGGGGAAAGCCTTCTTCTAAAAGATTTCATTGACCTGGCCCTCGCGCTTTTGAACGCGCGTTTGCCGCCCGCCTGCTGAAAGGAGTCTGTCATGGAATGTAAAAAAGAGAAGAACCTGAAAAAATGCAGTTGCTCTTACGAGCCCTGCGCAAGGAAGGGGATCTGCTGTGACTGCATTGAATACCACCGCTCGAATGGCCAGCTTCCCGCCTGCTATTTCCCGCCTTCTGCGGAAGCGACCTACGACCGCTCCATCGAGCATTTTATCCGCGTTTATCAAAGTCAAAAGCCCTCGAGCCGCTGATCTTCCCGGGTTTTTCCGCGCTCCGGCCTTTCGGCCCCCATGGAACTGGGTCCAAGCGGTATATTCTTGCGATCCCACTCTAACAGATCAAGGGCGCTATAACTCCTTTATTGATAATCAGATAAGAGATGATCAATAGGGGATAAGGCCTGGCGAAAGAAAAATCTCCTCTCGCTTCTTGCAAAATCAAAAGAGGCGTGATAGTCTATTGATGTAAGCGCTTACATAAGGAGAAGAAGATGAAAAAGAAAAACATAACGGTTTATGAGATCGCGAAAAAGGCGGGCGTTTCGATTGCGACGATCTCCCGGGCCGTGAACCCCGAAACGCGCTCAAAAGTTGCGCCCGAGACCTTGCAGAAGATCGAAGCGCTGATCGCGGAACTCGGATACACGCCGAGCTTCGCGGCGAGCCATCTTGTCAAAAAAAGCACCAAAACGATCGGCATTCTTTTTCCCCATCACTCGGGAATATTCCTTTCCGAATATTATTCGAACATTCTCTCCGGCGTTTCCGATCATGTGCTCGGGAGCGATTATCGCGTGAAGATGCTTCTTCCGAAACCGGAAGAGCGTTTTTGGGACGCTTATGATTTCAAAAAAGGGGAGGGGATCGACGGGATCATCGTCACCTACTGGCGGACGATCTTCAAAAGCCCTGCGGTCTTTGACAAGCTCGGGATCCCTGCGGTCATCATCAATAACATTGAAGACGGGATCCGCGCGCGTTTTGTGGCGGGCGACCATGAAGAAGGCGGCAAAATGGCGGCGGCTCACCTCTATGAGAAGGGGCATCGAAAGATCGTGGTTGTCGGAGGCAAGCGCGGAGCGCCGGATGCGAAAGCCCGGCTTCGAGGGTTCGAGGCATATCTGGGATCGAAGCAGGTCGTTCTGAAAGAATCCGATATTGTGGATGTGGATTTTGACGAAACGGAAGCCTATAAAAAGACGGAAACCGTGATCGGAAAGGGGGCGGATCTGACGGCGATCTTTTGCATGAACGATGCGCAGGCCAAAGGGGTTTTGCGAAAACTCCAGGAGCTTTCGATCGACTGCCCCGGCAAGATCTCTCTTATGGGCTATGACGATGACCGGTGGACGGAACATTCGGTTCCGCCGCTGACCACGATCCGTGTGCCGGTTTATGATCTGGCGAAAAGGGCGGCCAAAGACATGATCGATCATTTGAGCGGGCGGATGCCGGCTCAAGATTTTTATTCTGTCATCAAAATGCCGGTCCAGCTCATCGAGCGGGGATCGGTGAAAAAGCTGTAAAAATTTTTGCGCTTGAATGTAAGCGCATACATTAAAAAGGAGATCAAGGCCATGGAAAACAGAGCAAAAAGAAGTGGAAAGAACCCGATGAGGGTTATGACCGCCTGGGTCACGCTGGCGGTCTTTGCAGTTTCTTTCGTGATGGAAGGGAGTCCGATGCTTTATGCGGGTTCAGTAGATCCAACCGAGGTCATGACGCAGATCGCGAGCGGAACGTATGTGGTGCCGGAACCGACCGTGCGTGAGATCGAAGTGCAGAAGATCATGAACGATCCTGCTTCAGTACTGAGCCGCGGACCGCTGACGCCGCTTGGCAACCAGCCTTTGACGACAACGCAATTTCTGAAGAGCCCTGCACCGCTCAGCATTGTGGGGCCTGTGCAAGGGGTCACGATCCAAACAACGATCGTTCAGACGGTGTCGGAAGAGGAAGAAGCGCAAGCTCCGCTCACATTGAACCCGGAATCGGGATTGACGTCAGCGGATGTGACGGTTTTTCCGGATGTCATGAATGCCAACACCCTTTGGTCAGGGAATGCGATGATTACTGCGAACGGGCTCATGATAACGTGCAGTGGGAACGATTCCGTGATCACGCATGTGGGGGGCGGGGTCCGCTTCGACAGCGATCGACAAGATCCGGGGGAGGAATCTTACGATCTTTCAGGCCGTTCCGAATGGATCCTTGGGCTTTATTCGGACCGTTCGAAGCGGATCAAAATGGAGATCAACGATGCCGACGGCAACCGCGCCAATGTTTATCTGGATCAGGTAAGCAATGCGACCGCGTATTACCGGATCCGACTTGCCGAAGTGACGGGGATCGACTGGGGGCGCGTGACCTCGGTCTTCTTTATTGCTGAAGATGTTGTATCTGATAAACCGACCACGATCGGGGTGCGAATGGGGATGCAGCTGACCCCCACAGTTTTTCCCGATCCTTCTTTGAGAGCGAGCGATGTCACTACGCTTTCAACCAACGCATTACCGAACGGCCTTTGGGATAGCACGGTTACAAGCGCCGATACGGGTTTCGTTGTCAGCGGATCTCCGAACCCCAATCTCCGCATATTCGGCGGGGGGCTGCGGTTTGATGGCGATCCGAAGGCGGAGGGAGATCAGCCGGTGGATTTAAGCGGGCTTTCGAAATGGGTGATCGGCCTAACGGCTTCGTGGAGCGATATTTTGCTTGAGATCAAAGATGCTGACGGGCGGAGCGTCCGGGTCGATCTCAGGGGAGGGACAGGGTATTACTCCATTCCCATGAGCCATATCAGCGGCATCGACTGGAGCCGGATCCAATATGTTTTTGCCATAGCGCCGTATGCCTTCGGGCCCGGAACGATACGGGTGGAGATGAAGTTCCAGGACGGCGGTTTGACGGTTGATCCGACGTTAGGAGCGGAAGACGTGACCTCCCTTGCTGTCGGGGCGGCGATCAACAGCCTTTGGGATTCGACGGCCCAAAGGACGGCGCAGGGGATCGAAGTGCACGGCGGGATTTTGCCCATGGCGGGCGGAGGACTGCGGTTCGATAGTGACGATTCGACCGCAGGCGAGCAGCCGGCTGATCTCAGCCAGCTCACGCAGTGGGTGTTCGGGGTCCGTAACCTGGGGTCCGTTGCTTTGCCCGCGCTAAAACTTGAGGTGAACGACGCCGCGGGGAATCGGATCCAGATCCAGCTCGAAGGAGGAGAAGGATATTACGCACTCAAGCCGGCGGATTTTTCGGGCGTGGATTGGACGCAAATCCAGTCCATCTTTTTCATCGCCGACTCCTCGGTTTCCGGGACGGCCTTTGCGGTCGATATCGGCCTTCCTGCGATGTGGACGCCGACGGCAACCAACGCGGATTTCGAATACCGTGTGACCCTCGAGGAATGGATCTACGGGAGGCCTGCCTATACTTCGGAGACAGGGATCCTCTATAGCGTTGTCAGGGTCCGGAATGTCCGAACTGGGACCGAATATATTGCTGCGAAAAGGAACCCGGCGGACCAGCTTGAGATTTCGGTCGACGTTCCTCAGAACGGAGCCTATGCGGTTATCTCACAGGAAGGGCAGGATCTCGAATATTTCCATTTTGCCACCAGCGCGCGCGGTTCGACGTTAGCAGAGTCGAATTCGGATTTTCTCATCGCCTTTTGGCAGGATGGGATCGGGAAACATTACGTGATCGATCTTGAAAGCGGCGAAGCCTATTTTGTCGGAGAATCCTATAGCCATAGCGGCATCCACGATCTGGATGTTTCGCCGGATGGAAAATGGGTGATCTATAATCAAAGCGGATACACGCCCTACCAATCGACAGGGACGATCCGGGCTATCGACGGAACGGACCGTCGATTCGGTTCAAGCTGGTTCCTCGAATACGAATTCACCGGGCCCGATACGGTCCGCGTCACGCGCCGTCCGCTGTTCATTCCGGCGCATTTCGGGACGCCGATGACCGAGACCGCCGTTTATGATCTGGGCGAAGGAACGGTGGATTCGACCTATGCGATCGATCCCGAAAGTTCTTTCATCCGGTGGCAAGACGGACCGCTTGTGATGGTGAGTGTCTACAACGCCCACTATTTCTTCGATGCGTCCGAAGGATTCGACCGGATGAAACTTCTGCAGGGCGGAGTGGTTTTGCCGGGGACAGAAGGACAGTCCGGCGGGCCGCTTGAGTCGGTGAGCCGCTATTCCTTGCCCGGGAATGAGCACTATCTGATCATCTCCTATCCGGAAGCCGGCGCGGTCGATTGTTCCGATGCCGGAAAATGCCAAACGGTCATGCTCGATCTCAAGACGGGAGCGAAACTCAGCCTGGAAGGAGCGGTTCGGGAGGTCGAATATGCAGGGTATGTCGCCCATGTGACGCTCGACAAAGGGGCGGGAGAAGAAGAGACCTGGATCGAGATCAGAAAAGCCGAGGAGATGAAAGAATTCGATTGGCTGTGGGGATGGTATCAGATGTTCTACGCCTGGTGCCCCGCGGCTTATTGGGAGCCTGTTCATCAGCTTTTCTATTCGATGTACAAAAGCCAGGCATAAGAAGCCGGGAGATGAAGAGCGGAGAAGTAACAAAAGAAGCTCGAAAAAAGGCCCCCAGGGATAAAAAAGGTGGTTCCTTGGGGCCTTTGTCCGCTATAATACGCCCCGCCGCGAAAGCCGCTTCCCGGAAGGACGAAGGAGATCCCTGGTTCTCCCATGACGCTCGATACCAATTCGGACTTGAAGCTGACCCCCATGATGGAGCAGTACCGGTCCATCCAAAAGACACTTCCTCAGGATACCGTCCTCTTTTTTCGCCTTGGGGATTTTTACGAGATGTTCTTCGAAGACGCCGTCCGTTCGTCCGAGATCCTCGATATCACCCTGACAGGTCGGGAAGGGGGCGAGGCCGGGCGTGTGCCGATGTGCGGTATTCCTTATCACGCTTTTCACGGCTATGTCAGGACCCTCCTCGATCATAACCTGAAGGTCGCGATCTGCGAACAGATCGGCGATCCGAAAGCCGCCAAAGGGCTCGTTGAGCGCAAGATCACGCGCATCATCTCTCCGGCCACGTATCTCGACGACGACAAAGAAGCCAAACATTGCGATTATCTCGCCGCGCTGGTTTCCGACGGAAAGATCTTTGCGCTGTCATGCCTGGAGCTTAGCACCGGCGAATTCTTCACGCGCGAGATCGCAAGCGAGCGGATCCGCAGCGAACTCGCGGTCCTCGAGCCGCGCGAAGTGGTCCTGTCGCAGTCGCTGGCGGCGGACTCCCATTTGGAAAATTTCCTGAAGCAGGACCTGGGCGCAAGCCTTACGGTCTATGAGGACTGGATCTTTGATCGGGACGAAGCCGTCCGCCATCTCCAGGAATCGTTCAAGCTCGCTTCGCCGCAGGGGATCTCGTTCCTCGATCACGGCGCTGCCGTGCGCGCGGCCGGAGCGGTCCTTTATTATCTGAAAGATCATTTGCACGGAGCGCTCGGGCATATCCGCATGCCGGTCTTCCTCGAGGCCGGAGAGTTTATGGGGCTCGATCGCCAGACGCTGCGGAGCCTCGAACTTGTCACCGATCTGCAAGGGACGAAGGGGGGACCGGCCTTGCTTTCGGTTCTCGATCAAACGATGACTTCGATGGGAGGGCGTCTTCTCCATCAATGGCTGACCCATCCGCTTCTGAGCGCCTCCGAGATCACGAAGCGCCACAATGCCCTGGAGGCTCTTGCGAAGGATACGGCGCGTGTCCAGACGATCCGCGGACTGCTCAAAGGCGTCAAAGACATGGAAAGGACCCTGAGCCGACTGAATTACGGCGTTGCCAACGCCCGCGATCTTGTGAACCTGAAAGATTTCCTTCGCAAGGTCCCGGAATTCCAGAAAACGTTACGCGATTTCCCGGGCGGGCTTTTGGCCGAGATCCGGGGAGAGATCCGCGCTTTTCCCTCGATCGAAAGCCTGATCGCGAAGGCGATCGTGGACGAGCCGCCGCTTGCCGTGCGCGACGGAGGCATGATCCGCGAAGGCCATTCCAAGGAACTCGACCAGCTGCGCGATATTTCGAAGAACGGCAAGAACTGGATCCTGGATTTCCAGAAGCGCGAGATCGACCGCACGGGCATCAAATCGCTGCGCGTGAAATATTCGCAGGTCTTCGGCTATGCGATCGAGGTCAGCAAACCGAACCTCCATCTGGTGCCGTCCGATTATATCCGCCGTCAGACCCTGGCGAATGCCGAGCGGTTCGTGGTCCCCGAGCTCAAGGAATGGGACGAGAAGATCTCCGGCGCGGAGGACAAGATCAAGAACCTCGAATACGAGCTTTTCAACGGCGTGCGCGAAGCGGTCCTCGCCGAGCTCGCCCCGCTTCAGGCGCTCGCCAAGGCGGTCGGGATGCTCGATGTCCTTTGCGCGCTCGCGATCGTTGCGGCTCAGAAGAAATGGATCAGGCCCGAGATCGTCGAAAGCGGCGAGCTTTTGATCCAGGGCGGCCGCCATCCGGTGGTGGAGGCGATGCTCCCGTCCGGTACTTTCGTCGAGAACGATACCTTCCTCGACACGGCCGAAAATCAGCTGATCGTTCTCACCGGCCCCAACATGGCCGGAAAATCGACCTATATCCGCCAAGTGGCGCATATCGTGCTCTTGGCCCAGATCGGTTCTTTCGTTCCGGCACGCTCGGCCCGGATCGGTCTGGTGGACAGGATCTTTACGCGGATCGGGGCTTCCGATAATCTCGCGCTCGGCGAGAGCACCTTCATGGTCGAGATGGTCGAGACGGCGCATATCCTTCAGAAAGCGACCCGGAAAAGCCTTCTCATTCTCGACGAGGTCGGGCGGGGGACGTCCACCTTCGACGGCGTCAGCATCGCCTGGGCGATCTGCGAACACCTTGTTCAATGTGCGGCCCGTCCGCGGACGCTTTTCGCGACGCATTATCACGAATTGACCCAGCTTGAAACGCATTTCCCGGCCGCGAAGAATTACAATATCACCGTGCGCGAGACCCGTGACGGGATCGTTTTTCTGCGCAAGGTCGTGCGCGGCGGTTCGGACCGCAGTTACGGGATCCATGTGGCCCGCCTGGCCGGGATCCCTGCCAACATCACGGAGCGCGCGACGCAGATCCTCAACATCCTCGAGAGCGAGAATACCGAAGCGACGCAGATCATCGAAGGGAAGAAGGGAAGAAAGGCCAAAGCCGACCCTCCCCAGCAAACTCTTTTTGATTGGTCCTCGCCGGACCATCCCATTCTCAAAGAACTTCGCGAGGTCGGGGTGGACGGGATGACTCCGGTCCAGGCCCTGAACAAACTCGCGGAACTGAAAGCCCGCCTCACAGAAAAGGGGAAAAGCTGACATGGGTGTGATCAAAGTGCTTCCGGAGATCATCGCCAACAAGATCGCGGCCGGCGAGGTCGTCGAACGGCCGGCTTCCATCGTGAAGGAGCTCGTCGAGAACGCGCTTGATGCGGGGGCGCAGGCGGTCGAGATCGAAGTGAAGAACGGCGGGAAAAGTTTGATCCGCGTGACCGACGACGGTTCTGGGATGGAGGCCGGCGACGCGGAAGCGGCCTTCCAGCGCCACGCGACGAGCAAGATCGCGACGGAAAAGGATCTGGAGCGTATCGTTTCTTTCGGATTCCGCGGGGAAGCGCTGGCGAGTATTGCGGCGGTCTCGCGTGTGAGGATGCTAACGCGGGTGAAAGGAAAATCGTCGGGCACCGAGGTCGTGATCGAGGGCGGGCGGAGCGTTTCCGTGAAGGAGGCCGCTTCCCGCGAAGGGACGACCCTGGAAGTCCGCGATCTTTTCTTCAATACGCCCGCGCGGCGGAAATTCCTGAAAACCGATTCAACCGAGCTCGGGCATGTCATGGACGCCGTCGCGAACCTTGCGATCGCCAATCCGGCCGTGCATTTCGTGCTTATCTCGGCGGGAAAAACGGTCTGGGGCCTTCTCCCGGGCGAAGATCTTATGCCGCGCGTCTGTGCGATCTGGGGAGAGGACCATGCGGCCCATCTTGTCCGCTTCGAAGCCGAGGGCGGAGGAGTGAGGATCTGGGGGATCGCCGGCAAGCCGTTCCTTGCGCGCGCGAACCGTTCCGGGCAGGTCTTTTACATCAACCGCCGATGGATCCGTTCCCTCGGACTTTCCTATGCGCTTCAGGACGCGTATCACGGCCGGCTCATGCAGGGACAGTATCCGGTGGCGGCGGTCTTTATCGAGGCCGATCCCGAGCGGGTGGATGTGAATGTGCATCCGACCAAACAGGAAGTGCGGATCTCGAAAGAAGCCGAGATCAAATCGCTTCTGCGCCGCGCGGTCGCCGAGAAGCTGGAGGCGGAAGGGGATATGGCCCCGAAACTCGAGATTACGGAGATGCCCGAGAAGACGCCGGGGCGCCCGAGTATCCCGGAATGGATGAGCGAAAGCGCAAAAACGCCGGCGCAGAAAGGCGATCTTGCGATCAAGGAATCTGCAGCGGCAATCTATGTTTCGTCGTCAGCGGCGGAGCCGGTGGAACCGGAACCAGCCATTTCGTTCCGGGACCAGCTCAAGGTGACACGGATCCTCGGCCAGGTCCATGCGACCTATATTCTTGCGGAGACCGAGGAAGGGCTCATGATCGTCGACCAGCATGCGGCGCATGAGAGGGTCATGTTCGAGGAGATCCTTGCGGAGCTCGAATCCGAGAGCCCGCGAAAGCAGGGGCTTTTGATGGAGGAGGTCCTTGAAGTGCATCCGCGGCAAAGCGAGGTCCTCGAGGCTCTCTTGCCGCTCCTTTCGAAGATCGGTTTTGAGATCGAAAATTTTGGAGAGAATAGTTTTGTGATCCGCGCTTACCCGGCGGCGCTTCGGGAGGAGGACCCGGTCGGTTGTGTGAAACGGTGTCTCGAAGCGAAAGAAGAGGGAAAGCTCAAAGCGGATCTCGAGCATGCGCGTGAAGAGATCGCCGCGCTCTTGGCATGTAAAACGCGCGCGGTGAAGGCGCGCGACCCGATGACCCCGGTCGCGATGCGCTCGCTTTTGGAAAGGCTCTCGGCCTGCCGGGATCCTTTTCATTGCCCGCACGGGCGTCCGGCCTTCATCAAGTTCGCGGTTGGCGATCTCGAAAAACAGTTTCACAGAAAGTAAAACCACGGTTGGTCCCGCACGGAGAACTTTGCGGGACCGGAAAAACCGGAAGGCTCCGTCCGGGGCCCATGGCCGCTTGCGAGCGGCCGATACGGTTCACCTCTTATCGTCAAAAAGGAGGATGGATCGTATGGAAAAGCCAAAGAATTCACGTTCGCTTTTGGATTGGCCTGCGGAGGAAAGACCGCGCGAGCGGCTTTACCGCCTCGGCCTCGCCGCGCTTTCGGACGCGGAACTTCTGGCGGTCGTGCTGCGGAGCGGGCTTCCGGGCCAGGACGTGCTCCAGCTGAGCCGCGCGCTTCTTGAAAAATACGGAGGGATCCGCGGACTTCTGGCGGCTGAACGCGCAGCCCTCGAAAAGGTCCGGGGCCTCGGCCCCGCGAAGGTGTCGGCCCTTTTGGCGGTCGCGGAACTCGCCAAGCGCCATCTCAGGGAAGATCTGCACGGAAAGGTTTATGTCCGGGACCCGCAGGCCGTGATGCAGTATTTGTATGCGTCGCTCCGGGACCTGAAGCGCGAGGTCTTCAAGGCGATTTTTATGGATAAGGGGAACCGTATTGTCGGCGAGAAGGATCTTTTTACCGGAACGGTCGACGAAGCGGCCGTCCATCCCCGCGAGGTCGTGAAAGCGGCACTGGACCATCATGCGAGTTCGCTCGTTCTGGTGCACAATCACCCTTCGGGGAGGGTCCAGCCGAGCCCGGAGGACCTGGAGATCACAAAAAAGATCGTTAAGGCTTGCGGCACAGTTTCCGTTAAAGTGGTCGATCATATTATCGTCGGCGATAATCGCTATTTCAGCTTCTGTGAACAGGGGCTGATGGGATATTCGGAGGAAAGAGGATGAAATTGTTCCTGGTCCGGCACGGCGATGCGGTGCCGGAATATGTCGATACCGCGCGGCCGCTCTCGAAGGACGGTCGTCAGGAGATCGAAAAGATCGCCCAGTTCCTGAAGGAAAAGCAGGTCAAGGTCGATCTTCTGCTCACAAGCGACAAGAAACGCGCGGAGGAGACCGCGGATATCCTTGCCGACGGGCTCGGGTTTCAGGGGCCGCGGGAGACCCGCAAAGAGCTGGGGCCTTCCGCCCAGGTCCTCGACCTGCTTCAGATCGTCGAAGAGGCCGCGCTGACCCAGCCGGACTGGAACCTGATGATCGTGGGGCATTTGCCTTCCATTTACCTGCTCGCCAAAGCGCTTTTGCCCGATTCGACCATTCCCGAGGGGCTCTTCAAGACAGGAACGGCGGTCTGGCTGAGTTTTGACCGCCAACAGGGCTGGACGCTCGAGGATTTCATTTCGCCCTACCACCTGGTTTGACGGCTTGTCAAAGCTTCCGGGAATCCTTAAAATAATCTTTCTATTTCCCAGAGTGGAGGTTTTAGCATGCCGACGTACGATTATCGCTGTTCTTCCTGCCGCAAAGAGACCGAGGTCTTTCAATCGATCACGGCTAAGCCCATCCGAAAATGCCCTCACTGCGGGCGCATGACCTTGAAGAGAATGATCGGCCCCGGAGCGGGGATCCTTTTTAAGGGCACCGGTTTCTATCAGACCGATTATAAATCCTCGAAGACCGTTCCCGGGAGCGGGGTCAAGCCTGCGGCCAAGAAAGAATGCAAGAAATGCGAAAAGGCGGACACGTGTTCCGCCCAGAAGGACTCCTGATGCATCTGGATATCGAGAAGGTCGCCCAGCTCGCGCGTATCCTCCTTGCGCCAGCCGAGAAGGAAAAACTCTCCAAGGATCTTGACGCGATCCTCGGCTACGTTGAAAAACTGCAGACCCTCGATACGGAAAAAGTCGACCCGACGAGCCATGTGCTCGACATGGAGAATGTCCACCGTCCCGATGAGGCCCGAGGTTCCAATGCCGCCGAGCAGGCTCTGAAACACGCTCCGCAGACGGAGGGCCGGTTCTTCAAAGTTCCCAAGATCGTTCATAAGGGATAAGAGGTAAGCGGTAAGTCAGATGAATACTCCATTGCATCAGCTGACCCTGAAAGAAGCGATAGAATTTTGCCGCAAGGGAGGGGCCCAAGAGCTCGTGGAGGCTTTGTCCGATCGGGTCCGGAAGCTGAACCCCCGCGTTAATGCTTTTTTGCGGTTTGATCCTTCTGGGAACCCCTTATCCCTTACCCCTTATCCCTTACCGCTGGCGGGTGTTCCGGTCTCGATCAAGGACAATATCTGCATTGAAGGCCGGGAAGTGACCTGCGCGTCAAAGATCCTTGCCGGGCACGTGCCGCCCTACGATGCGACCGTGATCACGAAACTGAAAGCAGCGGGGGCGACGCTTTTCGGCCAATGCAATATGGACGAATTCGCGTTCGGTTCTTCGTGCGAGACCTCGGCTTCGGGGCCTTGCCGCAATCCCTGGGACCCGGAGCGGGTGCCCGGGGGCTCGAGCGGAGGTTCGGCGGCGGCGGTGGCGGCCGACATGACGATTGCTGCGCTCGGAAGCGATACCGGGGGTTCGATCCGCCAACCTGCCGCGCTTTGCGGCGTGGTCGGGGTCAAACCAACTTACGGGCGCGTGTCGCGCTACGGTCTGATCGCGTTCGGTTCGAGCTTCGATCAGATCGGGCCTATCACCAAGACCGTCGAGGACGCGGCGATCCTGATGAATGTGTTGAGCGGCCATGATCCGAAGGATTCGACCTCTTCTCCGGAAAAAACCCCGGATTTTACTCAGGCCCTGAAGCGTGACGTCAAAGGCCTTCGCATCGGTCTTCCGAAGGAATATTTCATCGAAGGGATCGATCCCGAGGTCGAGAAGAGCGTGCGCGAAGCGGCCCAACTTTACAAAAAACTCGGCGCCGAGATCAAAACGATCTCTCTTCCGCACACGGAATACTCGGTGGCGGTCTATTACATCGTTGCGGTGGCGGAGGCCAGTTCCAATCTCGGCCGTTTTGACGGGGTTCGCTACGGTCTGCGCGTGCCGGCGAAAGATCTTCGCGAGATGTATTTCGAGACGCGCGACCGGGGTTTCGGCGAGGAGGCCAAGCGGCGCGTCCTGCTCGGCACCTTCGTGCTCTCGGCCGGCTATTATGATGCTTATTACAAGAAAGGCCAGAAGGTCCGCACGCTGATCCGTCAGGATTTTCAGAAAGCGTTTCAGGAGGTCGACGTGGTCCTTTCGCCGACTTCGCCGACCGCGGCCTTCAAGATCGGCGAGAAGATCTCCGACCCGCTGGCGATGTATCTTTCGGATATCTTTACGATCCCCGCGAACTTGGCGGGCATCCCCGCAATGTCGCTTCCGTGCGGATTCACCTCCAAGGGGCTTCCGATCGGTCTCCAGCTCATGGCCCGGCCGTTCGACGAAGCCACCATGCTTTGCGCAGCGTATGCGTTTGAGCAGGAAGCAGTCTCCCATAAAAGAAAGCCTAAATTATGACCTGGGAACCCGTGATCGGACTTGAAGTCCATGTGCAGCTAAAGACGCGCTCGAAGCTCTTTTGCTCCTGCCCGACGACTTTCGGCGAGGAGGGGAACCGGAACACGTGCCCGGTGTGCCTCGGCTGGCCGGGGTCCCTTCCGGTGGTCAATGAAGAGGCGCTGAAGCTTGCGGTGCGGGCGGGGCTTGCGCTCCACTGCGAGATCGCAAGCCGGCTCAAGTTCGACCGGAAGAACTATTTCTATCCGGACCTTCCGAAAGCGTATCAGATATCCCAGTACGATATGCCGATCAACGGAAAAGGCTGGGTGGAGATCGAAACAACGAGCGCTGTGAAGAGGATCGGGATCACCCGCGCGCATCTCGAGGAGGACGCCGGGAAACTCCTGCACGAAGGCATCGCGGAGGGGAGCCTTGTCGATTACAATCGCGGCGGCATTCCGCTCCTTGAGATCGTCTCCGAGCCGGATATCCGCTCGCCCGAGGAAGCCTACGATTATCTGACGACTTTGAAGGCGATTCTCCAGTACACCGGCGTCAGCGACTGCGATATGGAAAAGGGGAGCTTGCGTTGTGACGCCAACGTTTCAATCCGGCCTTCGGGCCAGCAGAAACTCGGGACGAAGGTGGAGATCAAGAACCTGAACTCGTTCAAAATGGTCCAGAAAGCCCTCGAATACGAGATCGAAAGACAGACCGAAGCGCTCACAAACGGCGAGACGGTCCTTCAGGAGACGCGGCTTTGGAACGACGCCCAGGGCGCGACCTTCTCCATGCGCTCGAAAGAGGAGGCCCACGATTACCGCTATTTTCCCGAGCCGGATCTCGTGCCGTTCACCCTCTCGCGCGAGACGGTGGAGAAGATCCGCGCCACGCTCCCCGAACTGCCGGCGGCGCGCGCGAAGCGGTACCGGGACGGCCTCGGCCTTTCCCCTTACGATGCGCAGGTGCTTGTGCAGGACAAGAAACTCGCGGATTATTTTGAGGGGGTCCTCCAGGCGCTCGGACTGAAAATCCCGGCCGGCGGGAGAATCCAGGACAATGAGAAAGCGGCTGTCAAGGCGGTGAGCAACTGGATCCAGTCTGAATTGCTGGCCCTTCTCAATGAACGAAAGCTCGCGATCGAGGATGCTCCGGTCCCGGCGGCGGCTTTCGCGGAGCTGATGGCGTTGATCCTGGATCAGACCGTCAGCGGAAAGATCGCCAAAGACGTTCTGCCCGCGATGTTCGAGACCGCGAAGTCCGCCAAAGCGATCGTCCAGGAAAAAGGGCTGGTCCAGGTCGCCGATGCGGGTCTCCTTGAGAAGATCGTTGAAAAAGTGCTGGCCGAGAATCCCGGTTCGGTCGCGGACTTCAAAGCCGGCAAACAGAAGGCGATCGGCGCGCTGGTGGGGGCGGTGATGAAAGCCACGCAGGGCAAAGCCAATCCCAAGATCGCCAACGAGATCCTTCAGCGCAAGCTCGGCGGATCGTAAATGCTGATCCTCGGCATTGAAACGTCCTGCGACGAAACTTCCTGCGCCGTCCTGAAAGGGCGCGACCGGGTCCTATCGAACGTCGTTTCTTCGAGTCTTTTCCGTCAGCGTCCGTTCGGAGGGATCGTTCCCGAGATCGCCTCCCGCCATTGCCTTGAGCAGATCGATGTCGTTTTTCGCGAAGCGATGCGGGCCGCGAAAGTCCGTCTTTCCGATATCCGTCTTGTGGCCGTGACGCAGGGCCCGGGGCTTATCGGCTCCCTTTTGGTGGGCGTGAGTTTTGCCAAGATGCTCGCGCTCCGTCTCGGCGTTCCCTGCGTCGGGGTCAATCACCTCGAAGCGCATCTCGAGACCCCTTTCCTGAAAGGGAAATGCCTCGGGGAGATCCCAAAGCCGCTGACGCGTCCCGAGCGTTTTGTCGGCCTACTTGTTTCGGGAGGCCACACCATCCTGACCTGGCATGACGGCCGCCGCGTGAAGCGCATGGGGGAGACCGTTGACGACGCCGCCGGCGAGGCTTATGACAAAGTCGCCAAGCTCATGGGCTTGGGCTATCCCGGAGGTCCCGTCATTGACCGGCTTGCGCGTGAAGGCGACCCGGGCCGGGTGCGGTTCACCATGCCGAAACAGGACCATCCCTATGATTTCAGTTTCAGCGGCATCAAAACAGCCGTCCTTTATTTTTATCAGAAGCATGCGCCTCAGTGCAAAACCGCGCGGGCTCTTGATCAACTGAGACGGGACATCGCGGCTGGTTTCCAGGAAGCGGTCGTCGATTGGCTGGTGCGCAAAACGCTTGCGCTTGCCAAGGAAAAACGCGCGTCTGATATCGTCGTCGGCGGAGGCGTCAGCGCGAACCGCGCCCTTCGCGAAAAAATGACGGCGGAAGCCGCGAACGAGGGGAACCGGGCCTTTTTCCCGCCGTTTTCCCTGACCGGGGACAATGCCGCCATGATCGCCTGCCGCGGTTATGATCTTTTCCGGGCCGGCAAGCGTTCGCCTCTCAACATGGCAGCCGCCGCCAGTTTACCTCTCTTCGCCTAAGGCACCCTTTGCAAACCCCCGGTGTTTGATAAAAGGTGTTTTTCACAAACCCCGGGGGTTTTCAGAGGGTCGAGAGCGTTGATTTTCCGCAAGACACTATGGCATCGGAGGTTACGATTGACAGTTCAAGGCCCCCGGGCTAGAATCCGCCACCATGGACAAAGCGAAACCCGCAAATAAACTCAAGATCGCGCTTCCGAAAGGCAGTCTCGAAAAAGCGACATTTGAGCTTTTTGAGAAAGCCGGGTTCAATATCTCGGTCGGCAGCCGTTCTTATTTCCCCTCCGTGGATGACAAGGAGCTCGAGATCATCCTTTTCCGGCCGCAGGAAATGCCCCGCTATGTCGAGGATGGGGTCGTCGATTGCGGACTGACCGGGCACGATTGGGTGGTCGAAAACAATGCCAAGGTCAAGTACCTGGCCGAACTCCAGTATTCGAAACAGACGACCAATCCGGTCCGTTGGGTGCTTGCCGTGCCCCAGGATTCGCCGTTCCAGTCGGTGAAAGACCTTCAGAAGAAAAAGATCGTGACCGAACTTGTGAACGTGACGAAGGCTTATTTGAAAAAGCATCGCGTGAGAGCCGAAGTGGAATTCTCGTGGGGCGCGACCGAAGTGAAGCCGCCGCAGCTCGCCGACGCGATCGTCGAGGCGACGGAGACCGGCTCGAGCCTGCGGGCGAACAATCTCAAGATCATCGACACGATCCTGACCTCCGTCCCGAAGTTCATCGCCAATGAGGCGAGCTGTAAAGACCCCTGGAAGCGCCGCAAAATGGAGAATATCATCATGCTTCTCGAGGGGGCCATGCGCGCGCGTTCAAAAGTCGGTCTGAAAATGAACGTCGAGAAGAAGAATCTGGAAAGGATCCTGAAGGTCTTGCCCGCGATGAAAAAGCCGACGATCTCCACGTTGTCCGAAAAGGGCTGGTACGATGTCGAAACGATCGTGGATGAATCCGTGGTGCGCGAGATCGTTCCCGAGCTCAAGAAGGCGGGCGCGTCCGGCATTATTGAATATCCGCTCAACAAGGTGATTCCTTAACACTCCGAAAGGGAGGCGACCATGCCCTGGGCCCACAAGCAGCGCAAGAAAAAGATGAACAAGCACAAGCGGAAAAAAAAGCTCCGCAAGCATCGTCATAAGAAAAAGGATTGGTCGTAAGTTCTCGGAAGGCGGGGGAAAGCGTTAGGCGCTTTTCCCCGCCTTTTTCCTTTCCATGGAAAGACTCGTTGTCCAAAGCCCCGCCAAACTGAATCTGTATCTTCGTGTCGTGGGACGCCTCCCGGGCGGCTATCATCGTTTGATCACGCTTTTTCACCGGATTTCGCTCGTGGATCGTTTGGTCCTTTCGAAGCATGCCAGGGGTTTCCGGCTCCGGACCTCGCATCCGTCTCTGGAGACCGGCGAAAGCAATATCGTGACCCGCGCGTACCGGCTGCTCGAGAAAAAATATCCCGGGCTCCCGGGCGTCGACGTTTTTCTGGACAAGCGCATTCCTTTGCAGGCGGGCCTCGGCGGAGGCTCGAGCAACGCGGCTTTTTTCCTTCTGGGGATGAAAAGACTTCTCGGTTTGCCATTGGGCCTGCGGGAACTTGCCCGGATGGGCGATACGCTCGGCTCCGATGTCGGTTTCTTTCTTCATGAAGTGAACCAGGCGGTCGGGGAGGGGCGCGGGGAGAAGATTCGTCCGCTTCCGTTCCGGGGCGAACGGTGGTTCGTGGTGGCTCTCGCCGAACAGGGGCTCAGCACGCCGGCGGTTTACCGTGAAGTCAGGCTTCCACGGCGGGGGGCTTCCTTGACAACCCATAGGCGGGTTGCTAGAATCGCTTTCGAGCGCTTGGCGGAAAAGAACGTAATTGCTTGTACCGAAGGACTTTACAACGATCTGGAAGGCCCGGCCATCCGCTTGAGGCCTGAGATCCAAAAGACCATGGCGCTGATGTTCCAGCTTGGAGCTCCTGCGGTTGCAATGTCAGGGAGCGGTCCTACGGTTTTCGCTATGTGGGATTACCGGAAAGAAGCGCAGACTTTCGCAAAGAAACTCAGGGGGTTCGTTGCGCCGGCCCGGATCCGAGTTTGTCATACCTGCTGAACGCAGGGTCTTTGCGATTTTTTAAAGTGCATTGCCCGATGGTGAAATTGGCATCACACTGCCCTTTGGAGGCAAGGTTCCTGGTTCAAATCCAGGTCGGGCAGTACTTCGAGGAATGATCTTATGATGCCTGAACGCTGTTCTTTTTGCGGCCGGGACAAGGCGAAGGGAGTCCGGAAGATGTTCGCCGGGCCCGGCGTCTATATCTGCGATATCTGCATCCAGACCTGCGGGGATATCCTCACCCGCGACCAGACCATTCTTGCCAAGAACTACGAAGTCGCCGAACAACTTGCGGTCCCGCCTCCCCAGGAGATCAAGAAAAAACTCGATGAATATATCATCGGGCAGGAACGGGTCAAAAAGCAGCTGGCGGTCAGCGTTCACAATCATTACAAGCGCGTGAAGAACGCGGCGGCCGCTACGGATGTCGAGCTCGAAAAAAGCAATGTGCTGTTGCTTGGGCCGACCGGTTCCGGCAAAACGCTTTTTGCGAGAACGCTCGCCAAACTTCTCGATGTCCCGTTCGCGATCGCAGACGCGACTTCACTCACGGAAGCGGGTTATGTCGGGGAAGATGTCGAGAATGTGCTCCTGCGGCTCCTTCAGGCCGCGAATTTCGACGTGAAACGTGCGGAACTCGGAATCATCTACATTGACGAGATCGACAAGATCGCGCGCACGACCGAAAATGTTTCGATCACGCGCGACGTTTCGGGCGAAGGGGTCCAACAGGCCCTTCTCAAGATCCTGGAGGGGACCCGCGCGAATGTCCCTCCCCAGGGAGGCCGCAAGCATCCTCAGCAGGAGTATATCCAGCTCAATACCCAGCACATCCTTTTTATCTGCGGCGGCACGTTCGCGCATCTCGACAAGATCATCGAAAGGCGCGTGGCGAACCGGGCCCTGGGGTTCCGGGCGCCGCTTTCCGAATCGAAAAAAGGAAAAAATGCCGGGGAACTGCTTTCGCTGGTGGAAACGGAGGACCTTTTGAAATACGGGTTCATCCCCGAATTCATCGGGCGCTTTGCCGTGATCGGAGCCCTGCACGGCCTGGGCGAAGACGATCTCGTCCGGGTACTCAAAGAGCCCCGGAATTCGCTGCTTAAACAATACCGGAAATTCTTCAGTTTCGAAGGGGTTGAGCTCGAATTCGAACCTGACGCGATCCAGGAGGTGGCGAGGCGCGCGGTGAAAAAGGGGACGGGGGCCCGCGGCCTGCGGACGATCCTCGAGACAGTCATGCTGGATGTGATGTATGATATTCCTTCCGAAAGGGATATTGAAAAATGCGTGATCACCCGGAATGTGATCGAAGGCAAGGAGCCTCCCATCCTCGTCCGCCGCGGCGGCCCTTGGGCGAAATCGGCATGAAAAATAAAAAAGTGAAAAAGCCCCATTCCTTAACAGAGACCCTGTCCGCTGTGGGTTTTCTCCTGCCGAATTTTTCGGGTTTCCTGGTCTTCACGTTCTTGCCGGTCCTGGCCTCGTTCGTGCTCAGTTTCACCCAGTGGGACGCGCTCTCGGCCCCGCCCAAGTTCGTGGGCGTGCTGAACTTCATCGAGCTCTTCCGCGATCCGCTCTTCTGGAAATATTGCTGGAACACCCTTTTTCTGATGCTCAGCATCCCGCTCAGCATGGCCGGTTCCCTGATCCTCGCTCTTTTCATGAACGAACGCCTTCGCGGGATCGTTTTTTTCAGGACCGTTTATTTTCTTCCGACGATCTGCTCAGGGGTCGCGATCTACATGCTCTGGAAACTGATCTACAACCCGGATTTTGGCGTCCTGAACACGATGATCGCGAAGTTCGGCGACCTGATCGGGGTTTCGCTCCAGGGGCCGGCCTGGCTCCATGACGAAGCGTGGGCGAAACCGGCCCTGATCATCATGGGCATTTGGCAGACGGTGGGCGGCTACAACATGATCCTTTATCTGGCGGCGTTGCAAGGCGTTCCCCGGGACCTCTACGACGCAGCGGAGGTGGACGGGGCAAGCCCCTGGCAGAAATTCTGGGCGGTCACCTGGCCGCAGATCTCCCCGACGACTTTTTTCATCGCGATCATGAGCGTTATCGGCGGTTTCCAGGCCGGATTCGATCCGGCTTATGTCATGACCGGCGGCGGCCCGAACGGCGCCACCACGACGATCATTTACTATATTTACAACAATGCCTTCAGCTGGCATTACATGGGATACGCGGCCGCTCTCGCATGGGTCCTCTTCGTGATCGTGCTTGCATTCACGCTTCTCCAGTGGAAAGGGTTCCATAAAATGGTGTACTACACATGAGCGCGACCGCGGCGGCCCCGATCGCGGTAGAAGCCCCTTCGCCGGTTCCGGCCAAAAAAATGGCCGCGATCCGGAAGAGGTGGAGAACGGCCATGCTCTACACGGTCCTGGGCCTCGGAGCCGTTACGATGATCGGCCCCTTCCTCTGGATGGTCGCGACGTCGCTCAAAGAGCCCGGCGCGGTCTTCTCTTATTCCAAAGAATGGTGGATGGAATGGATCCCGACCTCTTTTGTGTGGGAGAATTACATCAAGGCCTGGAAAGTCGTCCCGTTCGCCCGGTTCTATCTGAACTCGATCGTGGTCTCGTTCGGGATCACCTTCGGTCAGGTGGCGACGAGCGCCATGGCGGCCTACGCGTTTGCGCGCCTCAATTTTCCGGGCCGCGACAAAATCTTTTTCGGTTATCTGGCGACCATGATGGTCCCCGGGGCCGTGACGATGATCCCGGTCTTCATCCTGTTAGAACGGCTCGGCTGGATCGACACCTACAAAGCGATGATCATTCCCGCGATCTTCACCGCTTACGGGACCTTCATGCTCCGCCAATTTTTCCTGACCCTGCCGCGCGATCTCGAGGACGCCGCCAAGATCGACGGCTGTTCCTACTTCGGGATCTTCTGGAGGATCATCCTCCCTTTGTCGAAGCCCGCGCTGGCGACGCTGACGACCTTCACGTTCATGGGGTCCTGGATGAGCTTTATGTGGCCCTTGATCGTCATGAACACGCACGAGAAATTCACCCTGCCGATCGGGCTCGCTTACTTCCAGGACCTGCACAGCACGGACTGGACGCTGTTGATGGCGGGCTCGGTCATGATGATCCTTCCGATCCTGCTCGTTTTTATTTTTAATCAGCGGTTCTTTGTCGAGGGGATCAAGCTAACAGGGATCAAAGGGTAGGGCCATGCAGGCGATCGTTCTTGCGGCGGGCAAGGGGACGCGCATGAAGTCGGAATTGCCGAAGGTCCTTCATCCGATCCTCGAGCTGCCGCTTCTTGAATATGTGCTCCGGACGCTGACCGAATTGGGGATCCGCCAGCCTGTGATCGTGGCCGGCTACCGCGCTTCCGAGGTCCGCGCTTTCGCCCAAGGGGTAAGTCGAAAGTACCGGATCGCTCCGCGGATCGTTCTCCAGAAAGACCAGCGCGGGACGGGACATGCGGTCCTGACGGCCGCCCAAGCGCTGCGGGACAAGGACGCGGATATTCTGGTCTGGCCGGGGGACATGCCGTTCGTCGGCCGAGAGGCGATCCGGCGCCTTCAAGCGGAGCACCGGCACAGCGGGGCCTCGGCAACGGTCCTTTCGGCACTTCAGCCGGATCCGTCCGGTTATGGTAGAATCCTCAGGGCGGGAGGCCGGTTCTTCGCGATCCGCGAAGAGCTCGATGCGACCGAAGCCGAGCGACGGGTCACGGAAGTGAATACCGGGGTTTATCTTTTCCGGACGCGGGACTTGCTCCCGGCGCTCCGCAAGCTCCGGCCCGAGAACCGGAAGAAAGAGCTTTATTTAACGGATGTGATCGAGATCCTGGCGCAGGCCGGCCGGAAAGTCTCGGCGGTTCCGGCAGTCCTGATCGAAGAAGGGTTCGGGATCAATCGCCGCGCCGATCTCGCGAAAGCGGTCCGGATCATGAATCAGCGGGAAACCGAAAAACATATGAAGAATGGAGTGACCCTGGTCGCTCCGGAGCAGACGTTCATCGGGGTCGACGTCAAGATCGGCACCGATACGGTGATCTATCCGTGGTGTTATATCGAACCGGGGGTCCGGATCGGCCGAAAGTGCCGGATCGGACCCTTCGCCAAACTTCGCAAGGGGACGGTGATCCAGGATGGCGCGGTGATCGGCAGTTATGTCGAAGTGACGCGGTCACGGATCGGCAAGAAAGCGTCGGCGAAACATCTGGCCTATCTCGGGGATGCCGAGATCGGTGAGGGAACGAATATCGGCGCGGGGGTCATTACGGCCAATTATGACGGCGTGCGTAAACAGCGGACCCGGGTCGGGCGGCGTGCGCTGATCGGTTCCAATACCGTGATGGTGGCCCCGGTTCGGATCGGGGATGGTGTCCGGACGGGTGCGGGGGCCGTGATCAAGGGCGGGACCAAGGCCCGCTCGGGTGAAACATGGGCCGGAGTTCCGGCCCGACTCATTCAATCTCAAAAGAAGAAAAAGAGGTGACGTTCCATGCGTATTAAGGCAGATGAATCCCTGGTCGTGCTTGGCGGTAATTCCAATCCGGCGCTTCTCAAGGAGATCGCTTTCGAACTCCAGACTAAGCCGACCGATGTCCACTGCGGACGCTTCCCGGAAGGGGAGATCGATATCCAGATCCGCGAGAATGTCCGCGGGAAGGATGTGTTCATCGTGCAGTCGACCTCCACGCCGCCGAACGAAAATCTCATGGAGCTTCTCATTTTGATCGATGCGGCGAAGCGGGCTTCGGCCGCAAGGATCACGGCCGTACTTCCCTTCTATGGTTACGCGCGCCAGGACCGCAAGGACCGTCCGCGCGTTCCGATCACGGCCAAACTCGTCGCGAACCTTCTGACCGAAGCCGGCGCGGACCGGATCCTGACCATGGACCTTCATGCGGGACAGATCCAGGGGTTCTTCGATATCCCGGTGGACCATCTCTATTCGATCCATGTGATCGGCGGGTATATCCGGAAAAAGAGCCTGAAGCACCTGGTGGTGGCCTGCACGGACGCGGGCGGGATCAAAATGGCCCGCGCTTACTCGGAGCTTTTGAAAGCGCCCCTGGCGATCGTCGATAAACGCCGGGAGAACGCTTCCCAGACCCATGTCATGAACATCATCGGGAACGTCAAGAACATGAACGTGGTCCTGGTGGATGATATGGTCTCGACCGGCGGTTCGCTGGTCCAGGCCGTCGAAGCTTTGAAAAAAGCGGGGGCCCTCGATGTCTACGCGGCCGCGGTCCATGCCATTTTGTGCGGCCCCGCCCTGGAAAGGATCAGGAAATCGAGCCTCAAAGAGCTGATCGTCACCAATTCGATTCCCATTGCATCCGGCCAAAAGATGGATAAAATAACCCGTCTTTCCGTCGGAAAGCTCCTGGCGGAAGCCATCTACAGAATTCATGCGAATGCTTCTGTAAGTTCTCTTTTCTCCAAGGTCGGCGTCGAAGCCTAGGCCGGGCGCGGACGGAGCAAGGGACGAAAATTCAAGATCATTTAGAGGAGGATTTTAATCATGGACATGTTCGCTTTAAAAGCCAAAACGCGGCAGCCCAACGGAACGCGGGTCGCGAGGAATTTACGGCGCGGCGGCAGAATTCCCGGGATCCTTTACGGGCACGGGATCCGGCCTTTGAGCCTGGAAGTCGAGCAAAGCGATCTGGTGCGGGCGCTTCACACGAAAGCCGGAGAGAACGTTCTCATCAATCTCGAGGTGCCGGGGGTGGATCTCAAAGAGACTACCTGCCGCATCAAAGAGATCCAGCAGAATCCGATCACCGAAGAGATCCAGCATGTGGATTTCACCCTGATCTCGCTCAAGGAAAAGATCGAAGTGAATGTGCCGGTCGTGATCCAGAATGCCGAAGAAGCGGCGGGAGTGAAAGAGGGCGGGATCCTCGATGTCGTGATCCACGAAGTGCTTGTCGAATGTCTTCCGACCCAGATCCCGGCTTCGATCGAGGTCGACGTCAAAGCGATGAAGATCGGCGATGCGATCCATATCAAGGACCTCCGGCTTCCCGAAGCGGTCCTCTGCAAGATCGGACCGGAGGAGATCCTCGTGGCGGTCCACGCGCCGAAGAAAGAAGAAGAACCGGCGGCTGAAGAAGCGGCGCCGACCCAGCCCGAAGTGATCGAAAAGGGTAAGAAGGACAAAGAGGGCAAAGAAGAAGGCAAAGAGACGAAAGAAGTCAAAGAAGCGAAAGAGCAACCGAAAGGCGCCTAGGACTTGGGACCTGGCGCTCCTTTCCCCGGATCGGATTAATCTCCTATGAAACTGATCGTTGGGTTGGGAAATCCGGGGCGGAGTTATTCCCGCACTCGCCACAATATCGGCCGCCTTTTGATCGAGAGCATTCTCGATTCCCGAAGCGCCTCGGCCGTCAAGAACCGAAAACTCCAGGCATCCTGCCGGGAGATCTCTTGGCAGGGGAGCCCTGTTGTTCTTGCGTATCCAGAGGTTTTCATGAACATTTCCGGAGAGGCGGTCGCGTCTCTGGCGGATTATTTTGAGGCCGAGGTCTCACGGGACCTTTTGGTCGTCGTGGATGATGCCGCTCTCGATTTCGGGAAAATGAGGCTGCGTTCATGCGGCAGTGACGGCGGGCATAAGGGGCTCAAGTCGATCGAGACATGCCTCGGCTCGCGGGATTATGCCCGGCTCAGGCTCGGGATCGGATGTCCGGAGGAAGGCGCTTCGGACGAGGGGTTGAAAGACTATGTTCTCGGTGTTTTTCTGAAGGAAGAAGAACGGGCTTTGGAGGGATTTCTCAAGCAGGCTTGTGAGGCCTGCGCTCTATGGATTTCGCAGCCGATCGGGAAGGCCATGAGCTTTGTAAATACTTCAAAACAAAAAGGTTAGGATCGAGAAACCTTTGCTTGCTTCTTCTTTGCTTTTATGCTAAATTCTTCCGCTCATTGCAAAAATGTAGCCCCCCAGTTGCTGCATTATCTGCTCGAAAATCATCCGGCAGGTGAATTAGCGGGTCGAAGTGCGGGGATTTTTCTTCGAAGGAGTTTTGGATCATGAAAAAATATGAGTTGTTGGCGATTTTTCCTCCCGAAAGCGGACCCGATACGCGTCGAGAGGAGTTGCAAGCGGTCGAGGATGCGGTCAAGAAGGTTCATGGGACCCTCCTTGAGCGTCAGGAAATGGGACGAAGAGTGCTCGGGTATGAGGTGAAGAAATCCCGGGAAGGCTTTCCGTTGCTTTTTCAGTTAAATCTTGATCCCTCGAAAGTCGCGGACCTCAACAAGATCCTGAGCATGGAACCGAAGGTCAGTAAATTTACTCTCAGCGCGATCCATCCGAAATCCCTCAAAAAACAAGAAACGTCCTCTAAACCGTCGTTGAAAAAGCCGGCGCCGGAGACCGTCGCCGTTTCTACGGAGCGATAATATGGCAGCCAGTCTGAACAAAGTTATGCTGATGGGAAACCTTACGCGCGATCCGGAACTCCGTTATATTCCTTCCGGTCAGGCGGTCACGACCTTTACCGTCGCGGTGAACCGGGTTTATACGTCCAATGCGGGTGAACGGAAAGAGGAGACCAATTTTATCCGCGTTGTGGCATGGGGACGGAATGCCGAGATTTGTAACGAATATCTGAAAAAAGGGCATTTGGTTTTTGTCGAGGGGAGACTTCAGACGCGCAGTTGGGAAACGCAGGACGGTCAACGCCGTTCCACGGTCGAGATCGTCGCGCAGAACGTGCAGTTCCTGACCCGGCCTTCCAAATTGGCCGGTGCGACGCCGCCTCCTGCGCATACCGAGGAGGACCCGGCCGCTTTTGAAGAGGCCGCCGAGGGAGAGCCGCAGGGCGGGGGTGACCACATTACCGCCAAAGACCTTAAGCCGGATGACGAAATACCGTTTTAACTAGGGAAAGGGGAGAAAGATTCCATGATGGAGCGTGAACGTTCAAGTCGGGGACCGGGAGGACGGTCGGAAGGACGAGGAAGACCGGGCGCGGGTCCTCGGGGGGCGCGCAGCGGAGGGCCGGGCGGACGCCGGCGGCCTTTTGCCAGAAAAAAGATCTGCCGTTTCCGCGCGAACAAGATCACCTGGATCGATTACAAAGACACCGAACTTTTGAGAAGATACATCACCGAAAAAGGCAAGATCATTCCCCGCAAGACGACGGGAACCTCCGCCAAATATCAGCGGATGCTGGCTCGCGCGATCAAAAAGGCGCGGCATGCAGGACTTTTGCCTTTCCAGGAACTTTAGTCGAAGGAGCGCAGAACAGCCCATGGAATTGATCCTGATCAAAGACGTCGAAAAGGTCGGCCGCCGAGGCGATGTGGTCAAAGTCAGCGAAGGATATGCGAGAAATTTTCTGATTCCTCGGAAGCTTGCTTTTGCGGCGACCCGCGAAAATCAGAGTTTTGTCGCCGAGCAAAAAGTCCGTTCCGAAAAACGGCGCGTCCGGGAAAAAGAGGCTAGCCTTCAAAAGGCCAAGGAGCTCGAAAAGATCGGGCTTGTGATCCACGCGGCGGCCGGAGAACAAGACAAGCTTTACGGTTCGATCACGGCCCAGGATATCCAAGAGGCGCTTGCGGCCCAGGGTTTCGAGATCGATAAAAAGAAGATCCTGTTGAAGGAGCCGATCCGTTCTCTCGGGGAGTATGCGGTCCAGGTGGAATTGTTCCCCCAGGTCCGCGCGCAGGTCAAACTCGAGATCGCACGTCAGGCGTCATAACTTTTCCGGACAGGAAAACACGGTGGCTACGTCGGAAGCGACATTGAATCTTCTAGAGAAAGTCCCTCCCCAGAACCGGGATGCCGAAGCCAGCGTGCTCGGCGCCATGCTGATCGAAGAAGCGGCCTTGGTGAAAGCCATCGAGACGCTCCGTCCCGTGTATTTTTACGAAGAGAAGCACCGCCGTATTTTTGAGGCCATGCAGCATCTTTTCGAGATCAATCGTCCGGTCGATCTCGTCACGGTCTCCGAAGAGCTCAAAAATTCAAAACAACTCGAAGGGGTGGGCGGGTCCGTCTACCTGACCCAGCTCGCCTCGCAGGTCCCGACCGCGGCCAACATCGAATATTACGCGAAGATCGTCAAAGAAAAATTCCTCCTGCGCCGCCTGATCCACGCCTCGACCGAAGTGGTCCAGCAAAGTTATGACAGCGGCGACCGCGTGACGGAACTGATCGATCGCGCGGAACAGATGATCTTCGATATCGCGCAAACGAGCGTCGAAGGAAGGATCTTTCCGATCAAAGAGATCATCCATTCGAGCATGGAAACGATCGACCAGCTCTATCAGCGCAAAGAGCATGTGACCGGCATCGGGACCGGCTACCATGAGTTCGACACGAAAACCGCGGGACTCCAGCCCTCGGACCTCGTGATCGTTGCCGGCCGCCCTTCGATGGGAAAATCGGCTTTTGTCTCATGCTTGTGCGAACATATCGGGATCACGCTCAAAAAACCGCTTGTTTTCTTCTCCCTTGAAATGAGCAAAGAACAACTCGTGCAAAGAATGCTTTGCTCGCACGCGCGTGTCGATGCGCAAAAGGTCCGCACCGGTTATCTTTCGCACCAAGACTGGCCCAAGCTGACAAGCGCAGCCGGAAAGCTGTCGGAATCGACGATTTTTATCGACGATACGCCTGCGCAAACGGTGCTTGAGATCCGTGCCAAGGCCCGGCGGCTCAAGATGCAGCACAAGATCGAGATTATTTTCATCGACTACCTTCAATTGATCCAGGGCTCCGGTTCCCACGAAAGCCGCCAGCAGGAGATCTCGGAGATCTCACGTTCGCTCAAGGCGCTTGCCCGCGAACTCCGGGTCCCGGTTGTCGCGGTCAGTCAACTTTCGCGTGCGGTGGAGAGCCGGACCGGGAACCGGCCGCAACTTTCGGACCTCCGTGAATCGGGGGCGATCGAGCAAGATGCCGACGTGGTGGTATTTCTTTTCCGGGAAGAGTATTATAATCCGACCGAAGAGAACCGGAACCGCGGCGAAGCGATCATTGCCAAGCAGCGCAACGGGCCGACGGGGACGGTGGATCTTCTTTTCCTCAAAGAATGGACGCGTTTCGAGAATCCGGATTTCCAACACGGCGGAGAGGGGGCTTTGTGAAACGTCAGACCGGCATCCTGATGGGGATCCTTGCCCTCGCGCTTTTTGTCTTCAATCCTGTCCGGCTTTATGCGGTTTCGGACGAAGCAGCGGCTCCGGCCGTTGTCGAACCGGAGCCTTCCGAAGAGACGGTTGCTGCCACAGAAACCGGCGGGCCGCAAACGCCTGAGGCCCCGGAAGCCCCGGCTGCGGCAGATCCTTCCAGCCCTGTAAAGCCTTCGGCGGAAGAGCCCGCTGCGGCGCCCGAAACGGCGCCGGTCAAAGCTTCTACGATCGTGGAGGTTCAGGTTAGCGGGAACCAGATCGTCAGCACCAACACGATCCTGAGCAAGGTCCGGTCCCAGAAAGGCGAAAAACTGGCTCAGGAAATCATCAACGACGATATCAAACGTCTTTATGCGACCAACTTTTTCCAGGATATCCGGATGGATATCGAAGAGGTCCCGGGCGGATACCGTCTGATCGTCCGGGTGGACGAGAAGCCCATCATTCGCCGGATCCGCATGGAAGGGTTCACGGCGTTTAAGGAAGACCAGCTTCGCAAGGAGCTGAAGATCATCGAAGGCCAGATCCTCGACCGCCGCGCGATCAAAGAAGGGGAAGAGAATATCCGGAAGATGTACGCGGGCAAAGGCTACCGGTTCATCGATATCAAATCTTCGATCGACATCAATGAAACGACCAAAGAAGCGACGATCACGCTCGTTGTGATCGAAGGCGAGAAATTCAAGATCGAGAAGGTCCAATTCGAAGGCGTCACGGCGTTCCCGGAAAAAAAGCTCCGGAAGATGATGAAAACAAGGCGCGCAGCGTGGTACCTGCTTTCCTCGGGGGCGCTTAAAGAGGACAACTTTCAGCAGGACCTCGAGCGGATCCGCCTTTATTATCAGCAGGAAGGGTATTTGGATGGGAAGGTCGAACCGCGTTTTGATTACGACCAGGACGAAAAGAAGATCGTCATCACGATCGTGGTCGAAGAAGGGATGCATTATCAGACCGGGGAGATCAGGATCGAGGGGAACGAAGTCTTCCCCGAGAACGACATCTGGCAAGAGCTGGAAATGCTGCCGGGAGCCACTTATTCCCAGTTCTATCTTTTTTCGGATATCGAGAAGATCCGCGATTTCTATCAAGCCAACGGCTACATGGACGTGCGCGTGCTTCCCGACGTCAACATGAACCGCGACACCGGGAAGGTTGACGTCCGCTATCAGATCGAGGAAGGGGAGCTTTCTTTTGTCGAGCAGGTCGTAGTGCGCGGCAACACCAAAACAAAAGATATCGTCATTCGCCGTGAGCTGAGGATCCGTCCCGGCGATCGTTTCGACGGCGAGGCGATCCAAAAATCGAAACAGAGGCTCGAGAACCTCGATTATTTCGAGGAAGTGACCTATGACACCGAGCCGGTCGTGGGAGCGAGCAACCGCAAAAACATTGTTTTCCGGGTGAAGGAGAAACGGACCGGCGAGCTTTCATTCGGCGGCGGCGTCAGTTCGGTCGACAAACTGATCGGTTTCGCTCAGATCGCGCAAAAGAACTTCGACCTCTACAATTTTCCGAGATTCACCGGCGGCGGACAATCCCTTTCGGTCGGCGCGCGCATCGGTTCGATCAGCCAGGACTACAACATCAATTTCGTCGAGCCTTATCTTTTCAATAAGCCGGTCACCCTGGGGGTCGACGCTTTCAATGTCTACCGCGACAATACGAACGTTGACTTCGAGCAGAAACGCCTCGGTCTGGGCGGGACCTTGTCGCGTCTTTTCCGTGACGTGGTCCGCTTCGGCGGAGGATACACGATCGAGCGTGTCACGCTGGAAGATCTTTCGGATGATGCGCCCAAGTCCGTGCGGGATTTCGACGGCAGCAATTGGCTTTCCCGCCTCAAAGCTTTCAGTTCCTATGATACGCGCGACAGCCTTTACAATCCCTCCAAAGGGATCCTGGTTTCGGGGAGCGCCGAGCTGATCGGCAGTTTCCTGGGCGGGGATCAGGATTATTATATTTTCCAGTCCTCCATGACGAAATACTGGCGTATTTTCAAGAAACATTTGCTCGAATGGCAGGTCCGTCTCGCGACCTCCGATTCTTTCGGGAGTTCCGATACCGTGCCGGTCTTTGACCGTTTCTTTGCGGGCGGTCTCGGGAGCGTTCGCGGGTTCAATTACCGCCGCGTGGGGCCGATCGAAGGGGGCGACGCGGTCGGCGGACAAACCCTGGGGGTCACCAATTTCGAGTATACCTTTCCGCTTCCTCGCCTTGACGCTTTCCGCGGCGCCGTTTTTCTTGATGCCGCAAGCGTCAACAGAGATTCTTACAAAATGGATTTCAGCGAGTTCTCCGTCAGCATTGGTCCCGGCATCAAGATCAAAACCCCTGTCGGGCCGCTTGCGTTTTACTACGGTTATCCCATTGCCAACCGTGACACCGAGGACCGTAACGGGAAGTTCGAGTTCAGTTTAAGCCGCGGTCTGTGATCTAACTTTAAAAGGAGGAATCCCATGAAGAAAGCCGTAACGACCGTTGCATTGATCCTAGTGAGCGTGTTCGCGTTCTCCGGCGCTGCCGTTTATGCCGCCGATAAACCCTATGCGTTCGTCAATGCCGCGAAACTTTTTGATGAGTATCAGAAAACGAAAGACAACGATGCCGTTCTTCAACAAGAGGGACAGGCCAAGGAAAAAGAGCGGAACGTGATCGTCGAGGATATCCGCAAAATGAAGGACGAGATCGAGCTCCTCAGCGACGAGGCGAAAAAGACCAAGCAGGAGACGATGAACCAGCGGATCCGCGATCTCCAGGATTTTGATATGAAGACGCGTCAGGAGCTCATGCAAAAGCGCCAGACCATTGTTGAGGAGATCTTTGCCGAGATCGATCAAGTCGTCCAAAAATACGGCAAGGAGAAGAACCTCGATTACATCATCAATGATCGGGCGGTCCTTTACCAGAACGAGGCCTACAATATCACGCCGGTCATTCTTGAAGAGCTGAACAAGAACTATCAGCAGAAGAAGAAATGACGCCCGTTTCCCAACGCACGCTGAAAGCGGACGTCGCTTTCGAAGGCAACGGGATCCATTCCGGCCAGGCGGCGCGCATGGTCGTCCGGCCCGCGCCGGCGAATACCGGTATCGAGTTCAGCCGTATCGATCTGGATCCTAAGCTCCGGGTCAAAGCCACGGTCGCCAATGTTCGCCGGGACGAGAGCCGAAGGACTTCTTTGGTGGTCGGGACCGGGGTAGTTCGGACGATCGAGCATTTGATGGCCGCCTTCCATGGCCTCGGGATCGACAATGCCTGCGTGGAGATCGCGGGCGAGGAGCTCCCGGGAATGGACGGGAGCGCCAAGGATTACACGGAGGCTTTCCTCAAGACGGGGTTCGTGACACAGGATGCGCCCCGGCGCGAGATCGTGATCCGGGAGCCGGTGTTCGTCGATCAAGGCGATCAATCGATCGTCGCGTTGCCGGGCGAAGGTTTTTCGGTCTCGTATACATTGAGCTACCGGCACGTGGACCTGAGTGATCAATTCCTCACGGTCCGGATCCTTCCCGAGGTCTTTGAGCGGGAGATCGCCCCGGCCCGGACCTTTTGTCTGAAACAAGAGGCCGAACAGCTTCTCGCCATGGGCTATGGGCGGGGAGCCAGTTTGTCGAATACGCTTGTTTTTGAAAAGAACGCTCCGATCGAGAACCGCTTGAGGTTCCCGGACGAAGCCTGCCGCCACAAGGTCATCGATATCATGGGCGACCTGATGCTGGCGGGCGGTTTTATCCGGGGGCATATTCTCGCGACGCGGAGCGGACATGCTTTGAACCTGGAACTGGCGAGGAAGATCCTTATGGAACAAAAACCGGCTAACGCGGCCCCCTCCACTATCCCCTCGGTGCTTTACATTGAGGATATCAAAAAAGTCATTCCGCACCGTTATCCGTTCCTTTTCGTGGACCGGATCGAGAATTTCGTGCCCGGGACCCGGGCCACGGGGTTCAAACAAGTGAGCCAGAATGATTATTTTTTCCAGGGCCATTTCCCGAACCATCCCGTCATGCCCGGGGTCATCATCATCGAGGCCATGGCGCAGGTCGGCGGGGTGATCATGCTCGGAGAGCCCGAAAATCGCGGGAAGCTCGCTTATTTCATGAGCATCGATGAAGCGAAGTTCCGGAACCCGGTGGTTCCCGGCGACGAACTCCGGATGGAGGTCGAGGTCGTTCGGAAACGGGCCAAGACCGGCCAGTGTGTCGGCAAGGCTTATGTGAAGGATAAAATGGTATGCGAAGCAACGGTCAAGTTTGCGGTCATCGAGCCGTGACCCTTCATCCTACGGCGATCGTCGATCCCGAAGCCAGGCTGGGCGAAGGGGTAACGATCGGGCCTTATGCGATCGTAGGGCCTCATGTGACGATCGGCGACCGGACCGTGATCGGGGCCCATGCCGTGATCGAAGGGCATACGACGCTGGGGGCGGAGAACGAGATTTTCACGGGAGCGGTCGTGGGCAGCCGGACCCAGGACAAGAAATTCGACGGCAAGGTCAGTTATCTTGTGATCGGCGACCGGAACCGCATCCGCGAATACGTGACAATGAATCCGGGGACCAAAGAAGGGACTGAGACCCGGATCGGCCACGACAACCTTTTTATGGCTTACAGCCATGTCGCGCATGATTGTATCGTCCATAACCATGCGATCTTGGCGAATCAGGCGACGCTGGCCGGGCATGTCGAAGTCGAGGACCGGGCGATTATCGGGGGACTGAGCGCCGTGCATCAGTTCGTGAGGATCGGACGGCTTTCCCTGGTCGGGGGATGTTCCAAGGTAGTGCAGGACATCCCGCCTTTCATGATCGTCGATGGCCATCCGGTCCGGGCTTTCAGCATTAATTCGGTCGGGCTCGACAGGGCCGGATATCCAAAAGAAGAGAAAATGAAGCTGAAAAAAGCGTTCAAGGTCCTTTTCCGGTCCGGGCATTCTCTGAAGCATGCGATCGCGGAACTCGAAACGTTCGAGAAACCGTTTTCCCCCTGCCTCGCTGCTCTCCTGGATTTTTTAAAGCGATCCGAGCGCGGGATCTGCGGTTAGGGACGAGCCACGGTCGAAAGGGGAGTTTCCCGGCGGAAGCATCCGCGTCACGTGTTGAACCTCAATCATTTGGATCAAACAGGGTATGGATAAAATAGGACTGATTGCAGGCAACGGCCGTTTCCCGCTTCTTGCGGCGAAAGAAGCCATCCGTCTCGGCCACCGCGTGATCTGTGCGGCGATCGAAGGGGAAGCCGATCCGGCCCTTGAAAAGATCGCCGACCAGTGCCGGTGGGTGAAACTGGGACAGATCAAGAAATTGGCGTCTTTTTTCCGTGAGCACGGGGTCCGTGAAGCGCTCATGGCCGGAAAAGTGGAGAAAGTTCGTTTGTTCCAGGAGAACGTGAGCCCGGACATGGACATGATGAAACTGGTGATGAAAGCCCGTGATCTGAAGGACGACACGCTTCTGGGGGCCGTTGCGAAGTATCTGGAAAAGCAGGGTGTCACCCTTCTCGATTCGACGGTCTTTCTCAAAGAGCTTCTTCCGGGGCCCGGAGTGCTCGGGAAAAAAAGGCCGTCGCGGGAACTGATGGAAACGATCCGGTTCGGGTTCAGAACGGCCAAGGCGCTTGCCGGGCTCGATATCGGACAGACCGTGATCGTCAAAAAAAAGGCGATCCTCGCGGTCGAAGCGATCGAGGGGACCGATCAGGCGATTCGCCGCGGCGGGGCGCTTGGCGCCGGAAAGATCGTGATCGTAAAGGTCGCCAAGCCCGATCAAGACATGCGATTCGATGTTCCGGCGGTCGGACTGCGGACCATGGACGAAATGATCGCGGTCAAAGCCGAGGCGTTCGCGTTCGAAGCCCGGAAAACCATCTTCATGGACCAGGAAGATTTCGTCGACCGGGCCAATCGCCACGGGATCGCACTGGTGGGGCTTGAGGATACGGGATTATGAAAAAAGGTTCCGGCGAACCGGCTCGCGGGAAGCCGGTTTTTAACGCTGACGAGAAACAAAGCCAGGTCCTTTTCGAGGTCGCCTCGGCGCTCAATTCTTCCCTGGACCTCCAGGAGGTCATGACCCGCATTCTGAACGTCCTCCATCATCACCTCGGGATGGAGCGCGGGACCCTGACGCTTTTGAACCCAAGGACCCACGAACTTGCCATTGAGGTCGCGCATGGCCTCGACGCCGATCAACGTAAACGCGGCCGTTACCGTCTGGGGGAAGGGATCACGGGGCGCGTGGTTGCCGAGGGCGAAGCGATGGCCGTTCCGAATATCGGGGCCGAACCGCTTTTCCTCAACCGGACGCGGTCACGCGGCGATCTCCGGAAGAACCAGATCGCGTTCCTCTGCGTTCCGATCAAGCTGGAACGGCAGACGATCGGGGCGTTAAGCGTTGACAAGCTTTTCCAGGAGAATATTTCATTCGAAGAGGACATCAAATTCCTTTCGGTCATCGGCGCGTTGATCGCGCAAGCGGCGCGGATCCATCAGCTCATCGACAGCGACAAAGAGAGCCTCAAGACCGAGAATATCCTCCTTAAAACAGAGCTGCGCCAGAAATTCCGCCCCGATAATATCTTGGGCGAGAGCGGACGCATGAAAGATGTCTATGCTTCCCTGGCCCTCGTCAGTCAGACCCGGGCGACGGTCCTCATCCGCGGGGAAAGCGGGACCGGGAAAGAGCTCGTCGCCCATGCGATCCATTATGCGAGCGACCGGGCCGAAGGGCCTTTTGTAAAAGTTTCCTGTGCCGCGCTTCCGGACACCTTGCTTGAGAGCGAACTCTTTGGGTATGAAAAAGGGGCTTTTACGGGAGCCGCCGGACGAAAGATCGGCCGTTTTGAAATGGCGAACGGCGGAACGCTTTTTCTCGATGAGATCGGAGATATCCCCGCGACGACCCAGATCAAATTGCTGCGGGTGCTCCAGGAAAAAGAATTCGAACGCGTTGGGGGGACCGCGACGATCCGCGCGGACCTTCGCCTCATCACGGCGACGAACCGTGATCTCGAAAAACTCGTCCGGGAAGGGAAATTTCGCGAGGACCTTTATTACCGTCTGAATGTCGTCCCGATCTTTTTGCCGCCGCTGCGGGACCGCAAAGAGGATATTCCCTTGCTGGTGAACCATTTTCTGAAAAAAGCGAACCAGGAGAACGGGAAAAAAGCGAAATATATTTCGGACGAGGCGATGAATTATCTGATGCAGTATGGATGGCCGGGCAATGTCCGTGAGCTTGAGAACGTGATCACGCGCGCCGTGATCCTCTGCAAAGGGGATACCGTGACCCCGGATCTTTTTCCGATCCCGGGGGACAAGAGTTTCCCGGTCCTTCAAGGCTTCAATCCGCCCGAGGCCTTTTCGTCGCTTGAGGAGGAGTCGGCCGCGGATCACAACCTGCTCGAACAGGTGGCCGAACTTGAGAAGCGGCTGATCCGGGAATCCCTCGCCAAAACCGGAGGCAATCAACGCCAAACAGCCAAAAAACTCGGGATCACTGAAAGGATTCTTGGCTACAAGATCAAGAAATACGGCCTTAAGTAATCCCCGCTTCGAAACGGCCATATGTCTACAAAAATGTAGACAAAATTGATTTTAGACATTAATGTGGCATTTCAAGCTCTGAAAAAGACCTTTTTTATATTGTTCCGAAGTGGAAATTTGTTCCGAACTTGGCATTTAGATTGCTGATAGGAATATGGCTGTACAAGAGAATCTCGTTCCAAGACCGTCCGACGGATCCGAGGGGCATCCCGAAAATCCCGTTTCGGTTGGGCACAGGAATGACGCAAAATCACCAAGGAGGCATGCAATGACCGAACTCGTGAGCTCAAAGAACGGAGAGACCGGCGCTTCGGACAGGCCGACGACTCCCGAAGAGATCAAAAAGTATATCCAGAAAAACAACATCCAGATCGTCGATTTCAAATTCAACGATCTTCCGGGGCTTTGGCAGCATTTTTCGTTCCCTGCCGCTGAACTCGTGGAATATGAAAAAGTCGAGAAAAGCATCTGGTCCCAGGGGCTTGGATTCGACGGCTCCAGTATCCGCGGTTTCAAACAGATCCAGGAAAGCGACATGATCCTCATGCCGGACCCGACCACGGCGGTGCTGGACCCTGTCTGCCAGGTGCCGACCTTGAGCGTGATTTGCGATATCTATGATCCGATCACCAAGGAGCCCTATTCCCGCGATCCGAGATACATTGCGCGCAAAGCGGAAGAATATCTCAAGAAATCCAAGATCGCGGATACAAGCTACTGGGGACCCGAAGCCGAGTTCTTCATTTTCGATGATATTCGCTTCGACCAGGGCGAGAATTTCGGCTACTACTACATCGACTCCGTGGAGGGGGATTGGAACACCGGACGGGACGAGAAACCGAATCTCGGTTACAAACCGCGTTATAAAGAAGGCTATTTCCCGGTCCCGCCGCACGATACGCTCCAGGATATCCGCAGCGAGATCATGGTGACCCTGCGCCGGGTCGGGGTTCCGGTGGAATGTCATCACCATGAAGTCGCCACCGCCGGGCAGTGCGAAATCGATATCCGTTTCTCGCCGCTCGTGACCATGGCCGATCATTTGATGATGTACAAGTATGTCATCAAGAACACGGCCCGGAAATACGGCAAAACGGCGACCTTCATGCCCAAGCCGATCTTCAAGGACAACGGCTCCGGCATGCATGTCCATTCGAGTCTCTGGAAAGAGGGGAAGCCTCTTTTCTTTGACGCGAAGGGGTATGCCTTGATCAGCGAAACCTGCAAATATTATATCGGCGGGTTGCTCAAACACGCGCCGTCGATCCTGGCGTTCGGCGCTCCGACGACGAATTCCTACAAGCGGCTGGTACCGGGCTACGAAGCCCCGGTCAACCTCTGCTACTCGGCGCGGAACCGCTCGGCGGTTTGCCGTATTCCGATGTATTCGTCCTCGCCGGCATCGAAGCGCGTCGAATTCCGAGCACCCGATCCGGCGGCGAACCCGTACCTGGTCTTTGCGGCGATCCTGATGGCAGGGCTCGACGGGATCCGCAACAAGATCGATCCGGGCAAGCCGATCGACAAAAATATCTATGACTTGTCGCCGGAGGAGAAGAAGGACATTTTGAGCGTTCCGGGGTCTTTGGAGGAGGCGTTGAATGCCCTCGAGCGGGACCATGATTTCCTGCTCCAGGGAGATGTCTTCACCAAAGATGTGATCGAGACCTGGATCGACTATAAGCGGAGCGTGGATCTCGACCAGATGCGTTTGAGACCGCACCCGCATGAGTTTTACCTGTATTTTGATGTCTAATGGATATCAAATACTTGAAGAGAGCAAAAAGGGCCTGCGAAATATGCAGGCCCTTCTTGTTTTAAGAGCGGCTTTATGCTAGATTCCGGGACATATGAAACGAGCGATCCTCGCATGTTCCTTGCTTCTTTTGTTCTCTCTGCCGCTTGAGGCCGTGGAGATCGCGCCCGAACAGACCGCCGGCCGCCGTGTTCAAAGGGCTTTCACGAATATCGCGCTTTCTCCCTTCGAACTTACGACGGAACTAGCCCGCGAAAAGGCGAAGACCGGTAAAAAGGGACAGTGGGAACCCAGCTGGGCCAAGGGGATCGCGGTCGGGACTCTCAAGAGCGCAGGCCGCGCTTTCCGGGGAGCGGTGGAGCTGATCACCGCGCCGATCCCGACGCCGCCGAATTTTGAGTGGAAGACTGAGCGCGAATTCGCGTGGGAACTTCTCGAAAGCCCTAAGCCTGCAGAAAATCCCTGATCTTGCGCGCGGCCGTTTCGCTCGCGCCTTTTTCTCCGAGCGAAGCCCGCATCTTTAGAAAATCCGCTTTCATCCTCTCGTAGGCTCCCGGATCTTTCAGGAAGGAAATCGCGGCTTCCGCGATCCACGCGGGTTTGGCGTGTCCCTGAATGAACTCGGGGACGACCTTCTTGCGCGCCAGCAAATTCACGAGACCGATAAAAGGGACCTGGATCAGCCTTCGTCCGATGAAATAAGTGGACCCGCTGGCCTTGTAAAGAAGGAAGAACGGGGTTCCCAGCAAGGCGGTCTGAAGGGTCGCCGTTCCGGAAGTGACCAGGGCAAAATCCATCGCCCTGACGCCGGTGTCGAAATCCTCATTCAGCTTTTCCAAAGTGCCGCCGGTTTGCTTTAAAATGGCCTCGTAAACGGCGGAAGGAACGTTCGTCGATTCGGAATAAAAAAGGCGGGTGCCCGGGAAAGCGGTTTTGAGCAAGGCGGCGGTCTTCACCATGATGGGAAAGATCCTCTGGACTTCACTTCGTCTCGATCCCGCGAAGAATCCCAGGGCGGTCTCGGTGGGACCGAGCGCAAGTTTCCGCCGGGCCGATTCACGCGTCGGGGCTTCGGCCAGGTGGTCCAGAAGAGGATGCCCCACGAATTCGCAGTCGACGCCATGCTGCCGGTAAAATTCGGTTTCGAACGGAAGGATCGAATACATCTTCGAAATCACTTTTTTGACAAGGCCGATCCGCCGTTGTCCCCAGGCCCAAAGCTGCGGACAGATATAGTAAAGCACCGGGAGCGAAGGAAGCATCGTGCGCGCTTTTTTCGCGAACCGAAGGTTGAAGGCAGGCGAATCGACCAAAATCAGGGCGTCCGGCTTCTTTTTTTGAAGTGCCCCCAGCGTGGCATAGAAGATCTTCCGGTATTTCAGATACTGCCGCAGGACATCGCCGAGGCCCAAGGCCGAAAGGGTCGTCATATCGTGAAGAAGGGTCACGCCCGCTTGCCGCATGCAGGGTCCGCCCAGGCCGGTGAATGCGGTTCCGGGGGAAAGACGGCGGAATTCTTCCACGAGCCGGGCCGCGTGGAGATCGCCGGAAGCTTCGCAGGCGATAATGAAAAGATGTCCGGACATGGGGGTCAGACTTTTTTCCCAAGGGCCTTCAGGCCCAGGCGGTGGTTTTCCTGGATGACCTCGATTACGTCCAGCGCAAAGGCCAAAGCGTTTCGGGCCGCTTCGTCCGGGTTGCCGGGACTCTTTCCCGACAAGATCCCGTCCGCGAAATATCGCAGTTCTTCTTTCAGGGGCTCGGCTTTTTCAATATCAATGACCTCTTGCTTGATGCCGAAAAGGGATTTTGTGTAGATGTTCGCTTTCTGGCTTTGATAATCGAGCGAGATATAGGCGTCCGGCTGAAAGATCCGGATCTTTCGCTGGGCTTCGGGGGTCAGGCGCGATGCCGTGATATCGGCGACCGCTCCGTTCTCGAACTTGATCCTGACATTGGCGAGATCTTCGTAAGGGGTCAGCACGGCGATGCCGACGCCGTCATAGTCTTTGATCTTGGATTTGATGAGTTTCATGACGATGTCGAAATCGTGGATCATGAGATCGAGCACGACGCCGCAGTCTTTGATCCGGTCGGTAAAAGGGCCGAGGCGGTGGATCTCGAGAAAACGGATGTTCTTGGCGATCTTTTCGATGCGCTTCAGGGCCGGGTTATGCCGTTCAATATGGCCGACCTGCAGGGCGCAGTTTCTTTTCCGCGCCAAGGCGATCAGCATATCGGCGTCCTCGATCTTCAGCGTAATGGGTTTTTCGATCAGGACATGGATCCCCGCTTCGAGGAAATCCTTGGCGACGCGGAAATGCTCGGAGGTGGGGGTCGCGATACTGACCGCGTCGACCTGACCGATCAGGTCGCGGTGCTTGGTCCAGAAGGAAGCGCCGTAAGTCTGGGCGATCTCTTTCTTGGAAGGATCGGTGTCGCAGATCCCGACGAGGGTGGTCTCTTCCAGTTCGTGGTAGATCCTGGCGTGGTGTCTTCCGAGGTGTCCGGCGCCGATCACTCCGACCCGAAGTTTCTTTCTCATTGCTCTAACACCTTGCAGGTTAAGGATTAACGAAAAATCAGCTGTTGCTGAGATTAGCAAACAAGGTTGAGCGGTGTCAATGGATATGTTAGAGTAAGCCCCCGTTCGAGTCTCTCCGGGGGCCCGCCTGCGGATGACGGGTCCAGAGAAAAGGAATCCATGCAACCCAAGGCCGAAAAAACAGGATCGATCTATCGCCGTTTGCTTCGCTATATCCAGCCGCATTGGTGGCGGCTGGGGATCTCGAGCGCGAGCATGGTCGGCTATTCGCTGACCATGGCCGTCGCTTCCGTGATCCCTTACGCGACGATCAACGGCCTTTCGAACAAAAAAGAAGTTGTGATCTCGAGCGCGACGATCCCGCATCTGCCGTTTGATATCGATATCCGTTTCCCCGTTTTTTGGATCCCCATTCTCATTTTTGCAGTCATCGGTTTCCGCAGTCTCTTCGAATATGTGTCCCAGTACCAGATGGCCAGTGTGGGGATACGGGCGATCCGGAAGATCCGGGAAGACCTGTATGCGCATCTGGTGTACCTCTCGAGCGATTTTTATTCCCGCGGACGGACCGGGGATTTCCTGAGCCGGATCACCAATGACGTGACCAGCGTGCAAGGCGCGGTGACGGATGTCCTGACGGATCTCGTGAAGCAGCCGCTCGTCATCCTTTTTCTGATCCCCTCGGTTTTTATCTGGGGAGGCCCGGGCGGGATCATTGCCCTGATCGTTTTCCCGCTGGTCGCGGTCCCGATCGCGATTCTCGGAAAACGGCTGCGCCGGACCACGCGCACGATGCACGAGCGTTCGGCGGATATCACGGCGTTCATCGGAGAAACACTGACGGGGATCCACATCGTTAAAGCTTTCAACCGCGAGGAGGCCGAGATCAGCCGTTTCAACCGCATCAATCACGGGGTGTTCGATTTCTTCAAGAAAACGATCCGGATCACGATTGTCCAGCGGCCCTTGATCGATGTGCTGGCGGCGGGCGGGGCGGGCCTCGCGATCTGGTTCTCGATCGATTCGTTCACGCCAGAAAGATTCACCTCCTTTATCGCGTCGCTTTTCCTTCTCTACGAGCCGCTCAAAAAACTGAGCAAGGTCAACAGCACGATCCAGCAATCGCTCGCGTCGGGAGGAAGGATCTTCGAGATCCTCGACGAAATTCCCTCGATCCGGGACCGCGAAGGCGCATGCGCGTTCCAGGGGAAGGTGGAGAGGATTGAATTCGAGAAAGTGAGTTTTGAATATGCGGCCGGCCGCCGCGTGCTCGAGGGCATCGATCTCCAGATCAAGGCGGGGGAGGTTTTTGCGTTTGTGGGGCCGAGCGGCGCCGGCAAGACGACGCTGGTCCATTTGATCCCGCGTTTTTATGATCCGACGTTGGGGGTGATCCGCATCAACGGAACCGATATCCGGGACCTGACGATCCGCTCGCTGCGGGGACTGATCGGCATGGTCTCCCAGGACACGATCCTCTTCAATGCGACGATCCGCGAGAATATCGCCTACGGCCGTCCGGAGGCCTCCCCGGAGGAGGTCCGAAAAGCCGCGGAGGCGGCTTTTGCGCACGAGTTCATCGAATCTCTTCCGCAAGGTTATGACACGCCGATCGGCGAGCGGGGGCTCAAGCTTTCGGGCGGGCAGCGGCAGCGGCTTGCGATCGCGCGCGCGATCTTGAAAGACGCGCCCATCCTGATCCTCGATGAAGCGACTTCCCATCTTGATACGGAAAGCGAACGGGAAGTGCAGAAGGCTCTTGAGAACTTGATGAAAGGACGCACGGTCTTCGTGATCGCCCATCGGCTTTCCACGGTCCAGCGGGCCGACAAGATTCTCGTAATGGACGAAGGCAGGATCGTCCAGCGGGGGACGAATGAGGCGCTGATCAGCCAAGGCGGCATCTACAAAAAGCTCCACGACCTGCAGTTCAATCTCTGAAACCCGCAGCGGGGTTCAGGCGTCAGACGCCCCTAAGTTGTTTTTAGGGGGCGGCTTCCGGAGACAGTCTCTCATTGCTGGATCACAAAAAAGCGGAGAAGGATCTTTCGAAGGGATTTTTTTAAATTCGGAGGCCGGATGTCTGAGGTCTTCCGATCCGACCTACCAGCGGATCTTGAACTTCCCGACGTCGTCGGAATCGGCCTGCGGCTCTTCGATCTTCATATTGTCGGTATCCCCATAGCCCAGCGTTGCCACTTTCATGACCCCTTTGGCGGCCTGCTCGACCGCTTTGGAGCTTCCGACGCGCGCGCCTTCAAGGGTCCCGACCACAGGAGTTTCGTTCGCGGTTCCGTCCGCGGTTTCCGTGAGGACATCCTTGGGACTGGAAACCGTTTCGCGGATCCCCGAAGCGATCCCTTTAGCGGGATTATTTCGGGAGGAACTCTGTGCCGCCGCTTTTCCCAATTTCTCGGCTTCACGCGCTTCCTCGTCATAAACGCCGTGACGGGCCATGGCAAGATGAAGGACCGAAAGAGCGGCAAGAATAAGAACGATCCGTAAACGCGTTTTCATCAAAAAGCCCTCCTTGCGTGAGGGGCCTATTATAACCTAACAGGGTCCAAAAACGACAGAATTCTCCTCCCGGATCGGATCTTTGGAGCGGACAAGGTCCGTCGGTTTTGGAACGAGCGGCTTGTTTGATTTTTGAAGCGTCCTGGGCTATACTAACGCGCTTTTGACTTAACCTGCGGTAAGGAAAAAAGTTAGGAAAAATCCATGCAGAAACTTTCCTTGGGACTTTTGGGGCTCGGACAGGTCGGATCGGGATTGTATTCCATCCTGCAAAATAAGCAGCGGTACTTTCTCGGAACAAAGGGGGTCTCGTTCGAGATCCGAAAGATCGCCGTTCGCGATCCGGGGAAAAAGCGAGGCGTCAAGGTCCCGCGGTCCCTTTTGACCAAAAATGCCATGGAAGTGATCCGCGATCCCTTGATCCCGGTCGTGGTCGAGCTGGTGGGCGGGGTCCGTGAAGCGAGGACTTTTGTCATGGAGGCCCTTCGCCATGGCAAACACGTGGTGACGGCGAACAAAGCGCTTTTGGCCGAACACGGGGATGAGATCTTCGCCCTTGCTGCGCGAAAACGGCTTTGGGTCGCCTTTGAGGCGAGTGTCGGAGGCGGAATCCCGGTGATCAAAGCGATCCGTGAAGGACTGGTCGCGAACCGGATCAGCGCGATCCATTCGATCATCAACGGGACGAGCAATTATATCCTTTCGCAGATGGCGGATGAAAAGATTGATTTTCGGGAGGCCCTCCAGGAAGCGCAGGACCGCGGCTACGCAGAGGCCGATCCGACCCTCGATATCGAGGGGATCGATGCCGCGCACAAACTCGCGATCCTGGCGAGGTTCGCCTTCGGAGGGAAAGTGCGCTTCAAGGATATTTATTGCGAGGGGATCTCGCGCATCCGCAGCGAGGATATTTTGTTCGCCGAACAATTCGGCTATCGGATCAAACTGCTTGCGATCGCCAAAGCCGGTCGCGAGGGCATCGAAGCCCGCGTGCAGCCCACGCTTTTGCCGAAGACCCATATCCTGGCGAATGTGAACGGTTCTTACAATGCGGTTCTGATCCATGGGGACGAGACCGGCGATATCCTTCTTTACGGGCGGGGAGCGGGATCGCATCCGACGGCGAGCGCGGTCGTCAGCGATCTCGTGGACCTTGCGAAGCGGAGCGTGAATCGCTATGCCTTGTCCGGCGTGACGGAATTTGCAGGGCGGGGGATCTTGCCGGTCAAAAGCATTTCCTCGATCCTTTCACGCTACTACCTCCGGTTCCATGTTTTCGACCGGCCCGGTGTGTTGGCCCGGATCTCAAAGATCCTGGGGGATTATTCGATCAGCATTTCGGATTGTATCCAGAAAGAAACGAACAAGGGGAAGATCGTGCCGCTTATTCTGCTGACCCATGATGCCTCCGAGCGCAGTGTGCGGAACGCCATGAACGCGATCGACCGCCAGAATGTCGTGCGTGCTCAATCGCAATTGATCCGCATCGAAGCGGAACCGTAAGACAGGGAGCTTTCCATGGTTTCTAATCCAAGATTTGCGGTCAAGAAGATCGGGATCATCGAGCGCTACCAGGAGTTCATGCCGGTGACGCCTGAAACGCCGATCATTTCGCTCAATGAGGGCAATACGCCGCTCATCCTGGCGGAAGCCTTGCCCCGTTTGATTGGGCTCAAAGAGATCCGGATCTATTACAAGTTCGAAGGGTTGAACCCGACCGGTTCGTTCAAGGACCGCGGGATGACCCTGGCGATCTCAAAGGCGCTCGAATCAGGGGCCGAAGCTGTCATGTGCGCTTCGACCGGGAATACTTCCGCGTCCGCGGCGGCGTTTGCCTCCCGATGCGGGCTCAAGTGTTTTGTCCTGATCCCTGAAGGCAAGATCGCCAAAGGGAAATTGATGCAGGCTTACCGGTACGGCGCGAAGGTGATCATGGTCCGGGGGAATTTTGACGAAGCGCTGCGTCTTGTCCGTGAGATCACTAAACAGGGCAAGATCACACTCGTCAATTCCATTAATCCGTTCCGGATCGAAGGGCAGAAAACGGCGGCTTTCGAGATCATCGATGATCTTGGCGATGCGCCTGAATACCACGCGATCCCGGTCGGGAATGCCGGCAATATTACCGCGTATTGGAAAGGATATAAGGAATACCAGCGCGCGGGGCGGTCGAGCCTTTTACCGAAGATGATCGGTTTTCAAGCGGCCGGGGCGGCGCCTTTGGTGCATGGGAAACCGGTCGAGAAACCCGAAACCCTGGCAACGGCGATCCGGATCGGGAATCCGGCGAGCTGGCAGGGGGCGGTCCAGGCCCGGGATGAATCCGGCGGACTCATCGAAGCGGTCACGGACGATGAGATCGCTTCGGCTTACCGGTTCATCGCGGAGCATGAGGGAGTGTTCGCCGAACCTGCATCGGCGGCGGCGGTGGCCGGAGTGATTAAGCTCGCCCGGCGCGGATTTTTCCAGGCTAAAACAAGGATCGTGATCACACTCACCGGATCCGGCCTCAAGGACCCGGATTTTGCGCTGAGCTTTGACGATCGCTTTGAACTGATCGACCCGACCCTCGAGGCGGTGAGAAAGGTGGTGGAGCCATGAAGTACCTGTTGATCGCGGCTTCCGGCGCAGCGGATATTCCCGATGAAAATGCCGGCGGAAAAACACCGCTTGAAATGGCCAAGATCCCCCATCTTCATTTTTTTGCGAAGATCGGGAAGATCGGACTTGCGAAATTGGCGTCCGGCCGGACCGAGCCGTGGGCCGATGTTACCCTGATGAATCTTCTCGGCTACGACGCCGACCGCGAATATACCGGCCGGGGACCTCTTGAAGCCGCGAACATGGAGCTCAAACTCGAGGACAATGAGATCCCGTTCCGCATGAACTTCATCACGGAAGCCGACGGGACCCTGGCCGACCCGGAAGCCGGCCATATCGCCTCCAAAGAGGCGCGCGCGCTCATCAATTTTTTGAACAAGAAGGTCGCGAACGATTTCACGCGTTTTTTCCCGGGATCGGATTACCGGCACATCGTCGTGTTCAAGGATTCGCACGGTTATGACGCCCTTTCGGCCCGGACTTTCTGTCCTCACGACATCATCGGGGACCCGATCGAGACGCGGCTTCCCAAAGGCCCCGGCGGGGAGCTTTTGAAGAAGATCATGTTCGATGCGAAACTGCTCTTGCAGGACCATGAGATCAATCAGGTCCGCGTCGATCTGGGGGAGAACCCGGCAAATATGATCTGGGTCTGGGGCCAGGGGCCGAAACCGCAGCTCAAAAAGTTCAGTGAAAAACAGGGGGTTTCGGGGGCGATGATCTCGGATTCCGAGTACGCAAACGGCCTGGCGAGACTGATCGGTCTTACCGTCCATGAATCGCGCAAGCAAAACGAGGACCTTTCGGTCCGTTACGAAGAAAAAGCGAAAATCGCGCTCGAAGCGCTGCAGGAAAAAGATTTTGTTTGCTTGCATTTGAAGGATAGCGATGAAGCCTCGCGGCGAGGAGATCTCCGCGCGAAGGTCTCGGCGCTCGAGGCGCTTGATTTCTTCATCCTTTCGAAGATCCGGGCGGAGCTTGAAAAAAAGCAGGATCTGCGGATCCTGGTCTCGACCTGCCATGTCATGCCGTACCGGACTCGGCGCCGGACGAAGGAGCCGACACCTTTTGTGCTGGCCGGCGCACGGGTCGCCGCGGATGCAAGTGAGGCCTTTTCCGAGATCGCCGCGAAGGCCGTCGAGTATAAGGTCAACCGCTCCGAGGAATTGATCCAGCTTTTACTGGCAAGGTAGAATTATCCATGTCGCTTATCGTTCAGAAATACGGAGGTTCTTCCGTCGGCAACGCCGAGAAGATCATGCGGGTCGCCCAACGGGTGGTCCGCACGAAGCGGGCCGGCCATCGCGTGGTCGTCGTCGTTTCTGCGATGGGGGACATGACCGATGATCTGATCGCGCTTGCGAACCGGATCAACAAGGACCCGGAAGAGCGCGAGATGGATATGCTCTTGGCGACCGGCGAGCAGGTTTCGATCGCCTTGCTTGCGATGGCGGTCCACAAGCTCGGTCACGAAGCGGTTTCGTTTACGGGGCCTCAGGTCGGGATCATCACGGATGAGTTTCATAGCAAGGCGCGGATCCGGGACATCAGCGCCGAACGGATCAAGAAAGCCCTGGATCAGGGGAAGATCGTGATCGTCGCGGGATTCCAGGGTCAGACGCCTTCCGGAGAGATCACGACACTCGGGCGCGGCGGATCGGACCTGACGGCCGTGGCGCTTGCGGTCGCCTTGAAAGCCAAGCAATGCGAGATCTATACCGACGTGGACGGCATCTTTACCGCCGATCCTCGGGTCATTCCCGAGGCGCGCAAGATCGGGGCCGTGACCTATGACGAGATCCTCGAACTGGCTTCCCTCGGCGCGAAGGTCATGCATTCGCGTTCGGTGGAGGTCGGTAAAAAATTCAACATGCCCATTTGGGTTTGCAATTCCCATACGGACGCCCAGGGGACATTGATCACGAAGGAGACCCAAGCCATGGAAGAAGTTGTTGTCAGTGGAGTCGCGCTCGCTGAGGATGAAGCGAAGATCACGCTGTTCCGGGTGCCGGACCGCCCCGGCGTGGCAGCGAAGATCTTTCAGACCCTCGCGGATGCGAACGTTAATGTCGACATGATCATTCAGAACAAGACGCAGACCAACGCGACGGATATTTCGTTCACGGTCTTCAAGAATGAATTGACCAAGGCGATGAAGGTCGTCCGGGCGGCGATGAAAAAGCTCGGGGCCAAGCATGTGGTCTGCGATCAGGATATCGCCAAAGTTTCCGTGGTCGGGATCGGGATGCGGTCGCATTCCGGGATCGCTTCGAAAATGTTCTCCGCTTTGGCCAAACACAGGATCAATATCGATATGATCTCGACCTCCGAGATCAAGATCTCCTGCGTGGTTGCGGGCGGCAAAGGAAGGGAAGCTCTCCGGGTCCTGCATCGCCAGTTCGGCCTGGGGAAGAAAAAGAAAAAATGAAACAGGTACTGCTCTACGATACGACGTTACGGGACGGGACTCAGTTCGAAGGGATCAGCTTGTCCTTGCAGGACAAGATCTCAATCGCCCAGCGTCTCGATAAGTTCGGGGTGCATTACATTGAAGGCGGCTGGCCCGGCTCGAACCCCAAGGACCTGGCCTTCTTCCAGGAGATCAAAAAGGCCGGTATCCGCAAAGCCAAAGTCGCGGCGTTCGGTTCGACGCGGCGCGCGCATGTCAAGGTGCAGGACGACCCGAACGTGCAGGCGCTGGTCGCGGCCGGGACCAAGGTGATCACGATCTTCGGCAAATCCTGGGATTTGCATGTGACGGATGTTTTCAAAACCTCACTCAAGGAAAATCTGCACATGATCTTTGAGACGGTCGCTTATCTTCGATCGATCCGGCGCGAAGTGATCTATGATGCCGAGCACTTTTTTGACGGGTATCGCTCGAATCCCGATTATGCCATGAAGACCCTGCAGCAAGCTGCCAGGGCCGGGGCGTCCAATATCACGCTCTGTGATACGAACGGCGGGAGCCTGCCGCATGAGATCCGCCAGGCGATCCTTCGCGTCAAACGTTCGATCAAGACGCCGCTCGGGATCCATTGTCATAATGACTGCGAACTGGGCGTCGCGAACTCGATCCAGGCCGTGGGCGAGGGCTGCGCCCTGGTGCAGGGGACCATCAACGGCTATGGCGAACGCTGCGGGAATGCGAACCTGGTGAGCATTATCCCGATCCTCCAGATCAAAATGAAACGGCGATGTCTTCCGGCCTCCAAGCTGGCGGAACTTACGCTGCTTTCGCATTTTGTGGCCGAGGTCTGCAATATGCCGCTCCTCAACCAGCAGCCGTTCACCGGCCGCTCGGCCTTTGCGCACAAGGGAGGGGTCCATATCAACGCTGTAGTGAAGAACGCCAGGACCTACGAACATATCACGCCCGCCATGGTCGGCAACGAGCGCCGCTATCTCGTCTCCGAGCTCGGCGGGAGGACCAATATCGCGATCAAAGCCCGTGAGTTGAACCTGGGCCTTGAAAAGGAATCGCCTGAGGCCAAAAAGATCCTGGCCGAGATCCAGCGTAAAGAGAACGAAGGCTATCAGTTCGAGGCCGCGGAAGCGAGCTTCGAGCTGCTTGTTCAGAAACTGCTCGGGAAATTCAAGCCGTTCTTCCAGGTGAAGACCGTCGCGTCGCGCACCGAAGAAGTCGGCGGCCCGAATCCGTCCTCAGTGGCCGAGGTGCGGATCGTCGCCAAGGGACAGGAACATTATGAAGTGGCCGACGGGGATGGCCCCGTGAATGCCATGGACCGTGCGCTCCGCAAGGCGCTTCGGAACGTTTATCCCGAGATCGACGAAACGCATCTGACCGATTACAAGGTCCGCGTCGTTAATTCGGAGGCGGGGACCGCGGCCAAAGTGCGTGTTTTTGTGGAGTTTCAGGACCCCAAACACACCTGGACTACGGTGGGGGTCCACGAAAATATCGTTCAGGCCAGCTGGCACGCGCTTGTGGAGGCCATCGAGTACAAGCTGTTCAAAGGATTCTGATCCCCCATGGATCCGACCGCGTTCGCTCCCCGATATCATCCCCAAGAGATCGAGACCTTCTGGTATTCGCAGTGGGAAGCCAAGGGCTATTTCCGGCCCCGCAGCGATACCGGGATGAAGGCCACGGGCCGTCCTTACGTCATCGTCATCCCTCCGCCGAACGTGACCGGCATCCTCCATATGGGGCATGCGCTGAACAACTCGATCCAGGATGTTCTGGTCCGATTTCAGCGGATGAAAGGCCGCGACGTGCTTTGGGTGCCCGGGGTCGATCACGCGGGCATTGCGACGCAGAATGTCGTGGAGAAAAAGCTTGCGAAGGAGAAAAAAACACGGGACCAGCTCGGCCGGGGAAAATTCCTCGAGGAAGTCTGGAAGTGGAAAGAGGCGCACGGGAGCACCATCACGCGCCAGCTGCGTTCTCTCGGCGCGTCCTGCGATTGGTCGCGTGAACGTTTTACGATGGATGAAGGCCTTTCGCGCGCGGTCCGCGAAGCCTTTGTGACGCTCTACGAGCGGGGCCTGATCTATCAAGGCGATTACATCATTCACTGGTGCCCGCGCTGCAAGACCGCGCTTTCGGATGAAGAAGCCGCGCACAAAGACGTCCAAGGCGGGCTTTATCACATCAAATACCCGATCGCTCCTACGCAGGGCTCCGAAATAAAGCCGGGGGCCGCCCTCGAAAAGCTCGGCATCGACCATATTGTGGTCGCGACCACGCGCCCGGAAACCATGCTGGGAGACACCGCGGTCGCGGTCAATCCCGAGGATCCCCGATACGCGCCTTTGATCGGAAAAACCCTTATCCTTCCTTTGATCGGGCGCAGGATCCCGGTCATCGGCGATGCTTTTGTCGATCCCGAATTCGGGACCGGGATGGTGAAGGTCACGCCGGCCCATGACCCGAACGATTTTGAGATGGGGATCCGGCATCATCTCGAACGCGTCAACGTCATGAACCCCGACGGTACGATCAATGAGAACGGCGGCCCCTACCGGGGAATGGACCGGTTCCAGGCCCGAAAAAAGATCCTCGCGGACCTCGAAGCCCAGGGGCTTTTTGTCCGCCGGGATTCCCATTTACACGCCGTGGGCCATTGCTACCGGTGCGATACCGTGGTCGAGCCTTATCTGTCGAAGCAATGGTTCGTCAAAATGAAACCGTTAGCGGAAAAGGCGCTCAGCGCCCACGAAGAAGGGAAGACCCGTTTTTACCCGGACCGCTGGACCAAGGTTTATCTTCACTGGCTCAGGAACATCCGCGACTGGTGCATTTCAAGGCAGATCTGGTGGGGACATCAGATCCCGGTCTGGTACGACGGAGAAGGCGGTCTTTATGTGGCCCGGAGTGAAGCCGATGCGTTGAAACAGGCCGAAGCGAAGCGCGGCAAAAAAGTTGTATTACGGCAGGATCCTGATGTGCTTGACACCTGGTTCTCGTCCTGGCTTTGGCCGTTCTCCACCTTGGGATGGCCCGAGCGCACTTCGGACCTCAAAAAATTCTATCCGACCTCCGATCTCATCACGGCCCCGGAGATCATTTTCTTCTGGGTCGCGCGGATGATCATGGCCGGGCTGGAGTTCGAAGGGAAAGAGCCTTTTAGCCGGATCTATATCCACGGGACGGTCCGCGCGGAGGGCGGTCTGAAAATGTCCAAATCCCTCGGCAATTCTATCGATCCTTTGGAAGTGATCGGGGAAATGGGGGCGGACGCACTCCGTTTCAGCATGATCATGCTGAGCGCCCAGGACGTTTATCTTTCGCGCGAAAAATTCGAGGTCGGGCGGAATTTCACGAACAAGATCTGGAATGCCTCCCGTTTTGTACTGCTCAATATCCGGGAGCCCTCCTGCCTGGGAAAAACCTCCGCATGGCCGAAAGAGGGGCTTGGGATCGCGGACCGGTGGATTCTTTCGAGACTGCAGGGCGTCCAGAAACGGACCGAAGACCTGCTCTCCGAATTCGCCCTGGCCCAGGCGGCCTCCGAGCTTTATCACTTTATTTGGAATGATTTCTGCGATTGGACAATCGAACTGGCAAAACCGGTGCTGACGGGCGAAGAGGCCGCCGCCCGGGAGCGGACCGCCCGGATCCTTTTCGGCGTTCTGGAGCGTAGCCTCCGGATGCTCCATCCGTTCATGCCTTTCATCACGGAAGAGATATGGCAAAAACTTCGGGGTATGGCGCCCGAGGGGGACCGATGGCCGGAAAGCATCATGCTCGCGGAATGGCCGGAACCTGAGAGAGCGCCTGACCCGGAAGCCGAACGTTGTTTCGGGATGCTCCAGACCGCCGTGAGCGGGATCCGGGACCTTCGCATGCGCCTGGGCATCGATCCCGCCCAAAAGGTCGAAGGGATCGTCGCGGTCCGCCGGGCCGATGAAGGGAAGATCTTTGAGCAGTTTCGCGCGGCGGTCGAAAAATTGGCCGGGGTGCGGCTGCGGGTGGTCTCTTCGTTCAACAAGGACAAGAATTTTCCCGGGACCGCCTTCGCGGATTTCGATGTTCATATCGGGATCGAGGGATTGCTCGATCCGGCGAAGGAAAAAGCGCGGGTCGGCCGTAAGGTCGAAGAAACGAAGGCCTGGATCGGTTCGCTTCGCGCGAAGCTGGCGCAGGAACATTTTGTCCGAAATGCCCCCGCCGAGATCGTGGCGCGCGAAACGCAAAAACTCGAGGACGCCGAAAAGCTCCTCCGGGCGCATGAAGAGATCCTGAGGCTCTTTGAGTAAGCGATGAAACATCTTCTGCGTTTACTTTTGCTGGGACTTTTTTTTCTCGCTTTTTTCCCGCTGTGGCTTCCTCCGATCGGCGATTTCCTGCTTGTGCCGGACGAAAAGGTCCCGGCCGAGGCCATCGTGGTCCTGCGGGGGGATGACTATTTTCGTTTTCAAAAGGCGGCCGATCTTTTGGCCGAAGGCTACGGGGATAAGATCCTTGTCGCGCCGATCTTTGAGGAAATAGATCCCGGCTATGTCCAGTTCCAGGCCCGCATCCTTTCCGAAGAGCCTGTCGAGGCGGCCGAATACGTACGACGGGCCCTGGCCTTTTACGGGGTCGGCTCCGACAGGATCGAGGTCCTTCCGCTCCCGGTGACATCGACTTATGAAGAAGCCATGGGCGTCCGGCGGTATGCGGAAGCCAAGGGGCTTCGCTCGATCCTCCTTGTGACCAGCACTTATCATATGCGCCGCGCGCTCATGATCTTCAAAAAAGTCCTTCAGGGAAGCGGCGTCTCTGTCGCGCACGTGATGGTCGAGAGTCCCGGATTCAAGGCTCGCGAATGGTGGCGTCAGGAGCTTTCCGTGAAACAGGTTCTTCAGGAGTATCTTTCGATCGGATTTAATCTGGTCTACCATTTCCTTCTCGGGCATGAACGGACCGGTTTCGATGCGCCTTGAGGGCCGGATCCCGTGAATGAGGCCCGTTCTCCTCTGCCCCGGCCCGGCCGCTCCTTGCCGGGTCTTTTCCGATGGCCTTCTGCCTTAACGCCCCGCATTGTGTTCGAGGACGTCCATCTTGCGGTCCTCTCAAAACCGTCCGGGCTTTTGAGCCAGGGCGGGGATGGAAGCGGCCCGGATCTCGTGACCTGGCTGCGCGGGCATTTCGGGAGGCACTATGTCGGTCTGATCCACCGGCTTGACCGGAATGTTTCGGGGCTGATGGTCGTTGCGAAACGTTCCAAAGCGGCGGCGCGACTTACGGCCGCTCTCCAGGCGGGAACGTTGGAAAGACGTTATCAGGCCTGGATCGAAGGGCATCTTGCGCGGGAGGCGACCTGGCGTCATGCGCTCCTTAAACATGAGGAAAGCAATAAGGCCGAAGTCGTTCCCCCGTCGACCCCATTTTCAAAAATGGCCGTTCTGAGCGTTCGTCCGGTCCGTTTCGCCGGATCGAAAGCGCGGCCCCTGACGCTTGCGGAATTCCGGCTCGAGACCGGCCGCTCGCATCAGATCCGTGTCCAGTCGGCCCATGAAGGGTTCCCGGTCCTCGGAGATCCGAAATACGGCCGGCGGCGCATGAACATGAAAAGCGGCGCGCCGATCGCTCTTCACTCTTCTTTTTTGAGATTTCCGCACCCCATGTCAGGGGCGTTCCTCGAATTCTTGGAACCGATCGAAGATCTTTCCGCCGGAGCTTGAGCGCGACCCCGGCGTTTTCGTTCTGGCAGGATCCTTGCGAGGGGCAGGGGGCGCGGCGGCGGGAGGTTTCGGGCGCCGAGGGGAGGAAGGGTTT